>NZ_BILY01000005.1 GCF_004000805.1 Paenibacillus glycanilyticus NBRC 16618
AAGCCAGCACAAGCCGCAGGCGGCGTTGTACTGGCTTGTCCGATGCCTTAGTTGGCGTCAGTTGACGAAGACCGGAAGACTACTCGGTTTTTACTTTTTCGTTGTATTGGCGTACGATGTCAAATACGCTGTCATCCGATTTTACATAACCTTGGTGCGAGTATACGTCGAAAATAATTTGGTGACCTTCCGGGTCAGTACCGATGTCGATGAAAGCTTGTTGGATTTTTGCGACCCAATCCGCATTCATATCCGAGCGGACGCTGATGGTATCGTTAGGAATTGGCTCCGTAAAAGTAAGGACGCGGGTATCTTCGAATACTTTCGGATAATCCTTCGACACGAGCGTGCGCGCATCCTGGAAAATCGCAGCCGCATCCACATCGCCGTTCAGAACGGCAAGAACGCCTTGGTCATGGCCTTTTACCGTAATGGGTTGAACGTCCTTCAGCGGGTCAAGGCCCGCGTCCATCAGCGCGGCAGCCGGCCATACATAACCTGCGGAGGAAGTCACGTTCTGGTAAGCGATCTTTTTGCCTTTCAGATCCGCAACCGTTTTGATTGGCGAATCCTTCTTCACGATAATCATGGATTTGTAGTTGTCTACCAGCTCCGTAGTAGGAGCGCCGGTAGCGTCGTCTACGCCAAACCGCTGCGCTTGCAGCATAACTTCAGCCGCGCCTTTTTCTTTCGCCAGCACGTAAGCGGTAGGAGGCAGGAAGCCTACGTCTACTTTTTTCGAAGCCATAGCCTCGATGATCGTGTTGTAGTCGGTCGATACGCTTACTTTTACCGGGATGCCAAGCTTATCGCCGAGCAGCTTTTCAAGCGGCTTTGCTTTCGCTTCAAGCGTATCCGCGTTTTGCGAAGGAACGAATTGGACAGTCAATTCCGTTGGCACGTAACCTTCCGGAGCTTTGCTTGCTTCCGGCGACTGAGTAGCGGACGGCTCGGTTGATGCTTCGTTCGATGGGCTTGCAGCGTTCGCGGCGTTGTTGCTTGCATTCGTGTTGCTGTTGTTACCGCAGGCGCTAACCAATAATGCGAGCAATAACAGTGGTAAGACGATCAGGTGCAGTTTCTTCACTTCCAAAACCCTCCAAAAATTTCTATATTTTAAATACTCGTCCACTATAGGTAATCTCTATTAACGGAAGGTCATTGGGGATATAAGTATTTGTAAATACGCATAAAGACATATCTTGCCGAATAGGGCTCTGTTACAATAGCGCTTATTGAAAGGAGAGGAAGACCTGACAGTGGAAAGAGAGAAATTGAGATGCGTCATTCTGGTTACCAGCGATATTCACGGCTATATTCAACCGGTGGATTACCGGACAAGGGAAGAGATTCCTTCGGGACTTGCCAAGCTCGCTGCGCTTATTAAGGAAGAGAGGACGAAGTGTCCGAATCTGCTGCTTATCGATAACGGAGATATGCTGCAGGGCTCGCCATTCGCCGCTTACGCGGCAGCGCATGCTTCCGGCATTCATCCGTGCATTGAAGTGATGAACCGTCTTCGATACGATGCGGCCGTACCTGGGAATCATGAGTTTAATTATGGATTCGAGACGCTGAAGCATGCTGCTCTTGCCTCGTGTTTCCCATGGTTATCATCCAATATTTTATCGAAGGAGTCGGGAGAACCGGTTCTCGGACGGCCATATATAGTGAAGCGGGTAGAGGACAAGCTGAAGGTGGTCATCCTTGGGGCTACGACGCATTATATTCCTCATTGGGAGAAAGCAAGTCATATTATCGGACTGCAATTCCGGGATAGTCTTGAAGCTGTCAAAGCATGGGTCACCTACATACGGGAGCATGAGCAGCCGGATCTTCTTATTGTCAGCTATCATGGAGGCTTCGAACGCGATTTGGCTAATGGCCAAGCTACCGAGCGGTTAACCGGCGAGAACCAGGCTTACGCGATGTGCACGGAGGTCCCGGGCATTGATGTATTGATTACCGGGCATCAGCACCGATTGATCGCGGAGGAGCTGAACGGAGTGCTCGTCGTACAGACGGGAAGCAATGGACAAGCCCTTGGACATCTTGCAATTGAGTTTGAGCATAGCGAAGACGGCTGGCGAATTGTTTCAAAAACGGCCCGGCTGTTGAAGCCGGAAGCGGATACTGCGGCGGATAGGGAGGTAGAGGCCCTAACCGGGGCGATGGAAAGAAAGACGCAGGAATGGCTGGACCAGCCCATTGGAACGACGGAAGGGGACTTGTCCGTACGCGATCCATTCGAATGCCGCAGGGCACCGCATCCCTTTGTGCAGTTTATTCATCAGGTACAGCTTGAGTCGACAGACGCGGAAATATCAGCTGCGGCTTTGCTTAGCGAAGAGTCCAAGGGCTTTGGAGCTGTCATTACGGTCAGGGATGTGCTGTCGGCTTTCGTATATCCAAACACGTTAACGGTTCTTCGTTTAACCGGAGAGGATATCCGCATGGCGCTAGAGCAATGTGCCGCTTATTTCGAGCTGGGCGCGGACGGGAAACCAGGCATCAGCGATGCGTATCTTCAGCCTAAAGCCCAGCATTACAATTATGACATGTGGTCGGGGATTGAATATGACATTAATCTATCATTTCCTGTTGGCAAACGCATTACTAAGCTTACCCGGAATGGCGAGGAACTCCGCATGACGGCCGAATACTCGGTGGTTATGAACAGTTACCGCGCTGGGGGCGGAGGAAACTTCGATATGTTCCGAGGGAAGCCCGTTCTCTTTGAAGGGGCGGAAGATATGGCCGATTTAGCGGTTGGGTATGTTCGGTCGAAAGGCCGGCTGACGGCCTCGGAAGATAGGAATTGGCGATTAACATGGTAGGAAACAGAAAGAGGGCCGCTCTTCTATCGAAGAGTAGTCCTCTTTTTTCTATATTAAAACGAAGAGAAAACGCTTATATGTGAACAAATCGAACATCATCGCAAATAAATTTGAAAAAGGGGCTTGAAAAACCAAATTTACATGTTATATTAAATAACATCAAGTTGAAACGAAGAATGTAAGCTTACATTACGCGAGCAACTGAATAGCCATTGTTCTCTAGGGTTCCGCAGCGATCTATTCCGCTGGTCTGGTCCGAGAGAGGACGCACGGCCAACAGGCTGTGTCCACGGAGGGAGAAAAGCCCGGGAGGATATGAATAATATCTTCCCGCGGCTTTTTTTATTCTCCGGATTGAAACGCGTTCTGCCGCCTAAGGACGGCAAAGCCGTTTTACCTCGTTTGTCCAGAGAAAGGGAGGAGTATGGAGATGAAACAAGAAATTACGCTGCGCCAATCACTTACGCTTGTTCAGGTCGTCGCGCTTGGCTTGGCCTGGATGACGCCAATGATTTACTTCTCGGTATTCGGAATCGCTTATGACGCTTCGAAAGGGATGATTACGGAAGCCTACTCGCTGTCCATAGTAGCGATCTTCTTCACGGCGTACAGCTACAGCATTATGGCCAAGATCTTCCCGGGTTCCGGTTCCTCTTATACTTATGTGAAAAAATCGATGCATCCTATTCCCGGCTTTACGGTAGGATGGGCGATTCTGCTCGATTACTTGTTCTCCCCGATTATTGCCTGTCTGACCTTCGGCATTTACCTGAATGCACAGTTCCCTGCGGTTCCGGCCTATGTGTGGATCATACTGCTGAACATCATTTTGGCGGTCGTCAACATCGCGGGCATTAAATTCTCCGCCAGCTTAAGCAAGCTGTTTGTTCTCTTCCAGATCATATTTATCGCTTTGTTCTGCGGCTATTTGATGAAAGGCTTGAATGGCGTGCATGACGTTGTGCTCCCGTTCACCCACATGGATGCCGGATTGTCGACGCTGCTTGCCGGCGCTTCGCTGATCTGCTTCTCATTCCTTGGCTTCGATACCGTATCGACGCTGTCGGAGGAAACGATCGACGCGAAAAAGACGATTCCAAGAGCGATTATGCTCATCATTCTGATTGCGAGTATCCTCTACATTACGACATCCGTCCTGATTCAGATGAGATATCCTAACCTGACCTTTAACAATCTGGATGCAGCAGGCTTTGAATTGATGAAGCTTGCCGGCGGTGCAGCGTTAGGAGCTATTTTTACAACCGTTCTGATTTTTGCGATCTTCACGCAAGGGCTGACTTCCGTGACGAGCGTATCCCGGTTGATGTACGTACTCGGGCGCGACTCGATTCTGCCGAAAAAGTTTTTTGGCGCCCTGCATCCCAAATACCGCACGCCGGTTAACAATATCGTGCTCGTATCCGTCATTTCTCTGCTTGCTTTAGTTATCAGTCTGGATATGGCCGTTAAGTTCGTAAGCTTTGGCGCATTAACCTCGTTTGCCTTTGTTAACCTTTCTGTCATTGTGGAATGCTTCATCAAACGCAAGCAGCGTTCGCTCAAGCAAACGTTCCAATATTTGATTTTCCCTCTAATCGGAGCGTCGTTCATTATTTGGCTGATCACGCTGCTCGATTCTCAAGCGCTGCTTCTTGGCTGCATTTGGCTCGTTTTCGGCGTTACTTATTATCTGTTCCGCACAAGAAAGCTGCGCGCGGCGGAAATGAAGCCTTCAGCACCAATCTTTCCTTCATCCGCAGCGATCGAAACGGAATTCAAATAATTTTTATGTAATGTATATTGACACGGAAAATCAATCCACTTATACTTGGGCTATGTTAGCAATCATTACATCTGAATAAGTTCCGGAATTGCCGGAGCGAAAAAGCTGTCTAGGGTTCCGTTGACGGGTAAACGTCAAGTCTGGTCCGAGAGACGGCGTATGACGGAAGCTTATCGAAGCAGCCGATCATATGACACGGAAGGACAAAAGCCTGGGAGATCATTCTCCCGGGCTTTTTTTATTCAAAGGGGGACATAACGATGAGCAGCATTTGGAAAACATCGATTCGCGCCGGTGAGAAATGGTCTGGGACGGTAAGCAAAGGCAGACGGATTCGGTTTACGGCTGAGGAAGCAGGCGCGAACCTGTCGATTATGCTTTTTAACGCGAAGGATCTGACGGAGCGCTATAACATGCCGGATTCGCTCAAGGCACAATACACCGCGCATTTGACGAAAGGCCATACGCTTATGAGCGATAACGGAAGAGTGCTTGCGAGCATCGTGGAAGACAGCCTGGGCTGGCATGATACGATCAGCGGCTACACGACAAGAGCGCTTACCGACCGCAAGTACGGCAAGACGACCTACCAGGAGCTCCGGAATGAATGGCTTCGGTCCGGGCAAGAGAACTTCGCTGTAGAGCTGACGCGTAACGGGCTTGGCTTAAGGGATATGTCGCCTGTTGTGAATTTGTTTTCCAAGGTTTATGTGGATGACGAAGGGCAGATGCATTATGAGCTTGATCATTGCGAGGCCGGTGCATCCGTCGTACTCCGCACGGAAATGGATGTTCTGATTGTCGTATCGAATACTCCTAACCCGCTGGATCCAAGAACGGAATACCCGGCCGTACCGGTTGGCATTGAAGTGTCGGCAGCCGAACCGGTGACCGAGGATGATTATTGCTTGAACTTCAGATCGGAGAACCGCAGGGCGTTCGAGAATACATGGAGCTACTATCAATTGCTGGAACTATAATAGACGGAATATTTCGATTCATTTGAGGAGGATACACCAATGGGAAGCTTTAACCGGGTAGAAAGCACGCGCTTGCCTGAGGCGGCGATATATAACGAAGTAGTACTGGCAGGGGATGGCTGGATGCATGATCTGGAGCCTGGTCAAGTGCTCCGCATTGTGGATCTGGAAGGCAATCAAGCGGCGGATACGTTGTTCTTCGATGCGGATAATCCGGAGGATCATTACAGCGCGGTTGCTACGATTACGAATCAGCAGAACATTTACCTGACAACGGGTTCTGTCCTGCTTGCCGAATCGGGCAAAGAGCTGGTGAAGATTGTTGCCGATACATGCGGCCGGCATGACACGGTTGGGGGCTCCTGCTCCGCGCAGAGCAATACGGTCCGTTACGCTCATGAGAAGCTGCACATGCATAACTGCCGGGATACGTTTATGCTGCAGCTTGCACAGCGCGGCGAGCCGTACAATAAGCGCGATTTGGCGCCAAACGTCAACTTTTTCATGAATGTGCCGGTCACGCCGGAAGGCGGCTTGAAATTCGATGACGGCGTATCCTCGCCGGGAGCTTACGTGGAAATGCAATCCGTCGGACGGACTGCCGTGCTGATCAGCAATTGTCCACAGCTTAATAATCCGTGCAATGCCTATAATCCGACGCCGATTCGCGTCTTGATCTGGAACGACTAGCCATCTTGGGAGAAGGGGAGAGATTACGATGTTTACAAAAGTACTGATTGCCAACCGGGGAGCTATTGCGGTTCGAATTGAAAGAACCCTTCGCAAAATGGGTATTGCCTCCGTTGCTGTATATACGAAAGCCGACCAAGACAGCCTGCATGTGGATATGGCGGATGAAGCGGTGCTTCTGGGTGAAGGGCCTGCGAAGGAAAGCTACCTGAACGCGGATCTCATTCTGCAAATTGCAAAAGACACCGGAGCGCAAGCGATCCATCCCGGTTACGGCTTCCTGAGCGAAAACGCGGATTTTGCCCGCGCATGCCGCGAGAACGGCATTGCCTTTATCGGACCTACTCCCGAGCAGATGGAAGCCTTCGGCCTGAAGCATTCCGCGCGCGAGCTGGCCGAGCAAGCCCATGTTCCGCTCCTGCCGGGTACTCCTCTTCTGTCCGAGCTGGATGAAGCGGTTGCTCATGCAGCCGAGATCGGCTATCCCGTTATTCTGAAAAGCACGGCCGGCGGCGGCGGAATCGGCATGCGGGTGTGCGACGATGAAGAAGCGCTGCGCGCTGCCTTCGATAGCGTGCGTCACCTAGCGGAAGCAAACTTCAAGAACGGCGGCATGTTCCTCGAGAAATATATTGCGAAAGCGCGCCATGTGGAAGTGCAGATCTTCGGTAACGGCAACGGCGAAGTTGCAGCCCTCGGCGAACGGGATTGCTCGGTGCAGCGCCGCAACCAGAAGGTTGTCGAAGAAAGCCCGGCTCCGCAATTCCCGGAGGAGGTGCGGGCAGAAATTCTTGCCTGCGCGAAGCGCCTTGCGGCCGTGGCCGGTTACCGCAGCGCAGGAACGGTTGAGTTCCTGTACGATCCTTCGAGCTGCAAATTCTACTTCCTTGAAGTAAATACCCGCCTGCAGGTTGAGCATGGCGTTACCGAGGAAGTGCTTGGTATTGATCTCGTAGAGTGGATGGTGAAGGAAGCAGCGGGAGAGCTGAACGGCTTGGAAGCTCTTGTTCCGGTGTCCAAGGGTCATAGCATTCAGGCCCGTATCTACGCGGAGGATTGCCTGCAAGGATTCCGTCCAAGCGCGGGCCAGCTGGATCAGGCGTTATTTTCCGGCGAAGCGCGTACGGAAACTTGGGTTCGCGATGGCATTACAGTAACAACGCTGTACGATCCGATGCTCGCTAAAGTAATCGTGCATGGCGAGAACCGCGAGGATGCCATTGCCAAGCTGAAGCAGGCATTAAACGAAACGCGCTTCTATGGCATTACGACAAATCTGCAGTATGTTCAGGCGCTGCTTGACGAGAAGCAATTCGTTTCAGGCGATGTATATACCCAGCTGTTAAACGGTTTTGCCCCGGCGGAGTCCGCGCTTGAAGTGCTGGACGGCGGCGTTCAGACGACGGTTCAGGACTACCCGGGCAGGGTTGGCCACTGGGATGTAGGCGTTCCGCCATGCGGACCGATGGATCCGCTCGCTTTCCGGATTGGCAACAAGCTGCTTGGCAATGCCGATGAGGCGAGCGGTCTTGAACTGACGCTGCGCGGCGGTTCCTATAAATTCCGCGAGAGCATGCTGTTCTGCGTTACCGGCGCCGATATGAAGCCGGCCCTGGATGATGAGGTTATTCCGATGTACACGCCGGTAAGAGCGGAACGCGGACAAGTGCTTAGCTTCGGAGAGTCGGAGGAAGGTCTGCGCACGTACCTGCTGATCGAAGGCGGATTAGATATGCCGCTTATTCTGGGCAGTGCGGCAACCTTTACGCTTGGCGGCTTTGGCGGTCATGGCGGACGCGCGCTGCGAACCGGGGACGTTCTTGGCGTGAACCGTAAACAAGGAACGTCTGTGAACATAGTCAAGGAGCCGCTTCCTGCGAAGCTGCAGCCGGCTATTTCCCGCGAGTGGACGATCGGCGTTATTCCGGGGCCGCATTGCACAAGCGAGTTTTTGAAGCCGGAATATCTGGAGCAGCTTGCGAATACAAGCTTTGAGGTTCACTTCAACAGCTCGAGAACCGGGGTGCGCTTAATTGGTCCTGCTCCGCTGTGGGAGAGAGAAGACGGAGGGGAAGCGGGGCTTCACCCGTCCAACATACACGATAATGCCTATGCGGTCGGAACCCTTGACTTGACCGGCGACATGCCGATCCTGCTTGGCCCGGACGGTCCCAGCCTTGGCGGCTTCGTCTGCCCGGTAACGACGGCATCCGCCGAGTTCTGGAAGCTGGGTCAGCTCCATCCTGGCGACAAAGTACGATTCCAGCTCGTTACGCTGGAAGAAGCCGAAGAGCTTCGCAAGCAGCAGGAGGAACTGCTGGATGCGATTGAGAAGGGTCATGCCAACGAGCTTCAAGCTGGCGGATTGCCGGCGGTGCATGCGGCCTTCTCGCCGGAGTATCCGGTTCTGTACCGCGAGGAAGCAGGGCGCAAATTCCCGATTACCATCCGTTGCAGCGGCGACGAGAATCTGCTTGTCGAGTATGGTTCCCTGGAGCTGGATCTTCTGCTTCGTTTCCAGGTGCATGCCCTTGTAGAAGCTATCCGGGAGAGCGGCGTTATTCCGGTGCTAGATCTGACGCCGGGCGTCCGTTCGGTGCAGGTGCATATTGACGCCGCGCGGATGAGCGTCCGCGAAGCGGCCAAACAGCTGCTTGCTATTGACAGCAGCCTGCCGCCGCTCGAATCGATCCGCGTTCCGTCCCGTATTGTCCGTCTTCCGTTGTCTTGGGATGATCCGGCTACGCAGCTCGCGATTGACCGTTACCAGCAGAACGTTCGCCCGGATGCGCCTTGGTGCCCGAGCAACCTGGAGTTTATCCGCCGCGTGAACGGCCTTGACAGCATTGACGATGTTCAGCGCATTGTATTTGACGCCAGTTACTTGGTGCTTGGTCTTGGCGACGTCTATCTCGGCGCTCCGCTGGCTACGCCAATCGACCCGCGTCACCGGCTTGTTACAACGAAGTACAATCCGGCCCGCACCTGGACACCGGAGAATGCCGTTGGCATCGGCGGAGCTTATATGTGCGTATACGGCATGGAAGGGCCAGGCGGCTACCAGTTTGTTGGCCGTACAATCCAAATGTGGAATAAGCTGCGCTCGACGGAAAGCTTCAAACCCGGCAAGCCTTGGCTGCTCCGCTTCTTCGACCAGATTCAATTCTACCCGGTTACGGCCGAGGAGCTGCTGCAGCTGAGGGAGGATTTCCCGCGCGGCAGATTCGAAGCGGATATTACGGAAACAACGTTTGACCTTGGCGAATACCTGCAATTCCTGGATTCCATCGAGGAGAGCGCGGATAAGTTCCGAAGCCAGCAGCAATCAGCTTTTAATGAAGAAAGAGATCGCTGGAAGGAGCTTGGACTTGCCGAGTACGTGTCGGAGCAGGATTCGGCGAAGCCGGTTAGCGACGAAGAGCTGCCTTCTGACGTGGATGCGATGAAATGCTCCATGCCGGGCAGCGTATGGAAAGTGCTTGTAAACCCGGGCGATTCCATCAAGAAAGGCGATACCCTTATTATCGTAGAATCGATGAAAATGGAGTTCTCCCAAAATGCTCCGTTTGACGGCATCATTCATTCCGTTCACGTCAAGCCGGGTGACGGCGTTAATGCCGGCCAATTGATTGTTGGCATTTCGAAACTAGCGGAAAGAGAGCTGACCCGCATATGAGCGAATTCCAATCGGTAATGACCATTTCATGGCTGCGCGAGCAATATACGAACGGTACGCTTACGCCTTTGCAAGTCATTCAATCTATTATTGATCGTGCCGAAGCCGATCGAGAGAAGCATATTTGGATCACGCCGCCGTCGCTGGCATACATCCAGCGCTATCTGGACCGGTTGAATGAGCTGGACCGTGCGTTGCTGCCGCTGTGGGGGATCCCGTTTGCGGTAAAAGACAACATCGACGTTGCCGGCATGCCCACAACGGCCGGCTGCGAGGAATACTCGTATCTGCCTTCGGAGCATGCGGCAGTCGTGGAACGTCTTATCCATGCAGGCGCAATCCCTGTCGGCAAAACCAATCTCGACCAATTCGCAACCGGACTGGTCGGAACCAGAAGCCCTTACGGCGATACGCATAACGCGCTGCGTCCGGAGCTCATCAGCGGCGGCTCCAGCTCCGGCTCGGCCGTAGCCGTCGCTTTGGGGCAAGCGGTATTTTCCCTAGGCACGGATACGGCCGGCTCCGGCAGAGTGCCTGCTGCGCTGAACAATCTGGTTGGTTTAAAACCAAGCGTTGGCGCATGGCCGAGCAAAGGAGTTGTTCCGGCTTGCGAGAGTCTGGACTGCGTGACGGTATTTGCCCATACTCTCGAAGATGCGGAGCTGGTAGACCAGGTCGTCCGCGGTATTCAGCCGGATGATCCTTGGTCGAAGGAGATAACGGTTGGCGAACGCAAGCTTCCTGCGAAGCTGCTTCTTCCGGATGGTCCCCTGACCTTCTATGGTCCGTTTGCCGATTCCTACCGGGTGGCTTGGGAAAAATCCGTAAACAACCTGAAGGCTCTTAAGCTTCCCGTTGAATATGTAGATATTCAACTGTTCCAAACTGCGGCCGCCTTATTATATGAGGGTCCGTGGGTGGCCGAGCGCTGGTCGGCGCTGGGGAGCTTTATTGAAGCCCATCCGGGTGTTACGTTCCCGGTAACGGAAAAGGTACTCCGCGGCGCGACCAAGCCGGAATTTGACGCGGCATCCGTGTTCACCGCCTTTCACAAGCTGCAAGGCTACAAACTGGCGGCCAAAAAGCTGCTGCAAGACGCTGCGCTCGTCATGCCGACAGCAGGCGGTACGTGGACGCGCGAACAAGTGGCGGCTGACCCGATCAGCACGAATAGCGCGATGGGGCTGTATACAAACCACTGCAACCTGCTCGATTTGAGCGCGCTTGCCGTTCCTTCCGGCGCTGCGGCTACGGATTTGCCGTTTGGTATTACTCTGTTTGCCGCATCTGGTGAAGAAGGCAGGCTGTTCCAATTGGCCGAGGCGATTCGTGCGGCGCAAGAACCACAGCCAACTACGCTTGTGGCTGTCTGCGGCCTGCATATGAGAGGTCTGCCGCTAGAACGCCAGATGCTGGAGCATGGAGCCGTTTTTGTCCGCGAGGACCGGACGTCGCCATCCTATAAGCTGATGAAACTGCAGACGGTACCGCCCAAGCCGGGGCTTCTGAAGCTCCCGCAGGGCGGAGCATCCATTGAAGTAGAAGTATGGGAGATGCCGATTGCGACATTTGGTGCTTTTACGGCTGCTATACCGGCGCCGCTTGGGATTGGCAAAGTCGAGCTCTCGGACGGAAGCATTGTGCCAGGCTTTATATGCGAGGCTTACGGAACGGTTGATGCCGAGGACATTACCTCCTATGGAGGCTGGAGAAAAGCGCTTGCCGCCATAGCCGAAGCGAAGGCTGAAGCTGCGCTGCAGCTCGATTGACTCCAAGAATAGCCAACGATTATAATTTAAAAAGACAGACGCACTTCTCCTTAATGGAAAGTGCGTTTTCTTTTTCTAGGAGGGGAGAATCGTCATGAATCATGTTTATATTATTTCCGGTCCGGCTGGTGTAGGGAAGTCCACGACATCGAAGCAGCTTGTGCAGCGCTTCTCGAATTCTGCTTATATTTCCGGTGACTATATTAGCCATATGCATGTAAAAGGCAGGCAGAAGCCCTGGGAGAGCAAAGAAGAACTTGCGCTTATTTGGACAAACCTATTGGCTTTGACCCGTAACTTTCTTGCTCAAGGCATTGATGTCGTTATCGACTATGTGACTTTTCCGAATGAAGCGTTATGGTTGAAGGAACAGCTGAGAGAGACTTTTGCGAACGTATCCTATGTTGTTCTATGGACGGATCGGGAAACGCTGCTTGCCCGGGATCAATCACGGATTCCTGAACATCGGATGGGAGAACGCTGCCTTATTTTAATGAACGAATTCCTTGAATCGGGTGTGGAGAAACGGCATATTGTAAATAACAACAGCCGCTCTATTGAACAGGTCGTAGAGATGATTATCTCAGGCGAACGGTATATAATGTAGGTAGGGCATGCATAAAGAGGTGACCAATGAGAGGTCTGGAAGTTATTTATACTTATACGGAAAGGCTTGATCAGTATACAATAGAACAATTACGTTATCGGATCGAGCCCGGAACCTGGTCGATTGGCCAGGTCTACTCGCATATCGTTGATGTTGCTCTCGAATATCTGGACAATATCAGGCAATGCGAGGAGTCCGGCGTCGAGCAGCCGCTTGGCAAAACGGAAGCAGGCGAGAGATTGTTCGGAGAGGGCGCTTTTCCGCCGGTCAAGATCAAATTGCCGGTAGGCATGGAATACAGTCCAAACGATGCGAATAATAAAGAAGATCATCTTCATGATTTGAATCAGTTAATAGATAACATGAGAGCTTGGGATTTGCGGATTGCAGGCATTCATCCCCTATATAAGGTGAGGCATGGCGGATTCGGCTGGTTGAATGCCAGAGAGTGGCATGATCTGATTGAGATGCATACCCGTCATCATTTACGACAAATAAAGGAGATCGAAGAACGATGGAACAAAGTGACAGTCGACAGGTGAGCAAAATATGAAGGGGCTAATTAGTCCGGACAGACGTATAGCAGACCTAGTCAAACAAGTCGATCATCGCGTCCTGGCTTTATGGGCGGCGGATTGTGCCGATCGGGCCCGTCCATGCTTCGAGATCGTCCTCTCGGAGGATAG
Source organism: Paenibacillus glycanilyticus NBRC 16618 (assembly GCF_004000805.1). Taxonomy (GTDB): domain Bacteria; phylum Bacillota; class Bacilli; order Paenibacillales; family Paenibacillaceae; genus Pristimantibacillus; species Pristimantibacillus glycanilyticus. Next base: position 13,029 of record NZ_BILY01000005.1, read on the forward strand.
TCGGATGCAGGAGGCTATTCTTGCAGCCCGCGCCTGGTCGCGCGGCGAGCTTCCGATGTCCTCCGCGCGCAAAGCGGCTTCTGCCGCGCATACCGCAGCACGCGATGTCATTGCCGCGAGCAGCGCGGCATCACGCGCCGCCCGTGCCGCCGGACATGCGGCCGCAACTGCTCATGTTGCCAGTCACGCGGTGCATGCCGCTTCTTATGCGGCTACGGCTATCCGGGATCTGGCGGATAAAGCGCAGGCAAAGCTGATCGCCGATCAGGAGCGGGAATGGCAATATATGCGGCTTGTTGAATTGCTTGAGCAATTAAGATAAAGACTTCTATATATTAATTTACAATGTTTAGACAAAGGGGTATTCGAACGTGCAGATCGGCCAAATTCAAGAAATATACCGTTATCCGGTGAAATCGTTTGCAGGCGAGAAGCTTGAGGATTGCGTAATCGAAGAGTATGGCATGCTCGGAGACAGGTTTGTCGCCTTTTATGATGAGACGAAGAAGGAATGGTATAAATACATAACCGCAAGGAATATACCCAATCTATTGAATTATCGGGCGACATTCCGGAACGGGGAAATTCGGATTACGGGACCAGACGGACAAAAGTATAGCTGGGATGAAAGGCTGCTGAAAGAAGTCCAGAGCCAGACGAAGACAAGGCTGACCATGTCGGCCATGAAAGAAGCGCATCCCGAGCATCCGCAGCTGCTGTCCGTGGACGGAGCGAGTATTCTGATCATTACGGACAGCTCCTTGAACAAGCTTCAGCAGACTTGGGGCAAGGAGCTTGACGAGCGCCGTTTCCGTGCCAACTTCGTAGTTAAGGTCGCAGATGATTCGTTTACCGAAGGAGATTGGATCGGCCGCAGGCTGACGATTGGAGATGCGCAGCTGCAGGTGGACAGCTTCTGCCAGCGATGCGTGCTTATTACGATGAATCCGGACACCCAGGTCAAAGACCCGTCTTTGCTTCGAAAAGTGAATGAAGAGTTTAATTTGAACTTTGGCGTATACGCTTCCGTCGTCAAGACCGGAACAATCAAGCAAGGGGATAAGGTGTTGCTGGATTAAACGTCAATAACAGAAAGAAACCGTGGGCTTCAGCCCACGGTTTCTTTCTGTTATTGAACATACTTCCCATGCTCCGGAAGCGCAAGGATATCGAAATTGCGAGCCAAATTATCCAAGCTGCTAGAGAGCAAGTCCCCCTTCATCGGCATCCCGTGCCCGGTGACGGCAACGGCTGGCTTTAAAGCCTCTAGCTTGCGGACCGATTCGGAAGCCGCCTTCCAATCCGTCGTTAAATAACGCGGTGGACCGTTTAATTCAAGCTCTTGCGTGATAACGCTCCACATCGATTCTTGCTTGACGGTCACGAAAGCATCTCCGGCGAGTAAGGTTCGGTCGCTGTCCCGGAAGAAAGACACATGTCCTGGTGAATGTCCAGGGGTATGAAGCCAACGCCACCCCGCCAGATGGGGAACCGAGCCGTCCTCCGGCAGGGTCGTTAGATGATGGCCCAGGTTGATCGCATCGACGGGAAACAGTGAGGAGAGCTTCGCTACCAGTCCGCTATCCACGGAAGGGTCAGGCTCCGGGTAATTGCGTTGACCCGTGAGGTAGGGCAGCTCATCCGGATGGGCATAAACAGGCACATTCCAATGTTCGACCAGTTCCACAATCGATCCGACATGATCGAAGTGACCGTGAGTAAGAAAAATCGCTTCAGGTCTTGCCCCGGAACCAAAGCGCTCTTCTGCTTCCCCGATAATGGTATCGGCCGCGTGCGGCATGCCGGCATCGACGAGGACCCAGTTTTTTTGCCCGGGCATCCCTATAAAACAGACATTCACGATTTGGACGGTCAGACAATGCAAGTCGGGCAGAACCTCCAGGCCCTTGCCGCTTTTAATTGAAGTAACCGGGAGGTAATGATAATCCTCGCCGTAGGACATATCTTCATGCTCGTGCATGGGTATCCCTCTCTTTCCTGATTGCCCGTAATTTGTCCCATTCCCCGGCATATCATTACCATCGAATGAAATACTCTCCTGATACACATCCTATTAGCGATTAAGCCAACTAAAAGAGGTTTCACCTTGTATTTCTACAAACAAGATTTGATTAACATGATCGTACCGGACTGGTTCAGGGGAATAAATTCCGGGTAATGCTGGTATAGATCACGCTCCGCTTGATGAAGCGGTGAAGCGTGCAAACCCGCATCACTATATAGTTGGCGCACAAGGTACGTTGCCGGTTCCCCGTACCGAATTACGATATTAACAAATATCCGGAATTCCGGTAATACGTCGAAAAGAGCCTTCATAACGCCCAATTCAACTTCCGACTGGACGATACGAGAATTCCTATAATCCCGAGCTGCCTAACGAGCACGCTCCCGGACTGACGGACATGGGCAGGTAGCAAAATGAACGGAAGGGATCGATCGCAATATGCGGCTGGTCCCTTTTGTAATACAAAAGGAAGGGGGAGCCCGCTTGGAAATTTTTATTATCGTACTCGTCATGCTTGTCTTGATTGGCGTGTCCAATGTCCTTTATCGCTATATTCCATTCGTACCGGTTCCGCTTATCCAGATCGCCCTCGGAGCCGTTATTGCCGTTATTCCGATTGGGTTCCATCTGCATCTGGAGCCGGAATTATTCTTTATCCTGTTCATCGCTCCGCTCTTGTACAACGACGGAAGAAACACGCCGCGCGATGAACTGTGGAGGTTGCGTGCTCCTATTTTGCTGCTGTCCGTAGGGCTGGTGTTCGCAACGGTTGTAGTTGTTGGTTACACGATTCACTGGATGATACCAACGATTCCTATTGCCGCGGCTTTTGGTCTTGCGGCCATTCTGTCTCCTACGGACGCGGTTGCCGTAGGAGCCTTGGCCGGCCGGATCCAGCTGCCCAAAAGCTTGATGCGCTTATTGGAAGGCGAGGCTCTGATGAATGACGCCTCCGGTCTCGTTGCCTTCAAATTCGCAATCGCAGCAGCGATGACAGGGGTATTCTCGTTGCACAAAGCAACGTTCAGCTTTATTGTTATTGCCGTTGGCGGGCTTCTGGTCGGCGCATTGCTTGCATTTCTCATTATCGGAATCCGGCAGCTGCTCAGAAGGGCGGGACTGGAGGACGAGACGATGCATATGCTGCTGCAGCTCGTTACGCCGTTTCTGCTCTATCTTATCGCGGAAGAGCTGGGCGTGTCCGGTATCCTTGCTGCGGTTGCCGGCGGAATTGTCCATGCCATCGAGGATGACCGGGTGGATCACAGCATGCCAAGGTTGAAGGCGGTATCCGTCAATACCTGGTCGGTAATCCTGTTTATTTTGAACGGGCTTGTTTTTGTTATTTTGGGTCTTCAAATCCCGCAGGTCACCTCGGTAATCTTTAAGGATCCGGCCTTTAATAACGGGGTCGTCATTGGTTACGCGATCGTTATTTTTGTGCTGCTGCTGGTACTGCGGTTCGTCTGGACTTTTCTGTTCACCTGGATTGGAAAAGATAAGCTTAGTCTTAAAGTCATCGTTCTTACGACGGTTTCCGGTGTGCGGGGAGCCGTTACGCTTGCCGGTGCTTTCTCGATTCCGCTTGTGCTGAACAACAACGATCCGTTCCCTCAAAGAGACTTAATTATTTTTCTCGCCGCTTTTATTATTCTGTTGTCGCTTCTGTCGGCCAGCATTCTGCTGCCGCTTATTGCGAAAAAACGGATAGTAGCGGACGAATCCGAGAAGGCCCATGAGGAGAGGGAATGGCAAATGAAAGTGATGGGGGCAGCGATCCGGCATTTGGAACGCGTCACCCATGAAGCGAATGAAGAGGCGATCGAGTCCGTTATTGCCGAGTACCGCAGGATGATCCTGGAGCTGGAGATTCGCGAGAACCAGAACAGACCGCTGCCGCGACGCCGTCAGCAGGAGCTGGAAATGCGGATTGTGGCGCTCGATATCGAGCGGAAATACGTAAACGAGCAGCTTGAGAACGGTTCGATTAGCGAGAAGCATGCGGATTTCTACTATAAGATGCTGGATCAGATCGAGCTGATTTTGGCCAACCGGCTGCATCTATGGCGAATGGTGCTGAAGGGGCTATGGAGCAAAGTAAAAGCGAATTTTACAAGCGCAGGCCGAAAATTAGCGTTCTCCGAAGCGGATATTGCAACGCTCCGCGGTCTAAGGCTTCAATGCTCCGAGGCGGTCCTTGAAGAGATGGATGCCAGATGCCAGCCCGATACGAAAGACGATCCGACTGAATGCGTAACGGCTTATTATCATCAGATCATCAAGCGAATGAAGGCGATGCCCGTTCATACGAAGAACAAGACTCAGGACTTCAACGAAGCGCGGAAGGAGCTGCACTGGATTGCGATTCAAGCCGAAAGGGATGAGGTTCAATCCTTGTACGAGAAAGGAACTATCGACCGGGAGCTGGCTTCGAATCTGCGTCGGCATATCCGGGACCGCGAGGCGGCTATGTACGAGGAGGATGAAATCGGTTAATCTTAAAGTTGTGCTCTATTTTGCACAGTATACTTAAGATTGAAGGAGAGATGCACACCATGACGCAATCCTATCATATTGTTGGCCTGACCGGCAGCTTGCGCAAGGCTTCCCTGAACAAAACGTTGTTAAAAAACGCGGCGGTGTTTCTACCGGAAAATTATACATACACCTACGCCGAGCTTGGCGACCTGCCGCTCTATAACCAGGATCTCGAGGAGGATTTGCCGGAATCCGTCAAGCAGTTCGCCGAGCTGTGCAGCTCCGCAGATGGTTTTCTGATCAGTACTCCAGAATATAACGGTCTTATCACGGGCGTGCTCAAGAACGCACTCGATTGGGTATCCCGGAAAAATATCGGTGCCCCGCTTGCGACAAAGCCGGTTGCGGTTATGGGTGCTACACCAGGCCCGAGCGGCACGGCACGCGCGCAAACAAACCTGCGCCAGCTCATTTTCGCCCTGGATATGGATCCGGTGAACCGTCCCGAGCTGAAGCTTGCCCAGGCGCATATGAAATTCGACGATGACGGCCGGTTAACGGACTTTGCCATCTTGCAGGTGCTGCAGCAATTAATGGATAAATTCATCCATAAAATCGAGCGTTCGAAGGAATAGCGGCATGAATAAGAGCGGGATTTATTTGCGTATGCTTGAGCCCGAAGATGCCAAGCCTATGCTCGATTTGAAGCTGAGGAACCGAGCTTTCTCCCAGCCATTCGAACCGATCAGAGGGGATGAGCATTATACGCTCGAGGAGCAGATGAAGGATATTGGCAACGGAATTTCGGCGGCGCAGCAGGGAACGGCTTATATTTACGGCGTATTTCTGACGGAAACGGATGAGCTGATTGGCCGGATTGCCCTCACGAGCGTGACCCGCGGCGTGTTTCAGAATGCATATATGGGCTACTTTATCGATCAAGCTCATAATGGTCGCGGTTATGCCACCGCTGCCGTAGCGGAAATGGTTGGCAAAGCCTTCCACGATCTTCATCTTCATCGCATTCAGGCAAGCGTAATGCCAAAAAACGGGAGTTCCCTCCGAGTCCTCGAAAAAGCCGGCTTCCGGCAAGAAGGACTAGCCCGGCGTTATCTGAAAATAAACGGGCAATGGGAAGACCATCTCTTATTTGCCATCACGAAAGAAGACTTGCTTTAAGAAAAAGAGGCTGTGCAGTTATCCTGCACAGCCTCTTCTTCTTATTTCCTCTAAAAGGTTAAAAGCAAATGGAGCATTTCATGAATGTGTAATTTGCCTTCTAACCTCCACCCTTAAGTTTCAAACAAAACCTGGCCCGTCAAAGACAAATCATAACCGGATATGGACCGAAGCTCGTTCTGAAAAGCAGGGGAGTTGAGGATGCCGAGCACGGCTGCGATCCATGCCATATTCTCCGGCTTCTTCAGCAGCACCAAATCATATTGCTCTTGAATGAGCGGAACAAAGTCTACATTGCCCACTATAGTAGCGGCTTTCTCGATGCCAACCCCAACATCGGCTTCCCCCGAAGCTACCTTCCCTGCAACCCCGATATGATTGCTTTCCTCATGTTCATAGCCGGAAAGCTGATCTGCCTTAATTCCGTGAAGCCGCAGCTGTTCGTCGAGCAGAACCCGGGCGCCGGCGCCCTTCTCCCGGTTTGCGAACCGGATGCCCGGTCGTCCAAGATCGGCCCACCCGCCAAGCTGAAGCGGATTTCCCTTAGCGACATACAAGCCGGCCCGGCGTTTAAGCAAATGAACCACTTTATAGGAGGAGCCAATCAGTAATCTCCGGATGTAAGGGAGGTTGTACTCTCCCGAATCGCCATCCAGCAGATGGGTGCTGACAATGTCCGATTCTCCTTTATACATGGAAATCAAGCTATCCAGACTGCCTACATACGAGCGCAAGGGACGGATGCCGGGTATCTGTTTCTCCATATGCTTCGCTAGAAGATCAAGACTGACATCTTGACCGGTAATGACGATTGGGCGGCTTCCGCCAACGGGGAAGCTAGGCACGGACTGTGTGGCAGGATGTGCGGGTGCAGCATATTCCGTGCCTTTTCCCGCGTTTTTTGTTTTCAGTTTATAAGCTTCAAGATCGGATGCGTCTACCCGCATCTGCTTGCCGACACGGTAGGAGGGCAGCTCGCCTTTTTTGATCAGATCATAAACGGTAAGCTTGGATACTTTAAGAATCTGGGCGATTTCTTCGGTTGTATAGGAAATATCATCGGCCATTAAAAGTCTTCACCTTCAATTCAACGGTTTGGCCATATTGTAACATAACAAACAACTCTATTGTGCCCCGGCAACAAAAAGTCAGTATTTATTGGATTGGATTAGTGATGTATGATATAAACTAGTTATAAATAGATATAAACAGATATATATGGAGGAGAACGGATGAGAAGAAAGCTTAAAAGCAGTTTGGTTTTATTAGGTCTGGTCATTATCATTCTGGTTATGGCAGCTTGTGCAAAAGAAGAGCCTCAAACGAAGGTTGAGCTGACCATATCCGCGGCGGCCAGCTTGACGGATGCTCTTAACGACATTCAGAACATGTACGAGGAAAAAAATCCGAATGTGAAGCTGAATTTCAACTTTGGCGCTTCGGGCGCTCTGCAGCAGCAAATTGAACAAGGAGCTCCGGCCGATCTGTTCCTGTCCGCTGCCGCGAAAAATTTGAAGGCACTGGTGGATAAGCAGCTTATCGATACGGATAAACAAACGAATCTGCTCAGCAATGAGCTTGTTGTAGTCGTTCCGGCTGATGGCGGCATTGCGCTTGCAACGGAAAACGATCTGACCAAAGCGGAAGTGAAGCATCTAGCGATTGGCATTCCGGAAAGCGTTCCGGCAGGCAATTACGCGAAAGAATCGTTGACGAATGCGAAGCTGTGGGATTCCCTGGTAGCCAAGTCCGTGCAAGGCAAGGACGTTAGACAAGTCCTCCAATACGTCGAGACGGGTAACGCGGATGCGGGCTTTGTGTACAAGACGGATGCCTTGACTTCGGATAAAGTGAAAATCGCGTTTAACGTAGATCCGGCGACCTACACGGCTATCCAGTATCCGATCGGAATCGTGAAAGCGTCGAAGCACAGCAAGGAAGCGGAAGATTTCTACGCGTATTTGCAATCGCAGGAAGCGCTTGACGTGTTCGTGAAATACGGCTTCTCTGTACCTGCAAAATAATAGAATTAACAAAAGAACGGGCAGCTCCCGTTCTTTTTTATTTGGTTTGTTTTACACGGGCAGTCAATCGGATTAAACTGGAAATTAGCGAGAAGGGGAGGTATTCATGCGTAAAGTTTTTGTTGCCGCGGTTATTTTATTTGTTCTGGCTGTTATGATTGTATCCCGTAAGAGTGAGGAAGGGTTTCGGATTACGGTCCATAATCAATTGGATCAGGAGATTATCCAGTTGACTCTCGTCTATCCCAACGGTTCGCAAACATTCGAAATGAAGGCTCATTCGGACCAAAAGCTTCACGTTTATCCCCAAAACTTTGGAGAAGGCTCCATCACCCTGCAGTATGAGGATAAGCTGACGAAACAGGAAATTACGATTTTTGGCTATATCGAAAATAATTATAGGGGAAAGGCTGATGTCACGATTGATTCGATAGCGGACAATGGTGAGCTTCAGGCTACGGTAGAAACAGAAGACCATCTTTATTAAGCTGCATATATTATAGTTTAGAAGCCGCGATCTTTCGATCGCGGTTTTTTTTGGTTAATTTTCAGGAAGATTATGCAAACTAAGATTTATTCTATCCTTGGCAGGTGAGTGCGGATGACATTTTCTAAAGCGTTGCGAAACATGATCGTTAAGGAATCGGCGAGCCAAACCAATCAAGATGATCAGTCTCCGCCCGAACAAGACTCCAAGCCGCCGACGCTCGCCCACACGTTGGAGGAGTTCGTTGACTGCAGCGATATTACGCACCGTACGTTTCCGGATCATCAAATCGATCTCGTGTATTTCGATCAATTGACGGATAAGGATAAGCTCAGCCGGCATATTTTGTCCCCGCTGTTGAGTGGCAGCGACGAGGATGTCGCCAAGATGGTGAAGCATCTGCAGCCTTTTAAAACAACCAGCAGCAAAACGCTGATTCTGGATGTTTTATCAGGCGGCATAGCGGTGTTTCACGGTCCGGATGCTTACGTATTCGATGTCTACAGCCCGGAAGCCAGGGCAATTAGCCAATCCGAGACGGAAACGGTCATTACAGGCCCGCATGATGCTTTCACCGAGCAAATCAATACAAGTCTCGCGATGATTCGCGCCAGGCTAAAGAGCTCCCATTTGAAGGTCATTAAGCTCTCGGTTGGCGAGGTTTCCAAAACGGACGTGTACCTGCTCTATATAAAGGATATCGTCAACATGAAGTTCGTTGAAGAAGCCAAAAAGCGCATTCAGCAAATCGAGGTTGATGCCATACTCGATACGAACATGCTTATCCAGTACATGGATGACAATAAATATTCCATCTTCCCGCAGTATCTGACTTCCGAGCGGCCGGACGCGATTGTCTCGAAGCTGGTAGCCGGACGCGTGGCGGGAATCGTGGACGGCAGCCCCTCGGTACTATCCTTGCCCACATCGTTTTTCGAGTTTTTCTCTTCATCGGACGATTACTATCAGCGATGGATTCTGGGCAGCGCCATCAGACTGCTTCGCTTCATTGCGTTTGTGATAACGATTAGCTTTACCGCCTTGTACGTTTCCGTTACGACGTTTCATTACGAGATGATTCCGGAAAATCTGCTCATGACGTTAACGGAATCACGGAGCAGGGTGCCTTTCCCTCCTTTATATGAAGCTTTATTAATGGAAGTTACCATTGAGCTGCTTCGCGAAGCGGGAGCCCGGCTTCCAACCAAAATCGGACAGACGATTGGTATCGTTGGCGGTATCGTGATCGGACAGGCAGCCGTGCAGGCGGGGTTGACCAGCAACATTCTGATCATTGCCGTTGCTTCATCTGCCATTGCTTCATTCGTCATTCCGAGTTACGTGATGAGTGCGTCGATCCGGTTAATCCGGTTTGGACTGATCATGTTGGCCGGCTTCTTGGGTAATCTCGGACTGGTGTTCGGTATTGCGGCTATCGTCATTCACTTGTCCGGTCTGACCAGCATGGGAACGTCGTATCTCAACCCGGTTGCCCCATTCAAGCCAAAAGATTGGAAGGACATCTTTATTCGAGCTCCCTTCACAGCCTTGCGGGAAAGACCTTCGCAAAGCTCTTCCCCAAATGTGATGCGAAATAAAACCAAGGAGTGACCCTTATGAATACGGAGACGAAGGAAAAGCTCTCTCCATTCCATACCACCATCCTCGTCCATATGATTCAAACGGGTGTCATGGCTTTAATTCTTCCGCAGCTGCTCGCGGAGACCTTCGGCACAAACGGATGGATTACGGTGCTGGGGTTTGGTCTTATAGCAACTATAAATATTCTTTTGATTGGGGCGGTATATAAGCTGGGGAAAGGGCGGTCGATCTTTCAAATTCTGGAGCAGTCGATCCCCAAGTTTATGCTGGTACCCGTTTATTTAGCTTTAGCTATCGTATGGAGCATGCTTGGCTGCATGGCGGGGAAGGAATATATTCTTATTTTCCAGATGTACGCTTTCCCGACCACGGATCCGATGGAATTCAAATTCATCATGGATCTCCTCGTTTTCTGGCTGCTGACTAAAGGCTTGTACAATATTACGAAAGCATCTACCGTATTTTTTGGGCTGTTTGTTTGGATGTTCTTACTGCTGTTCTTTTTCTATACGGATTTCAGCTGGTCTAGACTTACGCCATTCTTATTCAAGGGAGGACATTTCACTTATCTTGAAAGCATGGATATTTATTCGTCGCTACTTGGTTACGAGGTTGTTCTTCTCATGTTTGCGTATACAAATAAGAAGACAAAGTTCGTAAAATCGGTCCTGATTGGCAACGGTATGACGACTCTGACTTATTCCTATCTCTCGATCGTTACGTTTGGGGTCTTTAGTCTCGAGCAATTAAAGAACAAGGCATTTCCCGTGCTTGAAATGTTAGCCTATATCCGTTTTCCTTTTATGGAGAGGATGGAAAATCTGCTGTACGGTTTTGTTTTGTTTACCGTCTTATTCTCGATCCTGATGTACGAGTGGTGCGCTTTGGAGGTGCTGAAGCAAATTTTTCCCAAGCTGAAAGCGAATTTCCTCGCTTTTATCGTTATGTTGACATGCTTTCTGATCGCTTATATTCCGAAGACTTTAAACGAGGTTGGGGATTGGCTTAGTACGCTAAGCATGATCGAATCGGGGATTGCATTTGGTCTGCCTATTTTGCTATTGGTCGTGCTTATGTTTCAGAAAATGGGGAGAAGTCCTGCTCATGAATAGATTACCGATTAGCTTGCTGGCGATATTGATGCTTGTCGTGCTTCCCGGATGCGACTACCGGATATTGGAGCGCATAGGTTTTACCTACGCGGCCAGCTATGATGCGGCTCCGCAGAATCAGGTTGAAATTACGGTCAGTATACCAAGAGCCGAGCCGACGATAAAAGTGAAAAGGGAGCTCCATTCCGCCATCGGGCAAAGCTCAAAGGATGCGAGAATTAAATTTGCTAATGAGACCGATCTCCTGCTTGTTAATGGACAAATCCGGGTGCTGCTGTATTCCGAGGCGCTTGCCCGTAAAGACCTGTCTAATGAAATAAACAGCATTTTGAGGGACACCTCGATTTCACCGCTCGTCAAGATCACTTTAGTAAACGGGAACGCGAAGGAACTCCTGTCCAAAAACTACAAGCAGCATTTGTCTACCGACAAATACATCAACCGCCTTCTCGAGAAATCGAGCAGCAACCACCGTATTCCGAGAACAACTCTATACGAGTTCGAGCGGGATTATTATGATGACGGGATTGACCCGATTGCACCCATTCTTAAAGAAGCGGGTGAAGATATTGCGGTTGATGGCATCGCTTTATTTCAGGATTATAAATATATCGCCAAAATCTCTAATCGCGATGCCTTGTTGTTCTCCATATTGCGGGGGAAATTCAAGAAAGGTGACATGAGCTTGGTCTTGAGCAGAGGGGAAGACGGGAGTTCATCGGAATATATCATGTTCACTTCCGTACTCAGCAACCGCAAGGTGCATGTGGAACGCAGAGCCGGCGGCACCATACATGTTACGATCAATGCCAATTTCAAAGGCTCTGTACACGAATACATCGGGAATAAAAAACTTAGCGTTGACGCGCAAAGGCATGAGGTGGAGAGTAAAGTATCCGAGATCATGACCGAAAGCGCGAATCGACTTGTAAAGCAGCTGCAGCTGCACAAGGTGGACAGCCTGGGCATAGGCATCCATGTCCGCAACAGCATGTCTTACGAGGCGTGGAAGAAGCTGAATTGGCGCGAGGAATATCAGAAGGTAGAAATCGAATGCAAGCTGCATTTTAAAGCAAAAGATTATGGGAAGATAAGGTAGAATCAAGCAAGGAACGTTACAATACGCAATGCCAAAGGAAATGCTGAAACAAACAGTAAACCCGCTGCAGGCACCAGCCTGCAGCGGGCTTTTTTGTGTCTTATTGCATCGAGCGGTATGGCGTCGAATGCATGCCATCGTTATGGGAGTTGAAATTCGAATAAGAATGTTGCGGCTGTTGCGATGCATATCCCGTGTTGTAGGACGGAGTATGGGTATTAAAGGATTGCGAAACCGAGGAGTTGAATTGCGTATGAATCATGCTCTCCACTTGTCTGCAAATTTGCGATACTTGCTGAAGCTGTTGAATAGCCGTTTGGTGGCCTTGAAGAGCGGTTTGGATGATTTGGGCTGCTTTTTGCTCGCGTGCCGCGAGTTCTTCAAGACGTTGCGCATTTTGCTGCTCTTGCTGAAGCAGCATTTGATAATTTTGGCTGGCTTGCTGCGTTTGGTTAACCAGCTGTTGAATCACTTGCTCACATTGATGAAGGGATTGGCTTGCTTGATTGTTGTTTGAGAATTGCATGTTCTGAAATTCCTCCTTTGGTTTGACGAACACGTATATAATCCCTTTCGCGGCCATTACTATTCAAATTTTTTGTCCGACATAAATCGATCGGGAAAGGGTCACTCTAATAAGCGGTGCTCGACTTAATCCCGACTTGTTTACTTGGAGGAAGTAATGGAGAAGAAGAAGCAATTAGATCTGGCTTCCATCGCAACAATTCCTTTAACGATGACTTTAGCGAACTCGATATTGATTCCTGTCCTTCCTTCCATGCAGAAAGCGATGGGAATAACCGCGTTGCAATCCAGTTTGTTAATTACGGCTTATGCCGCTGTCGCAATCTTGTTTATTCCCATTGCCGGATACCTCTCTGACCGCATCGGCAGGAAAAAAGTGATTTTGCCAGGGCTGCTGCTGGTTGCGGCGGCAGGCGCCTTTTGCGGCTTTGCCGCTATATCGTTCGATAAACCTTATGCTCTTGTTATGACGGGGAGGTTGTTTCAGGGATTAGGCGCGGCAGGCTGCTTCCCGGTCGTGCTTCCTCTTGTGGGTGACTTATTCAAGAAGGAAGAGGATGTAAGCAACGGACTTGGCCTTGTCGAAACGGCAAATACGTTCGGCAAAGTGCTTGCCCCAATCATTGGTTCTGCTTTAGCCATGTGGACCTGGTACATGCCGTTTTGGTTTATTCCGGTATTCAGCTTGATATCGTTTATTCTTGTAGCCGTATGGGTTAAGGCTCCCAAAGACAAAAAGCCGGCTATTCCGTTTGGCCAATTTGTTAGGGATGTCATCTCTTTGTTTCGGGAAAAGGGAAGGTGGATTTGGGGCGTGTACGTAGCGGGTGGAATCAATATGTTCGCTATTTTTGCCTCCTTGTTTTATTTGTCGGAGATTCTGGAGGAACGGGGAAGTCACGGTATATTGAAGGGCTGTCTCGTTGCTATCCCGCTCGCAGCCTTGTGTTCCACCTCATGGGCGATTGGCAAATGGATCGGACAGAACAAGAAATTGATGAAATGGATCAGCGTAATTGGCTTTATTGAGGCTGCAGGCAGCCTAATATTTTTGGCATTTGGGGGAAGGGACTCTATTTGGTTCATTATTATCCTCCTTTTCGTTGGCTCTATTGGCCTTGGGGCCGCATTGCCGAGCCTCGATGCTTTGTTGACGGAAGGAATCGAGAAGGATCAACGCGGCACGATCACGTCCATTTACAGCAGTATTCGATTCCTTGGTGTTGCGGCGGGGCCTCCCTTATCCGCGTTGCTGATCGCGCATTCGAAATCTTCCTTATTCTGGCTGCTAACCGCTTGCTGCGTTGCCGCCGCTCTTATCGCACTTTTTACGATTAAGCCAAAGCAGGCTTAAACGTTATATCCGGGCAGATCCCTTCATACCCTCTAAAGGAACGGTACCGGAGGAGGGATCAGCGTTTTGGCCAAGTCTGAATGGTATGAGCATCGCTTTTGGCTGCAGATTTTGGGTGATCACGGGAGGTTTATTTTAAATACCTTATCGCCTGTTGAGGTCAATGATATCAAGCTTGCCAATTATTTTATAACGGCCTTCGACCAGTTACTGGAGTATGCAAGGCAGTCCTCATCGGAGACGGATTGCTTGTCCATCAGCAGACAGGCACTCGAATTGACAATCGAATTGCGGTCGTTCAAGCTGAGTCTGCTGGACAGAGCCTTGTTAGGAAAAGTGAAAATCATGCTGACTCCGACTTTTCTCAACCATATGGTCAATGAGCTGGAGGAATATCTTCGTATATTGAAGGAGCTTGTTGCAGGCAAGCCGGTTCCCGTATTCGATGCCCTTCATCATGATTTCTTGTGGCTGCCGGATGCGGCCGGTCATGCGGCTGCCATAGGCAGTGACCTTGATTTTGTTGAGAAGCCGCTGATCAAGCAGACTCAACTATTCGAAGAACGCTTTAATCAGCTATACTTAAAAAGTATCGAAATGGCGGGTTACATGAGAACGGAATTGAAGGATTTTCCCGCATTCCGCAGGCTCCATAAAGAAGTGGATGTGGAGATGAAGCTATTTGTGGCTTTTCTCAAAGAGCTCGAGGAGCTTGAGGTAACCGATGAGGTGCTTGACCGGATCAGCCCGTTAATGCCCGATCATATGATGCGGGAAGAGTGTTATTACCTTACGAAGCTGGCCCAGCTTGGACTGGTGCCGAACCCGAACTGCCAGGCGGATAAACCGAGGGTTCAACCCTGACGCTGGAATGACTATCTCGTGATGAGATAGTCATTTTTTTATGGAGAATGAAACATAGGGAAACCATGAACCGTTCAAGGTATATGTTTTTATTTTCCATTAAAAGGAGTCTGAAGGGCTATGATGAAACAAATGATGCTTGCTGCGGCGTTTGTTACGTTGTTAAGCGGTTGTGGTTCGAATATCGGGGAGCAGGCACAGCAAGTTCGATATTCCATAGGCGATCAAGAGGTTATGCTCAAAGGACTGCAGGATATCAAGTTATTCGGGCAGAAAGAAGAAAACGGTTTATTCAAGGAGATCTCGGTCACGACATTGGCCGGGTCCAAGTCATTTCCTTGGTCCAATGTAACCAACCCAGCGTATTATCCGGCAATAGAGGTTGCTGATCTGAATGAGGACGGCGATAATGAAATTATAATTGTCTTAATCAAGCATTCTCATTCCAGTATTCAGAGCATAGGCGACAAGGTGAAGGTCACGGTTGACGTTGACGGTCAAACCTATAACAAGGACTACGCGAAATCTGCCGCCGGCACCTGGAATGATAAAATATGGTTTGGTAACGTCTTGAATTACGCAGTGATGGATAACAAGCTGGTAGCGTTGGTACCCGGAAATCTATCCCCTGCAGAATATCCGTTCACGATTAAGCTCGAATACGGGAAGGATCTTAAGGTAGCCGGATCAACGATAATAGAGCAGTAGGAGCTGAGGCTTGTGTTTCTTAGAAGCGTAGAGATCAGGCGGGATGAATCTATCAATGAACGGGAATATCCGTTCACGATTCCGGCGATCAAGTCAATGGACAGGCTGCATTTCCGTTCAAACGTAACGTTTCTCGTTGGCGAGAATGGCTCGGGCAAATCGACCTTGCTTGAGGCCATTGCTTATCAATGCGGTTTCCATACGGCTGGCGGAGGAAGGAACAACGCTTATGAGGTGGATGCTTCATCGGCGATACTGGGCAACGCCATCAGGCTGGCTTGGATGCCAAAGGTGACGAACGGGTTCTTCCTGCGCGCGGAAACCTTTTATCATTTTGCGTCTTATATCGACACGCTTGATCCCGATGTACTAAGCAATTACGGAGGCCGCTCCTTGCACAAGCAATCGCATGGGGAAGCTTTCCTGTCGCTGTTCAAGCACCGGTTCGGCAAAAAAGCCATCTATCTCCTTGACGAGCCCGAGGCGGCGTTATCCCCGGCTAGACAGCTGGCCCTTATGCGCGTTATTAAAGATTTATCGGAGGATGCCCAGTTTATAATCGCGACGCATTCCCCGATTCTGCTGGGGTATCCCGATGCGCAAATCTATAATTTCGATGAGCAGCCCATTGAGGAAATCGCTTATGAAGATACGCTGCATTACATTGTGACTCGCAGATTTCTCGAGAACCGGAAGACGGTGCTCAAGGAATTGTTTGAAGACTAATGGACAGTAAGGGGAGATTGCAAGCGTGGAGGACCAATGGAGAATTGCTGCGCATAATCCGCTGTGGTATGACATGTTCCGGGAAACAGCCGCAAAACTGAGAGCAGCCCTAGGCGACATTGCATTAAGAATTGATCATATCGGATCAACCTCCATCAGCGGTTTGGATGCGAAGCCTATTATCGATATTCAAATCTCCGTTTCCCGATTGGGCGAGCTGGTTGGTTATAAATCCAGGCTTGAACAGCTCGGATTCGTTTATAGGGAAGACAATCCCGACTTGTCAAAGCGATACTTCAGAGAAGCTCCCGGCAATTGCAGAATGCATATTCACGTAAGGCAATCAGGGAGCTTTTCGGAGCAGATGAACCTGTTATTCCGTGATTACTTGCGGCAGCACCCGAAGGATTGCCTGCGTTACGGGCAAGAAAAGCACAGGTTAATGGAGCAGTACAAGCATGAACGGATGAAATATGTGGAAGGCAAAGGTCCTATCGTATGGGACATTCTGCATAAAGCGCATCTCTGGTCGCAAGACATCGGCTGGCAGCCGGGCGAGACAGATAAGTAGAGGAGGGACAACGTTGACGTTAACTCAACTAAAATACATTATCGAAGTCGCGAACCGCGGTTCGATTAACGAAGCGGCGAAGAGGCTGTTTATTTCGCAGCCAACGCTGTCGAACGCGATTAAGGATCTGGAGGAAGAGCTGCAGCTAGCGATATTCGAGCGTTCGAATAAAGGGATTTCCCTTTCCAAGGAGGGAGTGGAGTTTCTCGGCTATGCCCGTCAGGTAGTGGAGCAAGCAGAGCTGCTGGAGGGCCGTTATTTGAACAAAAAGCCTTCTCCGCAGCATTTTTCGGTGTCCACGCAGCATTATGCTTTTGCCGTAAATGCCTTTGTAAGTTTGGTGCAGGAATACGGACAAGAGGAATACGAGCTGTCGCTACGGGAGACGAAGACCTACGAAATTATCGAGGACGTAAGAAGCCTGCGGAGCGAGATCGGCATCCTTTATCTGAACGAATTCAATGGCAAAGTCATCAATAAGCTGCTGAAAGACTCGAACCTTCATTTTACGAGCTTGTTTACGGCCAAGCCGCATATTTTCATCAGCATCAAGAACCCTTTGGCGAAGCAAGCCAAGGTAACGATTGACCAGCTGGACGAGTATCCGTATCTGTCCTTTGACCAAGGGGAGTACAACTCCTTCCATTTCGCGGAGGAGATTCTCAGTACGTTATCGCATAAGAAAAGCATCCGGGTCAACGACCGCGCGACGTTGTTTAACCTTCTGATCGGGCTGAACGGTTATACGATTTCGACCGGAGTTCTTAGCGCGGATCTGAACGGGAACGAGATTATTCCGGTGCCGCTTGATACCGACGAGACGATTAATGTGGGCTGGATTGCTCACAGGAGCACCGCGTTGTCCAAGCTGGGAACCGCCTATATCGAAGCCTTGCATCAGGCGATACCACCGGCTCCATGATATAGCTATTGGCTATAACTAGATATAGCATTTTACAGTTACACTATAACTCGAAATCCATGATATCTTTCTTGTAACAAATATTGAGGAGTTGTTGCAAGATGGCAAAGAGCAGTGTATTGGGGTACCCTCGAATCGGTGAAAACCGTGAATGGAAAAAAGCGCTGGAAGCATTCTGGGCAGGCAAGCTGGAGGAATCCGAGCTTCACAAACAGCTGCAGGAAATTCGCTTGAACCATCTGCGCAAACAACAGGACAAAGGCATCGACTTCATTCCGGTGAATGACTTCAGCTACTACGATCAAGTATTGGATACGGCCGCCATGTTCGGAATCGTTCCGAAGCGGTTTTCCTATAACGGCGGTCCGGTTCCGATTTCCGTCTATTACGGTATCGCTCGCGGCACGAAAGACGCTGCTGCAAGCGAAATGACGAAATGGTTCAACACGAACTACCATTACATTGTTCCGGAGTTCTATGGCGCTCAGCCGGCTCTTACGGAAAATAAACCGCTTATCGCTTACCGCGAAGCGAAAGAAAAGCTCGGCATCGAAGGGAAGCCGGTTATTCTTGGACCGTTCTCCTTCCTCAAGCTGTCGAAGGGATATGGCCGCTCCGAGGTGGACTCCTGGCTCTCGATCCTTCTAAAGCTGTATGTACAGGTTCTTCAAGAGCTTGCGGCCGAAGGCGTTCAATGGGTACAGATCGATGAGCCGGTGCTTGTGACGAAGCTGAGCAATGACGACGTGGCCCGCCTGAGAACGGTATACGGCAAAATCGCCGAAGCGGTACCCGGTCTGAACATTATGCTGCAGACTTACTTCGAATCGGTTGATCAATACAAGGAAATCGTTAACCTGCCTGTACAGGGCGTTGGCTTAGACTTCGTGCACGGATTAAAAGGCAACTTGTCCGCGATTCGCCAAAACGGCTTCCCGGCAGACAAAGTGCTTGGCGCCGGCGTGATTGACGGCCGCGGCATTTGGAAGGCATCGCTTGGGAAAAAGCTGGAGCTCTTGAAGGAACTGCAAGGTCTTGTACCGGCTGATAAGCTGCTTGTTCAAACTTCCTGCAGCCTGCTGCATGTCCCTGTTACGACAAAGCCGGAGACCAAGCTTCAGCCTGAGCTGAAGAATGCGCTTGCCTTCGCGGATGAAAAGCTGGACGAGGTCGTTCTGCTTACCCAAGCCTTGAACAATGGCGAAGCATCCGTTGCCGAAGCGCTTGCGTCGAACCAGTCGGATGTTGGGGCATTGGAGCAGTCCGCTTCCCGGAACCGTTCGGATGTTCAATCCGCGGTAGCGCGCATTGAATCGCAAGTACCGGCAAGAAAATCACCGTTTGCGGAACGTAACTCGGCTCAGCAGGAGAAATGGCAGCTGCCGTTGTTCCCGACCACAACGATCGGAAGCTTCCCGCAATCGACGGATGTACGCAAGGCGCGCCAGTCTTGGCGCAAAGGCGAATGGAACAACGAGCAGTATTCGAGCTTTATTCAGGACCAGATTGATGCTTGGATCAGCTATCAGGAGGAAATCGGTCTTGACGTACTGGTACACGGCGAGTTTGAACGGACGGACATGGTTGAATTTTTCGGCGAGAAGCTTGAAGGCTTTGCGTTTACTCAAAACGGATGGGTGCAATCCTACGGCTCCCGCTGCGTGAAACCTCCTGTTATTTTCGGAGACGTTGCTTTCAAGGAAGCGATGACGGTCGAAGAAACCGTGTATGCGCAATCCAAAACAGACCGTCCGGTAAAAGGCATGCTTACGGGGCCTATCACGATTATGAACTGGTCCTTCGTCCGCGACGATATCGAGCGCGAGCAAATTGCTTATCAGCTTGCTTATGCTCTCCGTCAGGAGGTGGAAGCGCTTGAGAATGCCGGCATCGGCATGATTCAGGTGGATGAGCCGGCCGTGCGAGAAGGCCTTCCTCTGAAGGAAGAAGAGCAGAAGCCTTATCTGGATTGGGCGGTTAAAGCGTTCCGCATGACAACCTGCACCGTTTCGGACACGACGCAAATTCACACTCATATGTGCTACTGCGAATTCCATGACATGATTGATTCGATCGAAGAGATGGATGCGGACGTCATCTCCATCGAGACTTCCCGCAGTCACGGCGAGCTGATCCACAGCTTTGAAGTGAATACGTACAAGCATGGCATCGGCCTTGGCGTTTACGATATTCACAGCCCTCGCGTACCGGATGTTCAGGAAATGACCAATATGATTGACCGCGCGCTTCAAGTTCTTGATCCTAAGCTATTCTGGATTAACCCGGACTGCGGATTAAAGACACGCGGCAAGGAAGAAACCATCGCTTCGCTGCGCAACATGGTCGAAGCCACCAAGCTGGCGCGCGACAAGTTTACCGTTAAGGCATAAGATGATTCCGGAGACTCTACCAGATCGATTGGTAGAGTCTCTTTTTGAGTCATTTTATCTTTTTTTTCATATTTGGGCTCAAGGTGTTACAAAATAGAGTTGATAGCCGTCTTATACATGTCAACGTTAAGCCCGGGGCAAGCGTTAAGGCAATTGAATATCAAGGAGGCAATGGAGAATGAATCTATCCAATCCGGCGCCGGATTTGTTTAAAGATATCTTTCATAAGCATTATCCGTCCGTACTTCGAAAATTAATAGCACTTCTGCGTGATCAATCGGCTGCAGAGGATTTGGCCCAGGAGGTATTCCTGAAACTTTACAAAAATCCGCCGTCAAGGCCGGAGGCCGTTGGAGCTTGGCTGCATCAGGTTCTAACGAGAAGCGCCTACGATTACTTGGATCAGAAGGCAAGAGAACGAATGCTGGTGCAGCGGCAGGAAAAACAGCTGATGACGGAGCCGCAAACCTTTCAATCCGGGGAGCAGGCCGTAATCAAGCAGGACGAGGAAGAGCAGGTTCAAGGCTGGCTGAACTCATTGCCCGAAAGGGACAGAGATTTGCTGCTGCTCCGTTACTCGGGATACAGCTATTCGGAAATCGCGCAGGAATTAAACGTGCAGCAGCCTCAAGTAGGCATGCTTCTGAAGCGGGCGGGAGAACGATTAAGAAAGCAAGCGTTAAAGCATGAAAATCAATGGTCGCAAGAGTAAGGAGAGAGAGCAAATGACAAATTATCCAATGGATGAACGGAAGCAAGCAGCCTTGCCCACTTCGGAAGAGACGAACAATGCTTGGGCCAAGCTTGAGCTTAAATTAAAAGAACAAGAAGGTTCTCCGGTGTGGGAAGCATGGATGAAGGAAGGCGTTACAGCGGGGGATACGGAGCATAAAGCCGCGGGTCCAGCTCCCATGCTCGGAGAGGAACAAGACGCTTATGCCGGGAAAGCCGAGGAGAAGGAACGCCTCGGAGCGAAGCCGATACCTTCCCCATATCGCAGCTGGTTGAAGAAGCATGGCATAAAGACCGGCGTTGCCGCTGCCGCCGTACTGATCTGCGCGGCAATCGCAATCCCGTCTACGAATGAAGCGCTGGCATCCATTTTGGGCAAGTTTAAGATGAATCAGGTTGCGGTTGTGCAGGAGGATGATTTCAAAACGGCATTGGAAGGCATCTTCGGTTCGAATGTGTCGGCGGAGTCGAGCAATAAGTTTGGTCAATTCGAGCGTACCTTCACCGGTGATGACGCTTCTGATTTAACGGTGGAGCAAGTCCGCGAGAAGTACGGGATCGAGCTTAAGGAGAAGCTGGATCTGCCATACGGCAAGCAGACCGAGCTTCAAATTTACGGACAGCAAGGAGAGGCTATTACTCTTCGCTTAGATGTGGATGAGATTAACGATGTCATGAAGAAGCTTGGAGCAAAGCAATTGCTGCCGGCTTCCGTTGACGGCAAATCGATCACGCTCCGCACGGGTCAAGGAGTAAACGCCGATTACCACTTCATGGACTCCAACGAGAAGTCGCATTACGTCGCGGTTAACGTCATTCCGGTTCCGGTAGTCGAGATGGATCCGTCTATTGAGGCAGAGGACGCTTATGAAGCTTTGATCCGTTTCCCTGTACTGCCGGCTAACCTGAAAAACGTCTTGATGCAAAGTACCCGGATTTCCGAAGGAGAGGTTCCTTTCCCGATTATTACGAACGGCAATGTGACGAAATCGGCAGTGAACGGTACGGACGTCTATTTCGAGAACAGCAAGAACGTTTGGAATGGCTGGAACGCCACTTGGCTGAAGAACGGAAAAGTCACGCAAGTTCAAATGTATGATGCCGATTCGCGCGAAGAGGCCGAACAGATAGTGAAGGAATTGATTGCGCAATGAGTTATGCCATCGAAACATTCGGTTTAACGAAAAACTACGGGAACGGGCGTGGCTGTCACGATGTCACGCTCCGCATTCCTGCCGGGGAAGCCTTTGGCTTCCTTGGCCCTAACGGGGCCGGCAAGAGTACCATCGTTAAAATGCTGGTAGGGCTAACCGCGCCAACAGAAGGGAAAGCGTTATTGTTCGGCCAGCCTGCCGGGTCAGTGGAAGCGCGCAGGCGAATCGGCTATTTGCCGGAATTATTCCGTTATCCTGGATGGTTAAGCGGAGAAGAAGCGATGGTTTTCCATGCCAAGCTTTGCGGAATGAAAGGGGCGGAACTCAAACGCCGGATTAACCGCTTGCTGGATGAGGTAGGGATCGGGCAGCGAGGGAAGGATCGGATAAAAGGCTATTCCAAAGGGATGCAGCAGCGGCTGGGTCTCGCCTGCGCGTTGTTGGCCGATCCGGACATCGTATTTCTGGACGAGCCGGCATCGGCCCTCGACCCTGTTGGCCGGCATGAAGTAAGGGAGCTGCTCCAGCGTCTGCGCAAGGAAGGCAAAACGATTTTCTTGAACTCCCATCTATTAGAGGATGTGGAGCTTTTATGCGATCATGTGGCGTTGCTGAACAACGGCAGAATTCTGGCCGACGGACGCGTATCGGATGTACTTCGGGCTTCGACCCGATGGCGCTTCCGGGTAGGCGGCATGACTCCGGAGCTGCTGGACTGGCTTCGCGAAGCGATGATTGTACCGGTAGATATCATTCCTTGGGAAGGCGGCGACACGCCTGCATGGGGAGAGCATTGGCTGGAGGCGGAGCTTGCCGAGGACGAGCAAGTCGGCTATTTTAACCGTCTGCTGATGGAACAGGGACTGACTTTATACGAGACGCGCAAAGTGAAGTCAAGCCTGGATGAATGGTTTCTGCAGGCAGTATCGGGTTTGGAGCATAGGGGGGAAAACCGTTGATTGCCGTGTGGATGTTAACCTGGAAAGAGCTGATACGCAAAAAAGTCACCTTGATGACTTTGCTGCTTACGGTTTTGTTTTGGATCGCTTTTTATTTTATCGCGCGAAGCGCGGGAGCGTCGGTATCGCATTACGAATCCGGCATCATAAGCTTGGATAATTTAATTGACCGCTTCAGGGGAAGCGCTATTTTGCTATGGATCGGTTTTTTCTTCGCCTCCTTTGCGACAGGATTTCTGGCTATATTCAGCTCCGTGGCTGCCGTTACCGGAGAAGCGGAGCATGGGGTGCTGCAATCGGTATTCGCAAGGCCGATTAAACGCACACATTGGTATTTGGGCCGTTGGCTCGGTTTTGTCACGTTTTGTCTCGCTTATGCGCTACTATTATTCGTATCCATCATTGGCATCGTAGCTTACGCGACGGGTGTTCACCCGGATTGGTCCTCCATAGGGCCGGCACTTGTGTTGTTCGTCAGCCCGGTGCTGCTGATGGTTACGCTGACGATGCTTGCGTCCTGCTGGCTTGCGCCGCTTGGCAACGGGGTTGCAATGGTGCTGCTCTTTGGGATGGGCTGGGTTGGTACCATGCTCGATCGGGTTATTGCAGCCGGCATGTTCGCATCCAACGATTCGACGAAAACATCCGATACGATGGAAATGGTGTCGGGTCTGATCCGGCTTCTTATTCCAACCGATGCCCTGCAGCAGCGGATGTTATCGGACTTATTCCAGGTTAAGGACCTGGGACAGTCGTTCACCTCCAGGGATTCCTTAGGCTACTTTTCAATCGTAAATCCGCCATCAGACGCTTTCTTATATTACACGGCCGTTTATTTCGTGTTTTTCCTTGCGGCAGGTTTGTTTGCCATTCGACGGAAGGACTTTTGATCCAGCATGTTTAAAATATTAGAATTTCCCGGTCCCCGTAATGGGGACCTTTTGTCTTTAGGCCTGCTTTGGAACGGGTGTAGCGAACCCGGTTGTCGAGAGTTGCTCCAGTTACTCCAGAATCGCCGTGTTCAGGATTTTTACGGTTACTTTCGGCTTAATGCGGAGTGTGGGATATTGCTCACGCCAGTTGAGATTTTTGTATAGGCTCGGATGAAAGACGGCCACCTCATGGCCCAGCTGCAAGAAATCGCAGTTCGCCTGCTGGAGAGCTGCCATGACTTTAGTTGTTCTAGTTGTAAGATCCGCTGCGATAAACGTCTCCATATCCTTAAGCATTTTATCCGTATGCCTTTTGAACTCGGAGCCGTCCTCAACCAATTTAACCTGCAGCTGCATCGAGATTTCGATCTCATGGAGCTTATCCGCATTCGTCAACACATGAAAACGGCGTTTGGCAGATTGAATAAGTACCGAATACTGCTTTCCATCCCGTTGGCTGGATAGCAATTGGTTCTTTCCAGACGGACTTTCGATCAAGGTGGCAAGCTGAGTCTCCTCATTATTCAAATTTTTCCCGGTATACCGCCCATCGCTGAATAAAGCTGTACCGGCCAGACGTGCTTCGTCCCGATAGGGCTCGAACCGGTTTAAGGCGAAATCGTTCATGAACTGGTTACCCCCGAGGATGTAATGAAGCAATTTATTGGAAGGAATCTCTCCCCTGCGGATTTCATCATCAAGAAGACCAATTAGGAAATTGGATACGGTCTGATCATTCATGCTTTTTTTGCTGAGCAGCTCCGAGAGATCACCGTCATACACGGCTAAATAAGCGTATAACGGGTTGGAAGCAAATTGACTGGCGATATCCAGATGCCGCAATGGTTCATCCTTGGCGAAGCGGGAGCTTATCAGATACAGTCTCGTCTCTAGAACCGAAAGGATACCGGGCATTTCCTTGTTTGTATTGGAAACAGCATCATAGAGGTTGGTCCCGGTTGTCTTCATATGCAAGGAGGTTTGTCTTCCGCCGCCCTGACTTGCTTCCCGAAGGGAAGAGATGACGTAGTCCACTTTAAGCTGCTTGCTGTTTCCCTCGTAATCAATCCCGATAATATCGACAAAAAGCAGCTTTTTTAATTGAAGCTGATCCCAGCAGCCCGTCATAAAAAGACAAAGCACCAGGGCTACAACCGTTCTTGTTCTCTTCATACCCGATGCCTCCCGGCACTCCGAATTCCGGAAATAAGGAGCAGGAGAAGGGGGAACGCCACAACGGCGAGAATCGAGAGCTGATCCTGAAAGGCGGCGATTCTCAAAATATCATTGCGCTTTGTTAGAAAGAAGCTTGCGGCAAAGCAAATCGTTACAATAGCCCAGACCCAGTGATAAGAATTGCCGAGCCCCGATGTGCGCAAATGCACAAAGGCTTTGGAAGCCAGAAAGAAGTACACGTAGATCGTGGCGGAGACGACAAAGACATAAAAGACAAGAAACAGAATATCCAGGCTTTGCAAGACCTGAATGCGGTAGTTTTTCAAAATAAAAACAATCGGCTCCGGCACGATAATCAGCTGCTTCTGGCCAAACATCGTTGTACAGACGAGGCAGACGGTTACATAAAAAACGATGGTGAGAGCGTTGGCAACCGACATCGCAATCAGCAGTTTCTTTTTGCTGCCGGCTTGCACATAGGGGTAAGCATATAGCAGCAGATCGTATCCGATATAAGCGCTATAGGCGACATACACGCCTTTTATGACGGGGGCCCAGCCATGCGACAACACTGGCAGAAGATTTCTAGCATCCAATCCGTATATCCCGCTAAACGCAATTAGCAGGAAACAGATAACGGGAAAGATTATAAAGGACTGCGAGATGAAGGCCATTCTCTTAAGTGAAGAAGTGGCTGCATATCCGCAGATGATCATAAGCATAAGGAAGATTAGCCACCTTGGCGTAAGCAAGAACATCCAACGTTTTAAAATATCAGTGTACAGCGCGGTAATGAGCAGTCCGGAGAAGGAATAGTAGCATCCATACAGCAGGTTGAGGACAAAACCAATCGGTCTGCCGACAACTTCCCGGGTATACGCGTAGAAGTTCCGATTCGGATACCGGCTGCCGAGCCACCAGATTAACAAAATTCCGATTTGCGCGGCTACACCGCTAATCAGCACAGCAAGCCACGTATCTTGCCGGGCATTTTCTGCTCCTACGTGGGGAAGGGATAGAACCTCGGTACCGAGCTGTGCCATTACGGTTAGCGTGATCAACTGTCTTCCGTTGATAGACTCTTCCCTCATCATCTTTTCCAACTCCTCGGATGCCTCAGCCTAGTTTGATTATATGGCGAGGTTCCTGCCGGTCTTTTTTTCAGATTCCAAATAGGTGAACGGATCAGCGTATCTCTTATCCCGCTCAAAGAGAAGGGAGGAGAAAAATAAGGCTGTCCCATTGTGCTCATTTGACACAAGTAAATAAAGATGATCATGAAGAAAAACGCCAGACCCAGCAGCCCAAAGACAGAGGACAATAGAATCGCCGGATAACCGAGTAGTCTTACCGCGCTGCTCATCTCGTAGGATGGAATAATAAAAGAAGCCAAGCCTGTTAAGGCAGCTACGATAACCATCGTGTTGGAAGCCAGGTTCGACTGCACAATGACGGTTCCGATAACGATACCGCCTACTACGCCTATGGTTTGGCCGGCTGGACTGGCAAGCCGTATGGTAGCTTCTCTTAAGATTTCAAGCAAAAGCATCATGGCAATCGTCTCGATTAACGGTGGGAAAGTCACGTATTTCAGCGAGCTTTGCAGCGTATTCACGAAATTAATCGGCAGCAGCTGGGGGTTAAAGGAACTGACAGACACATAAAAGGCGGGCAGCCCAATGGTCAGCAGAAAGCAGGCAAGACGAAGAAGCCGGAAGAAGGTTCCAAGCAGCCAGCTAATATGGTAATCGTCAGGGCTTTGAAAAAAGGACCAAAACGTTACAGGCAATATAATCGCATCCGGTGAACCTGAGGTTGCAATGACCATTTTGCCTTCCATTAAATAGGCGCGTGCACGGTCTGGGCGTTCGGTAATTAAGAGCTGCGGGAACAGGCTGAATTTTTTGTCCCGGATCAGTTCGTCAATAAAACCGGGCGATTCCGTATAATCGCTATCGATGCTCAAGAGACGCCGGTCCAGCTCCTCAAATAATGACGGATCCGCGACCGACTTTATGTACATGACTGCTACCTTAGTCTTGGATAAACGGCCTATCGTATACGTTTTGACGACAAGCTCGGTTGAAGGAATCAGCTTGCGCATCAAATTCAAATTGGTATCCAGATTCTCAATGAACGCTTCATTTGCTCCGCGAAGAATACGCTCATTTGACGGAATGTTAATGGTGCGCTCCTTCTTCAAATCCGCGCCAAGCAAATACAATTTGCTCTCTCCGTCGCGATGCAGCACCGTCTTGCCGCATACAACCGCTTGAACCGCTTCTTCGACGTGATCCGTTTCCTCATAGTCGAGTATCGATATAACCTCGCGTACGTCATTCAAAGGCTTAGAAAGCAGGGGTTTCAAGATGAATTCCTGGACATGGGAGGAATCAATCAAAGTGTTCAAATAAAATAGTCTGTATTCGATTCCGCCAATCAGCAGCTTTTTTGATTGAAAATCGCTTTGACCGGAGAATTGCTCGTAGAAAAATTGCTCTGATGCCGCGACGGACGGGTTCACATGGATCTCCTCCTATGCCATTGATTTCCTTACTATAGCCATCGGATGGGAAGATTATGTAGCAAACAGTGATTCGGCGAAGGTAAGAATGAAGAGTATAACAGGAGACGCAGCACCTTCTAAAACTATATTTGAAAGCGGTTGCATATAAAGGAGAGCTGGGGGGGATGTTTTCTTAGTTAAGGAAAAACTGGAACGCCTAGATAAAACAAAGAGGGTTATTGAAGAGTCGATCTTCGATAACCCTCTATTCGTTAAGATCACCTTAATAATAGGGTTCCATCATTAGGAACACAACAACCCCGGTTAAGCTGACGTAAAGCCAGATCGGCATCGTCCAGCGGGCGATTCTGCGGTGTTTGTGCAGTTGGTTTGTCCATCCCCATACGAGAGTGAACAAAGCTAAAGGCACGATGACGGCAGCTAGGAAGCTGTGAGTGATCAAGATGAAGAAATAAATCGGCCGGACTATGCCTTCACCACCGAAACTCGCTGTCTCCGAAGACATGTAATGAAACGTTAAATAGGAGACAAGGAACAGCAGCGTTGAAGAAAAGGCAGCGAGAATGAACCCTTTGTGGAGCCTAACGTTCTTCCGCAGGATCGCGATTAACGCCGCTAGCAGGAAGATGAAGGTGAAGCTGTTCAACAACCCATTGATTCTGGGGAAGATGGTAAGGTCGAAATCGATATTTCCCTTGTAGCCAATCGGCGAGAAGAACAAGAGTAAAATAACGATATTTGCGATCAGCGAGATCGTGACGATAGCAGCCGTATAGTTTTTGTTGCTGGCTTGCTGCGTTACATTCTGTTTTTTGCTCATTAAAACCGAAGAACTCCTTTCCAACTACATGGTAATGGCTTCATTATAGACGGGTTTTGCCGAACATTAATCAAGCTTTGATGTCAAAATAGCGAATTCTTATTGACTATTTCGAGGCGGAGTTTTAAAACTATCCAATGTTTAACCGTGTTCTTAAATGTGTTGCCCACTGTTGATGTACTTCCGACGAATGGGAAGAGAAAACAGTTTCAAAATCGTTTGGTGTTCTAATGACCTTATTTAGACCTTCTGAACCGTACTTTTGCAGAATGAACTCGCAAAGGAGAAGGGAGAATTGAAAGCCTTTCATACTCTCGAAATCCCAAGTGTCATTCTCCAGTTCTGAAAACGTGGGGATTTCACCTCGTGCAACCAATTCCATTATGGATTCATTTATATAATCTCTTGTCATTAGTCCGGCTTCATAACCGCCTATTCCTTGGTATAGCCACTTTGGTGCCAATGGATTTATATCTTTAACTAACCATATTGTAAAGAGGTGCACGGTTGACTTTAGTATGGATTGATAAGTGTGCTCCGGGCCGGGGTTTAAAGGGGATGTGATTTTTATCGTATCCGCTTCAATCATGCCCATAAACCAATTCGGAGCCTCGGGTTCGTTAACGGCTTGGTGGAAAGAGTTAAGATCCGGATAGATCTCAATGGTTATTCTTTTTGAAGGATGATGCTTTAATTTTAAACAAATATGATCAACGTTAACTCTTAGATGTTCGATAATATCCCGGTAAATCTTATGATCCGGTGTGGTCGTGCGGGTTGACCCGACATCTTTGCTCACAATCGATATGGTATCCAGGATGGACATCATTTTTTGAGCCTCCCAATCATCAAGTTCGTTTCTTAACTTTACCAGTGCTCTATATAGTCTGTTTTTTACCGCACTCATCCTCATCTCGACAAGCTCCGATATTTCTTTAAATGTGCAGCCTACGTCAAAATGAAGCGAGATAATTTCGCGGTCAAGCGGGTTAAGTTTAAGCAGCGCCGTAGTTACGTCTATTCGTAGTTCAACATTTTTAGTGAACTCAACCGTGATAAAGCGATTTTCCATTTCTTGAAAATTTACCGAGGTTTCTAAGCTTCGATCTCTTTTTCTAAACTCATTTTTTAATAGGTTGTAGGCTATTTGGCTTATCCAAGTGAATACGCTGGAATCTCCTCGAAAGGTGTGCCAATTTTCAAAGGCTTTAATGAATGCTAACTGAGTTGCGTCCTCTGCGGTTTGGTGATCCACTTTAAGGGAGAGGAATCGAAAAATTTTTTTATAATATTGCTCAAAGATTTGATCGAATTCGTCGTTGGGCCCAGACACTAGCGAACCTCCTTTGCTTTCACTTACATTAGACACCACCAAATTGAAAATAGCCACATAAACGATAAATTTATATCCTATCGCATTCGTTTTTGGAGATGGCAGAATTACGGAAGCCTCGGATAATGACACAGCAAAGCTCTTGGCGATATTGGAGATAGATGAGGGATCAAGATTTATTGGAGAATACGGTGGGGGGCAGATATGGTTTGATGATGTTCTCGTTCGGGAAGATGGTTATTTTATTATTAATAGTCTTGAAGGATTAAACCCTTCATCTTTACTGATATAAGCAACAAGGAGTTGACTTTTAGCGTCTATATGGATGAACCTTGACCTGTGAAACAACATAAACAGATGTTTTTGGAGAGGATAATATTGAAACAAATAATAACTGCAGCTGTCATCTTATTAAGTATGATTTGTATAACGGGCTGTTCCTTTGACCAAGAAGCTAAAGAAATAAAGCCAGTATTATATAAGGAAACGGTGGGAGATTTGGCTTATGAAATCATACTGGACAAAAACAGGTATGGAATAAATGATGATATCGTAGTGAAGACAAAACTAACAAACCAGGGGGAAGATACGCTAACCTATGTTTCAGGCAGTTCTAGTTGTCCTAAACATGCAGTCGTGAATATCGTACATGTTGAAACAAATAAGAGATTGGAAATAAAACCTTACGGGCCTTGCACGGCTGATTTAGGCAAATCGAAATTGAAGCCAGGTCAAACGGTCGAAGATACGGATATTTATATTACGAAGGTTTACGGAAAATCTATTCAGGAGCTTGCACCTCTCGGAAAATACGATATCGAGGTAGCTTTGCCACCGGAAGATATCAGATCGACTGAAAATAATCATTCTGTTCCAATAGAACAACGTCAAAGCGTAAAAACGCAGATCGTTTTGGTGAGATAAACGTCGTTTCTTTCTATTTGCTAACTAAGATTGTGGAGGAGCTGTCGCGGACAGCTCTTTTTTTATATTTACTGCAGTTTTTCACCTAGCGATTCAATATCTTATAGTTAAAACAATTGATACAATAAAATTGTAATGAAAAGTAAAAAACAAAAAATTTCACTGAATGATTCATATAAACTGTAATAAAGCGTTGACAATTTCTAGAAATTGCCGATATACTCTCGATATATTGGATTAAAGTAATGAAATGAGGTGATTGGGACGATGGTGTAAAGGGAAGATCATCATAGTCAGTCATTGATGAAAGCGCTTTAAATAAATCGATGAGGTGATAGGTTTGATGTTGAAACGAAGTATAGTGACTCTGTTGTGCGTACTGCTATTGTTTGCCCCTCAGGCGGCATTCGCTTACAAGAATCCGGCATCGCTGCCGGACGAATGGGGACAATATGGGCTTGGCGACCCTTACGTGCTGAAGTTTAACGGTAATTATTATTTGTACGTGAGCACGAGGGATACCGATATCGGGGTTAAGGTGTGGAGCTCGCCAGACCTTGTCCATTGGAGCTATGGAGGATTGGCCGCAACCGATCCGGTTACAAAAGGAGCCTACGCTCCTGAAGTCGTGTATTGGAACGGATATTTCTACATGTATACCTCACCTGCCGGCAATGGCCATTACGTGCTGCGCAGCGAGAGCCCGACCGGCCCATTTACCGTGCAGACGGGTAATTTGGGCCATTCAATCGATGGAAATGTCTTTATTGACGATGACGGCAAGTGGTATTTCTATCATGCGAACGGAGCGGGAATTCTCGCGGCTGCGATGCCTACGCCAACAACGATCGGCAACAGCGTAAACACAGGCGCGAACATGAACGGTTGGACGGAAGGCTCTACGTTGTTCAAGCGGAACGGAAAATACTATATGACGTATACCGGCAACCATGTATTCAGCAAAGGTTACCGGGTCGACTACGCGGTCAGCTCAAATCCGCTCACGGGTTTCGTGGCTGATACGGATAACCCGATTCTGATCAGTACGGAAGGCCCGACAGTTGGCCTCGGCCATAATACGGTAGTCGTTGGACCGAACTTGGATGCCCGCTATATCATCTACCACAATCTCGAAGGACCGGGCATTGTTGGACCTCTTCGTCATATGGGTATGGACCGGATCGTATTCAACGGGGATAAAATGTCGGTGCTTGGACCAACGACATCCGAGCAGCCGGATCCGCAGATGCCGGATTTCGAGGACCGGTTCAATGGCGCGGAACTCGGCACGGCGTGGACGAATGCGGACGGTGGCAGCTGGAGCGTTGATTCCGGTATTCTGAGGCAGCAGACCGCCGGTACAAGCAGACTGGTAACTGCAGCTGCGACGGAAAACAGTTATACGGCAGAATTCAATCTGCAGCTTGCTGAGTCTAGCGATACCGGCAGTTCGCAGCTTGGAGTCGTATTTTCCTACAAGGGCGATAATGATTTCGGAACAGCATTGTTAGATCCGGCGAGCAATTCGGTGAAGACGCAGTTCCGGGTAAATGGGTCCGATCTGGGATGGGTGTCGAGCACGCTGCCGGAAGGATACGATTATACAAAACTGCACAATATCCGGGTTGAGAAAGCGGGAGACACGTTCAAGATCTATGTCGACGGCATGTTAAAACAGACACGCAGCGTGACGCTTGGCGGCGGCAGCATCGGCTACGTCACGGAGAACGCGAAGGCTAATTTCGGGTATGCTGCTTTCAGCAACGACGTGAACGGCAGCAGCGATTGTGACGCTGCGAAACCGGTTCCGGGTCAAGTCGAGGCCGTTCATTACCTGTCCGGCGGCGAAGGAGCCGGGTATCACGACCAGACGCCTGATACAATCGGTGATTACCGAGGAGAAGGGATGGATACGGGCAAAGCAGAGAATGGCACCTCGCATATCACCGCTTTCGAAAAAGGCGAATGGCTGCGGTACCGGTTAAACATTTCGGAAGCAGGAAAATACGATATCGATCTTTCTTATGCGGATGCAGCCATCGGCAGCAAGGTACAGCTCACTCTGGATGGTGGACAACCGCTGGGCGAGTTCGAATTGACAAGAGACGCTGATACTGCTGATAAAGGATGGCAAACCGCACAGCTGAATGGGGTAGAATTGCCGGCAGGTGTACATGACTTGAAGGTCGCTGCCTCATCAGGCACTGTGTCTCTGGATAAGCTGACGTTCCACAAGCACGTGGACGTTCCGGTTCTCTATGATAATTTCGATGATGGCCAGGATGACGGCTGGAAACGATATGAAGGCTTCTGGAGCGTAAAGAGCGACATTGCCGAAGAAGAGCAGGCTTACGATGCTTATCATTCGATCCCGGGTTCGATTGGAACGGTCCATTATATCTCCGGCGGCGAGGGTGTCGGATATCATGAGAATACGCTCGAGAACATCGGCGGCCAGTACCGGGGAGATTCGGTCGACATTCGCTCCAATACGGTTGGAGGCGGGTATAACGTCGGTTGGAACCAGACAGGCGAATGGCTGAAGTTTAACATTGATGTGGCGGAAGCCGGATCCTATAACGCGGAATTCAAAGTAGCTACTACGCTGGACGGAGGTCAGATCCGGCTTTGGCTGGACGATACGACGGATCTGACCGGCATCGTGGACATTCCGAAGACCGGTGACTGGAACATCTGGAATGTGGTGCGTAAATCCGGCGTTACGCTGCCGGCAGGCAAGCATACGCTGAAAGCCGAAACGGTACGCGGAGAATTTGATTTTGCGGGTATAGCGCTGACGAGGATGGAGCAGCCAATCCCCGTACCCGGAGTCATTGAGGCCGAGCATTACAAGCCCGGCGGTGAAGGCGTAGGCTATCATGATTTAACTCCGGCGAACATTGGAGGCAAATACCGCAGCGATCAGGTAGATATTCGTACCGCTGCATCCGGCGATCAGATCGTAGGCTGGAATCAAACAGGCGAATGGTTGAAGTACAACATCCACGTCGCGGAAGAGGGGTTGTACGATCTAGACTTATGGGCAGCTACGACATTCACGGATGCGCAAGTCCGGTTATGGCTGGATGACACAACTGATTTAACAGGCGTATTGAATGTTCCTGCTTCCAGAGACTGGAATAAGTGGAAATCGGTTAAGGAGTCCGGTGTTCAGCTGCCGGCCGGCGATCATGAACTGAAGGTCGAGATTGTCAAAGGCGAGTTCGATATGACAAGATTGTCGCTTACCCAATTCGATAAGCCGCACGTGCTGCCCGGATTTATCCAGGCTGTTGATTACAAGGCAGGCGGCGAAGGCACGGGCTACCATGATCTGACTCCCGCTAACATCGGCACGGAATACCGGAATGAAGCGGTTGATATTCGCCAGAATGCGGGGGGCAGCTACAATGTGGGTTGGAACGCAACCGGAGAATGGCTGGCCTACAACGTAGATATAACCGATGCCGGCGTGTACAACGTCGATTTCGTGACAGCTACATCGATGGACGGTGCGAAAGTCCGGCTGTGGCTGGACGATGCAACCGATCTAACCGGTGAGGTCGATATTCCGAATTCCGTTACCTGGGAGAACTGGGCAACAACAACGAAGCAAGGCATCTATCTCCCGGCTGGGAAACATACCTTGAAGGTCGAAACCGTGAAAGGTGAATTCGACTTCCAAGGAATCCGGATTCATCAGAACCCGGTCGAGCCGAAGGTTGCTCATACCGGCGAATACCAGGCGGCGGTTGGCAGCTTCGCAAAGACGACGATCGGCGATGCCAACTGGTCGGATTACAGCGTGGAGTCCGATATCAAGCTGATTAACGATTCGGGTGACGGAGGTATTCTGTTCCGGGCAAATAACCCGGCTCACGGCAAGGAGCTGAATCAGAACAACGCGAACTTCGTGCAAGGATATGTCGCGTATCTGAATAAACAGGGCGTTCATCTCGGCAAGCTGAATTACAACTGGACCTATCTGACGGGAGTGCCGCTCGAGATAAAGACAGGCGAATGGAAGCATGTGAAAGTCGTCGCGCAGGGAGCACGTATCCTGGTGTATGTGGATGATATGAGCAAGCCGGTTATCGACTATACGGACCGCAGCGGAAATCCGTTCACGCACGGCAAGGTCGGCATGCGGACGTTCATGAATGAAACGAGCTATGATAATTTCACGGTTCTACCAGCTCCCATAAACGCTCCTGCCGTCGGAAAGCTGCTCGATTGGTTTAGCTCAGCCGGACAGCTGGGCGAGAAGACTCGGAAGCAGCTGGATAAGGAGCTTGAGCATGCAGCCGATGCGGTTAGCACGAAGAAGCCGGACTGGAAGCAGGGTATTAAGCATTTGGAGAATTTACTGAAGCAGCTGAACAAAGAGAAGAAGCAGGAAGAGATATCCGAACAAGCCAGGACGACGCTCAATCGGAGCATTAACGCACTCATTGAAGCGTGGAATGCGAATCTGGGCAAATAGGCGACAATGCCAAGTCCAACTTACAAATAAAAACGACCCTGTACTGAAGCTTCTTCGGTACAGGGTCGTTTTGCATCATTGTATTCGGTTATCGGCATGAATGGAATGACTTTACGCGCTGAACTTCCTTGCGCGAGCCTCCTTATCCGCTGCTCGGGAAGCTGCACCGACGCGAAGGTAACCGAATGCAGCGGCTGATATGAGTGCGGCTATGGCGACGCCGGCAGCGCCGATCCAAGTGATGGCAGCAAGGGATGCCCCTTCTACGACGACGCCTCCGATACCCGCGCCTGCAGCCATGGCCAGCTGTATAACAGAGCTGTTAAGGCTAAGCATGATGCTGGTTGCTTCGGGAGCGAGTGAGATCAGATGGTATTGCTGCGTAGGGCCGGACGACCATGCGGAGAAGGACCAGAGCATGAGCAGCGGGAACATGAGCGCCGGCGAATGTGCGGCGAACGAAATCACGACTAGCCAGACCGCGTGAAGCAGCATGCCGTTCACCAAAGTTCGCTTGAATCCCCATCGGTCGGTACTGAAGCCGCCCAGTTTGGAGCCGATTAGACTAGCGATGCCAAACGCAAGCAGCGCGATGCTGACGAATTTCTCGCTCATGCCGGTAATATCAAGCAGGAAGGGGGAAATATACGTGTACGTTATGGAATAGCCGCCAAGCCAGAAAAACGTAATGCCAAGCGCGACGAGAATTTTAGGATTCTTGAGCAGTTTTAATTGATCGCGCAGCGGTACCGGCTGCTCGCCATCCGTCTTTGGAATCGCTAAGGCAATGAGCAATAGCGCCAGCAATCCGAGCAGTCCGATACCACCGAAGACCAATTTCCAGTCATAGGCGGAAGCGACAAGTCTGCCGAGCGGTACGCCGACGATCAGTGCCGTACTAAAGCCCATAACGAGCGTGGCGATAGCACTGCCCTGCTTCTCCGCAGGCGCGAGCTTTGCGGCGACCGTGAGTGCCGTGACGACGAATACGCCGCTGCTGAGTGCAACGATAACGCGGGAAACGATGAGGGCAGTAAAGCCGGAGAAGAAGTAAGCGGCGACGTTGCCAACGATAAATATCGAAAGAGCGTACAGCATCAGCCTTTTGCGGTCGACTTTGGCAGCGGCCGCCATCAGGAATGGCGTCCCGAATCCGTAAGCAAGAGAGAACACGGTAATCAGCTGGCCTGCCGCTGCCACCGAGACGCCAATGTCGTCGGACACTTTATCCAGAATGCCGGCAATGATGAATTCGGAAGTGCCGACGAGAAAGCTGACTAAAGCCAGCATATATATTTTTAAATTGTAAGACAAATGTTCCAGCTCCTTATCCGTATCTCTCTGTATTATATTTTTATATTTCTAAATCTATCGAAATATAGACCAAATAAAAGGCTACCCCAAAAGATACGGGGCGTATTTCAACGCGACTTCTTTATTGACACTGTAATAAATGTACGTGCCGTCCTTGCGCAGCGTGAGCAGGCCGCATTCCGTAAGCTGCTTCAAGTGATGAGACAGCGTTGAACCGGCAACGGACTCCAGCTTGCTGCCGATGGCGGAGCAGCAGAGATTCTGCTCTTCCGTAAGAAGCATCGCTATTTTGATCCGGGTCGGTTCTCCGAG
Organism: Paenibacillus glycanilyticus NBRC 16618; assembly: GCF_004000805.1. GTDB lineage: Bacteria > Bacillota > Bacilli > Paenibacillales > Paenibacillaceae > Pristimantibacillus > Pristimantibacillus glycanilyticus. Next base: position 49,762 of record NZ_BILY01000005.1, read on the forward strand.
TGCTTTGTATACTTTCACTGCCTGTTTAACTTCCTCGTTATCCTCGACCATGGGTTCTCACCGCCTTTGCAAATGTATTTCGAAAACTATGGAAATAACAATAGCACATCTCAGCAGCCGTTGTAAATGGGCAATTCGGGCGAGTATAAAGGGAATGTCCCATTGGAACACTTCCCCATTATCCAAATATATTTACCAAAGCTTCTTTCTGTATTGGCTTAACATCAATAATTGAGACCATTGCGATAAGCTTTTACTACCTCGTCTATTGCTTGCTTGAACGCAATATGCTGGTTTTCTGAAGAATTATCGCCAAGCGAGATGGGCACATACTGTGCCTTGGATTCTGGATAGGCACGACCATCTGCCTCACCGCGCAAGTCGACAATCACATCAATATTTTCGTTTTTCTCCAGTGCTTCTACGTCAGCAGCTCCGCCCATTTATTCGCCATCTCTAACAAACTGTTCAATACGAGACTTAATGGAGTCTCTGACCGTACGGAATTGCTCCATGATTTCTTCTTCTGTACCTGTCGCTTTAGCTGGGTCATCAAAACCCCAATGCCATTTGATAACATTAGGATTCATAATGACAGGGCAGTGCTCGTCAGCATGTCCACAAAGGGTAATCACATAAGTAGCGCGATTCAAGATCTCGGGATTAATTACATCAGAGCTATTACCGCTTATGTCTACTCCGGCTTCTTTCATGACTTGAACAGCTCTAGGATTCAAACCATGCGCCTCTAGACCGGCACTTTTCACTTCGTACTTTTCTCCACCGATTGCGTTCAAAAAACCATCGGCGATTTGGCTGCGGCATGAATTCCCTGTGCATAGAAAATAAACAAGTGGTTTATTAGACATATTAGAAACTCCTTTGAAATGTAATTTTATTGATCATCAGCCTACAACTTTTAGCCATAGATAAAGCCCGCATAAGGTAATAAACAAAACAGGTACCGTTAGGATGATACCCGTTTTAAAGTAAGCTCCCCAGGAAATCTTAACTCCCTTAGTCGATAACACGTGCAGCCAAAGCAAAGTAGCGAGTGAACCGATAGGGGTGATTTTCGGACCTAAATCAGATCCGATCACATTGGCATATACGAAAGCTTCATGAATGATTCCCGTAGAATTCGTATTATGAATGGCAAGCGCATTAATCATAACTGTCGGCATGTTATTCATAATCAAAGAGAGGATCGCAGAGGTGAATCCGGAACCTACTGTGGCTATAAATAAGCCTTGATCACCGACCCATTTAAATACACCGCCAAGTTCATCTGTCAGTGCAACATTTCTAAGTCCATAGACCACGACATACATGCCAATGGAGAAGGTGACAACTGCCCATGGCGCGCCTTTTACGAGCTTCCAGGTATGAATTTCCCTGCTCTGACGGGCAAGCACCAAGAAGATAATAGCTGCCACGCCAGCGATGATTGATACTGGTACGTTGATAAACTCACTTGATAAATAGGCGATTAGAAGAACGGCAAGGATAATCCAGGAGATCTTAAATAACCGCATATCTTTAATTGCATCTACCGGCTTCTTCAGTTGTGCCAGGTCGTATTGCTTAGGTATGCTTTTCCTGTAGAAGAGAAAGAGCACTAGTAAGCTTGCGGAAACAGAGAAGAGAGTCGGAACAATCATGCGGCTAGCGTATTCAGCGAATCCAACACCGAAAAAGTCCGATGACACGATATTCACCAAGTTACTAACGACTAGCGGGAGTGAAGCCGTATCGGATATGAATCCACTCGCCATAATAAAGGGAATAATCATACGTTCATCAAATTTCAACGCCCGGACCATAGCTAGAACAATAGGCGTTAAGATAAGAGCCGCGCCGTCATTTGCGAAAAATGCAGCTACTGCCGCACCTAATAAAATGACGTACACGAACATCATAAGGCCTTTTCCTTTGGCAGCTCTAGCCATGTGAAGCGCTGCCCATTCAAAGAAACCAATCTCATCTAGAATGAGTGTAATTAGAATTACCGCAACGAACGCAAGAGTAGCGTTCCAAACGATTTGGGTTACATCCCACACATCATGAAAATTTACAACTCCAAAGATGAGTGCGATTACAGCACCGCCACAAGCGGACCAACCGATGTTAAGACCTTTTGGCTGCCAAATGACAAATACTAACGTAACTAAAAAAATGATTGATGCAAGTGCCAGCATAGTGCCTCCTGGATTACGTACAGCCTTTGACTGAATTGATGTTCTCTTCCATGGATGGAAGCTGATCGATTAGTTGCTTCAAATAACCCTTGTCATGTAAGTTCAATGAATAGTAAATCCATTGGCTACGGCGCTCCTCGTTAATGAGACCGCCCATTCTTAGTTTTTTTAGATGTTGACTAATGTTTGGTTGTGTTGTTTCTAAAATTTCAACGATATCACAGACACACATCTCTTGGTGTCGTAAAAGCGCCATAATTGTTAATCTGGTTTTATCGGAGAGAAGCTTAAGTTCATCGGACATTTCCTCAATGGATTGCAATTTCTTGCCTCCTTTCTGTAATTAGATTGCTAACTACAGGGCCATTATATACGCGATCAATTATATAAGTAAATGATTATATTAGTAAGTACTTATTTAATATTGAGTTAACAAAGATTAACGCACGGAAAACAAAAGTAGGATATAATAAAAAGCTTCTGCATTTTTGCAGAAGCTTCTCATTTTATTAACATCCTGTATCCGTTTCACATGATGTAGACGCATTATTTGAACTGCAGCAACCACTACTCATACTCGTTACGGCGATTGGCCTGATAGACATCTTCTTAGGGGTAGTTGTGCAGCAACTGTTACTGTTATCACTTATTTCTGTTGACCTGGACACGGAGCAAACGCCAGTTTCCGGTAGATGAAGCTGCACTTCACGCGCTGCTTTAAAATCACCTGCTAATGCAGCAACAACACTACGAACTTGTTCGTAGCCCGTAGCCAGCAGGAACGTCGGAGCGCGACCGTAACTTTTTGATCCCACGATATAAAAGTCCTTTTCCGGCTGACGCAATTCGGCTTCACCGTGAGGGCGTACGGTGCCGCAGCTGTGAATATTGGGGTCAATCAAGTCGGCAAGCTGTGGGACAGACTCCACAGAGGTATCAGCTGCGTATCTCAATTCAGATAGGAACGAGAAATCCGGTCTTGCTCCCGTTGCTACAATAACCTCATCGATCTTATCAATAGAGTATGCCTTATCTAATTTAGTGCCATATAGAGTTATGGTCTCGGATTCTTTCTTGATTCGATCAATAAGAAATGGGGTATGAACCTGTACATTGCCTTGTTGTACATATTGGTTAGCTCGGGTACCAAGTGCTCCTCTTGCCGGTAACCCGTCATTTTCTCCGCCTCCAAAAGCTTCCGAAACCTTTTTCTTTCTAAGCACCCAATGGATTGTTGTTTCCGGGTTTTCCAATTTCAACTCATTTAACAGGGTGAGTGATTGAATCGCTGAGTGACCACTGCCTACAACAACTATGTTTTTCCCCGCATAACGTTGTTTATCAGCACCTAAAATATCCGGAATTCCGTACTGAATATGATTTTTATTTTGTAGCTCGCCTTCAGCAGGATGACTACTTGTGCTCATCGGATTTGGTTTGAGCCATGTCCCAGTGGCGTCAATGACAGAAGCAGCTTCTTCGCGCAATAGTTTACCGTGCTGCTCATATTCAATAATAAAGGAAGCCGTATCCCGACCGGCTGTTTTCATTTTATCGAATCCTTTTCGATAGATGGCTTTAACGGACGATTGAAGTTGAATAAAGGGCTGTAATTGATCTAACTGAGATAGTGGCAGCAGATACTCATTAACTAATTCTAGCCCTGTAGGCATGTGGTCTTTTGCTGGAGCAGTCCATCCAGTTTCCATCAGGAGCTCCTTGGCAGCTGTATCCATATTAAATTCCCAAGGGGAGAACATCCTTACATGTTTCCAACTAAGTATAGAGGATGCGATATAAGCACCTCTTTCAAATAAAATAAAAGGCATGTTTCTCTTTACAAGTTGTGCAGCAGCAGCTAAGGCTACAGGACCGCCACCGATAATAGCTGTTGGTAATTGTGTATTCATTTTTTACGTCCTCCTCGAATTTTATTTGCAAATTGCAAGTATATGATAAAGGGTAGGCCTCCAATTTATTTTGGAGGCACACAACATGTTGCTGATTTTGTCATAGCATTATTAAACAATTGAATAGAGCGAAGCACCGTTTCTCTTTCAAATTCACTCATGGTTGAAAGGACGTCATTTAGTTGGGCATTTACGGTAAGATTAATCGCATTCTCAATAGTTAGCCCTTCGGGTGTTAGTGATAAAATATTGATTCGTTGATCAGATGGATGAGGCGTTTTCTTTATGAATCCCTTGTCTGTTAAGGTTTTAACCTGTCTGCTGAACGTGGTGATGTCCATTCCAAGTGCTCCTGCAATATCCTGCATAGAGGGGTTATGCTGACGATTTATTTCATATAGGATATGGCTCTGTACAAGTGATACCTCTTGACCGCAACAAGAATCACAGCATTGTTCACTTAATAAACCGAAATTTCGGGACAGAATCTGAAACATATTCCTCACATTTTCCATTTGAATGACCTCCTGAGAAAGTTATAGCATTTTTATTTGTAGTTTGCAAGTAATTATGTATAATCGATTTTAAAATCACCATAAACAGGAGGGGAATTGGGATGTTGGATGTCTATAAGCTGTTTGGATATCCCATGGATTTCGTTGTTGGGAGAAGAAAGTCATGTTAAAGGGCTGTTCTCCGCAGGACATTTATCAGCGCATAGTCATGGTCCTGCATTTCGATTTATACTTGGACTAGACAAGGCTTCAAGAACGATTATCCACACGATAACAAAACAGGAGGAGAGCTAATGCCGGAGATTCTAGTGAGACATGCAACATCCATGGATCTAAATAATGTACTATCCATCTATAATCAAGGAATTGAAGATCGTATTGCCACGCTTGAAGTTGAACTAAAAGATATCGACTATATGCAAAACTGGTACAACGGGCGCTGTGAGCGATATTCTGTTCTTGTTGCAGTTAAAGGTGATGTCATCGTAGGCTGGGCATCCTTAAACAAGTATTCTCCACGATCCGCTTATGATGGCGTGGCTGATCTGTCGATCTACATAGGAAGAGATCACAGAGGTCAGGGGGTTGGAAGTATATTGCTTGCTGCACTTGAAGTAGCTGCCGTACAGCATGGTTTTTATAAGATCGTTCTTTTTACTTTCCCATTTAATGCCTTGGGCCAAGGACTATATCGTAAACATGGATACCGTGAAGTCGGAATCTTTAATAAGCAGGGGATTATAGACGGCAACTTTGTAGATGTTATGGCGATGGAAAAGATTTTGAATTAAAGGGGGACATTATTTCAACGAATAAAACTGCAGCATATCGGAGGATGTACTGCAGCTTTTGTTGAAGTAAAGGGCATTTTTGCTTATTGTTAGCATTGCTACTCATAACGTTCTGAAAAGAGAGGTAAGAATGAAGCCATATATCAATTGGAGATATACGATCACCATCTACAAAAAAAGCATGGAAGGAGCGTGATAAATTAAAAAAAGGAGCAGAATGAAATGATACAAAACAGAAAAGCAACCGTTAATGACTATGATATGATCATAAATCTTTGGGAAAGATCGGTAATGGCCACTCATCACTTTTTGAGTTTCAAAGATAAAGAGGAAATCAAAAAAGAACTACCCCTGTATTTTCCTCATCTTGATGTACGTCTCTGGTTTACCGAAGACTCCATCATTGGTTTTACCGCTATCAATGGACATCACTTGGAAGCATTGTTTCTCGATCCCGCAAAAATTGGCAAAGGGTATGGGAAACAAATTATGCATTCATGCATCAATGATTTGGGGATCATTTCCGTCGATGTGAATAAACAAAATGAGAATGCGACAAGGTTTTACTTAAAAAGCGGTTTCGGAATAACCGGTGAAGATTTGACAGATGGAGCAGGCCGCCCATATCCCATTTTACATTTGAAATATAATGAATAGCAGAAGTAATTGTTTTATCCAGGCTGTCGAGAAATCGACAGCCTTTTATCGTGTTGGCCGGCTATAGTGACAGCGCAAAAGCCTCAGCGAAATGCCGCTGCGGTTCTTTAACATGCCCGCATGCTTAATTGGAAGAACATCCGTACTGGCGATGTTAGCAAAATCGAGCTAAACCAGAATTTATTCCAAATTAAAGGAACTTTGGGAGATATTTAACGTAATACCTGTGACTACGATCTTAAGCTCATGCTTACGTAGTAAGAATCATCACAAATGACCTGAACATAGCCATTTGTGTGATAATTCTTTTTAGGAGGTATTATGAAAACGAAAAGATTGTTTCTAATGCTGGCAATGATGACATTGATGTTGTCGATGCTGGCACCGATTGGCGTAGTGGCAGCCGCCACGGGCGAGGGTTCACTTGCTTACAAGGATACCCAGAAGGCCGCAAACGAGAAAGCCTCGCTCCTCACGAGCCAATACGGTACGACAAGCGTTCAATACGCGCTTATCGATCAAGGGAAAATCGTTGTTTCCGGGCAAGCCGGAATTAACGATACTGCTGGGAAAAAGCCATTAACGGCAGGCACGATGTACGGTATCGGGTCGACAAGCAAAATGTTCACGGCGGCAGCAGTTATGAAGCTGGTGGATGCAGGCAAGATTAATCTGGATCATCCTGTTACGGAATACGTCCCTGATTTTACAATGAAGGACGACCGATACAAGCAAATTACTCCCCGCATGCTGCTCAATCACTCCGCGGGTTTTAACGGTTCATCACTGACGAATGCATTCTTATTCTCGGATAACGATACTTACGCGCATGATACGCTTCTTAAGCAATTGGCCGAACAGCAATTAAAAGCGGTGCCTGGCGCCTATTCGGTCTATTGTAATGACTGTTTTTCTCTAGCAGAAATTTTAGTTGAAAGAGTAAGCGGTACCGATTTTACTTCCTATATCCATCAGAATTTTACCCAACCACTAGGGATGATGAATACGAAAACACCCCAGGATCAGCTAAATACATCCCAGTTTGCTGTACTTTATTTCCCTAATTCCCAAACTCAACTGCCAAGAGAAACGGTAAACGCTATTGGAACGGGAGGAATCTACTCCACGGCGGAAGATCTGGCTCGATTCTCTCAGATTTTTACCGGGCAAGCTGCTGGCATTCTATCATCCGGCTCGGTAGATGCGATGGCGCAAGCCGAGTATAAGAAGGGCTTCTGGCCTGAGGAGGCGGATACCGTAGTCAATTACGGATTGGGCTGGGACAGTGTCAACACGTTTCCGTTCGGCGACTATGGCATTCAGGCATTGACCAAGGGCGGAGATACGATTCTGTATCACGCGTCGCTAGTCGTTCTTCCCGGAGAAAACATGGCAGCGGCCGTGCTGTCATCGGGAGGCTCCAGCACAACCAATCAACTGCTGGCTAACCAGATTCTGCTCCATGCCTTGAAGGAAAAAGGAACCATAGATGAAATTAAGGTCGAGAAGTCATACGGAGCACCTGTTAAAGCCGACATGCCCGCGGAATTGCTGAATTCTGCAGGGATGTATGGTGCAACGAATCAATTACTTACGGTTAACATTGCCAAGAACGGGGAGTTGTCGATTGCGACGCCTCAAGTTCCGAATTATCCAGCCGAGAAATACGCGTATTCTGCAGATGGTTCATTTTTGAGCGCGGACGGAAACGTAAAAATTAATTTCGTCAAGGAGAACAACGGCCGTACCTACTTGTGGACTCGGCAATATTTATCGTTACCGGGACTCGGACAATTAGCCTTATCGGAGTATGCTGCCGAGAAACTCGAACCTAACGATGTCTCTGAAGAGGTGCTTCATGCATGGAAGGAACGGGACGGCAAACGTTATTATGTCATTAACGAAAAATATACTTCCGTCACCTTATTGAGCCTTGGCTCCTTACAAGTGCGATTGTTCAAGGAAGCACCTGGTTACGTTATAGACCAAAAAATTACGGGTCTGAATACTGCTGTCGCAGACCATCAGATTCCTACAACGGGCAGCAGAGACGTTACGCCGCTTGATTTCTACAAGGAGGATGGCGTTGAGTACCTTCGTTATGGGGGAAGCCTGTTAGTAAGCGAAGATGCCTTGAAACCGATCTACACGGGCAAACACTCTTCAACGACCATTCAAGCAACCGGTTATGCCAAGTGGTACTCGATTCCAGATCGTGCCGCCGGCAAGACCATGACGGTATCATCATCATCCAAGGGCTCATATGCCGTGTATGACGAGAACGGAGCATGCGTCGGTCTCGGTATCGTCAAACCGGACAAAGCAACTGTACTTCCTAAGAATGGCACCATTATGTTCGCGGGCGAGGCGGGAGCAAAGTTTGAAATTAAATTGAAATAAGCATAGCCTAAAATATAAAAGCGGTGCAGGCAGCTATGCCTGCGCCACTTTTTTTGAGCCTAAAACGCTATTCGAGGAGGAGGCATTTAATGAAGAATCAATTAAAAGGTAAAGTTGCTGTTATTTTAATAATAATAACTTGTTGTATCCTCTTATTTTTATTTTGGTTGTTATTTAATATGGTCGATGCTCCAGATCCATTAAATCCCTGACCGATTGAGCATCACCGTTAATTTTAGTTGCGTATAAAATGAAGGAAACTCAATTTGCAAGAAAACGCATAATCTATAGGGAATAATCGTTTATGGAGTTGAAAAATGATACAACAAATAACCTTGTTTAGGAGGTAATATGCGTAAATATAGTCTTTGTTTAATGCTAATTGGGATACTTGCTTTTCTTCTTGCCAGTTGCAGTCAGACATCGATCTATGGTACGCCCGCGCCTATCCAGAAATTGAAATGGGGTATGAATGAGGAGGAGGTAATGAATGCTCTAAAACTATCTGAAAAAGATATTAAAAAAATAGATACAGGGCTTGCTCACAATGATCTAATTCATTTGAATCATTCAATTAAATTATATGACCGCTCTGCTGAGGTCAGCTTTACCTTCTCCTATCACATCTTAATTGGACTTACAGCACATTTTAAACCGGAGGATGTTGAATACGTAGAAAAAGCGATAACGAAAGAGCGTGGAACAGGAATTTATAAATATAATGGTAAAAACGAGAAAACCGATGTAACCTGGCAAGACGATTTACTGGAAAACAATAAAACGTGGAAAGCAGCAGTGGAAGAGATCTATAAAAATCTTGGATTCAAGATTAGTGATGATCCCATGAAGGACGGGATATCCGTTGGTCAAAAGCCGATAACGTGGTGCAGGCTAACGATGGATAGTAATAGCCCCCTATAAGGAAACCTGTATTTTAATGGCGATGTCGCATCGATGCTCAATTATCCTGAAAAATATGCTCCAGAATTCATTCTGAAATAGGTACAATAACCCCTTTTAATTATGAAGACGGTTAATAATTTGAGGGGGAGTATATGAGGAGATTCTGGAAACTTTAAAACGGCAGCTGACGGCTGTCGTTTTTTTTATTCCGCGTTGAAAATCATTCCCCTATTAAAACGGTTTAATGCTGCTTTTTTCCTAACTCCATGAGATTTCACCTGAATTTCTGCGATTATACGTGACTTTAAGACGAATTTTCTATTTTTACAATAACTAATTATCATTCTGAAATAGATTTTACAAAACCGGTTTAAGCTTAACCTCGTGTCCGGAATCACGGAAGAAAGCGAGGTTTAACGATTTTGGCAACTATTGATGACGTCGCCAAGGCGTCAGGCGTTTCCAAAGGAACGGTTTCAAGCGTGTTCAGCAAGAAACGCCCAATCAGCAAAGAGGTCACAGAGCGCGTTCTTGCTGCGGCTAAATCGCTGAACTACAAGCCGAATTATTGGGCGAGGAGCCTTGTGAACCGCTCCACGCGCATACTCGGATTGAATATCAGGGGGGAATCGCTCGAATTCGGCCAGTTCCACCATTCTCTTCTTAACGGCGTTCTTCGCGTCTGTTACGAGAATGGCTACCGTCTGCTGGTTAATGCGCTGTCGCCTGCCTATCTCAGTCAAGTCGAGAACATCTCTTCGGATCCGGTGGACGGCGAAATCTTATTGGACCCCATAGAATCGGATGCCAGGATTGAAGAGCGGCTTCAGAGCGGCATGCCCATCGTCATTATCGGCCGCCCGCCTGAGCCCTACGAGGCGCAGGTCAGCTATGTCGATAACGATAATATCGGCATGGCTGCAAAGGCCACAAACTACTTGATCGGTCTTGGGCATACGGAAATTCTGTTTCTGAATGCGCCGATATCAAGAACGGTATCGGAGGATCGAAGTGTCGGATACAAAGCTGCCTTCAAGCATGCCGGCATGCAGCCAAAGCCTGAGCTGATCCTGCACAAGCCGCTTAAAGGCGAGACCGCACATGCCTTTGGCTATGAGGCGGCGTTGGCGAAGCTAACGGCTTCGCCTTGTATTACGGCGGTCATCGCCGATACGGACATGATGGCGCTTGGCGTATACAAGGCCGCGGAGCAGCTAGGACTGCGCATTCCGGAGCAGTTGTCGGTGTTCGCGTTTAGCGACGATACCGTGCTCTCCCCTGAATTGTCGCCGCCGCTCACAGGCGTTCGGCTCCATGCCGACCGGCTTGGGATTGAAGCACTGCGGCTCTTGCTTGAGCAGTTGAACGCGACCCAGAAGAGCGCCAAACGGGTGCTTGTTCCGACGGAGCTTGCGATTCGCGGCTCTTGCGCTGCGCCTGGCGCACGAAGTAAGTAGAGGCAGCCTGTTGTGTTGTACCTTAATTGCTCTGATTTAGTACCAATACGCTTGTGCATGTAGGAGGTTAACAACCCATGAAAAAAGTATGGTTAACGATGTCGACCGTTGCAGCTCTCGGAACGCTGCTTCTGTCCGGCTGCGGTTCGGAGAATGGAACGAACAACACCGCCAATACGCCGGCAGCTGATAATACGCAAACCGGCAATGGCGCGAACACGCCGGCCAATACACCGGCGGCAGATATGAAGCTTCGGATTCTGGACGGTAACGTCGGCGGCAAGACACCGGAGGAGACTACGAAGTTCGCAGCCGAAATCACGCGACTGACCGGCATTGATACGACGATTGAGAAGCCGGCTAGCGATTACGATCAGAAGGTGTTGACGGCACTCGGCTCCGGCGAGAAATATGATCTGATCGAGCTCAGCGATCTCGGCAAGCTGGCCACCTTCGTTGACCAAGGTGTCGTGACGGACCTGACGGATTTCGTCACCGGCTCCAAAGTGCTCTCGGACCCGACAGTCGTCCCAACAAGCGAATGGGAGCAGCTGAAGGATAAGGACGGCAGAATTGTTGCCGTGTTTAACAAATTCCAAGGCGGCACGATGCCGATTGTACGCAAGGATTGGCTGGACAAGCTTGGTCTGAAGGAACCGAAGACGCTTGACGAGTACTATAACGTGCTTAAGGCTTTCAAGGAGAAGGATCCTGACGGTAACGGCAAGAATGATACGTACGGTCTCAGCACGGCCGATATTTACGACATACAAGCCTTCATGAGCGCCGCCGGCGTTAAGGCGCATTATGTAATGAAGGATGGCAAGCGCACCATTCCGTATGCGACGGAAGCAGCCATTCCGATTTATGAATGGTTCGCCAAGCTGGTGAAGGAAGGAATCATGGATCCGAATTTCGTAACGAACGACACGGGCAAAATGCGCAATCTATTCCTCACCGACCGCGTCGGAATGGTTACCTATTGGGATGCTTGGGTTGGCATGTTCAACAACACGCGCAAACAAGAGGATCCGAATACGACGTTTAACGCAGAAGCTCTTGAAAGTATCCCTGGAGCTGACGGCACTAAACTAATGAGACGAGGAGATCCGGATTTCTGGATCATTCCGTCCAATGCTGAGCATCCGGAAGCCGCGCAGAAATTCCTCGAATTCTGGCATACGGAGCCAGGCATTATGCTTGGAAGCCTGGGCATCGAGAACGAGGATTACACCAAGGAAGGCGATGCGTATAAGCTGACCCAGACCGGCACCGAGCATAACATGGACCACGGGGTGCCGTTCTGGTACAACCAAAACGTGAAGTATCCTTTCGGCAAACTGCCGGGCGTACAAGAAGCGCAGGATCTCGTGAACAAGGACGCGACGCTTGAATTGTCGTTGCCGGGCTGGCCTGACGCGGAGAAGATCGTCAAGAATTACGCGCTTAAAGCGATGTCCGGTCAAATGGACGCTGCGGAAGCCGTAAAGAAGATGCACGAAGAGCTGCTTGGGAAGAAACTGATCGACGAGTAAACCCGATCCGAATGAAATGGAATATAAGCAGGCAGGGGAGTTTGAATTCCCCTGCTTGCGTGCTTTTCATCCCGATAATGGTTCCCTTTACCAGATAAGGACGTGAATAAAAGGATGAGATTATTGAAGAAATACAGCGCCCTCTACGTCATGATGGTGCCGGTGATCGCTTATTTTCTTGTTTTTGCCTATTACCCGCTCGTCAAAGGGCTTCAGACCAGCTTTCAGGATTACAAACTGATGGGGGACAGACCATACGTCGGATTCGCGAACTACTCCGCGGTGCTTCATGACTCATTATTCTGGGAAGCGGTGATAAACACGCTCGTCATTGGAGGAGGCATTCTCTGCTTCAGCTTCGTTGCGCCTCTCGTGATCGCGCTGTCGCTTAACGAAGTGCTCAGGACCTGGTTCAAGAAGGCCGCGCAGATGATTTTGTACGTACCGCATCTGCTCTCGTGGGTCGTTGTCGGAGGAATCTGGATCTTCATGCTATCGCCCGACAGCGGGATCATTAATATGATCCTTGTTCATGTGTTCCACATGAAGCCGATTAATTTCATGGCAGACTCCGGATGGGCGCGCTGGATCTTGATTCTACTTGCAACATGGAAGGAAATGGGCTATACCTGTATCCTGTTCCTGGCAGGGATCGTATCGATTAATCCGTCGCTCTACGAGGCGGCGCGCATGGATGGCGCGACGCGCTGGAAGCAATTAATCTACGTCACGATTCCGCAGCTCAGCAACACGATGAAGGTTGTTTTCCTGCTGAATACGCTCGGCATTCTGAGAATCTTCGACGAAGTTTTTATTTTGCGCAACCCTACAATCGCCGCGAAAGTGGACGTGCTCATGATGTACACGTTCCAGAAGGGGATTCTCGAAATCCAGCTTGGCCCTGCGGCTGCCGCCAGCTTCTTCGTACTGCTACTAACTCTTGCGATGACACTCGTCGTACGGCGAATCACGCGATTTGATGAGGTGTAAATACAATGTCCGATCGATTTGAACGTCTCGGGTGGAAGAATAAAGCGTTCGATATGCTAAACGTCTTGTTTCTGTTCGGGCTCATGCTGACCATGATCATTCCGTTTATTAACGTACTGGCGTTGTCCTTCTCTTCGGGTATCGCCTCCATGAGGCCGGAAATCGTGCTGTGGCCGAAGCAGTTCAGCGCGGAAGGCTACTCCATTGTATGGAAAAGCCTAGACATCTGGCGCCCCCTGATGAACAGCGTCATCGTGACCGTGGCCGGCACCGTACTGCACGTATTGCTGTCCAGCTTGGCCGGCTATGTATTTATCTATCCTCGTCTTCCCGGCAGGAAGGTGATGCTGACGTTCATTCTGATTACGATGATGCTGCCGCAGGAAGCGATCATGATTCCGCTTTATGTGGTTAACAAAGACCTGCATCTGATCAATACGCTGAGCTCGCTTGTGCTGTCGGGTCTCGTCTCTGGCTTTTCGATCCTGCTTATGCGCAGCTTCTTCCTGAACGTTCCTTACGAGATGTCGGAATCGGCCAAGATCGACGGCGCCGGAGAGTTCCGTATCTTCCTGACGATGTATATGCGTCTTGCGGCTGCGGGTCTTGCGACCGTTATACTGTTCGAGTTCGTTGGACGGTGGAACATGTTCACCGCTCCGGTCATGTTTATTAACGATTCCATGAAGTACACGCTTCAGGTTGCGCTAAAAGCGATGATCATCGATACGAGCAGCAATTCCGGGACCTATATGGTCACGACGAACGTGCGGATGGCAGGTATCGTCATCAGCATTCTTCCGCTGCTCGCGATATATCCTTTTGTGCAGAAATATTTCATGAAGGGCATCCTGCTTGGTGCCAGCAAAGAATAGGAGGAAGTAAAATGCAGGTTAAGAAACAACGGCTCGTGCTGCGGAGATGGATCAACAAAGACGAGCAGCGTTCCTATTTGGAGGTTCCTTTCGCGGTGGAAGGAGCTGTGGAGCGTATCGATATCGCCTACCGTTACAACCGCGGTGAAAACGGCGGGACGGTTGTCGATATCGGCCTTCGCTCGCCGAAGCGGATCGTCGGCTGGAGCGGCGGCGCTCGCGAAGCATTCTTCGTCGGCACGGAGAAAGCAACCCCGGGCTATCTGGCTGGACCGATCGCCCAAGGTGAATGGGCCGTGCTGCTTGGTGCTTACAAGATCCCCGAGGGCGGCGCGGAGGTTATCGTTGAAGTGGAGCTGACCCGGCCGCACGGCCGCTGGATGAAGGGTGACCTTCATATGCACAGCGTGCATAGCGACGGGAGCTACACGATCGGTCAGGCGATGGAATCGTGCAAAGCCCGCGGTCTGGAATTCATGGCGCTGACGGATCATAATACGTCCTCACAAAATTATGCGGCACTTGTTCCCGACGAAGAGTTGCTGCTTATTCCCGGCGTTGAGATGACCAGTTATTTTGGCCATGCCAATGTCCTTGGCGCATCGGACGCGCTTCAAGATTTTCGCGTGACGACGCCGGCACAAGCGGACGTTGTGCTTGGGGATGCACGAGAGAGAGGCGGCTTCGTGTCGCTGAACCATCCATTCTGTCCATCTTGTCCATGGGAGCTCGGTTTTGACGTGCCATATGATGCAATCGAGGTGTGGAACGGCCCGTGGCGCGGGCTTAATGAGCGCGCGCTTGCCTGGTGGCAAGGGCAGCTTGCAAAAGGACGCCGCGTGATCGCCATCGGAGGAAGCGATGCCCACCGGGAAGAAAGGTTTGTTAAACATGGGCGTCCGACAGCTTCTGTGTGGACGGAAACCGACACGGTGCATGGCGTGTTGGCCGGCATCCGCCAAGGCCGCGTCGTACTGCAGTTCGATCCTGACGAGACCTGCCTTTCCCTTACAGCCGGCGAATACGGCATTGGCGAGACCATTCCGCGTACGGCTATCAAAGGGAAGGATGGCATCCCGTTGACAATCTACGTTTGCGGCGCCAAAGGTGACCGCGTGCTCTTATGGTCTGACCGCGGTATTGAAGCGGCATGGGACATTACCGTTGTGCCGGCATTCG
This sequence comes from Paenibacillus glycanilyticus NBRC 16618, assembly GCF_004000805.1. Classification (GTDB taxonomy): domain Bacteria; phylum Bacillota; class Bacilli; order Paenibacillales; family Paenibacillaceae; genus Pristimantibacillus; species Pristimantibacillus glycanilyticus. The sequence continues at coordinate 65,172 of NZ_BILY01000005.1, forward strand.
TCGAAGCGAAGGAGTGGGAATCGGATGGCATGGAATCGAGCGGCCGGACCGTACAGCGGGAAATCGCCGCGATGCTCGAATTCGATGCGGCGGATAATAAAGACTGCGCTTTGTGGGCGCCGGAAGCAGCGTTTCTTGCAGTCGAAGCCGCGCCTCAATGGATAGAAACGGAGAACGGTCAGGTCCGTTTGCCATTCGAAGGCTCGAGCGACAGATTATTCTACCGGCTGGAAGCACGACGCAGCGTGGAGGGGCTTAAGCAGTCGGCGGTGACTTGTCTGACAAATCCGATTTACATCGATCAAGACTAGCCTCCGCCGGAATCGAACGACTTTTCCCGGGAGAAAATGGTTCTCTTTTGTCGGAGTTGCCGTCCAGACTGCGCTTGGAAGCTTTCTTTTTGGGTCATACTGGTTAGTAAGGTAAGACGACAGAAGGAGGCGCATAAAGCATGACCATTTTGCCGATACATGAACGGCTTGCGGAGTTGTGGACCATACGCGGCAGCCGGCATCTGACCGGGGAAGAGCAAGCAGACTTCGAGCACTGTCTAGCGGTAAATGCTATGCATATCAGACAAATCGCCAATTTGTATAATCTATCGCTGGCCGCGTCCATGGCGGGGGATGTGGAATGGCAGCACGAGATTTGCCAAAGGCTGGAGAAGCTGGGCGGCAGGCTGCCGGGCTCGCCCCAATTATAACGAATGCCCGTCGCTAGCCAACCGGCCTAGCCTATTCCAATCTTGCTAAAAGCCGCGAAAATCGCGGTTTTTTTACTTGTACCAGTCATTAATGCAAACGGAGTGAATCCGATTTCGTTCGCCTGGTAAAATCAAATCTTCATACATAATTATGGATGCATTAATCCAGCCTAATAGGCAGGATGGTGAACAGCAATGGGATCAAAATCACAGAATGAACCGACCGAGAGCGAAAGCAGGTTCCATAAAAATATCGAACTAGATTCAGATGTCAATGAGGACCGTGGGCGTGAGTTGCAATTGGATGCTTCTTTTGAAGAATGGTACCGGACTATCGGGCATTGGGAAGAACAAAAGTTAGAATTGACGCAAGCTCCCGAGTCCAATGTGTTTGATGACGCAGCCCATATGGATCGCGAACAAGAATAAAAAAAGCGTGCTGACAGCGAAAGTGAGGATCAACATTTATGTCCAATAAAAAAAACTACTATTCCTTCGAAGATCCATCCGGAACTACGATTGAGTTTCGAGCCACCAGTTTACAGCAGGCAATGGTCATTAAGAAAAAGCTGGCTTTAAATTTGGGGATTTCCAAGGAAGATTTTGAAATAACGAACATTAGCAATAAACGAACTGCATCCAGTGATCATTCTGACGAATGACAAGTTGCATGGAGACAAGGCAGACGATCAGCGTGATCGTCTGCCTTGTCGTTTTATATGCATTCAATCTTTCCAAGCCGTAATTACAACACTGCCCATTACATTGGAGAAGTTGCTCAACAGGCGCTCGTTTGTCATCATCATGGCAATTACATCCGGTTTCGTGAATAGTTCGTGATCGATTACCCGTAAGGGGTCATCATCGCCCGCCAGCTGCTTCATTTGCAAAAAAGGAGACGCGGAGTGCTTATTAAACCTTGATTTGCTCATCAGCTTCATCCATTCCGGAACGGTTCGCAGATGATGAAGTCCGTAAAACGACTGCAGCTTTTTCTTTTGCACCGTAGTTAATTTTACGGCAAAAGCCAGCTCTCGATCGTAGAGGACTCCTTTTGGCTTCAGGACTCGCCAATATTCGCTTATAGCGGAGCTTCCTTTGGTAAAAGCCGTTACCGACTCTGTAAAAACGGCATCAAACGTTTCATCCGAAAAAGGCATTGAAGCGGCATCTGCCTGTAAGATTCGGACGGGGAGTTCGCTTATCTTCGCGCGGTAGGCCGCTTTGTGAATCATATTCTCGTTCCGGTCAATGGCAGTCACGCTGCAGCCTAAGCTCGCTAAATAACAGGCCGTCCGGCCTGTTCCGCATCCTACCTCCAGCACTTTCGTGCCGCGCGGAAAATGGATCTGTCCGATTAATTCTTTGGTTGCTTGAAAGCCTCCCGGATGCGCGCTGCCTTCGCCGAGCCGGGCTAATAATGAATGGTAATCCAACGCCTTCTCACCTCTTCCGATATTCTATGCATATCCTCCGTTATGACTGCACCCATTCTTCGCTGCTTTTTGAATGCTCGCTCCCTCATCTTTTTATAATCTCATTGCTAGAGAGAATGGAGTAAAATTCGATTTTTTTCTAAATAGAAGACAATCGTACAGACCTTATAGCAGATTTTTTCATAGTCTAAGATATACGAGCATCAGGTTAGGAGGAATGAAGTTATGCAGGAAATTTATCCGATTAGCCATCATACGGTATATCCGTACATCGGACGGAGGGTTAGTGCGGTTACGCATGACGGAAGGCATTTTATCGGAACGATTAAGGGAGTAGAAGACGGAAAGTTAATCGTGGAGGATTGTACTTTTGATAGAAAGCCTTTGACTTTGTCGTCCGTTCGGAACGGAAAACCTTCAAAAAAACAAACGCGCTCCAAGCATAAAGCCAGACTGTCCAATTATGGTTACGGTTATGACGATTACGGCGGGGGTTATGGCGGTTACGGCGGAGGCTGCGGTTTTGGCGGCGATTGTTTCTTTTTTCCGTTTGCCATACTTGCTTCGCTTTTCATTTTGCCTTTCTTCTTTATTTGATTGCGGAAAAGAGGACTTACGATGGCATCCAGGAAAGCTCCTAAAAAAAGAAAACCCGAGGGAAGAATTCTTGCGGTCAAAAAAGCAAGCCGTTGTATCGGGCAGCCCGTTTGCGTGCTGTTAAATGACGGTAACTGTTATGTCGGAACGGTTCAAGCCATTCATGACCATCAGCTGATCCTTTCCGAAACCAGAAGCTGCGGGATTGTAAATCTTTCTGATCATTCGAGAACACCGGAAATCCAAGTATCCGGACTGCTAGATTCCTTGATAGGCGGAATCGGCGCGATCAATTCTTTTGGTTCAATGGCGACAGGCTTATTTAAGCCAATGTTATCGGGACCTTCGGGTCAATCAGGAGCGGGAGTACAAACCAAACAAGAAGATACGAAGAGCCCTGCTTCAGGGCAAGCAGCTGGAGAGCAGCAGAGCAGTTTTTTCGGATCTTTTAAACAAATGCTGCCGACTATTCAAGTTGGACTTAATATGGTGAAGACGATTATGCCTTTAATGAACATGTTTAAAATTTGATGCTTTAATCCGTTTAGCTCAGCCTGCCGGGAATACCCGGTGGGCTGAGTGTCATTTGCGCTACGGGGAAGACAAGCTTTTTTGAACGGCGGAATACAGCCTCCATATTTACATTGACAATGGTACAGGCGGTTCGTATGATCAAACTAGAACTGTAAAAAATTGCAAATGGGATCGGAGGAGGATGGCGATAGCTGACTGGACGAAAAAAATTACCGAAATCACATTGTTTGTAGAAGATTTGCATCGGTCGAGGGCATTCTATCAAGAGACATTCAAGCTTGCAATCCTATATGAGGATGAAAGCTGCGCGGTGTTCGATTTTGGCAATACAAGTATCAATTTGTTGAAACAATCGAATGCCCACGAGTTGATTGAACCCGCGCGGGTTGGCAGCGGCGAAGCTGGAGCGCGGTTTCAGTTCACGATCCAAGTGTCGGACGTTGACAAGGTATGCGAAGAGCTGGACATGCTGGGAATTAAGTTGCTGAACGGTCCGATAACGCGCCCCTGGGGGCGGCGGACGGCTTGTTTTGCCGATCCGGACGGGCATGTATGGGAGATTGCACAGGTGCTGTGATAAATAGGTATTAAAGGTAAGAGCCAACGTTAATGTATTTGAGGGGTTATAGTGAACGAAACGGCAGCAGATCTTAGATCTGCTGCCGTTTTTATTGAGTAATAAAGCGCGATGGTTATCGCCATTCACATGGTTGTAATCGCACTCGTTTGTAAAAAAATCATGATTTTGATGTCGGATTCGTTAGGATTGCGTAGGTTTTCCATATAGTTGTCTACACAGTATGTTATCTAACTTAACACGGCCTGTCCATCAAAGCGTTGCAAGCAACGGAAAGGGGGATTGCATTGATTGAATTCCGGCAAGTGGAGAAGCACTATGGCGATTTTCATGTGCTAAAAGGCATCGATCTTAGCATCGCGCAGGGTGAAGTCGTCGTTGTGGTGGGGCCTTCCGGCTCGGGAAAGAGTACACTCCTCCGCTGCATCAACCGGTTGGAGGGAATTACGAGCGGCACTTTGACCGTCAATGAAGTCAATGTCGCCGACAAAAAAGCCGACATCAATAAGCTGCGGCGGGAAATCGGCATGGTGTTCCAGCACTTCAATCTTTATCCTCATATGAAAGTGGTCGACAATATTACACTCGCTCCAATGAAGTCGCTCGGCGTGCCGAAGCCGCAGGCGGTGGAAACGGCCGAGATGTATTTGGAGAAAGTCGGCATCTCGGACAAAGCTAGCGCGTTTCCGTCGCAGCTGTCCGGGGGGCAACAGCAGCGTGTGGCAATCGCCAGGGCACTGGCCATGAAGCCTAAGATCATGCTCTTCGATGAGCCTACCTCCGCGCTTGATCCGGAAATGGTAGGAGAGGTGCTGGACGTCATGAAGACCTTGGCGCAAGAAGGGATGACGATGGTCGTCGTTACGCACGAGATGGGTTTCGCGCGGGAAGTGGCTGACCGCGTCGTTTTTATGGACAAAGGGCAAATCGTCGAAATCTCTCCGCCGGAGGAGTTCTTCGAGCAGCCTAGGGAAGAAAGGGCGCGGTTGTTTCTTAATCGCGTGCTGCGCCACTAACGTTTAGGGTTAGGGAGCCATGTTGCCAAATCATGCAATCCTATAATGGAGAGGGGTTTCAAGCTATGAAGAAAAGAAGCTGGATGACGCTTGGCGTCGCACTGACGTTTCTTGCCACTGTATGGTTGGCCGGATGCAGCAGCAAAGAAGGAGGGAACGGCAACGGCGCAAGCGGGGAGCCAGCGTCCGGAACGGCTTCGGCGCTGGAGAGCATCAAAAGCCGAGGGAAACTCGTTGTCGGCGTTAAGTACGACACGAAGCTGTTCGGCCTGAAGGATCCGGCGAGCGGCAACGTCGAAGGCTTTGACGTCGACATCGCCAAGGCGCTCGCCAAGGAGCTTCTTGGCGACGAGACCAAGATCGAGCTGAAGGAGGTTACTTCCAAAACGCGCATTCCGATGTTGAACAACAACGATATCGATATAATCGTCGCCACGATGACGATTACGGAAGAGCGCAAGAAGGAAGTCGATTTCTCCGACGTGTACTTTAAAGCTGGCCAGTCCCTTCTGGTGAAGAAAGGAAGTCCGATAAAGAGCATCGACGACATCAAGAAGGGTACGAAAGTATTGGCCGTGAAAGGCTCCACCTCGGTCGACAACATTAAAGCGAAAGCGCCGGATGCCACCATCCTGGAGTTCGATAATTACCAGGACGCGTTCAGCGCGCTTAAAGCCGGTCAAGGCGACACGCTGACGACCGATAACGCGATTTTGTACGGCATGGCGGTTCAGGATCCTAACTTCGAGGTTGTCGGCGAGCCGTTCACCGATGAGCCGTACGGCATTGCGATCAAGAAAGGCGCAACCGATCTTCTGAATAGCGTAAACGCTGGATTGAAGAAGCTCCATGACAGCGGCGAATACGACAAGATTTACGAGAAATGGATCGGCAAAGCGCCGTCCGGGGAATAGAAGTCTGCGAACAAGAGGATGGGTGGCCAATCGCCACCCATCCTCTGCATATCAAGAATAGAGGGAGGGAGTAGCATGCCGGACATAGCGATTTTCACAGACAATCTCGAAATTTACATGAAAGGGTTTGGCAACACGGTCTGGGCGAGCGTCATTGCATTACTCGGCAGCTTCGCTCTTGGGACGATCATCGCCGTATTCCGTATTTCGTCCGTCAAGCCGCTCAGGTGGATCGGGACGGCTTACGTCGAGTTTGTTCGGAATATACCGCTTTTGCTAGTCGTCTTCGTGTTTTATTACGGCTTGCCATCGGTCGGCGTGACATTAAGCGGATTTATATGCGGCACGGTCGGACTAACGGTATATACGGCTTCCTTCGTTGCCGAAGCGATCCGGGCGGGCATTATGAGCATTCCGGCCGGACAGACGGAGGCGGCCAGAGCTTCGGGATTGACATACATGCAGACGATGCGGCATGTCGTGCTTCCGCAAGCCATTAAAATCGTCATTCCGCCGCTCAGCAATCAATTCATAAACCTCGTGAAAAACTCGTCTGTTCTTGGCGTCTTCGCAGGATTCGACTTGATGTATTACGGCGATCAGGTGGCGAGCAAGACGTACGCGACCTTCGATACTTACCTCTTTGTTGCGGCGCTGTATCTCGTTCTTACCATTCCTTTGAGCTTAGCGGCGCTGCAGCTAGAGCGAAGGTTAGCCAAGAACGGTTAGAGTTCGTTTTTACGCCACTGAACACCGTGAACCGCAAAATTCGCGAATAACTTTTAGGAGGATCGGCGGATGGACATTGCTGGCGCTTTTTCATACCATAATCTCATCTTCATCATAAAAGGCTTCGGCATCACGCTCTGGGTTGCCTTCATCGCGATTGTGCTGAGCTTCGTGCTGGGCAGCATCACCGGAACGCTTCGTTATATGAGAATTCCGGTCGTATCCCGCATCCTCGGCGTAATCGTCGAGTTTATCCGCAATTTGCCGCTGCTGCTGATCTTGTTTTTCACTTATTTCGCGATGCCGGACGTCGGTCTCAAGCTGGGGGTCATGAGCTCGGCCATTGTTGGTCTGGCGGTATTCGAAGCTGCCATGATCTCGGAAATCGTGCGCAGCGGACTAAGCTCCATCCCGAAAGGCCAGGTCGAAGCAGCCCGTTCGTCGGGTCTCACCTATACGCAAACGGTGTGGCATATCGTGCTCCCTCAGGGATTGAGGCGCATGGTTCCGCCAATCGTAAGCCAGTTCATCTCCCTTCTCAAGGACACGTCGCTAGCCATCGTCATATCCCTGCCTGAGCTGATGCATAATTCCAAGATCGTCATCGCGCAAAATTTCAATTATACCCTTCCCATTCTCGCACTCGTGGCCGTCTTATATTTCGCAATTAACTATGCGCTGTCGCTTGCGGCTAGGCGCCTGGAAAATAAATGGGGCTAAGCATCCTCGGACTTTAGATCCCGATGGGGGTCATTCCTATAACCATTACAAATTGGTACAAATCCGAAAGCATGCAAATGACCGTCGTCGCCATCGTCGTAGCGGTTGCCGGGGAATTCAAAATCAACCCGTTCAGCGGAGAGGTCTTCCGCATCGGTCTTGGCAGCAGCGCCTTTCTGTTCTTGCTTCTGTTGATGAGCCATCTGCCTTATTTGCGGACGGGACTTGCCGCTGGCGCGACGGTACTGCTGTTTCGGGTATCTTTTGACGGAGCAGCCTCTCCCGGCGCTTTCTATCTTCTGGGCAGCTTGAAGACGCACTTCTCCGCCATGCTCTATTACATCGTCTTCGCGGCCGGAATGGCTCTCATTCAACGCAGATTGCATCAATTAAATCCTCTTATTCTCGGCGCGTGCGTGTCCCTCATCGACTTTGTCTCCAATGAAGCGGAGCTGCTGATGCGAAGCTTCGCTTTCGGACTGCCGTATTTTCAAACCAATCAGTGGCTGTTGATTCCGGTCATCGCCGTGGTGCGCAGCTATTTTACGACGGGCATCTACAGCAGCATCGCCGTGCACCAAATGCGGAGCGTTCACGCCGAACAGCAAAAACGGATCGAACAAATGATCAATGTCGGCAGCGGGCTCTATGGCGAGGTATTCTATTTGCGCAAATCGATGGATGTAATCGAACGGATTACCGCAAAGAGCCATGATCTGTACGGTCTACTGAACAAAGAAGGGCTGAACGACTACGGCCGGTCCGTTCTCGAGATTACCCAGCAGATTCACGAGGTGAAGAAGGATTCACAGCGAATTCTTGCGGGACTGATGAAGCTGGCAGACTTGGAGAGCGCTCCGGAAATGACCTTGGCGGAGATTGTTGAGCTTGTGATGAAGTCGAACGGCGAATACAGCCGGATGCTGAAAAAAGAGGTGAGGATCGAGAAAGAAGTCGGGATCGATTACCTGACCGCGCACTACATACCGCTAATCACCGTACTCAACAATTTGGCCGCCAACTCGGTCGAAGCAATTGAGCGGCTAGGAACGATTCGCATCCGCGTAAGCGAACGCGAAGGAGAAACCATGTTTATCGTCAGCGATACGGGAACGGGAATCGCCGAACAGGATAAAGAAATGGTGTTTGAGCCCGGATTTACGACCAAATTCAATCAGGAAGGCGTCGCTGCGACGGGCATCGGCCTTTCGCATGTTCGCGATATCGTGGGCTCGTTCAGGGGCAGACTCCTCCTTATGGAACCGGGGCGGGAAGCTGAAACCACGTTTGTCGCGGCCTTTCCGACCGTTAAGTTGAAGAAGGGAGTGTAGGCGCAATGCTATCATTCTGTATTGTCGACGACGATGCGGTCAGCAGGCGTATGCTGCAGACCATTATCGAGAAAGGCGGCGTAGGGGAGGTGCTGGGAATGGCGTCGGGCGGCGTTGAAGGGAAGCGGCTTGTACTGGACGAGAACCCCGATGTTGTGGTCATTGATCTATTGATGCCGGACCAGGACGGAATCGAAACGATTGCGCGGCTGAAGCAGGAAGGTTACGGGGGCAAGTACGTCATGATCTCGCAGATCGAGAACAAAGAAATGATCAGCAAAGCGTACCAAGCGGGCATTGAATTTTATATCCAGAAGCCGATTAACCGGGTGGAAGTAAAAGCTGTGCTTGGCAAAGTAAGCGAGCAATGGCGAATGGCCCGTTATCTGAAGGAAATCAAACAGTCGATCGCAAAGCTGGATGACCTGAATTCGGAGCCCGCGGGGACCCGGAAGAAGCATGATGCCAAAGAGACCTTGCGGATGATCTTAATGGACATGGGTATCGTCGGGGAGAGCGGAAGTCACGACATCATCGAGATGACGTCATGGTTGATTGGGCGGCAGCAAGGCGGCGGCTTCCCGTCACTGAAATTATTGTACGAGGTTGGAGCCCGGGCGAGCAAGCCGGAGGGCTGCGATATGGAAAAGGAGGGGAAGGCGGTCGAACAGCGCGTCCGCCGGACTGTCATTGCCGCTTTATCCAACTTGGCAAGCATTGGGCTGACGGATTACAGCCATCCAAAGTTCGAGCATTACGCACCGCTTTATTTCGATTTCGAAGACGTGCGTCTCAAGATGAGAGAAATCGACGAGAAATGCCCGCAGGAGAAGCGCAAAGTCAACATCAAGAAATTTCTTCAAGTGCTGTACCTGGAAACGCTGGATAAAATGAAAAACCAGTAATAGATAAGTCGCATATACTGCGGCTTTTTTATTTTTATAGGAAGTTAGATACATAAATGATTTCCGGGCAGTTTTTCATTATTTTAACCAACTGTCGAATTATGTCGTTATCTCGTGCATCCGAATAGTCCCGCTGCCGTGACGATTTAGCCCTTTAAAATAGTCCTTCTATATAGGGGCATCTCCCTATGTACGGGCCATGATCGGACAGGCATAATAATCTTGCGCAAGCAAAAGGAAATGTTTACCTGTTTTCGAGCCTTCGTTTGCGCCGCTTTGCATACGGGACGATGTTCCGAACGATAAGGAGGAAAAGTCAAAAAATGATGAATTCGAACACCAGGATCAATTATAGACGGCAGCTCGCGAAAGCGGCGATGGCCGTCCTGCTGCTTCTCGGCCTCGTCTATATTCATGTCCAGCCCGCCCGCGCCGCTTCGGTACCGCGACTTGTGGTAACGAGTCCGGTGGCCGATTCCTTCGTGCAAGATCGCATCTTTGTCCGCGTTACGGTCAATTCTCAGGTGCCCATTGCCGAAACAAAGGCCACGGCGGCAAGCCTGCCGGCGGTCAGCTTAACGAAGCAGGCTAGCGTCTGCGGATCGTCCTGCGAATACACCGGCTGGGTCGATGTCTCTTCGCTTCCTTGGGGGAATTTCACCTTGACGCTTTCCGCGGTTGACGTTGATGGCATTTCCAGCGCTCCGACCGCCATCGCGCTCAAGCACAACCAAAATCCCGTGATTCATCCTGCTGCGCCGCTTCCGTTCGAAGTCGCTGACCCGAATCTGGCGGTCAACGTTTCTTGTACCGACGATAATCCCGGATCGGGCTGCAGCAGCCTGAAGCTTAGCATCAACGGAAAGCTGTTGCTGTCCGGCACGAATACGCTTGCCGAGACGATTTCCGCGGAGCAATGGCTCGGTCAGCCGGCTACCGTACAGCTCAGCGCTACCGACTCCAGCGGGTTGACCAGCACGCAGTCGTATCCGATCTACGTCGAGAACGTCTCGAACCTGACGACTGTCTCGAAGGAAGCGGGCCTTGTGCTGGATACGGACGCGTCGCGCACGCTGCTATGGAATGCCTACGATCATCGTCTGCGCATTCACCACAGGGATACGAACGAAGTGGAGACGCTGCCGCTGCTCGTAGCGGAACAGACGCAGATGAACGTACGGCTAATCCCCGGAGGCGCTATGGGCAGCGCGTTTGATGCAACCGGCTTAGACTTGCCCGACGGCTATTATCGGAAAGGTCTCGACCCGCTGGGTTCCTATTCGCGTTTCGTATGGTGCAACAGCCAGCTGCAATCCCTTGCAGGGGATGATATTCGCGTGAGTGGAGATTGGGCTGCCTACCATGCTCCGGGAGGAGGACTTCGCGAGCTGATGCTTGCGAACACCGCATCCGGTGAAACGGTCTCCGTCGGCTTCACCGACCGATTCGATTATGCGCTTGACGATCAGGGCACGCTTGTGTTTGCGCGAGAGGGCAAGCTATTCCGGCACGCGGAGGGCGCGGCTGCGCAAATTACGCCAAACGACGGGTTCACCTACCGCTCACCGGTCATGGACGGCGGCGTGCTGCTCTATGCACGGGATGACCAATCGACGAACGGCTCCAAGCTTATTATCGATCGGGATGGCGTTACGGAGGAGCTTGTTGGCGCATCTACCGTGACGGGGGATTACCTGACGGCAGGCGGCTGGATTGCCTATACGGTATATACGGAGGCCGGTCAGAAGCAGCTATGGCTGCGGTCGCCTGCCGGAGAGAATGAGCGGTTGACGCCGACCAGCACGGCCGACAGCCATTTCGTTGCTCTTTCGGTTACTGGCGAAGCCGCTTACACCTATGACGGCGGTATTTGGCTGAGTCGTCTGCAAGAGGATGGCAGGCTGCCATCCGAGCGGATCGTCACAGATAAAGCGAAGATGCAATGGAAGCACGGGTGGCAGGTCTATCTCGGCACCGCTTGGTACGAGGTGCCGGGTACGGATCCAGGCACGGACCCAGGCACGGATCCAGGCACGGACCCAGGCACCGATCCAGGAACGGACCCTGGTACGGATCCAGGCACAGACCCAGGCACGGATCCTGTGCCAACGGCTGACCTCGACGGCAATGGCCAGGTCGACTGGCTGGATGCGATTGAATTCCTGCGCACGTACGGAACGGAGCGAGGGCAGCTTCATTATGATCCCAGAGCCGATTTTGACGCGGACGGCGTTATTGGGAAGGCGGATCTGATCATTTTCTTGAGAGAGGGACATTTTGGCGCCAACTTGAACGCCGCCCTGCATAAGTTGATAACCGAAATCGCGGGCGGAAGCCACCGGACTTCGATTATTCACCGGTAGCAGCAGGTTTACGCGAAGGAACGAAAAAGAGCTATCCTCGAAGCGTCTGCTTCTTGGATAGCTCTTTGTGTTCTCCAGACGGGTATGTTCAGCTTTTGATCGCGCCGGCAGCGATGTCGGAAATAAACTGCTTGCTGACAAACAGGAACAAGACGATGAGCGGGATTACCGCCAGCAGCGTGCCCGCGACGACCATCGCATAATCGGTCACGTAAATTCCGTTCAGAGAGGAGAGCGCCACCTGCAGCGTAAATTTGCTTTCATCATTAAGGATGATCAGCGGCCAGAGATAATCGTTCCAGGAACCGATGAAAGTAAATGCCCCCAGGAAAGACAACGCCGGGCGAAGGATAGGTATGGCGACGTTCCAGTAGAGACGAAAATAACCGCAGCCGTCGATCCGTCCGGCATCCAGCAGCTCGGATGGAACGGCTTCCTGCGCGTATTGGCGAATCCAGAAAATGCCGAACGCATTGGCCATACCGGGAATAATCAGCGCCTTGAAGGAGCCTACCCACCCGAACTTCGCCATAATGACGAAGGAAGGAACGAGCGAGAGCTGCGACGGCGCCATCATCGTTGCGAGCAGAAGGACAAACAGCCACTTTTTGCCCGGGAAACTGAATTTAGCGAACGTAAAGCCGGCCAAGGAATCGAAGAACAACACCAGCAAGGTGCTGCAGGAGGCCACGAAAAGCGAGTTGAGAAACGCGCCAAAGAAATCAACGTTATCGAACACCCGCGTTATGTTGCTTATAAAATGCGTCCCGAACCAAAACTTTGGAGGGAAGCTGTATATTTCCGCTGTCGTACGCGTGGCCATCACGGCCAGCCAGTAAAAAGGAAAGACGGAAACGACAAGTCCAATAATAAGCCCGAGATAGAGCAGGAGGGCAGATTTCCTTTTAACCATGCGTATCACCCCGTTTATTCATCTTTGGCACCGCCGCCCTGAACGATCCGCCAGTTGAAGACCGAGAAGAGGGCTATCAATATGAACATGCCCCAGCCTACGGCGGAACCGTAGCCGAAGTAATTGTTCACAAATGCCTCCCGGTACAGGTAGAGAACGATGGTCAGCCCCCCGCCGCTGACGCCGCCGTCGTTACCGACGAGCACTTGCGATTCGGTGAAGATCTGCATGCCTCCGATGGTGGAAGTAATGACGGTGAAAAGAATAATCGGCCGCAAGTTCGGGATCGTAATGCGGAAGAAGGACTGGATGCCCGTGGCTCCGTCAATTTTGGCCGCCTCATAGAGAACGGTAGGAATGCTCTGGAGTCCCGCCAAATAAATGATGGCATTGTATCCGACCCATCGCCAGATGACCATGACGGATACGGCCAGCTGAATGCCCCAGGTTTTGTTCAGCCATTCCACGGGGGAAAGTCCGAAGAGGGACAGGAAATAGTTCAGCAGCCCGTAATTATTGGAGAATACCGTGCTGAACACAATGGCAACCGCTACAAGCGATGTGACGTTCGGCAAGAAATAACCGATGCGGAAGAAGGTGCGGAACCTCGTGAACGACGCATTCAGCAAAAACGCGATAATAAGCGCGAAAAACAGCATTGGAATGGACGAATAGATCCAGATCAGGATCGTATTGCCTACCGCTTTCCAGAACTCGGGATCGGTGACCATAAATTGATAATTGTTGAGACCGTTATAGGTCATCACGCCGATGCCGTCCCATCTCTGGAAAGAAAGATACATCGAGAATAGTATGGGGAATAAGCCAAAGACGGCAAACAAGATGTAAAAGGGAGAAATGGCCAGATATTGTTTCCGGTGCTTCCATATTTCAGACGCTAAACCTCGCTTCCGCTCCGAGAGCTGCATGGAGCTTCCGCTATCGAATTGAGTTCGGTTCTGTAAGGGTTGAGCCATCAGATTCTACCTCCATTGCCGGGATGGTATGATTCTTTAACGCAGCAGCTCCTTTTTTACTCTGGAAAGCGCGTCATTCCAAGCCTTATCCGGGCTTTTGCCTTCAAGGGCAACCGATGACAGCTCTCGGTTAACGATTCCGTTTAGGTTGGAGTATTTCGTTCCGAAATACGAGGGTTTCACGTTGCGGGCGGACTCCGTAAAAATCTCACCCGTAGCTTGACCGCCGAAAAACTCCTCTTTCATCTTCATGGCATCCGAATCGAGCGCCTTGGAGGCGGAAGGGAACAGGTTGAGCTCCTTGAAGCTTGTCACCTGATTCTCTGAATTCAGCAGCCATTTCATCACCTCGAAGGACTCCTTCGGGTATTTGCTCGTTTTCATAATGGCAAGGAAAGAGCCGCCGTTATTGCCGTCTCCGCCCGGAGCTCTCGCGACGCGCCACTTGCCCGCCGTATCCGGAGCCGCGTCCATCAGAATTTGTTTACTCCATACGGCTCCCACGAAGGAGGCAATCTTGCCGTTGTTCATCGCCGCGTTCCACTCGGTGGAGAAGGTGCCTGTATTGGCAAGCAAGTCCATCTGCGAGGCTTTTACCGCGAGATCCCACGCCTTTTTCATGGAAGAGGAGGGATCCTCGCCAATAAAGTTTTCGTTTTTATCAAAATAAATTTTATCCGACTGCGCGTTGACTTGGTTATACACCTGTCCGATATTGTCAAGCAGCTTCACCTTGCCGCCAAGCGCCTTCTGAAGCTTTTCGCCTGCGGCGAAGTAGTCATCCCAAGTGCCCATCATCCGATGAACCTCTTCCGGGTCGGTTGGCAGCCCCGCTTGTTCGAACAAGTCCTCTCGGTAAAATAAAGCTGTTGGACCAGTGTCAATCGGCATGGCGATCATTTCGCCCTTCGGCGTAACCCCAAGCTGCCATTTCCAGTCGAGATAGTCCCCCTCGATGTCCTTCGCTCCGAGCTCGTACAAATTGTAGAAGCGGTCGGCGCTTGGGAACAGCTCGGTGACCCAGTCGTTAAAGGCGACGATATCCGGGCCGCCTTTGCCGGCGGCGAGAGTCGTTTTCAGCTTGGATTTGAAGTCGCCCCCGATTTTCTGGGCGTTGATGCGAATTCCCGGAAACTGCTTCTGGACCTCGTGGATCAGGTTATCGTCCAGACTCCGGTTCCAGTACCAAAGGGTAAGCGTTTTCGTACTGCTGTTAGATGAGGTCCCGCTCGAACATCCGCTAATCATGAAAACCAGAAGCAATAAACACGTTACTAATGCTCGGTATTTAGCCATCGTTTTCGGCCTCCCATTGCGGCATTTTGGTACTGCGGCAGCATCACCACCACTCTTTGAATGCTTGAGACGCGTTCGTCTTACGAAACATTATAGACGTATCCAAATCGATTTTGAACACGCTTTCATGAATTGAGGCGATGGTAGGACATCGCCCGGGTGCCATTTTATGAGGCATGGGTTTATAGTCTTAAGGGATTGTCTCGACTGTTATTGCATCCTGACGATAGGCTTAATTCCGTCTTGAATTAGCAGGCTTTCACAAGTAAAAGCTCGAAAATAGTCTGTCTGTTTTTAGTTACGATAAGAAAATTCCATGTAATTCTACTATTTTTAGATGTGTTGCGAACGTAAGTTCTGGTATAATGTAACGATATTAACTCGAAAGGAGGCAGCTATTTAAGAACAGCCGGGGTAAAGCGCCTTAAAGTTTGGGATTGACGAACAGTTAAGAGAGGTGCAAATATGAGTGAATTTACATATGGCAATATCATTCGAATGGCCGATAAGCCTAAGCTCTATGAGTTTTTGCCTACAGGAACGCCTACTATGAAGTTGAACGAGAAGAGGGTGTTATTTTATTGATTGCCGAAGCCATTATTATACAAAATGACTCTGTGCTTATGGTTAAACAATACGTTGAACGGGGAGATATCGTTTGGAATTTTCCTGGGGGCGGAATGGAAGAAGGAGAGAGTCCCGAACAAGCATGTATACGGGAAGTTCATGAAGAGACGGGATTCGATATTCAATTGAAGGCATTGTTACACGAGGGAAACGAGAAGTTTAGCTTCATAGGAGAAGTTGTTGGGGGAGAATTGTATCTCGATAATGATAACCAAGATAACCTTGATATCATAGAAATTGCATGGATTCCGTTAATTGAACGTGAAAAATTTGATTCCATAACCTCACCGATGCTTGAGCTAGCAAAAGCGCATTTGAATGTATACGATTGAGGAAAGCCAGCATAACGACGCAATAGGCCATTCCGAAAGGATGGCCTAAACGATTTTCACCTGTTGCTATAGGCTGTGGTTCATTAGTTCCGACTGCAGCTGAAGGCGTAGTTTCTCAATAATTGAAAAATTCGTCGCAGCTGTGTAAAAGCGTTTAATCTGTGAATCTATGGATTCCGCTGCCGCCAAATGGGAGGTGGCTTCCTTCATTTTCGCCGAATAACGTTCTTTAATTTCCGCTATTTCCACTGCATACGTTTCATCCGTTCCTGGGATCATCGTACGTTCATACATATCCAAGATCTCATCCCCGTCCCGGTCCGGAAAGTATTCATGAGGAGCGGTACTGTCGAATATAGCTGTGCTAAGTTTCGGGAAGATCAGCATATCCAGACTGTTTGGATCAAAACCGCAATGAAACAGTTGAACTTCGATGCCATTCTTCTCGGCCGTTGCCGCAAGTTTTTTCAGAAGCGTGGATTTACCGGAACCCGGTCTTCCCTTGATAAAGATTCTCCTGTTTAATGGAGCCGTCAAGCTTTGAATAAAATCAAAAGCACCCTTCGGAGTCGCTGCGCCGAAAAACAAATGGCGTCCAATGGTTGGCGTTCCGATTTCATGACCAGCGTACAATTCCTCAATCAATTCCTGCGTGACTTCATCCGCCTTATCGAATTCCATGCTTTCGATATAAAATTTTTCCCATTCATCATGAATTCGCAGGGCGATTGCAAAAGATTCATAGGCTTTGGAATAAGCAGCGCTAAGCTTTTCTTTAAGCTCTTCGATTATACCAATAGCATTCATGGAAAAATTTCTGCTATCGAGTGCCACGCCGAAATCGATCTCAATCACTGCACCTGCTCCGCCCTCTATGTTCCAGTCGCAAGCTTGCCCGTCAACAATGCCAACCTTTAATTCGGTTGCAATAATACCGTCCAGCTCATCAGGTCGAAGCGGGGAATGAAAGCATTGCACCTGCTGCCCGCTGTCCAACAGACTATCGGCTAATTTACGAATGATTGTGGATTTACCTGTACCACGGGGACCCATTAGGACGAGAATTCGATCAAGCCCTTGGAAAGCTGATTTGTACAGAATATGAGCTCCGTGTGCCGTATTGCCGCGGGCAAAATAGTGAGATGCCTTTTCAACCAACCTGAACACTCCTTTGTGCGCCTATCCTGTGATATAAGCGCATATGGGATAGATGCCTATCGTTAAGCTTATTCCGGTTGGCGCACAGAGGTGTTTATAATGTTGATTGAGAATAGACTACAGTTTTATGAATGATTGATTTACGGAGTATAAGCGATATTTTCCGTGCCGCCAGTAAGTGAATTGATGTATACAAGCGCAATGCCCTCTACGCCAGACACGGGTATTTTATACACGAGCTTGCTCTCGTGAATTTCGAGTATAGGCGAGCCGGTCACTCGCAAGTTCGGACTGATTGCCGCGGCAGCTTGCTCCGCTGTAAGCTTGGGATGAAGAGGAAAACTTTTATTGTAATCTTTAAAATAGTTGGATGCATCAAAATTCATCAGATCGCCCGTTTGCGCATCGAATTTCCATACAACCTTCATTTGCGTAATAGGGACTTGCTCTCGGACTGGAATATACACGAGTTGAATCGAGGTAGTCGATTTCTCTTTCGTTATGAGGGTCAGGTGGTCATCGGACCAACGTTTCATCCATTCGTCTGCGAGCGCAACGGCTTGTTTCATGTCTACCGTCTGCTGAGAAATTTCTTTCTGCATGTCGCTGCGCGTCACCCGAATGACGTGTCCGCTTTTGCTTAGCGTAACGATATACGGGCTAGTCCTTTTTCCGTTGGCATCCGATAATGTAAAGTCCATGACCTCTCCTAAATCGGGGCTGCTACCGCCTGAGATCATATGAACGAATTGTTTGCCGGGGCCCTTGTTCCAGCTATCGCCCATGAAGATTTTGGCTTTAGCCGCCAGTTCCGTTGCTTTATAGATAGGCTCGCCTGCAAACACAGTCCCTTTCTTCGACGGCGTGTAAGGATTCAGATTGTACTGGAAGTCATTGAAATCTTTATTGCCGTAAATTGAAATCCCATTGAGTTGGCTGAGTGCCGTCTCCATCTCTAACGAGATACGTTGAATTTCGGCGAGAGAGATGCCATTTGCTTTCATTCGATCTATGTAAGGCATCGCAGTGCGGGCATATTTACGCATCCGACTAATTTGTTCCAATTGATCCGAAAGGAGCGCCGGTCCTTTCTCGCTGGCAGGATAGGGCAGGTATCGACTGCTATCGATTGCAAATGATTCGTAGGCTGGCCAATATAACCCTTGGAAGTTGATCATTGCAGATCCGTTGGTAAGTACGCTTTTGATGAGGTCTGAGTCCTGAATGGCTTCATCGATTGCCTCTTGACGCTTGCCAGGAGAGTTGGCTGCAAGTGCTTCCGCAAGTGAATAGTCAAAACCGTTCAAGTACATGGATTGCATTTGAACCAAATACAAGATGTTACGATACTGTTGCTGTTCCCATTGCCTAGAGTGCTGATGTTCTTTATAGCCATAAATCGCGCCCGCAATCGTTGTTGCTCCAAGCAAACCGATAATGGCTTTGGAAAGAAGGTTCATATTTAAGTAAGCTCCTGTCTTCGTCTTCACATGTCCTATCCACTTTAACAAAGACGGGAATGTAGATTAAGATGTAAAAACTACCAATACCAAGGCTGGTGGCGTATGCGCCTTATAAATCTATATTACTGAAATAACGTCAGGCATATTATATATAGAGAGAAGGCTTTCTTTAAATAAGGCTTAACAACTATTCTTCCTCCTCTTTTTTCTTTCTCGGAAACATGAACAATAGTGACGATGTCTCCAGCCATTCGTAATTCTCCGTGATACCGTACATATCTGCTAAACTAAATACGACTAAGAATGGTAAAAGACCAAGAGCAAATACAGCAATCAATATTCCGATGGAAATGGATTTGATAATTTCCATTGCTTTCATAAACTCATCCCCAATCTAAAATGGAATCCAAATGCCTTCATTGGCTACAGGCTTATCCTTTTAGAAAATGTATCGTATTACGATATAAATATGTAGAGGAGCATGTATTAATGTCAAATCCGGTTGTTACAAAATCCTTGTACGAGCGATTGGCTAGCTTCAGATACAAGTTACGGGTATTTATGCAGTTTAGTGAAAGCGTTGCAAAGGAAGTGGGTTTAACTCCTCAGCAACACCAACTGCTTCTAGCCATACAAGGTTATCCAGGTCGTGATTATGCGACTATTTCGGAGGCGGCAGAGAAATTGCAAATAACGCATCATGCTTGCGTCGGATTAGTATCCCGCTGCCAGAAGTCCGGACTTATAAAGCGCCGGCGAAATCCGGATGATGCGAGAAGTACTCTAATTTCTCTAACGGACAAAGGTCTCAAACTCTTGGAGCATATATCCGAAGTTCACCTAAAACAGCTTCAAGATCTAAAGATTGACCTTGCATTTTTTGAAACGACCATTCCATAATTGCATATTGCTTTTCATAATCCCATGTCGGATTCAGGACCCTTTTTTTTATTTTCCAAATAAAGGCATGCGAGTGAGAGGTTATCATGCTATAATGGGTTAACTTGAAAGTTATTGGAGGTATCTAATTAGACATCATGTGGACCTAATTTCCTGTCGATCATGATTTTCGAAAATGACGATAAGCGATAAGAGCTCAGCCTATGCGCGGAGCGGATTAGGATACGTGTGTCTATTGGAGAGGACTCCTACCACCTTGGTGAATGCCATTTATTGGCGTCTATTTAGGGTGTTTTCACGCTATTTCTATATCCGCATATCCTTAGCCGCAGGCGCGCCCTGCGGTTTTTTTGTCTTCGACAATCATAACCCCTTGTCAGTTGTTCAACTAAACTAGAAGCGGTGATTGGAATGACAATATTAACCTTACGTGGAATTACAAAAAGCTTTGGCGACACGAATGTGCTCGTGAACGTAGACGCCGATCTGGCATCCCGAGAGCGGATTGGCTTGGTCGGGATGAACGGGGCAGGCAAAACAACGCTCGCCAATCTGATATTTGGTACGATTCTACCTGACAACGGTAAGATCACTTTCCACAAGGATCAACTTCGAATCGGTTATTTGCTGCAATCGACTTCGTATACCGTTAATACCTTCAGCAACATGATGGACCATTCCGATGAGTCCCATGAAACCGAGCAGTTTCTAAAGACTACGAGCCATTTCGGCTTGCAAAAGGTGAAAGAGTGGGACGGAGCGCGTTTAGCGGGATTAAGCGGGGGAGAGAAGACGAAATTGGCGATTGCCCATATTTTGTCCTCCAAACCGGATATTCTGCTGCTCGACGAACCGACGAATCATTTGGATTTTGAAGGCGTCGATTGTCTCGTTCAAGAGCTACGACGGTATAACGGCACAACAATTGTAATATCGCATGACCGTTATTTTCTCGATCAAACGGTGGACCGGATTATCGAGCTGCAAGATGGCGTCTCTACGTCATTCCCTGGCAATTACACGTTCTATCGGGAGGAAAAGTCCCGCCGTTTTCAGAGTCAACTGCATCAGTATGAAGAACAGCAGAAATACGAGCAGAAGATTGAAGCGGAAATCAAGCGGTTGAAAAGCTGGTCCGAGAAAGCGCATCGCGAAGCCGGTAAAGTTGGGAAAATGGCTGAGATGCGTGCAGGCGTGAAGGAATTCTATCGCAGTAAAGCCAAAAGCATGGATAAGCAAATCAAATCCCGCATTCATCGCCTGGAAAAGATTGAGATAGAAGGCGTGAAGAAGCCTAATGAGGAAGCAAAGGTATTCTTCGGCTGGGATCACCCAGACAAACGCGGCCGGCGAATCGTGGAAGCACAGCAGATTAGCAAGTCGTATGGCAGGCGCTCCTTGTTTAAAGATAGCTCCTTTTATTTGCAACGCGGGGAGAAAATCGGTTTGCTTGGTCCTAACGGCTGCGGGAAAACGACGCTTATTCAGATGCTGTTAGGCAATAAATCGGTAGACTCCGGTCAGCTATGGATTAGTCCAACTGCAAAGGTCGCGTATTTAACGCAGGATGTATCGGATCTTAATCAGCAGCAAACCGTTCTCGAGCTTTTGCAGGAGAGCCATGAAATCCGGAGCGATATTGGGAAAGCACGGACCTTGCTGGCCAATATGGGGTTTGATGCGTCAATGCTGGAAAAGCCGATCGCTCAGCTAAGTCTTGGTGAACGCACGCGGATCAAGCTGTCGCTGCTAATGATGCGCGAGCAAGATTTGCTCATATTGGATGAGCCAACGAACCATCTCGATCTGGCAAGCCGCGAGCAGCTTGAAGAGACATTATCGGAGTATCGCGGAACTCTTATCGTAGTCTCGCATGACAGATATCTGATGGATAAAATCTGCACGAAGCTGCTTGTTTTTGAAGATGGCAATATAAAGCGGATTGAATCCGGCTACGAAGCGTTTCGCGAGCGGACATTGAGTATCCTTGCTTCAGGAGACAAGAACGAACAGCAATTGGAAGAGGAAAAGCTGGTTATTGCGAATCGAATCGTTTTTGTACTTGCGGAATTAAGCATGCTGAAGCCAACCGACATCCGGTATGCGCAGCTTGATGAAGAGTATAAGCAACTGCTCGTATTAAAGAAGCAGCTAGGTACTTGAAAAGCTAGGAAATAGAGTGGAAATGGCAGTTAATCATCACATCAGAGGATCAGCTGCCATTTTTATTGAAATCAAACTAAGTGTTGTTCCAATATGTGGTAACATGGATTGGGAAATAAGCCAGAGGTTTATGATTGAGTTTCCGAGTTGAATTCATTTTAAGGAAGAAGGCATATTGTGGATTTTAAAGAAATAAAGAAAGACCTGTTCACTATGACGGAGGATTATTACTTAGCGCATTGCATTTCTGCGGATGCAAAAATGGGTGCAGGAATTGCAGTTGAGTTCAGAAAACGGTTTAAGCTTAAATTTCTTCTAGATATGGCAAACAAGAGTCCATTAGAAATAGGGAAATGCTATAGAGTGGGAGGAGCTTTGAATCTAATTACCAAATCGAAATACTGGCATAAACCCACATACGAATCTCTTACCCAGGCTGTTGTATCAATGAAAGAGCTGTGCTTAGCTGAAGGAATAACCAAGCTTGCTATGCCGCAGATAGGATGCGGGCTTGATAAGCTTCAATGGGGAAAAGTAAGAGAAATTATAACGCAAGTTTTTGAAGATACGGAAGTTGAAATTATAGTATGTCACTATCGATAGCAAGGTGGTAAGGGGTAAAGAAGGAAACCAATCACTTTGGCGCGTACTTCGAACTGTTTGTTGACGGAGGGACTGCATGAAAAAAAGATATACGCAACATTATTTCTGGGTCCAATAGAATCACCGGATGGTAAATATGAAGCTAGCTCGTATTATTTAAATTATGGCGGTGCAGCTGGCGGAGTAATGTATATCGTTGAGGTTGAACAAACCCAGACCGGCGAGAAGAAAAAGGTATATTCGAGTAATCATAAGAATGATTTTTCGATGTCTTGGAAAGCATCAGACATCCTGTCTATAAAAAACGAAAGCCCTAAATATAATGAATACAGGAATATTGATCTAAATGTAAGTACGGATATATATGAAGAGTCAGGAGCTGCATGTCGAAGTCTTTTGCTTAAAGAAAATTTTAAAAACTGCTATAAAGCGGAGGACATTAAGGAGCCTTTTATTTTTAAGCTGCTTGGTTTTTAAGTTCCTTATAATAAAACAGCAGTAGAAATCATCTATAGAGAAATCGGATAGAGGAGTGGAAACGTGTACTCCATAAATGAACTGGTACCAAAAGATAAATTCGACGAGGAAGCCATAGTAAAGTTAAAAGCAATTGATCCGTTAATAATCAATCTGAAGCCGATAATCGGTGAGCTGTTTGAGTGGATACAAGACATTAACTGGCCTATTGCAGAAGAACTTTGCATCATTTTAGCTGGTTTTAAACCAGAGGACATCATTCCTCCAATAAGAATGATACTTAACAGTGGTGATGATACTTGGCAGTTTGCATGTATTCAATTTCTTATACCGCATTTATCGTCTGAAGTAAAAAAAGCAATCGCTCCAGATTTACTAAGAATAGCTATAGCCCCTACTGAAAACGAAAAACTCTGTGAAGTTGACGAGTTGGCCAGAAAAATATACGAAGGTTATATGGACAGTTGAGTTAAAAGAAAAAAATCCATTGTCCAGAATTTTCCTCCCGACTAATATGTTATTGATGATGCACTTGTTTTTGAAAAATCCATATCTTCGGAGGAAAAGCACATATGTCTTTCAGTTATTATGGTGAACTTTGCACAGAGGTCTATGACCTTACTAAAAAAGTCGGGCAATCCTTCAGCGGAGATATAGAGTATTATCGCGAAAAACTTAAGCACTGCAAAGGACGTATTCTAGAGGCCATGGTAGGCTCTGGACGAGTGATCATTCCTCTCCTTGAATCAGGATTAATCGTCGACGGGGTTGATTATTCCGCGCAAATGCTTGCTTCTTGCCGTTATCGCTGCGAAGCACGTGGATTAGCTCCGGACTTGTATCAAGCAAATTTGCAGGAGCTTTCTTTGCCGCATAAATATGAAGCGATCATTATACCTGGGGGCTCGTTTTTGTTGATTGAACAACGGGAGGAGTCGATACAGGTATTAAAACGGCTATATGAACATTTGGAACCCGGCGGAAGGTTGATCCTTGATCTGTTTTTGCCTGACAACAATTACAACAGTTCGGAATTAGGGCGATGGGACGGTACGGCAACTTATCACTTGCCAAATGGTGATCTCATTACGATGGAAGGCAAGAATGTGGAAGTTGATTTGTTCTTCAATCAATACCGTGTCAGCTATTTGAAATATGAAAAGTGGCGAAAAGGGGTATTGATCCAAACGGAATTACAACGTTTTGCCATGCGCTGGTATGGGGTAGAAGAGTTCAAATTGATTCTAGAGGGTATTGGTTTCTCTGACGTAACGGTTTGCACTGATTTTGTGGATGGAACAAAACCTTCAAACAGCAATCAGAAGTTTGTTTATCAAGCTACGAAAATTTAAAACGATTTGTCCAAGGGATGGACATTTGGCTTGTTGATAAATTTACATTTTACACAAAACCACCGAAATCATGACATGATTCGGTGGTTTTCCATTTTTCTGGAACTTTTTAGCGCTGGATTTACAATTCCTTAGGCTCGGTTTAACGCAGAAGAAACATCCGCTCTTTAATCTATACGTATGGGAACGATCCCATATGGGAACGGTCTCACAGCTATGAAAGGGAGTGCACCGTGGACAATCCGACCATCAAAGAAATCGCCCGGCGCGCCGGGGTATCCAAATCTACCGTTTCGCGGATTATTTCCGGGAATGGATATTCCAGTCCGGAAGCGCGCGATAAGGTTCTTGGGTTAGTCGAGGAATTGCAATATAAACCCAATGCGGTCGCTAGGGCTATGGTATCGCAAAGAACACATAACATCGGGGTGCTCTTATATAGAAGTGAACTTCCGATTGCCTCGCATCCCTTCTACGGGAAAATCGTCGATGCCGTCTTGTTGGAAGCGGCACGGTTGAATTATTCGATATTCGTTACAACGGATCACGATATGTCGTATCGTTCGGCCGACTTCATGATCGAGAAGCGGGTGGACGGGCTTATTCTCATCAGCCGGCTACAACAGAACGTGATTGATCACATAACGAGCTTCGGCATCCCATTCGTTATGGTGAACGGTTCGACGGATGTGGATGGCGTTATCCATATCGTCAATCAGGATGAGGAAGGCGGCAGAATGGTCGCCGAGTTCTTGACGCAGACCGGGCATGAGCGAATATTTGTTGTCGCGGGGCCGCAAAGTCATCGTAGTCATCATTTGCGCCTAAAGGGATTTATGACTTCTATCAGGCAGGCTGGTATCCAAGAAGCCGATGCGGCAATCCAATCAGCGGCTACTTCGACCTTTGCAGAAGGATACGAGATTATGAGCCGGGAGTGGGAGCAATTCCGGGAGGGTGGGTATACGGCGCTCTTCGCCACCAATGACATGCTTGCCATGGGCGTTATGAAATTTTTGCTGGAGCAATCGGTCCGGATTCCCGAGCAAATGTCGGTGGTAGGATTCGATGACGTTGATTTCGCGGCAATGTTCTCGCCATCCTTGACGACGGTCAAGGTGGATACCGGGGATATGGGCACGCAATCCGTTCGGCTCCTCGATCAATTGATCCGTCAGGAACAGAATGTTGCGCATCCCAACCAACTGGTGCCCCGGCTGATCGTCAGACAGTCTACCAGATCACTATAGATCCATACCGAAAGGAGCGATAACTCTTCATGCGCTGGTATTTCAAGGCACTTGGAACAAGGAAAATCATTGAATTTATCGTGCTTGTCATCTTTGTCATCTTCTTTTTAGGACCGCTTCTGAACTTGGCTATTCTAGCTTTCACCGGAAAATGGAGTTATCCGGACGTTATGCCAACGGAGTGGTCTATGAAATGGTGGGCTTTCGTCTTCAAGCAGGAGGACATCCCACAGTCAATCGGCTTGTCCTTTATGATCGCGGCGATTGTAACCGGGTTGTCAATTGTATTGTGCATCCCGGCAGCCTATGCGTTCGCCCGCATCCGGTTTCCGTTCAGCCGATTCTTCCTGTTCTCATTTCTGCTGACCCATGCGTTCCCTAAGATGGGGCTGTATGTCTCGATCGCGGTGCTTTTCTACAAGCTTGGACTCATGAATACGCTGCTTGGCGTTGTCTTGATCCATATGATCAACGTGCTTATGTTTATGACTTGGATTCCGACGGCCGCTTTCCGGAATGTGCATCAAGCACAGGAGGAATCGGCTAGAGACGTGGGAGCGGGTCCGTTCCGCGTATTTCTTAAAATCACCTTGCCGATGGCACTGCCAGGCATCATCGTCGCTTCCATCTTCACTTTCCTTAACTCGCTTGACGAAGCGCAGGGCACGTTCCTGGTTGGCATCCCGAATTACAAAACGATGCCGATCGTCATGTATTCGATTATCAGCGATTATCCCGCTTTTGCTGGCGCGGTGTTTTCCATCATTTTGACGGCACCAACGATTATTCTGCTGCTCGCAGCCAAACGTTTCGTTAGCGCGGATGTCATGTCCAGCGGGTTCACATTGAAGTAACAAGGCAATTATCGCAAGACAAGGGAGGCTATTACGGGTATGGTTCAAGGCATTCAAGGTGTTCAAGAAAATCAAGGCATTCAAGGTAAGCAGGGCAGGCAAGAAAATCACCAGGTTCGGGACAGCCGGGAAATCCAGCTATCCGTGCAGCAGCTTTCGAAACGATACCGCACCGGCGAAGGGGTTACTTCGATCTCGCTTGATGTGCATAAAGGTGAGCTCGTTACGCTGCTTGGTCCTTCCGGCTGCGGCAAAACGACGGTGCTGCGCAGCATCGGCGGATTTCTAGAGCCGGATTCCGGCGATATTCTCATCGAAGGGGAGAGCGTGCTTAAATCACCGCCGGAGAAACGTCCGACCTCAATGGTATTCCAAGGCTACAATCTATGGCCGCATATGACCGTGTTCGATAACCTGGCATTTGGTCTTAAAATACGCAAGGTGAAAAAAGCCGATATCCGCAAACAAGTTACGGAAGTGTTGAAGCTCGTACGTTTGCCGGATGCCGAAAACAAATTCCCGGGCCAGCTTTCGGGCGGTCAGCAGCAGCGTATTGCTCTTGCCAGATCGCTGCTTTTGAAACCCGCCGTTCTATTGCTAGATGAGCCTTTCTCGGCGCTGGACGCGAAGCTTCGGCATGAGATGCGTGAAGAGCTGCGGGAGATTCAGGCGGAGACGGGCCTTACGATGGTATTCGTTACGCATGATCAGGAAGAAGCGCTGTCGATTTCCGACCGGATCGTCGTTATGAATCACGGCAACATTGAGCAAATCGCATCACCGCAAGAAATTTACGATCATCCGAACACGCTGTATGTCGCCCAATTTATCGGCAAAATGAACTTTTTGAAAGGGGTGGTTTCGGAAGGTCAAGTAATGGTAGGAAAGCTGAGGTTTCCAAATTCGAAATCGTTGTCCGGCGCGGTGTGGCTGGCAATCCGGCCTGAAGATGTCATGCTGTCAAGTCATGGCCAAGATGGTTTGCCCGGTATCGTCAAGCAGATTATGGTTCTAGGCCATTATGCCGAAGTATCGATCCAATTACCGGAATATGGCGTCATTCGGGCGTTTCAGCCGCGGGATGCCGTGAAGGAGCTAAATTCAGGCGACCAGGTTTACATCAGCTTCAAGAAAGTCATTACGTATCCGGAAGTTTAAGCAAATCGCATCTCGAACGAGAACAAAAATTCCTCAATGCCAAGGAGGCAAATAAGCATGTTAAGCAAAAAATCCACCCTTACTTTACTGACTGTAACAACCGTTACCGCTGCTCTTCTCGCGGGTTGCGGGAACTCCAATAATTCGGATACTGCCAATGCCGGCGGAACAAACGCCGGAGCGACGAATACGGCCTCGGCGGATCCGTCTGCCCAGCAAGTCGAATTCAGCTTTTACTTTACAGGCTCCGAGAACGTAAAAAATCTATGGGATACGATTATACCGATGTTCGAAAAGGATCATCCGAACATTAAGGTTAAAGAGGTGTATATTCCATCCGGCACAGGCGCGCAGCCGACGTATGACCGCATTCTTGCTGCGAAGCAGGCAGGCAAAGGCTCCGGCGGAATCGATCTGTACGAGGACGGGCTAAGCAACGTAACCCAAGGGCAAAAGGACGATCTGTGGGAAACGCTTGATCCGGCTAAAATCGGCAACCTTGCTTCCGTTGACGCGAATACGATGAAGGACGTATCCAACCTGGCAATTCCGTATCGTTCGTCCGCCGTGGTGCTCGCATACAACAGCGAGAAGGTGCCAACGCCTCCGAAGACGCTCGATGAGTTGTTCGCTTGGATTAAAGCGAATCCGGAACGCTTCGCTTACAACGATCCTTCCACGGGCGGAGCTGGCAGCTCGTTTGTGACGACAACGCTGTACGACAAGCTTCCAGAGGATGCGATTCATAATTCCGACCCAAGCATTGAGAAGGAATGGGACAAAGGATTCGATACGCTGAAGGACCTCGGCAAATACGTTTACGGTAAAGGCATTTATCCGAAGAAAAACCAAGGCACGCTGGATCTGCTCATCAGCGGCGAAGTAGACATGATCCCGGCATGGTCGGACATGGCGCTTGAGCAAATCGGTAACGGCCAGCTTCCGGCTTCGACGAATATCGCGCAAATTACCCCGGGCTTCAACGGCGGCCCGACCTACTTGATGGTACCGAAGCTGTCCGAAAAGAAAGACGCGGTTAACGAGTTTCTGAACTTCGTCTTGTCGCCGGAAGCGCAAGCGGTTGTGGTGACCAAGATGCACGGGTTCCCTGGCATCCAGCTATCGAACATGCCGCAGGACATTCAGGATTCCTTCAAAGGCGTGGCTGAAGGCTTCCGGACCTTCAACATCGGCGATTTGGGCAATGAAATCAACAAACGCTGGCAAAGCGACGTAGCGGCGCAATGATGAACAAACAAGTGAAAATGGGGATACTGGGATTGCTTCTGGTCATCCCCTCTTTTCTGCTGCTGTTCCTCACGGTCGTCATCCCAATCGCGGTCTCGTTCAAAGAAAGCTTGACCAACAAAGAGGGCGGCATGGACCTGTCGAATTACAAGTTCTTGTTCACCGACAAGCTGATGCGCTCCAATATCGTATTTTCGCTGGAAGTAACGGTTATATCGGTCGTCATCGTGCTGATCGTTAGTTATGCGCTGGCAGCTTACATGCGTTTCAACAAAGGCAAGTTAGTCAAGTGGATTCGGAATATGTACATGATCCCGATGTTTATTCCGTCGGTCATTGCGACGTACGGCTTGATTCAGCTGTTAGGCAACCACGGCTGGGTAGCCCGGTGGGTGCTGTTGTTTGGCGGAAGCGGAATTCCGCTCCTTATTTTCGATATGAAAGGCATTATTATCGCTAATTTGTGGTTCAACATTCCGTTCACAACGATGCTGCTTGGCTCTGCCTTGGCGGGAATTCCGGACTCGGTGATGGAAAGCGCGAAAGACGTAGGTGCGGGGAAGCTTCGCATTTTCATCCGTTTTATCGTGCCGCTCACTTACAAAACGCTGCTTGTGGCGGTAACCTTCGTCTTTATGGGCGTAATCGGTTCGTTCACCGCGCCGTTCCTGCTTGGACCTAATGCACCGCAAATGCTTGGCGTGTCCATGGAGCAAATATTCGGCGTGTTTCAGGAAAAAGAGCAGGCTTCCGCACTCGCATTCTTCACCTTCCTGCTCTGCTCGTTTATGGGCTACTTCTACATTCGCAGCATGATTAAGGAAGAGGGGGCGCGTTCATAATGAAACGTCTTGTTCTGGAAGCGGAGGGACAGGTGACTCCGGTATGCTCCAAAACGCATATTGCCTACAGCTTTCATCTGGATCGGCAGGGAGGCAAGCTTTGGATCGGCTTCTCTTACGAGCCTAAAAATCTCGAGGACCGCGAGCAAGCTCATCCGTTAATCGCGGCCGGCATCAACAAGTATACGGAGCAGGCGCAGCGCGCTCGATTATTGGAAAAGTGGGAATCGTTTCTTCCTCTTAAAAACCTGATTACCGTTTCGGTCGACGACCCCAAGCGGCACCGCGGAGCCGGTCATCGGCATGATCCGGAGCAGTTGCTGTTAATCGCAGGCGAGGATGCTTCTCCGGGTTTCGTCAGCGGCGAATTGAGCGAAGGGCTGTGGCGCGTTACGTTAAGTCTTCATGAAATTGTAACGGATCATTGCCGATACCGCCTGCGAATTCATCATGAGGAGGCTTAATAGAATGCGCTGGATGGCATGCGAGCTGCACAGTCATACGAACCACAGCGACGGCAGGCAATCTTTGCTGGAGCTTGCGCAAGGAGCAAAGGCGCTTGGCTTTGACTCAGTGGCGCTGACCGACCATAATACGATGACGGGCTTGAAGGATAGGGAAAGTGTGGAGCAGGAGACCGGCTTGACCATTATTTCAGGCATGGAATGGACGACGTTCTACGGACATATGGTGACGATTGGTCTAACGGAATTTGTGGACTGGCGTCCCGCAGGTCCTGGCGATATTCACGAGGGGATCGAACAGGTTCATGCGTTTGGCGGGATTGCCGGCATGGCGCATCCTTATCGCATCGGTAATCCGATGTGCACGGGCTGCTTCTGGGAGTTTGAAATTCGAGACTGGAACCAGCTGGATTATATCGAGGTATGGTCGGGTACGTTCCCGTCGATTAAGACGGACAATGCCCGCGCGTTTCGTCTATGGACCGAGAGGTTGAACGACGGATTCCGGATTGCGGCAACTTCAGGACGCGATTGGCATGCGCAGGAACTGACGGATGAACCCTTGCCGGTGACGTATTTGCAGCTCGACGAAACCGAAGGCAGCTTAACGGAACAAGCCGTACGCGCGCTTGCCGCAGGGAGAGCTTCGGTGACCATGGGACCGTTAGTGACGCTGGAGCTGCATTCCGGCAAGATCGTTTATACGATCGGCGACAACGTACCGGTGCAGGAGCGAAGCCTTAGCTACGAAGCTCTCGTGAACATTGATTTTCAGGTTAGGGCAGGCCATTGGGCATTTCCCGAAGCTCGATATTCGATCACGCTGATGAGCAACCTCGGCGTTATTGGCGAGCAGCCGGCGAGTCCGGAGCAGGAGCAATATCGCTTCGTCATTACCGGTAAGGGATTAAAATGGGTTCGGGCAGAGCTAAAAGGAAACGTACGGGGTATGCGTACGATGATTGCTTTTACGAATGCGATTTACGCGGAATCCGAATAAGCTTATGATGAACGAAAGACGGTTATTAGGAGTGTGACGGGAATGACGCAAAGCTTTCCGCTGATTACGGCTCATGCAGGCAGCATGAACACGGAAGCGCATACGCTTCGATCGGTCCAAATCGGGCTTGAGCTTGGCGCCGACGTGGTGGAAGAGGATATCCGGGTGACCAGGGACGGGATTCCCGTGCTGGCGCATGATGAAGAATGGCTTACCGTTGAACGGTTTAATGTGAATATAGCGGACAGAAGTTACGCGGAGCTGACCGAATGGCATGCCGAGTCGGAGAAAGGTACCGTGCCGCCGCTCCTTAAGCTGGAAGATATTCTGCCCCTCGTACAAGCTTCCGGTAAAATCGTGAATTTGGACTTGAAGGTTGATGCGGCGATCGAGCCCGTTGCGGCGCTGGTCCGCAAATTCGGCCTGTCGCAGCAAGCTTTCTTCTCCGGCTGCGAGCGGGAGCGGGCGCTTCTCGCGCAGCGGCTGCAGCCGGAAATGAGCAAGCTGCTTAACACCAACGTCGAATTGTTTAAGACCCTGCCTTACCGGGAAGCAATGATTCAAACCTGCGCGGATGCCCGCGAAGCTTCCTGCACCGGAGTGAATATTTATCACGGAATCTTGCGGCAGGAGTTTGTGGAGTATGCCGCGGGACTTGGCATGCCGGTATACGCATGGACCGTTGAGGATGAAGCGCTCATGCGCCAATACGCCGAATGGGGCGTGCACTCCATTACCACGCGTAATGTGGCGTCCTTAATCCAAGTGAAGCAGGCGTTCCGGGATCAGCAGCCTTCCTTCTAATCTATTTATATCGAACCGTCCTTGTTCAGGGGCGGTTTTTTGTTGTTCAACGAAATAATGATTAATTCTATCTGGAAGTAGTGCTTTATGGTTTCTTGTCTTTTTCTTCGAATAAAATGAGGCAATAATTGGAAAGATAAAACGAAACGAAGGTTCTGCGAAGGGGGCATTGGAGTGAAACGGTTCAAGAAATGGATGAAGGCTAGACCAAAGCATCCATTCATAGCTGAAGGATCTCCGGAGGATATCGAGTATGTCGATCTGTCCTCTGCTTTGGATCAAAACGAGGCGATGTTCCAAGCCATATTCAAGAACTGCTCCGATATGGTTTTCCGCAAAGTATGTTACTCCGGACAAGAATCTCTTGTTATCTATCTCGCGAGTCTTGCCGACGAACAGCTGATTGACGATCATATCCTGAAAGCTTTGTTCGAGAGCGATATTGAGCAAGAGCAAGGTCGTAATTCTTCCGGAGCTGAGGCTCTGGGAAAATCGATCATCTCCGCGGGAATGACAAAGCTGTCTTCTGATGTGAAGGAGATTGTTCGTCAACTATTGGACGGTTACGCGGCCGTTTTAACGGATTCGGACAGCCAGGCCTTGCTGGTCAAGGCAAACGGAGTCAAACATCGCAGTCTCGAAGAGCCATCCTCGGAGCAGGTTATCCGCGGTCCTAGGGATGGATTTATTGAAAATATAGCAACGAACATCGGCTTGATACGGGGTAGACTGAAAACGGCAAGGCTAAAGATGGAGTCCGTCGTAATCGGTGAATTAACGCAAACGCAAGTTGTCATAACCTATATCGTTGGAATTGCCGAGGATTCGCTCATTGAAGAAGTTCGCAGCAGGGTAACCCGAATTCAGATAGACGGCGTTCTCGATTCCGGTTACATTGAAGAATTTATCGAGGATTTGCCGTACTCGCCTTTCCCGCAAGTCCATAGCACGGAACGCCCGGACGTCGTTGTTGCCGAGCTTCTGGAAGGAAAAGCAGCCATACTTGTGGATAACACCCCATTTGTATTAATCGTTCCCATGACATTCTGGACAGGACTCCAAGCAAGCGAGGATTATTACATTCGATGGCCAATTGCAACCTTTGTCCGCTGGATTCGCTTCTTGTTCATTTTCATCGCTATCTTTGCTCCTTCCTTATACGTGGCGATAACAACCTTTCATCAAGAAATGATTCCGACAAATTTGGTGCTGAGTATTGCGTCCTCCAGGGAGGCCGTGCCTTTCCCAGCCATGTTCGAGGCGCTCTCCATGGAGATTGTATTTGAAGCGCTGCTGGAAGCGGGCATTCGTATGCCCAAGCAGATTGGACAAGCGCTCAGTATCGTAGGAGCATTAGTTATCGGACAGGCTGCCGTGCAGGCGGGGATTATATCCGCTCCTGTCGTTATTATCGTGTCCATTACGGGTATCGCCACGTTTGCCATCCCTCGTTTTCATTTCTCGAGCGGTATCCGGCTGCTGCGATTTCCGATCTTGTTTTTAGCGGGAACGCTTGGTCTTTACGGGATTGTGCTCGGATTTCTATGCATCGTATTGCATGTCGCCTCGCTCCGTTCGTTTGGCGTTCCGTATATGACGCCGCTTGGTCCGATAACGATGACCAATCTGAAGGATATCCTTACTCGAGCACCGATCTGGGCGAGAAGAATCAGGCCTCAGGCGACAGGAATGAGCAATCCGGTTCGAGAACCAGCCGGACAAAAGCCAAGTCCCGAGCGTAATAAGCGCAAGTAGCTGCTAGCAAGTCGCGAAGAAAGAGAAAGGATCCGACATGAAACGATTGCTGCGAATTTGCTTGATCTTGCCCATCCTTCTAACTAGCGGTTGTTGGGACCGTACGGAAATCAACGATCTTGCTTTTATAACGGGGACTGCGTTTGATTTGACGGAGAACGGGGAAAGTCTGCTGACTCTGCAATTTGCGATCCCCTCCGCTTCACAGTCCGGGGGAATTGGCGAGCAGCCCAAAAAGTTCTTTGTCTTGTCTGCCACTGGAAAAAATGTCAGCGATGCGTTTGTGAAGATACAAAAGAAGAGCTCGCGAAGGCTGTTCACCTCTCACCGCAGCGTGATATTTATTGGCGAATCGCTGGGTCGGCAAGGGATTAACGATGTCCTTGACGTATTCGCGCATGATCCGCGCCAACGTCTGAGAACGTACATTATGGCTGTAAAAGGAGGAGAAGCAAGACAGGTTCTGGAAGCGCAGTATCCTTTTGACCAAGTGCCAATGGAAGCAGTTAAAGAAATGGAAATCGAGCAAAGCGAAATCGCCGTAACCTTGCGGGATTTCTTCATGGCTTCTTCCAGTCAGGGGATTCATCCGATCATGGGGGTTATAGAGACGGATACGGAAGGCACCGGAAAAAGTAAAACCAGCGTGTTCAAGCTGTCGGGGACTGCCGTGTTTAAAAACATGAAATTAGTCGGTCTGTTGAATAGTTACGAGACGGATGGATTAAATTGGGCGAGAGATCATATGGAGGATGGCAGAATCAATTCGGAGCTGCCGGATGGCAAAGGGAATGTGGGAATAATTGTTTCTCATGCCAACCGCTCCATCAAATCGGAAATTACAGAAGATAAAATAAAATTCAAGATCCTATTGCAAGCGAAAGGTTCTCTTGTCGAGAATAATTCGACTCTGGATGTTACACGACCGCAAAATCTAATTCTGGTACAACAAACATTGGAGAAGGCAGCGGAAAAACAAATTCAGGATGCGGTTATGAAGCTTCAGAAGCGCTTTTCCGCGGATGCCATAGGATTAGGGCGGGAGCTTTACCGGAATAAGCCGAAGGAATGGAAAGCTATTCAAACGCAATGGGACAGCAAGTTTTCCGAAGCAGACATCACCGTTGACGTGAAGCTTTCGATTGGCGGAGCCGGAATGGCTGGACCTCCGTTGCAATTAAGCGAGAAGGAGATTAAACATTGACTGCCCATATCATTGTCTATGTGCTTTTTGTGATCGTTTGCTTTATTTATCATTTTAAGTCCTTGCGGGCAAAGGAAGAGACAAGGGAAGTCATCGTTTGCGGGGGGATTTTGGGCGTCTCCATGCTGATCGGCTCCTTGCTGATGGCTCATGTAAAGGTGCCGAGCTTTATCCTCGCTTTTCAAATCTGGCTTGAACCAATCGGTATGCGTTTATTGAACCATTGAGCGCGCTCCTTTTTTTCGTATCGAGTCAATCAACAGCAGCAATATAGGGATCAGACTTTGATTAATGAAAGCCAACAAAGGAAAAGTGAAAGCGAGATAATTGAGAAGCTCGGCGCTATTTTTGAAAATCCAGACGGATCCGACCAAAGATAGCAGCGTAAGCGGATAAATCAAGCTTCGGTAAGTACGCAGCCCAAATAACTGGCTCACGCAGAGGCTTAAAATAAACATGGATACCGAAACCTTTACGAAACAACCAATTACCCACGTGGAAACCGCAATTGCCTCCAGCCGCTCGAAAGAGCCTTCGACTCCGATATATTGGACAACGCTCAAAAAGGAATAGGTCAGTTTGCTCGTAAGCGGACCAAAGATCATAATCGTAAGAGATACGATGCTTACGGAGAGCAGAGTGATGCCGGAGAGCGCTATAAAGGAAACCTTGCGGGCAGCCTTAGGCTGATTTAAATAGGGAAGGAGCCATCCCATTATAAAGAGCTGATTCATAAATCCTCCTGCCGGGTTGACTGCTCCTTGAAGGACCGGATAGATGCCACCGCTTAGAATCGGCTTAATTTCGTTAAAATTAGCTTCTCTTAGCGTTAGAATTAAAAGCGGTATGAAAAAAACGAGAAGTAATAAGGTGAGGAATTCGGTGCTTCTGGCGATAACTTCTATGCCAAGGCGAGCGGCCAGTCCGCACATGACGAGAAACGTTAGACTAATGATAAGGGTAGGGCTTGTCGGAAGCAGTAACGTGCTGATAAATCCCGTGTGCTGCATCGTAACAGTAGTAATAGATACAAACCAATAATAAGCGTAGTTGGCCGCTACCAACTTTCCTAAGCCATTACCTAGAATCTTCGAACTGTATTGAGTGATGGTCTGTCCCGGATATCGTTTCGCGAGCTCAATCATCACGAGGATGCAAACAACTCCCGTAATAGGCGCGATTAGGGCAGACAACCATGCGTCTTGCTTGCCAAACATAACCATAAAGGAAGGAACGGTTAATAAGTTCGTGGAGATGATGAACGTAAAGATTAAGAAGCCCAGCTGATTTCCCGTAATTTTTTCGGTTGCTTGCATGTTGTGTTCTCCGTTTCCTGGCAAAGGTGTTCCAAGTATTGACGGTGCATAAAGGATTTATACCGATCATTTAATTTATCTATCGTTACGATAGAAACAACGATATTGATCAATCATTGCGATTTTCATAAAATGGGCCAATAGGAGATCGTAGATCGGCGCAGCAGATTACACTCCGCATTAAATAAACAGAAAGTGGTGTCCGTTTCATGCAATCCATGACTGCCGTTGAGAAACAGAGAAGCATTGGTTCCATACAGTTTTTGCCCGTTAACCTATTTGCATCGGTTATGGGGATATCGGGTTTGTCTCTTGCCTGGAGAGAAGCCAACAAGCTACTGGGTACCTCCACTGTAATCGCTGACGTTTGCGGGATTCTGGCCATAGCAATGTTTATCGTGTTAGGTATAAGCTACTTGGTAAAGTGGGTCTTGTATCCGCAGAAAGTAAAAAATGAATTTCTCCATCCCGTAATGGGAAATTTCTTCGGTACGATTTCGATTGCCATTCTGCTGCTTTCCTCGGTTATTGGAAGCTACAGCCAAGCCGCTGGGCAAGTGATCTGGGTGATAGGGGCGGTATTGGCATTAGTTCTAAGTTTAGTTTTCGTTGCGCGCTTGCTGAAAGGAAATTATAACCCAGAAAATATGGTTCCAGCCTTGCTGGTTCCCGTGGTGGGAACCTTGGATATTTCAGTTGCCGGCGGGCAGATGCCATTTCCTTGGGCACACGAGATTAACTTGTTATCCCTTGCCATCGGTGGGTTTGTGGCATTGGTCTACTTCACCTTGATACTATCCAGGCTGATCTTTCAAGCCCCGCTGCCGGCCGGTTTAACGCCTTCCATGATTATTATGATTGCGCCTTTCGAAGTCGGATTTCTAGGCTACACGAATTTCGAGCAGCGGATTGATTCCTTTGCGTCCGTCTTGTTTTACTTCGGTCTGTTTTTATTCCTTGTGTTGTTCTTTAAAGTGTTCAAAAAAACGATACCGTTTGGCGCTTCTTGGTGGGGGGTAAGCTTCCCGATGGCGGCGCTTAGCAATGCGGCTTTAAAATACGCGCTATATACGGATGCATGGCCGTTAACCGTGATTGCCGTAATCGTACTCGCTTTGCTGAGCATCGTATTGCTGGTGCTCTTTGTTCGCACGTTGAATATTTTGTTTAACGGAAAACTTCTTAAAGGATAAGGGAAACGAAAGGCAGCCAATCCAGGCTGCCTTTTTCGCAGGTTTGGGTATCGTAAAGTGAAATTATGTAAACGGTCTGCCAACTCCTCTCACGTAAACCTTAAACGTTTGTTCAAAGCGGGAAATTGGTTCGTTTATCCATTGCTTTCTTGGAAGGAGGTCATTATTATAAGACAATGTCAGTCCAACTAAATAGTAAATCCTCATCCAATTCGATGAGGTAGAGGTCGCGTAGTTGATGAGTAGATCAGGGGAGGTCCAGTAAGACCGCCGATCCCGATTGAAAGGCAGCATCGCCGAAGCCGTCCGGTATACTGACCGTGGCAGGCTGGGGCCGTTTCCGAAGAGGAACGGAACTGTCATATTGCTTGTAATCAACGGCAATATGTTGTGCTATCTTGATATTGGAAATGGGGAAGATGAAGCGGTCTTTCTTGTTTTTGCGAAGAGAGGCGGCTTTTTTTGCGTTTATATCGCTGCTATTTATGGGACATTATTGGAAACGTAGATAAGGGGAGTATGAGTTCGTGAAAGAAGAGAACAAATTACGCAGAGGCCTAAAGTCCAGGCATATGGCGATGATTTCCCTGGGAGGTTCTATCGGGACGGGGTTATTCCTGGCGAGCGGCGGAGCGATTCATGACGCGGGTCCGGGCGGCGCATTGCTTGGTTATTTCATCATTGGCATTATGGTATACTTCCTTGTTACCAGCCTTGGCGAAATGGCGACCTACATGCCGGTATCCGGTACGTTCAGTACGTATGCAACTAGATTCGTAGATCCATCCCTTGGCTTTGCGCTTGGCTGGAACTACTGGTATAACTGGGCTATTACGATTGCGGCAGAGCTGTCCGCCGCAACCTTGATTATCAAATTCTGGCTGCCGAACAGTCCTTCCTTCTTATGGAGTGCGCTGTTCCTAGCTTTAATGGTTGGTCTTAACCTGTTGTCCGTCAAAGGCTACGGGGAATCCGAATACTGGTTCGCCATGATTAAGATCGTTACCGTCATTGTATTTATAGGTATCGGCTTATTAATGATCGTTGGGATCTGGAAAGGCGACGCGGTTGGCTTCAGCAACTTTACGGCGGGCGACGCTCCGATCTCGGGAGGATGGCTTGCGGTTCTGGGAATCTGTATGGCTGCAGGTTTCTCGTTCCAAGGAACGGAGCTTGTAGGAATTGCGGCAGGGGAATCCGAGAATCCCCGCGAGAACGTTCCGCGCGCAATCCGCAGCGTATTCTGGAGAATTCTCTTGTTCTACATCCTGGCTATCTTTATTGTAGGCATGTTGATTCCATACTCGACAGACACGCTTGCGGATGACAGCGTAGCGGCTAGTCCTTTCACTATCATTTTTGAAAAGGCCGGCCTCAGCATCGCCGCTTCCGTCATGAACGCGGTCATTCTGAGTTCGGTATTGTCGGCAGGCAACTCGGGTATGTATGCTTCGACCCGTATGTTATGGGTACTCGCGAAAGAAGGAAAAGCTCCGAAAATCTTCGCGAGGCTGAACAAACGCGGCATTCCGGTTTATGCGCTGCTTGCTACGGCAGCGATTGGCATGCTGGCCTTCCTGGCCTCCTTCTTCGGCGATGGACAAGTGTATATCTGGCTGCTTAACGCATCCGGTATGTCGGGCTTTATCGCATGGCTCGGCATTGCCATCAGCCATTACCGGTTCCGCAAAGCTTATGTGGCGCAAGGCCGGAAAGTGGAGGATCTGCCGTACCGTTCGCTCTGGTATCCGTTTGGTCCGATTCTGGCAGGCGTCATGTGCATGATCGTCATTATCGGTCAAAGCTTCAGCGCCTTTACGGACGGCAAGGTGGACTGGACGTTTATGCTTGCTTCTTATATCGGAATTCCGTTCTTCCTTGCGATTTGGCTCGGATACAAATGGAAGTACAAAACCAAAGTATTAAAGCTTGAAGAATGCAATATTGATCCTACAGCGGAATAACAAAAGGAAAAGCAGAGGCTGCCGCAGCCTCTGCTTTTTTTATTCGATATCATGATCAACCGGCAAGATCAGTTCATTGGATTGGCTTTCGCCGCTGCAGGTACTGTCATCATAGGTATAGTTGAAACGGGCGGTGTATCGCGTAGCTACTTGGGAAAGGGATTCGTTCTCTATTTCCTCCGAGTCGGACACGTAAATCCAGTAGCTGACCTTAACCGTTTGACCAGGTACGATTAAGCCTAGACTCGCGCCTTCCGAAACCGTAAAGGAGGGAATCTGATTATCGTTGATTTGAGGATCAAGCAGATAGAAGCCCTTCGGATAATCCGTGCGATATAAGGTGACTCCCGCTGCGAGATTCCCTGTATTTTGCACGTAGGCGGTAAAATGGACCGAGCGCTCCGCTTCGTAATACAAGGGCTCTGCTTTTGCCTGAACGGAAATAACCGCCGCAAAGATGTCGGTAACTACAGGGTTGGACACGGCATTTTGCCTGACTAACCGTCCGTCGGTCAGTCTATAAGTGTAGATAGCCTCTACTTGATTCGGAATTTGAGAATTTGCCGTCCGGATGGTGACCTGATAAGTAATGACGGCGGTTGATCCGGCTAATAAGGTACCTAACGGGAGACCCGAAGACGGATTCGTTCCTTTGCGGGGCACGCCGTCGACCATTATGCTATCGGGAAGAAAAACCGTTCCTTGCGGAATAAGGCGGATCAGAAAGACGTCAACGGCAAAGCTGTTCTCGTTGTTAACGGTAACCGTATAAGTCAGACTGGAGCAAGCAGGCGCCTTTGCAGGATCTACTGCTAAGCTAACGGATAAGGAAGGGTCTGTAATATTCAAGATAAGCAGATTGGCCAGCCCGCGGTACACCGTTCCATTAACGGTATACTCGATAGTCGCTTGGAACGGCACACGCGTCTCGGCAGGCATTGCGGCAAGCCGGATAGCTACCCGGATGGATACAACCGCGCCCGGTGCCAGGTATCCGATATAGATGCCGGAGGCCGGATCAATCCAAGGTACAAGCACGCCATCGATAACAACGCTGCCCTGTACGAATTCAAATCCTTCGGGCAGCGGCAGATATACGATTACGTTTTCCATCGGAAGCAAACCGTCGTTTCGAACGATCAAATCATAGAAGACGACATCGCCGAGGAAGGTGACCGGCGTACTCAAGCTGGCGTGCGCATCCAGTTGAAACGGCACTACTTCAAGTGTAACTTTATTGGATAATACGGAATCCGATACGACTCTGCCATCAGGAGTAGAGAAGGAGTAGAGTACTGCCGCTTCATTGTGGAATACATGCGAATCGGGTATGAAGATTACAATAGCTTGAAAATTAACCTGGATGGTGCTGCCAACCTGAATCGTTCCAAGCGGAATGCCAGTCTGCGGCGAGGCTCCCGGCAAAGGGGAGCCATCCAGCAGAACGCTGTTCGGAATAAACGATAACCCGGCAGGCAGCAAGTCCTGCAGCTGCATGGACGCAGGACGGTTACCGGTATTCGAAATAAGAATGGTAAAGGTGACGGATTGATCCCGGTTTAACTTCTGCGGGAAAGCGGACTTACTCGCCGTAATAATGGGTCCGACAAGCGGCGTTTGCACCGTATTGGAATAGGCGACTCCATCGTAAATGCCGCTGCTGAACCGGACATGAGTCTGGTTCAGCAGCTTGAAGTCATTGGGCGGGGTCATATCGTGACCACCTGTACATTAAAGGTAACGGTTGCCGTAGCGCCGTTTGCAATCGTTCCGATGGAGATGCCGGTATTCGGGTTGCCCGAAGGCACCGGATTGCCATTCACCGTTACGCTGCCCGGTACAAATACGGTGCCTGTCGGAACGGGGTCAACCAGAATGACGTTATTGACAGGGCTTATGCCAAGGTTAGAAACGAGAATCGTATACGTAATAACGTCGCCAACAACGGCATCGATTGCATTAGTGCTCTTCACGACGGATACATCCGGTGAAGATACCGGAATCGACAGCGTGTTTGAATTGACCGAACCGGTTATCGTTCTGCCGTCCGGCGCCGCATACGAATAGTCGCCGCTAGCCGTATTGACGAGCTGCTGGGAAGGCGGCAGCGTCTGGATAACCACCTCATACGAAACGGTTACCACAACGGACTGACCGGGGTTAACGGTACCGATGGAGAAGCCGGAAGAAGGATTGGCGCCAGGCTGCGGTACGCCGTTAACAAGCACGCTGTTTGGCACAAAAGCGCCGCCGGTTGGAGACGGGTCCGTAATCGTAACCTGTGCCGGAAGATTTCCGGTATTGCTTACAACCAGGCTATAGGTAACGGTATCTCCAACCGTAGCGTTGGACGTATTGGCTGTTTTTTGAATTCCGATAATCGCTTGATACACCGGCAGAACTACGGTATTGGAGAACGCCGAGCCGGAGAAAGCGCCGGAAGTGAAGGTTGCGCTCGCTTGGTTGCTAAGCTGAGCCGGCGTAGGCAGCGATGTGATCGTCAGATTAAACGTGACGGTTGACGTTGCGCCCGGAGCAATGGTGTTAAGCGAAATACCTGCGGCCGGCGACGCGCCGGGACGCGGAAGGCCGTCTACGGTTACGCTATTGGCTACAAATACCGCACCTGCTGGGATCGCGTCAACAACAATAACGTTATTGATTGGTGCAATACCGTTATTAGTTACCCCGATTGTATAGGTAACGGTATCGCCTACCACGGCTGTTGTAACCGGAACCGATTTAACTACCGCAACGTTTGGTGCGGATACTTGTATAACCAGCGTATTGGAAGTGAAGGATCCATTTAACGTACGGCCGTCCGGCAGCGTATAAGAGTATGTCGCGGAAGCTTGGTTCGTAAGCTGTTGTCCCGGCGGTAACGACTGGATTAGAACAGAGAAGGTGACGGTTGACGAAGTCGTTACATTGCCGAGCGGAATGCCGGTAGACGGATCGGCGCCCGGTACTGGCTGATTGTTTACAATGACGCTATTGGGAACAAAGACCGTGCCGGCTGGTATCGTATC
Source organism: Paenibacillus glycanilyticus NBRC 16618 (assembly GCF_004000805.1). Classification (GTDB taxonomy): domain Bacteria; phylum Bacillota; class Bacilli; order Paenibacillales; family Paenibacillaceae; genus Pristimantibacillus; species Pristimantibacillus glycanilyticus. The sequence goes on from NZ_BILY01000005.1 coordinate 107,339, forward strand.
GGTCAGAACTATATTCGCGCCATAGTTGCCGGTATTGGCGATTGCTACCGTATACGCAACCGTATCGCCAACCGTGGCATTGGAGGTATTGCCCGATTTGACCGCGCTAAGAATCGGCTGGTAGACGGGCGTTGACACGATATTAGAGAAGGTAACTCCCGAGAACGTACCGGATGTGAACGTAACGGAAGATTGATTGTTCAGCACAGCCGGCGTAGGCAGAGAGGTCACAAGCACGTTGAATACAATGGTTGTTGTAGCTCCAGGACTGATAGCATCGATTATGACGCCCGTTGCCGGATTAGCCGCCGGTCTCGTAACGCCGTCAACGGTAAGGGAGCTCGGAACAAAACTGGAGCCGGCTGGGATCGGGTCGGTGAACAGGACGTTCGATATCGTCGCGATGCCGCTGTTCGTGACGGTTGTCGTATAAGTGACCGTATCTCCAACCGAAACGGCGGTAGACGGCGTGCTTTTGACAACCGTGGCATTCGGCGCGGAGACCGGGAAAGTAACCGTATTGGACACGGCTGTCTGGTTAAAGACCCTGCCGTCCGGAAGCGTATAAGCAATGCCGGCCGAGCCGGTATTGGATAGTTGTTGAGGCGTCGGCAGGGAATTGATAACGACCGAGAACATCACGTTGACCGATGCTCCAGCCGCTACGGAGCCAGCCGGAATTCCTGTTACCGGGTCGGCACCGGGCACGGGATTGCCTCCCACCAGGGCGCTGTTTGGCACAAAGGAGGTACCGGCGGGAATATTATCGGTTACGGTTACGTTAGCCGGATAATTCCCCGTATTCGTTACAATTAACGTATAAGTGACCGTCTGGCCGACGGAAGCATTCGACGTGCTGGAGCTTTTTGCAAGAGAAATAACAGGCAGATCAACCGGCGTCGATACCGTATTCGAGAAGGCCGTACCGGAGAACGCTCCCGAAGTAAAGGTAACCGAAGCCGTATTGTTAAGGATTGCAGGATCTGGAACACTGTTAACGCTATTGTTAAACGTAATCGTGACCGTACCTCCCGGCGGTATAGAGGCAACCGGAATACCGCCTATAGGGCTTGCTCCAGGGGCCAGCGTGCCATTAATCGTAACGGTTCCGGGTATAAATGACGTTCCCGCAGGGGGAGGATCGGTAAACTGAACGTTGTTTACCGTTTCAATCCCGCTATTCGTAATAACGGCCGTATAAGTGATGGTATCGCCGACGGTTACGACGGTATAATTCGCGCTTAAGGCTACTCCGACATTCGGAGCCGATACCGGGAAGGTGACCGTATTGGAGTTGACGGAGCCCGTTAATGTCCGGCCATCCGCAGGCGTATACGAATAGGAAGCCGTTCCCGTATTGCTTAACGTTTGCGGCGACGGAAGGGAGGTAACCACTACGCCAAAGGTAACGGTAGCGGTTGTGCCCGGAGCCAGAGAACCGATGTCAATGCCGGTAACGGGGGAAATGCCCGGCATCGGCATTCCGTTTACGATAACGCTGTTCTCGGTAAAGGTAGTGCCCGTGGGAATGGTGTCCGTTACAATTGTCGCCGCTGCCAGATTGCCCGTATTGGAGACGACTAAAGTATAAATAATGGAGTCGCCCAGGGTGGCATTGCTGGTGCTGGCGCTTTTGACGACCGCGATTTGCGGCTGTGTGACCGGTGTAACCGTCGTGTTGGATGCGGATGTTGCCGAGAAGGTGCCGGAAGTAAAGCTGGCGGTCGATTGGTTCGTAATCTGTGAAGGAATTGCCATCGTTATCATCACCTCGAATGATACGGTAACCGATGCTCCTGGCGCCAGGCTACCGAGTGATATGCCGGCTTCGGGTGAGGCTGCCGGCTGGGAAACATTTTGAACCAACACGCTTCCGGGTACAAAAGCCGCATTTGATTGAAGCGGGTCACGCAAAACAATGTTGTTCACCGCAGCGATGCCGTTATTGGTCAGAACGGACGTGAAGAGCATGGTATCGCCGGTTACGACAACGGTTCGGCTGGCGCTTTTCGCCAGGGCAACATTCGGCAGCGCAACTTGAACTGTAACCGTATTGGATAAGGCGGAGCGGTTAATGACGCGTCCGTTCGCTAGCGTGAACGAATAAGCCGCGCTTGCCTGATTGACCAGCTGCCTGCTGGCAGGATAAGAAACAATGTTTACGACGTAACTTACCGTTGCTGATCCTCCGGCAGGGATAAGGCCAACCGGAATGCCGGTCGCCGGACTGACGTTAGGAGTAGGTACTCCGTTAATAAGAACGCTGTTATCGATAAATACGGCTCCACTCGGAACGGTATCCGTCAATGTTGCGTTTGCGGCAGTATTTCCCGTATTGGCTAAGGTGAAGTTGTAAGAGAACGTATCTCCAACGGTTGCATTGGAGGTACTAGCCGATTTGCTTACCGCAACAACGGCTTGCGAGACCGGCGTCGTAACGGTATTCGACGTGGAGCTGCGGGTAAAGGCGCCGGAAGTAAAAGCTGCGCTTGCGGCATTGCTTAAACTGCCGGACGAAGGCAGCGATGTGACGCGAATCTGAAAGGCCACCGTAACGGTTGCCCCGGCACTAATTGAGCCTAGCGAAATACCGGCGTTTGGATTAGCGAGTGACGAAGGCGTTCCGTTAATTGTAACGCTGCCTGAAACAAAGGCTGCTCCTTGCGGTATGGGGTCGGACAATACAACGCTCGTTACCGGTGCAATCCCGTTATTCGTGACAAGCACGGTATAAGTGAGTACGTCCTGAACGGCCGCAGCGGTATCGCTGACCGATTTGGATACGGTGACATTTGGCGAGGAAGCGGTTATGGACACGGTATTGGAGCTGCTGCTGCCATTTAACGTCCTGCCGCTTGGCAAGGTATAGGAGTAGGTTGATGTTGCCTGGTCATTCAAAACGGGCGGTGACGGTAAAGTGTTCAGAAGCGTCTGGAATGTAACGGTCGTCTGGGCATTAGGCGCCAGACTGCCGATTGCGATGCCCGTTAACGGCGAGGATGCGGGGCTGGCAACGCCGTTAATCGTCACGGAGCCCGGGATAAAGCTTGAACCGGCAGGGATATTGTCAAACAAGGTTACGGTTGCGGCCAGATTTCCGGTATTCCGGGCAAGGATGGTGTACGTAATGGTATCGCCAACCGTAGCAGCAGTGGTACCGGCTGACTTGGTCAGCGGAATAACAGGCTGGTAAACCGGCGTTGTTGTATTGTTGGAAGCGGCAGTCCCCGAGAAGGTACCGACGCTGTATGAAACGTTTGAACGATTGACCAGCTGCGCGCTTGCCGGCAAGGAGCTGACTAATGCTTGCAGGGTAACCGTGGTTGAACTGTTGGCCGCCACGGTTCCGACCGCAATGCCGGTTGCCGGATTCGCCGTTGTATTCGGCGAGCCGCCGATCGTTACGCTGCCCGCAACAAAGGTTGCTCCCGCAGGGAGCACATCCGTCAGCGTCACATTCGTAACGGCTTCCGTTCCGTTATTCGTAATGACCGAAGTATAAGTGAGCGTTTCTCCTACGGCAACATCCGTTACATTCACGGATTTGGTTAGAGTTATGCTCGGAAGCGATACGGGAAGCGTTAGCGTGTTGGATGCGGCAGAGCCGGAAATGGTCCGCCCGTCCGGCGGCGTAAACGTATAAGCCGCCGTGCCTTGGTCCACGAATTGCGGCGGAGACGGCAAGGAATTGACCTGCACGTCAAAGGTAACGGTAGACGTGGCGCCTGCGGCAACGGATCCGATCGCGACGCCGGCGGCAGGGTTCGCGCCAACAACGACCACGCCGTTAACCCGGAAAGTCCCGGTGATAAAGGAGCTTCCCGTCGGAATGTTATCCGTTAGCGTTACAGTAGCGGCTCTATTGCCGGTGTTTGCAACAAGCAAGGTATAAGTAACCGTACTGCCCACGGTAGCGGTCGTCCGGTTCGAGCTTTTGGTAATGCCGATAATCGGCGAATAGACGGGAACGGATACCGTATTGGAAGGAATAACTCCCGTAATATTGTCGCCGCCCGCCACCATCTGGAATGTAAAAGCTGCTTTCGCGCTGTTCGGAAGCAAGAAGGTGCTCGGCAGCGAGCTGACGACGGCCCGGTAAGTAACGACAACGGAGCCGTTGATGTTCAAAGCTCCCAGCGGGGCGCCGGCAATGATATCGTAGGTAGGACGCGCTACCCCTCCGACCGTTACGCTCCCGCTTACGAAAGTAAGCCCGCTCGGAAGGGCATCCGTTAGAACAACGCTTGCCGCATTGGCGGTCCCCGTGTTGCTGACCGTAACGGTGTACGTAATGGTATCGCCGACCACTGCGCCTGCGACGCTTGCGCTTTTTACAACGTTTATGGTAGGCGAGTTGATATTGATCTGGATGGCATTGGCATTAACGACATAAGCATCGCCGGAGGTAGTCAATGTCAGGACGGCGGATGATTGGTTATTGACGAGACGCGCGGATACGTCGACGTTGGTGATATCCCACCCTTGCCGGCCGCCGATAATATTCGTGCCCGGAGCGCCGTTTGTCTGGTTGCGGCTGCCGAAGGTGCCCGTTGTGTTCAGGTTGCCCGAATCGTTGTTGATCTGGGATGCAAAAAAGTTGTTCGCAAAGTTGTTCGGGCCGGATAAGGCGACGGTAGTTGCAGAGGTTGGGCCGAATAATGCCTGGTCTCCGGTCCGGTTGGCGTCTCCTTCCTGGGCGCTGAATAAAGCTCTTCCGCCCAGCGTTCCGGAGATTGGGGTTGCGAATCCCGTCAAAGTGGTGGACACCGGCCCGGAATCGGCCTGCACAAGCACCGCGCCGGCGCGCAGCGACATGTTGCGGAAAGGCAGAGACGGATTCTGATAAATAACGCCTAACGTCCAGCCGCAATGATTGGCGGTAGAATCGTTAGTAATCACAATGGTACCAACCACATTGCCGGTCGTATAAGTTCCCGAGCCGCCTTGCGAGATAAGCGAAGTTACATTATTTGACCGGACGTAAGCAGAGGCGCCGTTGCCCAGGTTGACCTGATTGCTTGTTGCGGCATCCGGCGAGACGGTAAACGTTCCGGCCGGCGTTGTGAAGGTAACCGGGTTATTAATGAACGCGCTTAGATCCGTCGTGCCGTTAATATAAGAGCCGCCCCAGATCAACTCGGCATATAGGATGGTACTGCCCGCCGGCAAAGTCAAAACGGCAGAGGCGCTGTTACTGGCAAAAGCGCTTGTTGTACCTGCAGGATATGTACCGAAAACAGATGCGGTATTTATCGTTGAAAAAGCGCCTATGCTATCCAGCGTTCCCGGAACGCCAGCCGTATCGGAACGGCTTAACCCAAGCGTATTCCCGGTAAAGGTAATCGCTCCGGTTGCGTTAAAGGTCGCACGAGTGACAAGAGGAATTGGTATCACCCCCTCGAGATCGCATCATTATAGTTTTAATGAGGGCAGAAACAACGGATTTTATTATTGCACATATCATACATATGAACGATGTTGCCGGTTAACCACGTTTCTTTCATAAATATACATTAGTAATTAAAAAGGCTTGAACCTTTGCAGGTTCAAGCCTTTTTCTCAGGACGCGCTTATGCTTCCTGGTTGCGCGGCACTTAAAAGCTTCCGATTCTCCTTGTTGACCAAGGAATGAATCAGGAAGGAGCCTACCGAGACAGCGGCCGTAATTACGGCAAGCCAAGCGACCGGCGTTAATCCGCCGCCGTCGTAAAGCCCGCCCATCATATAAGGACCGATAACCCGTCCAGTCGACCCGATTCCGCCGGTCAAGCCTAAATAGAATGGGGCGTTTTTGCCGCTATTCTCGGTTAGAAAGGCCGGTATGGCGGGCGCGATCAGCATCTCGCCTAGCGTAGTCAGAATCATGCCAAGCACCATGCCGGGGAAGCTGTGCATGATCAGTATGACGACATAACCGCTCATGTACAAAACGGCGCTTGCCGTCAGCTGGGCTTTGACCGAGCTGGCAGCCACTCGCTTAATCAGATTGGTCACCGGCTGGGCAACGAAAATCAGAATGCCGTTAAGCGTCCAAAGATAGCCAAACATTTGCTTCGACATGCCGTGCTCGATAATAAACGGAGATACGCCGGTATTCCAGATGCTGTTGCCGAGGTTGATCAGCATTCCTCCGAGCGCCATAAACAAATAGAGCCGGACGTCGGTGACAAGCCGCCATAAGGTTGCGCCGCCGGCGTCGCGTTTTTTCCTCATCAGCTCCGCTGAACGATCCCCGCCGCCTGTCCCAACCCGCTGCAGATAGAAGAGGAAGAACAAGGCGAATACGCCGGATGTAACGCCGTTAAGCACAAAGCTGAGCGAATAGGAGACGTCGGCCAAAAATCCGCTTAGCGCCGTGCCTACCGCCACGCCGATATTGTTGGCGATATAGACGATATTGAAGAGCTCTCCGCGCTGCTTGGCAAATCGGAAGCCGATAAAGGCCTGGATAGCAGGCATCGATAAGGCATTAAACAGCCCGATAAGGCCCATCATGACGATAAATACGGTCCAGGCATGACTTAAAGCCGGCAGAAGCAGCAGTCCTGCGGCATTTAAGGCGAGTGCGCCGATAATCAGCTTTTTTACGCCAACCCGGTGGTAAAGCGCGCCCCCGAGCAGTTGTCCCGCAATCCCGCCGATAGACTGCACGAGAATGACGAGCCCGGCGTCGGACATGGATCGCCCAAGCTGGTCGAAGACGAACATCGTAACAAGCGGCCACATCAGCGCGCTGCCAATGGCATTAATAAGACTGGCGAGCAGGAACACTTTAATTTCTTTCGGGTATTGCGATAGTGATTTCATCGATGTTATAAACTCCCGGATGTTAAATCGTGATGCAAGGCTTCTATTATACCTTAAGGCAAGCCAAAAAGCCGAAGGATATTTTTGTGCTAAAGCAATTATCCCTTTTGCCCGTATTGGTTCCGGTAGTCGCGGGGCGAGAGCCGGATATGGGTCTTGAATACGCGCTCGAACTGAGACAGGCTTTCAAAACCGACATCCGCCGCGATTTCGGTAATTCGTTCATCCGTTTCGCGAAGCTGCTGCTGCGCTTCCTTCACCCGGGTAATGCCGATATATTCCGTCAGTCCGAAGCCGGTGTACTTCTTGAACGTGCGGCTCAAATAACTGGCGCTGAGATGGAACTGCCTGCTTAAACCGTCAAGCGTCAGCGGTTCCCGGAAATGGTCGGCCACGTAGCTTGCGATCTCCATCGCTTTGGCAGCCGCGGGGGAAGGAGGGACGGAGCCGTCGCTTGGCTCCGGTTCGGTCTGAATCGCGTGGCGAGCAGCGAACAGCAGGGCTTCGGCAACGGCATGGCGAATCGGCATTTCATGTCCAGGAGGACGCTCCTGCACCTCCTGGAGAAGACCGTACAGCAGCTGCTCAAAGCGAAGGCGCTCCTGATGGGCAAGCCGGAAAACCCGGCGCGAGCCAAGGAAGGGGGAGAGAAGCAGCGCGGCTTCTTCCTTGCCGTATTGCTCGAAATATTTTTCGTTGTAATAGAGAACGACTCTCGCATGGTTTGGAACGCCGGTATCCGAGGTTTTGTGCAGCTCATTGGCCGGAATAAGCACCAGATCCCCTGCGGCAATCGGATATTTGCGGTCTTTAATGAAATATTGCCGTTCCCCGCTGAACAAGTAATAGAGCTCGTACTGCCCGTGGATATGCTCGACGGACATCGTGAAATGGCCCTTGCGTTTGTTATATTCCAGAAAGAAAAGATCTTCCGAATCCCCATAGAATAGTTCATTGCTTAAATGCATGATCAAAGACCCCCGAATGACAAAATATGCGGTATAGAATTAATTCTAGCATAGATTGCGGAGAGATTGAGCAGATATTGCTGTACATTTTGAATATAGGAAATCCAATACCAGCCAGTAAGGAGATGTACAAACCAATGTCTAACAAGAAAACGTACGTGCAAGTCGGAACCGGGGGGCGCGCGGAATTTTTCTATGGGGCAATTGCCACAACCTACCGTGAAACATCCGAGCTGCTTGCCTTTTGCGATATTAACCAGACCCGCATGGACTATGCGAACAAGCTCCTGAAGGACAAGTACGATTACCCGGCCGTGAAGACATACAAGAGCGACGAGTTCGAACGCATGATCGAGGAGATCAAGCCGCAGTTTGTCATCGTTACGTCCGTTGACCGCACGCATCATCAATATATTATCCGTGCTCTCGAGCTTGGCTGCGATGTGATTACGGAGAAGCCGATGACGGTCGACGAGGACAAATGCCAAGAAATTCTGGATGCGGTTGAGCGGACGGGCCGTCAGGTGCGCGTAACGTTTAACTACCGCTATGCTCCGCATCATACCAAAGCCCGCGAGCTTATTGAAAACGGTACCATCGGCGACGTAACCTCCGTGCACTTCGAATGGCTGCTCAATACGCAGCACGGCGCGGATTACTTCCGCAGATGGCACCGCGACAAACGCAACAGCGGCGGACTTCTTGTCCACAAGTCGACCCATCACTTCGATCTCGTGAACTTCTGGATTGGCTCCGAGCCGGATACGGTATTCGCGATGGGCGACCTGCTGTTCTACGGCCGTGAAAATGCCGAGAAGCGCGGCGTTACCAAGTTCTACGACCGCGCGACCGGCAATCCAAACGCGGAGAACGATCCGTTTGCGTTGCCGCTCGACAACAACGAGCATTTGAAAGCGATGTATTACGACGCGGAGAAAGAAGACGGCTACCGCCGCGACCAAAGCGTATTCGGCGACGGCATCTCGATCGAAGACACGATGAGCGTGTTGGTCCGCTACAAGAATAAAGCTCTGCTGACGTATTCGCTTAATGCATACCTGCCTTGGGAAGGCTACCGGATTGCGTTCAACGGTACAAAAGGCCGCATCGAAATGACGGTAATCGAACAGTCCTACGTCAACTCCGGCGGGGACAAAGCCTTGGAAGGGGCGGTTCAAGGCGTTAACATCATCGTATTCCCGATGTTTGGCGAAGCCTACACGGCGGAGTTCGAAGAAGGCGAAGGCGGTCATGGCGGCGGCGATCCGGTTCTGCTCAACGATATTTTCGGCGTACCGGTGGAAGACCGCTTTAATCGCGCGGCTAACCACATTGACGGCGCGCGTTCAATCCTGACGGGCATTGCAGCCAACAAATCGATCCGCACGGGCCAATCGGTGAAAGTCGATGACCTGGTACGCTTTTACGAATAGGAGGAATTTTGGATGAAGGCTTTTATGGATGATCAATTTCTATTGAACAGCGATACCGCTGCCTTGTTATACGAGCAGTTTGCGAAGCCGATGCCGATTATCGACTACCATTGCCACCTGGATCCGAAGGAAATCTACGAGAATAAGCCGTTCAGCAACTTAACCGAGGTATGGTTGTACGGCGATCATTACAAATGGCGCGCGATGCGGGCTAACGGCATAGCAGAGGAGTATGTGACCGGCGGCGAAGGCGTCAGCGATTATGACCGGTTCCTCGCTTATGCGCGTACCGTTCCGATGGCGATCGGCAACCCGCTGTATCATTGGTCCCATCTGGAGCTTAAACGTTTGTTCGGTATTGAGGACATTATTAACGAGAAGAATGCTCCGGTTATTTGGGAGAAAGCGAATCAAGTATTTGAAGGCAGCGGGATGACGCCGCAGGAGCTGGTGCGGGTATCGAATGTCCGCGTCGTATGCACGACGGATGACCCGGCGGATTCGCTGGAATATCATATCAAGCTGATGGAAGAAGACAGGCATGGCTTCCAGGTACGTCCTTCGTTCCGTCCGGACAAGGTGCTTGAGATTAACCGTGCGACATTCCTTCCGTGGATCAATCGTCTGGGGGAAGCAAGCGGTTATGAGGTATCCGATTACAGCCTGCTGCTGAAAGCGCTGAAGGAGAGAGTGGACTTCTTCCACAAGACCGGTTGTCTGCTGTCCGACCATGCCATCGATACGGTTCTGTATGCGGACGCGACGGAAGAGCAGGCGGCGGTGATCTTTGCGAAAGCTCTCCGCGGCGAACCGGTAAGCCTGGAGGAAGAAGCGCAATACAAGACCTTTACGCTGGTTTACCTGTCCCGTCTGTATGCCGATCATGGCTGGGCGATGCAGCTTCATATTCATGCCCATCGCAACAACAATACTGCAATGATGGGACGTCTAGGTCCGGATACCGGCTATGACTCCATTAACACGGGTTCATTGGCAGGACCGCTTGTCCGGCTGCTTGACAGCATGGAAAATAACCTACCGCGTACGATTCTATATTCCTTGAATGCTTCGGATAATGACGTGCTTGCTTCCATAATCGGCAGCTTCCAGGACGGCACGATCCCGGGTAAAATCCAGCTTGGCTCGGCATGGTGGTTCAACGATACGATTGACGGCATGCTGGCCCAAATGAAATCTCTTGCGAATATGGGCCTGATCAGCCGGTTTGTCGGCATGCTGACCGATTCGCGGAGCTTCCTGTCTTATCCGCGGCATGAATACTTCCGCCGGATTCTGTGCAATTTGCTTGGCGACTGGGTGGAATCCGGCCAAGTTCCCGCGGATATGGAGCTTCTTGGCTCTATCGTAGAAGGCATCTGCTACCGTAACGCAGAGCAATACTTCCGTTTTGGATCAGACTCGGCGAGCATTAAGGTTCAAGCGGAGGTTACCCAATGAGTTCTATGACGAATAATTTACCTAACTTGAATTCTGCCATCCTGCGGGAAGGAGAGGCTTCATCTTATAACCGGATGAAGTCTTATCCGGTCAAGGCGCTGCAAATCGGCGAAGGCAATTTCCTCCGCGGCTTTGTGGATTGGATGATTCACCGCTGCAATGAGCAAGGGCTTTTTAACGGGAGCATTGCGGTATCCCAGCCTCGCCCAACGGGCGCGGCGAAGCTGCGGGAGCTTAAGGAGCAGGACGGTCTGTACTATCAATGGATTAGAGGCTTGCATGAAGGGGAGCTTGTCGATCGGCGCGAGCTGATCTCGGTATTCTCAGCCTTTATCGATCCGTATCAGGAATGGGACCGTTTCCTTGCGCAAGCGGCAAATCCGGATTTGGAGCTGGTTGTGTCGAATACGACGGAAGCGGGTCTGGTCTACCAGGCATCGGACTGGGCGCCGGATCAGCCGATCCTATCGTACCCGGGCAAGCTGACGCTGCTCTTATACCGCAGGTTCGAGCATTTTGGCGGTGATCCGGGCAAAGGTCTTCTCCTGCTGCCATGCGAGCTTGTTGAGCGCAACGGCGATAAGCTTCGCGACATCGTGCTGCAGCATGCTTCGGACTGGAAGCTGCCTGAGGCGTTCGCGGACTGGATCCGGGAGCATAACCGGTTCCTGAATTCGCTGGTGGACCGGATTGTCACGGGCTTCCCGGCCGAAGAAGCGAATGAGCGTTTTGCGGAATGGGGGATCAAGGACCGTCTCTTAAACGCGGCTGAGCCTTATCATATCTGGGCGATAGAAGGGGAAGAGGAGTTAGACGAGCGCCTTCCGTTTGTAAAAGCCGGATTAAATGTCGTATGGACAAACGATCTGCAGTCCTATCAGCTTCGCAAGGTACGGATCCTGAACGGTGCTCATAGCTGGATGGCGGCATACGGGCTGCTGAACGGATTAAATGAAGTACGCGAAGTCGTTGAGCACCCGGTCTATGGAGCGCATTTGCGCGAAGTTGTTTTTAAAGAGATTGTACCGTCCGTACCGCTTCCGGAAGGGGAAATGAAAGCGTATGCCGGGCAGGTTATCGAACGGTTCGCGAATCCGTACGTGCGGCATAAGCTTACGGATATCGCGATGAATAGTTTATCCAAATTCAAGGCGCGCTTGCTGCCGACTCTTATAGCCTATTACGAGCGTACAGGCGATTTGCCGCCATTTATCGTGAAGGCGTTTGCCTCCTTGCTTAAACTGTACCGCGTAAAGCTAACCGAGGAAGGCGCTTATGCAGGCACGCGTCTGGATGGAAGCCAGCTGCTCATTCGAGACGATGCGGTTATGCTGGGAGAGCTTGCCTCCCTTTGGAACAAAGCGGATAACGGCGAGCTTGGCTTGAAGGAGCTGCTGGAGGATGTTCTCGGACGCGACGTTTGGTGGGGAACGGATCTAAACGGAATAGCCGGCCTGGCTGACCGGTTAACGGCCGAAATTGCTCAATTGGAGGAACAAGCATGAGAAATGCAACGATTACGAACGCAACGCTGCTTCACCCGCAAGACGATGTCGTTATCGCTCTGCGGGATATCGAACCGGGCGAGATCGTCAGATGGCCGTCGGCCGATGGAAGCGAGCAGTCGGTAGCGGTAGATAAAGCGGTGCCGCGCGGCCATAAAATTTTGATTCATCCCGTTGCGGCCGGCGTGCATGTCCATAAATTCGGTTACTCGATCGGAGTCGCCAAAGAAGACATAACGCCAGGCAGCTGGGTTCATACCCATAATCTCCGAACCGGATTAGGAGAGGTCCTGGAGTATGAATACAAGCCTAAGACGGATTCGGCTTCAACCGAAGCTGTGGTCAGTCCGTCTTGGCCCGCAACCTTCCAAGGTTATGTCCGGGAAGATGGGGAAATCGGGATCCGGAATGAAATCTGGATAATTAATACGGTTGGCTGCATTAACAAGACCTGCGAGACGCTCGCCAAGCTTGCCGGACGTCAGTTCGAGGGGCAAGGGATCGACGGCGTATACCATTTCCCGCATCCGTATGGCTGCTCCCAGCTCGGCGATGATTTGACGGCGACGCAGAAGCTGCTTTCCGCCCTTGTCCGGCACGGAAATGCGGCGGGCGTGCTCGTTATCGGACTTGGCTGCGAGAATAACCAGATTGAGGCCTTCAAGAAAGCGATTGGCGATTACAATCCGGACCGCGTCAAGTTCCTGAAATCCCAAGAGGTGGAGGATGAGCTGGAGGAAGGGTTGAAGCTGATCGAAGAGCTTGTCCGGTACGCCGGAGGATTCAAACGTCAGGAGCTGCCTCTTGCGAAGCTGCGGATTGGCCTGAAATGCGGCGGTTCGGACGGTTTTTCCGGCATTACGGCGAACCCTCTAGTGGGCCGTATCGCTGATGCGATTACGGGTGCCGGCGGTACGGCGCTGCTGACGGAAGTGCCGGAGATGTTTGGCGCGGAGACGATTCTGATGGACCGGGCGGCGGATGAGCAGGTATTTAACGGGATAGTTAACCTCATTAATGATTTTAAAGGTTATTTTATCCGTCACGGACAGGAGATCTATGAGAATCCATCCCCAGGCAACAAGGACGGCGGGATTACGACGCTTGAGGAAAAGTCGCTTGGGTGCACGCAAAAGGGCGGCCATGCAACGGTAACCGACGTTCTTCCGTACGGGGAACCGTCGAGAAAACCGGGCCTCAACCTTGTTCAAGCACCGGGCAACGACTTGGTGTCGGTTACGGCTTTATCGGCGGCCGGGGCCCATATTGTATTATTTACGACGGGACGAGGCACGCCTTTTGGCGGTCCGGTTCCAACCGTCAAGATTGCGACAAATACGCAGCTGGCGGAACGAAAAAAGAACTGGATCGATTACAACGCGGGTCAGCTGATTGAAGGGAAGAGGATGGAGGAGCTTCAGGAAGAGCTGCTTCATCAGATTGCCGAGCTTGCTTCAGGCAAGAGGGAGACGAACAACGAACGTAACGGCTTCCGCGAAATTGCGATTTTTAAAGACGGCGTTATTCTATAGTTATTAATGAACCGGGCTGCCGCCGCTAAGCGGGTAGCCCGGTTTTTCGTTTTGAAGGCGGGTCGGAAGTCATGTATACTAGTAGGCACTTGCAAATGATTATTGGGAGGCCTATTACGATGAGTCAGCGTTACCGCATTACTAGATCTTTGAAGGAAACAGGCAATGTTCAGGATATGACCTTGGACGAGTGCAAGCAGCTATTTGCGTCCAAGCCGGATTTCGAATACACCTCGGTCTTTACCGTAAAAGGCCCGGAGAGCACGATGTCCATCGAAGGCGATTTCTTTATGTGGAGCTGCGGGGAAGCTAAAATCCCTTTCCGGCTGTACAGCGGCGATCTCTATGTGGCAGTGAGCAATGAGGCGGTCGTTCCGAAAATGATCGAAATTGCGAGCGAGCTTGAAGCGGATATTGTGGAAGGTTAATGAGATAGCGAAAAATCAATAAAAAAACCAACTCTTGCATTGGAGTTGGTTTTTTTATTGATTCAAGCTTGCGCATCGCCTACGTAACGGTTTCTTGCAGCACCCATGCCAAAAATAAAAATGAGCAGGCTTGCGGCAATCAGCATGCCAATCGATACCGTCCAGTGATGGGTCATGTCGTGTAATATGCCGAATACGAGCGGACCAATTGCCGCCAGCAGGTAACCAACCGATTGCGCCATTCCGGAAAGCTGCGCGGCGGCATGGGAAGTGCGGGTACGGAGCGTGAAAAACAGCATCGCGAGACTAAACGAGCCCGCGCCGGCAATCCCGATAAACACCGACCATAACGGAACCAAGCCGTTCCCGTCCAGCAGCAATCCTCCTATGCCGATCAGGTAAAGAACCGTTGTAATAATCACGAGTATCCGTTGGCTTTTCATCCGGCTTGCAATGATGGGGATCACAAACGTAAACGGCAGCATCGAGAATTGGATAAGCGACAGCATCCAGCCGGCCGTATCGTCCGTCATGCCTCTGCTATTCAAGATTTCCGGAAGCCAAGCGACAAGATTATAGAAGATAAAGGATTGCAGTCCCATAAATAAAGTAACCTGCCAAGCAAGAGAGGAACGCCAAGGCTCACCCGCAGCCGTGCTCACTTGGGATACGGCTGCTGCCGCTTGACGGGTTTGACTCATTCGGGGCAGCCAGAAGACGATGCCCACGGCTGTCAGCACAAGCCAGCAGCTTAAGGCGCCTTGCCAGCCAAAGCCCGCATCGCGGGCAAGCGGTACGCTAATGCCGGAGGCAAGAGCGCCGCAAAGGTTCATCGATACCGAATAAATCCCGGTCATTAAGCCGATTTTGCTAGAAAAATCTCGTTTTACAAGGCTGGGAATAAGAACGTTGCAGACGGCAATGGATAACCCGATCAGGATCGTTCCGCCAAACAGGGCAACGGAGCTGGAGATCGAGCGGCATAAGGTACCGATCCCGATAAAAATCAAAGCGATAAAAATGACGCGTTCGACTCCGTAACGCCGCGCGAGCTGCGGGGCGAAGGGAGACATAAACGTAAAGGCGAGCAAAGGAACGGTTGTCAGGAGCCCGGCAACGGAATTGGATATTCCGGTCGATTCGCGGATGTAGCTGACTAACGGTCCAACCGACGTGATAGGCGCCCTAAGATTGGCGGCTACGAAAATAATGCTTAAAGCGAGCAGCAGACCGGATGCTTTCTTAAGGTCAGCTTTCGCTATTTTGCTGATTTGTTCCATGTTGGTCTAGTCCTCCGGTGATGTCTTCATTCTGAAAATGCTGCTGTGTTTCCCCGATGTACTGCTGAACCATCTCTACTGCTTTGGCGCTGTTCTGCTCCCTAATCGCCTCCATCAGCCGTACGTGGTTATCATGGAAGCCGTGGAACCGATCCTTGTTAAACATGTCCACAAGAATAGGCGGCACGCTGTCGTAAATATAATCGTACAGCTCGATAAGCAGCCCGTTGCGGGAGGAAGCAATTACGGCCAGATGGAACTCCATATCCCAGCGGGCATAACTGTCGGCATCCGCCTTTTGAATAGCCTCTTTACTTTGATCCAGGCAATAAGCCATCCGCTCCAAATCCTCCTCGTCCCGCCGCTGGGCGGAAAGACTCGCGGCTTCCTTTTCCAAGGCATGCCGAACCTCTAGCGTTTCCAGCCAGCTTGCTCGTTGGATCCGCTTCTTAAGTACGGGGCCAAGCGCGCTGGAAGAGCTGACATACGTACCGTCTCCTTGCCTTGTTTTCAGCAATCCCGCATGGGTTAAGGCGCGGATGGCTTCCCGCAAGGTGTTGCGGCTGACTTGAAGCTGCTCCATCAGTTCAGGCTCCGGGGGGACTTTTGTGCCAACCGCCCATTGACCGGAAGCAATCAGACCTTCGATCTGCTCCGCCACTTGTTCAACCAGCGTTAGCCGTTTTGTTTGCTTTAGCATAGCGTTTCTCCTTTCCAAACGTTCAAACGTAGGATGTTTGGTTATTTTACCCCTAAAGTGATACATTTGCAATAAAAAAAGACCATTTCCCGGATTTGCGGAAAACGGTCTGGCATTTAATGAATTCTTGTAAGCTTCTCCGGATTGGAGATGGCGTACACGGAACGTATTTTTCCCGTTTGTTCATCGGGCTCGAAGAGATAGACTTTGACGGGCTTGTTATCCTGGATTTGCATCAAGCCTTGTTGTCCGCTGACGACTATAGGCTGCCAGCTTCCTTCAAAGGCACCCTTCCTCGCAATACCCTCCAAAAAGGCAATAATTCTGTGCGGACCAAGGATCGGATTAAGTGCAGAGCGTACGATACCGCCGCCATCCGACAGCATTACTGCGTCGTCGGTAAGAAGATGGATGAAGCTTTCCAGTCGTCCCGTGTAGATCGCTTCGGAGAAGGACTGCACAAAGCGGGTCATGGACTCATCCAGCGTCGCTTTATTTTCCTCGTTAAGGGAGGAGGAGTGACCGATCTTGGCGGAAGCGCGGCTGAAAATTTTCCGGCAAGCCGCTTCGGATTTATCCAGCATAGCCGCGATTTCCGCATATTCATAGCCGAAGGATTCCCGCAGGACAAATACGGCGCGCTCGGGCGGCGTACAGCTCTGAAGCAGAACGAGAAGGGCGTAACCGAGCTGTTCATGCTGAATAACATTGTCGAGCGGCGAAGATTCCGGAGCCCCGTCACTGACCGGTTCGGGCAGCCATTGGCCCGGGTAGCTTTCGCGTTTGCGCGGAGCCGACTTCATCACGTTTAAGACCCGGTTGGTGAGCAGTTTGACCAGATACGCCTTTGGGTGCGAGATCTCGATGCCATCAAGCCTGCTGACGGTAACGAACACATCCTGGACCGCGTCTTCCGCTTCGCTCATCGAGCCCAGCATCCGGTAGGCGATCGAAGTTAGGAGCGGCTTATACTCCCGGTAGAGCTGTTCAATTTCCAAAGCTGTATCGCTTGCCGTCAAGTCCTATCGACCTCCAAAATTTAACTGTTTTGATCATACCGTAACGAACCGCAAGAAACCACCCTCATCCCGAGGAGTGGTTTCTTTGGCTATTGAAAGAGGCGCCTAAGACTCGAAACAGCCAGGGAACATACCGGTTGCAATCGCTACGCGGTTCCGGCTGTTGATTGCGTTAACGGCTAAGATAAGTGCCACATATTCTTCTTCGGTAAAATGCTTGCAGGCCTCATCGTAGACGTCCTGCGGCACGCCGGCATTCGAGATCAGCGTCACTGCCTCTGTAAGAGCAAGCGCGGCACGTTCCCGTTCCGTGAATTGCGGAGCTTCCTTCCATACCGCACCCAGGTTGATCCGCTGCTCGGATTCGCCAAGCTTACGGGCATCGGCCGTGTGCATGTCGAGACAGAATGCGCAGCTCGTATGGCGTCGGTTTCGTTATTTAAGACAATGCAGCAGCCGGATTTGTGACAGGTGATAAGAAAAAAAGATTTAATTATTTTGATCCTCATCTTCGCACACAGTGACGGAGCATGCCGATGGCCAAATAGGAGGAAAAAACCGTGCTGTGGACTGTGGAGCGGAGAACGTGATGGGGCGGAGTGTCCAATAAGAGGAACAAAACGTGTTGCACACGGTGGAGCGGAGAATGTGATGGGGGGGAGTGTCCAATAAGAGGAAAAAACCGTGCTGCAGACGGTGGAGCGGAGAACGTGATGGTGCCGATGGCCAAATAGGAGGAAAAAAACATGCTGCAGACGGTGAAACAGGAAGCATGACAAGGCAGTGTGCTGCCCCGGTTGCGGGTCATTATAGAAAAAATGCATTGACGTGGATCGCTATTTCGGATTACACTAGCACCAGTCATTTAGTAAATTAGTAAATTAGTAAATTAGTAAATAAGTAAACGAGATCAGCCGATTAATTTATTTCAAGCGGAAATTTAGTGTAAAGCTTGATGCTTTCAATTAGTTGGCTTCATTAGAATCAACCATGCTGAAAGAGGTGAGGACAGCAGCTCCGTTTAACCGCCGCAATGACACTGCGAGATCGTGACAACGGTCTTGCCGCCAAAATCAAAAAATCTTACTAATCACGAGGTATCTATTATGTTTTCCAATCGTTATGTACGTACGATCATTTGTTCCCGGGTGCTGCTACACCTAGGAATATGGATCCGGAATTACGCGGTGTTGCTGTATGTGACCGATCTAACCGGCAACGATCCGGTATACGTCTCGCTTATTTCGGTGGCGGAATTTGCGCCGATCTTCCTATTCGCCTTAATCGGCGGGACCTTCGCCGATAGATGGCGGCCGAAGCGGACGATGGCAGGGAGCGATTTGCTCTCGGCGGTCTCCGTCGCAGGCGTATTGCTGGCACTCATTAACGGCGGATGGATAGCCCTGCTGATCGGAACTTTTCTATCGGCGAGCCTGTCCCAGTTTTCCCAGCCTTCCGCAATGAAGCTATACAAACGCCATGTACCCGGCGAACAGCTGCAGGGCGTGATGGCAATGTCCCAAACGCTTGTCGCAGTCTTTATGGTTCTTGGGCCGGTTATCGGCACGCTTATTTTCCTGAAGCTTGGTATCCAGGTATCCCTTATTTTGACGGCCGTCTTATTCCTGGGCTCCTCGCTTATTTTGGCAACGCTGCCCCGTGACGCAAGCGAGCAGCATTCAAACCTCAAATCCAGCTTTATGAGCGAGATGACAGCCGGCATCCGGTACGTCTGGTCGAATCAGGCTCTTCGAACCTTATGCCTCAGCTTTGCGGTTGTCGGGTTTGCTTCCGGTCTAACGCAGCCGCTTCAAATCTTTATTGCGGTGGAGCAGCTTGGACAAGCGAAGAGCTTTCTGCAATGGCTTGTCATGACAAACGGCGCAGCCATGCTGATTGGAGGAGTTGCGATTATGAGCGCAGCGAAAAAAATACCGCCGCAGCGTCTATTCGTAGCGGGGCTGCTCATTACGGCAGTCTGCACGACCGGGATCGGCGCATCTAAGATGATTTGGCTGACCATTCTCTTATTGATCATCAGCGGGTTGGTATATCCGGCTATTCAAGGAGGCATTCAAACGCTCATCGTACGGAACACGGAGATGGCTTATATAGGCCGCGTCTCCGGAGCGATTATGCCAGTGTTTATGGGGATGATGGTTATCGGCATGTCTCTGTCGGGCTATTTGAAAGGTGCATTGTCGTTATTCGCCGTCTATGGCTTAAGCGGTCTCCTCATCATGGCTGGCGTTCTAATCCTGCTGAAGCTCCGGGAACGTCAATCGGGCAAATAGGGAAGGCAGACACATAAATTCCTTATTAACGTGCAAATTAAGGAAATCCAATTGCCGTTGAGAGGGGTTACAGTATAACCATGCCATATCATAAAGATCTGCCACAGTTTCCCGAGTCTTATTGGACTGCCTCCCAGCATGAAAAGGGCAAGTTTCCGAAGCTAGACCAGGACTCGGAAGCCGATGTTGTTGTAGTAGGCGGCGGGATCTCCGGTATAACAACGGCGTATCTGCTGAGTCAGGAGGGTCTTCGGGTAGTTCTGCTCGAAGCGGGAGAAATACTGAATGGTACGACGGCTCACACGACCGCCAAAATCACGGCGCAGCATGATCTGATCTTTGACGAGCTCATTAGCTCGGAAGGCAAGGAAAAGGCTTCGCTTTATTACGAAGCCGCGAAAGAGGCCATGAATTTCATCCATGAGACGATCGGCAAGCATCAGATCGAATGCGGTTATACGGAGCAGGACGCTTATGTTTACACCCATCATGTGGATTATATCCTCAAGGTGGAAAAGGAAGCGAAAGCCTATCAAGAGCTTGGCATTCCAGGGGCCTATCTGGACACCATTCCGCTTAACCTGCCGCTCTTTGGAGCTGTCCGGATGGACGGACAAGCACAGTTTCACCCGCTCAATTATTTATTGAAGCTGGTTGAGGAGTTTTTGAAGGCTGGCGGCAAAATCCATGAACAGACAACGGCCGTAGACGTGGAACGCGTAGACGATTCGCCAAAAGTCATGACCGGCGACGGCCATCGGATTGGCTGCAAATACGTTGTTTCCTGCACCCATTTTCCTTTTTACGACGGTCAAGGCTTTTATTTTGCAAGAATGCACGCCGATCGTTCCTATGTACTTGGCTTACGGGTGGAGGACGAATATCCGGGCGGGATGTATCTGAGTGCCGAGGACCCGAAGCGTTCCGTGCGTTACGCTCCGCTCGATGACGGGAATAAGCTGATTATTCTAGGCGGACAGAGCCATAAGACGGGACAAGGGATCTGCACGATCAACCATTACGACGAGCTGCGGAAGTTTGCGGAGAATCAGTTCGAGATAAAAGAAATTTCCTACAGATGGTCCGCGCAGGACCTTGTTACGGGAGACAAAATACCGTTTATCGGGCGCATTACGGCTTCGCATCCCGACGTCTTTATCGCAACGGGCTTCCGCAAATGGGGGATGACGAACGGTACCGCGGCTGCCCTCCTTATCCGGGATCTTATTCTGGAAAGGGATAATCCGTATGCGGAGCTGTTTACGCCTTCCCGTTCTCTGTCCTGGAAAACCGTTGGCAAGCTGATAACGGATAACGCGGATGTTGCGAAGCACTTGATTTCCGGGAAGCTGGAGTATGTCAAGAAACGTCCGGAGCACCTTGAGAAGGACGAAGGCAGCGTTGTTCAAATTCAAGGCCGCCGGGCAGGGGGATATCGGGATAAAGACGGTCAACTCTTTCTTATCGACACGACCTGCACCCATATGGGCTGCGAGGTGGAATGGAATAACGGGGAACGGACCTGGGATTGCCCTTGCCACGGCTCGCGCTTCTCGATCACCGGCGAAGTTATTGAGGGTCCGGCGGAAAAGCCTTTAGTTCGCTTATAAAACAAACGAAAACCAGCTTGCATTCCTTGTTAAAGGGATAGGGCTGGTTTTTTCGTGCCGTCTATTTGTCTGCGATAAAAGTAGCGCAAAGATGCTCGAGAATCACTTCCGGCGAATAACCGCGGACCTCCCGCTGGAATAGATAGGATTCGCTGCTTACGCCGTTGAGCAGCATATCGGCACGGAATACGCTGTTTGGTTCAGATTTTCCCGAAGCGGCAAGCATCTCGTCAAACAGCTGAACAAGAATTTCATGCAGCTCATGGTAGAGCGGACCTTTTTGCCGGGTGCTCGGCCGGTTGGCTTGCGAAGAATCCTCTACGCCCCGGAGCAGCTGGGATTTCTTTTCCCGAAACTTGATAAACAGGCCAAGAATTCCTTTCAGTCTGGAGCTTGGAGAGTCAGCATGGTTATCTTCCAGGTAGGCGTAAATATCCTCAAACAGAATGACCAGATTGTCCTTCATGAGGTCCAGACACAATTCGCTCTTATTACGGTACCGGCGGTAAAGAGTGCCCGGTCCGATCTGGGCTTCAGCCGCTATCTGATTCATGCTGACCTGTTCCACGCCATGCTGTTCAAACAATTGGAGAGCGGCGTTAAGGATACGCTGACGGTTCTCGGCAGCATCCCGGCGCTCGGGCTTAGACGGAGTAGTTGTTGAATCTTCATTCATGACCGGATCACTTCCTATCTTCAAAGCATGTTTTTAGGTTTGGTTGACAAACGGAGAGATCTCCGCTTAATATCAAGAGGAGAGTTCTCCGCTTAATGTTATCATAACCGTAAGGAGTGTGTAAAACCGATGTTGAACGCGAAAAGAAGCGCATTCGTAATCATGGACTTGCAGAACGGCATTGTATCCCGTTTTGCGAATAACCCCGAAGTCATTCAACCTTTTCGGAAGGCTTTAGAGGCTGCGCGAAAGCACGAGATCCCGGTGATTTTTGTCCGTGTCGGCTTTAATGAAGGATATCCGGAAGTAAGCCCCCGCAATAAATCCTTTTCGGTCGTTGCGCAGCATGGCGGCATGACGATTCATGACGAAGCCACGCAAATTCACGAATCGGTGAAGCCATTGCCAGGCGAGCCGGTAGTAACGAAGTTCCGGATCAGTGCTTTTGCCGGCAGCAACCTGGAGGTTATCCTTCGCGCGAAGCAGGTCGAGAATCTTATTCTCTGCGGCATTTCGACAAGCGGAGTTGTGTTATCCACGGTGCGCGAGGCGGCTGACAAGGATTATGCCATTACCGTATTAAAGGATGCCTGCCTGGATGCGGATCCCGAAGTGCACCGCGTCCTTACCGAGAAGGTGTTCCCGCGCCAGGCGGACGTTAAAACGGTGGAAGACTGGATTGAATCCTTAGCTTAAAGCACCCGGAAGGAACAGAATGAAGGAGGATGACAGGTATGCCAATATGGAAAAGAAACCTGTTCGTCTGTTGGTTTGGCGTATTTGTCGCAAGCATCGGCATGAGCCAGATCGCCCCGGTATTGCCTTTGTACATCAATCATCTGGGCGTTTCCGATACCCGAATGGTAGAGCAGTATTCCGGTTTAGCGTTTGGGATTACCTTTATATTGTCCGCCGTGTTTTCTCCGATATGGGGAATCGCGGCGGATAAATACGGGCGGAAGCCGATGCTGCTCCGGGCTAGTCTCGGCATGGCCATCGTTATTTTCAGCATGGGCTTCGCCCAAAATGTGTATGAGCTGATTGGCCTTCGCCTGCTGCAGGGGATCATTACGGGTTACGCCTCCGCTTGCACGGCGCTTATCGCAACGCAGACCGAGAAAGCCCACGCCGGGTGGGCGCTCGGAACCTTGTCCACGGCGGGAATCGCGGGTTCCTTGTTAGGTCCGTCCATCGGCGGATTTATTGAATTGCATTTCGGTATGCGGAATGTGTTTTTTATTACCGGAGTATTGTTATTGTTCGCTTTTATTACAACCTTGCTGTTCGTGAAAGAGAATTTCACCCGCGTGGATAAAAAAGCGCAGAGAATGAAGGAAGTGTGGGACAGTATCCCCGAGAAGAATCTGACGATCACTTTGTTCGTGACGTATTTTGCCTTAACGCTTGCCATGTATTCCATTGAACCGGTCTTAACGGTGTATGTCACAAGCTTAACGAGCAGCACCGAGCATGTTGCACTGCTGGCCGGGTTTATATTCTCCGCCTCCGGACTGGCCAATATGATCGCGGCGCCAAGGCTCGGCAGTCTGTCGGATAAGATTGGCGCGCACAAGGTGATGCTTATCGCTTTGATTGTTGCGGGGCTGTTGTTTATACCGCAGGCATTGGTCCATCAGCCTTGGGAGCTTATGGTGCTTCGATTCTTGCTGGGTCTGGCGGCAGGGGGACTTAACCCGTCTGTTAATATTCTAATCAAAAAAATTACGCCGGATGCTCTCACGGGCAGAGTGTTTGGTTTTACGATGTCGGCGGGGTACCTCGGCGTCTTTATCGGTTCGATTCTTGGCGGGCAAATATCGGCTTGGTTAGGCATCCGGGCCGTTTTTTTGACGACGGGAGCCATCCTGCTGCTCAACGCCTTGTGGGTCTACGCGAAAGCGTATAAGAGGCTTAATCTGAGAGCGGCTGAAGGCCGTTAATTTTTTTGCGAAAATGGGTTTACCTCGGATTCGTTTTTTGTTATTATAACTGCAATATGAAATGCAATGACGAGACGAGTAGGTAAATCAATTCTTTTCCAGAGAGCTCCGGTATGCTGAAAAGGAGTAAAGAGTTATTTATCGAAGAAAGACTCCGAGCAGCGCATCGGAACCGGTCTGGCCGGGGATGGTGTGACAGGAGCTCCTGTTATAGAGCTAGAGTATAAGCATTCGATGGCAATGCCGTACTTGAAGAGGCTGATATGGCGACATATCCGCGAATTTAGGGTGGTACCACGGGTATTCAAATCTCGTCCCTGAGACTACGGTCTTGGGGGTGGGATTTTTTTATTTTCGCAGCAAGCAAAGGGATTTATACCGCATACATGTAAGGTATAAGGTCGGCATACAAAATCAGACTGAGAGGATTTGAAGAATAAATGTCACAAAAACTTAAAGTTGGTATTGTTGGTGGAACAGGCATGGTTGGCCAGCGCTTCGTACAATTGCTGGATCAGCATCCTTGGTTTGAAGTAACGGTTATTGCCGCAAGCGCAGGCTCGGCAGGCAAAACATACGTGGAATCTGTTCAGAACAGATGGAAGCTTGACACACCAATCCCTGAAGCGGTTAAGAATATCGTGGTGCAGGACGCTTCGAAGGTCGAAGAGGTTGCTGCTGGCGTTGATTTTGTATTCTGCGCGGTGGATATGCCTAAGAAAGAAATTCAGGCGCTCGAAGAGGCTTACGCAAAAACAGGCACGCCGGTCGTGTCCAACAACTCGGCGCATCGCTGGACGGCGGACGTTCCTATGGTTATTCCCGAGATCAATCCGGAGCATCTTGAAGTTATTGAGGCTCAAAGAAAACGTCTGGGTACAACAACCGGCTTTATCGCGGTAAAACCGAACTGCTCGATTCAAAGCTATGTACCTGCTCTTCATGCTTTGCGCGATTTCAAACCTACGACGGTTGTAGCTTCGACGTATCAAGCGATCTCCGGTGCCGGCAAGAACTTTACGGACTGGCCGGATATGCTGGATAACGTTATTCCTTACAT
The DNA here is from genome assembly GCF_004000805.1 of Paenibacillus glycanilyticus NBRC 16618. GTDB lineage: Bacteria > Bacillota > Bacilli > Paenibacillales > Paenibacillaceae > Pristimantibacillus > Pristimantibacillus glycanilyticus. The sequence goes on from NZ_BILY01000005.1 coordinate 132,049, forward strand.
CGGCGGCGAAGAAGAGAAGAGCGAACAGGAGCCGCTCCGCATCTGGGGCAGCGTTGAGAACGGCGAAGTCGTGAAAGCAAGCGCTCCGCTGATCACAACGCAATGTATCCGCGTTCCCGTAACGGACGGTCACCTTGCAACGGTGTTCGTGAACTTCGAGAACAAACCTTCGAAGGAAGAGATTCTTGCACGCTGGTCCGAATACAAAGGCCGTCCGCAAGAGCTGGGTCTGCCAAGCGCGCCTAAACAATTCATTACGTACTTCGAAGAAGAGAACAGACCGCAAACGAAGCTCGACCGCGACATTGAAAAAGGCATGGGCGTATCGGCTGGCCGTCTGCGCGAAGATTCCCTGTACGATTTCAAATTCGTTGGCTTGTCGCATAACACGCTTCGCGGCGCAGCCGGCGGTGCCGTATTGATCGCCGAACTGCTCAAAGCGGAAGGCTATATTCAACCGAAATAATTGAGATGTTGCAGCAAGCTCCCCCAGAATAGCGGGTAAGGAGCTTGCTGTTTTGCTTTCTAAGACAAGGAGGAGAACAGCAAATGAAATGTGCCGTATTGGATGATTATCAGAATGTTGCCTTAAGCATGGCCGACTGGTCGTCTGTTCAGGAGCGTGTTGAGCTGCAAGTATACAACCATCATTTCGAGGATCGGGACGAGCTTGTCTCTGCCTTGCAGGATTGCGAGATTATTGTCATCATGCGGGAAAGAACGCCATTTCGGAAGGAGCTTCTGCAGCGGCTGCCTAACCTGAAGCTTCTTGTTACCAGCGGAATGCGCAATGCATCCATTGATCTGGCCGCAGCTGCGGAACAGGGGATTACGGTATGCGGCACGAAAGGCGGAGGCGAGGGGACTACCGAACTGACCTGGGCGCTGATTCTGGGTTTAGCCAGAAAGCTGGTACTCGAGAATGAATCGGTCCGAGACGGCGGCTGGCAGAGCACGATCGGAGTGGACCTTCATGGCAAGAGGCTCGGATTGTTGGGGCTTGGCCATATCGGAACCAACGTGGCAAGAATCGGACAAGCCTTCGGTATGGAAGTGATGGCGTGGAGCCAGAACCTGACCGCCGAGAAAGCGGCAGCAGCCGGCGTTACGCTGGCGAGCTCCAAGGAAGAGCTGCTGGAGAGCAGCGATATCGTATCCGTACACTTGGTGCTCGGAGATCGTACTCGGGGCTTGATTGGCGCGCGAGAGCTAGAGCGGATGCGGCCGACCGCTTTTCTCATTAACACCTCGCGAGGCCCTATTGTTGATCGCGATGCCTTGCTGGAAGCTCTTCGCAGCGGCACAATCGCCGGAGCCGGAATTGACGTATTCGAGCAGGAACCGCTGCCTCAAGATGATCCTTTCCGCTTGCTCCCGAACGTCCTAGCAACCCCGCATATCGGTTACGTAACGGAAGCGGCGTACCGGGGATTTTACAAAGGGATTGTGGAAGATATAGAAGCTTATTTGGCCGGCTCGCCGGTGAACGTTCTTGTACCTCGTATTTAGTGTATTTGAATATCTGTTATCTCATTAAAGCCTATCCTGTTTATCGGATAGGCTTTTTTGGTTCCCAAATAGGTTAAGGCAACCGGAGCATTCGAATGATTCTGTAGAAGCGAAGCGTTCGCTTCATGAATAAAATTTCACCTATTGGAAGAAAATTAGAAAACCTACTAAATCGGGGTAGCAAGGAGAGAATGATAATGGCGAATGACAAACCGAATCAGCCGCAGGACGAATCGCGCAGAAGGTTCCTTAAATATTCCGGTACGGCTCTTGGCGGGGTCGTACTAGGCGGGGTCATCGGAGGACTTGTAGGCTCGAATCTGAAACAGACGGAGAAGGAAACAGCTCCTGAACCCGGCAAGTCGGGGACCGCACCGGAGAATAAAGACTATAACCAAGCGTTGATGTTCTTCAACCAAGATCAATTCCTCACGGCGGAAGCTGCTGCCGAAAGGCTGTTTCCAAAGGATGATCTGGGACCCGGCGCGAAAGAGCTGGGGGTTGCCTTTTTTATCGACCATCAGATGGCAAGCGCTTTTGGCACCAATGCCCGGGACTATATGCAGCCGCCCTATTACAAAGCGGAAGCCACGCAGGGCTATCAGTTGGTTTTTAAACGCAGAGAACTTATTGCGCTTGGGCTTGACGCCATGAATCAATACAGCAATACGAAATATCAGAAGCCTTTCGTGGAAATCGCGCCGGAAGAGCAGGATGCGGTATTGACCGCATTTGAGACGGATAAGACGGAGATCAAGGATGTGCCTTCCTCCAACTTTTTCGCCATGTTCCTTAATCTGACGCTTGAGGGAGCTTACGCTGACCCACTGTACGGCGGCAACCGGAATATGGCGGGCTGGAAGATGAGGAATTTCCCTGGCAATCAAATGAGCTATACCGATTACATCGAGAAAGAAGAGTTCGTAAAACTAGAACCATTAAGCTTGCATGATCATCTTGAGCTTGGGTAGATAAGGGGTGAAGCAAAATGGCAACTAAACTTCCAAAGGTTCCCGTTGTAATTGTCGGGATGGGCTGGGTTGGCGGCATTATCGCTTCCGAGCTGACGAAAGCCGGTATTTCCGTTGTGGGTCTGGAGCGGGGCAAAAGCAGGGATACGCAGGATTATTACCATGTTCACGACGAGCTCCGCTATGCATCCCGCTATGAGCTGATGCAGGACTTGTCCAAAGAAACGGTTTCCTTCCGCAACACGATGAAAATGAGAGCATTGCCGATGCGGACGTACGGGTCGTTCTTGCTGGGCGAAGGCTTGGGCGGCGCGGGGGTTCACTGGAACGGTCAATATTACCGGTTCCTTCCATATGATTTTGAGATTTACAGCAAGACGGTTGAACGTTACGGCAAGAAGAAGATTCCGGAGAACATGACGATTCGGGACTGGGGCATCACGTATGAGGAGCTAGAACCGTATTTCGTGAAGTATGAGCAGATGGCGGGTATTTCCGGCGAAACCGAGCTGCCTCCGAATATCGGCAAAATGTCCAAGCCGTTTGCAACGGGGCCGATGAAAAAGTCTCCGGGCATGAAGCTGTTTGAGGATGCTGCCAAAAAACTGGGTTACCATCCTTACGTTATTCCTTCGGCCAATTTGTCCGAGCCATACAAAAATCCGGACGGTGTCGAAAGAGCGCCATGTCAATATTGCGGTTACTGCGAGCGGTTCGGCTGCGAATACGGTGCCAAAGCGGATCCGGTCGTTACCGTCCTGCCGGTTGCGAAGCAAACGGGCAAGCTTGATCTTCGGATGCATTCCAACGTGACCCAAATCATTCATGACGGCAAGAAAGCAACCGGCGTCACCTATGTACATACGCCAACCGGAGAAGAATACACGCAGCCTGCCGATATCGTTATTCTTGCAGGTTATCTGTTCACCAATGTCAGGCTTCTGCTGCTCTCCAAGCTAGGCAAGCCTTATAATCCAGAGACCGATACCGGCGCGGTTGGCCGGAATTATGCATATCAGGTGAACGGTGCCAGCACCAGCGCCTTCTACGAGGACCGCGAATTCAACCTGGCAATGGGGGCGGGGGCACTCGGCAGCAGCATCGATGATTTTAACGGCGATAACTTTGACCATAGCGATCTGAAGTTTTTGCACGGCGCGAATATCCGGTTCACGCAGACGGGGCTCCGGCCGATTCAGTATCAGCCGGTTCCGGCAGGTACGCCGAAGTGGGGCGCGGAGTTCAAGAAAGCGACGATCCATAATTCGAACCGCGTATTATCCGTTGCCGGACAAGGAGCAAGCATGCCGAACCGGTATCATTATCTCGATCTTGATCCGGAGTACAAGGACGCGTTCGGACAGCCGCTTATCCGAATGACCTTTGACTTCGAAGACCAGGATCGCGAGCTCGTGAAGTTTATTGCCCAGAAGACGAAGGAAATCGCGGATCAGATGGGCGGAACCAAGACGGAGATCCATGATTCGATCAAGCAATACAACATCGTTCCTTATCAGTCTACCCATAACACGGGCGGGACGATTATGGGATCCGATCCCAAGACCTCCGTCGTTAACAACTATCTGCAAATGTGGGACGCGGAAAACGTATTCATCTGCGGCGCGTCCAACTTCCCGCATAACAGCGGATACAATCCGACGGCCACCGTTGGCGCATTGGCATACCGGACGGCTGAAGGCGTGCAGAAATATTTGGATAAAGGCGGTTCACTCGTGTGAGCAATCAGAATGGCGAAGCGGCTGAGACTGTCGGCAGCGATCTGATCAGTCATCTGACCGAGCTCCGTAAACGCCTCATTTATGTGGCGGGCTGGTTTCTGGCCTCCTTGTGCGTTGGCCTCTATGCAGCGCCTAAAATTTTGACCTTCGTCAAAGGACATCTGGGTGCCATTGAAGTAGAGTGGAGCGTGTTTGCGCTTTCGGACGGAATAGCAGTGTATATGAAATGCGCGCTGCTCGTCGGGATTATCCTGACGCTTCCGTTCCTCATGTACCATCTGTGGGCATTTGCAAGACCGGGCATGACGGATGCCGAAGCAAAAAGCACCCTGGTCTATGTGCCGACCTCGTCCCTGCTGTTCGTAAGCGGAGTGTTATTCGGTTATACCGTAGCTCTGCCGATGATGATCCGGTTCATGATTAAGCTGAATCAATCGATGGGAGCTCAAGAGGTATACGGGATCCAGCATTACATGTCATTTCTGATCAGCTTCCTGCTGCCTATGGGGGTTGCTTTCGAAATGCCGCTGGCAATGACTTTTCTGACCCGAATCGGGATGCTGACTCCAGGCAAAATGAAGCAGGTTCGAAAATTTGCGTATGTAGGTCTGGCGGTTGTGGGAACACTTATCTCACCTCCGGATTTTGTATCCCATTTGTCCGTGACCGTTCCACTCATTCTGCTCTTCGAGATCAGCGCATTTATCTCGGCGCGTTACTATAGGCGGAAGTTTGCCGTACAAACGACTTAATTGTGGAGGGATAATATGTTTAACAACGTAGGAATATCAGGGCTGATCATTATTCTGGCTATCGCTTTGATTGTATTTGGACCGGCAAAGCTGCCTCAGCTGGGACGTGCCTTTGGCGATACGCTGCGCGAGTTCCGGAATTCAACAAAAGGCATTGCCGATGATGAACCGGAAGTTAAATCGAACATTATCGAACTGGAACAAACTAAAAATTAATTGAAGATCAAAAGGAGACAGCTGCTATGAAGATCAATAAGCTGCTTATGATCGCTGCCCTGGCCGTAACCGTAATGGGGACGACTGCAGGCTGCGGATCAAGCTCGAAGAACAACAATAATGCCAATACAGGAGCAACCAATAACGCGGGTACAAACGCAGGTACAAACGCTGGGACCAATGCTGGCAATAATGCTGCAGGCGGCGGCGGATCTAAGGCAATTACAATCAAAGCGAAAAACTTTGAATTCGATCAGCCGGAAATTCGTGTTAAGCAAGGCGATAAAGTGACCATTACATTAAATAACGCAGAGGGCTTCCATGGCTTCGCGATTCCGGATTATAACGTCGATATCAAGGAAAATAACGGAACTGCGACATTTACAGCCGATAAAGCCGGCGAGCATGAATTCCATTGCTCGGTGGTGTGCGGCGCAGGCCACAGCAAGATGGTAGGCAAGATCATTGTTGAATAAAGGTATTGACCGAAAGCCGCGATTTCGCGGCTTTTTGTTTTGTTTGAGGAATGGTAAGATTGTTTTATTTGAATGAGGTGAATGAAATGAAGGCTTTGCAAACTACAATGGTTTATTGGGATACGCTGGTTCATCCCGTGTTACATAATCGGCCTATTTATCTGGTTGCAACGGACAACGGATTAGCGCAAGTTACTTTGCCCCATGAGTCTACAATGGAAAGAGTTGAGGCATGGGTGAAGAAAAAAATACCGAATGCGATATTGGTGCGGGATTTGGCTCAAGTAGCTCCGTACAAGCAGCAGCTTCAGGAATATTTGGACGGCAGTCGAAGGAGCTTTACGTTCGCTTTGGATTTTCGCGGCACCGCTTTTCAAAACTCCGTCTGGCAGGCTTTGTTTGAAATTCCATACGGAGAAATGAGAAGCTATGCGGAAATCGCGGAAAGAGTAGGGAATCCGAAGGCTGTTCGAGCGGTAGGCACGGCAAACGGCATGAATCCCATTCCGATCGTTGTCCCCTGTCACCGGGTAATCGGCAAGAATAATACGCTAACCGGCTTCAGAGGCGGACTTCAATTGAAAGAGGAGCTGCTCCATCTGGAAGGCGTTCAAGCTTTTGTGAATAAAGGACACGAGAAATACCGCTTTTAAGAAAGCAAGGTCCAAGAGAGGATGCGTCATAAATGAATGAAAGAGTCTCGAAGGCGTTCGATCGACTGGCCATCGCGTATGAGCAATCCGTTGATCATAACAGCGGGCATAACGCCTTTTATGAACGGCCGGCGATGATGAAGCTGCTGCCGGAAGAGATGTCCGGAATGGCTGTTCTGGATGCGGGCTGTGCCGCAGGCTGGTATACATCGCAATTCGCCGAACGGGGAGCGCAAGTGACGGCTATAGATCTCAGCCCGGAGATGGTGGCGGCTTGCAGAAGAAGAGTAGGGGATAAAGCAAATGTATTGGTCTGTGAGCTTGGCAAGACGCTGCCGTTTGAGGACGAATCGTTTGACCTTATCGTCAGCTCGCTTACCCTGCATTACGTTGAAGATTGGGGAACCGTGTTCCGCGAGCTGCGGCGCGTGCTGAAGCCGGGCGGTACGTTGCAATTCTCCGTACATCATCCGTTCATGGTGTTCCGGCAGTATGATCGTACGGATTATTTCGCCCGCGAATTATTGACGGATGTATGGAATAAGAAGGAAACAGGTCCCGTAGAGGTAACCTTTTATCATAAATCGATGATGGATATTGTTAACGCAACGACGGAATATTTTACACTTGATCAAATGATCGAGCCGCAGCCGGCTAAGGAATATAGGGAGCTTCCCGGAGCCGGCGACTGGTATAAGCGCTGGTACGAACGATTAATGACTAATCCATGGTTCCTGATTATAAAAGCACGGAAATAACATTCGGTTCAAAAATTAATGTTAATCTAACATTCGATAAATACATCCTTAATACAGCTCCTTTATTATTACCGTAGAACAAAGATAAAGGAGCCGATAAAGCAATGAAAGCACAAAAAACAGAACCGGCGAGAATGCCTGAATACCGGATCAGCGAAAGCGAATCGATGCAATACAAGCTGCTTTACCAGATCCGAATGGGCAATATGAGCACAAGCGAACTGGATAAGCTGCAATTCCTTTGCAAAAGCGAGCTTCATCAGCTGCGCAGCGAACTTGATACGATGCTGCAGGAGCTTCGCGACATGAACAAGCAAATGCAGCAGGGCAAGAATGAAAATCATACGGAAAAAGATAAGGAAAGCATCGCTGCTTAAGAGGCAATGATGCTTTTTTTATTTGTATGGATAGATTCAGGACATATGTCCTTTTTGTTTTTACCCTCCTGTCGTTTAATTAGAAGAGCGTAATGAACGAGGAGGATGACGAGGAATGAAAGGCATTTTCTATGCGGTGCTGGGCGGAGTATTTCTGACCTTGCAAGGTACGGCAAACGCAGTGATTGGCGAGCATCTTGGAACCTGGCAGGCCGCCGTGCTGACGCAAGGGACGGGTTTTGCAGCCGCTCTGCTAATCGTATGGCTGACGGGCGACCGATCGTGGAAACAGCTCAAACAGGTGAAGCTGCGCTACCGGTTTGGCGGAGCGTTTGCAGCGTTTATCATATTCAGCAATATTACGGCTTTTCATCATAACGGAGCAGCCATTACGGTATCGTCCGTGCTGATCGCCCAGATCCTCGTTACTTTGGGAATGGAGAAAGCCGGTTGGTTCGGGAATGCGGCAATCCGGTTAAGAGCGCCGCAATGGATCGGCATAGCCCTGATGATAACCGGGATCTTATGTTTATCGTTCTGACAGGATAAAATATCCATTAGAAAGGGGATGCCGTCAAGTTGAAAGAAATTTTGGATGATGCCCGGATTGATCAATATCTGGCCCAATACGCGTTAGACGATGTATTCCCAAGCTCGCTGCGGCAGCACTTGGCGTTATATCGGTTCGAACCTGGCGATACGTTATGCAAGCAAGGCGAAATACCGGAATATATCTTCTTTCTCATGCGCGGAAAAGTGAAGGTATATACCGCCTCGGCGGACGGGAAGACGCTGCTTGTTAATTTTACGTCCCCGCTTGGCGTGCTTGGCGAGATCGAATGCCTGAATGAGCTGGAGAATTTGAATACCGTTTCGGCCGTTACGCCGGTGGAGACGGTTGCTTTTCACAAGCGTTGGCTGAAGCTATATCGGGAAGAAGTGCCGTTCCTGCAATTTATGCTGCATCTTGTCACCGAAAAGTTTTATAACAAATCGGTGTCGCTCAGCTTCAATCTCTTATACCCGGTCGAAATCAGGCTTGCCAGTTATTTGCTGTCCGTAACGACCCCGGAGGATGCAAGGGTCAGCACGGTTCATTTGAAGGATATGGCGAATCTCATCGGCACAAGCTACCGGCATCTGAACCGGATTATTCTTAGCTTTACCGGTGCGAACTTGATCGAGCGCAGCCGGGGCACGCTTGTCGTGAAAGACCGCAAGGGGCTTGAAGAAGCAGCCGGAAGAAATATTTACGAGAATGGAGACCGGAAGGAGCATAAATGATGTTAACAGGCATATTACTGGCATTGATGGCGGGCTCGCTTGTCAGCGTACAGAACTTGTTTAACAATAAAGTCAATGCGGCTGCGAACTCGCATACCACGACAGCTCTGGTGCTTGGAATGGGCTTTATGGCTTCGTTAGGCATGGGGCTGCTGTTTGAGGGAGCGGATCTGCTCAGCTGGAAGCCGATGCCCGTCTGGTTCTGGTTCAGCGGCTTGCTTGGGATCGGCGTTGTCACTTGCGTCGTGAAAGGGGTACGGCTCTTAGGCCCGAGCTATGGGACAACCATCGTAATGGCTTCCCAGCTGCTCTGCGCATTATGGTGGGATTCGACAGGTTGGTTTGGACTCGAGCAAGTGACCTTCACGCCACAGAAGGCAATTGGAGTTGCGGCGCTTCTGGCGGGAATTCTTTTGTTCAAGTCGAAGCCTAAAGAGAATAAACAGCATAGAGAGGTGCGGCATGAACTATCGTAAAGCAGTGATTGAGGATATTGAGGCATTAATGTCATTGAGAAAGCAACAACTTATTGATGAAGGAATTGCTCCAGACCAAGATATCGATGAGGAGCTCCGAACTTTTTTCACAAACAAGTTAACGGACGGTTCGCTTATGGAATGGGTTGTAGAAGCTGACTCGGAGATAGTCGCAACCGCGGCCGTAATCTTTTATGATTTTCCTCCGTCATTTACGAATAAAAGCGGAAAAAAAGCTTATATCACAAATATGTATACGGATATTCGTTTTCGTGGGCACGGTATCGCAACCCAGTTGCTGAACCGTTTAGTTGAAGAAGTTAAGTCAGCAGGAGTACAGACCGTTTGGCTTGCGGCTTCACAGCTTGGAAAACCGGATTATAAGAAATTTGGATTTCAGGAAGCTAACGATTGGATGGAAATGCATCTCAAGGAGGATTAGTGAAGCCGCGTTCCGCGGCTTCTTTTTATGCTAAGATAAGAGGATAGCTTTAATGGTAGGAGAGGGAAGTATATGCAGCAAGAGAACGTACAGCTTAGAATGGAAAGTGATGAGAACAGCTTCCTTCAAGGGGTGAAGGACTGCGTACCAACGTTATTGGGTTATTTAAGCATCGGGTTCGCGGCGGGAGTGGTTGGTCATACCTCGGGGTTAAGCGTGCTGGAGATTACCTTGATGTCGATTCTTATTTACGCAGGCTCCGCACAGTTTATCATCGCGGGAATGGTAGCCGCGCAGGGCTCCATAGCAGCAATCGTGTTTACCGTATTTATCGTTAATCTAAGGCATCTGCTGCTTAGCGCGGCATTGTCCCCCTATTTCCGTCATTTGACGGCTTTTAAGACCATGATGATAGGCACGCTCCTGACGGATGAGACGTTTGGAGTGGCGATTAACAGAGCGGCCAATACAAAAGCACTCAGCGAATCATGGATGAACGGACTAAACATAACGGCGTATCTTAATTGGATTCTTGCTACGATGGCGGGTGCATTTCTGGGGCAATGGATCACGAATCCGGAAAGGTTTGGTCTCGATTTCGCGTTGTCCGCCATGTTTATTGGACTGCTTGTTTTGCAATTATTAGGTCGTCAGAAGCTGTTCAGAGATTTAGTCGTAGTCGTAAGCGCGGTGATTATCGTTGTGGGTGCAAGCATGGTCACTTCGGGAAGCATGGCGGTTATTATCGCAACCGTAAGTGCGGCAACAATAGGAGTGTTGATTGAACGATGGAAATAAGATGGGATATTCTTGCAATTATAATAGGTGCTTCAATCGTTACTTTTCTTCCGCGGGTCCTGCCGCTTGTTGTGCTCAGTCGCTTGCAAATTCCCGATCTGGCGATGCGTTGGCTAAGCTATATCCCCGTTGCGGTTATGGCAGCCTTGTTAGGCAACGAACTGCTGATGACCGATGGCAAACTAACTTCATTGAAGGAAAACATCGAGTTATTTGCCGCTCTGCCTACCTTCCTGGTAGCCATCTTTACGCGCAGTCTTCTCGGCACAATCATCACGGGCGTAATAAGCGTTATGCTGCTTCGATTGATTATGTAGGTCTGCGTAAATCGCAGACCTTATTGCTTATTATCGTAAAATTAGGTCCTACGTACAGAAAACGGGTCTTCTCTACGAATGATTATCCAAGACAAAAGTAACGGGTTGTTGCACCAAGCTTGGAGGAATTTGTATGAGATCAGCAATTCACCATCAGAAAGCAAAAAAGCGGGGACTTTGGAAGAAGCTTGTCCTTTTTATTATGATTACCGGCGTAATTATCGCTGTCATTGGAGTGGTTGCTTTTAAATTAATGGTTGCTCGGCAGGATGTATCCTTGCTGGAGGAGCCGCTGCCGGCGGCTACGATCATTTACGATCAGAACAAGGAAGAAGCGCTTCGCATTTCGCCGAAAAAAGCCGAAGCCGTCAGCTATGACAGCTTGCCGGAGGAACTGATCGAAGCGGTAGTTGCCGTAGAGGACAAACGTTTCTTCGAGCATAAAGGCACGGATTTGCAAGGGATTGGCCGGGCGATGGTAACCAATCTGACAAACGGCAAGAAGGTGCAGGGGGCAAGTACCATTACCCAGCAGCTGGCGAAAAACGTTTTTCTCAGCCAGGAACGGACATGGACCCGGAAGTGGAAGGAGCTTCTGCTCGCCGAGAAAATCGAGAAGAATTACGATAAGCAGCAGATCCTAACCTTTTATTTGAACCAAATCTATTTCGGCGAAGGGGCTTGGGGGATCAAGAAGGCTTCCGAGCTGTACTTTGGCGTTCCGGTGAACGAGCTGTCGCTTACGCAATCGGCACTGCTAGCCGGGATTGTCAAGGCGCCTTCGGCACTCTCGCCTTACAGCCATCCGGAGGAAGCGAAAGCGAGAAGGAACGTGGTGCTGAAGCTTATGAAGGATCAAGGCAAGATTGATCAGGCTGCATACGAGGCTTCGGTGAAGGAGCCGCTTCATATTCAAAGCTCAAAGCCAAGCAGCAGCGATGCCATTAAGTACCCTTATTTCATCGATCAGGTCATTCGCGAGGCAAGCCAGAAGTACGGACTAACGGAAAATGAAGTGCTTCACGGTGGATTCCGGATCTACACGACCATGGATACGAAGATGCAGGAAGCTGCCGAGGACGTTTATTCGCAGGACAGCCTCTTTCCGGCGAGCAGTTCGGATCAATTGATACAAAGCGGGGCCGTGCTTGTAGATCCTAAGGACGGAGGGATCCGGGCTCTTATCGGAGGCCGAGGCGAGCAGCCGTTCCGCGGCTTTAACCGTGCGGTGCAGCTGAAACGCCAGCCTGGCTCTACTATGAAGCCGATTTCGGTGTATACGCCGGCTTTGGAGCGGGGTTATACTCCGGATAGCACCTTAATGGACGAACCGGTCAATTTCGGAGGCTATCAGCCTAAAAATGCGGGCGGCAGCTATCATGGCGAAGTATCCATTTATGAAGCTTTGATTCATTCGTATAACGTGCCTGCGGTATCGCTGCTTAACGAGATGGGGATTGATGCAGGAATGGAAGCCGCCAAGCGGTTCGGCATTGAGCTTACGGATACGGACCGGACGCTGGGGCTTGCTTTAGGCGGCTTGCAGGAAGGAGTCTCGCCGCTCGCTATGGCTGAAGCTTTTGGCGTATTCGCAAATGACGGAACACGGATCCCGGCACATTCCATTTCACGGATCGATTCGGCTGAAGGGGAGACCATTGCCGAATACGATTCCAACGTCAGCGTGAAAGTGACGGAGCCTGTGGTTGCACGGACGATGACGGCGATGCTTGAAGGTGTCGTCAAGGAAGGCACAGGCGATGCTGCATCCCTAGGTGATCGGCCGGTAGCCGGTAAGACGGGCACAACCGAGATGCCTGGAACCGGCGGAGAAGGGATGAAGGACAATTGGTTTGTGGGGTATACGCCGCAGCTGGTTGGAGCGGTATGGCTTGGCTATGACCATACGGATACCAGCCATTACTTGACGACAACCTCGAAGGCCGCAGCAGCCGTATTCCAGAAGCTGATGAGCGAAGCTCTTCAAGACGAACCGGTCATGGCATTCGCTAACATGCCGGCGATTGCCAAGAAACCAAAAGAGACCGGAAAAGCTAAGGAAGAGAAAGAAGATAAGAAGGACAAGGACAAAGACAAGCCAAAGCACGAAAAACCCGGGAAGGATAAGCACAAAGAGGACAAGAAAAAGGGACCGGGAGAAGAGCATCGAGGTAAGGGGAAAGGGAAAAAAGATAAAAATGACGATGATTGAGATCAAGCAGCATTCGGATAAGGCGATTATCGTAGCCCATGAAATCTACGGTTTGAACCGTCATATCTTGGCGTTGTGTGCGTCAATTGCGGCGCAGGGCTATGACGTGTATGCACCGGATTTGCTCAATCGACAGGAGCCTTATGGTTATGAGCAAGAGCAAGAGGCTTACGGATATTTTATGGAACATGTCGGATTCGATCAAGCATCCGCAGCCATACTAAGATTAGCGGGAGAGCTCAAATCGCAATATCGCCAAATATTCCTGATTGGATTCAGTATTGGTGCAACGGCATCCTGGATGTGCTGCGCCAGTCCGGACATTTCGGCAGTGGTGGGTTATTATGGCTCCAGAATTCGCAGCTATACAGAGCTCAATCCTTCCTGTCCGGTGTTGTTATTTTACCCGGAGGCCGAGCCGTCGTTTGACGTGGACCAATTAATGGCTGTTTTACGAGTTAAACCGCAGGTTCACATCCGCAAATTCAGCGGAAACCATGGCTTTGGCGATCCTTATTCGAAGCGTTACGTCCAAGCGTCGGCAGATGAAGCTTTTGGTCAAATGGTGGATTTTCTCAAATCCATTGGTTGAAAATCAAAATTGGCTATGTTAAGATACCTGTAATTTAAGGATTGGGGATGAAAAAGATATGTAGGATTTTCTTGCGACGGTATACGAGAATAAAACGAGCGATAACGATCTGTTTCGATTGTTTTATTTTTCTATGCGCAAGAGAGTTACTGCATCTTTTTCACTCAGGCGAATATTCTTGTCCACCCGTTAGATGGTAATCCAAGGGCTGGATTTGCCGTATTCATTTGAGCTGTGGGAAAGGTAACTTTCTTGCAGCTCTTTTTGATTACGGGGGGAATTCATATGTCACTGATTAATGTATCGAACCTTACGTTTGCCCATGAGGGCAGCTACGATAATATATTCGAGAATGTAAGCTTTCAGCTTGATACGAGCTGGAAGCTGGGCTTTACCGGACGAAACGGCCGGGGAAAAACGACCTTTATGAACCTGCTGCTAGGGAAATACGAATACAGCGGACATATTTCGGCCAACGTAACGTTCGAGTATTTCCCGTTTCGTGTAGAGCATCCGGAATATCTGACGACGGATGTCGTCGAGGAGATTTGTCCGGATTACCAGCAATGGGAGCTTGTGCGCGAATTGACGCTGCTGCAGGTATCCGACGATGTCCTCTACCGGCCGTTTAATACGTTGTCGAACGGGGAACAGACGAAGGTGCTGCTTGCCGCCTTATTTCTGAAAGAGGATAGCTTCCTGCTGATCGACGAGCCGACCAACCATCTGGATATGAACGCGCGGAAGCTGGTCAGCCAATATTTGAACAGCAAGAGCGGATTTATTCTCGTCTCCCATGACCGCACCTTCCTTGACCATTGCGTTGATCATATTCTTTCCATCAACCGAACGAATATCGAAATTCAGATGGGCAATTTCTCTGACTGGTGGGAGAACAAAGAACGGCAGGACCAATACGAGCTGGCGGAGAATGATAAGCTGAAGAAAGACATTAAGCGGTTGTCCGAGGCGGCGAAACGCACGAATAACTGGTCCCATGAAGTTGAGAAGACTAAGAACGGCACGAGAAACTCCGGCTCCAAGGTAGACAAAGGTTATATCGGACATAAAGCAGCCAAAATGATGAAGCGTTCGAAGTCGATGGAGCAGCGTCAGCAATCGGCAATCGAAGAGAAATCCACGCTGCTGAAAAACATTGAGTCTTCCGACAGCCTGAAGCTGGAGCAGCTCGTTTACCATAAGCCTCAGCTTGTGGAGCTGGAGCGGGTCTCGGTGTACTACGGCGATAAGCAAGTATGCACGGACGTCAGCTTTACGATCGAGCAGGGGGAACGGATTGCGCTATCCGGCCGTAACGGCTCCGGCAAATCCAGTCTTCTTAAGCTGATCATCGGAGAAGACCTGTCCTATACCGGGACCTTCCGCAAGGGAAGCAACCTCAAGATTTCTTATGTCTCCCAGGATACCTCCCACTTGCGGGGCAACCTGACGGATTACGCGAGAGAGCACGGAATTGACGAAAGTCTCTTTAAGGCTATTCTGCGCAAGCTGGATTTCTCCAGAATTCAGTTCGAGAAGGATATTTCCTCCTTCAGCGGAGGCCAGAAGAAGAAGGTTTTGATTGCGAAAAGCTTAAGCGAAAAAGCTCATCTTCATATTTGGGATGAACCGCTGAACTTTATCGATGTCATCTCCCGCATGCAGATCGAAGAGCTGCTGCTGGAGCATTCGCCAACTATTTTGTTTGTCGAGCATGACCGGGCTTTCTGCGAAAATATTGCGACCAAATTCGTTGAGCTGTAATGAAAAAGAAAAGGCCGTCCTTCGGTTTCGAAGGACGGCCTTGTTTGATGACGGATAAAAAATAAAAGCCCCGTATGGACAACGGGACGTAATTTACGATTGCGTATCAAAAAAAATCATGCTATAGTAATAAAACCTGTGCACGATAATTTTATGTAAGGGCGTAGTTAGAACATCTTATCTACACTTATATAATATCATGCGGCGCATGCGGTTGTCAAATGTCAAACGTTTATTTTCGAGATTTTTTTAAAAATCGAGAAGGAGTGTGTTTATATTTATGAAACAGAAAGAATGGAACCAGGAGCAAAACCGTCTAGATGAAGTGAAGGTTAGGCTTAAAGAAAAGATTGCAGAGCTCGAACCGGAAGTGGATACGCTGTACGGTCAGGCTTCGAATATACGCAGGCACTTCTGGGAGGAAGTAACCGTCAACACAAGCTCGGATGAGGATTTCGAAGAAACGTTCTTCAGCATCAATCAGCAGGCCGCGCTGTTATCGGAGCGGGAGCGAACTCACGAGAAACGGCGCCAGCAATGGAAAAGCCTGAAACGGCTTCAACAGTCTCCCTATTTCGGACGTATTGATTTTAAAGAGGACGGCTTGAATGAGGCAGAACAGGTCTATATCGGCTTGTCGTCGTTCTTGGCTTCGGACGGAATGAACTTCCTGGTCTACGATTGGCGGACGCCGATCGCCAGCCTTTATTACGATTATTCTCCGGGACCGGCTTCCTACGCTACGCCAGGCGGACAGATTAAAGGAAATATGGAGCTTAAACGGCAGTATCAGATTAAAGACGGCGAGCTGCTTAATTTCTTCGATGCCAGCGTCACGATAGGCGATTCGATGCTGCAGCAGGTGCTTGGCCAAGGCGCCAATAACCAGATGAAAAGCATCGTGGCGACGATTCAGAAGGAGCAAAACGCGATTATCCGTAATGATACGAGCCGAATGCTGATCGTGCAGGGAGTCGCCGGAAGCGGGAAAACCTCGGCAGCTCTTCAGCGGGCCGCGTATTTGCTCTATAAACATAGGGAGCGTCTGACGGCTGACCAGATCGTTCTTTTTTCGCCGAATCCAATGTTCAACAGTTACGTTTCTACCGTTCTTCCCGAGCTTGGCGAGGAAAACATGCAGCAGACGACCTTCCAGGAATATTTGGACTACTGGCTCGGAGCGGCCATGAAGCTGGAAGATCCGTTCGAGCAAATCGAATATGTGCTGACGCAGGAGTCGGCGGTCGGATACGAAGCGCGGGTTGACGGTATCCGGTACAAAGCATCCGAAGCTTTCCTGATTGCGCTGCAGAAATACGCGGGATGGTTAAGCAAGGAAGGCATGTTGTTTAAGAGTATACGTTTCCGGGACCGCGAACTGATTACCTCGAAGCAATTATACGAGCAATTTTACGGTTATGACGCGTCTGTCCGCCTGGCTAACCGGATTATCTTGCTGCAGGAATGGGTATTGAAGGAGCTGCGTAAATTCGCGCGCAACGAGCTGTCCGCGGAATGGGTCGATAAAGAGCTTGATTACCTTGATAACGAGCAATACGTGGAGGCTTACAGCGAGATCTTGAAGAAGTTCCAGCGGGACGAAGAGCTGTTTGACGTGTCCGAGCGTTATGCGAAAGCGCTGGATCGCGCCAACAAGTTTACGAATCAAGGCGAGGATCAAATCTTCGACTTCTCCGAGCAGCAGGAAGACCTGCTGCGCCAGATGATCGTGAAGGAGCATTTCAAGCCTTTGCGCCGGATGGTGAAGAAAATGAAGTTCGTGGATGTGAACGGTCTTTACGCGCAGCTGTTTGACGAAGAGGGATCGGCTTACAGCCGAATGACCGAAGGTACCGATGTGCCTGCTAACTGGCCGGAGATTTGCAGGCAGACGAAGGAGAAGCTGGGCAACCAAGAGTTGTTTTACGAAGACGCAACCCCTTATCTGTTCTTGAAGGAATTAATTGAAGGCTCCCGGATGAATACGATTGTCCGCCATATCTTCGTGGATGAAGGCCAGGATTATTCGCCATTCCAGTATGCGTTCCTTAAGAAGCTTTTCCCGAATGCCCGCATGACCGTGCTTGGTGATTTCGGCCAGGCGATCTTTACTCAATCTTCCAAGCTGGGCGGAGGAGATTCTCCGCTGCTTAAGCTGTACGGGGAAGAGAACACCACTCTCATTCCGCTCTTGCAAAGCTACCGGTCGACGAAAGAGATCGTGGAGTTCACGCGGCTGATGCTCCCTGGCGGCGAAGAGATTATTCCGTTCGAGCGTCATGGCAAAAAGCCGTTGATTACAACGGCTGGGAGCCGCGAAGCGCTGCTTCGCCAGCTTGTTCATGATCTGGAATCGCTCAAGGCGGAAGGGAACCGTTCAATCGCCGTTATCGCGAAGAATGCAGCCGAGAGCAAGGAAGCTTACGAGGCATTAACCTCAAGCGGAATGGAAGCTATTCGCCTGGTAACGACGGAAACCTTGACCTTCGAGTCCGGAATTATGGTTATCCCGGCTTATTTGGCCAAAGGAGTGGAATTCGACGCCGTCGCAATCTACGACGCATCGTTGGAGTCTTATAACCGCGAAAGCGAAAGAAAGCTGTTCTATACGGCATGTACTCGCGCGATGCATCAGCTCCAGCTCTATATTTGCGGGGAATGGGCGCCATATCTGAATGCCGTGAGCAGAGAGCTGTATGAACTTCAGGCTTTGGAATAAGCCTCGAACAGTTCCGAGAAGTACCGGATGGTACAATCCCGAAACGATGCGGCCGCTTGAGTCAGGTACCGTCCCTTGGGCCAATGAAGCGAGATGGATCTTTCGCAGTACCCTTCCTTCAAAGGGATGGTGACCACATCGGGTCCGGTTGAACCTCCCCAGGTGATGGCCGGAAGAAAAGCAAGGCCTTGACCAGCCCGTATGAGACCGCGGACAGTAGCCGGATCGTCGCTTTCGAACTGGATGCGCGGCGTAAATCCGGTAAGCCGACAGAAGGCATCCGTTGTCTCGCGCAGCGATTTGCCGGGAGGAAGGCTGATGAATCGTTCCTCTTTCAATTCCTCCAGGCTGATCCGGTCGCACCTCGCAAGAGGATGCTCGGAAGGCAGCGCGACGACAATCTTCTCCCGCAGCAAAGCGACCGAATGGCAGCCGGGAGGAGGAACGGCGCCGTCTGACAGGCATAAATCAAAGTCAAAAGCGTGTTCGCTTGGCAACGCGTGCTGAAGCAAATGGAATTGCGTATCCGGCTTGCTTTTGCGGAATTCGGCAAGGAGACCCGGCAGGAGATGAGAGGAGACGCGTACATCCAGCGTGATGTATTCGGAAGGAGATTCAACTAGATCCTGCAGCTCCCGCTTTCCATCCTCCAAAGCTTGAAGCGCGATATCCACCTTGCTCAGAAAATGAATGCCATGCTCATTTAGCCGGATTGATTTGTTGGTGCGCTCGAACAGCTTAACTCCCAGCTCCGCTTCGAGGGAAGCGATCATTTTGCTAAGAGCAGGCTGGGAAATATGCAAATGCCGTGCAGCTTGCGTCATATGCTGCAAACGCGCGGTCGTCTGAAAATATTTTAATTGCAGGAGCTCCATTGGACTCACCTTGTCTTTCTTATTTGTTATAACCTGTAGATTATGGTTGCTATGCCTAAATATATATTAGAGTTCATGGATTCTCAAGACTATAATGGTCACATCACAATACGAATGGGAGAATGGCTCTAGTGATTATTCAAACGTCATCTGGACACGTAAAAGGCGTTCAATTAAACGGATGTTATGTATATAGAGGAATTCCGTATGCGCAAGCTCCGGTCGGGGAGCTGAGGTTCAAGCCGCCTCAAGCCCCTCCGGCATGGGAGGGAGTTCGGGACTGCCGTTCTTTTGGGCCAATCGCCTATCAGAATGTTGACCCTAACCGTACTTTCCCGGAGCTTGCGTACTCCGAGGACTGTCTGAATCTGAATGTCTGGACGTCCGGTCCTGCGGAGCAGCTTCGTCCTGTTGTTGTTTATATCCATGGCGGGGGATTTATAGGCGGGAAGGGTGCGGACTGTGACGGCAGCCGTTATGCCGCGGAAGAAGATTTCGTATTCGTCTCGCTGAACTACCGGCTTGGAGCGCTAGGCTTTCTTGCCTTGGAAGAGATTCTTGGCGAGGAATACGCGTCATCCGGAAATAACGGCATGCTGGACATTATCGCGGCATTGCGCTGGGTGCAGAACAATATCGCTGCCTTTGGCGGCGATCCCTCCAACGTGACCGTGATGGGGAACTCCGCCGGCGCCAAGTGTACGGCAACCTTGTATACGATGAAGGCTGGCGAAGGACTGTTCCAGCGGGCGGTAGCCCAGAGCGGGGCAACTCAATCCATAAGAGACAAGAAGACGGCTGCTTTAACAGCAAGCCGACTTCTTAAGGCATTAGGGTTGAAGCCGGAAGATGCGAGGCAGCTTCTCGAATTGCCCGCAGAGCAGCTCATCCAGGCTCAAATGAAAGTAGGACCGGACACGGCGGGAAATCTTCATATGTTTGGCCCCGTTGCGGACGGGGTTCTTATTCCAATTGATCCGATCCATTATCTCCAAGAAGCAGAGAAGCTGCCGCCGCTCTTGATCGGATCAAACGAAGACGAAGCGGCAATGTTTATCTATTATGATCCGGGCTTACAGAAGCCTGATGCAGACACGTTAAGTAGACTGTTTGGCGAGAATCAGCAGGAAGTATGGCATTCCTTCTTCCGTCATTCCGAGACGTTACCCGTGGAAAAGGCATGGAGCAAAGCGTTGACCGAGCATTTGTACGCGATTGGCTGCATGCAGCTCGCGCAGGCGGTTGCGGCTTCGGGTGCTCCGGTATGGATGTACAGGCTAACGTACGGAGGCTGGCTTGGGGCTACTCACGGTTACGAAGGCAGCTTGATTAACTATGCGGAAAACAAAGCGCGAGTTCTCTCCAATGATGCAAACGATCCTTATTTCATTGCGGATGAAGCCGCAGGTCTAGCTTCCGGCATGCGCTCAGCGTGGAACGCGTTCATCCGCTGCGGTGACCCTAACACCCCTGAGCTGCCTGCGTGGCCGGAATATGGTCCTAATCAATCCGTCATGATGCTTCAACCGGATAGCTTTGTTCAAGAAAACTTAACGCCGCCAATGGGGATTTCCGTGCAGCATCAGGTTTGGAGGACGTAAGAAATGATATTTGTTGAAGTAACAGCCGCAATGCTGCTTCTGGGGTTATTGCTTGGATTCGTTGGGGCAGGTGGATCGGGTTTTATTATTGCGATCTTAACGGTTGCATTCGGTTATCCGATTCATACGGCGCTTGGCACGGCTCTTGCGGCTATGTTCTTTTCTTCGTTATCCGGGTCTGTCAGCCATTACCGCGAAGGCAATATGATTCTGAAGACCGGCGCCATCGTTGGCTTGGCAGGCGCGGCAGGCGCCTGGGTCAGCTCGGGCTGGTCTTCCTTTATTCCGGAGGACAAGTTAGGCTGGATGACTTCGGGCATGCTGTTCAGCTCCGGTCTGGCTCTCTGGTTCAGAATGGTCTATCAGGCTAAGCATGGCGGGAAAAGCTCGTCCGCACAAATGAAAACCAGCGGCATGAAGTACTATGCATCTGCTGTCTCAATCGGATTAGTTACAGGGGCATTGTCCGGACTGTTCGGGATTGGCTCAACGCCCTTTATCCAGCTTGGGCTTATGCTCCTTCTTGGCATGTCCATGCGTTTCGCGGCAGGAACGACAATGCTCGTTATTATGCCCATCGCATTAGCGGGGGGAGCCGGATATTACTCTGTCGGTTATCTGGACATTCAACTGCTTATCGCCGTTGTGATCGGCACGATGCTTGGCTCTTATACCGGAGCGAAATTCACGAAACGCGTGCCGGCGGTTATGCTCAAAACCTGCATGGTGCTGACGCCAATGCTTGGTGCTGCGATTTTGCTCCTTTAAAAAGGACTCCGGAAGGGTTGCAGCGAACTCCTTATTATCCTAATGCGATTAAAGGGGGCTGAAATGCTAGTGAGCAAGGATACTGCGTTAATGGTTATCGATGTTCAGAACGGCATGTTTCTGGAGGAGTATCCCATCCACGAAGAGGAAAGGCTGTTAAACCGTATTAACCTGCTTCTCGCCAAAGCGCGGGAAAGTCAGATTCCGGTTATCTATGTGCAGCATAACGAGGAACTGGGAACACCGCTGGAGACTCATTCACCGGGATGGGAGATTCACTCCGCGGTCGCGCCGGCTTCTCAAGATCTTGTTATTCAGAAATACGTGCCGGATTCTTTCCACGAGACTAATCTTCAGGAGGAACTGACCACCAGAGGGATTAATAAGCTGGTTCTGTCCGGTCTGCAGACGGATTGTTGCATTGACGCGACATCCCGGCGAGCGGTTGAACTGGGCTACGACGTGACGGTAGTCAAGGATGCTCACAGCACATGCGGACAAGGCTCCCGCACTGCGGCGCAGATCGTTGACGAGTACAACCAGTCATTTGCCGAACGAGTAAATCTCATCGAAGCATCTGAGATTGAATTTAATTAACTCCATTAATTATAGGTTAAATTTTTAATTAACGAAGTTAATTGTTAATCACACGAATAACGAAGGAGTTCGCCTAAGAGATGGGTTATATCGAAGAAGTAACCAAGGACTTATATCATTACCTTCCTCCATTAACGGGCAAGGATGACCTCGATTCGTTCTGGAGCGCGACGATTGAACAGGCAAAGTCAGTGCCGCTTCAGCCGGAACGGACAGAGATTAATTATTCCAGCAAGCATGTCAAGGTATATGATATCGCGTTTAACGGCTTGGATGAGACGAGAATCCGCGGCTGGCTAATTGTCCCCGCCTTTCTGAAGCAAGAAAAATATCCGTGCCTTATCCATTACCATGGCTTCTCGGGAAGCCGGGGAGAGCCTGCCGGCCATATGCATTGGGTGATGATGGGCATGGCTGTTCTTGCAGTGGACTGCCGGGACCAGGGAGGCCCGACGGGCAACAGCGTGAGCTATACGCATGGCTTCCTCTCGAATGTCGCCAGCAAAGGCGTACATAACAAATGGGAATATTATTACCGGTATGCTTATATGGACTGTCTGAAAGCTATCGATTTTGCATGCGCGCAGGCGGATATTGACCCCGACAAATTGATCATCGAAGGCGGAAGCCAAGGCGGGGCTCTCGGCATGGCAGTTGTTGCGCTGGACAACCGTCCGAAGCTTGCCATGGTGGATGTTCCGAGCAACAGCAATCTGGTAGCCCGCATTGAAGGGAATCACGGGGCGTTTGGCGCGGTAGCCGAATATTTGAAGCGGCATCCGGAACAAACCGATCTTGTCATGGACAACTTAAGCTATTTCGATACGATGAATCTGGCTCATCGGATTGCTTGCCCGGTGCTGGCATCGGTTGCGTTGAAGGACGAAACCTGCCCAGCCCAAATGTATTTTGCCACCTACAATCGCATTCAAACGGAGAAAGAGATCGTCATTTATCCGTTTAACGGGCATGAAGGCGGAGGCGGCAGGCAGACCGAGGTGAAACTGGCCTATCTAGCCGAGCATTTCAGCGAATGGTTTGAATAGGGGAAAGCAAAAGGAGCTTATGACCGACGATATCTCGTTGGCATAAGCTCCTTTATGGTTTATGGCAAAGTTGTGAGATACGGCTTCACGGTTCTGGCCAATAAATAACTGCTTGATGCATCCCAGTTAATCGACCAGGTCATCGCGCCGCGGAAATCCGGATATTTCGCAACCGGCTTATACGTGCCGCAATCGCTTCCAGTAGCCAGACATTTAACCGCATGGTTCACAACCGCGGGAGCGACGTAACCGCCGCCTGCCGCCGATGTCGTAGCCGGTACGCCTATACCTAGCTGCGATGGGGCAACCCATTGCAGCGTAAGGTCGGAAAGGGCGGTCAGGAAATCAACGGTGCCTTGGGAATAACATTTGCCGTCACGGCCCAGCATGCAGCCGGAGTTATAGTACTGAACATTAATGACCGAAGTGATATCCTTCAGGTTGTTATAAAGCTGCATATAAGAGGTATTCGCATTTTGCATGTCAATGGTTTGCGGCGCCATGGTCAGAACAAAGCCGGAGCCGACCTTTTGCTGAAGCTGGCGGACCGCGGAGGTGAGATTCGCTACATTCATGCCGTTCTCCAGATCGATGTCGATGCCGTCGAAACCAAACTGGGTAATGAGACCGTACATGCTGTCGACAAAGTTAGTTACGTTAGGCGAAGCGCTATTCAAATTAATGTTGCCTTTCTCGCCGCCAACGGACAAAATGACTTTTTTTCCTTGCGCATGCTTTTGGCTAATATCGTTAATAAGATTGGCGTTGGTATAGCCGCCAAGCGCCGAGGACAAGCCCGAATCCACGCTGAACGTGACTCCGCCGGGTTTGGCTGAGTCCATTTCGGCAAAGGACACAACGATAATATCGTATTCGCTTGGCACATCGCCAAGCTTTACGTTAGTAGCTCCATTCACGAAGTTCTGCCAGTAGCCGGTCAAGGTATGCTTAGGCAGGCTGCCGCCGCCCGTATTGGCTGGGCTTGTAGTAACGCTTAACGTGTTGCTTGCCGCGGATACATTGCCGGCCGCGTCTTTTGCTTTGACCGTAAAGCTATATGCCGTAGAAGCGGTGAGACCCGTAACCGTAGCGGCTGTGCCTGTAACGGAAAGGGCGAGCGTCGTTCCTCTATAGACATCATAGCCGGTTACGCCAACGTTATCGGTGGCAGCATTCCATGCAAGCGATACGCTGGTTGAAGAGGTTGCCGTTGAACGCAAGCTGGCAGGGGCCGAAGGGGCCGTCTGGTCGGCCGCCGGGGCTGAGGTTGTGGCACTGACCGCCGTGCTGGCTGCCGAGGCGTTGCCGGCCGCATCCTTTGCTTTTACGGTATAGGAGTAGGAAGTATTGGCGTTAAGTCCCGTATTGGTAAATGTAAGAGTGCTGCCGTTCGTGCTGCCCGCAAGCGCGGATCCGCGGTAGACATCGTAGCCGGTTACTCCGACGTTATCGGTGGATGCATTCCAGGCGATCGAAACGCTGGATGAAGTAGTCGAAGTAACCCTGACATTGCCCGGTACGGTTGGTGCAGAGGTGTCTCCACCGCCTCCGCCCTGCACAGGGCTCCATAAGGCAGGAACAACAGGCGGTTCCCAACCGGTGAGGGAGGTGTGGCTCTGAATGCATTTGTAGGTGGTGCCGTTGTATGTAACGGTGTCGTTAACGGCATAGGACACATTCGGAGTCCAGGTACCGCGGTCTGCGGCGGTTGCCGCCGTTGGAATAAACGTCAGCAGCAGGGAGAGAGCCAAAACTAAGAATAGTAGTCTGCGGGTGAAGGCTTGATGAGGGGAGCTAGCATGTTTCATCATGAATTCCTCCTATTCAAACTGAACTATCTTGCAGGACTATTATGAAATGGCAAAAGGTTTCTCTCAAGGAGGAAAAATCTGTGATCGCGGGATACAATTTCATTCGCGGAGTGACGCGATATGCTTACCCCGTATTAGCGTCAGCTCTAATTATTTGACAAGCTGTCTATTATCCGTTAGGTTTGCAACTTTTTTTCTGCCGAGATGATGCTATACTAATAGGACTGGAACTTGCGATAAATAGATAGTCATGAGGTGTAGTAGGACAATGAACGAGAATGATCTTAGAATAATAAAGACGAAGAGGGCTTTGCACGAGGGTTTGCTAGCCTTGCTTAAAAAGCAGACTTTGGAGTCCATCTCCGTCTCCGTGCTGTGCCGCGAAGCCAGCGTGAATCGGGGGACCTTTTATTTGCATTACAACGATGTAGGCGCATTATTCGACGAGCATCTGAATAGCTTGCTCAAGGATCTGGAGGAGTCTTATTACGAGCCTTACCGGCATGTGAGCGAACTCAATCACAGCATGATCGATCCTGGAACCATCCGGATTTTCCACCATGTGAAGAAGTACCAGCCCTTCTATGAAATCGTGTTTGACAAAAGATCTTCCATTTCCTACTACTACTCCTTATTCGAGAAGATCAAGGCACTTATCGTTGAAAGTACGGGGCTTAGCGGACAGAGCAATGCGTTTATCGTTGCCTATCAGGTAAATGCAATCATGGGACTGCTAATTCAATGGAATGAAGAAGGCTTCAGCCAGACGCCCGAGCATATGAGCGAGCAGTTGAGTTATATTTTCAGAACGCTGTATCAAGCCCCAACCCATTAAAAAGAAACCGCGCATGCGGTTTTTTTGTTTTGCTCCGCATAGAAAAATAAATCGCTTGACTTACCGCCGCGTTCATACGGGGGCTTGACAACCGTGTGCTATAGTAAGAAGCGAATGAACGTTTCATGGGAGGAAAAAATGTTCCAATACAATGATCAAACCTATACAAGCGTTAATTTTGGCACGCAAGATTTAAGATTCGGCGAGCTGATCAACTGTACGTTCGTCCGCTGCTCGTTCGCAAGCGGTTCGCTGGAAGAACTGAGCTCCGTAAACTGCAGGTTCGTCGAATGCGATTTCCGCGGCGCTATGCTAAACGGGTCGATTCATAAGGAATCCGCGTTCGAGAATTGCAATTTCAGCGGGGCAAATTTGTTTGTCGTGAAATTTGACGCCTGCAAAATGACGGGCTCGGATTTCACCAACTCCACGATGGACGGGATCAGCATCACCCAAGGAGATTGGTCATACACCAATCTGCGTCATGTTCGGCTGGCGAAGCAGGATCTGAGGGGGATCAAGTTTCATGAGGCCGATCTGTCCGGCGCGAATTTGGAGAAAGCCGATCTTCGGGACTCCGATCTGTCGATGGCCGTGCTGGCCAAAGCGAAGCTGCAAGATACCGACGTAAGAGGGGCAAAGATGGAGGGTGTGGATTTCAAATCACTCTCGGTTGCCGGCTTGCGAATGGATCGTGAGCAAACCGTCTTATTTGCGATGTCGCATGGGGCGAAGGTAAAGTGAAAAACGCTTAAATTGGTTGGTAAAGAGCCGTGCTATCCCTAGCACGGCTCTTTAGGCTGTGCATGTTTTTTCCAAGCCATTGGCATCCTAAGGAAATCAAGGCGAGGAGAGCGGACATGAAACGAACGTACTTTTTTATTCTTATTTTAGTCATGGTGAGCGCATTGGATATTTTGTGCTTGTTCCATAACGAGCAATGGAATTTTCTTGTGATGTATTCGCAACGCAAAAAGCTGGTGGCTGCATGCTTGCTAATTCTGGTGGCCACCGTTTATTCCATAGTGTTGGATTGGAAAGACGGGAGAAACTCTCATACGAAGGGGAGCGAATGACATGATCAGAAAAATGGACGGTTATTCTCCCTTGCAAATTTTCATTGTCATCTTCTTGTTTCTAGAAGGAACGGCAATTCTAATAAATCTGGCACCCGATCTGGGACGGGATGCGTGGATTGCAACGCTCTTCTGCACCTTTATCGGCATGTTTCTGATCTGGTGGTTTTTCTTCCTGCTTCGGAATACCAATCAGAGACATATTTACGCCGTCCTCCAGCAAGGTCTGGGGAAGATAGGCGGTTCGATTGTTGGTGTTGTCTATATCACTTATTTCATCTATATCTGCGCGCGAGATATGAGGGATTTCTCCGAATTGATTACAAATGCCGTGCTTCCGTCCATTCCCTTGGAATGGACCACTTTATGCTTTACGGTAACGGTTATTTACGTGCTGCGCTGCGGCGTTCAAAATTTCGTTAATCTTTTTGTCCTTTTCGGTTACGTGTTTGCAGCTATTTTTGTCGTATTCCTCGTTCTCGTCATCGCGGATGGCGAGCTTGATTTCCACAACCTGCTGCCGATTATGGGCGATGGCATCGGTCCCATGCTCCCGTCAACCTTTACGCAAGTGCTCGAATTTCCATTCGGCGAGCTTATTGCCTTCACTGCTTTTGCAGGCATGCTGTATCCGAATCTCTCCGGTAAAGTGATGCGCGCAAGCCTACTCTCCGTTCTCGCAGCAGGCATGGTCTTGACGGTAACGATTATCGTAGAGCTTGTGACGTTTGGACCTTCGATACGCGAACGAGCCATGTTTCCGCTTGTCAGCGCATCGAGGAATATATCCATCGGCAACTTCATTGAACGCATTGAGATGATTGTCATATTTGCCATTTTGCTCGCCGCCATTGTCAAGGTGTGCATTTTCGCTTACGCAGCCTTGCAAGGGGTTGTCTGGTATACGGGAAAATCCTATAACAGCCTTATAATTCCTTATGTGCTGCTGACTGCCGAAATTTCTTATTACGTATCCAACAATATGTCGGATCATATCATGGTCGGACTGAGCTTTGTTCCGATTTATATCCATATCCCGCTTCAATTTGCCGTGCCGGCTATACTGCTTGTCTTCATCAAGATGAGATCCCGATGGAGGAAACGAGATGACCAAACCGCTGTATGAAACATGGGATGAGCTGGAGGAAACGTTCGAACTAACCTTTGGAAAAACGACGGACTTCGTAAAAGTACCCGTCTTGTTCAACGGGCGAAAATGCTGGATCCTGTACTATTCCAGCCTCGTCGGCAGCAGCGAATTGTCCAGCCTTCTGATGCTGCCATTTAATCTGCATGCGGCAAAATCGGAAAATGTGGAGCAATTTCGCGCAACCGCGCTAGCTTCTTTGAACTACATGTATATTAATGATTGGATCGTGATCGCTAGGCAATTGAACAAAAACTCCGTCTGCATTCTGGCAGAAGGGGAGCAGGAGGCTCTTACGGTTGAAATTGGCGGATATGCGGAGCGCAGCATAAGCGAGCCCGTTATTCAGCCTAGCATTTACGGGCCCAAGATCGCGTTTACGGAATCCATTGTGACCAATATCAGCATCCTGCGAAGAGTTCTTCGGACAAAATCGCTGCAAATGGAATCCTTCGACACTTCAAGCGATATGGTGACAGGCACCGTTCTGGTCTACTTGGAGGATGTAATCGAACCGGATTTGCTGAATGAAGCCAAACGAAGAATTCAGTCTTTGGAAGGCAAGAAAGTAACGACCTCCACTCATTTGATGAAAGAGCTCAGGGATGATAAAAAGACGAATTTTTTTCCAACCTTAATGGTTACCGAACGTCAGGATGCTTGCATCGCCCAGCTAATGGAGGGAAGGGCCGTTGTTTTTATTGACGGAAGCCCGAGCGGAATTATCCTGCCGGCCGTCTTCCAGGATTTCTTCAGGTCGTCCGAGGATGCTTATTTGCCTAGGCCGATGATGATTTTTTTGAGAGTCCTCAGATATTGCGCGTTTTTCATCGCACTGCTGCTTCCCGGAATTTATATCGGAGTGATCAATTACAATTACGAGATCATTCCCATTAATCTTGCGATTGAAATTGCGGGCCTTCGCAGCAACCTGCCGTTCCCGTCGGTCATCGAATTGCTGCTGGTTGAAGCCGCTTTCGAAATTATGAGAGAAGGGTCGATCCGGATGCCCAAGATTGTTGGCAATGCGTTAACCGTAGTAGGGGCATTGGTAATCGGGGATGCGGCCGTTCAAGCGGGAATTGTTTCAATCGTCGTGATTATCGTCGTTGCCTTTACGGGATTAAGCAGCTACGCGTTTCCGTATTATAATTTTGCGTTCAGCGTCAGATTGCTGCGATTTATCTTCATAGGCGTTGCTAGCATGCTGGGGATTTACGGCGTATTTCTGGGATGCATCATTCTATTCGCGTATCTCGTTAGCCAGCGCTCATACGGATATCCTTATTTGCAATTGAATGCTAAGAGGTCTTAATCATGTACCCATTCAAAAAGATGATGGCCGGCCTGCTTAGCTTGACATTGGTAGCGTTGTTGGGAGGATGCGGTGACCGGGTTGAACCCGGCCATTTGCTGGTTGTTACCGCGGTTGGAGTGACAAAGGGCGATAAAGGAAAATACCACTTTTATTTCGAAGGAATCAATCCTTCCGAATTTACGGAAACCAAGCGGCAGAGCATATCCAATTCCTTTTTGTTCGACAATGAAGCGGATGCCCTGTCAGGAGCGATCAGCGCAATCTCGCAGGAAATACCGCTTAAGCCGGAGTTCAGCCATATGCAATTAATGGCTGTAGACCGGGAGCTTCTGCAAAACGGCGACTACGGTTATTTGGATTTTATGGATCGTTTCGACCAAATCCGCAACAACTTGACTCTTGTTGCCGTAAACGGAAAGGATTTGAGGCATGTTTTCTCCACCACTTCACCGGGTTTAACGATTCCCTCCTTTGGTATTCTCATGCAGCTTAATGAGCTGCATGAGAAGGTGGGAGGCAACTATCCGACTACCTTGCTGCGGTTCATGAAGAGTCTGACGGAAACCGGCAGCAATCCGGTCCTTCCGCTCGTGCAGATCAAGAATCCAAGCGAGAAGGCCGAGACGATGGATTATGCCAAGGAACTTAATAAACAGACGAGCATGGACCTGCATTCCATTGCCGTTTTCCGGGAAGAAAAGATGGTTGGCGAGCTGAAGGACCTAGAAGCCAGGAATGTGATTGTACTTCAGAATCAAGCAAAAAACACGATTTATAATTACAGCTGCAGTCCGAATAAATATATCAGCATTGCTTTGCAGTATATTGCCGTTAAGAAAAAAGTGGTTTATCAAACGGATAAACCCATTCTCAAGGTATACATGCATGCCACGGGGACGATTAACTCGATACAATGCGCGAATTACTTTACCGGAAAGTCCAAGGACTATATAAGGATCAACAAGGAATTGGATAAAACCATCGAAAAGGAATTAGCTTCCACGATCGATAAAGTGCAGAAAAAGTATAAATCCGATATTTTCGGCTTTGGCGAGAAGCTGCGAATGTCCGATTACAAGAAGTTCAAAGAGGTGAAGGACCGGTGGGACGATGAATTTGCCGGTGCTGCCGTTGAGGTCGTCGTTCACGTCAATGTTCAGCGCTCAGGCATCAGGGGTGAACCGTTTATGAATCGCATTAAGAATAAGAAGTACTAGTATAGCACCGCTAGCAACAATTACTGCCTGCTTCACGTTAAAAGGGTAATGGATGGCAATCGTTTTACCGGGGAGAGGTAGAGATGAAGAGAACAACCGTTTCCAAAATGCTCGTTATCGCCCTTGCGCTTAGTATGGCGGCCATCCTGCTAAGCGTATTTGGTTTGGGTTATTTACTCCGTACGGTTTGAAATTTGTTTGCGGGCGAATAAAAAATCGCTTGACGGTTCATTCTAATCAAAGCTATTATAGACACATTAAGTCTGTGATTAGGAGCTCATCAGCATGAAATATTCAAAAGCGACGAACTACGCCTTGCACACCATGGCCTTTCTCATTGCCGCTGCACCGGACAGACCGGTTGGGGTTCAACAGCTTGCGGATAAGCAAGGCGTATCGCCTACGTACCTTTCGAAGATTCTGACCAAGCTTGTCAAAGCGGGGTTGATTGAGTCGGCTTCCGGAGCAAATGGCGGTTACCGCGCGAGAGGGAGAAAGGAAGACATTTCTTTTCTGGACGTTATTCAAGCGATTGAAGGGACCACTTCGATCTTTGAATGCTCCCACAACGAGAATCCGGAATGCCGTATCCATCAGGTGATGCTGTCGGCTGAGGATGCCATGGATCAGCATTTGAGAAATACGAAGCTTGTGGATCTGATGAAATAAAGCCGCATTGCCTTGGCTTTTATCGAGGCAATGTCCTTTATTTATTTTAATTACGGATATTAAGAGTCTATAAAGTCTGTGAAAATCGTTAACAAGGAGGATTATTCAATGATGAGATACGATGTTGCCATTATCGGAGGCGGGCCGGCTGGCCTGAACGCGGCACTGGTGCTGGGCAGGGCAAGAAAGACGGTTGCTCTATTTGACAACGCGCAGCCAAGGAATAGAGTAACGCATGCTTCCCATGGATTTATTACGAGGGACGGGGTTAAACCTGCGGAATTCCGCCGCATTGCGTATGAAGAAGTACTTGGTTATCCGACTGTTAAGCATTGGGAGATTGCTGTGACGGATATCCGGAGGACGGAAGATGGATTCGTCATTGACACTCCGGCAGGAGAAGAGGTTCAAGCGGGCAAAATTATTTTGTCGGGAGGACTAAGAGAAGAACTGCCCGAGATTAAAGATATCAAGGATTATTACGGGAAAAGCTTATTCGCTTGCCCCTTCTGCGACGGCTGGGAGTTAAGAGATCAAGCGCTGGTTATCATTTCGGATC
This sequence comes from Paenibacillus glycanilyticus NBRC 16618, assembly GCF_004000805.1. GTDB lineage: Bacteria > Bacillota > Bacilli > Paenibacillales > Paenibacillaceae > Pristimantibacillus > Pristimantibacillus glycanilyticus. The sequence goes on from NZ_BILY01000005.1 coordinate 163,623, forward strand.
AACCGCATGCCTTCCATAAAGTCAAGCTGCTTCAGAACTGGAGCCGCGATTGTATCGTATGCACGAATGGAACAGCAGCAGCCCTGGATGCTGAACAGCGTGAGCAGCTTGCAGCCAGAGGCATCTCCGTAATCGATACGCCAATCTCGGCTTTATCCGGTAACAACGGCATGCTGGAGCGGGTTCATTTTACGGATGGTACGTCGATTAAACGCAGCGGAGGCTTCATTGATCCGGCCCAGATTCCAAACCTCGACTTTAAAAAGGCATTGGGTTACGAAACGAATGACACCGGGGCGATTATTACGAATGAGATGGGGAAAACGACTGCTGAAGGCGTGTATGCGGCGGGGGATACCGCTTATGTGATGCCTTCGCAATTGATTTATGCCGCAGCTTCGGGCAGCAAGGCGGCCATGGCCGTAATGGCGGATCTCACGGAAGAGAATTGGAAGCGACTGTAAAGGTTTTTTTGTCGTCCTTGCCGAATACATTCGGGATAACTATTCCCAATTTATTCGGAGGAGGACTGCGTTTTGCCTTTCTTTTTGAGGACAATGATGAAGGTGCTGCGGGTACCCAAACGAACCATCTTTCTCGTGGTCATCGCCTTTGTACTCGGCAGCGCCAGCATTGCATATGCCATAGAGCCAACAACCTTTCATACTTGGTTTAACGCGCTATATTGGGTCATGACCACGATGGCGACGGTAGGGTATGGCGATTATTTCGCCAAAACCGTATGGGGCAAAATTTTTACTTTGTTTATTTACGTGTTCGGCATCGGTCTACTCAGCTTGGTTATCGGCAAAATTATCGATCTTTTATCAACGGTATACAAACATTGGGAGGCAGGGAAATTGAATTTTCACGGAAAAGATCACATCATCCTTATCAATTGGAGCAAGAAAGCCCAATATGCGATTGAAGAAATTTTGTCCTTCTCGCCATCCTCCCATATCGTTGTAATCGATGAATCCGACAAGCACCCGGTTACCGATCGTCAGGAGATTCATTTTATAAGCGGAGACCCTTCCTCGGAAGAGATCCTGGAGAAGGCGATGCTCAAACAGGCGAAAGCCGTTATTATATTTGCGGATACAAGGATCGACGAGCCGGCGCTTGCGGACGGCAAGACGCTCTTGATCGCTTCCAGCATCGAACGGCTCCATCCCGCCATCCATACAACGGTGGAGATTACGCAAGAGAAGAATACGAAAAATTTCCGGCATGTTCATGTCAATGATTTTGTCCTATCCTACGATGCCGTCTCCAGGCTGGCGGTCCGGGCAGCTCTTCAGCAAGGAAGCTCGGAAATTATTAACCAGTTAATCCGGCGTGAAGTGGGAGACGATATTTATGAAATTCCGGTCAGGCCGGAATGGAAAACCTATAAGGATGCCTTCCAGGGGGCATTGGAGTATGGAGCAACGCTCTTGTCCGATCGGGGGGATCTTGGCATAAACCGTAAACTAAACGATCCGATTCCGGAGGATGCCAGATTATTTGTCGTATCGGATGAGCAGACTTACCGGAGGCTGCTGGCAATCTAGAGGCTATAAGGAGATCGAGGAATGACCGAATTTTGGGAAGCAAGCTTTATGGAGAATCAGGCGATGTGGGGCTATGAGCCTTCCGACTCGTCTATCCTGACCAAGGACTTTTTCCTTGAAAAGAACGTAAAGGATATCTTGATACCCGGTATCGGGTATGGGAGAAACGCAAAAATATTTATAGACAACGGCATTCAGGTAACGGGGATCGAGATTTCCGAAACGGCCATTAACCTTGCAAAAGAAGCCGGGCTGCCCGTTCCCGTCTATCACGGTTCGGTAGAGGAAATGCCTTATGATAACCGGCTGTATGACGGGATATACAGCTACGCGCTTATTCATCTGCTAAGTCCGGAAGCGAGAGAAAAGTTTATCAAGGACTGCTATAACCAGTTAAGACCGGGCGGATATATGGTTTTCACTACCATATCCAAGGATGCTCCGATGTACGGAAAGGGCAAGAAGCTGGACAAGGACTATTACGAGATCATGGAAGGTCTCAGGATGTTCTTTTACGATGCTGATTCGATTCGGCAAGAGTTCGGGCATTACGGGCTGTTCGAAATAACCGAAATTGCAGAGCCCAACAAACACGCTCCCGATAAACCTTCCTTCCATTTTCTAATGGTAAAATGTCAAAAACGATAATTGACGTGCGAAACGGCAGCCTTTGCTGTCGTTTTTGCGTTGCGGACCGTTATAATAGATAAGGTGGAAGGAGTGTTTTCGTGAAGGTTATCGTTATTGGAGCAGGGATTCTTGGGGCATCGACGGCTTACCAATTGGCGAAGTCCGGCGCCGAGGTTCTGATTATAGATCGCAAAGACAAAGGACAAGCTACGGATGCCGCGGCCGGCATTATCTGTCCATGGCTGTCACAAAGACGGAATAAAGCGTGGTACGAGCTGGTCAAAGGCGGGGCGCGTTATTACCCGGCGTTAATTGTGGAATTGGAAGCAGAAGGGGAAACGGATACCGGCTACGCCCGGGTTGGGGCCCTCAGCATACATACGGATCCGGATAAAATCGAAAAAATGTCGGAGCGGGCTTACGCAAAGCGGCAAGACGCGCCCGAAATCGGCAGTATCGCTACCCTTGACGAGAAAGCAACAAGGGAACGGTTCCCGCTGCTGGCGGAAGGCTATTCTTCCGTTCACATTGGCGGAGCTGCGCGGGTGGACGGCCGGGCGCTTCGCGATGCGCTTATCCGGTCGGCGATTCGGAACGGGGCGGAATTTATTGTCGGTGATGCCAGAATGGAATACGAGACGAACAGGGTTACAGGCGTAACGATAGGATCGACTTTCTACCCGGCAGATAAGATTGTCGTTTGCGCCGGAGCTTGGGCGGGGGCTTTGCTGCAGCCTCTTGGCCTGAATTTCCAAGTCAGCTATCAAAAAGCACAAATCATGCATGTAGAGCTGCAGAACAAAGAGAATCAGACCGGAAGCTGGCCAGTTATTATGCCGCCTACGGATCAGTATCTTCTGGCCTTTGACGAGCAAAGGATCGTCATTGGAGCGACTCACGAAAACGACATTTCCGGTTATGATACGCGGGTAACGCCCGGAGGTATGCAAGAGATATTAGATAAGGGACTTACTCTTGCCCCGGAGCTTGCAAACAGTACATTCCTGGAGATGCGCGTGGGCTTCCGGCCGTTTACGGCAGATTTCCTGCCGGTGTTTGGTGCCGTTCCGGGTTGGGATAATCTACTGACGGGCAACGGATTAGGCGCTTCCGGCCTAACGGCAGGCCCGTTTATCGGCAGCCAGCTTGCGAAGCTCGCTTTAGGGATGGAACTAGAAATTGATCCGGCTCTTTATGAGGTGCGTAAAGCATTGGGACAGCCTAGCGCTGAATAGAGGAATAGAGAAATTGAGGAATAGAGGAAAGGCAGTCCGATGGACTGCCTTTTTTTGCGATTTTATTTTTATTTCGCTTGAAGGGTATGGTTCGCGTGATATTCACGGTAGATCGGATTTTCGCCGCATATCATAAGACCTTGTCCCCAGTTGACATGCGTGTCTAAAGTTGGGACATCCATCGGATCGCGGTATTGGAACAGAACGTTGCGGCGGTTGCGGGTACTGCGGTTAACGTCCGAGCCGTGAACCGTCAAATAGTTGAAGAACAGAACGTCGCCGGCTTTGGCAGGGCAAGGCGTCGCCATCGAGATCGGATATTCCCGGTGATCGAGGTAATGGCGTCCGACATGCGGCATCATGCCGTTCTTATGCGTGCCCGGAATAACGCAGAGACAGCCGTTCTCCATATCGGCGTCATCCAGGTGAACGCTTGCCGCCAGCATGGTGTGGCTTGCATGCGGGAAGTATGGCGCGTCCTGATGCAAAGGGAAAGCGGCGCCGTTTTCAGGCGGCTTAACAAGCATTTTGCTATGGTGAAGCTGAACGTTAGGGCCAATCAATTGGGACAAAACAGCAGCCATATTCGGATGAATAGCCGCGCGCATGAATGCCGCATCATGGTATTGAACGTCATGGAAGCCTTTCAAGACAAGCTTTTTCAGCTGCTCCGGCGGAAGGTAGTCACCTTGCCAGGCTGCGTTAGAGTCAAACTTCGATTGTGCGGCACGGCTCAGAATGCCGTCAATGGCTATTCTCATGTCTTCAACCTCTTGCTGCGAGAATAAGCCTTGGACTAACAGATAGCCATTTTCTTTGTAAAATTCTACATCGTTTTGAGTAATCAATTTTATTCGCTCCTCTGCTTGATGGATTGGTAAGCGATTACTTATACTCTGATTATAGGATTGCTGGCATCGGGTGTATTTAGCTAAAAAAGCCATCCTTTTAAGAATTTACGCCAGGATGTGACAAGATGAACATAGAGGCCATTGAAAACGGCAGCCGTTTTTTGAATGAAATGCTTACGAAATGCAAGGCAAGCGGACTTGCCTTTAAAGTCCACTACTGGGACTTGCGCCCGCAGCATTACAGCAATCACATCCATAAGCATTCTTACTACGAAGTTTGCTACGTGTTGTCGGGCGTAGGCGAATACCAGGATGAGGATACCGTTTACGGACTTGAGGCGGGGACATTGTTCGTATCCCGGCCCGGTGTCTGGCATCAGATCCGAAGCGAGAACGGAATGGGGCTCATGTATGTAGCTTACGAGCTTGATCCGGAGAGTTCGCGCGAAGAAGATTTCCGCCGCTATGGCCGTAATCTGGAGACGGGCAATGTGGTATTTAAAAATGCGGACTATACAAGGTCTATCCATTACTGGCTTGGGTTGTACCATCATGCCTCATGCCAGCCATACAATGAAATCGAGGATCTGACCATGATGGCAGGCATCCTGCTCACGAGTCTGGTCCAGCCGTTTGGTCAGGAGGGCAATGTCTCCGCGCCGAGCCCAGCCAGGTCGACGGATTCAACCCGTTATGCGGTTCTGCGCCAGTCTAAGCAATACATTAGAGATAACCTCTCCCGGCCGCTTAAGATAGAGGAGGTTGCGGATTATATGAATCTGTCGACCAGGCAGTTATCCCGCTTGTTTCAGATGGACGGTGGAGACACGTTCCTGTCTTATTTGCGTAATGAGCGGTTAAAGCATGCGGAGATTCTATTAAAAACCTCTATTGCTTCGCTGAAGGAAATAGCGGCGGATTCGGGGTTTCAATCCGTTCATTATTTTACGAACGTATTTACGGACCAGATGGGGATGCCGCCCGGCGAATACAGGAGACGGCATCTGGACTAAAAGTTCGAGTTAAACTTGGGTACCTTTAGAGGAATAGCCGATATGATACAGAAATGTTCAGAGGGATTACAACCAATAGGAAGGGATTGTTGATATGAACGCGTATAACACGGCTTCAGATGTTGCAAACCCGAGTACAGGCCACTCGCTTGCCGATATTCCGGCGCATGACCCGTTTATAGTAGCGGATAAGACTACGGAAACCTATTATTTGTATACGGGCGGCGGCCCGAGAATCCATGGATTGGACCGTTATGGCGTTCTCGCATATAAAAGCAAGGATCTCTCCAAGTGGGAAGGACCATATGTGGTTTTCGCGATTCCCGACGGAATATGGGCGAATCCGAAGCATGGCGCATGGGCGCCGGAGGTTCATGCCTATAACGGCCGATATTATCTCTTTGTTACGTTACATAATAACGACAAGAAGCTGGAAGGAGAGGGGAACGGCGGTTATCCGCTTCAATGGCGCGGCTCCGTTATCGCTGTTTCTGATTCCTTGGAGGGGCCATTCGAGATCATCAAGCGGGATGCTCCGGTTCCGCCCGAAGAGCATATGACGCTGGACGGCTCCTTGTATATAGACGAAGAAGGGAAGCCCTGGATGGTGTATTGCCATGAGTGGGTGCAGACGACGGATGGAACCGTTGAGGCCGTGCGGTTAACCGATGATCTATCCGATCGGGCATCGGATCCAATCCATCTGTTTAACGGCTCGGACGCTCCGTGGGATAATGGCGAGCATAAGGATGGCGGGGCGCCGTCTGTTTATGTGACCGACGGCTGCCAGCTGTACCGGACGAAGGAGAACCGGCTCGTCATGTTATGGTCGACTTACGATAAAGGCAGCTATGTCCAGACGATTGCAAGATCGGCAACCGGCAAGCTGGAAGGACCGTGGGAGCAGCTGGAGCCGCTTGTTTTCGACGACAGCGGACATGGCATGCTCTTCCAGACCTTTGACGGGGAGTGGAAGCTGATCCTTCACTCTCCGTTCAAGATGCCCGATTCCCGCTGCAAGCTGTATGATGCGGTGGATGATGGGGATACGTTCCGGATTAGGTAGCATGCGTTAATTAATGAATACTATTAAAGGTGTCCAGATTATGGCTGATATAGAAGCTCTTATTACGATTCTTAGTGCGAATGGAAACATCGGCAAAAATAGACCGGTATCTTCGGGATACCGGCCAGCCCATTTAGTGCGACCTGATTATTTGACGACAGGTATTCACAAGTATGAAACCGACATCGTTGAACCAGGGGACACAGTAAAAGGGACAATTACCTTTATTACGCCTGAAGTGTATCCGGAAAGTCTTTGGATCGGGAAAATCATTAACCTCCAGGAAGGTGCCCGATTAATAGGTTACGCGGAAGTAACCGAAATATATAACGAGCTTTTAAGAAAGAAGGAAATTTGAAGCGTCAATTCATTTGACCTCCGCTTCAGTTTCTATACGGCTTACTTATTCAACATAGCATCGCGATACTGCCGGGGGGTAACCCCGGTTTTTTTCTTGAACAAACGGTAGAAGAACTTTAGGTCCGCATAACCGACGGCACCTGCGATCTCTTCAACGCTGCCGTGACCGGCGGTTAAGAGGCGGCATGCGGCATCCATGCGGATGCTCTGCACGTATTCGATCAGGCTCATCCCGGTATGGCGGCGGAACAGGCGGCTGAACTGCCTTTCGCTAAGCCTGGCTTGGGCCGCGAGCTCGCCTAGCTTAAGCTCAGACGAATAATTCCGGTCAATATAAGCGATGGCTTCGTCCACGCTTAACCATTGCGGCCTGTCGCCGGCCGGGGCGATAATCTGCTGCTTATGCCGATAGAGTCCCGTTAATATCCGCATAACGAGTGAGGCAAGCACAACCATATATGCCGGCGGCTTGGCGGCAAACTCCTGATAGAGCTCGCGGAACATCGCATGATACTCTCCCGTGGAATCCTTGACTGAGAACCAGGATAGACTCTCATCCGTAAAGCAGTCCAAAATTTCAGAGGCATAAGGGAAGCCATCCCGCAATTCGCTCATGAAAGATGACGGCAGCAAACAGTTGTAGACGATTAGAGGCCGGTCTTTTTTAGGCGTTTTCGGCCGGAAGACATGGCTTTGCCCGACGGGGATAAAGAATAACGTTCCATGCTCAACCGGAACGGCTTCGCCTGCAATATAATGGACGCCGGCACCTTCGCTGACGTACGTAATCTCGACAAATTCATGCGAATGCTCATCCATGTCAAAGCTTTCGTAGGCGCGGTTAACGTAGAGCGGTACGCCGGGCTCGAAAAAAGACGCGGCTGACATCACATAGGAGCTTCGTTTGATGCTCATCGTCCATACTCCTTTCAGCGACTAAAGCTATTTGTCTCTATCGTACGAAACCGTTTGCAAGATGTCCAGATCCACCCATGAAAATGTCCGGATCATCCCCTGAATGTCGATCTCTCTTGCCATACAATCAAGTTAATGATGCTGCATAGCATACAAGATTGCCGGAAGGGGAAATTCGTATATGACTTTGTTGCAAGTAAACCATTTGCGTTGTGAATATCAGCATAATCCAATTGGACTCGGAGCGATATCGCCGCGCATCAGCTGGCAGCTTCAATCGGATGACGTCCATGTGATGCAGCTCGCTTATCAGATTCAGGTATCCTGCGGTTTGGTAGGATTTGATGATCTGGAGCTGGTCTGGGACACCGGCTGCGTGGAATCGGAGCAATCGACGCTGATCGAATACGGCGGGCAGTCGCTGCAGGCGCGAGGCCGTTACTATTACCGGGTGAAGGTATGGGATAACAAGGGCAACGAGTCGGAATGGAGCAACGCTGCATATTGGGAAATGGGCCTTCTCCAAACCACGGATTGGGAGGCGTCCTGGATTACGCCAGATGCGACGGCTATCGATCCGCAGTCGGAGGAGATTTTTATGCTCCGCAAAAGCTTTGCGGCACGCAGCAACATTTGCCGCGCAACCTTGTACGCGACCTCGCTTGGACTATACGAATTGGAGCTGAACGGCAAACGAGTTGGCGATTGGGAATATACGCCGGGGTGGACGAGTTACTCCAGCAGACTCCAAGTACAGGCTTATGATGTGACGCAGCAGCTTGCGGCAGGGAACAATGCAATAGGAGCTTCTCTCGCGAACGGATGGTACAAAGGCGACTTGGCTTGGAACAATCAGAAAAGCATTTACGGCAACATTCGCGCTTTGCTCCTTCAGCTTCATATCGACTATGACGATGGATCGTCGGAAGTAGTCGCCAGCGACGCGTCTTGGCGCGCGGCTACCGGTCCAATTCTCATGTCGGAGCTGTATCATGGCGAAACCTACGATGCCCGGTTGGAAATTCAGGGCTGGTCGGAGCCAGACTTCGATGATCATTCCTGGGCTGGCGTAACGGAGCTTGCCCAATCGAAGGATATCCTGGTCATGCAGGAAAACGAACCCGTCCGCATAACCGAGAAGCTAAAGCCTATCGCGCTTATTCATACCCCTTCCGGCGAAACGGTGCTGGATATGGGCCAAAACATGGTCGGACGCCTGCATTTCCGCATCGAGCTGCCGGCAGGTACGGAGCTGTCGATTCAGCATGCCGAGGTGCTGGACCGGGAGGGCAACTTCTATATCGGCAATTTGCGCAAAGCGAAGCAGACGGTTCGATATATTTGCAAAGGCGGAGAAGAGGAATACGAGCCGCATTTCTCGTTCCAAGGCTTCCGTTACGTGAAAATTATGGGCTGGCCGAAGGATGCCGCGCTGAACCTGGATCAATTCACCGGACATGTCCTTCATACGGATATGGAGGCTTCGGGTGCTTTCGAGTGCTCTCATCCTCTGTTAAACAAGCTTCAGCAAAATATTATCTGGGGACAACGCGGCAATTTCCTCGATGTTCCGACGGACTGCCCGCAGCGCGATGAACGGCTTGGCTGGACGGGCGACGCTCAAGTCTTTATCCGTACGGCCGCATTCAATTATGGCGTGGCTCCGTTTTTCGCCAAATGGCTTCGCGACCTGAAGGCAGACCAGCGCAGTGACGGGGGAGTGCCGTTCGTTATTCCTCATGTGCTGGACGAGAATTCTCATTCTTCCGCAGCTTGGGGCGATGCCGCGGTGATCTGTCCATGGACGGTGTACCTCAGTTACGGAGACAAGCGCGTGCTTGAAGAGCAATATGACAGCATGAAGGCGTGGGTCGAGTACATTCGCAAGCAAGGCAGCGACGAATACCTCTGGAATACCGGCTTCCACTTCGGAGATTGGCTGGGCTTGGACGCCAAGGAAGGGGATTATGTCGGAGCAACGCCTAGAGATCTGATTGCAACCTGCTATTATGCCTACTCTACGGAACTCTTCGTCAAAACCGCCGAAGTGCTCGGCCGCACGGACGATGCGGAGCATTACCGCGAGCTGTACAATCGAATTGTATCAGCCTTCGAGCGTGAATTCCTTACGCCTAACGGAAGGCTTGCCGCTCATACGCAGACCGCTCACGTTCTGCCGTTGATGTTTGGACTTGTCAAAGGCTCAGTGCGAGATCGGCTGGCCAAAACGCTGGCGGACTACGTAACGGAGCAAAAGTTCCATCTAACGACCGGTTTTGTAGGAACGCCTTACTTAAGTCATGTTCTGTCGGAGAACGGCTATCACGATGTGGCGGTTAAGCTGGTGCAGCAGGAGGACTATCCGTCCTGGCTCTATTCCATTCACCAAGGGGCAACTACGATTTGGGAGCATTGGGATGGCATTAAAGCGGATGGTTCCTTCTGGAGCGACGATATGAACTCCTATAACCATTATGCTTACGGCTCTATCGGCGAATGGCTGTACAGGGTTGTAGCCGGACTTGATCTGGATGAATCTCAGCCGGGCTATAAGCGCATTATTTTCCGTCCGCGCACGGATTCTGGCCTTACTTACGCCAAAGCCTCCTATAAATCCGTTTATGGATTGATCCGTAGCGGATGGAGTACGGGCGTAGACGGGGCTGTGAGCTACGAGTTTGAGCTTCCTCCCAACACGACGGCGGAAGTGAGATTGCAAGGTGCGCTGCCTGATGCCATCTCGGTTAATGGCGCCGATCTTCGCTTGGCTCCCGGCGTTATCGGTTTCCGGGAGGAAGGCGGATTGCTAGTGCTTTCCCTTGGGTCAGGAACCTACCGTATTCATGCCTCAGCCAAAGTAACCGCGTGAAAAACAAAACCGTTCCCTTTTTCCGGGAACGGTTTTTTGCATGTAAACGTCAGCTTTTCTGAGCGTGAATTTGCTTGGCGACGCGTTCACCTAATTCGGTTGAAGCTTTGCTTAAATAACCGAGTACAATGGCTTGGGTTTCCTCGCATGCCGCGGAGAGATCGCCGGCCAGATTTTTGACGAGATGATCCTTCTGTACAGGCTGCAGACGATCGTAATATTGACCCGCTTGCGTGAAATCATCGGACTTTGGAATGTCGGACCTCACAAGATGCCCTTCCACGTACCGTCCGTTGCCGCTGGTCTGCATAGAGCCCGGAGTCCAGTTCGCCTGATGATTGACCGGCACCTTGCGGAAGTCCGGCCCGATCCGGTGACGCTGCGAATCTGCGTATATATTCGAACGTCCTTGCAGCATTTTATCATCCGACAGCTCGGCGCCATCCAGCAGATTGGATGGAGAGAAGGCAAGCTTCTCCACCTGCTCCTGATAATCGTCCGGATTCTGGTTGAGGACAAGCTTGCCGACCGGCAGTAGCGGGAACTGATCCTCATCCCAAATTTTCGTATCGTCGAGCGGATCATAAGGAAGGCTACCCTCATCCGAAGGATCCATCAGCTGGACGTATAAGCCGTACTCTACCGTTTTTCCGCAAGCAAGCGTATCGTATAGATCCTGACCGGCGTAATCGGGATTCTTGCAGCTTAGTTCCGCAGATTCCTCGGCGTCTATGGTCTCGACACCGGCATAAGGAATCCAGTGGTATTTAACATAGGTTCGGACGCCCTGCGCATTCCTCCAGACGTATGTATTTACGCTATGCCCGGGAATATGGCGGAGACTCTTGACCGTTCCGGCATCGGAATACAGCCATACGATAAAATGAGTGGATTCCGGCGCTCTTGCGATAAAGCTCCAGAACCTCTCGGGGTCAATTAAATTGTTGATAGGCGAAGGCAAGAAAGCCTGTATGGATTCCGGAAAACGAATAGGGTCTCTGATCAGAAAGACGGGAATATGATTGAAAACCAGGTCGAAGACACCTTCGTCCGTATAAAATTTGGTCGCGAATCCGCGTACATTGCGGGATGTATCCGGGGTTCCCTTATTGCTGACCGCAAGGGAGAACCTGACCGTAACGGGGACCTGATGGCCAGGCCTTTGCAAGAAGCACAGCTTCGTATGGGCGGCCATGGAATTTACGGTCTGAAAGTAGCCAAAAGCGCCCCAGCCTTTGACATGTACGGGTCTTTCGAGAATTTTGTTATGTATAAAGGTCTCCATTGTCTCATGCAGCACGCTGTCTTGTTCGAGAATGGGGCCGCGAGCGCCTACGGTTTGCGAATGGAGAGCGGCCGGACTGTCAATCGCGCTCCATTGCGATGGCGATAAACCATGGTGATGCTCTTTTTTAGCTGATTTCTGCTTAGGCATCGGGGCATTATTCTCCGGAAAACCTTGATTATTGTCCATCTATATACCTCCTTCATCAATCTCTTGCCACCTTTATGTCTATTCTCGCGAGCGAAGTAAAATGCGTTTGGAATATGGCCTATTATTCAATCCTATCGGACGGAGGCCGGATGGAAGATTTTTTTCACCCCAATCGGACATTAAATCTTCCGGGATATGTTATGATTGGACAACAAGAGGAAAGGCTTAATGGAGGTAATAGACAAATATGGCGAAAGCAAAAGTGCCAAAGCGTCCAACGAGGGACGAGTTTGTACTGGAAGAGATAGGGAATCAGTTAAGCGAAGCTTTCTATGAAACGTCCACGATCGTCCTTACCGTATGGGGCAGGGAGGAACCTGTTCAAGGCGTTATTACGGCGATGGATTCAAGGACGGGCAAAGTCCATATCGAGACGTCATCGGGATTGGATAAAGTCCCGTTTATGGATATTATGAATGTCAGCTATCCGAGGAATTAAAAAGGAGCTCGTTAAGGATTGGACGATAAAGACACGGTTATTCTGCAATACGTAGCCGAGGAACAAAGCTTGACGAAAGCGGCGGAAAAGCTCTATATGACGCAGCCTGCCTTAACGTACCGGATTCAGCAGATGGAGCGGGAATTCGGCGTTCCGCTTATTGTCAAGCATACGAAAGGAACGTATTTGACGCCGGAAGGCGAGGCTCTGGCCTCCTTTGCCAAGAAGATGCGCGACGAGATGGCAGCGATGAAAGATTATCTTCTTAACATGAGGAGTCACGTAAAAGGCACGCTTCGTCTCGGAGTAGCGAGCTATTACGGCTTATACAAGCTGCCGCCTCTGCTTAGGATGTTCAAGGATCTGTACCCCGAAGTGCAATTCCACGTCACCTGCGCTTTAAGCTCGGAGATTCTCGATTTGTTAACCGAGCAGGAGATTCATATAGGAATCGTGCGCGGAAATTACCAGTGGCAGGAAGCGAAGGAGCTGCTTCATGACGAGCCCATCTGCCTGATTTCCCGTGAGCCTATCCATCTTGACCGGCTTCCGGAGCTACCGCATATCCATTACAGCGAACCCAAGTCCAAGACGGTGCGCGCATCCGCGTCCACATTGGGCAATACCATTCGGGAATGGTGGCATGAGCATTATCAGGTTCCTCCGAACATAGCCATGCAGGTCGATGCCTACGAGACTTGCAAGGAGATGGTCAAGCAAGGGCTTGGCTATTCCATTGTACCCGGCGTATTCGTTTCACCGGAGGATGGTTTATATTCGCTGGAATTAAAGCAGAAGAACGGAGAGCCGATCCGCAGAAATACATGGATGTTATACCGGAATCAGACGCGCGAGCTGGCAATCGTGGATAGATTCGTTGATTTTATGACAAGCGAGCATACACGCACATGAGGTCCTGCATGAGAGCATGCAGGGCTTTTTCATGTTCCCATGACCCATAAAAAAAGTTATGCGCTTCCCCAAAAAACAATTAATTGTACTTATCTGGCCGGTTTCCTTATTATTTGATACATATTGATGCATAAATATACGGCATTTTAGGATAGGTGGGAACTTGATGGGCAACAAAGATTCCAAACGACGGATTGCGCAAGCGGTAGATTCGCTTGACGCGCAGCTGCGTGAGCTGTCTCTTCGCATTCATGCGTATCCGGAACTTAGCTTTCACGAGCATAAAGCGCAGCAATGGCTCACGGAACCGCTGATGGAAGCGGGCTTTGCGGTGGAAAAAGGGATTTCGGGTCTTGAGACCTCGTTCCGCGCAACTTGGGAAGGGGCAGCAGGCGGACCAACAATAGCGCTGCTGGCCGAATACGATGCGCTTCCGGGACTTGGCCATGGCTGCGGCCATAGCTTGATCGGAACGGCTGCGGTTGGCGCCGCCCTCGCGCTTAAACGTACTTTCCCGGAGCTGCCGGGTAAAATCATCGTGCTTGGCACGCCTGCCGAAGAGGAAGGCGGCGGCAAAATCATCATGTGCAACGACGGAGTATTTGATGAAGTTGACGCGGCGATGATGGTTCATCCGCAGAACAAAACGATGGTGCTTCGAGGCGCGCTTGCGTGCGTGGATGCCACGTTTACGTTCCACGGAAAACAGGCCCATGCCTCCTCCTCGCCGGAAAAAGGAATCAGCGCGCTTGACGCTCTAGTGAACGCCTATGTGGCAATCAATTCCTTGCGCCAGTTTATGAAGGAGGATGTCCGGATTCACGGCATTATAACGAAGGGCGGGGACGCGCCTAACGTTGTGCCCGAGCTGACCGAAATGGTGTTTATTTTGCGGGCATCCACCGTGCAGGAGCTGGAGACGGTCCGGGAAAAGGTATATCGCGCCGTCCGCTGCGCGGCAGAAGGCGTAGGGGTAACGGTCGACATTAAGGAAGGTCTGATTTATGCGGAGCGGAACAATAATAAAGCATTGGCAGGCTTATTCGCACGCAACCTGGAGGAAGAGCTTGGCCTTGAGGTAAACGATCCCCCGCAGAAGGGCGGCGTTGGTTCCTCGGACATTGGCAATGTCAGTCAAATGACCGCTGTTATCCATCCTTATATCCGGCTTGGAGACGCAACGACGCATACGCCGGAATTCGCGCGTCTCGCCGGCTCAGAGGAAGGAATGATTCAGCTGAACCAATCGGCGAAAGCTCTGGCTATGACCGCTTACGATCTTTGTTCGGACCGTGATGCATTAAGGCTTGTCCGCAAAGAGTTCGAGGAATGGAGCAATTCTAAAAATGGGGGATAAGACAATGAAAGACCTGGCTAAACCGGCATCCCGGCAATGGTTTAAAATGCCTCATACGTATGTCATTCTTATTTTTCTCGTATTTGTCGCTGCTGCTTTGACTTACGTGGTTCCGGCAGGCGAGTTCGAACGGGCCGAAGATCAGGCAACGGGCAAAACGCTTGTTGTGCCGAATTCCTATCACGAAGTCGATGCCAGCCCCGTAAGCCTGGTAAGCATCCCGAAAGCTATCGTTCACGGACTAGTGGATTCCGCTGACGTCGTCTTTTTCATCCTTATTATTGGCGGCACGTTCGAGATCATCTCTTCTACGGGGACAATCGAAGCCATTACGGGCAGGGTTGCCAAAAACTTCGCCAATAAAGGCAGATGGGTTATCCCGATCTTTATTATGCTGTTCTCGGTTGCCGGATTTACGATGGGCATGTCGACGGAAGTTATGGTCTTCGTGCCAATCGGTATTGCCGTTGCAAGAGCGCTTGGGTTTGATGCGCTTACCGGGACGGCGATGGTCTCGCTTGGTGCCGCGAGCGGGTTTACCGCAGGCATTCTGAATCCGTTTAACGTGGGACTGGCGCAAGCCATTGCAGAGGTTCCGTTATTCTCCGGGGCATGGCTGCGGATTATCCTTCTCCTCTGCCTCATTACGGTAACAAGCTTGTATATCGTCCGTTATGCGGGCAAGGTTCGTTCGAATCCGGAGAAAAGCCTCGTTCGCGATCTCGAAAAGGAAGTCGTGACGAAAGAGCTTGATCTGAACAAGCTTCCCCGCATGCAGCTTAAGCATTATCTGACATTGGCAGTTGTCATCATTGGTTTCGCTACTCTGATCTGGGGAGTATCGAAGAAGGACTGGTGGATGGAGGAGCTTGCCGCCTTGTTCTTGACGATGGGGGTTGTGAGCGGATTTTGCGCGGGATACGGACCAAGCCGGGTTGCTTCGGAATTCGTAAAAGGCGCGAAGGCGATCACATACGGAGCGTTAATTATCGGTTTTGCCCGGGGCATTATGGTTGTATTGGATCAAGGCAGCGTTATCGATTCCATTGTATACGGCTTATCCACTCTGGTTGGCGAGCTGCCGGGTCCGGTGCAGGTGCTGGGCATGTACTTGTTCCAGAACGTCATGAACATCTTTATTACATCGGGCACCGGGATGGCCGTAACTACGATGCCTATCATGGTGCCGCTGGCGGATCTCATTGGAGTAACGCGTCAGACGACCGTGCTTGCCTTCCAGCTTGGCGACGGATTCTCGAATATGATCCTGCCAACCTCTTCGGCACTCATGGGGAGTCTGGCGGTGTCAGGCATTCCGTATCAGAAGTGGGTAAAATTCTTCTGGCCGCTGATGTGCATGTGGATCGTAATCGGAGCGGTTCTGATGGTTATTGCCCATATGATTCATTATTAAACGTGAAACGTGCCGTCCTCTTGGACGAGCACGTTTTTCTTTTTGGCTCAGGGGGGAAATGCCGTACCGGCGAAGAATAAGTTACGGGAATTGTTTTTTTATTCATGTGACCGCTTTCAAAACTGCTGTATTTCAATCACTCACTCACTTTCCGGGAGGACATTATGAAAATCCAAAGCTATGAATTGTTCCAAGTTCCGCCGCGTTGGCTGTTCCTGAAGATTGAAACGGATGAAGGCATTACGGGCTGGGGCGAACCTATCGTGGAAGGACGCGCCGAAACGGTAAAAGCTTGCGTTCACGAGCTGATGGAATATTTGATCGGCAAGGATCCGATGCGAATTGAAGATCATTGGTCGATGATGTATCGTTCGGGATTTTACCGGGGAGGTCCAATTCTGATGAGCGCGATCTCGGGAATTGACCAAGCCCTGTGGGATATAAAAGGGAAATTCTATAACGCTCCAATCTATCAGCTGCTGGGCGGCGCCTGCCGCGACACCATGCGCGTATATTCCTGGATTGGCGGAGACCGTCCGGCCGAGGTGGCCGAGGAAGCGAGAAGAATCATTGCCGCCGGATTTACCGCAGTGAAGATGAATGGTACGGAAGAGCTTCAATACATTGATTCTTACGACAAAATCGATGAGGCCGTTGCCCGAATCGCAGCCGTACGCGATGCGGTAGGGTCATCCATTGGGATCGGAATCGACTTCCATGGGCGCGTCCATAAGCCAATGGCCAAGATTTTGGCCAAAGAACTTGAGCCTTATCGCCCGATGTTTATAGAGGAGCCGGTATTGCCGGAAAATAACGAAGCTCTTAAGGAGCTTACCAAGCATACGTCGATTCCGATCGCGACCGGCGAGCGGATGTTCTCGCGTTGGGATTTCAAGCAGCTGCTCAGCGATGGGGCGGTGGATATTATCCAGCCGGATTTGTCGCATGCAGGCGGAATTACCGAATGCAAAAAGATCGCTTCGATGGCGGAGGCCTATGATGTGGCGCTTGCGCCTCATTGTCCGCTTGGACCAATCGCGCTCGCCGCTTGTCTGCAGGTTGATGCGACCTCCCATAACGCTTTTATCCAAGAGCAAAGCCTTGGCATTCATTATAACGAGACCGGAGATTTGCTGGATTATCTGAAGGATCCTGCCGTATTCGACTATCAAGATGGGCATGTGACCATCCCGCAAGGCCCGGGCCTCGGAATCGAAATTAACGAGGAGCATGTCAGACAAATGGCTGCGGTCGGGCATAACTGGAGGAATCCGGTGTGGCGCCACCGTGACGGCAGTATTGCGGAATGGTAGAATGGGGAACCCGTTATGTATAAAGCGATTATTTTCGATCTGGACAACACCTTGCTGGACTATACGTATAGCGAAGCGGAATGCATGAGACGGACGGTCCGCGAACATAACATGGACCTGGATAATGAAGCGAGCTGGAATGCATTCTGGCCAGCGTACCTCGGACATAACTTCAAGCATTGGTTGGATTTTGTTCATAAGCGCGGGTCTCATCAAACCATTGAGGATGTTCTTATTCATTCGTTCCGAGATACGATTAGTCTTCAAGATTCTGCCTATGAGAAGCTGTCTGCTACCTATTGGCATCATTTTTGCAATACTTGCTATTTTGAGCCTGGAGCGGAAGAGCTGCTTCAACAGGTTCATGCGACGCATAAGCTGGGCATTATCTCCAATGGATTAGGCCTGGCGCAACGAAAGAGACTTGCCGCCGGTCAAATCTACGAGAAATTTCATTCCATCATCGTATCGGATGAAGCGGGCGTACGGAAACCGGGAAAAGAAATCTTTGATCTGTCTCTTGAGGAGCTAAAGCTGACAAAAAGCGAGGTTCTCTTTGTGGGAGATTCGTTAAGCGATGATTATCACGGAGCCCAAAACGCTGGAATCGACTTCTGCTTCTACAATCGCAGGGCAGTATCCGTTTCGGACGAGATTAAACCCACCTATGCCATTGAGTCGCTTAAGGAGCTTATTTCGGTTATTCAAAGCTAAGAAGGAGAATGACATAATAGACAGCAAAAGAGACAGCTCCGGCTGTCTCTTTTTGCTGTCTATTGATCCAGCTCGCTCCAAGCCCGGTAGATGCGGCGCACTTCGCGGAAGGACTGCTTCGGCTTGCGGTATTCGTTGACCAGCCCTTTGTTATTGAAGCTGCGTGCCCGGTCGCGGAAATGTCTGCCGCTGCTCTTCAGATCACCGCGGATATCCGCAAACTGCCAGATATAAGTGCCTCCTATGCGAGGATCCTCTCTGAAAATGCCTAGCGCCTCGGTGACGATATGCGCCTGGTAATCCTCGCTGAACAGCCTTGGCTCCCAGCCGACATCGCCAAAGATCCCGGCGCCGCCGAATTCGGTCATCAGGATCGGCTTATCTCCCGCACTCAACTGTTCCGCCCGTTTATGGAATTGTTGAAGCATCTCCCTAAAGCCTTCAACTTGGCCTTCATACCAGCCGTAATATTTGTTTATGCCAATGACGTCAAACAACGGAAGCAGGACATCCTCGAGCGGATGCATGGTGGCATAGGTCACAAGCCTGCTGGAATCCAGCTTCCTCACGAGCTCGACCATCCTCTTCGTCAACTCGTAAGCGTCTTGCGTTCTTGTATCAATCTCGTTATGAACGGACCAGAATACAACCGAAGGGTGATGGATATGCATATGGACCATCTCTTCCAACATCGACAACGCACGCTCCTGAAAGAGAGGTTCGCAGACGGTCTCATTGGGAAGAGCAGCTCCCCAGATCGGAATCTCGCTCCAGAAAACAATCCCGTTCTCGTCCAATAAGTCCAACCAATATGGGCTTTGAGGATAATGGGAGCCGCGTACCGTATTGCAGCCAAGCTCAATAATGATATCCAGATCCTTCTGCATGAGCTTGGGAGGGAAGGCGAAGCCCCATTCCGGATGCTCCTCATGCCGGTTAACGCCTCTAAGGTAGACGGGAGAGCCATTGATTAGTACGCGGTGATCCTTTGTTTCGATTTTGCGGAAGCCGATCCGTTCATATTTGTCGTCATGTTCAATGGCAGCCCGGAACAGATAGAGCTCCGGCTGACCAGGGTTCCACAACCGGACGTCATTCCATCGGAATTCGAATTGAAGCTCTTTCGTTTGACCGGCTCCCACATGTACTTGTTCAGAACGGATGACTTGATCGTCTACGGATAGGGTGAAAAGTGCGGCTCCATCGGCTTGCGAGAGCGAATTAAAACGCACTTGAACCTTAACGTCTGCTGCAGCCCCATCCAGCTCATAGTTAATTGCGAATTTATCGATATAAATATCCGGTAAGGTCTGAAGCTCAACCGAGCGGATAATACCGCCGTAATGGAACCAGTCCACCACTTCGGTCGGAATAGTCAGGCGGTCGAGCGTGCTGTCTGCCCGGACAATCAGCTCATGCTCTCCGGCAGGAAGGGAAGGGAGGATAAATTCGAACGGCGTATACCCGCCATAATGGTAACCAAGATGTTGTCCATTGAGATAGACATCGGCATGGCCTAATACGGCATGGAAAATAAGCCGGACATGCCGGGTATCTTCGGTCCGCAGCTTTTTCCTGTACCAGGCGATGCCCTCGTAATCATACAAATGAAGTTCGTTATTCCAGCAGGAAGGCACATAGAGAGATTTCTCGGCATGTGGAAATCGCTCGAACCACTTCTCTTGCCGTCCCTTATTTTCAGGATCTCTTATAAAGTCCCAAGGCCCGTCTAACAGCTTGGTTTTACGAATATGATGCTCCGGAAAAGTACGAATCAATGCGGATCCTCCTTAAGCTTCAGCTATTCATAGCCGGCGTGGTAATCGTCTGATAATATGGTTAATATAGCATGACGGCCCGGGCAGCTGAATGGAAGAAACCGATATTCGCATGTCATTTTCGAGCCTGTTTATTTACTGAACGATTCCAGGAGGTAATGCAAGATGGCAGACCTTAGCCAAGCTACCAAACATCTTGTTGTCCATATTCATCTCATTCTCGATAAATCAACGTATCCCGGCTGGAAGGATATTCGCAACCTTGTGAATGTCCATAGCTTCTATTGGATTCATGAGGGGAGAGGGACCTTCCTGACGAACATCGAGCATCAGGTGGAGGCAGGCATGCTGGCGTATTTAAGACCGGGACTGGAGATGTCCATGCGTTCGGATCCGGAGGCGCCGCTTCGCATGACCATGGTGTTGTTCGATTGCGCGGAGCTAGTCTACGAGGCGGTATGGAAGAATGCGATGCCGGTTGGCAAACTGAGCCTCCCTTTTCTAAGTCGATACGGAGATCCGCAAGCCGAAGAGCTTGGCGCGTGTTTCCGTGAAATCAATCGGAGCTGGACTGCCCGAGTAACAGACGGCTCTAGCGTTCCTGAATCTCGGCTGCTTCTGTTACTGAACAAATTGCAGCACAGCAAGGCGCCGGATTGGAATATCGAAGAGTCGGGCGTATTTGCTTCGTATGAGAAGATTAAACAAACCTTGGAGAGCAGCTACAAAGAAAATTTGCGAATTGAACAATTGGCCCACACGCACAGCATTTCTCCTTCGTATCTTCGCAAGATGTTCCTGAAGCATACGGGTATGGGACCCAAACAATATTTGGATCATATACGCAACCGTCAGGCATGCGGTTATCTCGTCTTTACCGATTATCCCGTCAATCAAGTGGCCAAGCTGTGCGGGTATTACGAGGAATATCATTTCAGCAAAATGTTCAAACAGCATAATGGCATGTCGCCCAGCAAATATCGGATAACGAAGAGGGCGGAGACCGGTACGAACAATGAAGAAACGTAACCGGTAGTTTGTGTTTGGAAAGTCATCCAATTATCGGCGTTATGATCTCTAACGAAACTGGATATCCTTATTTGCCCAAATGCGGCCGCCTCTGGAATCTAACGAAACGTCATATCGTTATTTGCCCTTTTTCAGGCATTATCATGCTGATAATCGGTAAATAGCGCTACCAGGTTTCGTTATAATTTCCACACCGCCTATTTCAAGCAAATAGCGATATGTAGTTTCGTTAGCCGTTGTTCAAAAAAATAACGCCATCAGTATTATGACCTGACGGCGCCACAGACTCTTACTCTTCCTCTTGCTCCACGCGCAGAACAAGCAGATTGGAACGAATGGTAAGCCTCTTCAATAAATCATCGATTCTAAAGCTGACGGAGGCTTGGTTCTCGACCTGCTCATCCGGCGGCAGAAGGGACTGCTCGGCTATGAATCTGACGGTCAGCGATTGGCCGGGAGACAGATTGCCAAGCGGTATGCCTTGTGCCGGATCCGCTCCGCTTACGTTCCTGCCGTTAATATCCACGCTGCCCGGAACAAATAAGGTTCCCGCTTGCAGCACATCGTGAAGGACCGCATCATTAATCGGCAGATCGCTCACATTAGCCACAGTTATTGCAAATCTAACCTTATCGCCTACAAAAATCGTAGGAGAATCGGCGCTTTTCGTTACGACAAGCGGTGGTCCGATGACCCGAAGGACCGCGTCGGCGCGTACCAGGCCGATTTGGGACGATTCCGCCAGTATCGTATTCACAATCGGCGTGCCCGGCACCGCGTTGTCCGGAACGGTGAACGGGATAATAAGCGACAATGCTTCGCCAACGTCCTGCGAGACGACGGTAGCAAAGATGCCAAGCAACGGATCGGAAACACGGATGTTCGTTAGCGGAACGTTACCCGTGTTTTGACCGCGCATTCGGAAGAAGACGGTTTCTCCAGGCAACGCGATTGGTGGAAATACGGTCTTCGTGACCTCCAGTCTTGGATCCGCCGGGATGGTCACATTGGCGGATGCGGTAACGGGAGGTGTCTCATTCGAACTTAGAACGGCCGTATTGGTGAGAACGGTTCCGCCGCGAGTACCTGCAGGAATGGTAAATGTCCGGGATAGCTGGATAGTGAATCCGGGCGGAATTGTATCCGCAGTCTCGTCAATTCCCAGTAATTCATCCATGAACCGCCAATTAGTAAGCGAAGTGTTTGAATTGTTTTGGATAAGGAAGGTGAAGGTTACCGTATCTCCGGCCAAAGCGACTGAGGGCTCGACGCTTTTGGTCAAGCTAAGAACAAATTCAGGCTGCACGGTAAGCGTTGCGGTCGAAGAAGTCTCTCCCGTCTCTGTTGACGTCGCGGTTGCCGTATTGGTAAGAATGGTTCCTGCCTGGACGATAGGCACGATAAACGGAAGCGGAATGGTATAGACCGAGCCAACGGGCAAAGCTGGAATAACCGAATTTAGTCCAAGAGCAGCATCCGTCACAATGACGTTGGTTAATTCCACATTTCCCGTATTCTGAACGCGAATGATGGCTGTTACTGTCTGACCCGGGGGTGCCTCGGCCGGCTCAAAAACTTTGCTGATTTGAAGCAATGCGGTTGGATCTACAGTTACCGTAGAAGTGCCTTCTTCAGGATTGGACTGATCGGAGGTGGCAACGGCGGTATTCACAATAACTGTACCCGGCAGGATGCTTGACGGTACAACGTAAAGGAACACAAGCGTCCGGCTCTCGCCGGGGTTAAGCGTACCGATATCGCTGGCCACGCCAATGGTATCATCCCTGAGTTCAACACCCGTCAATACAACCGTCCCCGCATTAGCAACCGTAATCGTATAGGTAACGGTGCCGCCGGGAGCAACAATTTCCCTGTCCGGTGTTTTGGTAACGGTCATAACCGGAGGCAACGGGTCTACAAGCACATTTGCTGTGGTATCTATCGTATCGGTCTGATCGGAAGCGGCTGTGCTTCGATTTTGAATAACCGTTCCTATTGGCGTGCCAACCGGAATGACGAATGATGGCGTAAACGATTGAGAGGCTCCTATTCCGAGAGTTGGAATAACCGTACTTAAGCCCAGCAAAGCATCCTGAACAATAACGTTGGTGAGCGGAACATTGCCGGTATTCGTAACCGTAATGGTGTAGGTGACAGTAGCACCTGGCAGCGCGTTTTCCACGCTTGGCGTCTTCGTAATCGAGAGCTCGGGAACTCCCACTACCGTTACGATTACCGATTCTTCCTGAGGAGGGGTTTCCGTTGAAGTAACAATAACCGTGTTATTAATGATTGTTCCGGCTGCGGCAGTAGGAGGTATCGTTAACGGGACAGTCTCGATGACGGATACGCCAGGCTCAAGTGCGGCAATCGTATTGATGTAGCCAAGAAGAGGATCGTTAATAACGACATTGGTCAGCGCTGTATTTCCGGTATTGGTCACGGTGAACGTAAAAAGGACCGTACTGCCAGCAATTGCTTGGGTCTGGTCAACTGATTTATTAATCGCGATAGAAGGCTCAGGAATTAATATATCCAAAGAAGCTTCATCGATGTCCGTTACCGTTAATGTCTCAAATGTACCCGATACGGCAGCTGTGTTTACGATTGGATTTACGGACAAATCCGGGACGATAAACGGGATGTTGAGCGTCCTTTCCTCTCCAATCGCCAAAGTGCCGATCACTTCGTCTAGTCCAATCAAAGGATCTGTTAACCGAACATCGGAAAGAACCGTATTTCCCTTATTTGCAATGACCAAAGTATACGTAACTTGATCCCCTCGCGCAGCCTGCGGAGGTGAAACCGATTTGGTGAGAGAGATAGCGGGCTGTCCCAGCACTTTTACAACGGCATCCGACTGGGCGGGTCCAATCTGGTCCGTCGTAACGGATGCGACATTCACTATGGTCTCGCCCTGCAGGGCATTAGCCGGAATGACAAAAGGAACAGTAACGATGATCGAGTCTCCGGGATCTATCGCCTCGTAGATCTGGTCAACATTCAGTACGGGATCGGTGATGCGGATATTCGTGAGTCTATCATTCCCCGCATTCGTTACGTTTATCGTATAGAGTACGGTTTCTCCCGGAGCCGCAACCTGAGGATTAACCGATTTGACCAGATAAATTTCCAGAATCGGAGGAACGACGATCGTTGCGGTATCGGATACAGGCGGCGCTTCATTGGAAGTAGCAACCGTCAGGTTGTTGAAGACGGTGCCTGCTAAAGTGCCGGCAGGAACAAGGAACGGTACATTATAGGAGCGGGATTCCCCGGCAGCAAGCGATGGGATTACATCCGTAAAGCCAACAAGATCATCCTTAACGATAACATTGGTTACGGGAGCATTTGATAAGTTGGCGACGGTAATCCGGTAGGTAACCGTGTCGCCGGGAGGAACGGTAAGACGGTCAGGCGATTTAGTAATAGATAACTGGTAATCAGGCAGCACGATCACTTCAGCTTGATCCTGAACCGGGAGGGTTTGATCCGATATCGCAAATACCGTGTTCACGATAACGGAGCCCGCTGGCGTTCCGGGCGGAACAACGTATGTGGCATGCAGCTCCACGGTCGATTCGGGAGGAAGGAAAGAGATGATATCGACCAGGCCAAGAAGCGAGTCTTCAATACGAACGTTTGTTAGCGGAAACGGCGCCGGATTTTTGATCGAGAAGGTATAGGTGATGACCTGCCCCGGTAATGCTTCCGTAGGCTCAGCGGTTTTGTTAATAAAGATTTCAATAGCTTTCTGGACAAAAACAATATAGTCCTCTACTTCCCCGTCGGTTGCCGGCCCTAAGCTTCTGGTATCCGCAAGCTGTCCCGGCGGATTCGCATTCACCAGCGTATCGGTTGTTAAACGCAGTCTAACAAAGGTATGATCCAGGATTGGCGTCACGCCAAAGGGGGGAAAAAAATGTAGCTCATAGGTTTGAGTGCCGGGAATCGAAGGAATCGTCAATACGGGAGAAGCCTCATCTACTTGGAAAATGCCATCGCCGTTAAAATCTACCCACGCATACAGATTTGCCGATGTACCTGTCGTATTCGTCACGGTCACCGGGAAGGAATAAAATCCTATATTTACAATCAATGGCGGCAGGGGAATGGCGAGACCATCGTCTTGGATGCCTTGCGTCAAGTCATCCCCGGTTGCGTCAAAATTCTGATGAGCATCGGTCTCCGCCGTAACTCTCGTGCCAAGAAACAGATTATTAACGAGACCGTGGCGGGGGCCATCGGAGGAAAGCAGCGTAGAATAATTGTCCGGCCCATTGCCCGAAGCAACATCCGGCGCATCGCCAAAGTCCAGATTAATAGTTGCTAGAGCGCACATCGTGGCATCGTTGAAGGAGGAAGAGACCGTTGAAGAAAAGCGGCTTGCGGCAGCAGTATTCCCCGATATGGTGTAACGGTATATAGTGCCGTCGTTATTCGAAATGGCATAAATTGTGCCTGTTGCATCTAGAGCAACCGCACCAAAAGGTCCCGTATTTAATGGAGTAGTTGTAATATTCGTGATTGTGCCCGTATTGGGAACAATCCGCTGCATGAGCCCGGTTGGCGTAATGGCGTACAGGTTACCGTCCTGCTGCCGATATACCCAGTCGCTGGAGTTGAGCGCACGGCTTAAGGCTACTCCAAAGTTGCTGGTCTGCTCCAAAAAGCCGTTAGCCGGATTGACCAGCTTCATGAACGTCGAGGAATTCGGGCGAAGATCAATGACATAAAATCTCGTTTCATTATTAACAAACAAATAAAGGAATCCATTCAAGTCAAATGTTCCGACATTGTAAGTGTCTGCCGGTAGGCCAGGCGGAAGGGGAGACAGGGTGATGACATTTCCGTTGTTGTCTACGCGGACGATACGGTTATTTAATTGATCATAGCCATAGATGTAATTATCAATCGTATTATAGCCAATGCCGTTAATATCGACAGGCGGACTGACGGTTCCTTGGACGACGGCTGTGCCCGTAACGATATTAATGTTGTACCAGACAGAAGGACGGCCGGAGAATTGAATCATGCTTGTGGTGCAACCCAGCGGGTTATTAATCGTGTCATGACTGAAATTGTTGCCGCTAAGTACGGCGTTTCCCGTAACCTGTGCCGCCGTAACGGTTAACGTTATTTTGCGTGGTCCATTGGACATGGTAAAACCTGCAGGCTGGGAAAAAGCAACCGGGGGACAGGTGGCCCCGGGATTGCCGACGGTCTCATACACCGTATACGTACCCGCTGCCAAGATCGAAAAGCTGTAGTTCCCGGCCACATCGGTTTGAACGGAAGTGCAAGTGCTGCCGGTACTGCTGAACAGCACGACAAATGCACCCGGTATTCCGGGCTCTCCAGCGGTAAATACTCCGTCATGGTTCACATCGTTAAAAACGATTCCCGTAATTGTAGCTGGCATTGCGAGTGTGGATACCTCCTTTTTTGGGGGATGGCAAGTTATCTTTCAAGCAGCATTGTATATAAATATTCTTTAAGCCTGACCGATAGAAGAATTTCCGACAGGGATCTTGCTTGTCCGATTGCAGTCGACTTTCGAGGATCATAATGTGGAAATTAAAGGAAGTTGATTGCCGATTGCCGAATATAGTGTGAAGAGAGTAAGCCAGAGGGCAGGCGTTTATAGAGATGCTGCATTTACCAATGAAAGGGATGATCAAAGATGAAGGAGAAGGAAGAATGGGAGAAAGAGGAATCATCGGCTTCTTCCACTGTCGTATCTTTCAATGAAGCTACGGATCATTATCAGAAGATTATGGGGGTTCCGAGCCAACGGGCGGACTTAAAAAGCATGCCAAAGGCATTGCGGTGGTTCTCTTATTTTTTCTACACGGTTATTGTTCTTGGCGCCATACTTTTTCTAGTCTCCTGGTTCATTTATAGGTAATTATTTTAAGCGGAGCTGCGAGGCTCCTCTTTTTTATGTAAGAGGTGTAATTTTTATGCTACCCAAACGCA
The DNA here is from genome assembly GCF_004000805.1 of Paenibacillus glycanilyticus NBRC 16618. Taxonomy (GTDB): domain Bacteria; phylum Bacillota; class Bacilli; order Paenibacillales; family Paenibacillaceae; genus Pristimantibacillus; species Pristimantibacillus glycanilyticus. The sequence goes on from NZ_BILY01000005.1 coordinate 190,545, forward strand.
TGGAAGAAGTGTATACTTGCCCCAACTTCTTATCCTGGATAAAAGCTAGGGAGGACTGCAGACATGTTGCTGGATGAGAGATATCTTACGTTATATGAACGCTTTGGAGGCGGAGCGGGGCCTATCGAGGTTACTCTTGAGGAATTATCCGAATTGTTATACTGCACGCCGCGCAATGCCAAGCTTATTCCGAAAAAGCTGCAAAGCGAACAGCTGATTGAGTGGCTTCCGGGAGTCGGCAGAGGCCACCGGTCCAGAATCGCATTTCATGCCGCCAAAGAACCTTATTTATTGGAGTTTGCCGCCCATACAGCGGAACAAGGAGATTACAAGCGGGCTTTCGATCTAATTACACAATACGGCAACGGTACGAATGCCCGAAACAAGTTTTTGGAATGGCTAGACAATCAATTTGGCTACAAAAAAGAAGAGACCGGTGAAGGGGAGCAATGTCGGGATTCACTAATCTTCCCCGTATTAAAAGCACCCGTGACGCTTGATCCGGCCGATCTGCTTTATTCCTTTGATTCCCACCTGACTCGCCAGATTTTTGACCGGCTGTTAAGGTTTGACGAGCAATTGGAGAAGATTGTGCCGATGCTTGCCCATTCGTGGAGTTCAAATCCGGATGCCACGGAGTGGACGTTTTATCTCCGTAAAGGCGTTCGCTTCCATAACGGCCAGGAGCTTACCTCCAGGGATGTACAGTTTACTATGCAGCGACTTCAGGGGGAAACGGCGAACAGCTGGCTGTTGCGCGAGGTTAAAAGCATAGAATCAATTGGTTCTCGCGTGCTGCGGATTAAGCTGAACCGGGTGAACCGGATCTTCGACCGATTTATGTGTTCGGCAGCTGCAGGTATTCTTCCGTTCGAATTTGCGGGCATGGAAGAGGAGAGGTTTTGGAATCAGCCGGTTGGGACGGGGCCATTCCAGCTCGCGAAGTGGATGAACGGTCGAATTCGGCTGAATGCCTATGATGCTTATTTTCAAGGCAGACCTTATCTGGATGAAGTGGAAGTCGTTATCATGCCGGAGGACTGCAGTCAAGAGCTCGATAAGCTTGCGAAGGTACATCATAGTCTGGATACGATGAGGATGGACCGCGAAAGCACGCAGGAAGAGTGGCAGGAGCTCGAGAAGATCTGCCAGGGCTGCGTTCTTCTGAATTGGAATGTTGCTGCCCAAGGGCCGCAGCAGTCCGAGTCCTTCCGCCAGGCCGTACGCCGGATGTTGCACCCGCAGGAGATGATCGATGAGCTCGGCGGCGAAAGGGCGTTCCCCGCGTTTGGCTTTAGGCCGCAGCAGAATGATTCGCTGGAGCTTGAGCCAATCCAGCCTGAGCGGATTCGCACTCTTTTGCGTGAATCGGGTTACGGCGGAGACATTTTACGCTTTGCTTTTCATCCGAAGTACGAGGAGGACGGCGCTTGGGTGATGAACCGTTTGGCCGATTGGGGAATTCAGACGGAGAAGCTGCCTTACGATTGTTTAATGCAAGCCGACTTCTGTATTACCGGGCTCGTATTTCCGGAGGATGAAGTTTGCGAAATCGAGGCTTACGAGCATCGAGATTGTGTGATGAAGAACTTTTTTGACTCGGAGAGGACAGAGTGGATAATCGGCCGGATCGATCTGGCTGTAGCAGTCGATTCCTTGAATGAACGACGCCGTGTGCTCAAAGAAATAGAAGAGCGACTCCGTGAGGAAGCGGTGGTATCCTTCCTGCACCACAGACGATTAAGCACGTATTTGCATCCTTCCGTACGAGGTGTGAACCTGAACCCATTGGGCTGGATTGACTTCAAAGATGTTTGGCTGGAGGAGCATGACTAATAGATTAAGTTGAATGATTACGCTAAGCAGTCTCGAAACGCGAGGCTGCTTTTTTTATGGGAAAATTTACAACAAAAAAATTGCAAAAAACTGCACTTATTTATCGATTTGTTACGTCTGATAGATGTGGATGTCATCGTAATGGTTGTACTGATAATATTTACTTCTAGTATTTACGCAGCTGTTGCATTTATAATGGGCTATCATCGAAAGGGTGAAGTCCGCAAAGAAAGGATGGAACTTGTGAAGAAATTTTTTGGTATTGTAGGTGTCTTTATTCTCGTTTGGGCGATTATCTCGGGTATCTTTATGTTCTTTACAGATTCCGGATATCGTCTTCGGGCGATGGCGGCGGAGACCATCTTATCGTCACAACACCGGCAGTGGGCGAAGTACACTTTTTTACCCCAAAGTGACTTGGACGCTATGCTGGAAAATATAAATAATCCGAATTATGTGAACAGCGCATCGGGATCGGGCAATTTAGGTGGCATGGTGAACGTTAAGTCCGATAAGGATTTGTATGTGCACGTGGAGTCGATTGAGAGTTACACCAATCCCACGCATTATTACAAAGGAAAAGTCATTACGATCTCCAATCCGAATCGGGTAAAGCTCGTTAGCTCAAAGCTGAGTGACCATGGCGAACAAATCTTTGTTATCGCGAAGCGGGCCAAAGCCCTTGCCGCCATTAACGCGAGTGGCTTTGTCGACTTGGATGGGCATGGCAACGGCGGAGCTTCTACCGGTGTCGTTATTGAAGACGGCGTTATCAAAAGCCAGAATAAGAATACAAAAGAATTTGTTGCTGGCATAACGAAAGATGGCGTCATGATTACGGGCAAGTACAGCGCGAATGAGCTGGTTAACCTAGGGGTACAATATGCAGCAGGCTTCAAGCCGCAGCTTATCGTAAACGGCCAAAAAATGGTTGAAGGCGACGGCGGTTGGGGCTGGGGGCCGCGTACGGCAATTGGACAAAAAGCCGACGGCAGCATCATTTTCGTCGTGATTGACGGCCGTCAAACCCGTTCCGTTGGCGCTAGCATCAAAGAAGTACAGGATTTGCTCTACGAGCGTGGAGCGGTAAATGCCATGTGCATGGATGGCGGTTCTTCCTCTTCGATGTATTTTAACGGCGATAACATTACGATTCCTTCTTCCCGCAATAATATTCCCCGTTATCTGCCGAATATCTGGGCTTTGATTCCGCAAGCCGGCGATACCCTACACGTTGACGTGGATGGTAAAGACGTCTCTTCGTTTGATGGACTGGGCTTGTAAGGTATAGCGTATAGCTTATAACCTCTTGGTGGAATGGCGACATTCCTTCGGGAGGTTTTTTTATTATCAAAATTCTTGAAGTTAACCATCGAATACTCTCCATAATGCTCTTGAGCGATAGTTGATATAATGGAGCAACTACGGAAAAAGGGGCGATATAGATGATAACGAAAACCGTCGAGCAACTTGGGAGATACGTGGAATTCGTACCCTTGCAATTAAGAGCTTGGTCCGAGGAGAGAATGGCAACGCCGCGAGCCCTTGGCAAATGGTCCAGTCTGCAAATTCTCGGACATCTGTGCGATTCGGCGATCAACAACTGCAAAAGGATCGTTGAGGCTCCGACTGCCGCAGGACTATACGTTATTACTCCATATAACCAGGACAATTGGGTTGAAGCGCAGCAATATGCATCGGCGCCGGCAGAAGAAATTATCGCCTTATGGGAAAGCCTGAACAGATCGATGGTGAGAGTGATTTCGGCAGTACCCGTTGATACGTTAACTTCATGCCATATCCAACTGCCTAACGGCGAGACGCATACGCTGGAATGGCTGATAAAAGATTACTTAGAGCATTTAGAGCATCATCTCAAGCAAATCTCTCCGGATTTATTGTTAGGGGAACTCCTCATACCATGAGGTGTTTTTTTATGCAAACCAAGAGAGAGTTATTGTACATAACCTGACGTGGATTTTATGGGAATGTGCACCAAGCACAATTTATCGAACCTCTTTTAGCATCTCATCTATATTTGATGTCAGTAATATTGACGTGAATATAACGATGACCTATATTACCTCTAAGCTTTCCGAAATTAGGTTGCATTCGTTCGGCAAATTGGGGGAGGGTCTTGGCATGAAGAAGCTCATTATGGTGGCAGCGGCAGCATTGCTTGTCTTTACGGCTGCTTGCTCGAAGGAAACAAAGACGAATTCAACGGACGCGCGTGCTGTCGCAAGCGGTGACCAGACTAAGCCTAGAGTCGCTTTTGTCTACCTTGGCGTTCCGGGGGACGGAGGCTGGACTTACGAGCATGATCAAGGCCGCAAGATGATGGAGAAAGAGCTTGGCCTTACGGCAACTACGGTTGAGAATGTACCGGAAGGGGCAGACGCGGAGCGCGTATTCGAAGAGCTTGCCGAGAAGAACGATATTATTTTTGGCACAAGCTTTGGCTACATGGATGCGATGGTTGCCGTAGCCAAGAAGCATCCCAATGTGAAGTTTCTTCACGCAAGCGGCTACAAAACAGCCGACAATCTTGGCACCTACCTGGGCAAGGAATACCAAAGCGCTTATCTCGTTGGGATGGCGGCAGGCAAAATGACGAAAAACAATCATCTCGGCTATGTCGGGGCTTATCCAATTCCGGAGGTCATCTATACGATCAACGCGTTTGCGCTAGGCGTACAAAGCGTTAACCCGGAAGCGAAGGTAGACGTCGTGTGGAGCAATACTTGGTTTGATCCAACAGCCGAGCGTCAGGCTGCAACAAGCTTGCTCGACAAAGGCGTAGACGTCTTGGCCGCTTACCAGGATTCGCCGGCAAGCATTCAAGCTGCCGCCGAACGCGGGGTATGGGGAATCGGCAATGACTCGGATATGAGCAAATACGCGCCGGATTATTATATATCCAATCCGAAGTGGAACTGGGGTCCTTATTACGTGCAGACGGTAAAAGCCATTATGGATGGCACTTGGAAGTCCGAAAGCTATTTCGGTTCCATGAAGGACGGCATTACGGATATCGCGCCGTTCGGCAAGAACGTGCCGCAGGATGTCAAAGATCTGGTCGAAGCGAAGAAAAAAGAGATTCTGGAAGGAAGCTTCGACGTATTTAACGGACCTATCGCCGATCAGAGCGGAACGGAGAAAGTGCCGCAAGGCAAAGAGATGACCGTAGACGAGATTTTGAACATGAACTGGTTCGTCAAAGGCATAGAAGGGACCATACCGCAATAGTCCAAGACAGAAGGGGAAGTGGCCGGCATGATTAGAAAAGATCCCGTACTTGAGCATGAATGGCATCCGGTAGCGATTGCCGCCGATGTCAGCGACACTCCCAAGCAGGTCATCGTTCTGGGAGAGAAGGTTGTCATTTTCCGCACGAAGCAAGGCGTTAAAGCCATGAAAGACCTTTGTATTCACCGCGGCGTCCCGCTGTCGCTTGGCCGCGTCGACAACGACGAGATCGTCTGCGCTTACCATGGGTGGCGGTATGACGGCGAAGGGCAATGCGTCTGCATCCCGGCCCTGCCTAAGTCGCAGGCGATCCCGCTCAAAGCGAAAACGCAAACTTATTTATGTCAGGAACGGTACGGTTTTGTCTGGGTCTGCCTAGGAGAGCCAAGAGAGGATTACCCGCCGCTTGAAGGGAAAATAGAGGAGGGGCTTCTGCCGATCTGGATGGGACCTTATCCGGTTCAAGCATCCGCCCCGCGTGTCATCGAGAATTTCCTGGATGTCTCGCATCTGATGTTTGTGCATGAAGGGCTGCTTGGCGACAGCGAATTTGCCGAGATTAATGACTATAACGTACATCAGGTGGATGGAGCGCTAGTGACGGATGAGATTGTCGTCTATCAGCCCGACCCGGACGGACGCGGGATTGGCGTCGACAACCGGTATATCTATGAGATCTATACGCCATGCTGCGTCAAGCTGGTGAAGGGCAGCGAAGGCTCCGACGAGATCTTTCATCTGTTCCTGATCGTACTGCCGGAGACTGAAACGACTTGCACGGCGTTTATGCTGCAGCTCCGCAACTATGCGCCGGACGTTCCGGATCAGGTATTTATCGATTTCCAGAATACGCTGCTCGAGCAGGACAAACGAATTGTCGAGGAGCAAAAGCCGGAGCTGCTGCCGCTCGATCTGCAGGCGGAGCTGCATCTCAAATGCGACCGCGTCGCCATCGCTTACCGGCGCAGATTGAAAGAGCTGGGAGTAACGATCGGAACCGAATAAGATACGTAAGACGAAAAACCGCGTACCGCGGTTTTTTATTTTGTCTTCCTATATTCCCTGTTGACTTATGGGTCAGAGGACTTTATACTCCACTTATTAAAAATGTTTTAAAAAGTGTTTGCTAAAAGGAGTGAGAGCATGTCATCTCACACGCATAATACGATTCAAGTGAAAAAGATGAACGTGGAACTGGTCAAAAACGCTTTGAAGGCGCAAGGGATTGCGACAAAAGCATCGATTGCCGGACTAACCAAGCTTAGCGTGGCTACCTGCGGGACGATTCTGAATGAGCTGCTTGCCATCGGCGAGATCACTGAACTTGAGCCGGATGGGGCAAATGGCGGGAGACCTGCTAAACAATACAGATACAACGCCAATTTTGGCTGCGTCATTTGTCTGCTTGTCAGGACGGAAGGCGGCATTCATTCCATCAGCTACAGCATAGTGAATTTACTTGGCGAGACGATCAGCGAGACGGCATTGGAGCTGCCGCGCATCGACACGGATGTTATTGATCGGTTAATTGAAGGCCTAATCAACGACAATGAGAATGTGCAGGCCATCGGTATCGGTATACCCGGCGTTGTTCACCGGGGAGTGATAGGCGTATGCGATGTGCCTGCACTTGCCGGACAGCCTGTGGGACCTTATCTGGAAGACAAGTACGGGATCCCGATTACGATCGAGAATGACATGAACATGACGGTCTACGGCTTCTACCATCTTCAAAATTTTGAAGAAGACAAGACGTTTGCCGTGGTGACTTTTCCGAAGAATCATTTTCCGGGAGCCGGCTTTATCGTGGACGGCCGGATTTTGTCGGGTAACACGACATTTGGCGGCGAGGTATCGTTCCTGCCATTCGGCATCGCGCGAGAGGAGCAGCTGAGGCAGCTGCATACGGAGGAAGGCTTTATCCGGCTGGCGGTTATGACGCTAACCTCGATTATTGCCATCATTAATCCGGTAACCATCGCGATAACGGGCGAGCTGCCGCGCGAGTCGCAGCTGAAGGATCTGCAGGAGGGTTGTCTGAAGGATATTCCTCAGGAGCATATGCCGCAGCTGATTATGCAGAACAACACGCATCGGGAGTACATGACGGGACTTGTAACGGCTACGCTGGAAAGCCTTACGTACCGGCTGCAGCTCACGGAGAAAAGATAACAGATTAGGAGCACGCGAAGAGTGGAAAAAAGTATAGGCAAGTTCAACAAGATTTACGCCATGCAGCTGGCAACCATATTTATCGGATTCATTATTTTCGGGTTTTCGGAAAATATTAAGGGTCCGGCTATACCGCGCATTCAATTCGACTTTATGCTGAATGAGTCCCAGCTTGGAACCTTATTATCCTTAAACGCTTTGGGTTATTTGATAGCCTGTTCGTTTACCGCCTATTTGACGAAAATATGGGGAATTAAATGGGTTACCGTTGCCGCATTCGCTTCAATGGCGTTTTCCGGCATTCTTATCTTCTTCTCCCATCATTACTCGATGTTCTCGGCTTCGTATTTCCTTATGTATATCGGCAACGGGATGCTGGAGATTGGTCTTGCTATTCTAAGCGCCCGGATTTTCGTTAGAAATACCGGCACCATGATGAACATGACGCATGGCTTCTACGGCTTAAGCTCTACGGTTGCGCCGCTTATCGCAACCGGCCTGATGAAATTGACGATTGCCGGGCATACGCTGGACTGGCGCGGAATGTACCTGGCGATGCTAATGTTGTCGGTGATCCCGATTCTTATCGCCATGTTCAGTACGTTCCCGGGGGATGATATCTCGCATGAAGACCGCGTTCCTCTAAAGACCTTGCTAAGAGACCGGGTACTATGGCTAATGGTGCTTGTCCTGACGTTTGGCGTTGTTTCGGAGCTTGCCGTTGGCGGCTGGCTTGTTAACTTCCTGGAGAAGGCATATAACTGGGATACCGTAAATGCTTCCGGCATGTTGTCTATTTTCTTCTTATGCTTTGCGCTGGCCAGGCTGCTGCTTGGTCCGCTGACGGACCGGATAGGCTTCGTCCTATCTCTCATCATCTTTTCCGGGTTCTCGGCTTTATGCACCTTTGCCGCAATAGCAGGCGGCGAGATTGTTGCGTTCCTGTTTGCCGCTTCCGGCATCGGCATTGCGATGATCTATCCGACCGTAATGGCGTTTATCGCAAAGCGCTATCCGAAAGGCAGCGATACGGCGATCACCTTTACCGTCACCATGATGGGCTTAGGCAGCGTAATCGGCAATTATCTGATTGGCGGTGTTACGGAGCTTGTCAAGCATATAGTCGGCGAAAATTCACCAAACAGCTTGCTTCGCGGTCTTCAAGCCGGTTACGGATTCATTGGCTTATGCGCGGCATTATGCGCAATTACCGGAATTATTCTCTATATTCATTTGTCCAAAAGGAAAGAAATCATTTAAGATAGAAAAGTTAAAATAGAAAAGTAAAAATAGAAAAATTAAGATACAAACGCCAATCTCCAAGCCATGAGGGCAGGAGATTGGCGTTATTTTGTGAATGGCATTTTACGATTCGAATAAATTTCGATCTTCTACGCAAGATCAAGATAAGAGAAGCGGGTGACTCCAAAGAGAGGAAGGTGATAGGGAAGCATGCTTATCAATTCGAATTTTGAAAAGTACGAAGCATTTATTCGCGGATTGCCGCTCAAGCCCCGATACTCGCCGGATGACTTGCTGGTTCCGGAATTAAACGTGTTACGGGAAGGGCCAATAGAGATGTATTATGCTCCGCACAACGATTACTGCAATCCCACAGCCCAAATCATGATCGTTGGTCTCACTCCAGGCTGGAATCAAATGGAGATCGCGATACGAACAGCGAAGCTGGCTATGCTCGAGAACAAATCCGCGCAAGAAATATGCAAAGAAGCGAAAATGGCTGCGCGATTTGCCGGGTCCATGCGAAGCAACCTGATCCACATGCTGAATGAATTGGAATTGCATGCGTATTACGGACTTGCGGACAGCAAAGCATTGTTTGAAGACGGTTCCCCGCTGCTTCAAACAACTTCCTTGCTTCGTTATCCCGTCTTTGTGAACAAGAAAAATTACAGCGGCCATAACCCAGAGCTTTCCAAAAACGCCTTGCTATATAGCTATGCCTATCAACTAATGAACAGTGAGCTTCACGCCTTGTGCCGTACTCCGCTTATTATTCCGTTAGGAAAAGCGGTGGAAACGGTATTCATGCGGTTGCTAAGCGAAAATAAGATCAGCGAGGAACAAATCTTATGGGGATTTCCTCACCCATCCGGCGCGAACGGTAATCGTCAACGACAATTCGAGCAGTCAAAAATGGAGATGGAGAAGATCCTTAGAAACTTTGCATCGTTGCAACAATAGCTCCCATTCATTCGTTTACATATTTAGGAAGACATTCGGATAATGGGGGAGTATTTTGGATCTAATCTTACATACGTTCATTCATGCCGCAGCAGGTGCCAGTACCGCATATTTGTTCGGCAGAGCATTCACGGATTCGATTGGCAGGCGTTCCCTATTGCTCCTGTTTGGTGCGATTGCAGGACTGGCGCCTGATTTCACGAAGTTTTTTGGCGATTTGTTCTTTCACTCCGTCTTTCTGATCCCGCTCATCGGTTGGATCATGGCTTACTTTTTTTCCAAGTTCCAAAAGGAATTCCCGTTCTCGCGGATGTGGCTGACGTTTATGATTAGTGCCGGAACTCATTTGCTGATCGATTATATCGGCAACGGGGTAGCTTTGTTTTATCCGCTCATTGAACATGAATACGAATTCAGCGTTATCGATCGGGATGATCCGTTTGTTTTATTCCCGATGCTGCTATCCGTGATGATCGGGCTATGGTTCCGGAAGGGCAGGTATTTAGTGCTTGCGGGCGTTCTGACATCCATCGTCTATATCGGAACGTTGACCTATTCCAAGATAAGCCTGGAACACAGCTTGGAGGAAAGGTACAAACAAGATCATATGGAGTCCTTGCTGACCTACCCGGATCCTTCGGGCAGGCAATGGAGGTTTATGCTTCGGACGGAGTCGGCTGCCGTGTTTGGCCGCGCATCCCTATTGGGGAACCGGATTGAAGTTGACAATGAATCCAGCTTCAGCAATCTGCGCGCGGAGAAAGCAGAGGCCGACGCTTCGTCCGTAACGGTATCCGGAACGATGACGCTATCCAGAAACGATATGTATACGATTATGCGCAAGCCTTATTACATCGATATCGAGCTGGTTAACGGGACATATTCCGAAGATTGGTCTCCGGGACCGTTCATGGGACCGAATTGGAGCGGAGAATTTCATCTCGTGTTGCGGGATGACATCGGCAATGAGCTGAACCGGGTCGCTTTAAATGACTTCTATACGGATCCGCTGCTGTTCAACTCTACATTTGATCTATCGTTCGATGATTATAACGGGGATGGAAACCCTGATTTTACGATAGGGCAGTATGGAACAAGCAACGGGAATTACTACAAGCTATTTACTCTGACGGGCAGCAACGAATTTAAGGAATTAGACGCGGGAGGAAGGGATGGCATGTTTATTAGTGCGGATGACTCCATGTATTCCACCCATTTGAAGAAAATTGGCGATTCTTCGTTCCAAACCGATTACTATGATAATTCTACGGGGCAACACGTGAAAAGCACCTATACATGGGCTGGAGAAAGATTTGTGAAACAGTGAGAGATCGGGAGGCATATCAATGCCTCCTTTTTTTTCTGCTGGAGAATGCTCTATCATAATTGAAATCATAGGCTCATACATTAGTTGGTGGTTTCCTCAAACAGGAAATGGAGCCTATTTTGTCGAAGTTAATAGCATTCTTTAAAGTCTGAGAGGTAGATTATGACGTCATTAACGGAAGCTTATGTGGATAGCTTGGCTCCCAATGCGGGAGCGATGAAGAACGGCCGGGATCTGGTCAAAAAGAACAGCTTCCCGGTGCTCCGCAGAACGGAAGACGGGACCCTGCTGTTTGGGGAATGCAAAGGAAGCGGCAAGGAACCGTACCGCTGCTCGGTTGATTTTGTTCAGGCGGATAGTCCGGTGTCGCGCTGCTCTTGTCCAAGCCGGCAGTTCCCCTGCAAGCATACGCTTGGTTTAATGTATGCCTATGCGCTTGGTAAGCCGTTTGAACAAGCAGAGCTGCCTCCGGATATCGCGGAGAAACGGGGCAAAGCGGAAAAGCGGGAAGAGAAGAAGAAAGAAACCGAAGCATCAGTGGCAAGCGGTGCGGCACCAGCCAAACGCAAGGTTAACAAGTCGGCGCTGGCCAAAAAAATCAATGCACAGCTGGAAGGCCTTCAACTATTGGAGAAAATGGTGCTGCAAACCGTTCAAGGCGGACTCGGCAGCCTGAGCAAGAAGAATATCCAGCTCTTCGAGGATCAAGCGAAGGAACTGGGCAATTACTATATTCCCGGCGTTCAGGCGGAGTTGAGAGAGCTCATCCTGCTATTTGACGAGGAATCGAACCGTGATGCGGTTTATTCCAAGGCGATCGAGCAGCTGATCCGTATCCATTCGTTGGCGAAGAGGGGAAAAGCTTATCTGGAGCGGCGTTTAGCGGAACCGGATATGCCGTTAGACACGGAATCAACGCTTGAGGAACAGCTTGGCCACGCTTGGCAGTTAGCCGAACTGAAAGAGTATGGCTGCGTGCGGCAAGCATCCGAGCTGCTGCAGCTTTCCTTTTTGTCGTATACCGATCAGGCAAGAGGAGAGTACGTGGATGCCGGATGGTGGGCAGACCTGCAGGATGGGACGGTTCATGCCACCCGCAATCTCCGCCCGTTCCGTGCGGCCAAGCAGCTTAAAGAAGAGGATACCGTGCACGCCGTTGTGCAAACGGATGAGCTGTACCAGTATCCGGGTGAGATCAATGCCCGCGTAAGGTGGGATAAGGGAACGTTTCGCGAGGCTGCCGTTCAGGACTACAAAGCGGTAAAGGAAGCGGCGAACGGTTCATTCCCTGAGGTGATTAAACAAGTGAAGAACATCATTAAGAATCCTCTCGCTAACCGCAATCCGGTTGTGCTAATCGCCTACCATACCATCGAGAAGTCCGGAGAAGGCTACTTGTTCCGGGATAAGCAAGGCAAGCCGATTCCGATGACATCGGAAATGATCGCTACGCCTGCGCGACTCGAGACGATTGTCCCGTTATTGCAAGAAGAGGAGCTGCGGGACCAAGCTGCGCTGGTCATGTTCCGACATGACGTGGACAGCGGACGTCTGTCGGCGCAGCCGATGAGCATCATCACGGATAGCCGGATTATTCGGCTGTTGTACTAGAGGAGTGACTACCATGAGCGTTGATTTGTTGCTTGACCTTCAAGTTGAGGTGCGAAGATTGTTTATTGCCGGCAGCAGCCTGGCCGAGGGGGATATCCGGTTATCGAAGCTGCTTCCTTCCTTGCAGAAAGCCGGGGAAGCCGCCCCCGTATTCAAACGGTTGGCTGATACAACGGAGGCACTTATTCAAGCTCCTCGTGCCGAAAGCGCTTTGAAGCTGCTGGAGCTGGCCACACTGCTCAGCGCCGTCCTGCATACGCAGGGCAAAACCGATGTTGCGGGAGAGACGCAACCAGTGAGCAGCGCAGGACTGTCGCTTCCCACGGAGGTGACCTTCCGGAGATTGCATCCGCTGCTAGAGGCCTTAACGACGAAGGGCTCGGGCAGGCTGGAGCAGATCCGACAAGCTTACGAAGACCGGAGCTTCCTCGATCTTCGGGCATTGCCCGCTTTATGCAGCGCGCTGGACGATGTTTATTCCGAAATTCCGGAATTCATTCAGCTGAAAATACTGCCGGAGTTCGGGCAAGCGGCTGTCCCTTTGCTTCAGAGCCAGCTAAATCTGCAGGGCGGCAAAGGAGATGCGAGGCGTCTTCAGCTGCTTCATCTTCTGCAAGGCGAGTCCGCGCTGGAGCTCGTACAAGAAGCCGGCGCATCGGGCGCGCCTGAATTGAAAATTGCGGCTATCGAGCTGCTGAGCGGCTACGAAGGTCAAGAGGGCTTCCTGCTTGAGCAAAGCCGGGAAAAAAGAAAAGAAGTACGCGAAGCGGCTTATTACGCTCTGGCGCGGCTCGCATCCATTCCTTGCCAGGACCGCTTGTTTGAGGCTGTTGCATCCAAGGATGCGGAGCTTGTTATTTACCCGATCCGCAAATGTTCGGCGCTTACGCTTCATAAGCGAATCATCGCGCACGCGGAAGAACAGCTGGACCGTTATTCGGCAAGCGAAGGCAAGGCCAGAGAAGCTGCACTGCAGCAGCTCCATACAAATCTGCGCTGCTTGAACAGCCATGCGCATGAACTCGCCGAGATAGCCTTCCCCATGCTTGGCAGACTGATGGCGACCGATGAATTTATGACCGCCGACGCGGGCGTCGTGCAGGACACGGCGGCAGAGCTTCTGCTGGCGCTGGAATCGGAGCCCTCCGACCGGTTCGCGATTGGTCTGCATTCCGCCTATAAAGGCAAATTTATCGGATACAGCTTCCGCGCTGCCTTTAGGCAATTATCTCCGGCAGAGCTCTTCGACCGGTATGCGGATGCCATCAAGGGACGTTCAGCGTCCGCAAAGCTGCTGCAGCAAGCGATTCAGCAAATCGTTCACGAACAGCTGACAGGCAGTGACGAACGCGCCGAAACCGTTCCGGAAGAGGCTTGGGATCGCCGCTGGGTCAAAGCGCTCGCCGGTCAGGACTTGACGGATCTGGTCTGCGCATTTGCGCATCAGAATGACCGGGACGTGACGTCCTATCTTGTTTCGAAGCTGAAGGACGGCTCAAGAGTTAACGACTACCGTACGCAAAATGTACTGCTGACGTTATTCCGCGTTGGGTTCAAGGAAGCGCCCGAGCTCTTCATGGGGCTGCTTGAGAACAAAACCTCCCGCAGCTTCTATTACATAGACTGGCGGATGAAGCAGCTGTTTGCCTCGATGCCGAAGGCTTATGCGCCTCGTCTTCGCGCTTTTGCGGAAGCACTTGCGTACGAATCGGTTAAAAATGAATTGCTGGAGATTGTTGAGGCATTGGAAGCGATGCCAGACGATCAGGCAGGGGAGAGTGGAAAAGGAGTATGGCAATGGATCAAAAACAAAATGTATTAAGATTGCCGGCGGAGCAGCTGTATGCGCATGAGCTGGAAGCGCTGAAAGCGGCCGATAAAAATAACGAAAAGCCTGCTGGCTGGCAGCTTTCTCCCAAAGCGGTGCTTACCTTTATTACGGGCGGCCAGGCTGGCAAAACCACGATTACTCCGAAATACATCGGCAATAAACGTCTGGTCGAGATGGCGATTGCCACTCTTTTGACGGACCGGGCGCTGCTCTTGATCGGCGAGCCGGGAACGGCAAAATCCTGGCTGTCGGAAAATTTGACCGCTGCCATCCACGGAGATTCGTCCAAGGTTGTGCAGGGAACGGCAGGCACTAGCGAGGAGCATGTCCGTTATTCCTGGAACTATGCGCTTCTGCTTGCGCAGGGTCCGTCGGATCAAGCTCTGATCCGCAGCCCGATTCTTCGTGCCATGGAAGGCGGAGGAATCGCCCGCTTTGAAGAAATCTCCCGCTGCGCGTCCGAAGTGCAGGACGCTTTGATCTCTATCCTGTCGGAGAAGACAATAGCCATTCCCGAGCTTGGCAGGGAGGTGCCTGCTGAACGCGGCTTCTCCATTATTGCGACCGCAAATACAAGAGACCGGGGCGTAAACGAGATGTCGGCTGCCTTGAAGCGGCGCTTCAATATTTTGGTGCTGCCGGCACCTTCAAGCCTGGATACCGAGATCGATATCGTGCGACGCAGGGTAAGCGAAATATCCGCGAACTACGAGCTGCGCGCCTCGCAGCCGGACGACGAAGCGATTCGCAAGGTCGTGACGATTTTCCGCGAGCTCCGCAGCGGCCTGACGCTTGACGGCAAAGAGAAGGTAAAGTCGCCAAGCGGCGTAATCTCGACAGCCGAAGCGATCTCGTTGCTTACGGGCAGCATGGCGCTTGCCGGAAGCTTCGGCACCGGAGAACTGACCGACGAGGATATTGCAGCCGGGCTGCAAGGGGCTATCGTAAAGGATGACGCGAAGGATCAGCAGGTATGGAAGGAATATCTCGATAACGTGATGAAAAAACGGGGGGCGTCATGGCGAAGCCTGTACAACGCGTGCGCGGAGATGAACGGTTGAGCGGACCGCATTATTTCGGCATCAGGCACTTGTCGCCGGCAGGCTCCTATCATCTCCTCGCCCTGCTCGGGGAGGTGAAGCCGACCGCGGTATTAATCGAGGGTCCCAGCGACGCGGGTATTCTGGCCGAGCAATTGACCGCCCGCGGCGTAGTTCCGCCGGTGGCGATGCTTGCCTATACGGACCGTCTGCCCGTTCGTACGCTTCTGTACCCGTTCGCCGACTATTCCCCGGAATATCAGGCTCTGCTATGGGCTAGAAACCATAACTGCCATTCGGAATTTATCGATCTGCCGACGGAGGTATCCCTTGCCCTTGCCGACGCGAGAAGGGATACGGCACCGGATCTGTCAGACAGCAGCGTTCAGGAAGCCGAGACTCCTGCCGATCTCTATGGCAGAATTGCCGAGTTGTCCGGCGAACCGGATTACGAAGCGTATTGGGAGCGGCATTTCGAGCATCGTTTGCAGCCGGACAGCTACCGCAGCGCGATCCGAACGTATGCGGAGGAGATGAGGGAGCTAACGGACCGGGACGAACGGAAATTGACACCGCGCGGCTACGCCTATAATGAGATCCGGGAAGCCTTCATGCGCCGAAAAATTCTGGATACGATTAAAGCCGGTCATGAGCCGGATAAGATAGTAGTGGTCAGCGGCGCCCATCACACATCAGCCCTCACCTTGGATTTGCCTGCTATGACGGATGCCGAGCTCAAGAAGCTGCCCCGCGTACCGTCCAAGATGACGTTAATGCCTTATTCCTACTATAAATTATCCTCGCATTCCGGCTATGGGGCAGGGAATCAGGCCCCTGCCTATTATTCTCTGCTGTGGCAATGCATGAAGCAAGGGAAGATGAAGGAATTGCCGGCCTTGTATCTGTCCTCCGTCGCCATGCAAATGCGGGAGCTAGGAACATGGCGTTCGACGGCTTTGGTCATTGAGGCTGTGAGAATGGCAGATGCGCTGGCGTATATGCATGACGGCGTGCTGCCGACCTGGAAGGACTTGCGGGACGCGGCCACTGTCCTTTTTGGCTTTGGAGAATTGTCCTCTGTCGCAGAAGCGCTTGCGAGAGTGGACATCGGAACGGTAATCGGCAGCTTACCGGAAGGCGTAAGCCAGACACCCGTGCAGGATGATTTGAACCGCGAGCTCAAACGGCTGAAGCTGGATAAATACAAGACGCTTGTTGCCGCCGGCCTGGAACTGGATCTGAGGGAAAACAGGCGGGTGAAATCCGAGGAATCCGCCTTCCTTGATTTGAACCGATCGGTTTTCCTGCACCGGCTTGCCGTGCTGGGAATCCGTTTTGTCCGCAAGCAGCGGGTCAGTCAGGCGGACGCAACCTGGGCGGAGCATTGGGTGCTGCAATGGTCGCCGGAAGCCGAGATCGAGACGGTCGAATCTACCTTAAAAGGAGAAACGGTTGAGCTTGCAGCCGCTTACGTAATTCATGAAGAGCTGCTGGCTTGCACGAACATCGCCGAGGCAGCCAAGCTGATCCGCAAATCTTGCGAATGCGGGCTGCCGCAGGTGATGGGGCAGGCGACCGGCGCTTTGCAGCGGCTTGCCGTTGACGCCGGCAGCTTCGAGCAAATTGCCGAAACGGTGCAAGAGCTGTCCATCCTGCTGCAGTACGGCTCCATCCGCCGGATCGAGACGGAGACTTTGGTGCCCATAATGCAGCAGCTGTTCCTGCGAGGCACCCTGATGCTGCAGGATGCCGCCGGCTGCAATGACGACGCGGCGGCAGCGATGGTAACCGCTATTCAAGCGATGGATGCGGCGGCGGAAGAGCATTACCAGCTCGTGGACGGATCGCTTTGGATGAACAAGCTGAAGGAGCTTGCGGCCAGGGATGACCGCAACGCCAAGCTGTCCGGTTTCGCCTTTGCGATCGTGCTCGAGAAGAACGAAGCTGGCGAAGAGGATTGCGCGAGGGAGGTATCGCGCCGTCTGTCGCCGGGTATTCCGGCGGACATTGGTTCCGGCTGGTTCGAAGGCATGTCGATGCGCAACCGTTACGCATTATTGTCGAGAGATTATTTATGGCGTCAGCTGGATGAATACGTGAATTCGCTGGAGGAAGAGCCGTTCAAGCGCTCGCTTGTGTTTCTGCGGCGCGCATTCGGCGGCTTCGAACCGAGGGAGAAAGCGGCGATTGCCGAGCTGCTGGGCGATTTGTGGGGAAGCGGAGCGGAACCAACCGGCGAAGCCCTTCAACGTCCGCTTAACGAAGAAGAGAAGGAGCGGCTGGATGAACTTAACGATTTTGACTTTGGAGATATTTAGCTTATGACGACAATGGATCCGGAACAAGTCAGACGCTGGAGGCTTATATTGGGAGCTTCCGCCGAACAAAAGCTGCAGGGAGCAGGCGGTCCGCAAGGTAGACCTCTATTAAACGATGAGGATCTGCTGATGGATGAAGCCCTGGCGGCTATTTACGAAGGAGAAGGGACGGGGTCTGGAGCCGGGCTTAGCGGTCAGGGCAACGGCAATGCTTCCAAATCCCGATCTGCCGGATTGGGGGCATCGTCCCCCAGGTTAGCCAAATGGCTTGGCGATGTGCGGCATTTTTTCCCGCCGGATGTTGTGTCCGTCATTCAGGCCGATGCCGTAGAACGCAAGGGGCTTACCCAGCTGCTATTCGAACCGGAGTTGCTGTCCCAGGTTAAGCCCGATATCGGGATGGTCGCCACCTTAATGTCGCTTCGCGGCCAAATTCCGGAGCGCACGAAAGATACCGCGCGGACACTCGTGCGGGAAGTCGTGGACGATATCATGAAGCGCCTCGAGCAGGATCTTACCCGTGCGGTTACCGGCGCTTTGAACCGGAGGCAGCATTCTCCGCTGCCTTCCTTGAGCGGTCTTGACTGGGGGGCAACCATTCGCAAGAACCTGAAGCATTACGATCGAGAACGCGGGCTGCTTATCCCGGAGAAGGTCTACTTCTTCGACCGCGCGCGGAAAAGCAAGGAATGGACCGTCATTCTCGATATCGACCAGAGCGGCTCGATGGCCAATTCCGTCATCTATGCGTCGCTTGTTGGTTCCATCTTTGCGAGCATGCCTTCTCTGGAGACAAAGGTGGTTGCTTTTGATACCGAGGTGGTGGATTTAAGCGAGCAGTGTGCGAGCGATCCGGTGGATATGCTGTTCGGCATTCAGCTTGGCGGCGGGACCGATATCAATAAGTCGCTCCAATATTGCGAGCCGTTTATAACCGAACCGAAGAAGTCGATCTTTATTCTCGTCTCCGACTTGTATGAAGGCGGCAACCGGACCGAAATGATCCGGCGCTTGAAGGAGATGCATGAGTCCGGCGTAAAAACCGTCTGTCTGCTCGCCTTGTCGGATGACGGCGTACCGTCCTATGACGAATCGGTCGCGAAAAAGCTGGCGCAATACGGCATTCCTTGCTTTGGCTGCACGCCGGATAAACTGGCGGAGTTGATCGAAGGCGCTTTGAAGGGAATGGACCTGCAGCAGCTTGCCGACCGGATGGGGCAATCGGCAAAAGGAAAATAAAGATACGAAGAAAGAAAGCCTGCAGCTCGACTGCAGGCTTTTTCATGCCTATTCATATTAGTTTACATAATATTAATTACGGTAACTAAAGTTACGGCAGCGGAATTGCTCGCCGAAAGCTTTTCCAATTAATCGTATTCGTCAGCATAAGGGTTATGAAATAGAAGAGAGTGGAGACGACGATGGAGGCTACCATGCTCCATAACATCGGCCAGCCTTCGTAGGTGAAGAACGCCATGGACCAGCGGCCGAAGAGCGCCATGAGCACCATGCACAAGCCTACCTTAATGTAAGGCTCTACCGGCCAATAGAAGCCGATCGAGCTGGAGATGGAAAAGAAATTAAGCATCATCTGCAGAACCATGCCGATCCCGATGCCAAACGCAACTCCAACAATGCCGAATTGGCTGCCGAATACAAAGATGGAGACGGCTTTGAAGGCGGTGGAGATGATAAAGTTCCATAAGGCGGCGTTCGTCCGGCCAAGTCCCAGAAGAATGGCATGAAGCGGTGCGTCAAAATAATGGAAGAAGAACATCGGAGCCAGGATCTGCAGCAGCATTCCCGCATCGGGAGCCCCGTAAATGACGGATGTTAGCGGCGTTGCCCACTGAAATAAAATAACGGTTGCCGGAGCGCCGATCAAAAGGCCTACAATCATGGCTTGGTTCATCCGTTCGTGTATGAGCAAAGTGTTCTTGCTGACCGCCGCTTCGCTGATGGCAGGAACTAGCGCGGTTGAGAGAGAATTGGTTATAAAGCTGGGCATAAACAGCAAGGGAAATGTGTAACCAGCCAGCAAACCGAACTGTTTGGTCGCCATAGCCGTGCCGATACCGGCCATCGCAAGACTGGTTGTAATAAGCAGCGGTTGAAAGGCACTGTATAACGAGTGAATAACGCCTTGACCTGCCGTTGGCATTCCTAGGTTTAGCAGCTCGTTAAGCGTGCTTCTTCCGTGCTTGAGATGGTTTCTCCACGTTTCTCCCGCGGCTTTCCGCTCGCCGTAAAGCTTATAGCTGGCAGCGAGAAAGAGAAGACTGATCATCTCGCTAATGACGGAAGCGGCCATAGCGCCTGCCGCCGCATAAGCCACGCCATAAGGCAGAAGCAAGTGGACGAGCGCCAGTACGCAGGCGATTTGTACCGTATGCTCAAGGACATCGGATGCGGCAATCGCCTTCATCTGCTGCATGCCGCGGAAATAGCCTTTCAAGACGGCGGAGATCGCTACGATCGGAGCAATTGGCGTGATGGCGAGCATTGCTAGATAAGCTCGCTGGTCGCTTAACAGAATCGAAGAAATCCACTCCGAGAAAATAAGCGAGAAGGTCGTCAGCGATATACTGAGTACGGATGTGATCGCAAGAGAGACATTCAGTATCCGCCTGATCTTAGCGCGGTCGCCTTGCTCATTGGCTTCGGCGACCAGCTTGGAGATGGCAACGGGAAGTCCAAGCTCCGTAATCGTAATGACCAGCGGAACAAGCGGATGCGCCATCATAAGAAGACCAATGCCTTCCGCGCCAAGCGCGCGGGCGATGTACATGCCGCTGATAAAGCCGAGAATCCGGTTAATGAAAGCGGCGGCCGACAAGACTAACGTACCTTTTACGAATGATGATTTAGGATGTGCCATACTTTCCTCCTGAAAAAACGCTTGAATACTTAAGTGTATTCACCGTTTGAAAAAGCATGCGAACAAGCTGCTTGCATGGCGGGAGGCTTTTTCGGAAGGAGCCATAACATTGAATGAATTGGAAATCGCCATACAACTAAGAGAATCGGGACAATTAGAGGAATCCAGATCCATGCTGCTGGCGCTCACTGAACGATATCCCGCCAATCCGTCCGTCTGGTATCAATGCGCGTGGGTGCATGATTCGATGGGACTCGAGAGGGAAGCCGTTCCTTTTTATCAAAAATCAATAGAGCTTGGCCTTAGCGGAGAGGACCGGCAAGGCGCTTATTTGGGACTGGGAAGCACTTACCGGACATTGGGCATGTACGCCCAGGCGCGATCGATTTTCCGGGAAGCGATAGAAGAATATCCGGATAACCGGGAGTTCCAGGTCTTTTATGCCATGGTGCTTTATAACCTTGAGGAGCATAACGCGGCTATGGAAATCTTGCTGAAGCAACTAGCAGAGACAAGCGGAGACCAAGGTATACAATCCTATCGAAAAGCGTTACTGTTCTATGCGGATAAATTAGACCAGAGGTGGGATTAGGGAATACGCATTCGAATTGCCAGACGTGTCTTGACTTGGAGTTAACTCCAAGTGAGATAATAGGATCGACTAAAAGGAAAGCAGGGGATATGGATGGAATACGTGAAATTGGGGAATACAGGATTGGATGTTTCACGCCTTTGTCTTGGCTGCATGAGCTTTGGTGACGTAGAACGCTGGAATCATCCGTGGATTCTTGATGAGGAGAACAGCCGGCCGATTATTAAGAAAGCTTTGGATTTGGGAATCAATTTCTTTGATACGGCGAATGCTTATTCGACTGGTGCAAGCGAAGAAATTGTCGGTCGCGCCTTGAAGGATTACGCCAACCGGGATGAAGTCGTGATTGCATCGAAAGTATTCTTCCGCATGCAGCCGGGCCCGAACGGCGCGGGTCTATCACGTAAAGCGATTATGAACGAAATCGATAACAGCCTGAAGCGGTTGGGAACCGATTACGTGGACTTGTATCAGATTCACCGCTGGGACTACAATACGCCGATTGAAGAGACAATGGAAGCTTTGCATGACGTGGTGAAGGCAGGCAAAGCAAGATACATAGGAGCTTCCGCCATGTATGCCTGGCAGTTCCAGAAAGCTCTGCATGTTGCGGAGCGCAATGGCTGGACCCGCTTTGTCGCGATGCAGAATCATCTTAACCTCATGTACAGAGAGGAAGAACGCGAGATGATGCCGCTGCTTAAAGAGGAGAAGATTGGCGCAATTCCGTATAGTCCTCTTGCCTCCGGCCGATTGGTTCGCGACTGGGGTACCGTTACGCACCGTTCCGAAACCGATCAGGCTCAAAAAATGAAGTATGACGCATTCGCCGAGCAGGATCGCGTCATTGCCGAGCGGGTTGCGGAGATTGCGGAGCAACGCGGCGTTCCCCGCGTTCAGGTTGCCCTGGCATGGCTGCTGAAAAAGGAACAGGTAACGGCGCCGATTATCGGCGTAACAAGCATGGCTCAGCTCGAGGAAACGATCGGATCGATCGAGCTGACGTTAACGCCGGACGAGATTAAGTACCTGGAGGAACGGTATGTTCCTCACCGCGTTGTTGGCGCCTTATAAGTGTAAAGGAAAAAAGCTGGCTCCTTGTCGGAGCCAGCTTTTTTTGCGTGATTATTTTGCCGTTAATAGCTTTGCATTAGCCTGCGCATCAAAAACCGTGGTTTTTCCGTCCTCGGTAATAACGGCCGACTTGGCTTTTACCGTTTGACCATCCGCGGCGAAATCTTTATCGGAGAAATTGACGGTAACCTTTAATTGATCGCCGTATTCGGCGCTTTGCACTAACCGGTCATCGGACAATACGGAGTATTTCGTCATCTCTTGCATTATCGCCTTGCTGTGAAACGGAGACCATACCTTCAGGAAGCCGGTAATGCTGGCTTGCTGCTGCTTCCATGCCGCCTCATCCAAATGGTAAAGGGGAGGAGCGTTGTACAAGAGCTCATACAGCATCCGTTCCGCTTCGGCGCCTTTGATTTTGTAGCTGCCCCATTCCCAATGATTGGTTGTAATAATGGAATCGTTGTAGACCAGCTTGTAGAGAGGCAGAGAGTAGGTCGGATCCAGATACACTTTATCGTACAACGCTTTTACCGGCACGGCTTTGCCGTAGCGTTCCGGAATCCCCGACATGGCATAATAGCCGCCAACGTAATATTCGCTGTTTTTGTTATCGCGCATATCGGGATCTCCCCAGGCGATAATCGGACTTTCTATCCCTTGCGCGTAGGCGATGACGCCGCTGGCGTAATCGTTGCCGCCTTCGGAGCCAACGACCATCTGCTTGTCCTTCGCGTAATAGCTTAGCCTTTGAAGCCGTGCGTCCAGATCCTGCGACTGCGTCGTCAGATGGGCAGGGGAGTAATCGTCAAAAATTTCACCCGTCGCATCGCAGTCGACAAACCAGGAATTAAAGGCAATCCCTTCCTTAAGAATGCTATCGGCGCGCTGCTTGACACTTGGCAAGGCTAATGTAGGATTAAGCTTACGACCCCGGTTAAGGAAACCGGCTACCTTCGAGCCGTCTTTCCGGGTAATGGTAGCTTCCTCATAAAGAGTTGAATCCGGGAAGGAAGCCGTATTCCAGGATGGATCCGGCTTCTCTTGAATGGAATGGTAGGAATCATAAGGGGCGATAAGATAACCGTCACTCGCCGCTTCGTTCACCATAGCCGGATTAATCAAGCCATCCGCCCAATTCGATAGACCAATCCAGGCTTTATCGATACCGGCGTCATGCATGGCTTTAATCAAGTCAGTCGAGCCGGCTTGTCCCCAATCTTTCAAATCGGCTGCCGCTTCACCTAAGCTGTCTTTTAACAGCAGCTTGTTAAGCTCATACAGCTTTTGCTCGCTTAGGCTGGACACGCCTTGTTGAATAAGGGCGGTCGCTTCTGTGCCCGTATCAGGGAACATCTCGGCAGAATAGAAGTCTTTCATTCGGACAGCCTGATTAAGCGCGCTTAACACAACCTTTTTCTGATAATTATCCATATAGTCCTGATCGGAAAGCTGCTTAAGCGTATCGGCGAGCTCGCTGCTGCCGTCCGCGGTTTCATCCATCAGATGCTTAAGCCATGCGCCTAGCTTGCCATTCAGCACGGTTTTCATTTTCGGCCAATTCACGTTCTCGACGGTCAAAATAGTTGGACTCCACAAGTAGATTTGCGGCGCCCCGTAAAGCTTTCGGATATTCGGATTTCCATCGGCCTTCTGTTCCAGGGTAACGAAATTTCCGCTCTCGATTACTTTGTTTTTATAGGGCTGAACGATCTGCTGAGGATCATTTCCCGTTACATAAAGGCGGAAGCCGTAGCTTTTGTCCGGATTAATCGCAGGAAAGTCATGCGAGAATTGCATTTGCACCGAAGGTTCCGTGTCGAAGTGAACCTCGTCGTTAAATTTGTTGTTGACCAGATACACCATCGAGAACGACTTATGGTTTAAAGCGAAGAAATCCATCGAGAACGACTCGCTGAACGTGTAAGTCTGATCGCGAAGAAAAGTCTTCCAATCCTTGTCATCCGCGGGAATTCGCTTGCCTTCGCCAAGCGGCAGCATGTAGCTGTCCGCTTGAACAATCGGCCACTCGAAGGACTCCGCGCCGACGGATTCCAGCTGAATATCGAGATAATGATCCTTCTTGGTAATCGAGATGTTCATCCTGCCGGGATAGGTCCAGGATACCGAGTTGTCCTTCTTGACCAGATTCGTTACCTTCGACTTTGGCAGCGGCAGAGATGCTTGTTCTCTCACTCCGTCTTTGATAATGGTAAGCGCGAAGGTATCGGGGTCTACCTCGAACTCAAAGGGCTCGCCACCGGGAAGCGGTGTTTTCTGAAGGGGAACGAGGGTCCCTGTTTCTTCCGGCGGGGTCTGGTTGCTGCTGCTGTTGGCGCATCCGGCTAACAACACGGTTAATAGAGTAGCGGTGACCATCCACGTCAATTTTGATTTCATGCTTTGTTCCTCCATTTCTCATTTGCGAAATCGAGGTTAGTCTAAGGGACGAATGTTACAGCAATGTGCCAAATGCGAGGCGGTTCGTCACATTCGCGTCACCTGATTTTTATATAGTAGAAAACAAAGCCGATGAATGGGCAAGACTGATATCTGGAGAGTGGGTGACGTATGAACTTGCTGCTGGCCGATGACGAGCCGATGATGCTGCAAATTTTAGAAAGCTATTTTATGAAAGAAGGATTTAACGTGCTGACGGCCGGGGATGGCGAAGAAGCACTGGAGTTGTTTTACGAGCATCGGGTGGATATTGCCGTGTTGGACTGGATGATGCCGAAGGTGAACGGGGTAGAGGTATGCAAGGAGATCAAGAGGGTCAGCCGGACGAAGGTACTGCTCCTCACGGCGAAAGGCGAACCGGAAGACGAGCTCTATGCTCTAAATGCCGGTGCGGACGACTATGTGCGCAAGCCATTTGATCCCCGAGTGTTAATCGCCCGTGCTTGTAAATTGTTGAACTGGGATTCTCAGCTGCGTTCAGGCGATTTGGTGGTGGATATGGAAGCTCAGAAAATATATCGTGACGGCAACGATGTGCAGGCAACCTCGAAGGAGTTCCAGTTAATGAAGTACCTCATTCAGAACAAAGGTCAGATCGTCCCCCGGAAAATGCTGTTGGATCAGGTATGGGGATTCGACTATTACGGGGATGACCGGACGGTGGATACCCATATCCGCAGGCTGCGGGAGAAGATCGGGGAGAACCGGATCAAGACGTTCCGGGGTTTAGGGTATAGTCTAGAGGAGCATCCGGATGAGTAAGCTTGGCTATAAGCTGATTACCCGTATCACGCTGGCGCTGCTGGCGGTATTTATTTTGACTTTTGCGATGAATACTTATTTTCTGCCGAAATATTTTTTATATCAGAAGAAAGAGAAGCTGGCATCCTTGACGGCCGAGCTGTCCAGTGTGCCGGCTGATGCGCTCGACTCGATAATCCCGAAGCTGGAGCAGGCGAGAGACGTGACGATCGTCTATACAAGCTTGGCTCAGAACACGGATGACCTAAACGACCGGATTCTGCGGCAGTTGAACCTGAAGGGAATTACGTTAAGCAAATTCTGGTTAAGCGAAGAAAATATCGCTTTGCTGCGGGCGGGCAGCCGGGTTAACAAGCTCTATGATCAAGCTAAGCTGAAATCCAGCTTTCTGGTTAATTTCCTGCCTTCCGGCGGCAACGTGCTGGCGGTAGGAGAGTCGATCTCCTATTCGAAGGAGACCATTGGGATCGTGAACCGGTTTAACCTGTATATTTGGGCGAGTATGCTGCTGCTGTTGATCGTCCTGTCAGCCTTGTATACGGCAAGGATCGTGAAACCGCTGGCGAAGCTGAACGATACGGCTAAATCCATTGCCGATTTATCCTTCACTCATGCGGATATCCGGACAGGGGATGAGATCGAGTCTTTGGCCGGCAGCATCAACCGGATGAGCGATAAGCTGAAAGCTTCGCAGCAGTCGCTGGAGGCAAGAAACGCGAATCTGCGGACGTTTATAGCCGATATCTCGCATGAGCTGAAAACTCCGTTGTCCTTGATTCAAGCCTATGCGGCGGGTATTCAGGACGGGCTTGACGATGGTACATACGCCGAAGTCATCGGGCGCCAAACGAAGCATATGGCAGGGATGATCGATCAGCTGCTCGAGCTGTCCAGGCTTCAGACGGAAATTTACGAGCTTATGCCAACGGATTTCCACCGGCTGCTGACAACAACGATTGATGATTATCGCGCAGCCTTTCGTCATAAGAATATGGAGCTGATCGTGGACGACAAGCTTCCCGAGGAAGCTTGGGTCATGGCGGACAGCCGCAAGCTCGAATCCGTTCTGCGCAATCTGCTCTCCAATGCATTGAAATATGCCGAGGGGAAGTGGGTCCGCGTTGCCGCGGAAGTCCAATCGTCCGCCGTTCATTTCAGCATTTTGAATGAAGCGGATACAAGCGATGAAGCGAAGTGGGGGCAGGTATGGGAGCCATTCTTCGTCTTGGAAGAATCCCGCAGCAAACAATTGAGCGGCACAGGACTTGGTCTGTCCATCACCGCATCCATACTGCAGAAGCATCATGCCAATTACGGACATGCGGCGCAGGATGGAACGGTGGAGTTTTATTTTTCATTGGGTGTGATGGACTTATAAATCTCCCCCGTGTAAGCAGATATAGCTTCGTCATAATCCGGGTAGGGGTAACCGAGAGCAGCAGCTACGGACATCGAGTATTTGCGAAATAACGCATAACATGTAAATAAAGAATTCCACATATCCGGATAGCTGCTTTGAGAATAAGTTGTAAGGAGAGCTAACCAGTCATCTGCCGGGAGATACCGGTTAATGAACTTGTAGTTTTTCCCTGCGCTAAACGTATAGCCACGTTCAAAGCCAATCTGCCAGGCCATCATTCTGAGCAGATTAGGCCGAGCAATCTCATGAAGATGATCGGCGGCAAATAAGATTTCCCTTCGCGCCAGCCCTTTTACGATGTAAGTGGAGACCATCCAAAATTCATTGCAGCAATCGTCAAATTCCCTTGCCGTCGGCCGTTTAATCCAATATTGCTGGTCTGTTGCAATGACATCGGCTCCGATGCGTTTATCCTTATCGAGCAGTACCTCGACCAAGCCATCGCTTTTGGCAAAATACTCGTCCAATTCTTCAAGGGGAATCAAAGTGAGGTCTAGCTTATTCCCATCCTCAAATAGAATGAGATAAGAGAACCAATTGCCAAGCTCCGACGGGAATAATTCCATGTCTTCGGGCTTTTGCATTAGAAGGCGTTTGCCGAAGGTATCCAGCCATTGGTCATTCTCCTTAAACGCATCCATGTCCGTTACAAAGAAGGAAATATCATAATCTTGAAACAAATCAGGGGGAATGTTCTTGTTCGTTCGGGAGCCTTCCAGCGTAGCTGCCCGGATCGTTTCATGATTTTTTGCAAAATCCAAAAGCATCCGCCTCATATCCTGTTCACTTCTCATCCGTCTATCTTCCTTTCTTCAAGGGTTATCGCATAAAATAATAATGACTGGGAAACTCGGGAAAAGGGTGGTGGGGACGACCATGAAGATCCAGATCCGGAACCTGAACAGCAGCTCGACGCCAACGATTTTCCATCAGTATTCGATGATCGACTCCATTCGAGATTTCAACCTAACCATTGAACCCGGCAAAATCTACGGTTTAGTTGGATCCTTTGGCAGCGGAGGTTGGCTCCTCAGTTATTTTTTAGCCGGAAAAGAAGAACTGTTGTCGGAATGCCTGGATATGTCCCACTCGATCATAACCTTGGATGATCATCCCGTAAACAATGATGTCTTGAAGCGTATTTCTTGTTATGTAGGCGAAGGGGTCGCCGAGTTTCCGTATCGCATCTTCAAGAACTATCCCGGTCCTTTCACATGGAAAATAAAAGGAGTACGGTCGGTCGCCGACCAAATTAAAGAGGGGATCAAGCGGAGCGGGAATCCGTTAACCCTGGAGCAAATCGCCCTGTTGTTCGAGTTAACCGGAATGGATAAACCAAAGCGCTATCAGGGCCGAATTTATCGTCCCCTTGAATTCAACAGCGGCGAGCGATGGAGAGCTTCCATGGCGATCGGTTATGCTTTTCAGAAAAAGCTGTATTGCGTTCCTTGGATCGAACCCCATGGACTCTTCTATATTCTAGGGGTGCTTGGAAGAAAACTGCTCGGTATCTTAAGAGAATCCGGTGCGTCGGTGATCATCCCCGTAAGCGATGAGAAATATATTGAAGGTCTAGCCGATGAGATTGTTTATTTGAAGCCTTATGACCTATGGAAAGACAATAAAACGGATGAAAATGCCATTCGTTTATCGGAATGATCATGAAGCCGCACGGTAGTGCGGCTTATTTTGCATCCTACCGCTCGGCATCTATTCTATGGAGAAGAATACTATGAAGATAGGAAATCATTTCGGTGAGGTGAAAAAATGTCCTATCTCTATTATCCTTATATCGGCTGGAAGCAGCAATGTACCAACGTGCCGCTCGTATTTCCGCCGCAGCATCAGAACCGCCATCCGGGATTCGAATATCCGATGATTCCGCGCCCCTTATCGGATAATCCGTATTATACATCTCTTTTTTCGATATGACCAAAGCGGCTTTGCCGCATCTCTGCGCGGGAAGCACGATTATCAATACAACGTCGGATACGGCCTTTTCGGGGATGGCCAATATGGTCGATTATACCGCAACCAAAGGGGCTATCGTCTCGTTTACGCGCTCATTATCGCTGCAGCTGGCGGAAAAGGGAATACGGGTAAACGCCGTAGAGCCGGGTCCAACCTGGACCCCGTTAATCCCTTCGGCATTTACGGCAGAAGAGGTAACAACATTCGCTACCGACGTTCCCTTAAGACGTCCGGGGCAGCCGTTTGAGCTTGCTCCAACTTACGTGCTGCTGGCATCCGACGATTCTTCCTACATATCGGGACAGGTGTACTTCGTTAATGGCGGCTCGATTATGACATAGACCGGCTTGTTGGATGCGTAACAATGAGGATAATAGAAGCTCCTCTCCTTGACGGAGGGGAGGTTTTGAAATTTAGCGAGAATGAAGATTTACTGGATAATCTCCGTCTGAGTGTTACAGCAAATCGATTTTTAGTAAAAAACAATAGGAATCAACTCCCATGGTTCATCGGTTAATGAATAACTTTATAGACGGAATAATTGCATAAAGGTTTACATCCGGAAAAAATAAGGAAAAAAAATCCTCATTTGTGTTAAGCTTGAAACATCATAAGTATAGAAAACCAGGAGGATCATAAATGTCTAGTGAAAGCGTCTTTTCCATGTTTGCTATTCTGCCAATGATTTTAGTAGTTGTATATGGGTTGTTTATCCTTATGGGGTTATACGCTCTTTATCTTATTATTAAATTCTTGATTCGGGGTATTGCGGCGTTAGATATCTATCTGGACGAAAAGCGAAACGGAAGATTTTGATAGGATGAAGGTTACATAACATTAAATTTAGACAGGCAACGGCCGAACAATCGGCTGTTGTCTTTTCTTTTGCGCAAACATAAGTCATTGTCGTGCATTTTGAACAAAATGTTGCATAAATGAAGATTAAAGCATACAATAACTTAAACAATGTTGCACAACGGCTTAGGTATTTGAGAAAATCCGGAAGAGGTGGTAAAGGGGTTATGTTTCAGGAAGAACGAATCAATGCCATTATGGAGCATTTGAATCAGCACAAGCGGATCGATATTAAAGACATGTGCCAGAAGTTCGACGTATCCCGCGATACGGCACGCCGGGATCTGCTGAGGATGGAGGAGCTTGGTCTTATACTCAGAACGCATGGGGGAGCGGTACTGCCGAAGAAGTCGAGGGAGGTATTCGAGTACAAGGATCGTCTTGTCAAAGATTCCGACGTTAAGCGCGATATCGGACGCCTTGCCGCATCGCTTGTAAAAGATGGAGACTATATTATGATGGACGCTTCAACTACCGTACAGTTCACCGCCGAGCACATTACCGCGGAACGAGTGGTTGCCGTTACGAACTCCATTGACATTGCAGATGCCTTGTCGCGGAAAAAGGCCTTAAGGACGTATCTGCTCGGCGGGGAGTTGAATACCAAACACCGCTTCCTGTATGGCCAGGCGACGATTGATAATTTGGCTAATTACCAGGTGGACAAATTGTTCCTTGGGGCATGCGGAATAACGGCAAACGGTTTATCCTATCCCGATGTGGAGGATGGGGTGGTTAAACGCGAGATGATCAAGAAGGCGAATCAGGTTATTCTTTTGGCTGACCATACGAAATTCGGCGAACAGATGTTTTATAAAATCGGGGGCTTAGACGCCATCGATCTCCTGATTACGGATCAACAGCCTGACCGGGATATGATGGAGAAGCTTGCGGAGCATCATGTAGAATTACGCGTCGTATCGGAGGAGGATTTGGATGATTAAACTTATTGTCAGTGATTTGGACGGCACGCTGCTGGATAAAAGCAAACAAATTAACGAGCGGGATCGCCGCGCGGTAAGAAAAGCTTATGAAAGCGGGCTCGATTTATGTATCGCGTCCGGCCGGATGAATGCCGAGATTACCGTCATTATGCGCCCATTTCCGAATAACTATCATGCCGTTGGTCAAAACGGGGCAACCGTCCGGCTGAATAACGAGCGTCTGCTTGGAGCGATGGATTTTGCGCCCGAATTAACCTTGCAGCTGCTTCAAGTGGTCCCTCGCGAGGAATTCATAAGCTTCGTTCATTGCACGGACGACTCCTACTATGCGCGGGTGGATAATGAAGTTTCCCGTTCCGTCGAGAACCGCATTATGTCGGAAAGCTCTACTCATCACAAGTTGGAGGAAGCTCTGGCAAACGATGAGTTCCGTTGCAGCAAGCTTGCTTGTTTCGGAGAATTAGGCAAGCTGAGCAAGCTGGAAGCCCAATTGAACCGCCAATTCCCCGGACAGATCGAGACTTTTATCAGCGATAAGGATTGTTTGGATATTATGCCGCTAAACGTCTCCAAAGGTACGGGGATATCGCTCCTCATTCGGGAATTGGGAATTGCTCCGCATGAAATCGCATGCATCGGAGACTCGTTTAACGATCTTTCGATGTTTGCTTTAACCCCGCATAGTTTTGCAATGGTCGAAAGCCATGATGAAATCCGCGAGCAGGCGAGTACGGTTGTCCATTCCGTTGCTGAAGCTATCGAGCATATCATTGCTTACAATGCCATGTCGGTCGCGAACTAAGTTCTTGAACGGGTTGGAATGATCTATGTTAAAAGCACCAACTCTATAAGCTTGCTAAGCATGAAATGCCGCAAATTGCGGTTTTTTTTGTTCCAATTTTGCGTACAGGTGATAGAATGGCAATAGCGTATGGAAAAACAAGGTAGCCTTGTTGCGAAAAGGTGGGGATGGGATGAAAGGACCGGGTACGGCCATTTTGCTTACGGTATTTTTTCTGCTTGAGCTTGCCGCATTTGTCGTGTTTGGTTATTGGGGGTATCAGCTGCAGTCCGTAAAAATGATAAGTATTCTATTGGCAGTGGCGTTTCCTCTTGTTCTGGCGGTTCTCTGGGGGATGTTTCTCTCGCCAAAAGCATCTGTGGCCATTTTCTCCTACCCGGTAAGGACAGCCCTGAAACTTGTCGTCTTCGTTGCGGCTTCAGCTGCATTATACTCAACCGGGCACGAGAAGCTGGGTCTTGCATTTCTAATCGTTGGAATTGTTATCATTGCAGCCGTCTTTCTTTTGAATTTGCATAAGGTGGATGCCAAGAAGGGATAAGATCTTCGTTTTCCTTTTAAAAGTGACGATAAAGTAAGGGATTTCCATAATGAATAGAGAGTAGGATATCAATTGAAAATAATCGTTAATGGTGTTGAGATTAAAACGGATTTTACGCCTTTTAAAGACGGAAGAAGAGCATTCCTCCATCTCGATTCAATTCTGACGGCATTGGGCAGGACTTATTGGATAGAAGAGGATGGCGCTCTGGCCGTGAGTCTAGATTCACCTAATGGTAAACGAACCATGTGGATGCGTGATGAATGGGACGATACCCTTCTTAAGATTGAAGGACAAATTTTTATTCGTTCCAACCGGTTAAGCGATGTAACAAATACGGAAATCATAATTAGTGACCGCTCTTCAACAATTACCATTACCGACGAGTCGGATACAAACGCTTTTGTATTCATTGCAGACGAGCACATTGATGAAGATGAGCCTGAAGAATTAAGTCCGGAAGAAAGCGCAAAGATCAATTATGGCAAATATGCCGTTCCTCAAATCCTGAACGATCTGAATGAATTTGGTCTTCGTTTAGAACAAGAAGGAAATTCATTATTGGATGATATAGGATTTTACATAAGTAATGATCATAGCCCTTACAACAGTACGCCATACGATGTTATTGTTTTTGGCCATACGGGTGGGAACGGTGAGCATTATGGCTTTCTGACTGAATTTGGAGCGGTAGAAAATCTGGAAGATGCCGCTATCGTCCGAGTGTCTCCCATGGGAGGAGACGAAGCGGTAGAGTATATTGCCAATAACATAAGAGAATTTCTGAGAATAAATGCAATCGATAGTACTCTAGTCTATAGTGAGTTTGATAATCAAGAAACATACGAGAGGTATGTTCTGGAAGAAGAAGCTGAACTTGCAGAAAGTAATCCGGAATGGCTGCCAACCGACGAGGATAAAGCCAGAAAGAGGAAAGTAATGGCATCAATGATTGATGCTTTAAAACTCCCGGAGGTTGAAAATCCGTATACCTATTTAAAAAGCGTTAGACAAGAGAGACGACAACGCGTATTGATTCCTACCCACGACGGTCTTGGAATCATTCATACGTTACCTCAAGATGAGGGGAAATTGCACAAGAGCTTGCATGCAGATGAAGATCTTGGTCTCGAAGAGCTTGAGGATTATTTAGAACAGGCTACGGTTTCAGGTATACTTGCCTTAATCCGTGATTTTAACGCAATTGGATTTTTCGATGACGAAGTAAAGGAAGCAGTCGTATCACAAATGGAAAAGTTAGGACTTCAAGACGAATTAAATCGTATGAACGCAAAAGAAGAATGGTGAACTAAGGTAACATTTATATAAGAGGCTGCCACAGAAGGCAGCCTCTTCCTAGTCCTCAAACCGTATGGACGACCTGATCGATAATCCCGTAGTCAAGCGCTTCTTGGGCGGAGAGAAAATAATCGCGGTCCATGTCCTTCTCGATTTTCTCGAGCGGCTGACCGGTACGGTCGGCAGCGATCCGATTCAACCGGGCTCTCGTATCGAGAATCCGCTTCGCGCTGATCGCGATATCGCTGGCTTGGCCCTGGGCGCCGCCATGCGGCTGGTGGATCATGACCTCGCTGCTCGGCAGGGCAAACCGTTTGCCTTTGGCGCCGCTTAGAAGCAGAATAGCAGCGAAGGATGCCGCCATTCCAACGCAAATCGTATGAACCTCGGGTTTTATATACTGCATCGTATCATAGATCGCAAAGCCAGCCGTTGTTGAGCCTCCGGGAGAATTAATGTACAGGCTGATTTCCTTATCCGGATCCTCGGCGGCAAGAAATAACAGCTGTGCTACGATACTGTTCGCAACCTGGTCGTCGATGGCTGAGCCAAGGAAGACAATCCGGTCCTTCAAAAGCCGCGAATAAATATCATAGGAACGTTCTCCGCGATTGGACTGTTCAACCACATAGGGGATAAAGCTGCTCATCGTAATCCCTCTTTCCTTTGTTTGATCTCTTACAATTCGGCAAACGAAAAGGGGATACGAAAGGATACGCCGTAAAATTTATTTTGCTGTTGCGTATCTTTTTCGCAGGCTCACTCGTTTACTGAATTAAGGATGCGTATAATAGGAAAAAGCGGAGGTGTCCGATATGACTGAAGCAACAATGGATAATGAACATATAGAATTGAAACGCCTGCAACAAGTGCTCGGCCGCTATTGCCTGACTTTAACCAAATCCCGGGTGGAAGCAGAGGATTTATCGCAGGATACATGGATTAAGGTCATGGATTCGGCGCAGCTGACGGAGCATGCCAATCCTGAAGCTTATTTGCTTCGAATTGCCCGTAATAACTGGATTGACCGGTTAAGACGCCAGTCGAGCCATGCACGGATGATGGAATCCGTTCGGGGATCAGCGGTTTATCATACCATGCCGGACGAAAGCCGAATCGGAACCGAAGTGGTCATGCAGGCGCTTATGACTTTCCTGTCTCCGCTTCAAAGGACGGTCTTTCTGCTGAGAGACGTTATCGGGTACTCGGCTCAGGAGACGGCATTGCGATTAGGACTAACTCCAGGCGCGGTAAAAGCAGCTTTGCATCGGGCCCGCGCGGCATTACCGCAGGTTAGACAGGCGGTTGAAGCAGGTTCGCTTCCTGTTCCGAAAGACGAAGGGCTGCGGGATGTCTTGCGCGCGCTTGCTATTGCTTATGAAGGCGGCGATATTGAAGCGATGCTTACGCTCGTGCAGCAAGGAGAGCTGGAACCGGGGCCGGCAATCGCGGCTCTGCAAGGCAGAAGACTTCGGGCAGCCTCGAATCAAGCTCGCCGTGGAGATTCCGTACCGTCGATGATGCTGGCCGCTTGATGAAATATACAAATGTATACACGAGAGAGCACTGCCGTTACAGGCAGTGCTTCTTTTTTTGCTCGCGAATAACGCAATCCGAATTAGCTAAAAATATCCACGAGATCAGGAAAGGAGTGGTAAATGCGATGGAGCCGCTTAATCCAGTGAGTGTGAGCGCGAACATAAAAGATAACGAAACTGTGCTCCGCAGTATTTTCCATCACTGCGCCGATATCGTATTTCGGCCGCTTAATCTTCCTGACCGTTCGGGTATCTTGCTTGTCTATATCGACGAATTGACGGACACGAACAAATTGGAGCAGATAATTTCTGCCTGCATGATGAATGACGATTATAGCCGATTGACGCAGTACGCGATTGTTCATAGCTATTCTGAGATTGTAGCCAAAGTACTTAAAGGCAGTACGGCTATCTTTATGAACGGGCTGCCTGTTGCTTATATGGCTGACCTCACTGCCTTCAAGCAGCGTTCCATCGACGAGCCTTCCAATGAGGCTTCCATCCGCGGACCAAGGGAAGGGTTCACGGAAGATCTGAAAACCAATCTAAGCTTGATCCGGAGAAAAATCAGTCACTCCAGGCTGAAATTTGAAAGCTACCATGCCGGAGAATTGTCAAATACGGAGTTTATTATTGCTTATATAGAGGGTTGCGTGAAGCCTGAGCTTCTCCAGGAGGTGAAAAGCAGACTTGAATCCTTCCACACCGATCAATTGCTGGATTCCAGTTATATCGAAGAGTTTATTGAAGATAAACCGTTATCGCTATTCCCGCAGATTCGAAACACGGAACGTCCGGATACCGTCTGTTCCAGCTTGTTGGAAGGAAAAATAGCTATCATTGTAGACGGTTCTCCGAACGCGCTTATTCTCCCAATGACGTTCTGGTCGGGGTTCCAAGCGGCGGAAGACCATTACGAGCGATTCTTGTACGTCTCCGCGGTAAGAATGCTGCGGATGCTGCTTGCCGTAATGTCATGCCTGCTGCCGTCCTTGTATGTTGCCCTTACAACCTTTCATCCGCAAATGATACCGCTGAATCTCATGCTCAGTATCTCGGCAGCCAGGGAAGGCATTCCGTTTCCGACCGTTATCGAAACCTTGCTTATGGAGATCATGTTTGAAGGCCTCAGGGAAGCGGGGCTTCGGTTACCCAAAGCCATTGGTTCGGCCGTCAGTATCGTGGGCGCGCTTGTTATCGGGGAAGCCGCGGTACAGGCGGGATTTATTTCGGCGCCAATCGTTATGATCGTTGCGGGCACGGGAATTGCCTCGTTCGCTTTTCCTAGCTATAGCCTGGCTCTGCCATTCCGGATTCTCCGGTTTCCGCTATTAATCTTAGGCGGTTTTCTCGGTTTATACGGTGTCGCGATCGGGATCATGATTATCGCGATTCATCTTGTAACCCTGAAATCGTTCGGCACGCCTTATCTCAAACCAACGGCACCAATCTTGCCGAATTTCTGGAAGGATACGCTGGTACGCATGAATAAACGTTTCGTTCCGGCACAACGCAGAAAATGAAAATATTCAGGTGTTTCATCATTTGTTCTCTTTGCTCGCTGCTGCTCACGGGTTGCTGGGACAGGAATGAAATAAACGAATATGCCTTCTGGATCGGTACCGCTCTTGATGTAACCGAATCGGGAAAGCTGGAGAAAAGCGCTCAAATCGCCATTCCCGCCGAGTTCAAGACGCTAAAGGGAAGCGGGGGGAAAGGGGAGAGGGCCAACATTGTCGTATCGGCAACGGGCAGCTCCATTGTTGATTTGATTCAACAAATCCAGGAAAAGCTGCCCCGCCGGATTTTTTTGGGACATCGCCGATCCATTTTTATTGGGGAAAAGCTGGCTCATAACGGGCTGGTCGATATCATGGATCAGTTTACCCGAAATCCGGATACCCGGATGCGTACCGATATTTTCGTCGTTAACGATGGCAAGGGCAAGGACGCTTTGACGATCAACAGTCCCTTCAACCAGTTTTCGGCGATTGTGGCGGTGCATCAAGACCGTTATTGCCGGCTGGGAGATACGTCCTTGCGGGATTTCCTGCTGGATGCGGGGAGGGACGGCATCAGACCTTCCATGCCGATGATCGATATTGCTCCGGTGAACAAGCTGGAGGAGAATAAAATCATTGAAGTAAGGGCTGTCGCTATTTTTAACAAGGATTTAAAAATGGTCGGGAAAGTCCGGGACCGGGAATCCCTAGAACTGTTCTGGGTAAAAGGCGTGCTCAAAAATCAGTACGTATCGGAAGAGACCGGGGAAGGCAGCATCTCCTTGTATGTATCCAATCTGAAAAGAAAGTTCAGTACCACTATCGAAGGGGATAAGCTTAAGGTACGCGTGAAATTGATAGGGAATGCAAGGGTTGTGGAAAACAACACGCCTATTGATCTTTCCGTATCCTCCCAGCGTATTCATACGGAACGGAAGTTTAATAAGATCAAAGCCCAACAAATTGAGGCCACCATCAGAAAAATACAAAAAGAATACGGTCAAGATGTATTCGGCTTCGGAGAAGAGTTTCACCGGGAACATCCGAAGCAATGGAAAAAGCTTAAAGCTCAATGGGATCAAAAATTCCCGACTATAGAGGTTGCCGTTGATGTCGGAATTAAAATTCAGAGCACGGGGGATATTCGCAAGCGTATCCCTAGAATAGGAGCAAGAGAGTGAAGATTTCGTCTTGGCAGTTATTTTGGATTTTGACGACTCTGGAGATTTCCATGAGCATATGGCTAACGGTATCTCCTACGATTGAAATTGCCAGACAGGACGCCTGGATCTCGCTTGTCGTAGCGGGAATTATCGGACTCGCCCTGTCGTGGGTCTTAGTTAAAGTAAGTCAGAGACACGCTTCGCAAACCTTGATAGAGTTTGCGCAGACTTTATTCGGCAAATGGCTTGGCAAACTAATCGGCGTGCTGTACTTGCTGGTCTGGTATTCCGTGTGTGCGGATATCCTTCGCATTTTTTCCTTGTTTATCAAGCAGGTTCTGTTTCACGATACGCCAATGTGGATAATTTCCATGCTAATGATGATCGCCATGGCGTACATCGCTTTGGTTGGAAGCGTAGAGGCAATTGCCCGGTTCAGCGAGATGGCCGGGCCGCTTCTATTGCTCGGCATTCTCATTACCTTTATACTCAATATTTCCAATCTGCGTCTGACGCTTATGCTACCGGTATTTATGGATACC
Organism: Paenibacillus glycanilyticus NBRC 16618; assembly: GCF_004000805.1. Lineage (GTDB taxonomy): Bacteria > Bacillota > Bacilli > Paenibacillales > Paenibacillaceae > Pristimantibacillus > Pristimantibacillus glycanilyticus. The sequence goes on from NZ_BILY01000005.1 coordinate 228,477, forward strand.
GGAGCGATGTCCATTTTGAAGGGATCTTTTGTGAATGCCTCATTTTTGGGAGAGTCCATGATGATTATGATGCTGATTCCTTTTGTCGCTAATCCAAAAAAGATTCTCAAACCCGTGATTTTCTCCATTTGCATCGCATCTATGCTGGCTATTATTACGGCCATTATGGTTGTTTCCACATTTGGCATTCAAATCGGATCCACCTTGTATTTCCCTTATTTCAGCATGGTGAGGTTTATTAATTACCTGGATTTTATTCAAAACATGGATGTATGGATTGTTTTTATTTGGATCTTCAGCGTATTCGTTAAGCTGTCTATTTATCTGTTCATTAACAGTTACGGAACAGCACAACTATTGGGAGTTAAGAAATGGCGGAAAATGATTGCGTTTACGGCTCCCGTTATTTTCGCGGCCACCTTAACTCCGGCCAATCTTTTTGGTTTGCTAGATTTCGCGAACTTGGTTTGGATCAGGTTAATCTTCCCGATATTTATCGTGGGCTTCCCGATTATCTTCTTGTTCGCGAGCATGATTCGCAAACGAATGCTTGCCGCTTCCTGATTAATGCGTAAGCACGGGCAAAGGAGTTCGAATATACTCCGCATAACGATTAGCTTCCTGTTCGAGCCATTCGTCTGTTGAAGCATCAACGGCATAACTTACGAAGGCAGGGAGATAAACACCGCTGCATTTGGCAATGGTGCGCTCAATCGGACGCAAGAGCTCGCTGACTGTGAACTGATTGTCTCCGCCTGAGCGGTAGGACTTATCCGTCCCGCCGGTTGTCGTGGCGACAAGAAACTCTTTGCCAACCAGCTTGGTGCCTCCCGGGCCATATGCCCAGCCTGGTATCATCACATCATCGAACCATTGTTTCAATAATGGCGGACAGCTGTACCAATAGAAGGGAAACTGCAGAATAATACGGTCGTAACGCAGCAGAAGCGCTTGTTCCTTCTCCGTATCTATTTTCCAATCCGGATAGAGCTCATACAGCTTGTGAATATGAATATCTTCTCGAATCTTGTTTAGCCCTTGCAATAAAGCTTTGTTGGCCCTAGAGGCAGTCAGCTCGGGATGGGCAACGATGACCAGAATGTTCATGGGTATCTTCCTTTCAAGTGGAGTATCCCCATTATTGAGCATGAAGGCGAAGCTGAAAAGTACGCTCTTTTTCCGTACTTAGTACGGTTTACCGTACCGTATTGCCGTTGCGTAAGGCTCTGCTATAATAAATACCATCTGAGAGCTATGCGGAACGGAGGAGAACAATGAACCAGGACAGCCAAAGGCCTGCCTCCACGGAAGGAATAATCGCTACCCTTCAAGCTATAGGAGGGAAGTGGAAGCCGTTGATCTTGTTTATTTTGTTGTACGAAGGTACGAAGAGGTTCGGAGAGCTGAGGCGGATGCTTCCGAATGTGACGCAAGGGATGCTGACTAATCAGCTTCGGGAAATGGAGAGGGACGGACTTATTGTGCGGAAGGTGTATCAGGAGGTTCCTCCCAAAGTGGAGTATCAATTATCCGATCATGGGGAGTCTCTTGGATCCGTATTGACCGATATGTGCGGTTGGGGCTTCAAGCATCTGGCCTTTATGAATGAGCATAAGGAAGAAGAGCAGCAGAACGAGCTGCCTTCGCATGTATCGCAAGCGGATACCTGACGGTATTCGTTTTTTTTCTTTACGGGGAGGATATGCGGGTATCGCGTGGAATTTATTGGATGGAGCAGATGGCTAAAATCAGTTACGCATCATAGAGGAGGAACGGCATTGAGTGTTACGCATTCCGTGAAAAACCCTACCCGGCTAAAAAATATGATCGTATTTTCAGTGGCGTGTCTCATTTGGTTGTTTATAATTATCCATTACTGGAGGGATTATTCAAGTAGAGACAGGTGGGAATTCCTTCTCTTAAACTCTAACTCTCTTATATTTTTATTTTACTTTGTCGTATTAATTCTAACCGTATTTAGAGCTTTGAGAAAACCTACCGAGTTATCCATACATGAAAATACAATTTTGGTGAATGGTCATACCATAGCAGCTCGTGATATAAAAGTAATCATGAAAATGGGCTATTTCAATCCGGTAATAGGCATTAAACCAAAAGGGAAATGGATTGTGCCCCTTCCATTGTGCTTCAGTTTCGCCGTGAATGAAGATCAGGGTATAATGGATGTGAAGGAATGGGCGGCAGCTAACAACATAAAGATGGTCAATAGAGATTTTATGTCGTGGTTGTAGGAGTTAGAGTCGCTCGGGCAGCGGCTCTTTTTTTGCTTCACTGACTCCTGCATCATTACTGAAAAATAAGCGGGGCGTCAGTGTGGGGAGGTTTTAATCATCCCCGGTTTGAGTTACGATATCTAATGGAGTCACTACCGATGGCAGACCGCCATCCCATACGGAGGAACACAAGTGGAAAACTTTGCATGCTTATATATTATTCGCGGTGAGCCCTACAAGTCGGGAACCATCGTGAATTTGGAAGAGAACGAAACGACGGTTGGCCGCTTATCCAATCAGTTGACTCCGGATATAGCCTTTACCAATCCGTTTATTTCAAGGCAACATATCGTCATACGGAAAGAAAAGGATAAAGCCGTGCTGTACGATAAAGGAAGCCTGCACGGAACGGAGATCAACGGGGAACGCGTGAAGCCGCACCGTCCGTATCCTTTGAACAATTTCGACATTATCAAGCTTGCGAACGGAATGAGCGTCCTTCACTTTTCCTATGTGTTCGCCGATCAGACGCTGGAGCTTGAGCCCCTTAGCATTACGAGACAACTGGAAATTCCGGGCATGCCGCTTACGATTCATTGGGAGAAGCGGGAATGCGTAGTGGAAGGGCAGCGTATTGCGATGTCGGAAAAAGAATATCTGCTGATTCGTCTCCTTCACGAGAACGCGAATCGGCTTGTACCGCTTGAAGTCATTAAAGCTACGGTATGGCCTGAACGGCTTGCAGGAGAAGAAGGTATCCCGGATGTAACGCTGGATGAATTAAACGCGCTGATCTACCGGGTACGCAAAAAATACGGCAAAGACACCTTCCTGATAAGCGCAGTGCGCGGCAGCGGCTACGTACTCGAATCGGAGATTGTATCTTCCTGACGAAAGTAGGAGAATTCCTTCATGAAATATATACAGACAGAGTATTCAGGACCGCTAAACGGAAAAGTACATATTCCTGGAGCGAAAAACAGTTCTCTTGCGCTGCTTGCCGCAGCTTGCTTGGCGGATGACATCGTCACGCTCGAGGGAATTCCCCTCATTGATGATATACGGATGATTGAAGGAATAAGCCAGGATATCGGAATGGAGCTGAAGCAAGAAGGAGGGGGAATGATTCTTGATCCCCGCTGGATTCACAGCGCCGTTATCGATCCGGGCAAATCCTCGAGCTACCGGGCATCGTATTATTTTGCCGGTGCCTTGCTGGCTAAGTTCGGCAGAGTAACGATCGGATTCCCGGGAGGCGATAATTTCGTCTCCAGACCGATTGATCAGCATATAAAAGTGTTCCAGGCGCTTGGCGCCCAGGTTCACATGTTCCAGGATTACTACGTTGTAGAAGGCACGGAGCTTAAAGGCGCGGACATCTATTTCGATATGGTTACGTCAGGCGCAACGATTAACGCGATACTTGCAGCTTCCCGGGCAAAAGGGCGCACGATTCTGCACAATGCGGCCGTAGATCCGGAGGTTGTGGATACGGCGGCGTTCCTGAATCGGCTAGGCGCGAAAATTTACGGTGCGGGGACGAATCGGATCCGGATCGAAGGCGTGTCTTACTTAAATGGGGGAAGGCATACGGTAATTCCCGACCGCTTAATTGCCGGAGCCTTTCTGATGGCTGCCGGGATCAACGGAGGATTGGTTACCGTCGAGGATGTCATTCCCGAACATCTTGGATCATGTCTATCCAAGCTGGAAGAAATAGGGCTTGAAATCGAATGCGGCGAGAACCATATTACGGCTTACAGTTCCGGCCCTTTAAGAGCAACGCGAATCCGGACAGGCATGTATCCCGGTTTTGCAACGGATCTGCAGCAGCCAATGACAGCACTTCTTCTGCAAGCCAAAGGCAAGAGCATCATTACGGAACGCGTTTACCCCATGAGGTTCGCCCATGTACCGCAGTTAAGGCGGCTTGGAGCGGAGATCGAGATTCGGAAGGAAAGCGCGTTTATCCGCGGAGGAAACCCGCTGCAAGGCGGGTGGGTGCACGCAACCGATGTGCGCGCCGGTACTTGCCTGCTGCTGGCCGGTTTAGCTGCGGAAGGAATCACCAGCATTACGGGCGTTGAGCATATCGAACGGGGCTACGAAGACGTAATTGGCAGCTTCCGTGCAATCGGGGCGAAGCTTTCCATTCATGACCGGCCGGATACGATCATCACCGAAGACAGAATCCTGAGCTAATAAAAGACAACACAGAAGCCTCTAACGTATTCGAGTTAGAGGCTTTTTAGTACGAGCTACAGACCAAGAGGAGTGGATGAGAATGGGTTCCCGAATGATGCATTATTGTATTACGTCCGAAATCAATAAACAAATTTATTCCTCGCAAGAATCCCGCATTCATCTGGGAGGTCTAGCTCCCGATTTAACGCATCCCGTTCACGCGCCTAAATCAGTCACTCATTTTGTGCGTATCAACAGTGAAGGCAAGAAGAAGACGGATTACGAGTTTTTTGCTCAGAAATTCAGCGGATACTTTGATGATTCTTTTTATGTCGGATATTTAAGCCATCTAGTGGCCGATCACATTTGGTACGAGAAAATGTACTTGAAGTTAATCAAGGCTCTTCCGGAGGAAGAGAGACAAGCCGCAATAGACAAGGGCTACCGTGATTTTAGAAGACTTAACAAGCTACTGCTTCGCGATTATCCATTATCACCTCCCACAGAAGTCCCGCTTATTGACAATGTTAAGATCGACGGCTTGTATCCGGAGTATTTGCCGGTTATAGCGGACCAGCTTCATAACGACTTCCATATCGAGGAGTCTTTTACCCCGGACGATCTTGAAATCTATAACCTCGACGAGATTTTGGAATATATCCGGTTATCCATCAAGGAAACACTCGCGGTTCTCCATGCTAAAGCACGAATTCAAAGATAATAAACAGCCGCGTTAAGCCGTACCGAGTTCGAACGGTACGGCTTAACGCAGCTTGAGATTGCCCGTATTCCGGATCGTTGTTGTAACCTCAAGATTGATTTTGGCCTCGGGCAGATATTTAGTGCGCCATTGCGCCAGCTCCATTCGGGGCAGATCATCCCGGTAGTGCTGGCCGATACCGAAGATATCGGCGTTGGCGAGCTGGACTTTTCGGAATATTTGATCCATTACGCGTCGTAAAAGGATTTGGAGCTCCGTCTTGATGACTTCTACGGATGGATTTCCTATTACGTCCAGAATAATCACTTTCAGTTTGAGTTCGCTATTCAGAACGGGCTTGCCGCTGACGAATTTGCTCTCGTTGTGAATTCGGCTGCTTACAATCTGAACGGTAGCTTTGCCGATGACCTCGATTTTTCCGTCAAGGCTATTTCCATCGTATACGTTATAAAGAAGAGTCTGTTCATTATTGAGACGGGCTACCATTTTCCCATTCTTGAGGATGCCGGAGCCCATGCTTTGGATAGCCGTGGATTCGCCGGATTTAATAATGGGGAGAACGACATCATTGGTATAGGAATGGATGCTTCTAAAAACCTTCCATACCGGCGTATGGGCGATTTCGGGATTCCAGCCTGAATTTTTCTGGAAGAAATCGTAGATTTCTTTGCCGTCGCCATTATTAATATTGTTAATCCCTTTGAAAAACCGATCCAAAGGCTCATCGCATATGACAAACATCGTCTTTGGGGAAATGTGACGCGAACGAATCGTGCTGGCGGTAATCTCGCTTAAACCTTGCGTGGCGAAGGCCTTATCCACGATAAGAACCTTTAAGTGCAGCAAGTCTACCTGATCCTCCAGATTCATGCTTATTTTATTGACGGCCGCGCTAATGGAATTCCCTTTGGCGCTTATGATTTGAATGCCTTCGTTTTTCTCGGTGACCTTGGGAATGTCCAGAAATACTTCATAGTTGCCTTGCTGATAAGATATCCCCATCGCGATCGGTAACGCCCGGTGGTTAATATCCTTGTTATCCCAGCATCCACCAAGCATGATTACGAGAAATAGGCCAATTACAATTCGAAGTTTCATGTTTTTCTCAACTCGACTTTTGATTTCTTTGCATGAATCCACCCGGTAATGAGCAGCAAAATAGGCGTTGCAATCGCTACGTACAATCGTAGTGCCGTATTCCATTGAAACAGCTTGTCCGTCGTCTTCCAATCCGGAATGCAAAGACAAACGATAAATACGACTACGATTAATCCCGGAACCAAATAGTTGGGGCTAATATCCTTCATGCCAAGCCTGATCACGCATAGAATCTGCCAGAACGTAAGGCTGATGAAGAACATGCCGAACGCAACGAGACTCAGCAGCAGAAATACATTGATGCGGTCAAACATGAGCCAGTTAATCTCGATGGTATCGACAATGAAGAGATAGGGGAATTGAAGCTGGCGAGTCGTTTCTTCCCCTAGCGTCAGCACCGGCACATAAACGGCAATCAGATAAGCGGGCAGCAGGATCAAGCTCCCCGCATAAATCGCCCTTGATTTGAATTCCGCGTAAGATGGGAGGAAGCCAAGCAATAAAAAGCCGCCTGTATAAGCAAATAAGCTTTTATAGAAAGCAGAATGCGCGAGAAACGAGAATGCCCCTTGAGCAGGCCAAAGCGGGAAGAAATAATGCCAATCAATATTTTGAAAGGAGGTAGCCATTACAAAAACAACGGGAACAACGAACAAAAAGCCTAACAGGACGGATAATCGGAGCAAGCCGCCAATTTGTCCATGAAGAACCATAAACCCGGGAACCGAAAGAAAGAGAAGCATCAGGATCCATAAAGGGGTGTTGGACAAAATGGCGATCGACAGCACTTCGGAAAATGCCCGCACCGCCAATACGATAATCCATGACATATAGAACAGGGCAGGCAGCAAAACAAGCCAAGCGAGAAATTTGCTTTTGTTCAGGAGTATATTCACGATGTTCTGGCCTTTGAAATAACTTAATGCCTTCAGATAAACGGCAACAATCGCAAGGTGAAACAAGAAGCCGCAGAGAACCGGCATCCAGTGAGCTTCGTTTGTACTCTCGATCACATCGATTGGATACAGAAAAAAGATCAGTCCCAAGTGGGACACTACGTAAGTTGCGGTTACTTGCAGATTTTTAGACATTTTTCTCCCCTCTTGCCCGAAACAGTTGAAGATAAGGAACTCCTAGCGTGCGTATGCCGGCAATATAAGCACACAAGATCAATAGTCCCGATAATAGACCGAGCACTCCCAAAAACGCGGACATGAATAACAGCAAATATTTGAACAGCCGCAGGGAGTAAGTGTTCTGGAAGCCTACCACGACAGCATTGGCAATCGTGGTGGCAGCAAGAATGATAATAAGCAGATTGCTAACCAGCTTGGCTTCCACGACGGCTTGCCCGAGCACGATACCGCCTACCATCGTAATTGTTGGACCGATGCTGCCAGGAAGGCGAATAATGGCTTCCATAATCAATTCCAGAATGCATAAGAGCAGAAGGGCCTCAATAATAGCCGGATACGGCACGTCAAGCCGGCTTCTGGCGATGGAATGAGCCAATTCAAACCGCAATACGTCAGGGTTTACCGATACAAGGGCAACATACAGCCCGGGCAAAATTAAGGTGAGCAAGGCTCCAATAAAGCGCAAACTTCTAAGCAACCAGAGGTATATCGGCGGATGGTTCATATCATCCTCGGATATAAAGAAATCCGAAAAAATGCTTGGCAATGCGATGGAAAAAGGCACTCTTTCTATGAACAGAACAGCTTTTCCGTTTTTCAAAGCCCTCACGGCATTTTGCGGCAGCTCATAGGTCATATAATGATTGACAAGAGAATATTTGGAAAATTTCAGGATGTGAGCAAACTCCTCCAGATTAGAAATTTCGGTTTTCTGGTGAGCCTCAAGCTTCTGAGTTAAATTGTCCAGAAGGTGCGGATCAATCTCGTTATCGATGTAACATAGTATCACTCTGCTTTTTACGTGTCCGCCAAAATTGTAAGCTTGGATTTTCAGATCGGGGCAGTTCAAATGACTCCTTAGAAGAACAATATTGGCTTCCAGGTCTTCGTTAAAAGCGCTTGTCGCACCCCCGATGCTATTCTCCATCGTAGGCATCGAGATGGGGCGGCTGTTCGGTTGAGGAACCGGATAGATACTGACTATTATTCCGGAGGCGTCGTGAACCGCTACAAGCATTCCGTCCATAATTTGCGAGATGATGGAATCGGGTTGACCGGGTATCTTGTGACCAAGACTGACAAAGACGTCAATAAGCTCAAGCTTGCCAATGGAAGCCGTTAGCAAAGGATCCCTGACCATATAGATGGTTTGTGGAAAATTAATAAGCGATTTTAAGCCGGCGAAGGTAAAGGTATCCGAAGCGATTTGCAGCTTCTGGTTTACGTAATCCGGGTAGGAAGAAAAGTGGCTGTTTACTTCATCCATGGCTGCCATACATACAATCTCCTTGGGTAGTATAAAGTCAAAGTTATTATGCCCTAATTTTCCATTGTTACTCTTAGATGAAGCCGTATCCTTGACATCCTGCTCACAAACATACTAATGTTATTGCAAGAGGTGGAAGACATGAGCAAGAAGCAGGATATTATGGCGGCAACGCTCGACTTGATCCATGAAGAGGGACTGCAATCCGTTACTTTTTCAAAATTGTTCAAGCGTGCCAATGTCGGAGCGGGAACGATCTATAATTATTTCGCGAATAAAGAAGAGCTTGTTAATGCGGTATACAAGGAAGCTCGCATTCTTATGGGCGAGTATTTGCTTCAAGGCTATAACCCGGAAGCGAGCCTGTATGAACGGTTCAAGTGCTTGCAATTGAACCGGTTGAACTTCGGGATTCGGTATCCGAAGGAATTTTTGTTTATCGACAGTTTTTCGTTCTCCCCGTATATTTCGCCCGAGCTGCGCAACATGGAGGATGCCCGCCATTCCAGCGAGGTCGTGCTTTCGTTAATTGTGGAGGGGCAGAAGCAGGGAATCATTAAGGAAATGGATTCGCATCTGTGCCATCAGCTTATTCACGGTATTATATCGTCTATTCTGAAGGGCTATTATATTGACAAATACCCTTTGAATGAAGTTCAGGTTCAACAAATTTTGGAAGCGTCATGGAAGGCCATATTAGTGTAGAAACAGCCATTTGGATTGTGTGTGGATCCGGGGCTGTTTTTTATTATGCTCAATTTGGAATATATATTCCGATATTGATTCAAGATAACAACCATTCTGATGTTGTTTCTTGATTTAAAAAAGATGGTTTCGCTGCGTTACTGGACCATTTCGAAAGGGGAAAGAGCCATAAAATAAAGGCGAATTATATTTGTTAATATTGGATTGGAATAAACATTCCGAAAAACTATTGATTTCGCATGCAAGAAGGACTATACTTGCAGTGGAATGAATATTCCAAATCATATTACTCATTCAGGAGGTATTTTATATGTCTAAAGTATGGTTCATTACGGGAAGCTCCCGTGGATTCGGTCGTAGTCTTGCCGAGGCTGTCTTGGCGAATGGAGATCAGCTGGTGGCAACGGCACGCAGACCGGAACAGCTTGCCGATCTCGAAGCGCGTTACGGAAACCGGGTCCGTCTTGTGCCATTGGACGTTACGAGCTATGAGCAGGCTGAAGCTGCTATCCGGACCGCCGTTGAAGCGTTCGGGCGATTGGATGTCGTGGTCAATAATGCGGGCTACGGCAACGTTTCCTCTATAGAAGAAACGCCGATGGAGGATTTTCGAGCCCAAGTGGAAACAAACCTATGGGGTGTCGTTCATGTAACCAAAGCCGCGCTGCCGGTGCTGAGAGAACAGGGACATGGCCATATCGTTCAATTCTCGTCCATTGGAGGCCGTACGGGTGCGCCTGGTCTTGGACCTTATCAAATGTCCAAATGGGCAGTAGAGGGTTTTTCCGAAGTATTAGCCAAAGAAGTTAATCCTCTTGGCATAAAGGTTACGCTGATTGAACCAGGCGGTTTCCGTACAGACTGGGCTGGATCGTCCATGCAGCATATCGAACCCCGAGACGAGTACAGAGACACGGTTGGCGGTCTGCTGAAGCATTTGCGCGATGTGACCGGCAAGGAGAACGGTGATCCGGAAAAAGCGGCTCAAGCTATTCTTGCCATCGCCAGCGAAGAGAATCCGCCTCTCCGGCTGCTGCTTGGCAGCGATGCTGTAGCCATCGCCAATGCAGTGGATACGGGCAAGCTGGCCGAGACAAAACGCTGGGAAAAGCTCAGTGTATCAACCGACTACGAAGCCAAAGAGCTGGATCCGCAAGTTACCCGTATGTATGACGAGTTTGAGGAACAGTAATATTCGTAATGATCATTGCAGATAGTAATAAAAGAAAAGGAGTGTTATGCATGACTCATATTTCGGCAGATCATCCTGTCTTAACCTTTATTAACGTGTTTACGGTTAAACCAGAGAATCAGGACCGTCTCGTTGAGCTTCTAACGAGTGCAACGGATGTTTCCGTCCGTTATGCTGCCGGCTTTATCTCATCCAGCCTGCATCGGAGCACGGATGGAACGAAAGTAACGATGTATGCGCAATGGAGAAGCCTGGAGGATTATCAGGCGATGAGGGATGATCCCAAGCCTCTTCCGTATTTGCAGGAAGCATTAAAGATTGCAACGTTCGAACCAGGGATGTACGAAGTTGTCAAAACTTTTGAACCCGTTCAAGCATAATGGATTAAACCCCAGGGAGAAATCTCCTTGGGGTTTAATTTGTTTACATAATATTTATTACGTAAACAAACGGTGATGAAATTTTAAAGGAGTAAAATGGCAGGGATGAGCTTTAGAAAAAAGGATTGACACGGGAACACCTGTTCTTTAAGATATGAGTGTATGTTTTCCAATTCCTTGAAGGATGAACGGAAGGATTGGCTGATGAAAATTATATTTAAAGTGGATTCAAAATTCTGGACTATGCAATGAAACAATGTTATGTTACGATGTCATCGTAGGAAGTCATAATTTTGTCTCGTTTTTCTACCGTTCTTAGCGGTTTGGAGACATTTGAACGAAACATTGTTTTGACGGGAATGAAAAAGAACTCATGTTAGGAAGAAAGGTTGCGTGTAAATTGGCAGCAAACAAAAAGAGCAACGTAGGGCTTGTAATCGCTGGTCTGTTGCTTAGCATTCTGATGGCGTCGATGGATAATACGATCGTCGCTACGGCGATGGGGAACATCGTCGCCGAATTAGGCGGACTCGACAAGTTCGTATGGGTTACGTCCGCTTATATGGTGGCGGAAATGGCAGGGATGCCGATCTTCGGCAAGCTGTCCGACATGTATGGCCGGAAACGGTTCTTCCTATTCGGCATTATTATGTTTATGGCAGGATCCGTATTATGCGGAACAGCCAGCTCGATCACCGAGCTCGCACTATTCCGCGCGGTTCAGGGGATCGGGGCGGGGGCTATGATGCCCGTTGCCTTTACGATTATGTTTGACGCCGTGCCTTTGGAAAGCCGGGGCAAAATGGGCGGTATGTTCGGAGCGGTATTCGGGATGTCTTCCATCTTCGGGCCGCTGATCGGTGCGTATATTACGGACAACTTCGCATGGGAATGGGTATTCTACATCAATCTCCCGCTAGGCATTATCGCGCTTTGCATGATTGGTTTCTTCTATAAGGAATCGATGGAGCATTCGAAGCAGCCAATCGACTGGTATGGAGCGGCTACATTGATCGGTGCCATAGTCTGCCTGATGTTCGCGCTTGAGCTTGGCGGCAAGACATACGCCTGGGATTCCCTTCAAATCCTTGGCATGTTTGCGGGCTTTGCCGTCCTGCTTGTTACCTTCCTGATCGTAGAGACGAAGGTTAAAGAGCCCATTATCTCTTATGCCCTATTTAAGAACCGGTTGTATTCGACCAGTATCTTAAGCGCATTATTCAGCGGCGCAGCGTTTATAGTCGCTTCCGTATTTATCCCGATCTTTATTCAAGGGGTACTCGGCGGCTCGGCAACAAACTCGGGGCTTGTCTTGCTGCCGATGATGCTTGGCACGGTAGTAACCGCTACTTCCGGCGGTTTCCTGATGACAAAGATACCATACCGCAACATTATGGTGGCGACGTTTATTATTCTGGTTATCGGGTCCATCCTGACAACTACGCTTACAGCAGATTCATCCCGGTTTATTGTGACCATCTATATGATTCTGATTGGTCTTGGCATTGGCGCATCCTTCTCGGTACTCGGTAATACAGCCATTCACGGATTACCTGCCAGACAGCGGGGGACGGCTAGCTCGACGCTTAACTTCATTCGTTCGCTTGGCATGACAATCGGTATCACGATTTACGGGATTATACAAAGCAATCTGTTTACCAGCAAAATGACCGATGCCTTTGCAGCTGGCGGTCAAGCCGCTCCGGAAGGCGGCATGCAATTTAAAGATCCGCGCGAGATTCTGACGCCGGAAGCCCGGGATCAGATTCCAGCTGAGGTATTGGACAAAATCGTCCATTCTTTGGCCGATTCGATCGTAGGAACCTTTGCATGGGCGATTATTCCGGCCGTGCTCGCTTTGATCGTATCGTTCTTTATGGGTCGCAGCAAGCTTGATCCTAATGCGGATATGGAACAGCAAAGCTATGGCGGACATTAATTATAGTTTGAGAAGAGGGCAGTCGCAGATGCGGCTGCCTTTTTAGTTCGCAATCCTAGTTTAACCAGTTTAGTTAACATAAAATATATTACGTAATCTTTGAAGGTGTAAAGTTAAAACAACAGCGGTACATGGCATGACTTTTAACATAGAAGCATGAAAATCTTCATGGTTAAGATGCAATGGGAATACTTTTTATCAGTCGCATTCATTACTTCTCGCAGATTCGGTTGAATAGGCTTGTTGTTATACTGATCACAAGAAAAGATGCTTCAACGAAAAGGGAGGAACGGATGATGAGCTTGAGAGTGTTTTTTGAATATATGGTGGAGAAATTAATGGCAAAGCTGAATCAACCTTTGAAAGGGAACTCCGAGCAAACGATTGGCGATCTGATTTATGATTCCTCCATTTATATGGATGGAGATTGTTAAAGGCTAGAAGCTAGAAGTAGAGCATCTTTTTCCCCGATTTCATGCTATAATAAAGTGCGCAAAATCAGGGTTTTGCGCACTTTAGCTTGAGAGCCATTTTTTTATACATAAGGTAGGGGAATGCAGGTTGAAAAAGCAGCATGAATTGGAAGATTTGTACGGTAAGCTCACGCAAGCCTTTCGCATTTGGATGAAGCAAGCCGGCTATACGGATACGACGCAAAAAGAATATATGAGAGAGGCTTATGCTTATTTGGAATCTCTCGAAGGGGCAGCCGCCGAACAAGCCGGAAAGATGCATGTTATTTCGTTTCTTATATCGAAGCAGCGGGGAGCAGGTGACCGTGCGAGGAACCGGACGTTATCGGCGATTCGATCTTTCTATACGGCGTTGATTGATTTCGAGATGGCTACCCGCAATCCCGCAATGGAAGTGAAGAAATCGAAGACGGAAAAAAACAAGAAGCCGGTCTATCTCGAGGAGGATGAGCTCGCAGCAAGCTTGTCCTGTATCGAAGGGAGATACCGCGCTCGTAATGTGGCCATTTTTCTGCTGATGAGTTACTGCGGTCTCCGGGTTGGCGAGGTTCACCGTTTGAACCGGAGCGACTTTAACCCGGTGAGAGGAACGATTGAGGTATTCGGCAAAGGACGGAAGTGGAATGAGATTCCGGTGCCGGAAGAGCTGGCTGCCGTTCTTTCGGAAGTGGCTCAGGACCGTATCACGCCTTACAAAGAGCAGGAGGATGCTTTCTTCGTCTCGCAGAAGGGAAGAAGATTGTCGATCCGCCAAATTCAGAAGATTGCCGGTCAAACCTTTGAGGCGTTCAAAAGCATCAATCCCCATGCGGCGAACAAAAAGCTCTCCTGCCACAAATTACGCCATACCTTTGCTACTATTCTGCTGAAGAATGGAGTAGATATCCGCGTAGTGAAAGAGCTGCTTGGACATGCCTCCATTGAAACAACGATGATCTATACCCACGTGAACGACGATCAGAAGAAGGAAGCGATGGCGACGATCCGACTGCCGGTTAACCTTTAATTTTGCATTTGCAGCTGTGGAGCGGTGGCGTGGTGCTGCCAGTAGTTAATGACGTCTTTTGTAGTTGCGGCCATGCCGAAATACGTATCAACGGTCTTAACCGTCATGTCATGCTCTTCCTGGGAAAAGGCCGCGCAGGCATCTTTCATGAGAATGATATGGTAATCCCTCATAAACCCGTCTCTTGCGGTGGATTCGACGCAAAGATTCGTACTTACGCCCGTCATAACAAGAGTTTCAATCTTTAAGGTCTGCAGGACGGACTCCAGGCGGGTATGAATAAAGCCGCTATACCGGTGTTTTTTTACGATAATGTCATTCTCAGTTGGAGAGACATTGAAAAACTCGGCGCCCCAGCTTCCGGTATGGCAAATCGGATTCACGCCATCCTCGAAGCGTGACACCCATACCTCGGAGTCCGTCGCTTTTTCGTGATTCGTCTGCAGGAAGATGACGGGGATTCCATGCTTCCGGGCAGATTCCAGTAAGGCTTGCAAGTCGGGTATCATTTTTCCGGCGGCGCTTACGTCAATACCGGTTTTGGCGATAGCTCCATCAGGGTGGCAGTAATCGTTCTGGACATCCACTACAATAACGGCCGTATTTTTCCGATTAAGTCTTTGCTTTAACTTATCCATAGCTCACACACCTGCTTCTCATTTTTGGATAAATTAGTTTTCCGGGGAAAGAGCATTTCTATCCATTCTCATACAGAACACTTTAAGAAAGAGCCGCCGTTCAGCGGCTCTTTGTCTATTAAGAACATGACTTCCGGGAAATAATAATTTCCAGTCTAATCGAAATAGGGGGAACTGCATGAATATACAATCGGGTACGTATTATTGGCCAACAACCTTGCCGGATGCCCCGGCTTATCCGTCGATTCAAGAGGATACGGAATGCGATGTTGCGATTATTGGGGGAGGGAGCTGGGCGGCGCAATGCGCATATTATCTGGCTGAACGGGGATTAAAAACCGTTGTGCTGGAAAAAGGGAGGATTGGCGCAGGCAGCACAAGCACCAATACGGCCATTATTCAATATTCGGGGGAAAAGATGTTTACTTCTCTCGTCAACACCTTTGGAGAACAATATATTGCGGAGCATCTAACGCTATTGAAGCAAGCGATTGACGATATTGAAGAAGCCTCACGGCGCGTACAACTGGATTGTGAATTCCGTAGGCGCGATACGCTTTATTCCGCGAGCTGTCCCGAGGATGTTGACCGTTTGCGGAACGAATATGAATTTATCAAGCGCCATGGCGGGGAAGTGGATTTCTGGACGAAAGAAAAGATTGAAGCCTATTATCCGTTCAGCCGGGAAGCGGCGATCTACTCGTACGGGGACGGTGAGCTGAATCCGTATAAATTCACTCATGCCTTATTCCAGTATGCTGCGGAACGGGGAGTTAAGGTGCATGAGCATTCGGAAATGAACGGTCATCACTATGACGGAGATCTTCAGCGCATGATGATTTCCACCAAAAACGGTTATAACGTTCAAGCGCGACATGTTATTTTTGCCGCGGGATACGAGAATATGGATATTCGCAAAGAGAAGCAAGCTTCGTTCGTAAGTACCTATACGGTAACGACGCAGCCGGTAGCCGACTTCTCCACCTGGCATGAACGGACGTTGCTGTGGGAGACGGCACGACCCTATATTTACATCCGCACAACGGCAGATAACCGCGTAATTATAGGAGGTCTCGACGAAAATACGATGTATCCGGACGACAGAGACAGCAAGCTGATTCATAAAACTTCTATGCTGCTCGAGGAATTTAACCGCAGGTTCCCGGCTATTCCCGTGGAGTCCGCATATTCCTGTGCGGCATTTTATGGCGGAATGGTTGATGGTCTCCCTATCATAGGGAAGTATGAGGAATTCCCGAATTGCTACTTCTTGCTTGCGTACGGCGACAATGGGGCGGTATACAGTCAGCTTTTGTCCAAAATCATCGTGCAGGAGATTGCGGAGGGTCATAGTCCGGATATGGAACGTTATTTGCAAGATCGGCCGCTTATTAAATAATAGCGCGTCATAAAGAAGCAGAACTTTTCTTAATCGTAATGTTGACGATTAAGAAAAGTTCTGTTATTCTGCTTATACGTAATGATTACGTTCAACACTTGCTGTTGAACTTTTTATTTCGACTGTAATCGTAATAATTACGATATTATGCGCAGAGGTATATTTGGATACATAGAAAGGATGATTATATTGCTGCTTGCCTCTCTTCAGGACGTGACCTTTGGGTACGGAGACGTTCCTTGCCTGGAAATGGCCAACATCGAGGTTCACTCGGGAGAATTCATTGCGGTTACCGGTCAGAACGGTGCCTCCAAATCGACCTTGCTTAAGCTTGCTTTACAGTTGCTACACCCTTGGCAGGGGAAGGTGAACTTATCGCCTACGAACGTTAACGGCGACAAGCTTGCTGTGGCGTATGTGCCGCAGCAGATTGCTGCATTCAATAGCGGATTTCCTAGTCAAGTGACCGAGTTTGTACGTTCCGGCCTTTACTCGCAAAGGCTGAATTGGTTCAGGAGGCTAAGCCCGGATGCCAAGCAAGCCGCGGACGAAGCGATGAAAAGCATGGGCGTATGGGAGCTCCGCAATCGCCGGATCGGAGAGTTATCGGGCGGGCAGAAGCAGCGTATTTGCATAGCCAGGGCGCTCGCTATGTCGCCTGATTTGTTTGTGCTCGATGAGCCGACAACCGGCATGGATAAAGAAAGCCGGAAAGATTTCTACAAGCTTATGAGGGAGCAGATCGATCAACACGGCAAAACGGTCGTTATCGTTACTCATAACCTGACTGAGCTGGACGGCATGCTGGACCGTATTATTTCGCTCGAGAGAAGAGAGGAAGGAGGCTGGAAATGCTGCACTACGACTTCATGCAGCGGGCATTTTTCGCCGGCGGAATCATTGCGTTAATCGCTTCTGCGCTTGGCGTATATTTGCTGCTGAGAAGGCAGGCCTTAATGGCCGACATGCTCTCACATGTATCTCTTGCTGGAGTTGCTGCAGGTACATACCTCGGAATTAATCCGTCCCTGGCGGGGTTTGTCGTAGCTGTCCTTGGCGCAATTGCGGTGGAGTATGTCCGTAAAGCCTACAAAACATATAGTGAGCTTTCCGTAGCCATTATTATGGTGGGAGGTCTCTCTTTGGCTGTCATTCTGATGACGATGAATAAGTCGGTTAACAAAAGTTTCTCCTCTTATTTGTTTGGTTCCGTAGTTGCCGTCAACCGGACGGAGCTTATGATTATGCTAGCCGCCGCACTTATTGGCGCTTTGTTTTTCTTCCTGCTGCGAAGACCGCTTTATATGGTTTCCTTCGATGAAGAATCAGCGAGAACTAGCGGCATACCCGTTCAGTGGATTTCCTTCGGATTCAGCATCGTTACAGGCATGATCGTAGCCGCAGCAATGCCGATTGTTGGCGTACTTCTCGTGTCGGCGCTTATTATATTGCCGGCAGCCCTGTCCGTCCGAATCTCGTCAAGCTTCACCACGGCGATCCTTATATCGATGGGCATCGGCCTAACCGGTACGTTTACGGGCTTAACCGCTTCTTATGAGCTTAGCACGCCGCCCGGAGGCACGATCGCTTTTGTTCTTTTGTTGTTTTTAGTGGCAGGTTTAGGACTGAAAAAGCTGTTTGCGCTTGGATCAAAGAGATCCGGCAGGCTGGTTATGCGTCCGGAAACGCCCGTATCCCGACGCCATAGAGCAGCGGATAACGAACATTGGTCTTCATCCTAATTCACATGTAATTAGGCAGAGATATAAATCAAATTTGGAGGTACTTGTTATTATGAAATCCTGGTTGAAAAAATCGATCGTGCTTGGAGCAGCTTTATCCTTAATCCTGGCCGGATGCGGCAATCAAGCGAAAGAAGCAGCAAGTAACGAAGGCAAGCTGAAGGTGGTTACAACCTTTTACCCGATGTATGAATTCAGCAAGCAGGTGGCAGGTGACCATGCGGAGGTTGTCGCCCTTATCCCTTCCGGAACCGAGCCGCATGACTGGGAGCCAAGCGCCAAGGATATGGCAGCCATTAAAGACGCGGATGTATTCGTTTATAACGGAATCGTTGAGGGCTGGGTTGACAGTGCTTTATCCAGTGCGGCGAATGAGCAGCGTGTAGTCGTGGAAGCGAGCAAGGGCATTACTTTAATGGAAGGAGAAGAGCATGACCATGAGCATGGGGAAGAAGATCACGGGCATGGCGAAGAGGAGGAGCATTCTCATGAAGAAGAGTCGCCTCTGGATCCCCATGTTTGGCTTGATCCGGTACTTGCCCAGCAAGAGGTAAGGGCGATCCAGGCCGCATTGGAGCAGGCGGATCCCGGCAATAAAGAGGATTACAAGAAAAATGCGGATGAATATATCGCAAAGTTACAGGAGCTGGATCTTGCTTTCAAGGATGCATTAACAAACGCCAAGCATAAAGAGTTTGTCACTCAGCATGCGGCATTTGGTTATTTGGCTAAGCAATACGGACTCACTCAAATTCCGATTTCCGGACTATCGCCCGAGCAAGAGCCTTCTCCGGATGAGATGGCGGAGATTGTTGAATTCGCGAAGGACCATCAGGTTCAGACGATTTTCTTCGAAACGCTTGTTGATCCGAAGGTCGCTCAAGTTGTAGCTGACGAGATTGGCGCGGCAACGGCAGTGCTTAACCCGTTGGAAGGGCTGACCGCGGAAGATATCAAGAACAACCTGGACTACATCGGCGTCATGACCAATAATCTTGAGGCATTAAAGAAAGCATTAAACGAATAATTCGAAGAAGAGGTAAGCACGCTGGACATAACTCCGGCTTTTTCTTCCGAATTTAATCGTAATAATTACGTAATAGGAGATGATGACATGAACAAAATACCCGTAACCGTGCTAAGCGGCTACCTGGGAGCCGGCAAGACAACGGTACTCAATCACGTGCTGAACAACCGGGAAGGAATGAAGGTTGCCGTGATCGTGAACGATTTAAGCGAGGTAAATATCGATGCGGGCCTTATAAAAGAGGGAGGTGGTCTCTCACGTACCGATGAGAAGCTGGTGGAAATGTCGAATGGCTGTATCTGCTGTACGCTGCGGGAGGATTTACTCCGCGAGGTGGAGCGATTAGCATTGGATGGACGCTTCGATTACATATTAATTGAGTCGACCGGCGTAGGCGAGCCTGTTCCCGTCGCTCAGACCTTTACTTATATAGATGAAGAGCAAGGAATCGATTTATCCCGTTTCTGCCAGCTCGATTGCATGGTAACGGTTGTGGATGCTAACCGGTTTTGGCATGATTTCTCCTCCGGTGAGTCGCTGCTCGCACGCAGTCAGGCTGTAGGAGATGACGATACGCGGGAAGTCGTGGATCTGTTAATCGACCAGATCGAATTCTGCGATGTATTGCTGCTCAACAAATGCGACATGATTGAAGAGGATGAGCTAGTTGAATTGGAAGGCGTGCTAAGAAAGCTGCAGCCTCGTGCCAAGCTGATTCGAACCGTTAATGGCCAAGTTAATCCTGCAGAGATTTTAAATACAGGTTTATTCGACTTTGATGAAGCAAGCCAATCTGCCGGCTGGGTGAAGGAGCTGTCGAAATCCGAGCATACGCCGGAAACGGAGGAGTACGGAATCTCTTCCTTTGTCTATGAGCGCGTCAAGCCGTTTCATCCCGGAAGATTGAAGAAATGGCTGAAAAACTGGCCGGAGGAGGTAGTGAGGGCAAAAGGGGTCATGTGGGTCGCTTCCAGGAACAACATCGG
The DNA here is from genome assembly GCF_004000805.1 of Paenibacillus glycanilyticus NBRC 16618. GTDB lineage: Bacteria > Bacillota > Bacilli > Paenibacillales > Paenibacillaceae > Pristimantibacillus > Pristimantibacillus glycanilyticus. The sequence goes on from NZ_BILY01000005.1 coordinate 248,604, forward strand.
CCAAAATATAAGCCAGGCTGGCCCATCCATTCAATTTGGCCCATCCGGTTATTGGATTGCAACGCTCCCGCAAGCAGAACAGGAGATGTACCTCCAAGAGTATCCGGAGCTGCGGGACAGCTGGTCTCCAGAGTATGGGGACCGAATCAATAAAGTCGTGTTTATTGGCATTAAGATGGACCGGGAATCCATAAACGAAACACTAGACGCGTGTCTGTTAACGGAAGCAGAGATGCGGGAAGATTGGTCACGATTCAAGGATACGCTGCCGGATATCCATTAGATCAGAGGAAAGACAGCCATAG
>NZ_BILY01000006.1 GCF_004000805.1 Paenibacillus glycanilyticus NBRC 16618
AATACGCGGGTGTAGTTCAATGGTAGAACTTTAGCCTTCCAAGCTAATAGCGTGGGTTCGATTCCCATCACCCGCTCCAGATTTTCAAACAATCTCCTTCTCCGGAAGGAGTTTTTATATTTTATACCCTTATATTGGCAGCCCCCGCGGGGGCTGCCTTTCGCGCTTTCTGAAAAGAAAGTGGGCGCTTCGGGCTTCAACCGAGCGCCGTTTTGTAGTATGATGATTAGAAGTTGAAAATGCGTTAAAGTACAGGAGGATCAGTATGTCGGACCAAGTAACATCGACTTTATCGGCACAACACCGGCCGCAGGCTAACAATTTGCTGCGCAGAGACGTCCGTTTCCTAGGCAACATACTTGGGGAAGTGCTCGTCCATCAAGGCGGCCGCGAACTGCTGGATATCGTCGAGCAAATTCGTGAAACAAGTAAAGCGTTACGCGCTGAATTTGTACCTGAGCTTTTTGAACAGTTTAAGACGACAATTGCATCATTAAGTCCCGAAATTCGCCATCAGGTGATTCGTGCATTCGCGATCTATTTCCAATTGGTCAACATTGCAGAGCAGAACCACCGTATTCGCCGTAAACGCGACTACGAGCGTTCCGCAGGGGAAAGTGTACAACGAGGTTCCATTGAGAGCGCGATTTCCGATCTGAAAGAGCGCAACATCGATGTTGAAGGCGTTCAAGAAATTTTGAGCAACATTTCACTCGAGCTCGTAATGACTGCGCATCCGACGGAAGCGACGCGTCGTGCCGTGCTTGATATTCACAAGCGGATTGCCGAAGACGTAATGGAGCTTGATAATCCGACTCTGACTTACCGCGAACGCGAGATCCTTCGGGACAAGCTGCTGAACGAAGTGCTTATTCTATGGCAGACTGACGAGCTCCGCGACCGTAAGCCAACTGTTATCGACGAAGTGCGCAACGGGTTGTATTATTTCGACGAAACCCTGTTTGAGGTGCTTCCTAACGTATACGAAGAACTGGAACGCAATCTTACGAAATATTATCCGGGCGAGTCTTGGCATGTACCAAGCTATCTGCGCTTTGGCTCATGGATCGGCGGAGACCGCGACGGCAACCCGTCCGTAACCGCTAAGGTCACATGGGAGACGCTGACGCTTAACCGCCAGCTGGCTATTAAGAAATACGAAGAAAAGCTGCATGAGCTTGTTGGCATTCTGAGCTTCAGCACGAACCTGGTTGAAGTATCCGAAGAGCTGATCAACTCGATTAAGAAAGACCGCGAGCACGTTGAGCTTAAGTGTATCGACCTGTGGCGAAATGCGAAGGAGCCTTACCGCATTAAGCTGGGCTTTATGCTGGAGAAGCTGGCTAATACGCGCGACGAATCGCTCAAAGGCTCTGCAATGCGTTATAACAGCGCAAGCGAGCTGCTTGAGGATCTGTACATTATCGACCGCAGCTTGCGCGGACATTTTGCCGATTACGTAGCGGATACGCATATTGGCAAGCTTGTACGCCAAGTGGAGCTGTTTGGCTTCCATATGCTTACGCTTGATATCCGTCAGCACAGCCAAGAACATGAGAATGCGATGGCTGAAATTTTGGCGAAGATGAATATCGCTGAGAACTACGGTTCCTTGTCGGAAGAAGAGAAGATTGAATTGCTCAGCAAATTGCTGGAGGACCCGCGTCCGCTTACTTCTTCCCATCTGGATTACTCGGCATCGACCCGCGAGTGCCTGGACGTGTATCACACGGTCTACAGAGCGCAACAAGAGTTCGGACCGGAATGTATTTCGACTTATCTGATAAGTATGACACAAGGCGCCAGCGACATGCTGGAGGTTATGGTCTTCGCGAAAGAGGTTGGCCTGTTCCGCAAGGAAGCAGACGGCAGCGTTCGCTGCACGCTGCAATCCGTGCCGCTCTTCGAGACGATTGACGACCTTCACGCTGCACCTGGCATCATGAAGCTGCTCTTCGAGCTGCCAATCTATCGTCAAGCCGTAGCCGCAAGAGGAGACCTGCATGAAATTATGCTGGGTTACTCCGATAGCAATAAAGACGGCGGCGCGGTAACGGCGAACTGGGAGCTGCGCGTAGCGCTTAACGATATTACGGCAACTGCCGGCGAATACGGCATTAAGCTGAAGTTCTTCCATGGCCGCGGCGGTGCGCTTGGCCGTGGCGGTATGCCTCTTAACCGCAGTATCCTGGCTCAACCGCCTCATACGGTAGGCGGCGGCATTAAAATTACCGAGCAAGGCGAAGTATTGTCCTCGCGTTATTCGATGCAGGGCATTGCTTACCGCAGCCTGGAGCAGGCAACATGGGCGCTCGTTACGGCTGCCCGTCTTGCGAAATACCCGCAAGCACAAGACGATGCCGTGCTGAAAGAGTGGGAAGAGATTTCCCGTTCGATCTCGGAAACGGCACTGAACAAATATCAGGATCTGATCTTCCGCGATCCGGACTTCCTGACTTACTTCAAAGAGTCTACTCCGCTTCCTGAGGTTGGCGAGCTGAACATCGGTTCCCGTCCATCGAAACGGAAAAACAGCGACCGCTTTGAAGACCTCCGCGCAATTCCTTGGGTATTTGCATGGACGCAGAGCCGTTACTTGCTGCCGGCATGGTATGCTGCAGGTACTGCCCTGAAGCAATATACCGGCGATGATGCGCAGCGTCTTGAAACCTTGAAGACGATGTACGAGAAATTCCCGTTCTTCCGTTCGCTGATCGACAACCTGCAAATGGCATTGGCTAAAGCAGATTTGACGATTGCGAAGGAGTATGCGGATATGATCTCCGACAGCACGATTCGCGACCGCATCTTCACGCAGATCGAGAACGAATATAAGCTGACTTCGGAAATGATCTTGAGCATCACCGGGCAAGACGAGATTCTGGACAACGTACCTGTTATTCAGGAATCGATTCGTCTGCGTAATCCTTACGTGGATCCGCTCAGCTACATGCAAGTTCAGCTTCTGACAGAGCTGAGAGAGCTGCGCGCGAAGGAAGAAGACGATCCTGAACTGCTCCGCGAAGTACTTCTTACCATAAACGGCATTGCTGCCGGCCTGAGAAACACGGGCTAACAGCAGACTTTATAACCGGGAATTCGGCTTATTACAAGCCGAATTCCCGGTTTTTTTAAATTCTAAGAAATTATAAGTTTTATCTTATAAAATGGCTTAGAATTCTCCGGAATAAAACGCGCCACGCCACAAATGACGGCGATAGCCGTTTCACCTTGTTTCGCCTATTATTTATCCTCCTTTAAAATCCGCTTAAGTTTGATTTAAGGTACAACCCTCATGATAGTAATCAAGCAAGCGACATCAATTGCGAACGAAATAGCGATTGTAATGACAAAGGAGCGATTACGATGAACCATAACGAATTCGAAAATAACCAAGTTAACGGAAACGATACAAATAACACGGAATCTACAACTGAACATAAGCCCTACACCTATACTTACGGACCTAGCCGCTCGGCAGCGAATCTTCGCGAGGCTTACGAGAATCAATTGCAGCTGATGGGGACGGATGGTTCCGATGGCGGATACGGCAGCGGCGGCAAGAAGAAGGGAAAGAAATCGCAGGCCAAAGCGATGGTTGCGGCTTTCCTAGTTGGCGCGGTAGTAATCAGCGGGTTTATGTATGCATCGGATAAAACAAATTTGTTCACCGGTAATCAGCAGCCTACAGCGGCAACCACGCTGGCGAGCAATACGGCACAGCAATCGGCCGGCGTGACAACGGCATCTGCAAACGTTGATGCTTCTATCGCTGACGTATATAAAGCAGCATCTCCTGCCGTAGTCAAAATCGAGAATTACACGGAGCCGGTTCAAAGCAACGGCAGAGGCTTCGGCGGCAGGGGAGGAGGCTGGCAAGGATTTAGCCAAACACCGCAGTCCCCAAGCGGCAGCGGCCAATCCGATTCCACGGATAGCTCGAATTTACAGCTCGCAGGAACGGGGACGGGATTCTTTTTCGAATCCTCCGGTTATATCCTGACCAATGACCATGTTGTTGAAGGCGCCGCGCAAGTGAAGGTGCAAGTAGAGGGTTATGACGAGCCGTTTGTGGCAGAGGTTGTGGGCGAGAATGCGGATCAAGACTTAGCCGTATTGAAAATTACAGGCTCCAAAGCATTCCCGACTCTTGCCATTGGTGATTCCGATCAAACCGCTATCGGAGATTGGGTTATCGCCATCGGCAATCCGTATGGATTCGACCACACAATGACCGTTGGAGTACTTAGCGCGAAGGAACGTCCGATTACAATCAGCGAAGATGATGGCACCGAGCATCAATACGAGCATCTGCTGCAAACGGATGCTTCGATCAACCCGGGTAACTCCGGCGGACCGCTGTTGAATGCAAAAGGCGAGGTCATCGGTATTAATACAGCCGTGAATGCGGAAGCGCAAGGTATCGGATTTGCTATTCCAACCAGCACGATTCAAGAAACTCTCAAGCAATTGCTTGGCAAAAGTGCATAATGCCATTATCCATTCATAAGGTTAAGGAAACGAAGAGGCCGCTAGTGCGCCTCTTCGTTTTGTTTTTGCTTTTGAAGGGGGAGAACCGATATAATAGATCAGATGCGAATGGAGGTTTTTGTTCGATGAAAACTTCATCCGGCTATTGGACGGGCGTTGTGATGGTTATTGCCGCAGCGGCATGCTACGGAATTATGTCGCCGGTGCTAAAGCTTGCCTACGGACATGACTATACCTTTCAGCAAATTACGGTGCATCAAGTCGGAATGGGTGCGGCGCTTCTGTGGGTTCTTCTCCTTCTGCGGCCAAGCTCGTGGAGCAAGCTGGCATTCAGCTTGAAGCATTGGGCGGCTTTAGCGTTTACCGGTATTTTTGGCTTAAGCATGACAACCGTATTATATAATCAAACCCTGGAGAGATTGGATGCTTCCTTCTCAATTGTCTTGCTTTTTCAGTTCATGTGGATTACGATTTTGCTAGAAAGTTTGCGGGGCCGGAAATGGCCGACGAAATGGCAATGGGCGGCTATCGTTATGGCCATGGCAGGAACGGTGCTGGCTGCCGGACTGCTCCAGAATAAACTTACGGATATGGATTGGGCTGGTGTTGGATATGGACTGGCATCGGCGTTCTCATACAGCCTGTTTCTGTTTCTGGCGGGCAGGGTTGCTCCTGGCTATGATCCTGTCTTTAAGTCAGCTCTTATGATGTCATTCGGATTTATTGTGATTCTTGTGTTGTACGGCTATAAGGCATTTGATGGCGTTGACCAGCAATGGGGGCTTCTGGAATGGGGATTCGCGCTCGGGCTGCTAGGGCAGGTCATGCCGACCGTTTTCTTTAATGCCGGTATTCCCCGGGTAGGAAGCGGGCTGGCTTCCATGCTTGGAGCAACGGAGCTGCCTTTTGCCGTGGTAAGCGCATGGCTGATTCTAGGGGAACCGATAACGTTAATCGGTACAGCAGGCATATTGCTTATACTGGGCGGTATCGTGGTGGCCGAATACGGTGCGCGCCTACGGCGGCAAGCCGCGTGACCATGCTTACGAAGTAAGAGTTATCACGAGCGCGTGATTGGACCATGCTTACGAAGTAAGAATTATCACAAGCGCGTGATTGGACCATGCTTACGAAGTAAGAATTAACACGAAATGCGCGTGTTAATTCTTTGTAGGAGGATGAATAGTGAATGTATTGGAAGCCCGTCTCGCCAGATTAGCGTTGAAAGGCGACCAGCGGGCATTTGCTGAGCTTGTAGGTCTGTATCAGGACAAGCTGTTCCATATGGCCTACCGAATGTTATATAACCGCCAGGAGGCGGAAGACGTCGTTCAGGAAACGTTCCTGCGTGTCTATAAAAATCTGGAACGATACGACGAGTCGCTCAAATTCTCAACGTGGATTTACCGAATTGCGACGAATCTCTGTATCGACCGTCTGAGGAAGCGGAAGCCTTCTTATTCGCTGGATGCGGAGTCTACGGATCATGAGGGCCTGGATGGCTATTCCATGATCCCGAGCGATGACCGTACGCCGGAATCCGAGCTTCTGCTGTCGGAGACTCAGCGGATTATTCACGAATCCATCGAATCGCTTCCTCCAAAGTATAAGACGATTATGATGCTTCGCTACATTCAAGAGATGTCCCTGCAGGAGATTGGCGATGTTCTGGATATGCCGGTCACGACAATCAAGACGCGTGTCCACCGCGGCAGGGAGTTTCTGCGGAAAAAGCTGGAACACAAGTTATAGCTTAAAAAAAGTGAAACATCTGATGCGAGCTGTACGTACTCTATAAATGTGAAGAGCTTATGCGCGAGCAAACGAAAGAAAGGACTGGCTGCTATGAATTGCAACGTCGCGGTTGTATGGATGCATGATTATTTGGACGGCGATCTGCCGCGTGAAGATGCGCAAGAACTAAAAAGTCATTTGCACTCATGTCCCGCTTGCCTGGCCCGCTTTGAACAGCTGGAGAAAACGGAAGCGATGATGCTGGGTACGCTAGAGCATACCGTTTCCATTCCCGATTATGATAAATCAGCTCTGACCGACCGTATTATGGCGCAGCTGCCAAAACCGGCAAAAACAAAAGAGCGTCGCGGCGTGCTCCGGTTCATCTACAAGTATCCGGGTCTTACGGCTGCCGCGTTGTTCGTGCTTGTCATGCTTGGCAGCTTCACTTCGATATGGGAACAGGATTCCAAGCTGATTGTATCCGGAGAAGATCTGCAGCAGGTCGTTATTAACGGAAACACGGTTACGGTACCGGAAGGCGCCCACGTGAAGGGGAATCTGGTTGTCGAGAATGGAACGGCCGATGTGAAAGGCGAAGTGGAAGGCAACGTAACGGTCATCGACGGCAGCCTCAACCTGGCATCAACGGGGTACATCGCAGGACAAAGCCGGACCATTGATCAGGCGCTAGACTGGTTCTGGTACAAAGTGACGGAAACGTTCAGCGGATTGGCTTCTTAGGACGAACTGCCTCTCTTGCAGAGAGGCGGTTATTTTTTTTATGAAAAAAAGGGTTTCGAAGTGCAATTCTAGAAAAGAATAAAGTTGAGTCCAAAAAAACGCATGATGGAGCGTCATACGTTTCGCGGGTGAAATATAGGCGGAAGATAGAGAAATCTTATACTTACTTAAATGATGAGTTGTCGTCGGCAGTTTGGGGGTTGATCTATGAATTACTTCAATGATTTGACTTGGAATGGCTGGATAAAGGACATCATTGATATCGGCATCGTCAGTTATATTATCTATAAATTGATTTTGCTGGTAAGAGGCACAAGAGCAGTCCAGCTATTGAAAGGGATTCTGGTCCTGGTTGGCACCTGGGCGATAAGTACCTGGTTTAATCTGTATACGCTGAAATGGCTGATGAACCAGATGTTTACTTTTGGCGTCCTGGCGGTACTTATTATTTTCCAGCCGGAGCTTCGGCGCGCGCTTGAGCAATTGGGACGCGGGAAGCTGTTTGCCCGTACGTCTACGCTGGAGCGGGATCTTATAGCCGAACAGGTCGAGAGCGTAATGAAGGCTGTTCAGCATATGGCTCAGCGGACCATCGGGGCATTGATTGTTTTTGAACGAAATACGGGAGTCAGCGAGCTGATCGAATCCGGGATTCAGATGGAATCGCGGATTACGTCAGAGCTGCTCATAAATATTTTCACGCCAAATACGCCGCTGCACGACGGGGCTGTGATTATCCGGGGCAATCAGATTATGGCTGCGGGCTGTTATTTGCCGCTTTCGGAAAATCCGTTTATCAGCAAAGAGCTGGGGACGCGCCATCGCGCAGCGATCGGGGTAAGCGAGGTGAGTGACGCCATCGCGGTTATCGTGTCGGAAGAGACGGGACAAGTCTCCCTCGCGATTAACGGAATGATTGTCCGCGATATTAAGGAAGAATCGCTTATTTCCAAGCTGTTCGAAGAGCTGACGCCGAAACAGACAAACGGCAAGGAGCGGGCAACCGTGTCCTCGTTCTCATTCTCTTCGTTCTGGAAGCGGAAAGGAGGCCGCGATGGATAAGTGGTTAAGTCATCCGACGATACTTAAGATTCTTTCCGTGGCGATTGCGCTGCTTCTATGGGCTATGGTCCATTTTGACCCGGAATCGACCCCGGCCACGGTGACTTCCACGATGGATACAAAAGTCATTGAGGCCGCCTCGGTTATTCCGACCGGACTGGACGAAACGAAATACGCACTCGTAAATGTACAACCTACCGTGGTCCGGCTGGTCGTCGAAGGACGCAAAGCTAATCTGTTGACGATGAAGGACGAGGATTATGCGGTACATCTGGATTTAAGCCACGTGACGCCAGGCGAGCATGTGGTGCCGCTGACCTATGATTTGCCCAAGGGCATTAGTCTGATTGAAATGTCGCCGCGTTCCGCTACAGTGGATATTGTAGAGATCGAGACGAAGACGTTCGAGCTTGGGGTCGCAACGGAAGGGACGCCTGCGAACGGTTATATTGCCGGTACGCCAACGGTGAAATCGGGAACGATCGTAAACGTTACTCTGCCGAAGGACGAGATGGCCCTTGTCGGGGCCGTGCGTACAACCGTTGATATCGAAGGCTCGGAGAAGAACGTTGTGAATAAAAAAGCGCAGGTGGTTGTCTACGATACGGAAGGCGAAGCAATGGATCATGCCATAATACGCCCTTCTACGGTAGAGGTCGAGGTACCGGTAACTCCCCCGCTCAAAACAATGCCGCTGCAGATCAGCTACACCGGCAGTCTCCCGAATGGACTAAGCGTCAGTTCGATAAAGGCGGATATCGATAAAGTCGCCGTATACGGGGATCAGAAGCTGCTGGATTCCATGGATACCTATACAGGCGGCGTGACGGTTGATTTGTCAAAGATCAAGGAATCCGGTACCGTCAAAGCAAAGGTAACGGCAGTTGGCGACGTGAAGATGGTTGAGCCGTCAGAGATCGATGTGGAGGTTAAAGTTGTGCCTTCCCAGACGCTGACATTGGATCGGAGCGTAATCTTGAATGATTTGCCCGATGGGCTGAAGACTGCCTTTAAGGATCCGGCAAACGGCCATATCTCGATAACGGTTCGCGGCGCGCCAAATATGCTTGCGGCTATTCAGGCTAATGATGTCCGGCTCATAGCGGATCTGCGCGATGCCAAGATTGGTCAAGCGACGTTTCCGCTTCTCGTGAAGCTGCCGCGGTTTATCGACCTGGCCGATGAATCGCAGAAATATACGGTGACGCTTGATATTGCGGACAAAAACGCCCCTAGCGGGAATAACACGGCGGGCGGCGGCAGCAATAATGGCAACGGGGATGTCCCGGCCGGCGGTCAGCCGGAGGATACGCCTTCGCCGCCGCCGGATACGGATACGGGAGCAGGAAACGGTGCCGGAAATGGCTCCGGAAATGGTTCGGGCACGAATACAGGCTCCAGTCCTGATCCTTCTTCGAGCACGGGCACCGAGGCCGATCCGGATACCGGCCATTAAGGAATGGAAGCATGGAAGCGGGAAAAGCGGTAATTAATAGTAGTTCAAAAGCAGCCTCAGATGGAGTAGGATATGGAATAGGCCATTTGCAGCAGCAGATTTAACGACAAAAGGGGCATGAGAAACGATGGGGAAATATTTTGGAACGGACGGAGTGCGCGGAGTAGCCAATCAGGAGCTGACTCCGGAGCTTGCTTATAAAATCGGCCGCTGCGGCGGTTACGTATTAACAGGACAGGCGGATAAGCCTAAAGTGGTTATCGGCCTGGATACGCGGATCTCCGGTCCGATGCTGGAGGCTGCTCTTATTGCGGGTCTTCTGTCGATTGGCGCAAGCGTTATTCGTCTTGGCGTTGTATCGACGCCTGCGGTTGCGTACATTACGCGCGAGCTTAAAGCGGATGCGGGCGTTATGATCTCGGCTTCGCATAACCCGGTTCAGGATAACGGCATCAAGTTCTTCGGCGGCGACGGCTTCAAGCTGTCCGACGAGACGGAACTTGAAATCGAGCGTCTGATCGATGCCGAGGTGGATGAACTGCCTCGTCCAATCGGCGGCGATATCGGTGTGGTAACGAACGACGATCAGGCGAAATTCCGTTACCTCGATTACTTGAAAACAACGATTAAAGGCGATTTCGGCGGCCTCAAAATCGTTCTCGACTGCGCGCATGGCTCAGCTTATGAGCTGGCGCCGAAAGTATTCCGCGAGCTTGGCGCGGAGATTATTACCGTGGGCGCAGAGCCGGACGGCCGCAACATCAATGCGGGCGTTGGTTCGACGCATCCGGAATATTTGCGCGAGCAGGTTCTGGCGCATGGCGCGGACCTTGGTCTCTCGTTTGACGGCGATGCCGACCGTCTGATCGCGATCGACGATAAAGGCGAAGAAGTAGACGGCGACTACATCCTGTGCATCTGCGGCGATGCGATGAAGCGGGCCGGCAAGCTGCATAACGATACGATTGTGACCACCGTTATGGCGAACATCGGGTTCTTCAAAGCGACGCAGCGCCTTGATCTGAATACGGCGCAAACGGCTGTCGGCGACCGTTACGTGATGGAAGAAATGCGCCGCGGCGGCTTTAACCTCGGCGGCGAACAGTCCGGCCACGTAATCTTCCTGGATTACAACACAACCGGCGACGGTATTCTGACGGCTCTGCAGCTGGTTGATACTCTCGTGGCATCCGGCCAGAAGCTAAGCGCGTTAAAAACGCTGATGAGCAAATATCCGCAGGTACTGGTGAACGTTCGCGTAGCGGACAAGAGCCTGTACGCGGGAAATGAAGCAATTGGCAACGCCGTAGAGCAGGTTGAGAAGGAGCTTGGCGATAACGGCCGCGTGCTTGTTCGACCTTCCGGTACGGAGTCTCTGATCCGCGTTATGGCGGAAGGCCCGGATAAGGACCAGATCGAGGGGTATGTGTCACGAATCGTAAATGTCGTGAAAGAGCAATTAGGCTAAACATTAGCGGGTTTAAAGCCTTTGCATACCATGCGAAAGTCTCCACGATTCCGTGGAGACTTTTTACATGCGCGGCTAGGCCAATGAATATATAGGTAATGTAAGGGAATTCATTTTCTTGAGAAGTTTGGGCAAATGCAGGACTAGGCTTGGGCAATTCGGACGAGAAGGCGTATATTGTTAGGGGAAAATAAGGGCGTTGTTCGTCCTGCGCCTAAAGTTCAGGTTGCGAAACAAGTCGAAAGTGAATATGATAGGAAGTATGATTCAAGCAGGAAAGCGAGGATAGAGGTTAAATTAACGTTTTATAAGCGCCAGAGCTTCAAGGGGGATGACGCCTTCCAATCTTATTTACAAGATCGGAGAGGGTCACACGAGGAAGCTGACGAGGTGAAGGTGTTCGAATTATTCGGCGGGGACCTTCCGGTTATCGCAAAGCCAACCGAAAGCCGATACGCAAAAAGATTGGGCGACCGATCTCACAAACGTTCGGCAGGCTGCACTTATTGATCATTTTGTTCATTTCGAGGTTTTTTACAAACATGCTCCCGTATGTCTATGGTGCCGCCTGAGAGGTTGGCACGGGCAAAAGGGAAAATAACGCCTGTGCCGCATATAGGCTGGCAGCCATAGTCATAGTGGGGAGACTACTATTGATTATCGGAGGTCTTTATATATGTGTGGTATTGTAGGATATATTGGTAAACGTGATTCTCAGGATATTTTGATCGAAGGACTTAAGAAGCTGGAATACCGCGGTTACGACTCCGCCGGTATTGCGGTATTCACAACGAACGGACTGGAGATCAAGAAATCCAAAGGCCGTCTGGCTGTCTTGGAGGATAAACTGCGTGATGAGCCGCTTGCCGGGTCGGTTGGCATCGGACATACGCGCTGGGCTACTCATGGCAAGCCATCGGACGTTAATTCGCATCCTCATACGGATAACTCGGCGAAGTTCTCGGTCGTGCATAACGGCATTGTCGAAAACTACCTGGATCTGAAAGATGAGCTGATGGCGAAAGGACATCATTTTGTGTCGGAGACGGACACGGAGGTTATCTCGCACCTCGTTGCAGACGAATACGACGGCAACATTGTCGAAGCGGTACAACGTGCCGTTAAACGCATGCGCGGCGCGTTTGCGCTTGGCGTATTGACGGAATACGAACCAGAACGTCTGGTTGCGGTTCGTTTTGCAAGCCCGCTTGTTATCGGCATCGGCGAAGGCGAGAACTTTATCGGGTCGGATATTCCGGCAATTTTGGAGCATACTCGAAATGTATACATCTTGAACGACGGCGAAATGGCTGTATTGACACGCGATAGTGTCGAACTCATGACGACAGAAGGCGAATTTATTTCCAAGGAAATATACCATGTCGATTGGGATCTTGTGACAGCGGAGAAAGCCGGATTTGATCATTTTATGCTGAAAGAAATTTACGAGCAGCCGAAGGCTTACCGTGACACCATGCTGGGCCGCATTGCGGAAGATGGAAAGTCAGTAAACCTGAAAGAGCTGACGATGACGGCGGATTACGTGAAGTCGATTCGCAAAGTGCATATCGTTGCTTGCGGTACGGCTTATCATGCAGGCATGGTTGGCAAAACGGTTATCGAATCGCTCGCACGCATTCCGGTTGAGACGGATGTAGCATCCGAATACCGTTACCGCTCGCCAATTATTACGCCTGACACGCTTGTTATCGTCGTTAGCCAATCGGGTGAAACAGCGGATACGCTGGCTGCGCTTCGCGAAGCGCAGCGCAACGGTGCCCGCGTTCTCGCGATCACGAACGTTGTAGGCAGCTCGGTTGCCCGCGAAGCGGACGATGTGCTCGTTACTTGGGCAGGTCCGGAAATTGCGGTAGCATCGACAAAAGCATATACTTCGCAGCTGATTGCCTTCTATCTGTTTGGTCTGCACTTGGCTACCATCCTGGGCACAAAAGACGAAGCAACCGTTTCCGGCATCATTGCAGCAATGAACGAGCTTCCCGAGCAAGTAGAGAGCATTCTTGAAAACGCTCCGGTTCTGAAGCAAGTAGCAGAGTCGATCTCGCATCATAAGAGCTTGTTCTTCATCGGCCGCGGCGTTGACTATGCGGTTGCGCAAGAAGGCTCGCTGAAGCTGAAAGAAATTTCGTACATTCACTCCGAAGCGTACGCGGCGGGCGAGCTGAAGCACGGTACGCTGGCCTTGATCGAGGACGGTATTCCGGTCATCGCGCTTGTCACGCAAGAAGAGCTGTACGAAAAAACGCTAAGCAACATCAAGGAAGTAAAAGCACGCGGCGCGCATGTCTTTGGTCTTGCGAATGCAGGCAGCGAAGCGGAGGTTGGCAAATCGGTTGACGAATTGTTCGCGATTCCGAAAACTTTGCCGCTTCTGGCACCAGCCCTCTCGGTTGTGCCGCTGCAGCTGATCTCTTACTACGCATCGCTGGCACTTGGCCATGACGTTGATAAACCGCGCAACCTCGCGAAGTCGGTTACGGTGGAATAAGGTTTTAAATAGGATGTTATGAATGAATAATGAAAAGCCAGTAGCCGAAGGGCTGCTGGCTTTTTTACGTCATTCAGGGTCAGGCTGGAATAAAGAATTGGATTACCACGCGATAACGCCCTGCTCATTCAGAAATTCACCGTTATGCCGCTTACCGTCCGTCGCGTATCCTACGATGATGGCAGCGCCTTCCGTCTTCGATTTACCGCCTTCCGCATTGCCGTTCAGATCGGTCGTCGTGAAACCCGGCGTTACGGCGAACACTTGAGCAACGCTGTTTCTTAATTCATAGGCCATCGATAAGGTCATGGCATTGTTAGCCGTTTTAGACGAGTTATAATCGAAGGCGTTTAGCGTGAATTCGGCGTTTTGCATATGGTTGAGGGACGCCATGTCGGTTGATACGTTGACGATCGTGCCTTCGTTATCCTTGATTAACGGCAACAAACGCTGGTTTAAGCGATAGGTACCGAAGAAATTCACTTCAAAAGCGTTCCGCAGATCTTCTTCCTTCGTATCGGTAAAGGAGCTGGAAAAAGCGCCCGGCATGCCGGCATTGTTAATCAGAAGCTTTAACGCCGGATATTTCGTCTTGATTGCTTGCGAAGCTGTTTCAATGCTTGCCAAATCAGTCATGTCGATTTGGATCCATTCCACGTCCAATCCTTGAGCGGACAGTTCGGAGACGGCCGCTTGGCCCCGCTGCGCATCGCGGGCGCCGAGGACCACTCGCCAGCCTTTTTCGCCCAGCTGTTTGGCGATTTCAAATCCGATTCCTTTATTGGCTCCTGTTACAAATGCGGTCTTTTTCAAAAGAATCCCTCTTTCATCGATTGTTTTTACGTTTCATGATTTAAAGCTTAATATGCTACACTTAGTGTAGGTCAACCAAAATTTTAAACACACGAGGATAACTATGTTTACGATTGGACATGTGGCGAAAGAGACCGGATTGAATATCGGAGCGATTCGTTTTTATGAAAGAAAAGGGCTGTTGGAACCGGCCGCGCGGAACGAACAAAATAATCGGCTCTATAGCGAGCACGAGCTGAATTGGCTGGTGTTCATCAAATGTCTCCGCGAAACCGGAATGAGCGTGGAAGACATTAAGCAATACTATGAGATGGTAAAAACCGGAACCGCAACCCTTCCTGAAAGAATTAAGCTCATTCAAGAACAGAAGCAAAAGCTTTTGGACGATATCGAGGAGAAGAAGCAGCAGCTCGTTCACTTAGAGCATAAGCTTGACCGTTATTATCGCGGTGAGAATTACTAGCGGTTATCCTTGGATTACTGGGGAATTTATGCATGAAACCAACTCTAAAGACGGACAGGGGATAGCTGCGATGATCAAAGGTTTCGGAGGCGTATTCTGGAGAACGAAAAATGTTGAAGCGATTAAAAAATGGTACAATGAAGCACTGCAGCTTGAAATAGGGGATTGGAATGGGACGATGATAAAAAACGAATCGGAGAGCGAAACGATCTTCTCTCTTTTTACCGAGGCTGACCCTTATTTCCCGACAGATCAACAAGTGATGCTGAACTTCCAAGTACATAATCTGGACGAGACGATTAAGCATCTTGAACAGGTTGGCGTACCTCTCGCAAGGGAAAAAGAAAGCAGCGAATTCGGACAGTTTGTGTGGATTGAAGATCCGGATGGCCGGCTGATCGAGCTGTGGGAGAAGTAATTAACGCAAACGATTGTAATTGTGGTTATTAATTGATGCGACTAATAGGTCCCGCAAGGTTGTTCTGATACTCAGAGCAGCCTTTTTTTATTGCCTCGAGCTGACGATGCAAAATATATCATTATGTTAGGTTTACGAAATGAAGTTCTCATAATATGCTTAGATATATAGTGATTTAAAACATCGAATGGAAATATCTATTGTCATTTTGTTAGCTTAAAGTGAGGAGATCGCGGACATGAGGGAGTACGATTACGAATATGCGGACTTTATCTACTATACGCCTGGCGAGCTGGACAAGGCAGGCCGGCTGTGGCCGGTAAGGGCGGGAAGATGTCTGGCCAAGCCCCATTATAAGGTTGGGCCAAAACGAATCGAGTGCTACAGCATTCATATCGTGCGGGAAGGGAGGCTGCGGCTCGAATATGAGGGCCGGCAGGTGGAGCTTGCAAGGGGAGATCTCTTCGTCCTATTCCCGGACCGAACGTATTACTACGAGATGCTTCCGGCCGAACGGCCGCTCGAGATGCGCTGGCTGGCTATCGACGGAGACCGGGTAGAGCCGCTGCTTCAACTGGCTGGTCTTACGGAGCAAGAACCATTCCGCCGAGGTACCGTCTCTTCGCGGATTGAAGCAGCCGCAGAACGGGCTATCGATGCGCTGGAGCGGGTTCAGCGCTGGCGGCCCGCAGTGGCCTTGGAGCTGCAAGGTTATCTGTACGGGCTGCTCTCGGCCCTGGTGCTGGAAGAGGCCGGGCAGGGGCTGGAGCTGGCGAGCTGGATCCAAGAATGCGCGGAATATATGGAGCTCCATGCGACTGAAGGGATTACGGTCCAGCAGGTGGCTGAGTTTGCGGGCGTACACCGCTCTTATTTTACGCAAGTCTTTACCGAAGAGATGGGGATGCCCCCGATGAAATATATGCAGAAGGTCCGGATGGAGAAAGCTAGACGCCTCTTAATCGATACCCATGCTTCGGTGACGGAGATCGGATTGTCTCTTGGATATCCGAATCTGTATACCTTTACAAGAGCCTTTAAAATGTACTTCAAGGAATCTCCGCTGGCTTTAAGAAAGGCGGAGGCCTAGGCGAATCCGTCCTGTTATTCATGTAAGCGATTGCATAAAATCTCCTCAAAAGGAGTTGTCCGAAATGAAGCTGTCTACCCTAAGGCGTTGGGTATCGCCAAGCCTAAGCATTCAAGGCAAAATTTTTCTGGCGTTCAGCCTTGTCGCTCTTCTCTCTATCGTATCGATCTCCGTCATTGTTTATCTCAACATGCGGGAGACGATCAAGTCCAACGCCGTAACCTCGGTATCGGATAGTATCAGGCAAGCCGACGAGTCGCTCAACATTATGCTGGAGGAGATTGACCGGCTCAATACGATGGTGGTTACGAATAAAAACACCGTGATCGATACGTTGCTTAGTCCCTCGGAGGAAATCAGCTACGAGTGGTTCCAGGAGCAGAAGCGGATTGAGGAGTTTCTGTCGTCTTTAGTCGCGAACAAGCCTTATATTGCGCGGATTGCCGTCGTTGGCTTAAGCGGCAAAGTGTTTTTCACCGGCGGTCCGTGGCTGGACCGAAGCGTACTCGGAACGCCCATGATGGACTATATGCTGCGCAACGGCTCGCGTCACGCTTATTTGAAGCAGACTGGCGTCACGGAGACGATTACTGTCGGCCGCGAAATCCGCTACAACCGTCAGACGATTGGCGTGGTTATGGTCGATCTGAATTACGACTTTATCCGCAAGACATACGGCGTTAGGCCAACCGCAGACAGTATGCTGTATGTGCTTGATCAGCAGGACGAATTCGTGTACCGGTCGGATCACACGCCAAGCTTTGCGCCATCCGATCAGCGAATCGTCGACATGAAGCGCAAATTTGCGAAGCTTGGCAAGGCTGAGGGCGACGTGGAGGAGAGGGTCATTGGCGGCAGATCCTATATCGTGGTCAGCAGGCAATCGGACCATACGGGCTGGTCGACGCTGGCGCTTATCCCGACGAATTCGCTGCTCAGCGAATCGGCTCGCCTGCTGAAGCTGATCATTGAAGCTTCGGCGATCGTCCTGCTGGTCGTCCTCATTGTCTCGCTCCAGGTGTCGTCGCGCATTACGATTAATATCCGGCGTCTGAAGTCCATGATGATGCTGGTGAAGGACGGCAACCTGACGTTACCGAAGAAGGAGATTGCTGCAAAGGACGAGGTGGGACAGCTGTACCACGTGTTTATGGGCATGGTGGAGGAGCTGAAGCGGTTATTCGAAGGGATACGCGTAAGCGAGCAGGAGAAGCGGGAGGCGGAGCTGACCGCGCTGCAAGCGCAAATACGCCCTCATTTTCTCTACAATTCGCTGAATACGATCAAATATTTGGCCAAGCTTAACGGGACTCCAAACATTGAGGAAGTATCCGGCTCCTTAATCGATTTGATGCGGGGCGTGCTGGGCAACTCGAACGAATACTTGACGGTAAGGGAGGAGCTGGACTACGTGCGAAGCTATATCTCTATCGTCAAATACAAATACATGGAGCCGATCATCGTCCACGAGGAGATTGAAGATCCGTCCCTAATGGATAGCCGCGTGCTCAAGCTGACGCTGCAGCCCATTGTGGAGAACGCGGTTCTGCACGGAATCGGCTCGCGGGAGCAAGGCGGCTTCGTTACGATACGGGTATACGAGGATAACCGCGATCTGATGATCGAGGTGACGGACAACGGCAAAGGGATGACGCCGGAGCAGATGGAGCAACTGCTGGGCGGAACGGTCACAAAGCCGACTTCTTCCCGGTTCAGCGGAATGGGCGTGCGCAACGTGCACGAGAGAATCGTCCGTTCGTTTGAAGCTCCCTACGGCATCAGGCTGTATAGCGAGCCCGGCTTGTATACGAAAGTCGAAATTCGTTTTCCCAATCTGCGGGGCCGGGCAGGCTCCGAGCAAGAGGTGAGCTAAATGTATCGCGTGTTATTGGTAGACGACGAGCCGCTCGTTCGCAACGATCTGCGGTCTTTATTGGATTTTCGCGCCCATGGCTTCGAGATCTGCGGAGAGGCTCAGAGCGCGGAGTCGGCATTGGACATGATCGAAGAACAACGCCCCGACGTGGCGATCCTGGACGTCAATATGCCGGGAATGAACGGCGTGGATTTGAATCGGATGATTAAAGAGCGGTATCCCGCCGTTCAGACGATTATGCTCAGCAGCTATGACGATTACGACTACGTCCGGGACTGCCTGAAGAACGGCTCGGTCGATTATTTGCTGAAGCACAGGCTGGACAAGGAGACTTTGCTGGCGATGCTTGAAAAAGCGGTCCAGGCGGGCAAATTATCCGAGGCCGCGGGTGAAGAAGGCGAATCGTCCCTCTTCAATGCCGAGATGGTCCGGAGCCAAATCGCCGACTTGGCAAGAGGCAAGGCGGAAGCCGCAAGGGAGCTTGAAGGAAGCATCAGGCGTTACGGCATGTATCCGCAGGCGAATTTGTATGCGGCAGCGGTCCTACAGATCATTCCGTTCCTGCTGCTGACGGAGTCCAATACCGACGTGCAGACGAACCGGCTGGTTCAGCAGGTTGTCGAGCTTATGCAGCAAAGCCTGGGAGACGCGCGCGAGCGCACGGCCGCTTACGTGGAGGACGGGCGGATCGCCGTCGTGTTCGCCATACGGGAGCGGAGCGAGCACGCGGCAGCAAGCGAAGCGGCCAGAAGCATGAGCAAGCTTGGCCATTCGCTTGAGATGTACTTGAACTTGAAATCAATCTATGCGGTTGGGCATGTATGCAACAGCCTGTCGCAGCTTGGGGCAAGCTACGCCTCCGCGGAGCGGGCGCTTGACCCTAACGCTCAGACCGCTCATCCGAATCCGGAGCAGCGCGGAAAAGGCACGCGGGAGAGCCGCGTCGCGCTTACGATCGAAGAGCAGAAGCAGCTGCTGCTTGCCATCGAGCGGCTGGACGGGCAAGGTGCGCAGCGTCTGATCGCTTCGGTATTCGAACCGCTTCGCGGGCTTCCGTTGCATTCGCACGCGGTGCAGATGACGGTCAGCGAGCTGCTCCATATCGGCGATAAGGCGTTAAAAAAAGGGAACCGTTCCCCGCTTGGGACAACGAAGGATGCCGATCGTCTGCCGTCGCGCGGCGAGCTCAACCGTCTCGGGAGCGTCGGCGAGCTGGAGAAATGGCTTCAGTCGTTCTATGGCGTCTTGCTTGTTCTGCTCAAGGAGCATCACGCGACGGGCAGCTATTCCCGCCATGTGTCCCAGGCGATTGGTTTTATTCTGGAGCGGTATTCCGATATCGTGACGCTGGAGCTTGCCGCGGGCTTCATCGGCTTAAACGCCTCCTATTTGAGCCGGATCTTCAAGGAGGAGACGCAGTCGACGTTCTCCGAATACGTGAACCGGGTACGGGTCGACGCGGCGCGCAGGCTGCTGGAAAGCGGCCAATATACCATTAAGCAGGTCAGCGATCAGGTGGGCTTTTCCACGCACAACTATTTCTTCAAGGTGTTCAAGGAAGTAACGGGCATGACGCCGCAGGCCTATTGGAACAGTCTTGGAGACGGCAAGGCCGCGGCGAAACAATCCGTAAAATATGTGGAGTAAATAGTCATATAAGTGTAACTCGGCGTAACCGGCCGTATTTTATAATCGAGTTACACCGGCGGTAAACGCTTACAAGAACCGGTGAATTGAAAGTCTGGGGGGTATATAAACATGCGAAAAACATGGGGGAGATATGCTTTCGCCACGATGCTTGTTACCGGATTAATCGTATCCGGCTGCAGCAACGGCGGCAATGGCAACAGCAATGAAAAAGGCGGCAATACGGGGGATCCCAAATCATCGGGCTCTGCGGAGAATGCGGTAAAAACGGAAGGATTCCCGATCGTGGATACGCCAATCAAGCTGAAGATGTTTACTCGCGTCGCGCCCGTAAACGGTCCGTTCAAGGACATGCCCGTCTTCCAGGACTACGAGAAGATGAGCAACGTCAAGGTCGATTTTATCGAGGCGCCGACCGACGGCTTTGCGGAGAAGAAAAACCTTCTGTTCGCGTCCAATGAGCTTCCCGATGCTTTGTACCGTTCGGGTCTGACGCAGCTGGAGACGGTCCGCTACGGAGCTGCGGGACAGCTGATCCCGCTGGAGAATCTGATTGATCAATACGCGCCGAACCTGAAGAGCCTGATGGATCAATATCCGGAGATCCGAGCGGGCATCACGACGCCGGAGGGACATATTTACGCGATCCCGGGCATTGTTACGCTAGGCTCCGCCCGGACTGACAAGAGATGGATCAACAAGGCATGGCTGGATAAGCTGGGCCTGAAGGTACCTGAGACGACCGACGAATTGTATGAAGTGCTGAAGGCTTTCCGCGACGGCGATCCGAACGGCAACGGGAAAGCGGACGAGATTCCGATGACCGCGCGTATCGGCATGCCAATCGTCTATCAAATGGCGGGAGCATTCGGGCTTGATTCCCAGCTCGGCTACAACATTAATGTCGAGAACGATAAAGTGCATATCTGGAGCGGCGACGAGCAGTACAAAGAGCTGCTCATGTATTTGAACAAGCTATATAAGGAGAAGCTGATCGACCCTGAGATTTTCTCCCACACGGAAGCGCAATATCTTGCCAAGCAAGGTACGGGCAATGTCGGCTACTTCTTTGATCAGACGAACAATAACTTCCTGACCATTCAGGATCAGTATGTAGGCATTGCACCGCAAGCAGGTCCTAATGGCGACCGTCTGCAAAGCCAAGTGGCTCCGGTGCCGCGCGACTACGGAGCATTCGCCATTACGTCCGTCAACAAATATCCGGAAGCGACCATGCGCTGGATCGATTACTTCTACAGCGACGAAGGCTCAACGCTGCTGCGTTTCGGCCGGGAAGGCGAGCACTACGAGATGAAGGACGGTATCCCGTACTACAAAGAAGAGCTTTTGAACGTAGCGGGCGCCCAGGCGAAAATCACGCCATACGCCGGCGGCGGCGCGCCTCATCTCATCAGCGACAAAGTAGCATCGTTCATCAACCCGCCTCAAGTGCAAGAGGCTTACAAGCAGCTCGAGCCGTATTTGCCGAAAATCCGCTATGCGCCGCCGCTGTTTGACGAAGCGACTGCCCAGAAGGTTAACGTGCTGCGCAATGACATCGACAAATATTTCGAAGAGCAAAGCACCAAGTTTATCGTTGGGGCACTCAGCTTTGACAAGTGGGACGAATTCCAGTCCACGCTGAAGAAAATGAACATTGCCGATCTTGAGAAGCTTTACCAGGATGCTTATGACAAAATGGCTAAATAAATGGGAGGACGCGAAGAGAGGGAGGGGTTGCTCATGGACAGCATGATCGAGAACGCGGGGGCGGCCCCCGTTCCCGGCCGCAAGAGGAAGAACGACGGGCTGCTGAGAAAAATGGCGAAGCGGTATGATTTGTATCTCATGCTGCTGCCGCCGCTCGCCTTTTATTTAATCTTCCATTACGGGCCGCTGTACGGCCTGCAGATCGCCTTCAAAAACTTCAATCCGGCCAAAGGCATTATCGGCAGCCCTTGGGAAGGCTTCGGCCATTTCGAACGGTTTTTCAATTCGTATTACTTCTGGCGGCTGCTGTGGAATACGGTATCCATCAACTTGTTCTCGCTCCTCATCGCCTTCCCGGTACCGATCCTGCTGGCGCTGCTCGTGAACGAAATCAAAAGCCGGGCCTACAGCAAATGGCTGCAAAATATTACGTACATCCCGCATTTTATCTCGGTTGTTGTTATCGTTGGCATTCTGAACGTGTTTCTGTCGCCGAAGACGGGACCCGTCAACCAGTTGATCGAGGCGTTTGGCGGCACGCCGATTAATTTCCTGCAGGAAGCCGCCTGGTTTAAGCCGATCTTTATCGGCTCGAACATCTGGCAAAGCATGGGATGGCAATCCATTATCTATATCGCGGCGCTCAGCGGGGTCAATCCCCAGCTGTACGAAGCGGCCAAGATGGACGGCGCCTCGCGGCTCCGCCGCATCTGGCACGTATCGCTGCCGGGCATTATGCCGGTTATCGTCATCCTGCTCATTCTCGATATCGGCCACTTCATGAACATCGGCTTCGAGAAAATTTTGCTCATGCAGAACAACCTGAATCTGGAATCCAGCGACGTCATCTCCACGTTCGTCTATACGACGGGAATCTTGAAGGGCGAGTACAGCTACACGGCGGCCATCGGCCTGTTCAACTCGGTGATCAACCTTATGCTGCTGCTGCTCGTAAACCGTTTTGCCCGCAAGACGTCGGAGACGAGCTTATGGTAAGGAGGTAACCGCTTATGGAAAAGAGCATAAGTCCGTCGAATGAACGTTTGTTCGACGCAGTCGTATATATCATAGCCGCTATCATTATGGTCATTGTATTGTATCCGCTGCTGTTCATTGTCAGCGCGTCGTTCAGCGACCCGGCCAAAGTCTTAAACGGCGATGTGTGGCTGCTGCCGCAAGGCTTCAATGTCGAGGCTTACGCCAACATTTTGCAGAACGACAAGATCTGGACCGGCTACGGCAACTCGATTATGTACACCGTCATCGGAACCGTCATTAACATTATCATGACGATTCTCGCGGCGTATCCGCTGTCGAGACCCGATCTTCCCTTGCGCAACGGGATTATGGTCCTGATTACGATGACGATGTTTTTCAGCGGAGGTCTTATTCCGACTTATTTGCTGGTCAAAGACCTGGGCATGGTCGACACCATGTGGGCGCTGATCGTGCCTGGCGCTATCGCGACGTACAATCTTATCGTTATGCGCACGTATTTTCAGAACAGTATTCCTTGGGAGCTGCAGGAGGCGGCCCACATGGACGGCTGCTCCAACTGGAGACTGCTCGTCAGCATCATCCTGCCGCTCTCAAAGCCGATTCTGGCCGTCATGGTGCTGTTCTACGCGGTTGGCCACTGGAACTCGTTCTTCAACGCATTGATCTATATTCGCGACGAAGGCAAATATCCGCTTCAGCTTGTGCTCCGCGAAATCTTGCTGATCAGCCAATCGGCCCAAACGGACGGCGGAAGCGTGGGCCTGGAAAAACAAATTTTGCTGTCGGAGAGCATCAAATTCGCGGTTATCATTGTGTCCAGCCTGCCCGTGCTGGTCATGTATCCTTTTGTGCAGCGGCATTTCGTCAAAGGCGTCATGATTGGCTCCATCAAGGGATAGGCGATTCCGACTATACTAACGATTTCTATGGAGGTTCATTTTGACTAACAAAGCTAACATAACCGTCGATTGCGCCGGAGCGAGTCGGCATGCCGTCAACCCGTTCCTGTTCGGTCACTTTGTCGAGGATATCCGCGATCATATGGAAGCCATGCTGGCCTTCTCGCTAAAGGATATGGACTTCGAGAGCGAGTCTGAAACGAAGCGGGAAATATCCGGAAGCTGGCAAGCCTATACGAACGGCCGCAATACGAAATACGCGCTTGAGGCGCCCGCGCCTAAGCATTCCGGACGGGCGCAGCGCATCCGCTTGTTAAGCGATGATGAGGCCTATGCGGGAATCGCGCAGAAGACCGCCCTCCAAGGGCCTGCCGATTATAAGGTAAAAGTCGTTGCCCGCGCGTCGATTGAGCTGAAGCGGCTGGTGGTGGAAGCGGTGGACCGGCATACGGAGGAGACGCTTGGTTCTGTCGTTATCGAGCTCGACAGCCATAACTGGCGGGAGTACGAAGCGGACTTGGCCGTCTCCCGCGCTTGCGCCGACGCCGAGCTTCGCGTCTACATCCCCGCTGATCATCCGCGCTGGGCGGATCATGTATCGACCGGCATGCTGTGGCTCGATCATGTATCCCTGCTTGCAGCCGACAGTATCGCCCTGGTGAAGCGCGAGGTCATCGACATGACGAGAGAGCTGAACGCCGGCATGATGAGGCTGGCCGGCAATTACATCAGCGCCTACCATTGGGAGCATGGCGTTGGTCCCGTGCTGGAGAGACCGGTTATGTACAACGAGGCATGGGGCGGCTGGACGAGCAAATATTTTGGCACGGACGAATTTATCGCCTTCTGCCGGGAGCTGCAGGTAGAGCCTCTCATTTGCGTGAACGACGGATCCGGAACGCCCCAAGAGGCAGCTGCATGGATCGAGTATTGCAATGGCGCGGCCGATACGCCGATGGGCGCTTTGCGCGCCGCGAACGGATATCCCGAGCCGTACGGCGTGAAATATTGGGAGATCGGCAACGAGGTATGGGGAGGGTGGCAGGTTGGAACCTGCTCCGCCGAAGAATTCGCGGCGCGCACGGTATCGTTCGCCCAAGCGATGAAAGCGGCGGACCCTTCCATCGTGCTGCTGGCCTGCGGCCATTACGACCAAGCGTGGAACAAGCCGGTGCTGGAGCAGGCCGGCGAGCTGATCGACTATTTGACCCTGCATATCTACCATGGTTACGGACCTTTCGGCATGAACAGAAGCACGCCTCCGGAGGACCGGTACAAAGCCATTGCGGCCTATCCGGAATTCACGCGGCATTACTTGTGGGAGACGACGGATAGCATTAAGGCAAATCCGAAGCATGCCCATGTCAAAATCGCCATTACGGAATACAACACCATGTATTATCCGAATACGGTCCGCAAAGGGCTGCCGAACGAGCATACGCTTGGCGCGGCGGTTGCCAATGCCGCCAATCTGAACGAAATGCTTCGTTCAAGCGACATGGTGCATATCGGCAGCTTCTCCGATCTGGTCAACGGCTGGCTCGGCGGCTGCATCCGGGTGGGCGATTATTATGCCGACCAATATTGCGGCAAGGAGTCCGGCTGGAGCAATCGGCCGCTGGACGTATACGGAACGCCGACCTACGAGGTTATGAAGCTGTACGCGAACCGCGACCTTAAGCATATGCTTCCGGTGCAGGCGAATTGCGCGACGTTTGCCGTGCCGGCGCTCAAGGAGACGCCGGTAGAGCTGAACGGGCTGCCGGAGCTGGACATCGCGGCGGGCGTTAACGGTGCAGGCGATACCGTTACGGTATTTATCGTTAACCGCGGGCTGAATGAAGTAAGTACGGTGCTGGATCTGGCTGATTTCGAAGCAGCGGGTGAGATGGTGCTGTACGAAATCACCGGCGAGGGTTACGACGAGATCAACAATGTGTTCGAGCCGGAGAACATCATCTGCCTCAATCGTACCGTTCCTACAGACGAGTGGAAGCAGGGCGTTCCTCTTCGTCCGTCTTCCATCTATGCAGCGGTATTCCAAGGCAAGGTATAGGAGCAGGAGGTACGCATGACGACGAAATCATATAGCAAGGATTATCCCAGACCTCAGCTCGTGCGCGGCGATTGGCATAATCTGAACGGCGAATGGGACTTCCGCTTCGACGACGCAAATGCCGGCGAGCGCGAGAAGTGGCAGGAGGCATTCGAGGCAACACACCGGATTAACGTACCGTTTACGTATGAAACCAAAGCCAGTGGCATTGGCGAGGAAAGCTTTCATCCTTATGTGTGGTACAGCAGAGAGATTTCCGTTCCGGCGGAAGCGGCCGGTAAGCGGGCGATCCTGCATTTTCAGGCGGTAGATTACGAAGCCAAAGTATGGATTAACGGCGAGCTGGCCGGAAGTCATCAAGGCGGCTATGCGGCATTCTCCGTCGACATGACGCCGTATCTGAAGTTCGGAGCCGATAACCGGATAGCGGTGAAAGTAACGGACAGCAACAGCTGCTATCAGCCGAGGGGCAAGCAGCGCTGGGTGCCGGACAACTTTGAATGCTTCTACGTGCAAACGACGGGCATCTGGCAGACGGTATGGATGGAATACGTGGAAGAAGAGCGGCTGGAGTCGGTCAAAATAACGCCGGATCTCGACCGCCATGTCGTCCGGTTCGATTACGAGATAAACGGCGTCCGGCCCGGCGGCGATCTGCTGCTGGAGGCCATCGTGACGTTCAAGGGGCAGCCCGTGAAGCGGGTTGCGCTGGGAATTGACCGTCCGTGCCTCTCGGTTGAGGTTGATCTTCACCATGAAGCGAACGGACCGTGGAAGCGGGCGTATTGGACGCCGGCCCGTCCGAATTTGTATGACGTGGAGTTCGTCCTGACCTCGGGCGGGCGTGTCGTCGACCGTACGCTTTCTTATTTCGGCATGCGGAAAATATCCATCGAGAATGGAAAAGTGCTGCTGAACAACGCGCCAATCTACCAAAGGCTTATTTTGGACCAGGGCTATTGGACGGACAGCCATCTAACGCCGCCAAGCGAAGAAGCGTTGATCGAGGATATCGACCTGATCCTGGCGATGGGCTACAACGGCGTGCGCAAGCATATGAAGATCGAGGATGCCCGTTTTCTCTATTGGTGCGACGTAAAGGGGCTGCTCGTCTGGTCGGAGATGGCGGCGACCTTCGAGTTCCATGACCGCGCGGTCGAGGCTTTCACGAGAGAATGGCTTGAAATTATTAAGCAGCAGCATAACCATCCGAGCATCATAACGTGGGTGCCGTTCAACGAGTCGTGGGGGATTGGCAATATTCTTCGCGACAAGCGGCAGCAGAAGTTCACGGAAGGCATCTACCATCTCACGAAGTCGTTCGATCCGAATCGTCCCGTTATCGTTAACGATGGCTGGGAGCATACCGTCTCGGATATCGTGACGCTGCATGATTACGTCCAGACCGGAGAAGGCTTCCTGAAGCGTTACCGGGATAACAAGGATGCTATCATGTCGCGCGAGACGACCTGCAACCATTGGAAATATGCCTTTGCCGAGGGCTACGGCTACCGGGGACAGCCGATTATCATCAGCGAGTTCGGCGGCATTGCGTTCCAGTCCGACAAGGGCTGGGGCTACGGGGAGCAGGTGGATTCGGTCGAAGCCTTCACGGAACGCTTCAAGGGACTTACGCAAGCCATCAAGTCCGTCGATTATATTTGCGGCTATTGCTATACGCAGGTGGCGGACGTGCAGCAGGAGATTAACGGACTGCTCACGGAGGACCGCAAGCCGAAGATTCCGCTGGAGGAGATTCGGGCCATTAACTTGGGCTGATCTGCCTCCGCGACAGCGTAAGAAAACCGGGTCTGCACGCTGCAGACCCGGTTTTTTGCGGTCATAACAGGTATGGAAGCTGGGAATTCAACGTGGCGCTTTTTCATGCGGGGAGAGGAGCAAGGGGGAATGCAGCAATAAAAAAGGGCTATTCCGCGTCGCTTTATGACGGGAATAGCCCTTCCTATTATTCAGCCTACGCGCCTGAAATACGCGGCATCGGCATCGGCTCCTTGCCAAGCTCCGCCCAGATGTACTTGAGCAGCAGCTCGGACTTCAGCGCCGCGTATGCCGGATCGTCCCACAAGTTGTTGAGCTCG
This sequence comes from Paenibacillus glycanilyticus NBRC 16618, assembly GCF_004000805.1. Classification (GTDB taxonomy): domain Bacteria; phylum Bacillota; class Bacilli; order Paenibacillales; family Paenibacillaceae; genus Pristimantibacillus; species Pristimantibacillus glycanilyticus. The sequence goes on from NZ_BILY01000006.1 coordinate 27,535, forward strand.
CTTGGGTCATCCTGCAAATCGAAGATTTCGCCGTAGGTTTGGTTGTAATAGACCGTGATTTTGTAACGCTGGTCGACGTACGTTTTCTGATGAATGGTGGTTGGCTCATGACGGAATTCGCAGATGGCGTGATCTCTCGCAGCGGATGCCGTACCTTTCCATACCTCGCTTTGATCGACGCCGGTCATCGCATGCGGGATCGGAATGCCGCTGAGCGACAGGAACGTTGGCGCAAGGTCAACCAGCGATTGGATCGCGTCCGACGTTACTCCCGCCGGAACCTGCCCCGGATAACGCACGATAAACGGAAGGCGAATCAGGTCCTCGTAATGGAAGCCGCCTTTGGCCTGCAGGCCGTGCTGGCCGAAGAAATGGCCATGATCCGTCGTAAAGACGACAACCGTGTTGTCCGCAATGCCAAGCTCTTCGAGCTTATCGAGGATCGTGCCGATATATTTGTCCATCATGCTGATCATGCCGTAATAGACGGCGACCAGCTTCTTCTTGTCGTAGTCGGTAAGCTTCTTCCGCTCGCCGTATTCATAGTAATGATGCGAACGGTACCCGTGAATGCCGTTGCCCGTTTCCGCCCAAGGGGAGAAGTCCGGATTGTCCTCTTGCGTAAGGCCGAAATGAGGCGGGTTTTTGTCATGCTCGCCTGGCACGATATCCGGAATCGTCAGGGAGTCCGGATCGTACATCGTATCCCACGGCTCGGGCACCAAGTATTCCGGATGCGGGTCGAAGAAGCTTGACCAGAGAAAGAACGGTTTGTCTTCTTCGGCATATTGCTCCATAAGCGCGTTCGTGCGCTCCGCGATCCAGGTGTTGTAGTGGTACTTTTCGGGAATCGGCCACTTGTAGGTGGTGGCGGGATCCATGCTGCCTGTTGGAGGTAGGAAATAATCCCGCCAATTGATGCAGCCTTTCTCCTCCATCCATAAGGCGTAGTGCTGGCCTACGTGAGCTTCGTTGGTATGATTACGCGTGAGCTCGACATGCTCGAAGCCATAGAAAGGACCGTTGAATTGCTTCCACATCTCCAAATCCTGCAGGACCGGATAAGCCTCAAGCGAAGGGTATTCCTCCGTTGATGACAACGGCTGAAAATGGGCTTTGCCAACAAGCGCGGTTTTGTAGCCGGCAGAATGAAAATCTTCCCCGACGAAGTGCCGGTCTTCCAGAAGCTTGGTTCCGAGCGTCCAAGCGCCATGCTGACTTGGGTATTGGCCCGTAATAATGGATGCGCGGCTTGGCGTGCAGGTCGGATTCGGACAGTAAGCTCTCGTAAAGGTTGTGCCGGACTGAACAAGCCGGTCTAAATTGGGCGTGCTTAATTCGTTATTGAAATAACCTAGCGTATTCCAGTGCTGCTGATCGCTTGTAATCAACAAAATGTTTGGTTTTTTCAAGAGAAAATCGCCTCCATGCCAATCATTGTAATGGATAGGAGGCAGTCGTAAAATAGCATCATGTATGGTTGATTTACCAATTTGTCAGGTAGGGGGCGGATTGTGATGAATGGCAATAGTTCGGCAGGCTTCGAAACCGCCGAGTTTCTGTTTCATGCGATAAGCGAGCTGGACAAGCAATGTTCGATATGGCCCGTGAGAGGGGGGCTCACGGAGACCAGGCAAGGCTACGGCGCCGGACCAAAAAGGATTGAGAGCTACAGTCTGCATATCGTAAAGGAAGGCTTCGTTCGGGTAGAGTGGGATGGAGGGAATAGCGTAACGCTGTCTGCCGGGGATCTCTTCTGCTTGTTCCCAGCGCGTACCTATGCGTACTATGCGATTGAAGGGAAAAAGCCGCCCCGGATGAGCTGGATTGTGATGGATGGTCCACGCGCGGCAGAGCTGCTGGCGCTCACCGGCATAAGTTTCGAGAAACCGTTTCTGGAGAACGGATGGACGCAAGAAGCAGAGCGGGCGCTTCATGGCCTGCTTGATTCGATGCGGAGCGGAGAGACGGAGAGCGCCCATGTTCGGTCGCTTGAAATGCAAAGCCTGCTGTACCGTCTATTGGCAGCCTTATGCCGGACGGTTCCCCCCGCTTATGCCCTGAATGCCACGGATTGGGTCAAGCAAAGCATGTCCTATATCCGGCAGCATGCCACGGAAGGCATCACGGTCCAGCAGGCAGCCAAGGCAGCGGGAATGAACCGGACGTATTACTCCGTTGCTTTCTCGGAAAAGGCTGGAATGCCGCCAAGCGATTACATCACGCAGGTAAGGATGGAATCTGCCAGGCGGCTTCTTGCGGAGACCGATGCCTCTATTACGGAGGTTGCTTATACGACCGGTTATTCCTCTTTGTATGCTTTTACGCGAACGTTTAAAAATCGTATGGGGGAGACGCCAACGGCCTACCGGGATGCGATTTGGAAAAGAACGTAGTCAAATAAGCCTATGCAACATACGTGTTGTCCACAGTTATTCACAAAGTTATACACATATTAAGAACGCTTTCTATCGGACAACTGTTCATTTTCGAAGTGTTATCCACTTGTCCACAGGAGTTGTTATCCACATCCGGATAGGATTCCGGAATTTCCGGATGATTTCCAACAGCCATGCGATAAGCGCGGACAACCCAATCGACAGCAGGCAAACGGCGGCGAAATGAAGCAGACTATTCGAGATAAACAGCCGCTCCAGATGCGCGGCTTCGGCTGCTCCGCGGACAAGCACAATGGCCAAGGGATGCAGAATATACACCCAAGTCCGCCACTCCCGGAACCTTTTGCTGGCCGGAACCTTCCACTGCATGGACCACTGGAATAAGAAATAGACCGCGGGAACCGCAAACACATACATGCTGTCATGCCGCGGAATTCCCGAGGAGTGAAGGAGCATCCCTTCGGCGAACATGAGGCCAAGAAAAACCGCAAACAAAGCCGCATTCACGATCGGTTTTCGGGCTGGAGGAGGCTGTTTGGCTGCCCAAGCTCCCATTGCCAGATAAAGAGGGGCATAGAAAAGTCCGTTGCGGGTGTAATCAAACACCTTAAACATCCCTTCGTAGATAAGGGCCAGCCCTTCGTTGTTCTGCAGGATACCGTAGTAGCTGTCCCCAAGCAGCCCGACGGTGTACAAAAGCCCGGCCGAGGCCAGCACCGCGTTCATCGGTAGGAACCGAATCATCGCATAAGTTATCAACAGGCCGATTATTAACGCTGGCAAATACCATAGGTGATAAAAGGTTCCGTCAAACACGATGTCTTTGATGACGGAATACGTCGTTAAGGAATCGGAAAAATAACCGGTATATAGGTTCAGCGGAATGTACAGGACAATGGCAATGGCGTAGAGCTTTACAATTTTCAGCAGGTAGCCTTGAACAGCCTTCCGATCCGTTAACGGATTTCCCGTCAGCTTGCGGAACAATAGGAATCCGGCTGTCATAAAAAAGACGGGAACGGCAATACGCGTAAGCAGATTGCTTACAAGAAAATCGGCGTCAGCGCTGTATGACAGAAGCGGGCTCGTATGATTGGCAACAACGAGCAGGGCGGCCGCGAATTTGACCCAATCTAGCCCGCCGTATCCCGTTCTAGACATGGGATCGCCTGCTTTTATCCTTGAACGCGGTCACGATAAAACCGTCAACGTTATTCCCGGACAAGCTGAAGCGATCGCATGGGATAAGGGGAATGGACGTCGAAGCTCCCGTGTCTGCCGCCACGAAATAGATTTCGGCCAAGGAATGATCATCCTCGAATAATAGATGTTCGCTGCCGTAGACATAGCTTCTAAGTACGTCGATATATTCCTCCAGGCACCAATCGTTCCGCTCCATGATGTCTGCATGGGGATAACCGATGTAACGGAAATGCCAAGGCTCGCACGAGATTTGAGTCAAGGCCTCCTTGCCTTCCTTGTAACGTTGAATGAACCCAAAGCGTGCGGCAAGCTGTTTGAAGGTCTTGTAGACATCCGTGTCCGGGAACGCCGGTGCGATAAAATCAATTTCCTTGCTGAGCCGGCCGACATCGATCGCCAGCCCCGTCTGATGCTCGCTCCGGTCGGGCAACGCGACATAACGCGCCGTGTAATCCGCGCCGTTATCGGCTAATGAGGAGCTGTAAATCTGCTCTTGGTCATGCTTGGTCCGATAGCCACTGACAGCGATTATATCGTCTATCCCTTCGCTGGCCTCAAGAAGCTCGGCTAACTGACGCAAGCAGGTTCGCTCTAGCCGCATGCCATCCTTCAGCGTGTGAATAGCCGGGAACGATCGGATTGGCGCCAAACGGTCGGAAGAAGGAATTTGCCGGATTGGATTTTCACGATTAATCAAGACCAGATGTCCTTTATGAACGCCGGAATTGGCAGTTTGAATGGATGTGTGAAACGTTATATGACGGCCTGACTGATGTCGTCCGGCCAAGTTGTTTTGTCCCATCTTGCACGTACCTCCTCGATATCTTTATAGGTTCTCGTTATCCGGACGCCAAGCGAAGCGGAGACTTCCTGCGCAACGCTTCCGATATGGGCGGCAAGCTCGGCAAATGTAATACGCTGCCCGCCTTGGGTACCGATCAAGGTAACCGGAGTTCCTTCCGCGAATGGTCCGGGGAGCTTGATCATCAGCTGGTCCATGGAGATTTTGCCCGCAATAGGAGCGCGGCGGCCGCCAATCAGCACATCCGTGCCTTGCATTCGCTGCGCCCAGCCGTCGGCATAACCGATTGGCACCGTTCCAATCCATTCCTCCTCCTTAGCCTGATAGGAATTGTCGTAGCCGATATATTCCCCCTTAGCCAGCTTCTTCACTTGAATCAGACGGCTGTGAAGACTTAGAGCAGGCTCCAGCTTAACCGGACAAGCAAGCCTTGCAGGGTAAAAGCCGTACATCGCCGCTCCGATCCGCACCATATCCATTGCCAGATGAGGAAATCTCAGCGCCGCAACGCTGCCCGCGCAATGATAATGACGAATCGCAAGCCCGGAGGCGCGTACCCATTCCTTCATATCGAGGAAGCGGGCAACCTGCTGCTCCAGAAAGCGGGTATCCTCCTGTCCGGCCGTCGCAAAATGCGTGTAAAAGCCGTCCATCTCAACATCCTCAGCGTGCAGCCAAGGGACAAGCTCATCCCATTCTTGCTTCGTCCGGATGCCGATTCGCCCAAGCCCCGTATCCATCTTGGCATGAACACGCAGCTTGCCAGCGGAGCCGCAAGGCTTGAAATTCCGCATCTCGCAAAACCATTTGGCGCTTGTTACGGTTAAGGAGAGGTCATGCTTCAGAGCCAATGGCACATGCTCCGGCCGGATAGGCGTTAATACGAGAATAGGCAGCTGTAATCCGGCATCGCGCAGCCGAACCGCTTCTTCCAGGTAGGCAACCGCCAAATAATCCGCGCCGGCCTTTATCGCTGCCTTGGCCGATTCGATGTCGCCATGCCCGTAGCCGTTCGCCTTGACGACAGCCATCAGCTTCACCGAACCGGGAAGAGACCGGCGAATGTTCAGCATATTCTCCCGAATACGGCTCAAACTAATTTCAGCCCAAGTATCTCTTAACATACGGCTCACCTCGCTCGCTTATTTGGTATATTGAAGCGTTTGTTTATTTTGATGGCGGGCGACCGCATGCCCGATTAATTGTTCGATCAGGGCGGAATAAGCCGTGCCGTTCGTGCGCTCCCACATGACCGGGTACATGCTGAAATTCGTAAAGCCGGGCAGCGCGTTTATCTCGTTCAGGTACAGCTGGCCTTCTCCGTCAAGGAAGAAGTCGACGCGGGCAAGGCCCTCGCAGCCATGGGCTTGATAGGCGCGGACCGCCAGCTCGCGGATCCGCGAAGTCAAGCCTTCCGCCAGCTTGGCGGGAATCTGCATGGTAAGCCGCTTGTCCATGTATTTGGATTCGTAATCGAAGAAAACATGATCATGAATAAACTCGCCGGGCAGCGAGGCTTGCGGTCTCTCATTGCCGATAACGGCGACTTGAATTTCTCTGCCGTCTACTTCGCGTTCGATGACTATCTTTTTATCGTAAGAGAAGGCTTCGCGGATCCCGGTTAGGAGCTCTCCGCGGTCCGTGCACCGGCTGATGCCGATACTGGAGCCAAGGGAAGCGGGCTTCACGTAGCACGGATATCCAATGGCATCCTCCGCCTTGCGTAATACGGCTGCCTCATCCGTTGTCCACTCCTCGCAGCGGTACACCCTATATTCCGTCTGGTTAATACCGGCTTGGGCCAGCACCTGCTTCGACATTGCCTTGTCCAAGGTTAATGCAGCCGATAGCACGCCATTCCCCACATAAGGAACGTTCACGAGCTCCAGCAGGCCTTGTACCGTGCCGTCTTCTCCATTGGGACCATGCAGGAGCGGCAAAACGACTTTTGGGCCGGGCAGCGCCATGATGCCCGACAGAATCTCGCCAATGGAACGGGCGGGGTCCGGAAACGTTGGCGTTGCAATCAACCGTTCAATCGTTAGCTCATCCTTGGCAATAGGCCCGGGCTGCGTACACCACAAGCCTTCGCGGGTAATGTAGACGGGATAAACCTCGTAGCGGCTTTCATCAATGGAATGAAGGACGGTGACGGCCGTTTTTAACGACACTTCATGTTCGACGGATTTGCCGCCGTATAGCACGTATAGCTTTGTTTTCATCTATTCATACCTCCGGGTATTGTTCTTGTCCGTTGCTCTATATCCAAGATAACGCGCAGGGCCGCGGAGGTTCGTAAGACATCCTGAAGGAAACCTTAAGAATTTCTTATTTGTGATTGGGGCTGTCCGCTCTGGAGAATATTTCTGATACACTATAGCCACATTCATTAACCAATTAGACGGGGAGATCTCATGAATACCATTCAAATTCTGATCGCGGACGATGACCTCGAAATCGCGGAGCTGATCAAAATCTATCTAACCAATGAAGGATACCAAGTGCTTATTGCGGGCAACGGCCGGGAGGCCATGGAGCTGATCGCCAAGGAATCTGTCCAATTAATGATCCTCGACGTGATGATGCCGGAGATGAACGGTCTCGAGGTTGTCCGGGCGGTACGCGCGGAATACGGCATTCCGATTCTAATGCTAAGCGCCAAGGCGGAGGACATGGACAAGATCATGGGGCTGACGACAGGCGCGGACGATTACATGGTGAAGCCGTTTAACGCGCTGGAGCTGATTGCAAGGGTGAAGTCGCTGCTCCGCAGATCCATCTATTTGAATTCTCAGCTTCAAACGGCGCAGGATCAGGATAAAGACATCATCCAGTTGCATTCGCTTAAAATAAGCAAGAAATCGCATACCGTAACGGTGGAGGACCGGAATATTAATCTGACGTCTACGGAGTTTGATATTTTGTACCTGCTGGCGAGCCATCCCGGGCAGGTGTTTAGCGCGGAGGCCATCTTTGAAGCGGTATGGAAGGACAAGTTTCTCGAGTCCAACAACACCGTAATGGTTCATATCAGCAAGCTTCGGGATAAATTGGAGAGCGAGCTGGGCGGCGTTAAGCTGATTCAGACCGTATGGGGAGTAGGGTACAAAATTGAGCCGTAAACCGTGGAAAAGCCTTCGTTTTAAAATGCTGTATCTGTTCGGGCTAAGCGTGCTTGCCTCGTTCTTCACGACGGGGCTGCTATATCTGGCCGCGATCGCCGCCTACAGCAGCGATATGTTTTATCTTTCCCCTCTGCTGAGGGAGGTCTTTGATAAGTTTGGACTTTTAACGACGTATATTACCGTCAGCCTTGTCTTTTTTTTCATCTATTTCTTCGCGCTAAGCCGTTCGACCATCCGCTACTTAATGAGAATCTCGCAAGGAATCGAACGGATTGCCGGAGGGGATTTCGACTCCCGGTTACCGGTGCGAGGCGGGGACGAGCTTGGGGCATTGGCGGAAAATATTAATAAAATGACGGCCCAGCTTAAGCTCTCCATCGAGGAGGAGCGGCGCACGGAACGGACAAAAGCCGAGCTTGTGACCAACGTATCCCACGATTTGCGCACACCTTTAACGTCTATTGTCGGGTACCTGGGCCTGATCGAAGAAGACCGTTACCGGGATGAGGTGGAGCTGAGGCATTACGTTCAAATCGCTTACGAGAAATCGACTCGTCTGAAGTCAATGATCGACGATTTATTTGAATATACGAGGACAAGCGGCGGAATAGGGCTTCGGCTGTCCCCCATCAATCTGGTAGAGATGATTGGCCAACTGGCAGCCCAATTCCGTTTGCAATTCGAGCAGGCGGAGGTGAAGTGCCGGTTGACACTTCCGGATCATTCGATCCTCGTCGATGCGGACGGAGACAAGCTGGTCCGGGTGTTCGAGAATCTGGTCGTTAATGCCATTCAATACGGAAAAGAAGGCAGGCAGATCGATATCGCGGTATGGAGCGAGAGGGGGCAGGCCGTCGTTGAGATTGCGAATTACGGAGAGCCTTTGCCGGCTTCAGTCATTCCGTTATTGTTCGAACGGTTCTATCGCGGCGAGCAGTCCCGTTCCCGGAATACCGGCGGCTCGGGTCTAGGCCTCGCGATCGCCAAGAACATTGTCGAGCTGCATCATGGCCAGATTTCCGCGGCGAGTGCCGAAGGGAAAACCTCGTTTAAGGTCGAGCTGCCGCTTGGCGGCAAAGATCTCCTTGACAACCATCGGGACGCAGGTAAACATTAGGGGGAGGCATAAAACTACGACGTTAGGTGGGAATGTAGAGTGACTCTTCGAATTGGTATTGCGGGAACGGGCTGGTTTGGACGGATGCATGCGGAAAAGCTTGCTGCGATGGAAGGGGTAAGCGTCAGCGCTTTTAGCGGGACAAGCCTCGAAAAGGCGGAAACGGCAGCAAGGCCTTATAGCGACGCTCGCGGGTACGACACGATTGAAGCGATGCTTGAGGACCGCAAGCTGGATGCGGTTTATATTTGCACGCCGCCCTTTGCTCATGGCGAGATTGAATTAGCGCTTGCGGAGCGGGGGATTCCTTTCCTTGTCGAAAAGCCGATTGGCGTAGACGAGGAGACACCGTCCCGAATCCGTCAGGCGATTGCAGATAAAGGACTTATTACATCGGTTGGTTATCATTTCCGTTATATGGACAGCACAAACCATGCGAAGGAGCTTCTTGCCGACCGCACGCCGCTGATGGCTTTGGGGCAATGGATGGGCTCGATGCCGGGCGTATACTGGTGGCGCAAGATGGAGACCTCCGGCGGACAGTTTGTGGAGCAGACGACGCATATCGTGGATTTGACCCGTTATTTGCTGGGCGAAGTCAATGAAGTCTACGCGGCGTATGGCAGCAGACATATGGCTCAGGTGGAAGAGGGCGTTACGGTGCCGGATGTGGGTACGGTAACAATCAAGCTGGCGAGCGGGGCCGTTGCGACGATCAGCAATACATGCGCGATTCCGGCCGGGGGTCATGCCGGGCTCCAAATCTACACGAACACGGGCGTATTGCAGGTTACGGGCGAAGCTCTTGTGGATATCGAAGCCGATAAGAAGACCGAGTACAAATCCTCCAATAATCCGTACGTACGGGAGAACGAAGCTTTCCTTCATGCCGTCCGAACTGGCGACAGGAGCCAGATTCTGTCAAGCTACGAGGATGCTTGGGAGACGCATCGCGTAACGATGGCAGCCAATGAATCCGCAAGAACCGGCCTGCCTGTTAAGCTTAGATAGCTTTTCAAACAACATGCAAACGACCGCCGCCTGACCTAACAGGCTAGCGGTCGTTTATTTATTTGCAATAACGGAATTAAGGGAAAGAAATATGCAGCTCTTTGATTTTTTCGTTGGCAATGAGAAATTCATGCTTCATGAGGAGAGGATCGGGCAGATTCGTTTTATCAAACTCGCCGTCTACCGCCACCGTAACGATATAACGGTTATCCTGCTCCTTGGCATCCTTTATTTCAAAGCGAACCTTCGGTTCGAATATTTCCGCTTTGCTCCACTTGGCAATGGCTTTCCCGCCGACAAATTCTCTTTTCATATCCAGCACATAGGCCTGCTCATCAAAAGCTTCAAGAAAACGTCCGGGTTCATGTTCATTCACCGCATTAAAATAATTAACTACAGCGATTGGCATTGCGATCATAAAATAAGCCTCCTTTAGGGAAATTAAACGGTAGGTATCGTTCCGCCATCAATGACGTATTCGCTGCCGTGTATAGAGGCTGCCCGGTCGGATGCCAGGAATGCGGCAAGCTCGGCGACCTCTTCGGGCAATCCCGGACGTCCGAACGGAATGCCTCCAAGGGAATCCATCAGCTGATTAAGCGCTGCTTCGCGGCTTCCCGCAGTAACGGCAAGGCGGTCAATGAGACGGTTGGCCGCTTCGGTCTGGATAAAGCCGGGAGCGATTGCGTTCACGCGAATGCCTTGAGGCGCGAATTCGTTGGACAAGCCTTTGCTGTACGTGGCCAAAGCGGCTTTTGCCGCCGCGTAAGCCAAAGTGGATTCGTACAGGGGCAGCGTTCTTTGGATAGAGCTGACATGAATAATAACTCCTTTGCCTTGCTCCAGCATAATCGGAAGCAAGCTGCGGTCCAAACGAACGGAACCAAGCAGATTCATGTTTAGTTCCTCGAGCCAATGCTCATCGGTTAATGCCAACGCTCCGCCTGCGGGGGAGTTGGAGCCGCCAACCGTATTGATCAGGATGTCGATTCCGCCGAGCTTTTCTTTTACGGCTTCAACAATAGCTTTGGTTCCCTCCGGCTTTGTTATGTCTGCTTGTACAAAATGAACGTTCGGAATATGGTAGTCCGACGGAATATTCCTCGCTGTCGTTAGCACCGTCGCGCCAGCGCCTGCCAATCTTCTGACAATCGCAAGTCCCATGCCCTGCGTTCCTCCCGTAACCAAAGCCCGCTTGCCTTGAAATTCTTTATCGTAAGATGAAAAGTTCATTTTCATTTCCTCCTTGTGTGAATTAGTTTTCCTTTACGTGCTTAAGTGTACGCTCGAACTTGAAATAAATAAAATCTATATTTTTAATTGTTTTTATGAATAAAATTTATGTATTTGCAGGTAGGCTGCCATTCTATTAATGAAGCCGTAAGGCGAGCTTGAGGCTTAGATGATTCTATATGAATTTCATTTATGAATACGATGAAAAATACAAATTTTACGATTATCCCTTGTGGCGTTATCCTGATTACAGGAAATTGAGGAGAGGGGATAATTCCATGAAGGCTTACGTTGTTTTTATCCGGGAGAAGACGGTTGATCCGGATGAATTAAAGATTTATGCCTCGAAAGCCCCGGCCGGGCTGGAGGGACATCCCGTTAAACCGGTTGCCATGTACGGTCATTATGAAGTGCTGGAAGGGCCGGATGCGGAAGGAGTTGCTATTCTTGAATTCCCTAGCATGGATGAAGCTAAGGCATGGTATTACAGCCCGGCATATCAGGAAGCATTGCAGCATCGCCTGAAAGGCGGAATCTACAGAGGGATCGTGGTGGAGGGGAAATAAGGCTGCTGCTAGCAGAAGTTAACATAAGATGCCTATCGTTATTTTACGGTAGGTATCTTTTTTTACGCGATTTATTTGCGGGGCTGAATGTTAATCGCGTGGAAGCTTAGTTTGCTTACATGCATCGCATAATGGCTTGACAACGCTTGATTACAATTGTAGTATTGACTACAGTTGTAATATTGATTACATATGTAGTCATAGAGTGGAGGCATGAGCCTATGAAAGAGATGTCCCGCATATCCGACGCGGAATGGGAAGTCATGAAGGTGTTATGGGCGAAATCGCCCATGAACGCAAGCGAGGTGATTGAGGCTTTAGCAGGTGTTAACGATTGGAGCCCCAAAACCATTAGAACCCTACTTACCAGATTGGTTCAAAAAGAAGTCATAACCTTTGATTCACACAGCAAACCCTACGTCTATACTCCATTGGTTACGGAAGAAGAAACAACGAGGGCCGAGACGGAGTCTTTTTTGAAACGGTTATATGGTAGCGTTGCATTGAAGCCGATGCTGGTTAACTTTCTGAAACACGAGAAATTGTCGCAAGAGGATATTGATGAGCTGAAAAGCATTCTGGATGAAAGAAAGGAATAAGACAGATGACCGTTCGGCTTTCCGATTTTTTTGCCTGGATCTTGTCTGCCTCGCTGATGGCCAGCGTATTGGTCGTTCTTATTTTAGCTGCGAAATGGCTGCTGCGAGATAAATTAAAGCCTAGATGGGGCTATTTGCTTTGGCTTCTCTTGATTCTACGGCTAGTGCTGCCGTGGGCGCCCGAAAGCTCGTTCAGCATGTTTAATATCTTCCATCAATTTGCAGAGAAGAATCACTTGGCGGCCGTGAACGAAACGACAATCACTCCTGCAGGGAACCCGGAAATGGAAGAGGCAAGTCCTACGCAATTAACTCTATTGCCTCGAGAAGCATTAGCAGCCACACAAAGGGATCCGGCGATTAAAAAATCGAACTCACCGGCTTCTCCCCTGCAAGTCGCCTCAATCATTTGGCTGGTTGGTACCGTTCTTTTCCTTGGTATGATGTTCAGCGCCAATCTGCGTTTTGCTAGGAAAATAAAAGGCGAAAAGGCCATTATGGATCTGGAAATCGCTGCTCTGTTCGAGAGCTGTAAAGAAGAAATGAGCCTGCGTCGAAGGATCAGGTTAATACAGACGAATCGAGTATCCAGTCCGACCTTATTCGGGTTATTTAAACCAAAGCTGTTGCTGCCAGGCACGGCTCTGCAAACGTTAAGCGGGACGCAGCTGCGGTATGTGTTTTTGCATGAGTTATCGCATGTTCGCCGAAATGATGTCGCTTTGAACGGGATTATGAACATTTTGCTGGCGCTGCATTGGTTTAATCCGTTTCTCTGGTATGCCTATCACAAAATGCGGGCAGACCAGGAATTGGCCTGCGACGCGTTGGCTTTATCGAGAGTTACGCCGGAGGAATCCAAGGAGTACGCCTTAACGATAATCAAATTGTTAGAGCTATTTGCTAAACCCATTCGACTGGCAGGAGCTGCAAGTATTTTGGGGAGTAAAAAAGAGCTTAAGAGGAGACTAATGATGATCACCTCACCTGTAAAAAACTCCTATAGGTGGTCTATGGTTGGCGTTGTAGTTCTCTTGTTAGTAGGAGGTACTGCATTAACCAATGCAAATACGCAAGAAAAGTCTGCGGAAGAAAACTCGCTGACAGCCGATGTTTCGTTAGAAAATATGGCTGCGGATTGGGCGAATGCGCTTAAGACGAGGGACGGCAAGCCCCGTTATGATATGATGTCCGCAAAGGCGAGAGAAAAGTTCGTGCAAGAACAGATCATCAGGGGCGGCGAGGACTGGAATTACAATATAGGCGTATCGAGCCCTTGGGTGATTGATTACAGGAGTAGAATCGACGGAATGAATGCCGTTATTACCTATGTCACGTTAACCAGCGAACCGGCCTATTATAAGACGGTGGAAGCTGTTACGTTCGTCAAGAAGAAAGGGAAGCTTGTTGTGGATGATTATGAGACTGTTGTTGAAGGGGAGTTGATTCCTACTGAGACCAGGATAACAAAAACAGATTATGAGAGAATGATCAACATTATTATTTCATTCAACAAAGGAGAGCTTCCCTTTTCTGCTCTAAAAGACGCTGAGCCAATACTTAAAAGAGAAGGGGGAATAGAAAACCTATCTTTTTCCGATAGAGAAAAATATATAAAAGAAACGGGATACCATATTATTTCAGAAGATGAGTACACAAAAATGTCTCATATTGTTAGTGAGGTTAATGCCGGGAACTTGCCTGCTGAGGCTCTTAAGGATGCTGATCTATTGCTTGAAAGACGTCCCAATATGATAACACCGGAGACGAGGGCAAAATATTTAGCCTTTAAATAAGACATTAGATTAACGCAAGAGCCCGCCGATAATTATCGGCGGGCTCTTTATCGTTATACACCTTGCTGGTAAGCTAGTAACTAACACTTATACGAAAAAGGGGAACCAACCTATGAGAGGATTAGCTATATTGCTGGGGTACACGCTATTGGGCAACGCAATACATTCCCTGCTGTCCGTACCGATTTCGGGGAACGTAATCGGAATGGCATTGCTTGTCATCAGCTTGTTTGCAGGCTGGGTGAAGCTGGCCTGGATTGAGGAGACGGCACAATTTTTTTTGAAGCATATGATGATCTTTTTTGCTCCCGTTATCGTGGGCACGATGATGTTCTTTGGCTTAATAGGAGAACAGTGGCTGGTCATAGCGGTTGCGCTGGCTGTTTCCACAATGATAGTCATCCTAGTCACAGCCGGCGTTACGGCATGGCAAACCGGAAAGGCAAAGGAACGTACCTATGAATGAAGCCTGGTTTCAACAGCCGTTGTTCGGCATTACGATTACCGTATTATTTTATGTGGGAGCCCAGCTCCTTAATAGCCGCTATAAATGGTTAAATCCTTTATTCGTTACTTCGGGAGGCATTATCCTCCTGTTGCTGCTTGGCGATATTCCTTATGAGGCCTACAAAGCGGGTGGAGATATCATTACCTTTTTCCTTGGACCGGCTACGGTCGCTTTAGCGGTTCCCTTTTACAAAAACTTTCAAAAGCTGAGGGATCAGCTCATGCCCATTGTTATAGGCGTCGGCGCCGGATTAATATGCGGACTGCTGGCGGTATGGGGAATCGTTAGTCTTCTTCACGGTTCTAAGCAGATTATGCTCACGATGCTTCCTAAATCGGTTACAACGCCTATTGCGATAGAAGTTGCGGATCTGCTGGGCGGAACGCCTGAACTGGCCGGCGTGTTTGCCGTACTGACTGGCCTTCTTGGCAGTATGATTGGACCATCTATACTTAAATTATTCAGGTTCCGCAGCGATCTGGCGATTGGTGCTGCCATGGGGACGGCGGCGCACGGCATCGGCACAGCGCGCATTATGCGCGACTCCGAGATTCAAGGCGGCTTCAGCGCTTTCGCCATGGGACTGTCCAGCATCCTGACGCCGTTATTTTGCATACCATTGATTTGGTGGCTGTAATAGGAAACAGAAACTGAGGGGAAGGGAGTAAAGCATGCTAAAGAGAAAGTATGGAGACCGCGCAGACTGGCAGCGTGTCATGGCTAAAGAATATGCTCAAACATTCATTGAATCGGAAGAATTCACCGGCTTTGTAACTCTCCTGCACATAACGAAAGTAGCAGATTCACTGTTTGTTCAATATGGGGATCAAAGGCTTTGCATTGCTGACAACGGGTATCTGTGGCTTCAGCACTTTCCAATCGGCTGTAATTATTCGGTAACCACCACGTTCAATTCCGCAGGTCAAATCGTACAATGGTATATCGATATCTGTTCCTGGATCGGAATAGGGGAAAATAATGTGCCGTGGATGGAAGATTTATATCTGGATTTAATTTTGCTCCCCTCTGGTGAATTGATTCGGAAAGATACGGATGAGCTGGAGGACGCATTAACAAGCGGAATTATAGATAAAAGTTTGTATGAATTGGCTTGGGAAGAGGCAGATAAAATGAGTAAATTAATCGAATGTGATGAGTTTGATTTGGTAAAGCTTTCGGTTAAACATAAAGAAATATTATGGCAAAAACTTCAGGCCAATGGTGAGAGAATTGAATAGGGACGGGGGTTGTGACCGCTCCGGAGGAGAGTAGCCTATGTTTAAAGCAACAATAAATAACGAAACTTACCTTTCTCTTTTAGAAACCAGGCATGCAAAGGAACTTTTTCAACTGATTGATAGCAGTCGGGAAAGTATTCGGGAATGGCTGGAATTTCCGGACTTAACCCATCAAGTGGAGGATACGGATGCTTTTATTCGCAGATCATTAAAAAGATTTTCAGAAAACGACGGTTATTGGGCCGGGATCTGGTATCGCAATAAACTTGCAGGTTCAATAGGTTTTTTATATATGGATTGGAAAAATAAAAAACGGAAATCGGTTATTGGTTAGGAAAAGAGTATGAGGGGCTAGGCTTAGCGACAAGCTCATGCAAATTATTAATTAATCATGCTTTCGAAGAATTGGGACTTCATAAAGTGCAAATTGGAGTTGCAGCAAACAACCTAAAGAGCAGAGCGATTCCAGAAAGGTTGAAGTTTACAAATGAAGGAGTCATTCGTCACTACGAGTTGCTGCATGGTGCGTATTTGGATAGAGTGGTATATGGACTGCTAAAAGAAGAATGGGAACCCGAAAATGAATCGCAGGCTTTCATATAAAATGAAAAGGCACCTATCGTTAATCGACGAAAGGAGCCTTTTTCCGTTACCGCGTACCTAAGACTTTGGGAATAAAAACCAATAAAAGTGGAATTTTTCCCAATAATGGATTCCTTACGCCTGTAAGAAATTGGTCATATAATTGTGAATGCGGTTACAAAACAACGCGCAAAAAACAAAGGATCATTAAAAGGGAGGCAAAGTATGAAACGAATGAAACGTGCTTTAATGGGGATCTCCACACTGCTTGTGATGACAACGGCTCTCGCGGCATGCGGCGGAAACTCAAATTCAAACTCGAATTCGAACTCAAACTCAACTAGCCCAAGCCCGACAGCATCTGAGACAGCATCAACGGAACCGGCAAAAAGCGACGGAAAGAAAGTTACGATCAACCTCTGGAGCTTCACGGACGAAATTCCGAACATGACCAAAAAATACATCGAAACGCATCCGGACGCAAACGTAGAGTTCAAAACAACGGTAATCGCAACAACCGACGGCGCTTATCAGCCTGCGCTTGATCAGGCTCTGGCCGGTGGCGGCAAGGACGCTCCGGACATCTACGCTGCGGAAGCGGCGTTTGTACTGAAATATACGCAAGGTGACGCTTCCACTTATGCCGCTAATTATGCGGACCTGGGGTTGACCGACCAAATGGTTAAAGACGCGGAGATCGCCCAATACTCCGTTGATATCGGCTCGAAAGACGGCCAGTTGAAAGGTCTTGCTTACCAAGCAACCGGCGGCGGCTTTATCTATCGTCGTTCGATTGCCAAGGACGTATTCGGAACGGATGATCCGGCAGCCATCAAGAACGAAGTGGGCCCAGGCTGGGACAAGTACTTCGCGGCAGCCGATAAGCTGAAAGCAAAAGGCTACGCAATTGTATCTGGCGACGGCGACATCTGGCATCCAATCGAGAACAGCTCCGACAAAGGCTGGGTTGTGGACGGCAAGCTGCATATCGACCCTAAACGCGAGCAATTCCTTGATTTCTCCAAAAAGCTGACAGACAACGGATACAGCAACGGAACGCAGGACTGGCAGGAAGCTTGGTACGCGGATATGTCCGGCGCAGGCGCTAAACCGGTATTTGGTTTCTTTGGTCCTGCATGGCTTATTAACTACGTTATGAAGGATCAAGTTAAAGATACGAATGGCGACTGGGCAGTTACCGAACCGCCAACAGGCTTCTTCTGGGGTGGCACATGGCTGCTTGCCAACAAAGACGTAACGAAGGACGACGCGAAGAAGAAAGCGGTAGCGGACTTCATCAATTGGGTTACGCTTGATACTTCCGAGACGGGCCTCCAATACTATTGGGCAAACGGCACGATGAAGGAAGGCGAGCAAGGCACGAAGGACAGCGTAGCTTCCTCCGTCGTGATGTCGAAGTCGAACGGCGAAGTGGCGTTGCTTGGCGGACAAAACATGTTTGACGCTTTTGTTCCGGCTAACGCAAACGCAACGGGCAAAAACCTGACGCAATACGACGAATCGATCAACCTGATCTGGCGTGACCAAGTCCGTGCTTACGCTTCCGGCAGCAAGAGCCGCGAGGCTGCACTGAAGGACTTCAAGCAAACGGTTAAAGACCAACTTGGTCTCGAAAGCGAATAATAGGCGCCAAGGGGCGGGAGCATGATCCCGCCCCTTTATATCAATTGATGGGGTGAGAGCATGCGCCGCAAGGGAGTCAATTACTCGAAATACGGCTATATTTTCAGTATACCTTTTATAATAGCGTTCCTTATTTTCTCTTTGTATCCAACGTTGTACACGGCTTTTATCGGCTTTACGGATATGAAAGGGGTTATTCCGAAGCAGGTTCATATTCTGGATAATCCGTTTGGGAATTTTAAAGATCTGATCCTAAACAACGTTTCGTTCAAGCAGTCTCTAGTGAATACCTTTGTCCTCTGGATCGCAAACTTTATTCCGCAGATCGGACTTGCGCTTTTGCTGACGGCCTGGTTCACCAACAAACGCCTGAATATTAAAGGGCAAGGCGCCTTTAAGGTTCTGCTCTACATGCCGAATATTATCACGGCGAGTACAATCGCCGTGCTTTTCAGCACCTTGTTCGCTTATCCGATGGGACCGGTGAACAGCTTGTTCCATGCCCTGGGGTGGAGCGATGCTCCGATTCAATTCCTGCAGGATAAGAATACCGCAAGGGGCATTGTTTCTTTCATTCAGTTCTGGATGTGGTACGGCAATACGATGATTATTCTGATTGCGGGCGTAATGGGGATTAACCCGGCACTTTTTGAGGCGGCAGCCATTGACGGTGCGAGCGGGACTCAAACCTTCTTCCGGGTTACGCTGCCAAGCCTGCGGACAATTCTGCTGTACTCGCTTGTTACGTCCATGATCGGCGGTTTGCAGATGTTCGATATTCCGCAGCTGTTCATCACTCCTGCGGGCGGTCCGGACAACGCCACGCTGACGACATCGGTGTTCATCTACGGGCAAGCTTTCAAGGGAGCTTATATGTATAACAAAGCCGCAGCGGCAAGCATGATTATGTTCCTCATTGCGGCCGTATTGTCCGCGCTCCTGTTCTATCTGATGCGCGACCGCGGCGAGGCAAAGCTGAGAAAACAATTGAAGCTGCAACAGAAAGCTGCAAAAGCAGCGGCAAAGGGGGTATAACCGATGGCGAAAATAGAGAGAACAGCAACGGTCTCCCGGGGCATTAACAAGACCATTATCTATGTTGTCTGCATTGGCCTTGCGCTGCTTAGCATCCTTCCATTCTGGGTAATGTTCGTGAATGCAACGCGTTCTACGGCGGAAATTCAAAGCGGTCTGTCGCTGATTCCTTCCACGCATCTCAAGACCAACTGGGACGTGTTGACCAGCAAAAGCTTTGATCCGTTAAAAGGGTTCCTGAACTCGTTCATTATTTCGGCTACATCTACCGTCTGCGCCGTTTATTTCTCTTCTTTGACGGCCTATGGGCTTGTCGTGTACAACTGGAAATGGCGTCAAACGTTTTTCACGTTTATATTGTGCGTCATGATGATTCCGGCGCAGGCAAGCGCGATTGGCTTCTATCAATTCATGTATCAGCTGCATTGGACAAATAGCTTCCTGCCGCTCATTCTGCCTGCGATCGCTGCGCCGGCTATCGTGTTCTTCATGCGCCAGTACCTGCTAGCGACCCTATCGCTTGAGATCGTGGAAGCGGCTCGTATTGACGGCTCCGGCGAGTTCGCAACCTTCAACAAAATCATTATTCCGATTATGATGCCGGCGGTTGCGACGCAAGCCATCTTCGCATTTGTGGCAAGCTGGAACAACCTGTTTATGCCGCTCATTCTGCTTACGGACAAATCAAAGTATACGCTGCCGGTAATGGTGAGCCTGCTTCGGGGCGATATTTACAAAACGGAGTTTGGCTCGATCTATATGGGCCTTGCGCTAACAGCCTTGCCGTTATTCGTCATTTACTTCTTGTTATCCCGCTATATTATCGCGGGCGTAGCGCTTGGCGGGGTTAAGGAATAGCATTGTTGCTTGGTTGAAAGAGGCTGCCACATTTGGCAGCCTTTTTGTTGTTAACGATGCGCGGCATCGTTAAGCGGATCCAGTAGAGGGAAAAAGGGAGTCATAACGATGTGCCACATCGTTAAGGAACCTGAAAAGTCGCCGAAACCAGCGGAATCCGCTGATCCGGCGCGTCTTAACGATGCGCGGCATCGTTAAGCGGAACCAGTAGAGAGAAAATGGGAGTCTTAACGATGTGCCACATCGTTAAGGAACCTGAAAAGTCGTCTAAACCAGCAGAATTCGCTGATTCGGCGTGGCTTAACGATGCGCGGCATCGTTAAGCAGATCCAGTAGAGGTAAAATGGGAGTCTTAACGATGTGCCGCATCGTTAAGACGAACGTGCAACTGTGGACGCAATCCCTAGCAATCCTGCTTATATTCATTAGGCGTTACGCCAACCTCCTGCTTAAAGACCTTCGCGAAGTAGGAATAGTTGGCATAGCCGACCTTCTTCGCCACGGCGAAGACCGACAGATTGGTCGTGCGGAGCAGCTGCTTGGCGGCATCAATTCGGGCGCTGATCACATAAGTACCCAGGGAAACGCCGGTCTCCTTCTTGAACAGTCTGGCCAGATAATCGGGATGGAGGTAGACGATTTCCGCCAGGCTGATGCGGGTCAAATCCTCTCCATAATGGGCATGGATGTATTGCTTGATTTCTTCGGCAACGGATTTAGGCTGCTCCGCGAAATCGCGGTATTCCATGGCCGTGTGAACGAGATACTTCAAATAAGCCTCCAGATCCTCGATGGAATGGAGGGAATGGGCGAGAAGACGTTCATTGGTTTTCCCCGTGTATAGTTGATGTGCCTGAATACCCTTCGACTTCAGGAGAGCGTAAACGAGCTGCATCATATCCAGCCGGAACAAGCTGAGGACGGAGGTAGAGAAATGATCCCGATGCACGGACTCGTTTAAATACCGGGTTGTCTCCCGTAGGAATTCCTCCGGCATGTTCCGCTCCAGCAGCTCTTCCAGCTTGGTCAGATCCGGCGGCTGATACGATTCGTCGGCTTGACGAAGACCATGCTCCACGAAAAAAATATGATTGCGCCGTTTGGCGATATCCTGATTGCGCTCCAGCAGCTGGCGGATGACCGGGCTAATGCCCTCAAGCCGACCGGACATGGCAACGATGCAGCAGGCATCACATTTCAGCGAGCGGTTCGCCTGCTGGATAAAGGCGGCGCAAAGCCCATCAAGCGTCTGGGCATCGGGGGCTTCCTTCCATTTGAGCACGGCAATCCAGTTATTCAAGCTGTATTCCAGAACCGTCTCCACCGTAAATTGCGGATGCTGGAATAGCTCGTATAGGACGTTAAGCAACGCGAAGTCGAACAGATTTTTTTCCTCAACGCCCATGCTGCCGTCATAGGGAAACAGATTAAGCAGTACGGGCTGAATGAGATCATTGCGGTCGTAAGAAAGATGCTGCTCCTCAACGGCAACCAAGATATCCGCAGCCTTAAGCGCGCAGGAGACGCTGCCGCTGATCAGCTTGTGCCAGAAATGCTCAAGCATTTTCGCTTGATTGCGCTGCCAGTAATAGCCCTCCTGAATGGCTTTTTCCTGCTGCTGCTGTTCCGTCGCCCGCTCAACGGCTTTGCGGATAATAAGCATCAGCTTATCGAATTGGATCGGCTTCAGGAAATATTCGAAGCTGCGCAGCTCGATCGCTTTTTGCGCGTAATTGAAGTCCGCGTAGTTGGTCAGGAAAATCGCCTGCACGTTGTAGTTCTCCTCGCGAATCCACGCCAAGAGCTCCAAGCCGCTTCCCTGCGGCATTTCGATATCCGATATAAGAATTTGAACCTTGTGCTTCATCAGAATATCCCGAGCCTGAGCGACGTTATGGGCCGTATAGACGCCCTCGATGCCAAGCGAAGCCCAGTCGATCTTCTTCTCCAGCGCGGTTACGACAAAGTAATCGTCATCAACAAGCAGTACATTCATGGGCTACACTCCTGTCTCGTTCGAAATGGCCGGAAGCTCCGGAAGATATAGGGTCACGGAGGCGCCGCCGTCAGGCGGATTTCCGAAGCGGATCTGCGCAAGCTCACCATACAGGTACTTCAATCGCTGAACGGTATTCATAATACCGATTTGCGTGCCAAGCGTCTGATCAAGCGGCTCTCCCTGCTGCAGCTTTTCCAAGACCTCCGGCGGAAAACCGGGCCCCGTATCCGTAATCCGGATGACCGTCATCCTTTGCTCCTCCATCATCCGCCTCTCAACGGTCAGAGTAATGAGCACCTCATGATCCCGCGACACCGCGTATTTAATCGCATTCTCGATAAAGGTCTGCAGCACGAGAGGAGGGATCGGGACATCCCGCGTTGACTCCTCTTGCTCAATCCGGTACAGGAACGAGCTTCGGTAGCGATTCCTTTGAATTTCGAGATAAACCCGGACATGCTCGATTTCATCCTCCAAGCGGACAAAGTCCTGGCCGTTCTGGAAAATGTACCGGAAATACACGGAAGTGGATAAAGCCATCTGCTGGATTTCTTCGGTCATATCCATCTGCGCCATGCTATGAATCGTCGTCAGGCAGTTCAGGAAAAAATGCGGCTTGATCTGCAGCTTCATATAATCCAGCTGGATGCGCTGCTTCTCCAGCTCGCGTTCGTAAATATCGATCTTGTAGGTTTTAATCTGGTTGACGAGCTGGGCAAATTGACTGTTAGCCTTCTCCAGTTCCACGATCTTGCTGCCCGTACTGTCGAGCGGCTCCCCGTCCTCCGTCCAGAAGGCGAGGTTATAAGAGAAGCTCTTGATGGGCTGAAGCACCTTGTTCTTGAAATACAGCATGATGAAGCTCAGACTGCAGGCGACAATAACGGCCAGCAGCACGATTAACAGCTGAACGATCATGATTTTCTCGAACGCGCCGAATTGAATGACCAGCTTCACGTAGAACGATGCGTTATCGAACTCGCCGTTAACCGTCGTTCGGGTCTGGAGCGTGTTCATGATGGAGGAGCTTTCCTGCTCCCGTTCGATGTTCAGCAGCTTGCCTTTGTTCGAGATGGGACTGGTTACAAGGCTGCCGTCCTCGGCACGCAGGGAGGCATATCCATTCTCGCCCAAATTAATCTGGCGGAGCGGCCGGATCAGATCATCCGCGGCGATCAGGCAGACCATATAGCTGTCGTGATAAGGCACGATATTAACGATGTAAAATGTCCCGGCGAGCTGAATGGTCGACCAACGGGAATAGAACTTCTCATAGATGACCTTGTCTTTGATGAAGATATTAATCTGGTGCTGCAATTGCTGGTATTCCTTATACGTCGCCTTCATAGGCGCAATGTTGAGCATGACGTTTTTATTCTTGAAAAAAATAAAGAAGTTGTAGCTCTTGTCATAGCTGGTCTGAAGCTCGACGAACCGCCTGTACAACGCGTCGTTTGCTTTGATGAATTCCGTTTCGTTCGTGTCGTGGGTATCCATCATTTTGACGTTCTCGTCGTTCGCCAGCGTCCAGCCCATGAAGTGATTAATGTAGGAAAAGTCGCTGTTAATCCGGTTGATGTACAAATAAGCGGTATCCCTCAAATCCCTTGCGGACTGCTGCTTAACGATCGTGATCGACGCAAAGCTGATGATAAAATCCAGAATCAGCGCGGTAAACGAAATGACGAGAATGATTTTGACGTAATGCTGAATCGGATACAGCTTGTTCTCCGACGGTTTGGCCATGTGCCCCGCAACTCCCCGCTATCAACCTCTATTAAAGCAAAATCACGTGTCAGATAATTATAGCCTTGGCTTTCGAAATTGCAACCGGTTGCAACCCCTTAAGAGAGCGAATGTCCGATTAGTGACAGCAAAAAGTCTGGATTGTAGGTTTGCCCAAGCGCCAGCCCTCCGTTAAGGCTGCAATCCGGTTTTCCAGCTTCCGAATGTCCGGAATTTGCATCCATGAAGTCCAAATCCCGTTATCGCCAGCACGTATACTGAAGTCAATCACACAGCAAAGGGAGGTACACATTCTTGATAAACAGTTCATCGAGCGGTAATCTGCATCGTTACGTAACGAGAATCAGCAGAAACTGGGGTTTATACCTGCTCTTGCTGCCGGCTGTCGTGCTGCTGCTCTGTTTTACTTATAAGCCGATGTACGGGGTCATTATCGCCTTTAAAGATTTCAAACCGGCGCTTGGCATTATGGACAGTCCCTGGGTAGGGTTCAAATATTTCGAGAAGTTTTTTCATTCCTACCAATTCACGGTCACCATTAAGAATACGGTATTCATCAGCTTGTACAGCTTCGTCACCTTTCCGCTTCCGATTGCATTCGCCATTCTCGTGAATCAGCTGCGGCAGAACCGGTTTAAGCGGGTATTCCAGACGATTACGTACATGCCGCATTTTATTTCGACTATCGTAATCGTGGGTCTCATGATGATCCTGCTGTCTCCGGGGAACGGACTGATCGGCAACATCTACCGGCTATTCGGCGCCGAAGCGCCAAACCTGATGGGCTCGGCCAGCATGTTCAGCAGCCTGTATGTATGGTCGGACGTCTGGCAGCATACGGGATGGGACAGCATTATTTATCTGGCTGCGTTATCCTCCGTTAGTCCAAGCCTATACGAAGCGGCAACCGTGGACGGAGCCAGCCGATGGCAGAAAATCCGCTACATTGACATTCCGATGCTTATCCCGACAGCGGTCACCTTATTGATCCTGCGTATCGGCGGACTGCTGGGCGTTGGCTTCGAGAAGGCTTATCTGCTGCAAAACAACCTGAATATAGGCGGCAGCGAAGTAATCTCGACTTACGTGTACAAAATCGGGCTGCTCAGCTCTCAATACAGCTTCTCGGCGGCCATCAATCTATTTAATACGGTTATTAATTTCACCCTGTTAATTCTGGTCAACTGGATATCTAAAAAATATTCCGAGAACAGTCTCTGGTAAACGGATGCTTACGAAGTATGAATGGCTTCGCCATTCATTTGAGGAGGAAGAACAGCTATGGAGGCTGCCGCGAATTTAGCCATGCAACCGAAAAAAACGGGCAATAGCGATAAAGTACTGGAGATCCTGCTCTATATTTGGGCTGCGATTGTCCTTATCATTGTGTTATATCCGCTTTACTTTATTATCATCGCTTCCTTCAGCGATCCTTCGGCTGTGGGGAACGGCAAGGTATGGTTATTTCCGAAAGGGTTTACGCTTGATGGTTATAAGGAATTACTGAATCATTCGAATATATGGATTGGCTACCGGAACACGATTGTTTATACGGTTGTGGGTACGCTGATCGGCCTTATCGTCAACGTATCGGCGGGTTATGCCCTGTCGAGAAAGGATCTTGTCGGACGCAAGTTTTTGTCCCTCTTCTTTATTTTCACCATGTTCTTCAACGGGGGACTAGTGCCTACGTTTCTGACGATCCGAGATTTTCACCTGTACGACACGTTTCTAGTCATGGTGCTGCCGTTCTCGGTTGCCGTCTTTGATATTATCGTGGCGCGTACGTTCTTCCGGACGGGCATTCCGACGGAGTTATGGGAAGCCGCGCAAATCGACGGCTGCGGAAACCTGCGCTTTTATGCTCAGATGGTGCTGCCGCTCTCGAAACCGATTATTGCCGTATTGGCTTTATGGTTTGCCGTTGGTCAATGGAATTCGTATTTTAACGCGCTAATCTATTTGCAGGATAAGAATTTATACCCGCTGCAGCTGATCTTAAGAGATATTCTGGTCACCAATCAGATGCAGACCGCGCTTGGTACGGGGGAAGCGGCCCAAATCGCGCTGCGCCTTGCCAATCTGCTGCGATATTCCGTCATTATCGTCGCTACGGTTCCGATCATGTGCATCTACCCGTTTGTGCAGAAGCATTTCAACAAGGGGGTGATGATCGGCGCCGTGAAGGAATAGCAAGCTGCGGGGGAACTGCCATTATCCTTTTAGAGGGGGATTTATACATGACAACCATTTCGAAGAGAAATACGAGAAAAATGCTGTCCGGCCTTGCTTTGATTTCCGTATTGGGCACCACGGTGCTTGCGGGCTGCAGCAGCGACAAGAGTACCGATAATGCCGCTGCTTCCAATAACGGGGGTAACGGCAAAGCAGGCAGCAACTTCCATGCGGAAGGCCTTCCGATTGTAGATAAGCCGGTAACGCTGGACGTTCTTACGATCCGTTGGGGCAACATGGGGGATACGTTCACGAAGAACACCTGGCTTCAGGAGCTGGAGAAAAATTCGAATGTCAAAATTAATTGGCAGGTCATCTCCTCGAGCGATTGGGATGCCCAGAAGTCGGTTATGCTGGCAAGCGGAAAAATGCCGGATGTGATCATCGGCGACCTGGCGTTTGGGGACTCCGATATCGTGAACAACCTGAGCATTTTCCGTCCGCTTGACGACTACATCGACAAATATATGCCGAATCTGAAAGCAGCCATGGCCGAAATGCCGGAGCTGAAGAAGCTGAGCACGTTCCCGGACGGCAAAATCTATTCGCTGCCCGCAAGACTGCCGTCGCGGCCGTATTCTTCCGTGCAGCCGGTTATCAACAAAGAATGGCTGGACAAATTGGGATTGAAGGCGCCTGAAACGCTTGATGAACTGTATACGGTGCTGAAGGCGTTTAAGGAGAAGGATCCAAACGGCAACGGCAAGGCTGACGAGATTCCGTACAGCGATCAGAAGGATCTGGACATGAACCTGTTCGCGCCATTCGGCATTACGGATATGCGCGGCAACCATATGGTGCTGAAGGACGGCAAGCCGGAATACTTCCCGACGTCGGAAGCTTACAAGGCAGCCATTACCTGGGCGAATAAGCTGTATTCCGAAGGCTTGATCGATAAAGAAACGTTTACGCAGGACGATACGATGCTGACGGCGAAACGGCAAAATCCGGACAACGCGTTAATCGGGTTCTCGTACCAATGGACGCCGGACGCGGTATTCGGTCAATGGAGCAAGCAGTATGAGACCATCGCGCCGATTACCGGACCGGACGGCAAGAAATATCAGATTGGCGATCCGAACGGAATGAGCATCCGACGCAACGAGGTGCTCATTACAACCTCGAACGAGCATCCAGAGGTCGCGGCGCGTTGGGCTGACCAGTTCTATACCGGGGAAGCGAGCATCCAGAACTTCTGGGGCGCAATCGGCACCTCCATCGAGAAAAATGCCGACGGCACCTATACGCTGATGGATCCGCCGGACGGCACAAGCGCGGACGCTTGGTATTGGGACAGCTCCCTGCGCGATTTTGGACCGAAATACGTCAGTCCCGATTTCGAGAAGAACATCAAGCTTGATCCAACAAGCGGCGACGGTCTGAAGCTGCAGCTCGACAGCTTGGGCAAGGAATACGTCACGCAGCCGTTCCCGGACGTGATGTACACCGAGGAAGAATACGCCGAGCTGCCAACGCTCATTACGGATATCGAGAGCTATATCAAGAGCACCCGCGCCAAATGGGTGACCAAAGGCGGCATCGACCAGGAGTGGGATGCTTACGTCAAGAAGCTGAACGATATGGGGCTTGAGAAGCTGATCAAGATTTACAATGACGCTTATGACCGTTACATGAACATCAAATAAGGTTTTTCTGCTGCCCTGCGTACGGACTGCAGGGCAGCTTTTTTATAGAACATGCTGGGAGGAACAAGAGATGACTGACAAACTGCGAGTAACCGTATGGAACGAGAATCGTCATGAACGGACGAACCCTAAAGCCAAGGAGATTTATCCGGATGGCATCCATCAGGCTATTGCGCGCTTTTTGACTGAAGCGGGGATGGAAGCGGGAACGGCGACTTTGGACGAACCGGAGCATGGACTTACCGAGGAAGTGCTGGCGAATACCGACGTATTGATCTGGTGGGGGCATCTCGCTCATGACGAAGTGCAGGACGAGATCGTCGGCAAGGTATACCAGCGCGTGCTGGGCGGCATGGGGCTTATCGTTCTTCACTCCGGCCATTATTCTAAAATTTTCAAGGCTCTGATGGGAACAAGCTGCAGCCTGAAATGGCGCGAAGCCGACGAGAAGGAGCGTCTCTGGGTGGTTGCGCCGGGACATCCGATCGCCGAAGGAATCGGGGAATATATCGAGCTGCCGGAAGAGGAAATGTACGGCGAGCATTTCGATATCCCTGCGCCGGATGAGCTTATCTTCGCTAGCTGGTTCGAGGGCGGCGAAATTTTCCGCAGCGGCTGTGCTTATACGCGCGGCAGCGGCAAGGTGTTTTATTTTAGACCCGGTCACGAAACGTATCCGACTTACCACAACCCGGCGATTCAGCGCGTCATCGTTAATGCGGTTAAATGGGCGGAGCCGGTTCGACGGGAGCTGCCTATACGCGGCAACGTGCAGCCGCTAGAGCCGATTGGCGTGAAGGTCTGACATAAGGTTAAGTCATGAGGGGAGTAGGGATCGCGATGAAGAAGTATCGAATCGGATTGATTGGTCTTGGCGGCATGTCGCATTCGCATATCCGTTGGATGGCCGAGGAGGGCCGCTTTGCTATTATTGCGGTAAGCGATGTGAATGAAGCTGCTTTAACGGAGAAAGGCGAGCAGCTGGGGATATCGCCTGACAAACGATACGGGGATTTCGTGCAGCTGATTAACGACCCGGATGTGGATGCGGTCGTATCGGTGACGCCTAATAACGTCCACGCGGATATCGTCCGTGCCTGTCTGCAGGCGGGCAAGCCTTACCTCGCGGAGAAGCCGTTCACCCGCGTATTCGAGGAGGCAGCTGAACTGCTGGAGCTATACGAGCAACAGCCGGTTAACGGCATGGTTGGATACAGCTACCGTTATACGCCCGCATTCCGTTATGCGCGTGAGCTTGTGAGGGAAGAGAAGCTGGGCAAGGTGCGGAGCTTTGCGATCCAATACCTGCAGGACTGGGGAGCGGTTCCGAACCAGACGCCGTATATATGGCGCTTTAATAAGGAAATTACCGGTACGGGAACGCTTGGCGATCTAGGGTCGCATATGATCGATATGGCTCGGTTTCTCTTTGGGGAATTCAAGGAGCTGTCCGCGTTGATGCGCACGCTGGTTCCGGAGCGGCCGGATCCGGCTACCGGCCAGATGGTGAAGATCGAGGTCGACGACTTCGTAAGCTTCCAGGCCCGAATGTCCGGCGATGAGGTTGGCATCTTCCAGTCGTCGCGGAATGCGATCGGCTCGGGCAACCAGCATGAAGTATCGATCTACGGCGATGCCGGAACGCTGCACGCGTCGACGCTGAACCCGGATCAGATTGTCTGGATCCGAGAGGAAGCGCCGGGCCAGCTGGCGAGAGCGGTTATTAACGTGCCGGAGAGATGCCGGGTAACCCAGTACGGCGACTTCCTGTCGCTCTTGGACGGTACGGCATCGGAGAGCCTGCCGGGGTTTATGGACGGCTACCGCAACCAGGAGATTATCGACGCGGTCATTCGCGCAAGCGAAGAGAAGCGTACGATTGTGATTTAAGCTAATGGGGATAGGGTACCTGCGTTTAATGGACGCAGGTACCTTTTTATTTTTCTAACAGCGCGGAATTGAATTCCTTTATATGGTATTATTCGGGTGAAAGTATAATGATTATTTTGAGAGAGGATTGAGCTCGTTAAGCTATGAAAATACGGAAAATAGGGATTCCTGCCGTTATTCTGCTTCTGCTTGCAGTCTCGTTCTATTTTCTAAATACGAGAGTGTGGGTGGATAAATATGAAGTTCGAGGCGACGCCATCGTATTTGAAGATAATCGTTATGTCTATGAAGGATCAAGCGCCGATCATCTTGGAAAAACAATCGGTATCGCATACAACGAGGGAGAGAAAAGAGGAATCACCGATTACATTTGGCCGGAATGGGTGTACGCATACAAAGGGGATAAAGCTCATAAGCGCATTTACGTAAGAGGGTTGATGGATATAGGGGGGACCTATATTAGGCAGTAACAGACCGGGGAGGAGAAGAATGAGCAATCTTCATGCAATAGTGCAACAGTTAATACCTGAAAAAGAACATCTACATGCTACTTCTGCCAGCGAACTAATTGAACAAGTGTGCTCTAATAGGTACAAACAAGAAAGCTATTATACAAATGACAAAGAGGTTTTTAAGAAGCTTCCGGAAGTCCTTCAGGATATCATACTGCTTATTGATTTGGATACGGAGTTAAATATGAATGGCCTATTAGGTTTTGCTGAAAATTCATCGGGCCGATACCTGGATGAGACAATAAAAGTATTGGAGCGCATTGGAGCCGTTAATGATGCAAATGCTTTACAAGAATTAAAAGATATTCTTAAAGAGTATGGTGCGAGTACGCACATACTAAATGATGATATACAGCTTGTACAGCAATATGAAGTCCGAAACTTTGCGCAAACCCATCAAATTTTTGATGAAGAATTTTACGACCGCATACAAAAAGCGGAAGAGAAGCTGTATGTTTACGCTAATCAAGGAAACGTATTTGATCATTTAACAGCCTATATTGAAGCTGATAAAAAGGAATTAATGGATAACATAGTTGTTTATTTGTAAAAGTGAAGCAGCCCATCTGGTGTGCAATAGTTAAAAAGCCCGTCTCGCCGCAAGGCGAGACGGGCTTTTTGATTTTGATTATACCTTGACCTTCCGGAACGCAATGGACTTCCTGTTTCTTTCGGTGGTATGATTTACGCTGAAAATCGGACCTGTCGCCGGCAGCCGGATGGAATAGGCGCGGCTCCGCGCTTAATGTTATAATGGCGGCAAATCCTAACTATCGACGAGAGAGGGCACGGGCGTTTGAGATTCCGGAAAATCTACCGAAACTATATACAGAACAACCTGTTCGTCAAAGTCATTCTCGTCTTTGCGCTTATTGTGCATTTGACGATTATCACGCTCTCGTATCTGCTCTTCGGTCTCATATCCGATTCCATCGTGAACAGCGAGCTGAACAATCAGAAGCAAGCCATGGAGCGGGTGAACCGCTATATGGAGCAGAAGTACGATTGGGTGCAGAACACGGTGCAGGACATCTACCGCAACAGCCTGCTCGCGAGCAACGCCTCTTACTTTTTGCGGCATTCTTACAGCGAATACGCGCAGTACATGCTCGACCAGAATTACGCGGGCGGCAACGAAAGCGCGGTCGATATTCTGAGCTATCTCGCGGACCGGATGGATTCCGATCCCGACATCCAGAATATCCTGCTGTACAGCACGGACATGCAGCAGCTGTACGCTTTTAATCGGAACGGCCCGCGGCGGCTGTACAAAACCAATCCGACCCGCTCGTACATTCCCGAGATCATGGCGGCGGAAGGGCCGGCCGCGTCGGCGCCGAACATCTGGATTCGCGGGTTGATCGGCCAATGGAACTCGCAGTTGTATTCCATGCGCGTCCAGGTAAACGATAAGAATACGCTCAAAAATATCGGCCAGCTGCTCGTATATTTCGATTCCGGCATGGTGAACCGGTCGCTCGACCAGCAGCGGACTCCGCTTAAGGGCGAAATTCTGGTGCTGTCGCAGGACGGGCAGGTGTTGTCCGATTCCGCGAACCGATATTACGGGCAGATCTTCCCGTACATGAAGCAAATCGGCTCCCTGAAGGAAACCGGCATGCTCGACGAGCCATCTTACATCTCTACGCTGACGCAGAACCAAGCCGGCTATTTCGTCGTTGGCATTACGCCAAAGAGCGTGATGGCCGAGGCGTACGCGGGCCTCAAGCGGACGATCATTCTGATCAGTACGATCTGCATTGTCGTTGCGGTCATCATTCCGTCCATCGTGATCGTCAATATCTCGAGGCGGACGAACCGGATCGTGCACTTCATGCGGAAGGTGGAGGGCGGCAATCTCACCGCCCGCCTGCAGGATGCCCGCGAGGACGAGCTCGGGCAGATCTCTCAGAGCTTTAACGAGATGCTCGACGAGCTGGGCCGGCATATCGACCGGGAATACAAGGCGGAGCTGAGGCATAAGCAGACGGAGCTTGCTGCTCTGCAGGCGAGGGTAAACCCGCATTTTCTTTACAACACGCTGGAGGTTATCCGGATGCGGGCGATGTCCCAGGGCGCGGTCGACGTCGGCGAGATGATCTACAGCCTCGCGGCGCTGTTCCGCAACTCGGTCAGCGCGAAGGCGGAGAACACGCTTGGCGAAGAGCTTGAAATGTGCAGGCTGTACCTGGAGCTGTTCCGGATCCGTTACAAAGACAAATTCGCCTATGAGGTCGAATGCGACGAAGAGCTGCTGCGGGTTCCGGTTGCAAAGCTGCTGCTGCAGCCAATCGTGGAGAACTATATCGTGCACGGGATGGATTCCCGGCGCAAGAACAATCGCCTGACTATCGAGGCAACGCAAGAGCACGGCCTGATCCGGGTCCAGGTACGCGACAACGGCAAAGGCATCGAGCCGGAGCAGCTTGCGGGCATTATGCGGCGGCTGAAGATGCCGGAAACCGAAGAACAGCAGTCCTTCGGGCTGCGCAGCGTGCACGAGCGGATTGAACTGGTGCACGGACCCGGCTATGGGTTAAGCATAGAAAGCACGCCCGGGAAGGGGACATCGGTGACGGTGATCTGGCCCGCGGTTGAACAACAGGAGGAAGCTGGCGATGTATAAAGTATTGCTTGTGGATGACGAACCGTTTATAACCGAAGGCTTAAGCGACGCCGTCGATTGGTCCGCCTTCGGCCTGGAGGTCGTCGGCAGCGCCGAAGACGGCGAGGAAGCGCTGGAGCGGCTGCGCGAGCTGCCGGTCGACCTGCTCATCACCGATATCTCGATGCCGATCATGACCGGGCTTGAACTGATCCGCAAGGCTCGGGAGCTGCAGCCGAGATTGAAGGTTATCATTCTGAGCGGGTTCAACGAATTCAATTATCTCAAGGAAGGCATGCGCCTCGGCATTGAGAACTACCTGCTCAAGCCGATTAACTTCGGGGAGCTGGAGGCGACGCTGACGGATACGGTACGGAAGCTGGAGGTGGATAAGCCGGAAAAGCCGCTGGAGGAAGATGAGATCGGCATCCTGCGGGACAACGTCATGACCCGGTGGGTAAACGGGCGGATCGCGTTGCCCGAGCTGGCGGAACGGACGGCCCTCCTTGGCATCGATCTCTCGAAGCCGTATGCGGCGCTGGCAATCATCCGTTTTCGCTCTGAACAAGGTGTCGCGGGTTACGGCCCGAACGATTGCATCAAGGATCTCTTGGCTCAGGAGTCCGACGGCCTGTCGTTTGTTCCCTTTCTCAACGACGAGGGCGAGCTGGTCGTCGCCTGCTGCATAAACGAGGGCATGCGGAATAAAGCTAAGGTAACGGAAGCGTTGGAAAGAGCGGCGGACAAATGGGAGAACAGGCAGCTTGGCCCGCAGATCGCGCTCGGCGGGATCGTGGCGAAGGCCGATGCCGCCGCAAGCTATGCAGAGGCGCGCAAAGCGCAGCAATTTTTCCTGGTGCGACATGACCGGCATTTGCTCGATTATGCGGATATTTCCGCGGAAACGGCATCTCTTCCTTCGGGGTTGTTCGAATGGGAGGCGTATGCGAAGCCCATTCTCGCCAAGGACAAAGCCGAGCTGGAGGAGGTTATCGCCCGCGATTTCGCGACTATACGAATGGCGGAAAGCCTGCATCCGGTCCGGGCGAGAGGCGCAGCCATCGAGCTCATGATTCTGATGAAGCTCGAAGTCGACAAGCTTGGACGCGCGGATGCCGCGGAGGTGTTCCAAGGCGCGCTAGACCAAGCGGTGACCGCGGCAACGCTCGAAGGCGTTGAGAATGCCGTGCGCACGGCAGCTTTTTTCGTCGCCGATTCGTTCTCCGGGGAAGACATGAGTCCCGTCATCAAGCAGGCGCTGCGCTACATCCACGAGCACTATGCGGAGCCGTTGACGCTCAAGTCGCTTGGGCTGCAGTTTCACATACATCCTAATTACCTCGGGCAGCTTTTTAATAAGCAGACGGGGGATACGTTCACGGATTACCTGAATAAATTTCGCATCGAGAAAGCGAAGGAACTGCTGGCGGACAGCCGGCTCAAAGTGAACGAGATCGCAAGACAAGTCGGGTACTGGGAGACAGGCTACTTCTACAAGCAGTTCAAGAAGCATGTCGGGATGGTTCCGGGCGATTTTAAGGAGCTGCTGTGACGCCTAAGCGTCATTCGCGGTTCCTTTCTTTATTTTGTACACTTATTCTTTGTTTTCTATTATTTTTGAAAATGTTTTCATCTTCTAAGATGAAGTAGCAAGAAGTCGCGACTACTGAATGCTACACAGACAAAAGGGAGGCAATACAATGGGAATCCGTAAAAAGGCATCGATCGGCCTGACGTCCGCGATGGCCGTTATGCTCTTGCTGAGCGCCTGCGGAAGCAACGGCGGCAACAATGGCAACACAGCAGCAAGCAACAACACTTCTTCCAGCAACGCTGGCAGCAATGCCAAGCCGGTCGAATTGAACTGGTACACAATCGGCACACCGCAGAAAGACGTTGACAAAGTCATGGAAGCGGTTAGCGAATACACGAAAGAAAAAATCGGCGCAACAGTCAAAATGACGATGATCGACTGGGGCGATTATAACCAGAAGATGCAAGTGCTGACGGCTTCCGGCGCGGACATGGACATCATGTTCACCGCGGCATGGGCATTCGATTATGTGCAAAACGCGCGTAAAGGGGCTTTCGCTCCAATCGATGATCTGCTGACGCAATACGGCAAAGGCATTACCGATACGCTGAACCCTGCCTTCCTTAACGGTTCCAAAGTCGACGGCAAAAACTACGGCGTACCGGCAAACAAAGAGCTTCCGACATCCGAGGTATGGCGCTTCAACAAAAACATCCTTGACGAAAACAAGCTGAGCATTACGGACGTGCGTACCCTGGAAAGCCTCGAGCCTTTGCTCAAGACAGTTAAACAAAACAATCCGGACGTGACTCCATTGCAAGTGGACAAGACCTTCACGCCATACATTCCATATGACTATTTGATCGAGAAATTCCCGCTGGCCGTGAAGCTCGACGACGCTAGCTACAAAATCGTAAACGTATTCGAAACGCCTGAAATGAAGCAAGCGCTCGAAACGATGCACAAATACTACCTGGCCGGCTACATTCCGACGGAAGCCGCGACGCTGGAATCGTCCTCGGACGTTCAGGCAACTGGCAAATGGTTTGCCGACAAGGCGACAACGCAGCCTTTCGCGGACAACGTATGGTCGACAAGCTACGGCTACCCGATCGTTTCGACTCCGATGAGCGACGCGTTGATCTACAACCAATCGGTTATGGGTTCCATGCAAGCGATCTCCGCGAACTCGAAGCATAAAGAGAAAGCAATGGAATTCCTGAACCTGCTGAACACCGATCCGGTTCTTCGCAACATGGTCGACTCCGGCATCGAAGGCACGCACTACAAAGTAACCGACGGCGACTACATGGAGAACCTTCCTGAGTCCAAGAACTACGACATGCCAACATTCTCTCTTGGCAACATTATGATCACTCACCTGAACCCGGGCGATCCTGCCGACAAATGGGAACAGTTCAAGAAATACAACGATGCAGGCAAACCTGCGGCACTGCTCGGCTTCAACTTCGATCCGACGAAAGTGTCAAACGAGATCGCAGCCGTGCAAAACGCGAAGGAATCCTTCTGGGCTCCGCTCATGACGGGTACTGTCGATCCGGAAAAATACTTGCCGCAAGCGATCAAGAAGCTGAACGACGCGGGTCTTGGCAAAATCATGGCCGAAGCGCAAACGCAGCTCGACGCTTGGAAAGCTTCGCAAGGCAAGTAAAACATTTATAGCACCGAAGGGCGAATGTTCGGCATTCGCCCTTTTTTCAAAAAAGAGAGAGACGAAACGGGATACCGTACGTTGTTTCTCGTTCTAAGGGATGAAACTTGCGCCGCTGCCAATGGACGGCATCAGCCGTTTCATCTTGGAACGAATGGCCGCAGGCCCTTGGCGCTGCAAACCGACTTCGCTTAGAAAGGGTGAACCCCATGAAGGCCTTTGGGCGTTTCTTCAAAGACATCAATCGCAATAAAGCCCTGCTCCTGATGGTGCTTCCGGCTACCGTCTGGTTTCTTTTCTTCTCGTACCTGCCAATGCTGGGCACCGTGATTTCCTTCAAGGAATACCGCGTGCACGGCGGATTTCTCTCCAGCATCATCCACAGCCGCTGGGTCGGCTTCGATAATTTCAAGTTCCTGTTCAGCACAAACGACGCGTACGTCATCACCCGCAATACTTTGCTGTACAACATCGTGTTCATCATTATTGGTCTAGTTCTGGCAGTGGCCTTGGCCATCGTCCTTTCCGAAATCGCAAACAAGCGGCTGGCGAAATGGTACCAGACGGGAATGTTCCTGCCTTACTTCCTGTCCTGGGTCATCGTCGGTTATTTCGCATATAGCTTCCTCAGCTTCGACCGCGGCGTGATGAACAAGATCGTCTCGGCGTTCGGCATGGATCCTCAGCAATGGTATTCCGAGCCGAAGTATTGGCCGTTCATCATCGTCATTGTGTTCCTATGGAAATCGCTCGGCTATAACAGCGTGGTCTATCTGGCCGCAATCATGGGCATCGACAAATCGCTGTACGAGGCGGCGATGATCGACGGCGCGAACAAATGGCAGCAGATCCGCAATGTCACGCTGCCGATGCTGGCGCCTCTCATGACCATTTTGACCTTGCTGGCCATCGGCCGCATTTTCTACGCGGATTTCGGCTTGTTCTACCAAGTTACCCGCGATTCCGGCACGCTCTACAACGTCACGAACGTTATCGATACTTACGTGTACCGCGGCCTGAAAACGACCGGGGAGATCGGCATGAGCACAGCGGCCGGCCTGTACCAATCGTTCGTAGGCTTCGTGCTCGTCATCACGTCCAACTGGATCGTCCGTCGCTTCAATAAGGACAACGCGTTATTTTAGGAAGAAAGGAGCATCATCATGGCATCCCTTAGGAAAACCAAGGACTTTCACCGGCTGACGCCGGCCTGGAACGTCATCTTCAACCTCATTGCCGGGCTGTTCGCGCTGGCTTGCGTGTTTCCGTTTCTGCTCGTCATGGTCATCTCGTTCACGGACGAGAAGACGCTTGCGCTGGACGGGTATTCGTTATTTCCGAAAAAATGGAGCACCGACGCCTACAGCTACCTGTTCAAAGCGGGCGACCAACTATTGCGCTCCTACGGCGTGACGATTCTCGTTACGGTCGTCGGCACGGTAATCAGCTTGATCTTTATCTCGCTCTTTGCGTACGCGATCTCCCGCAAAGGGTTCAAATACCGTAAATTTTTCTCGTTCCTCGCCTTCTTCACGATGCTGTTCAACGGCGGACTCGTGCCGACCTACATCGTGACGACGAAGCTGCTCGGCCTCGGGAATTCCCTGTGGGCGCTTATTCTGCCGCTCGCGGTCAACGCTTTCTACATCATGATCATGCGCACGTTCTTCTCGACCATGATCCCGGACGCCATCATCGAATCCGGCAAAATCGACGGCGCGGGCGAGTTCGGCATTTTCTTCCGGCTTATCGTTCCGCTCGCGCTGCCGGGCCTCGCGACAATCGCGCTGTTCAACGTGCTTGGCTACTGGAACGACTGGTTCAACGCCTTGCTCTATATCGAGAATCCCGACCTGGTGCCGCTGCAATCGATGCTGATGCGGATCGAGAACAGCATGCAGTTCATTCTCGCCAACAGCAACAACGCTTCCTTAGGGACGTCCGTGCTGCAATCGATGCCGCAGGATACGTCGCGGATGGCGATGGTCGTCCTGGCTACCGGGCCGATCGTGCTCGCGTATCCGTTCTTCCAGCGCTATTTCGTGCAAGGCCTGACGGTTGGCGCCGTGAAGGAGTAATGCGCTTAAGCATCGAAGGTTAACGAAGCGAAAAATCAACAGCATTACGAACATTTCACACCGCAAGCGGCCCGCGGCGCGGACAACCGCCGACGGGCCGTTTTTGCTGTGACGCATAAGCAATAAACAACGCGATAAAGTAACGATAAAGGGGAAAACAACCATGGAACAATTTAGATTGCCCAAAATCGATATGCCTGACCTGCCGCTGCCGCAATCCGTGCAAGCGGTGCTGGCGGAGGCGGAGACGCGCCTTGCGCACCGGCCCAAGCTGCTTCAGCTGTTCAAGAACTGTTTCCCGAATACGCTGGAAACAACGACGAAGCTGCTGGACGACGGCACAACGTTTGTCATTACGGGAGATATCCCCGCGATGTGGCTGCGCGATTCCGTGGAGCAGGTTATGCACTATGTTCCGTTTGCCAAGGACGACGCCGACCTCCAGCGGATTATCGGCGGCTTGATCAAGCTGCACATGCGTAACATTGTCATCGACCCGTACGCGAACGCGTTCAACGAAATGGCGAACGACTGGCACTGGAATACCGACGACAAGACGGACATGTCCCCTTGGGTATGGGAGCGCAAGTTCGAGCTCGATTCCATCTGCTTCTCGATGCGCCTTGCGTTCGCGTACTGGAAGGAAACCGGCCGCGCCGACATCTTTGACGCGGACTTCAAGGTTGCGATGCGCGCCGCGGTCGACCTATGGAAGCGGGAGCAGCACCATTTCGAGCGTTCGCCGTACCGCTTCGAGCGCGACAACGGCATCATGACCGACTCGCTTATGAACGATGGCATCGGCATGCCGGTCAACTACACGGGCATGATCTGGTCCGGCTTCCGCCCAAGCGATGACGCCTGCGATTTCCATTACAACATCCCGGACAACATGTTCGCGGTTGTCACGCTCCGCCAGATGCGCGAAATTGCCGAATTCGTCTTCCGCGACCTGTCGTTCGAGAAGGAAATGGCGAAGCTGGAGCGCGAGATCAACCACGGTATTCAGCTGTACGGTATCTACCGGCATCCGGAGTTCGGGCCGATCTATGCGTACGAAACGGACGGCTTCGGCAACTACTGCCTGATGGACGACGCGGGCACGCCGGGCTTGATCTCGATTCCGTACCTCGGCTACGTGGACGGAGACGATCCGATCTACCGGAATACGCGCCGTTTCGCGCTGAGCAAGGAAAACCCGTTCTATTACGAAGGCACGGCCGCGAAAGGCATCGGCAGCCCTCATACGCCTCCGGGTTATATCTGGCATATGGCCTTGTCCATGCAAGGTCTCACGGCCAAGACGGACGAGGAAATGCTCGACATGATCGCCGTTTTGGAAGCGACGGACGCCGACACCGGCTTCATGCATGAAGGCTTCCATTCGGACGATCCCTCCGTATTCACGCGCAAATGGTTCGCTTGGTCCAACAGCTTGTTCTCACAGCTTGTCTATAAAGCGATGAAAGCGGGACTCCTCGATGCTTAATTCGACGATTATTTTCTATGATGGCGCCTTTCCGGGCGCCTCTGCCATTGACGGAGCTGAACTGGAACAGCTGCGGGGCGTCAGCGAGGTATACGGCGCCGATGCGCTGGCGGCAAGGCTGGAAGGGGCGGAAGGCGGCGTATTCGTGTCGCTGCACGCGCCTTATTTCCCGGTTGATGCATGGGAAGCGCTGCTCGGGTTCTTGAAACGCGGCGGCGGATTGATCAGCTTGGGCGGCGCGCCTTTCCGCGTGCCGGTCCGCAAGGAAGCCGGCGAGTGGCTTGCGGAGCCGGAGCAAACCGCGTACCACCGGCAGCTGCGCATTCACGAGATGCTGCCTGTGAAGGCGGAACCCGTCCTGAAGCTGGCCGCTATCGAAGAGATCCCTCTATTCAAGGGCAGAGAGGCGCTGCTTGACGCCAAGGATACGTGGAACCTCGTGCCGCATGTGACCAAATCGAGCGACCTGCCGCTGCAAATGGGTTCGGCGGGTCCGATGGACGCGCATATTTACCCCGTGCTGAAAGGCATCTCCGCCGAAGGGCGGGAAGTTGCCGCACCGGCCGTGCTGTGGGAGAACACGAAAGGCGATTTCGCCGGCGGACGCTGGCTGTTCGTCAACCTGCCGCTTGGCGCGGATTTCTTCGCGCGCGGCGGAGCCGAGGCGCTTGAGGCGTGGGCGGCGTTTTGCGCGGCCGGCGTAACCGAGCTGTGGCTGAAGCCGGGTTATGCTTCCTACGAGCTGCATGAGCGGCCGTTGCTGACGCTCCAGGCGCAGAAGCTGGGCCGCGGACCGGCAGGCAAGACGAAATGGACGTTCGACATTAAAGTCAGCCGCGCGGAAGGATCAGGCGACGTGTCCACCTACCGCCACGAGGCGGAAATCGGCGCCGAGCTGGAGCTGAAGCGCATACCGCTGCTTGGCGACATCCAAGCGGGTTATTATCTTGTGGATTGCGTCGCCAAGTCCTCGGATGGCGAGACGCGCCTGCTTCGCCAAGGCTTCTGGGGCATGGACGCCGATTTGCTGAGCACCGGCGGGCTGCTCGCGCGCGGCCGGGATTATTTCGAGAAGGACGGACGGCCGATGCCTGTCGTCGGCATGACGTACATGACCTCCGACGTTGCGCGCAAGTTCTTGTTCCTGCCGAACGTATCGGTATGGGATCGCGACATGGCGCAAATGCGCAAAGCGGGCATTAACTGGATCCGCACGGGCATCTGGACGGCGTACCGCAATATCATGCAGGTGGACGGGCATGCTTCCGAAGAAGTGCTGCGTTCGATCGACGCGTTCTTCATGACCGCGAAGCGGCACGGCCTGCAGGTAACGTTTACGTTCTTCTCCTTTACGCCGGAGACGTGGGAAGGCACGAACCCGTACCTCGATCCGCGCAGCGTGGAGGCGCAGAAGCGGTTCATCCGCTCCATCGTCAGCCGTCACCGCGAGACGACAAACGTCGACTGGGACCTGATCAACGAACCGTCGATGTTCGATCCGCCGCGCATCTTCTCCGACGGTCCGCGCTCGAGCCGAGACCGGTTCGAAAAGTCGGCTTACGCGGAATGGCTGGCGGAGCGCCACGGTTCAATCGCGAAGCTGCGTGAGCACTGGGGCATGACCCCGGGCGAGCTGCCGGATTTCGCATCCGCTGTTATACCGGAGCCGGAGGACATCAACTTCGACGTGCAGGACATGCATCAAGGCAAACGAGGTACGCGCTGGCTGGATTACGCGCTGTTCTCCATGGATATGCATAACCGCTGGGCGAAACAGCTCGTCGATGCGATCAAGGAAAGCAATCCTTCGCAGCTCGTGACGGTTGGCCAAGACGAAGCGCTTGGCGCGCAGCGGCCTTCGCCGTTCTTCTACGG
This sequence comes from Paenibacillus glycanilyticus NBRC 16618, assembly GCF_004000805.1. Lineage (GTDB taxonomy): Bacteria > Bacillota > Bacilli > Paenibacillales > Paenibacillaceae > Pristimantibacillus > Pristimantibacillus glycanilyticus. Next base: position 68,532 of record NZ_BILY01000006.1, read on the forward strand.
AGAAGCAGTGGATTACACGACCGTGCATTCCTGGTGGCTGAACGACCATTTGCTGTGGGACGGAATCTTCGCGAAGACGGCCGACAAGCCAAACGTCGTTCAGGAGACGGGAATCATGTACGTGGAAACGCCGGCCGGATTCGCGAAGCGGTCCGAGGAAGAGCTGCGGGCGATGCTGGAGCGCAAGTACGCGTATGCCTTCGCGGCAGGAGGAGCCGGAGCCGTGCAGTGGATCTGGAACACCAACTTCTATATGGATAACGCGAACGAATCTCATATCGGCGCTCTTCGGGCCGACGGAACCGAGAAGCCGGAGGCGGACGTTTCCTACCGGTTCGGCAGCTTCATGGACCGGATCCGCGATCTGTTCCGGGACCGCGAGCTGGAGGATGTCGCAGCCGTATTCCCGTACTCCAATGACTTCTCCAACCGCAAGCTGGCATTCGACGCGACGACACGCCTGACGCGCGTGCTCGGCTACGAGCTGAAGACGCCGTTCCGCGGCGTCTCGGAGTACCATCTGGATGCGCTGGAAACGGCGCCGGCCAAGCTGATCATCGTCCCATCCGCGCATAACTTCGCCGATGAAGCGTTCGCGCGGCTGCTGGACATTGTGGACAGGACGGCTGCCACTCTCTTGTTCACGGGTCCGCTTGGGCTCGACGCCTACTGGCGGGAAGCGGATCGGCTCTCGGATACGTTCGGCCAGCGGAAGCCGGCTAACGTCGTTCGGGAAGAACGGCTCGCGATCGGAGACAAGGCGTATCCGGTATCGTACGGTCATCGGAGAATCGCCGAAGTGTTCAAGGAAGCCGGTTACGGCGCAGAAGCGGGAGCGGATCAGGTCATGGAAGCAGCTTACGGACAAGGACGCCTGATCTGGTGTCCGCTGCCGGTGGAGCTGAACGAACGCGCCGAGCCGGTCGCGGCGCTTTATGCGCACGCGCTGGAGGCATCCGGTGCTCGCCGCGAATTGGAGTGGCTGAAGGGCGGCGACCTGGCCGGCGTGTACGGGCGGAGTCTTCGCTTCAAGGACGGCGAGCTCTTCGTATTCGTATCCGAATACGCGCATGACGCGAAGATCGAAGTGAAGTCCGCCGCGACGGGAACAACGTATTCGTTCATGCTGGAACGGGAGCGCGCGGTACTGTTTGCCGTCGACCGGACCGGCCAAGTGACGGAGGTTTATCGCCCGGATGAAGTGGAAGTGCTGGCGCTGCCGGCCGAATAAGGCTTGAAATCGAAAGGAGACGATCGCCATGGCGAACGCTGATCATAGACAAACGGCGCATATCATCTCGCACACGCATTGGGACCGCGAATGGTATCTGCCTTACGAGAAACATCACGTGCGGCTTATCGCGCTTATGGATACGCTGCTGGACACGCTGGAGAACGACGAGGAATACCGCAGCTTCTATCTGGACGGCCAGACGATTATCATCGAAGACTATCTGCAAGTACGCCCCGAAGAGCGGGAGCGCCTGGAGAAATGGATCCGCGAAGGCCGCATTCATATCGGTCCGTGGTACGTGCTGCAGGATGCGTTCCTGACAAGCAGCGAAGCGAATGTCCGCAATCTGCAGATCGGGCACCAAGATGCCGCGCAGTACGGCACGATCGCGAAGGTCGGGTATTTCCCCGATACCTTCGGCAACATCGGCCAAGCGCCGCAGCTCATGAAGCAGGCGGGCATCGACAACGCGGTGTTCGGCCGCGGCGTCAAGCCGACGGGCTTCAACAACATGGTATCGGACTCCGCGTACGAGTCGTCCTTCTCGGAGCTTGTATGGGAAGGACCTGATGGCTCGCAGGTGCTTGGCATTCTGTTCGCCAACTGGTACAGCAACGGCAACGAGGTACCCGTGGACGAAGCGGAAGCCAAGGAATACTGGGACCGCAAGCTGGCCGATGCCGGCAAATACGCATCGACGGGACAGCTGCTCTTCATGAACGGCTGCGATCATCAGCCGATCCAGACGGATCTGGCCGAAGCGATTCGCGTTGCTCGCAAGCTATACCCGGATACGGATTTCGTTCATTCGAATTTTCCGGATTATCTGGCATCGCTGAAGTCGTCGCTCGAAGACAAGCAGCTGTCGGTCGTGCGCGGCGAGCTGCGCAGCCAGCGGACGGACGGCTGGTCGACGCTTGTGAATACGGCGTCCGCCCGCGTCTACCTGAAACAGATGAACCAGGTCGGTCAGACGATCCTCGAGAAGGTCGCCGAGCCGCTTGCCGCGTTTGCTCATATGACGGGCAAGACCAAGTACCCTCATCATTTGCTGAAGTACGCTTGGAAAACGCTCATGCAGAACCATCCGCATGACAGCATCTGCGGCTGCAGCGTTGACGAGGTGCACCGCGAGATGGTCACCCGGTTCGATAAAAGCCGCCATGTGGCGGAGACGATCGTCGACGACAGCAAGCATGCGGTTGCCGGTGCTGTAGACACGAGCGTATTTGCGAACTATGGAAAGGATGCGCTGCCGCTTGTCGCGTTTAATACGACGGGATGGACACGCAGCGGCGTTGTGGAAATCGAGCTGGACGTTGCTCGCGTGTATTTCCGCGAAGGCATCGCCCCGAATGACATGATCCGCATGATGAAGGAAGTTTCTCTCGAGGGACGCACGCTTGTTGACGCGGACGGCAACGCCGCCCCGCATACGTTCGAGGATCTGGGCTTGCAGTTCGGCTACGACTTGCCGGATGACAAATTCCGCCAGCCGTATTGGACGCGCCGCGTGAAGCTGACGTTCGAAGCGACTGCCGTGCCGGCGCTTGGCCTCAAGACTTACGCTTGGGTGCTCGGCGCTGCAGGCGGCGTTTCGTTGCCATCGCTGGTGACTGGTTCCCGTACGCTTGCGAACGACAATCTGAGCATCGAGATCGCCGAAGACGGAACCCTGGCGGTAACGGATATTGCCAGCAGACGCACGTACCGCGATCTGCTCATCTATGAGGATGCCGGAGATATCGGCAACGAGTACATGTTCAAGCAGCCGGACGGCGAGCCGGCGCTCACGACTAAAGGTCTTGCGGCCGAAATCCGCGTCATCGAAGACAACGCGTACCGCGCATCGTTCGAGATCGTGCATCATTGGTCGATTCCAGCTTCCGCCGACGAGCTGTTCGAGCAGGAGAAGCAGGAAGCCGTTTATTATCCCGAGCGCAAAGCCGGCCGTTCGACGGACTATGTGCCGTTCACGATCCGCACCGTCGTCAGCCTGGAGCGTTCCGGACGCGGCGTAGGCATCCGTACGACGTTTAATAACCAAGCGAAGGACCATCGCGTGCGCGCCTTGTTCCCGACAGACTTGGCCGCGTCCGTCCATCGGGCAGACGCGATCTTTGAAGTAGCCGTTCGCGATAACGAGCCTGCCGCCGAATGGGAGAACCCGAGCAACGCGCAGCATCAGCAAGCCTTTGCCGATGTCAGCGACGGCACGCAGGGTCTCACGATCGCGAACCTGGGCTTGAATGAATACGAAGTGCTCCGCGACGGCCGCAATACGATTGCCGTTACGCTGCTTCGCTCCGTCTCCGAGCTGGGCGACTGGGGCGTTTTCCCGACGCCGGAAGCGCAATGCCTCGGCGAGCAAACGGTGGAGCTCTTGATTCTTCCGCATGGCGGAGACGGCGCGGCGACGGGCGCTTATGCGGCCGCGTATCAGTTCCAAGCGCCGTGGACCCTCGCGCAAACCGGCGTACACGGCGGAACGCTTTCGCCGGAGCACGCGTTCCTTGCGTGGGAAGGCGAAGGCATCGCGTTCTCCTCGGCTAAGATTGCGGAAGCATCGGGCGACCTCATGCTGCGCTGGTTCAACATGCGGCCGGAAGCCGCGAAGCTGCAGGCGCTGCCGAACGTCGGCTCTGCCGCGGCGGCTTACGCGAGCGATGTGCTCGAGCAGGCGGGCGAACGCCTTCAGCCGTCCGGGGAAGGCGCGAACTGCTCGTTCGCGGCGGAGCTTGGGCCGTGCGAGATCTACACGGTAGGCATCAAGACAGCGCAATGAAGCCTCTTGGCTCTTGCGAATTGAATAAAAGGGCAGCTGGCTATTCGCCAGCTGCCCTTTTTTTATGAAGATATTTTGACTATATCCTTCTAAAAGAAATAATTAAGTCCGTTTTTGCGCACCTTTAAACCAAACGGCTTTAATAGATAAAGTATCCGAGATATTGGTTGTAGGATCGCCATTCACCAGTATGAAGTCCGCGCGCGCTCCTTCCGCAATACGGCCGCGATCAATAAGACCGAACCGGCGGGCCGGCTTCGAGGTAGCCGACTGAAGAGCTTCTATCGGAGTGAACCCGGCCTTGACCAGCAATTGCAATTCATGATGGACGCTGGCACCGTGGGCAAGGCCGCCAAGATTCGGAACGGGAACGGGGGCGACATCCGTCCCGACTAGAATATCCACTCCGGCATTGTGAAGATCCATCACGTTTTTAAAGCTATTTTCCAGTTTGCCCTGCGGGAAAGTATTGAAGCTTGAATTCAATATATCAATCCATTCCGGGCTTAGCTTAGAACGAACACGGGGATCATTCGCCAATTCCGCTGCCGGGTTCCCAAGAATGGATGAGTTTAGCACCAAGCACGGTGTAACAAACGCGCCGGAATCGGCGATGGATTGCACTAACTCCGGCGTATACCCGGGCCTGTCGATAAACAGGTGGCCCAATCCGTCCACTGCAAGGTCGATGGCGGTTTGCGAGGAATGGGCAGTCAAGACGTGGGCGATGACGATTTTATCGAACTTATGGGCTTCTTCCACGGCTGCTTTCAGTATCTCGTCGCTTAAAACAGGCAGGCCGGGGGCACCCATGACCGTTCCTTCTTCAATCATGATTTTTATATAGTCGGCGCCATTATCCACCTGAGCATGCACATGTTTAATCGCTTCTTCCACCGTCGTTACTTGCGGCACCTCTTCATGATCGTGGGCATAAGCGGCCAGCATGGCTTCCCGGTCTTCATCCGATAACTTCTCCAATTCCTTTAACACGAACTCCGGAATCTCATCTCCATCCGGCAGCAATTCATCCGGATGACCTCCCGGAGCGGTGATTGCCGTGCCTGCGGAGCGGACATCGGCGACGTCATCCGCATTTTTTAATTGAATCGCGCGTCCTCTCCCCGTAAAATCACCGTTCATTTCGAGTTCCGTCGTCACTCCGAAATGTAACGCATCCCTTAATCCACCGATGGATGTATGGACATGCGCATCAATCAAGCCGGGCAGCAAGGTTGCGCCTTCGGCATTGATTATCGTTGCATTCGCTGGAATGTCGCCGCCCACCGCAATAATGTTTTCCCCTTTGATGACAATACTCCTTGATTCGATTACTTTTTCGCCATCGAAAATACGCGCATTCGTAATAGCGGTAACCTTTTCTACAGAAGAGCTTTGGACTGAATTTTTCATTTTGCGTTCCTCCTTGAAGTTGTATCCGGATCAATTCGGAGTATAACTGTTAGATATCTAACTGTCAATAAACTAATATTCGTTTGACAGGAAAGCTGGTTCTCTGTATAGTTTATTTGCTTATAGTTAGCGTTCTAACAATAAGGGAGGAACGGTCATGAAGCCTCGTAAGGAGACGCCTTATCTGGATTTGTTTCAGATTATTGGCCTTAAGTTAAAGAAAAAAGCGGACGAGAGCATAAAAGAGTTAGGCTTAAGCGCTCAACAAGGAAAAATAATCGGCTATATCTACGAGAATCAAGAAACCGAATTAATTCAGAGGGATCTTGCCGACCGGTTTCATCTGCGCGGAGCCAGCATTACAAGTATGCTTCAAGGTCTTGAGCAAAGAGGATTTATCGAGCGGAAAATCCCGGCCAATAACGAAAGGCAAAAAAATATTTATGTTTTACCAAAGGCCGTTGAATTGATTGAAGATTTTAATGAGTCCTTCCAAAAGGTGGAAGACGAAATCGTTCACGTCTTGACCGAAGAGGAGAAGCAAACCTTAAAGGAATTGTTGGTTAAAATTAATGAACGTTTATAATCGATAGAAAGAACGGACAAAAGCAGCATTTCCTTTTACGGAAATGCTGCTTTTTTATTATCAAAACATAAGGCCGGCAGGATACAGGAGTTGAAAAAACATCCTGATATTTCCTGTAAATTAGATCTAAAGAACTACTAAACTGATTTTTTTCACGAAATTATTACAAAATGTATAATTTATTTACACAGTTTTTTTCTTTTTGCTATTCAACTTGTAGTTATTTAGTACGATAATATAAAAATAGTCTATGTCGAAATTTGGCAGCATTACGAGAATGAATTCGCTTTTTTCAGAAATTATTCCATATCATCATTCGTGGAAGGGGGGTTAATTACATTTCGATTTGATAATGCGGCCAAATAGACAATTAAATCATAAATAGGAGCGTTTTACAGATGTTGTTGATCAGACGGATGTCCTTTTTCACCAAGATGTTGTCGCTAGCCTTTATTAACATTATTTTAATCGGCACGATTCTAATCTCCTCCAGCTATATGACCCAAAAAGACATTCTAATTGAGCAGCTGCGCGGCCAGATTATCGCCATTACGCAGGAGTGGGCAAAAGAAATCGATCCGGCTGTCGTTGCGCAGGCGATCGAGCAGAAGAGCTACCAAGGCTCGGCGCAAGCTAAGCTTCAGGTTTTATTCGATCAAATTCATAAATACAACCCGAACATTGCTCAAGCCTACATATTCGGCACGGAGCTTGCGGATGGCAATAAAACCTCGCTCGTCGCCATGCCTACAAGTCTCGTAGAAGCGTTCTCGGCCGAGAACATTAATATCGGCGACATGTACGAGCAGCCGTCCGCCATGGCAAGCGCCGTTGCCAAGATGCTGAAGACCGGCAAGCCGACCTTTACAAGCTTCTATTCCGACAGCTTCGGAACATGGACGTCGGTTCTTTACCCGATCGTTGACAGCCAGGGCAACAGCCTTGGATTCTTCGCTGCCGACGTGGATGCCAGCGCGGTTCCAGAGGGGCTGCACAAGCTTCTTGTGAACGGCATTACCATTATGGTTATTTTCATGCTGATCATTTTCCTGATTCAATATGTCGTGTCGCGTCGTGCGATGAAGCCGATTAAAGAGCTGGTGCGCGGCATTGAAGAGGTAAGTACAGGCAATCTGAGCGTGGAACTGAAGACCGGTCTTGACGATTTGGGAACGGTTAACAAGAAGTTTAACGGAATGGTTAGCCAGATTAACGATATGATGCTTCAAGTTCAGCACACCTCGCATGCCGTTACGAATTCTGCCAAGAATCTGCATGAAATCTCGGAGCTGAACAGTAAAAATACAAGCCTGATCACAGCAAGCGTTCAGGAAATTTCAGGTGGCATCGGGGAGCAGAAGCAGGCAACCATGGATACCGCAAGAGCGATGACCGAGCTTGCGGCCGTTATTCAGACGATTGCGGAGAACTCTTCGAAGGTCGCCCACGAGGCTTACGACATGGAGCAAAAATCCATCGAGGGCAACTCGGCCGTTAAGCAGGTCATGACGCAGATGGAGCAAATCCAGGCCGTGGTCAGCAAGTCTACGAGTGCCATCAAGCTGCTGGACAGCCGTTCGCAGGAGATCGAAAATATCGTTTCGATGATTATGAGCATCTCCGGCCAGACGAACCTGCTCGCGTTAAACGCCGCGATCGAGGCCGCGCGCGTAGGCGAGCATGGCAAAGGCTTTGCCGTTGTTGCCGGCGAAGTCCGGAAGCTGGCGGAGCAGTCCGATCAGTCCGCGAAGCAAATCTCCGAGCTGGTGAAGGAAATTCAGGACGTCATCCGGATTGCCGTAGAGGCGCTGGAGCAAGGGACTTACGAGGTTAATGACGGCCTTCAGATCACGAACACCACGGAGCAGCTGTTGAACGAGATTCTGCAGGCTACGCAAAACGTAACGATGCAAATTCAAGAGGTGTCAAGTTCGACAGAGGAGCTGTCGGCAGGTACGGAGGAGCTTACGGCAACATCCGAAAGCCTGTCGTCGGCGGTAAGCGTTACGGCCGTAAACAGCGCCAAAATATCCGATTCCGTCGAAGAGCAGAAGGAAAGCATGTCCGCTATCGTGGACTCTTCAACGGAGCTTACCGCTCTGTCGGAAAAACTTCAGAAGCTCCTTAACCAATTCCAGGTTAAAGGTTAAGGCTAACCTGTTCCATCCTCGCATCGGATTCGATGCGGGGACATTTTTACTGCTCGGAAGGAGTAAAGAGAGATATGACGGAGATTAATCATCACCCTAAGGTAACAGAGAATTTGCTGCTATTTATCCCGCTCGATTCATCACGTCACAGCCGCACTTATTCCTACTTAACGGTAGAAGCAGCTTTCGAAGACCGCTTAAACGCGAAGCTGCAGGCTTTGAAGGATGGCAGAGAGCAAATGGCGGCAGCGGCTTTTATGGCGCTGCTGTATCGTTTATCCGGGGAAACCGACATTATGGCGGAGTGGATTACGGGCGGCGGGACGCCGGTACCCCTTCTTCTAAGCTTCGAACGGAAGCAGACTTTCGCTAGTCTGAAAGAGACGATTAACAATCAGGCAGCAGCCGGGGCTGTCGCTTCGCCGGAGCTTCACTTCGATACCCGGTTCTCGTGCGGCCAGCCGATCGGCACGGTGCAGGAGCTGCTCAACTGGCAGGTGCTTCATGAAGGCGGCCGCTGGATGCTGCGCGTGGATTACGACAGCTCGGTGCTCGTCGAATCTACGATCCGCAGGTATGCGCAGTATTTCATGGCCTTGCTGGAGGCGGCTCTTTCGGATGAGAACAGCCTGATTGCCGCGGTTGATATTCTGCTGGATACAGACCGGGCCGTCTATGATCGCATGAACGATACGTCTTACCCTTACGATAGGACTAAAACGATTCACGGCATGTTCGAGCAGGCGGCGGCAGCTTACCCGGACCGTATCGCAGTCTCTTCCGTTTACGGTCAGCTGACTTACAAGGAATTAAACGAGAGAGCGAACAGCACGGCAAGAATGCTGCTAAACCGCGGTCTTGGCAAAGGAGATTTCGTCACCATCTTTATGGAGCGAAGCCTGGAGCTGATCGTCAGCCTGCTTGGTATTCTTAAGGCGGGCGGCGTGTACGTTCCGGTTGACCCGGAGCACCCGGAGGACCGCAACCGCTATATTTTATCGGATACCGCATCGGCCTTTATCCTCACCAAATCCGCCTACGAAGCACAAGCGGCCCTGCTCTGCGAAGGCGTGGACACCGTCAAAGAGATCATTGCGTTAGACTCCGGCATGACCGAGGTCTATGAAGGGATCTACAACATCGAGAACGGGGTTGCCCCGGAGGATCTGGCCTATATCATCTACACATCCGGTTCGACGGGAAGGCCGAAAGGCGCGTTGATCGCGCACGAAGGCGTCGTCAACTTAGGCGAGACGGTCCGCGTGGATTGCGGCATTGGCCCGGAGGATGTGCTTACGCAGTTCGCGACCTACAGCTTTGACGCTTCGGTGTGGGATACGATTGGCGCTTTGTTTTACGGGGCGCATCTGTATCTGCTGTCATCGGAGGAGCGGGTATCCGTCGAGGAATTCGCAAGCGCGATTGAGAGAACGGGGACAACTATTATAACGATTCTCCCGACGGTATTCTTCAATCAGCTTTCCGCGTATTTATCGGAAGAAGGTTATCGCAAGCTGTCCGGCGTCAAGCTCATCACCGTTGCGGGTGAGGCGTTATACGGCGAGCAGGTGCGGGCTTTCCAGCGCAAATTCCATGACGCGATCGATATCGTTAACGTGTACGGCCCAACCGAATGCACGGTTTGCACGACAACGTTTACGGTTAGAGGATTTATTCCGGATGAGGTAACGAGCATTCCGATCGGCAAGCCGATTCATAATTACAAGGTTTATATTGTAAACGAAGAAAATCAGCTGTGCCCGGTTAACGTGCATGGCGAAGTATATATTTCAACGGTAGGTCTCGCGAAAGGGTACTTGAACCAGCCGGAGAAAACGGCCGAAGCCTTTATCGATAATCCGTTTGGGGAAGGAAAGATCTACAAGTCCGGCGATATCGCCAAGCTGCTGCCGGACGGAACGGTCGAATACGTAGGGCGCCGCGACTCCCAGATCAAAATCCGCGGTCACCGCATTGAAATCGGGGAAATCGAGGACAGCTTCTCCAAAATTCCGAACGTGCAGGACGTAGCGGTCATCTGCAAGAAGGATACCGACGGCCAAAATATGCTGGTCGGTTATTTCACGACCCAAGACGGCAGCGAGCTTCCGTCGGCGGTTATCAAGCGGATGCTGGGAGCTAAGCTGCCCTCCTATTTTGTTCCGAAATGGATCGTTCAGCTGGAGGAGATGCCGATCTCGCCAACGGGCAAAATCGACCGTAAAGGTCTGCAGCGCTTTAATCATATGGAGAATGCGGCCGCCGATGAAGGCTTTGTTCCGCCTGCTACGGCTATTGAGCAGGACGTTGCGGCATCCTGGCAGGAGGCATTGCGTCTGGAGCAAGTCGGCCGGTATGATGATTTCTTCTCGATTGGCGGCGATTCGCTGGCGATTATTCATGTGCTTGTCCTGCTGAAGCCGCAATATCCGGAACTGAAAATCAATGATTTCTTCACCTTCCGGACGGTGGAAGCTCTATCCCTGCGGATTGAGCAGCTGCGGGCGGAACAGTCTCAAGGCGAGGAAAGCTCAGCGAAGCGGGCAACCGGACCAATTGTGCCGCTTAATGAGGAGCCTCCGATTCCGGAACGGGGAACGGAATGGACGACGCATGGCGAATACGTTGAGCCTAAAGCTTTCTTGTTAACGGGAGCAACGGGTTATCTTGGCGCTTATCTGCTGCATGAGCTGCTTGAGCAGAGCGATGCGAAGGTCTATTGCCTCGTCCGTCCGGGTATCGACTCCGGTCTGGCCCGCATTCAGGCGCATATGGAATATTTCTTTGGCCAAGCTGGCAAGGAACGCATCGAGGAGCGGGTGATCGCGGTAGAAGGCGATCTGGAGCAAGAGGATCTGGGGATTTCGGCCGAGACGCGACAGGAGCTTCTGGGTACGCTGGATGCCATTATTCACAGCGCTGCCGATGTAAGGCATTTTGGCGAAGAAGAGCAATTCGCGAAGACGAATATCGCGGGTACGCTTGCCCTGATCCATCTGGCCAAAGCATGCGGGAAGCCGGTGCGTTTCCACCATATTTCCACGCTGGGCATTCCGGAGGATTTGGCGTTAAGCGGGCAATGGGAAGAGGTATTAAACGAGCAGACGTTATGGCCTGATCTGAAGGTAGAGAATCTGTACACGAACAGCAAGATGGAGGCGGAGAAAGCGCTGATGTCCGCGGCCGAGGAAGGGCTGAGCGTAAACATCTACCGCGCAGGCAATCTGTCCTCCCATTCGGAGAGCGGCCTGTTCCAGCGGAATATCGACAGCAATTCGTTCTACCGCATGCTGAAGGCGATGCTGCTGCTCGGCAAGGCGCCAAATGTGCAGTGGGAGGTTGACTTTACCCCAATCGATTATGCCGGTAAATCAATCGTAACGCTTGCGCTGCAGCTGGCTCACTCGGGACGATTGTTCCATATATGCAATCCGGAGACCATCCCGTATGCCAAATGGGTGGATCTTATCCGCAATTACGGTTATGCCGTAGAGCTTCTGGAGCCGGATGCTTATACCAAATGGCTGTTTGATTTATCCATTCCGAAAAACGCGGATGGCGTCAAGCTGGCGATTGCCCAGCTGGAAGGGGACGGCGCGAAGGATTCCGGGTACCGCTACGGATGCGAATACACGTATGAAATTCTGCAGGAGCTTAACGTGACATGCGCCGCGCCGGACAGCCGATTTATGGGGGCTATGCTGGATCATGCCGTGAAAATCGGTTACTTCCCGAAAGTGTTGGTAACGGCTTGATAGGAGGTCATCGAGAGATGACTATCATAATCTCGTACGTTGGAATTGTTCCAATAAAAAGCGGCTGACAGGTTAGAACGTAGATGTTGCGTTGGATTTACTCCCGTTTTGTCATTGCTGTATGAAATCCACTGTAGCTCTAATTCGTTCATGTTAACCTGATAAAATATTCAAAGGGCGGTCCCGTGAGGGGACTGCCCTTTGTTTGTTCGGGATGGTTGCCTCCAAGCCCGGGATGTTGTTGCGGCGGTGGTCATTCAAGCCATGCTTTAAGACAACGTATAGCTTAACAACGTTCCGTTTGCGGCCGGAAGCCGGTTCACGGTTGAATCGTTAGTGATGAAGCCTAGGCGGATGGTGCTGCCCGGCGTTAAACCAAGAGAAGAAAGAGGGACTGCGACTTCAATAACCGTATCGTTGCGGACATACTGGGAGGCGCTGAGCGTAGAAGCCAGGCTCCAAGTCCAGCTATTGCCCGTTCCGCTGTAGGCGAAAAGGTTCTGATTCTCCAGCAGGGTATCCACGCCGCTTGTTGCCCAGTTCGCGGGATTATAGCCGGAAGACGCGTTATTATCCGTGTTCAGGTAGAACTGGCTTTTGGCGTTCAAGCCGCTGCCTTGAATAAGCAGATACAGGTTGGTGCCGTCGTTTTTCGCTTTCATGGCGGTAATGGTGCCGCCTGCGCTGCCGTTTAGTGCCGGGACCGATCCCCAGTCGCTTGCGCTGCCGTCGATTGTTATCGTGGTAACGGCCTGAGGTGTCGCGCTGACGGCGGTTGATTTGGCGGATTCATTATTGCTTGTATCCACGGCGCTGATCTGGAACGAATAGGAGGTGCCGTTGGTTAGTCCGGTAGCGGTATAAGTCGTTCCTGTCACGGGGGCCGTATTTAACTTTGTTGTCCCCCGGTAAACGTTGTAGCCCTGCAGATCGGATTCGGCGTTGGCCGACCAGGTTAACGTGACCTGGCCGCTGCCTGCGGAAGCGGTTAGACCAGCCGGAACGGAAGGCGCTGTCGTATCCGGCGTTGTGCCGCCTCCGCCGGTTCCGCCGCTGCCAAGCGTATAGCCGGGCAGAACGCCGCTGCTGCCGGGCAGCCGGTTCACCGCCGAGTCGTTGCTGATATAGCCGGCCCGGATGGTGTTTCCGTTTGCGAGGTTAAGCGTACTCAGCGGGATCGACAGCTCAACGACATTGTTGTTGCGCTGGAACTCGGCGGTGCTAAGCGTACGGACTGACGTCCACGACCAGCCTGCGCCGTTGTTGCGGTACACGATATTGTTCTCGATCATGTATTCGGCGCCGCTTTCCGCGCCGGAGGTGTTCCAGCCGGCCGCGTTATAACCGGTCAGCGGGTTGTTGTCCGTATCGAGGAACAGCTGGCCTTTGACATTCAGGTTATTGCCTTGGACAAGCAGGTACAGCTGACTTGCGGTATTGGACGCCTTAAGTACCTGCACATCGGAGGTGCCGGAAGCAAGCGCGGGGATTCCGCTCCAGTCCGAGGCTGCTCCGTCGATTGTTATTGTCGCTTGCGTAGTACCGCTAGGCGTTACGGATACGGCAGAACTCAGCGGAGACTCCTGACCGGCATTGTTCACCGCGGATACCTGGAAGCTGTAGGCCGTGCCGTTTGTTAAACCGGTATTGGTGTAAGAAGTTCCGGTTATCGGAGAGCTGTTTACTTTCGTGCCGTTCCGGTACACGTTATACCCCGAGAGGTTCGCTTCCGTATTGGCGGTCCAGCTTAAGACGGCCTGGCCGTTGCCGGCAGTTGCGGTCAGTCCGGCAGGAGCAGCGGGCGCAACAGGGGCAGCGGGAGTGGCGGATACCGCTGAGCTGAGTGCCGACTGGACGCCGTTTGCATTCACGGCTGCAACCTGGAAGCTATAGCTGGTGCCGTTTGTCAGACCCGTTGCGGTATAGGATGGGCTGGTCACAAGGGTGCTGTTAAGCTTGGTGCCGCCGCGATAGACGTTATAGCCTGCCAGATTGGACTCGGAATTCGGGCTCCAGCTTAAGAATACCTGGGCGTTGCCCGGCGAAGCCGACAGTCCGGTTGGAGCGCTTGGCACGGCAGGCGAGCCCGGAACGGTAAATTTAACAGACGAGCCGCCAAAGTTGGCTGTCCGGAACCACATCCAGATATCCTGCCCGGCAAGCGAATCCGGGAAAATATAGTCCGCGTCGAACATCAGCTCAACCGAATTGCCGGTTTGCTTCGCGATTACCGGCCATCCGTTGTTGCCGACGGTTGTGGACGGGAACTTGAACACGTCGGCTTGCCCGCTTACATGCGGGGCGAGGTACACCTTGTTCATGTTCTCGAAATAGATGCGGGAATCCGGCGTAATGGGCCAGGCCACGCCTTGCCAGCCGGTTGCTCCTTTTTTGTCGTAATCGAAGTAGAGCATTTCCCCTTGCATGTTTATCGTGGATAAGGCATCAATCTTCATCAGGAATTTATCGCCGGCGAACTTGGCGTACACCTTCGTTATGCCTTTGGCATTGCTGCCCGCCGGATCGCTGTAGATTGGCGTTTCGCTGGCCCAGTCCGAGAACTGCCCGTCGATATTGAAGCCGCCCTGCAGATCGGTCGGATGCATGCCGGCGAGCGAGGAAGAAGGCTGGCCGCTTGCATCCAGCCAGTTTTTCGCGTCTTGGTACATATTGGTGAAATTGGTGGCACCGCTTACGTCGTAACCCATGTAGTGGCTGTTATTCACGATTTCGTTCATCCATTTGTTTGTGCTTGCGGAAGGAATCGTAAAGTCGCAGATGATGATGTTGAAGCCGTCCGGCTGATTCGCCTGGGCGTTCATGTAGTCTTTCCAGAAGCCTCCAAAGTTGTCGCGGCTGCGGTAGGTAGGGGAGGCGGAATTGGTGTTCCAGTTGTCTGCGAATGCCGCGTTCTCGTCATAGAATTTGGAGCCTGACGTGATGTAGGGGTTGTAATACCAGGATTCGGTCAGGAAAATGTTAATCGCATGCCGATAGCGCTCGGCGAATTGGGAGGTGCCTTCGTCCGGGTTGAAATACCAATAGCCCCGGTTCGCCGCGACAATCTTGGTCGGGTCAACGGCTTTGACCGCTTCGACCAGCTCAACCATGCCTTTGGCCGTGAAACCGAAGTTGCCGCGCGGACCCCAGGAGGTGGTTGGGCCTGCGCCGCCGATCGGATCCGGCGTATCGACGGTATCCAGGAACACGCCGTCGTACCCGGCATCATGCTCCAGCTTGTCGGTCATGAAGGTAATAAGCTTCTTCCACGTCGGATCGCCGCCGTTTATATAGCCGCCTCCGTAGGTTTTGTTCTTGTCGGCAACGCCGTCCCCGGATTTCCAATACCCTCCGTACATATAGCGGGAGTCGTTCACCCAGGTTCCTTGCTGATCCAGATACCAAGGCATCAGACCGTTATTGCTCCAGCTGAGCAGATTGCCGGTAGAGGAGTAGTCGTTCGCAATCGAGATGCCCGCGTAGCTGTTGTAACCGGAATTATAAGTGCCGTCCGGCGTTGCGCCGCCTTCCACGTTTATGTAATTGCCGGAGCTGTTGTAATTCCAAGGATTAGGACCGTGCAGCGGTCCGCTTGGTCCGCTGTAATCCGCCGGAAGCAGGCCGACGTCCTTGCCGTTCTGAATCGTCATATCGCCGGTAAAGCCGGTAAATACGCTGGAGGTAGCCAGCTCGCCAACCGACATATAGGCCAGCACGATGACATCGTCGGCCGTACCGAGAATGCCGTCAACGCCCCGTTTTACTTCGTTAACCTGATTGGGGGTAAACGTCTCGAAGTAGAATTGGTTCTTTGCGACGTTAATGATGCGGATGGTAGGCTCAAGAATCACAAGATCGTACGTCTTTAACGTATCAAGCTGAGTCTGGGTTGCGGTATTGGTGCCGTACCAGATCATAACCCGGCTGTATTCGCTGAGACCGGGTACTTTGCCGTACAAGGGATCTTTGCCGATGGCGGCGTGTGCGGACGGCGCGAGGCCGGGAGCGCGGAATGTCGGAAACAACAGCAGCAGGACAAGGGATGCGGTGAGCATTCGGCGAGCCAAACGATGGAAGGCTGTAAGCAAAATAGTCACTCCTCTTTTTTTTGAACTGTATTCCGTCTGAAAATTCGGACAAATCACCTCCTAAATTCTTGCATAATTTTGGCGCAAAAAATTAAGAAAATTAACAAGACAAATGAAATGCTCATGCACCAACGAGGCCATTATAATCGAGCATTTACAGGAATACAACAAATAAATTCATAGTTTCCCAAGAGACAGGCTCACTGTTTCAACGATTAGTGCCCTTAAAGGATGAAACGATTAATTATTAGTCAGATAAAATATTTGCCGCAAACAATATAAATATTTTCCTAAAAATGATTGAAATTTGTGTAAATATTTACTAGAATGAGGGGCAACAAGCGTCTAGCGCTTATACAAACAAAGGAGGCTGCGATTGGCAGAGCAACGTCTAGGGGAGAGTTCGTCGAGAATCGCTTCAAACGGAAGGACAAACCGAAGGGATGGGGAAACGATGGGCAAGACGGGGAAAAAGTTAGCGTTAACGGCATTGGCGGCAATGATGGGGGCTCTTCCGGCTGCCGGGCTGCCTGCGACAGCTGCGGAAGCCGGTTCCGGTGCCTCGCCGCTGTACGGGAATTTCGAGGATTGGAATGGCGGGCACACGAATCAGGCAACGGCTAATAACCGGATGGAATCCATTAAAGCCGTTAATCAGGACGGCAAGCTTTATGTCATGGCGAAGGGAAGCGGGATGAACCGCGCCAAGACGCTGTACATAAATGCCGATAATAATGCGGCAACGGGAGCGAATATAGCCGGGTGGAAGGATTCTGGCGGCATTGATTACAAGATCGAAGGCGATGCGGCATATGCGTACGAGAATGGAAATTGGGTGCAGCGGGGACAGGTTGTGCTGAAGGATAACGACACCGTAGCGGAATACGAGATTGACCTGACGGCGCTTCCGGCTGCCGATCCTGCCGGCAAAATCAAGGTGGGCCTGTTGTCGGAAGGCTCGATGCTGCCGGAGCTTGGCGAGTTAATGGTCCCTGTGCAGCCTTCCTCCTCCGGCGGCGCGGCGCAAGCGGCTCCTCCGCCTCCAACCAATCTGGCCATTGACGGGGATGGTGCCGAATGGGCTGACGTGCCTGAGCTGCTCCGCAGCACGGACGGGAAAACGACGGTGAAGTACGCGGTATCGTCGGATGCCCTGCACATGCTGATCGAGGGACGCATCGACAACGGCGAATTCCCGGATTTGTGGGAGCATCTGCTGATCGACGTTGACCGCAAGCCTTCGACCGGCAATGCGATGTGGGCATGGGCGGGCACGCTGGGCTCGGAATATCTCGTCCAATCCGGTTTTCTCTATGAGGCAAACGGAAGCGGCGGCTGGCAGGAGGCGGCGACCGGACTGAGCTATGCCCGTTCCGGAACGGGTGATGCCAAGACGATTGAATGGACGCTGCCTCTTGCCGACCTGCATGCCGGCGACGCAAAGTCGGTTCATGTTGCTTTTCTAAGCAATAACTATGCCATGCCGGGCCCTGCCGGCGATCCCGCGGAGATTAGCCTCATGGCGAAGCCGCAATTAACGGTGGACGGCGATCCCTCGGATTGGGCGGGTATTCAGCCACTGACCGTTACGGCGGACGGGCTGACGACGGTGAAAACATACGTGACGGACGACAAGTTATTTGCACTCATTGATGGCCGAATCGATAATGCCGAGTTCCCTAATCTGTGGGAGCATCTGTTCCTGGATACGGACAAAAATCCTTCCACCGGTACCTCCAGCTGGGCGTGGGCGGGCAAGCTCGGCGCCGAATACCTGGTTCAGACGGCCATTCTGTACGCCTCGAACGGAAGCGGCGGCTGGGATCAGACGCCTGCGGTATTCCCTTATGTCAGTGCGGGAACGGGCGATCATAAAGTGATTGAATGGTCCGTGCCGCTTAGCGAGCTTGGGATTACCGATGAGCAGTCCATTCATGCCGGATTCCTGAGCAACAGCTATGCCGCGCCAGATGCAAGCGGCGATCCGGCTGTCATCCAGCTCCGCAGCAGCGGTTCTTCAATAACGGTAGACGGGGACGACAGCGATTGGAGCGGGGTGGAGCTTGGCGCCGCCGCTGGCGGTTCCTCCTATGTGCTGGACGCAGTGCAGGACGAGCGCAAGCTGTACGTCCGGGTGAAGGGCAAGAACCTCGATCTGCGTAACGTCTATTATCTGAATACGGATGGCGATTCCGCTACGGGAGCGTCAACCGGCTTATGGACGGAGGGAGGCTTCGATTACAAAATCGACCGGGGGACGTTGTACGAATACAACCAACAGAATGGCTCCTGGGAGGAGAAGGGTCCGGTTTATCTGGCTGTAACGGACGATGCGATTGAAATCAACGTATACCTGGATCAGCTGGGTCTTGATGAACCGGCTCCAATCAAGCTTGGCTATGCTAACCGCGGCATGCTGCAGCTGCCGATGGGCGGCAGCGCGCCGCTGACCGTGGACAATACGGCGCGGACGCAGGAGACGGCAGGCGTATTTTACCCGCGCCAAAGCTTTGAGCTGCTGAACAATCCTTTTATGGGATGGGTGGCTTGGGCGAAGGATTCTTCCAAAGCGGACGGCACTCCGTATCCGCAGCAGCACAGTCTGGTGTATGCGGGGATTTCGTGGCGGGAGCTGGAGCCGGTAAAAGGGCAGTTCGACTGGGCGGGCATCGAGCAGAAATATCAGTTCGCTTATTGGGCTTCGCAGGGCAAACGAATCAATCTGCGGATTGTAATGGATACGCCAACGGCCGATCCGTCCCATAAGGATATTCCGGACTGGCTGTACGATGAGCTTGCCGCGGAAGGGAATGCCGGCACCTGGTACGATACGCAGGAAGTTGGCTCCGGCTTTAGCCCGAATTACAACAGCGAGACGCTGCTGGCCGAGCATGAGCGGATGATTGCCAAGGTAGCCGAGCGGTATGACAATGATCCGCGGATTGCTTTCGTGCAATTGGGAAGCCTGGGTCACTGGGGAGAGTGGCATACGTGGCCAAGCGGCTCCGGCGTGTTTCCGAAGCTGAGTATTTCCGATCAGTACGTTCAGCACTACCTGGACGCGTTCAAGCATAAGCAGATTGGCATGAGAAAGCCGTTCCCGATCGCAAGCGAGCAGCGGACCGGATTGTTTAACGACGTGTTCGGCATCAAATCCAGCACGGACGAGTGGGTCGGCTGGACGCAAAACGGCTGGTCGGGCATCGGAGAATTCGTGGATAATCCGGCGGATGCGGCATCTGCGCAAGCGGCTTCGGCAATGCCGGACTTTTGGAAGTATGCGTACTCCGGCGGAGAGTTTGCCAACGGCAACCCGGAAAGCTGGCTGACCGATGATGCCGTAATGGAATCTTTGCGCCAGATGCGGGTCAGCCATACCTCGTGGCTTGGTCCGTCTTCCCCGGCGCGCACGGCTTACGGAACCGACATTCAGTCGAACATCGAGACGATGCAGAAAATGATGGGCTACCGCTATGTTATCGAGGCGGTTAAGCATTCGGACTCCGCGGCGCACGGAACATCGATTTCCTTCGAGACGGTTCTAAATAATAAAGGGGTTGCTCCGTTCTATCAGGATTGGAAGCTGGAATACAGCCTTGCCGACGCCAACGGAACAATCGTGTACAAAGAGCGGCAGAATACCGATCTGCGTACGCTTCTGCCGGGCCGACATGTGCTGGAACAGCAGTTGAATTTGCCAAGTACGCTTGCGGCAGGCAGCTACAAGCTGCTTATTGCCGTCATCGATCCGGCTACGGATTCTCCGGGCATGGAGCTGGCAATTGACGGGAAACGTCCGGACGGAAGATACGGGGTTGGCAGTCTGACGGTAACCGGCTCGTCCGGAAGTGCGGGCAGCGGGAACGGCTCGGCGCCGGCGGCGGATGACGGCAAGGTTCAGCGCCTGAACAATCCGGTTCTCACGGACGGTAAGCTAGCTGTTACGCTGCTTACAGGCAAAGAGAAACTCGAGGTGCCTCTTCAGGCGTCGGCTCTCGCGGATAATCCGTCCATTGTTGTTTCGGACGGGAAAGTAAGCTGGGAGCTGCCGGGTTCCCTGCTGGCCAAGGCGAAGGAGCAAGCTGGAAGCGGCGCGGCTTGGCTGACGATTACGGTTAAGCCCGGCTTGGATCTGGCTTCCTATGCAGCGAAGGATAACGTTGCGGCACAAGGGATCGGGCAGGCGGTTTCCTTTGGGCTTGCGGTAACTACGGCTACGGGGGAGAAGACGATTGATTTTGCGGCTACGCCCGTCAAAGTGTCCTTGAAGTCCGATTCGACGGATGTAAATGCCGTTAATCTTTACGGTATTCAGAATGAACGGTTAAAAGCGGCCTCTGCGAGCTTCCGTAGCGGAGTATTAACGGCGCAAATAACAGCCCCGGGGACCTATCAATGGCTGAATTACGAGAAGGTCTTCCGTGATGTCGCGGCAGGACATTGGGCGGCGGACGCCATCGAAGCGCTGGCGGCCAAGCAAGTGATGCAGGGAGTAGACCGCGATAGGTTTGCGCCTAACCGTTCCGTTACCCGCGTAGAGCTTGCCGCCATGCTTGCAAGAATACTGGGGCTTGGGACGGTGCCGGACGGCGGAACGCAAACGCCGTTCCGGGATGTTCCGGCACAGGCTTGGTATACGGAGGAGTTGAAGGAAGTTTTGGCAGCGGGATTAATGAATGGTTACGGCGATACGTTCCGGCCGAATGCGGAAATCACCCGTGAGGAGCTGGCTGTTCTGGCGATTCGGGCGGCCGCTAAGATTTCCGGGGAAGCAGCTGCGGTAACGTCACCTAATCATGAAGACGCAAGCTATCGGGATGCGGAACAGATTAGCGATTGGGCCTCAGATAGCGTAATAAAGGCGAAGCAGCTTGGTCTATTGATCGGCGATGAGGACGGCCGGTTCCGTCCTCAGGAAGGCGTGTCGCGCGCGGAGGCTGCGGTTATTACGCTTCGATTGATGGAAATGCTGTTGAAATAAGAGTGTGCACGAGAGACTGCCCGGAAATGCTGGGCAGTCTCTTTTTGCCCCAAGAATGTTTGGCAGAAATTTCTTGGCGAATTTTGCTTAAAATACATTTAATTTGGCGCAAATACCTAAACTAAACTTGACTTATCGGTGTCATATTTCCAAATTTTGTGGAGCGATATGTTTAAATATTTAGCAAAAAACCCGCGTTATTACTGAGAAAAACAAATAAAAAAATTTTGGCGCAAACATGTCAGGTATTTTACCCAAAAATTGTTGACTTGTCGTGAAGGCTGCGTTATGATCAGAACATGAAAACGACTACTCGCCATGAGTTGTAACGATCCGGATCATATTTGGCGCAAAATTATCGATGGAGAGTGTAGACATGGAAAAACTGAGAATGGCATTTATCGGCGTGGGAGATATGGGCTCGCATCATTGCATCGGTTTTGATCTGCTGCCGGAATGCAAGGTGAATTATATTTGCGACATGAACCAGGCCAACGTGGACCGTACGCTTGCGGAGCTGAAGAACAGCAAGCCGGTTATCGTAGCCGACTATAAAGAGCTCTTACATAAAGAAGACATCGATGCGGTTGTCATCAGCGTGCCGAACTATTTGCACCGTGAAGTAGCGGTCGCTTTTCTCGAAGCCGGCAAGCATGTCTTTCTGGAAAAACCCGTTGCCCATACCCTTGAGGACTGCAACGCGATTATTGAGGCAGCTGAGGCAAACGACCGCATTCTGCAGATCGGCCTCGTGTACCGTTACTCCAATGTATACCGGAGAATGGCCGAGGAGCTTGAGCGGGGCCGCCTTGGCGATGTAAAGCTGATGTGGTGCAAGGAGTTCCGCGATCCGTTCCCTCCGACGGAATGGTTCTATGACAAGAACAAATCGGGCGGCGCGCTGGTCGAGAAGGACTGCCATCACTTTGATATTTTCAACTGGATGATCGGCTCGAAGCCGGTACGGGTATTCGCAACCGGCGGCCAACACGTAATGAAGCAGGGGCAGCCGAACCTGATTACGAACTCCTACAGCCACTATCCGGCTAAGCCAATCGAAGATGTCTCGATCGTCGACCATGCCTGGGTAACGATTGAATACGAGAACGGAAGCAAGGCGAATCTTGGCCTCTGCATGTATCTGAAGCCTCGCAATTTGATGGGGGACGGCCTTGAGATCGGGCTGATCGGCGAGAACGGCGGTCAGATGGTAGCGAAGAACGACAAGACGATCGACATCGTTGGCGGACAAAACTTTACCCGCGATCATCTCGATATCGACGTTACCTCGGACTCCATCATGGGCGGACATACCGGCGGACAAACGCAGCGGATCGAATTCGTGAAAAGCGTGAAGGAAGGCAAGCAGCCTTTTGCCTCCGCTTATGTCGGCAGAGACGCGCTTCTGATTGCGCTGGCGGCGGAGAAATCCATCGTGGAAGAACGCTATGTATACGTGAACGAACTAATGAAGTAAGGGGGTGCCCGGATGAAAAGCAAGCTGAGAAGATACGACACACTTATTTTCTTCTTATTTATTTCCCCTTGGATAATCGGATTCTCGCTCTTTTTCCTTGTTCCTTTCGGTACTTCCGTGTTTTACGCGTTTACCGATGCCCGCCTGCCGGGCGCGGCGAACTATAACTTCGTCGGGTTATCGAACTTCGTGGACATGTTCAATAATCCGATCTTCAGCAAAAGCTTGGGGAACACGGCCTACTTCGTCATCATTGGCGTTCCGATCGTAACGGCGGGCATGCTGCTGCTGGCCTTGCTGCTCAATATGAACGTCAAAGGCATCGCCCTTTACCGGACCTTTTATTACCTGCCGACGCTGGTGCCGATCGTGGCGACCGTCATCATCTGGCGCCTGGTCTTCAACTCGGAATTCGGCATTCTGAACGCGGGGTTGTCCGTGTTTGGGATCGGCAAGATCGACTGGATGGGCAGTGAAGGCTTGATCAAGCCGGTTATTATCCTGCTGCAGGTATGGATTTCGGGGAGCGGGGTTCTTATCTTCCTGGCCGCTCTCAAGAACGTGCCGAAGCATCTGTATGAAGCGGTTCTCATCGATGGGGCTAACAAGGTTCAATCGTTCTTCCGCGTGACGCTTCCGATGATCAGTCCTTCCATTTTGTTTGTTGTCATTATCCAGACGATGTACAACTTTCAGATGTTTACGGAAGCGCTGCTACTGACGAAGGGCGGGCCCAATTACGCGGCGTACACCTTTGTCTATAACATCTACAAATCGGCGTTTACGGATTTGAAATTCAGCATGGCGATGACGCAGTCCATCTTCCTGTTCGCGCTGATCTCGCTGGTTACGTTTGTTCTGATGAAGCTGTCGAAGCGGTTTGTCTATTATGAAGGCGAGAAATAGAAGGGGGATACAAGATGACTACGTCTAACAGACGCGTGATGAAGCAAACCGGCAAATACGCGCTTCTGACAGCCGCGCTGGTGCTGTTCGCGGGACCGCTCGTATGGATGCTGTCGACGATGCTCAAGACAAAAGCCGAAACGTACAAGGTTCCTCCGACGTTGCTGCCGGAATCGCTCAACTTCGAAGCGTTCAACAGGCTGTTTGATGTACAGCCGCTGATGTGGAGGTGGATCCAGAACTCCTTCGCCATCTCCGCGCTTGTGGTGCTTGGCGCGGTATTGTCCAGCTCGATCGTAGCTTACGGCTTCTCGCGTTTTTCAACCAAATACAAGGACCGGCTGTTCCCGATCGTCCTGATGACGCTGATGATCCCGCCGTCCATTCTGATGATCCCGTCCTACGTGCTCTTTACGAAGCTGCACTGGGTGGATACGTGGCTGCCGCTCATCGTTCCGGCATGGCTTGGCGGCGCGTACTACATTTTCTTGTTCCGGCAATTTTTCATGACGATCCCTCAAGAGCTTGACGAAGCGACTTATCTCGACGGAGGGAACCGGTGGACCGTGTTTACGAAGGTTATCATGCCGCTGTCCAAACCGATTGTCGTCACGACCGTAATCTTTGCTTTCGTGAACTCATGGCTCGATTTCCTGGGACCATTCCTTTACATCAAGAGCAACAACATGTTTACCCTCAGCGTTGGTCTGCAGCTGCTCATCGGCCAGACGAGTCAGGATTTCCCGGCGCTTGCCGCCGGCGCTTTTATCAGCATTGTGCCAATCGGTCTGCTGTTCCTGTTCGCGCAACGCTATATCGTTGAGGGGGTGGTGCTCACGGGTTCGAAGGGGTAAGGACGATAGGGAGAACAACACGGGCAGGCATAAGATTTTCAATACTGCTGTTTTCAAAATAATCTAAAGGGGAACTGGATATGAAAACAAACAGAAAGTGGTTATTGGGTCTTTTTACGCTGGTATTATCCATGACGATTATTATCTCCGGCTGCGGCAGCAGCAACAATAATGGCGGTTCGAACACGGCGGCAAACGGCGGGCAAAGCGATAACGGCAGTGCCGAGCAGACAGAGAAGCCAGCCGAGCCGGTTACGATTACGTATTCGCAATGGGGAACGGCGGAAGAGCTGCAGCGTACGCAAGAGCTTCTGGACAAATTCATGGAAGCCAATCCGAGCATTACCGTTAAGCTGGAAGGCAAGGACTGGGGCAGCTATTGGGACGGTCTGACGGCTAACGCCGCTGGCGGCACGCTTCCCGACGTATTCAAAACCAGCTACGCCTTTATTGAGAAATATGCCGAGCTTGGCATCTTCAAAGAACTGGACGGTCCGCTTGCGGACAACGGCTTCGACTTGAACAATATTGACCCAAGCCTGCTCGGTCTACATAAATACAACGGCAAGCAGGTATCGCTTCCGATCGACGCGAACGTTATCGTCTGGTACTACGACAAAGCGATCTTTGCGGATCCGAAGAAAAATCCGAAGAACGCGCCCGTTCCTTCCCTTGAACCAACATGGGATGAGATTATCGACATCGCAACCAAGCTGACGCTCGACAAGAACGGCAAGAACCCTGGCGAAGCCGGCTTTGACGGCAACAACATCGTGCAATGGGGCATGTCCGTATCGCCTGGTTCCTCCATGGATTGGTTCCTGGAGCCGGAGCTGTGGTCCAACGGCGCGAAGCTTGTGAACGATGACGGATCGCTTGCCCTGAATACCCCTGAAGCACGTCAAGTACTGGACTTCTTTATTGACGCAACGAAGAAAAAAATCAATACAACGCCTGCGCAAATCGAAGGTCTTGGCGGCCAGGTGAACCTCGGCATTACAACCGGCAAGGTCGCGATGAACCCGGGCGGCAACTGGAATACAACCAACTTCAAGGAAGCTAAGGTGGATTACGGCATTACGTACCTCCCGAAATTCAAAGAAAACAAAACGGTTGTACAACCGGCCGGTATCGCGATTTCGAGCAACACGAAGCATGAAGAGGCAGCTTACAAGCTGCTGGCATGGCTGGCAGGTCCTGAAGGTCAAACCGAGCTGGCGAAGCAAGGCTACTCGATTCCGGCGAATAAAGCGGCATCCGATGCTTATATCGCAACCGCAGGCGAAGCGAATAAAATCTTCCTCGACGCGCAGCAGTTCGGCATCATCTCGCCGTTCACGGTGAAGAAGACGGATCTGGTATGGACATACGGCGAGCAATCGCTTAAGAATCCGCTTGCCGGCGACGGCGACGTGGATGCGGCCATTAAGGATCTGGAATCCAAGCTGAAATAAGAGGGTTAAGGAAAAAGCGGGGGAAAGAGGCGTTTGGTCGCTTCTTTTCCCTTTTTTGCTTAGGCCTGAAAGCCTGAAATGACGGTGTTTCTTGACTATTGATGAATAGGGCTATACAATAGAATTTGCCGCAACTTTTGCGTTGTTGCCGCAATTATAGAGAGCATATATTCGATATAGGAACAGAGAGGAACGTATGATGGCCAAGTTGAAGGATATTGCAGAGCAGGTCGGGGTATCGATCTCGACGGTATCGCGGGTCATGAAGAATGACTCCACCCGTTCCGTCAGCGAAGAGACCCGTAAGAAAATTTGGGAAGTTGCGGAGAAGCTCGGCTACAAGGCGAACCGTGCGGAGAAGCTGGGCAAATCCGATAACAAGCTGATGGTTCATATCGGCTGTGTCGTTGCCATTCCTCAGAACAAATATAATAATCCTTACTTCTCCGTTATTCTGGAGGGTATCGAGAAAGCATTGACGGAGTCCGGCCTGCGGCTGGATTTTGTATACAGCATCGAGAATCAGCAGGATATCCAGCAGCTGCAGTCCCTCGTGAAGGAGCACCGGATTGACGGCATGATTATTGTCGAGCGGATTGATGCGGATGCGTACCAGTGGATCAAGCAGAACGTGAAGGCTGTTGTTGGCGTGGATTTGGCGGACAGAACGATTCCGGTCGTCTGTTACGACCGCGAAGCCGCTGCGAAGGAAGCCGTGCAGCATCTGATTAAGCAGGGACATAAGCAAATTGGCTATATTGGCGGTCCGGAGCTGAACGATCCTTTCCGTCAGGAGAAGCGATTCCTCGGCTACCAAAGCGCGATGCGCGAAGCGGGGCTGGAGCTGAACGACAATTGGATCATCGACGTGAAGTGGGATGTATCCCTCAGCTACGAGCTGACCAAGCAGGCATTTGAGAAAAAAGGCTATTCGCCAACCGCCATATTCGCGGCCAGCGATATGATGGCGATTGCGGCAATGCGCGCCGCTTCGGAGCGCGGTCTTCGCATCCCGGAGGATATTGCGGTCGCCGGCGTCGATAATATCGAAATTTCCGAGTTCACTTCGCCGCCGCTTACAACCATTCATGTACCCAAGCTTGAGATGGGGATGTACGCGGTGAAGCTGCTGCTCGATTATTTAAATCATCAATACTCGCTGCCGGTGCGCATGACGATTCCTTACCGGATGGTCTACCGCCGCTCTTCCGAGTCTCAGCAGCCGGCCGTCAGCAGCGTGCAATAAAAGAGTAAAGGCGTCCTAAAGTCATCCTTGATGGCTTAAGGGACGCCTTTTTTTATGCGCATGGCATTGAACTCTGCAAGTAGAACTGCGCTCCGCCAAGCAGGCTGCCGACCAACGGCCAACCGTATAGCAAACGCGGAGTTACGTTGCACGAAGTGTAGGATAATGGCCCAAAACAGTGGCTGCTGATGAGATAGGCTGCATGGAATGCAGTATATTGTTCGTAGAGGAGCTCAGATAAACCGTTTTTCCCCTGATATCCTGCACTCCGTGCAGGATATGGCTATTAGAGAGCCACAAATGTACGATTACACTGCATATCGTGCAACATAAACCAAGGGATTTCTCACCCCTGCGCCCGGGCCTTGGCGGTGCGGGCGTAATCGGAAGGCGGCATGCCGGTCGCCTTCTTGAAATCGCGCGAGAAATAATGAATGCTGCTATAGCCGAGCATGGCGGCAATCTCGGTCATGTTGTATTGGTGCTCGCGGATCATCGTTTTTGCTTCCTCGATCTTGAGCTGCTTGAAGTAGTCCATCGGGCCAATGCCGGCCTGCGCGTGGAATACTTCCTTGAGCCGGCTTTTCCCCAAGTGAAGCTCCTTGCACAGCCTGTCCAAGGTCAACTGCTCGCCCAAGTGTCCGCGCATGAAGGAGATAATCCGGTCGGCCGTCCGCTGCTCGGCTTTCTCCGTCTGGAAGGAGGCGGGCTTGCGAGCGGATTGCCGGTCGGCATCCTCTTCTTGCTGCCGGATCAGCTGAACGAGCAGGATCTCCAAGTAATTGCGCATCGCCTGCTCGCTGGCGAAAGGGGCGTCCTCCCGGGTAACAAGCTCGTGGATATCCGACTTGTCGTAAGGCGGTTCAAAGGAATAAAAGCCTTCCTGCATGAGTAATGACAGCAGATTCCGGTCTTTTGTCCCCAGCTGCAAGATCCGGTTCTCGAAGCTTTCCATGCACGGGGAAGCGCACTCGAATGATAGAACGAACAGATTAGGCGGCTTATGCTGGCTGCCGACCTTCACCGTATGGAACTCTCCGGGCTTATGGAAGATGATCATGCCTTGCTCGAGCTGATGCGTCTGCTCATCGGCTCTTACCTCGACGGTTCCCTTGTCCACGTAAAGCAGCTCCCAGAAGTCGTGCTGCTCTCCCTCGAACACGTAGCCTTTCGCAAATTCAAAGTAATGGAACGAAATCAGCTTGCGTACCGCAAGCATTTCTTTCAGCGTATGGCGAGTGAATTCCACCTTCGGCTCTCTCCCTTTTCATGTCCGTTTGCACTAATTATAAATCCTTTTCGCCCTGTGCAAAAGGTCCGGCTGATTTGCTAAAGAAGGGCCTGGCGGCGGGCTTTATAATGGCAATATAAAGAGCTAAAGGAGGCTGCCCAACTTGAAAAAAGGGATTAATATTTGGTCATTTCCAGCAGGCATGAGTATAGAGGAAAGTATTGAACTGGCGAAGGATGCGGGCTTTGACGGCATCGAGCTGTCGTTGAACGAGACAGGCCAGCTAAGCCTGGAAAGTACAACGGAAGAAGTACGCGCAATCCGCCAATTTGCGGATAACACCGGTATCGAGCTGTCGAGCCTGGCAAGCGGCTTGTATTGGGACTACCCGCCAACCAGCGAGAATGAGCAAGTGAGCGCGAAAGCGTTTGACGTTGCAAGAAAGCAGCTTGAGCACGCGGCTGCGCTGGGCGTGGATTCGGTGCTGATCGTGCCTGGAGCGGTCGGCGTTGATTTTATCCCGAACGCGCCGGTCGTTCCTTATGACCGGGCGTACGACAATGCGCTGGCTTTCTTCACGAAGCTGGCGAAGGAAGCGGAAGCGGTGAAGGTAGCCGTCGGCATCGAAAACGTATGGAACAAGTTCCTGCTATCGCCGCTTGAAATGCGCGGATTTATCGACGCGGTTGGCTCTGAGTACGTTGGTTCTTACTTCGACGTAGGCAATGTTGTTTATTCCGGCTATCCGGAGCATTGGATCTCGATCCTGAACAAACGGATCAAGAAGGTACATTTCAAGGATTACCGCAGACAAGCGGGCGGACTTCACGGCTTTGTGGATCTGCTTGCGGGTGATGTGGACTATCCGGTCGTGATTCAAGCGCTGGAAGCGATCGGCTATAACGATTACGTAACGGCGGAGATGATCCCGCCATACACCCATCATACAAAACAAATCGTGTATAACACTTCGGCTGCAATGGATGCCATCTTGGGGAGGACGGATCGCTAATGCTTAAAATCGGACTGATTGGACTTGGTTTTATGGGCAAGACCCACTTGGAGAACTACCTGCGCCTTGAAAGAGAAGGAGCGCCGATTCGCGTCGTAGCGCTTTGCGACGTGGACGAAGTGAAGCTGAACGGCGGCGGCAGCGGCGGCAATATCGATACTTCCTCGGAGAATGCGATCGATTACGGCCGTTTCAACAAATATACGTCGGTTCAAGCGATGCTGGAGAGCGAGCAGCTTGATGCGGTGGATATAACGCTGCCTACCTTCCTGCACTGCGATGTCACTACCCAATGCTTAAGCAGCGGCGTTCATGTGCTCTGCGAGAAGCCGATGGCTATGAATGCGGAAGAGTGTGACGTCATGATTGCGGCTGCGGAAGAAAGCGGCAAGCAGCTGATGATCGGACAATGCCTGCGCTTCTGGCCGGCTTATGTCTACCTGCAGGAGCTCGTCAGCAGCAAAAGGTTCGGCGATGTAACTAGCGCGTACTTCTACCGCGGCGGCGGCACGCCATCCTGGGGACCTTGGGTACTGGTGAACGAAAAGGGCGGCGGCGCTTTGCTCGATATGCACGTGCATGACACGGAT
Source organism: Paenibacillus glycanilyticus NBRC 16618 (assembly GCF_004000805.1). Taxonomy (GTDB): domain Bacteria; phylum Bacillota; class Bacilli; order Paenibacillales; family Paenibacillaceae; genus Pristimantibacillus; species Pristimantibacillus glycanilyticus. Next base: position 98,294 of record NZ_BILY01000006.1, read on the forward strand.
GTCGTGAATTGGCTGTTCGGGAAACCGGAAGCGGTATCGTGCTACGGCAGAAACGTGATCGCGGGAAGCGGCTACGACATCGTCTCCACGCATTACCGTTATGCGGATAACAAGATTGTATCCGCCCAAGTGGACTGGACGTTAAATGGCGACTTCGGCTTTGAGATGGGCTACAAGGTTAACTTTGAGCACGGCAACGTGCAGTTCGACGGCGCTTCCGTCAAAGTAAATCCGAATGACGGAGCAGGCTTCACGGCCGAGCTGCCGGCTGATCAGGGCTATTACTATCAGCAAAAATATTTCATCGAAGCGCTTATTCAAGGCTTGCCGCTGGATGCGGCTACTCCGGAGAGCACAAAGGGCAGCATCGAGATCGTAACGGCGGAGCGGGAATCGGCAGATCAACGCGGCGCTTGGATTGCCGTACCGTAAAGGATCGCCATGCCATGAGCAAACAGCATGAGTTTTCATTTGCAGCCGGCGCTGCCGGCTATACGGATAAAGAATGGCGGGCGCTGCCGCCCGCCGAGGTTGCTTATCAGCAGTGGCTTCATATAGAGCAGCCGCCCGAGACGGAGGTTCGCGGCGTATACGATGAAGAGGCGCTGCATCTGCAGTTCAGGGTTTACGAGGAATCGCCGGTCATGCGGCATAGACAGCATGGCGACCCGGTCTATCAGGACAGCTGCGTGGAGTTTTTCGTTCAACCGCTGCCCGCCCGGGATTCGCGTTATCTCAACTTCGAGCTGAACGCCGCCGGTGTGCTGCTCTTGGAGATAGGGGAGAGCGGCGGCTCGAAACGCAAGCGGATTCTGCCGGAAGCCGCAAGCCAGTTCGGCATACGCACGGTCCTTGGCTTATGGAATCCCGAATGCCGGAGAATGTACTGGGAGCTTAACCTGCGTATCCCGTTTGCTTTCCTTAAATATTGGTTTCCGGATTTCCGGGCGGAGCCCGGTGCCGTGATGAAGGGCAATTTCTATAAATGCGGCGATCTGACGCCGGCCCCTCATTACTTGAGCTGGTCGCCGGTTCAGTCGGATACCCCTAATTTTCATCGCAGCGACAGCTTTGGAACGCTGGTATTTAGATAAGAACGTTTAAAAACAGCGGTGCCTTGCGCCGCTGTTTTTTTGTGTATTCTCAGAAGATTTCCGTTCATGTCTGGTTAAATATACACGACCTGCCGAATTAGGTTCATTAAAGTTTCGTAAAGTTATTCACATAGTTACCCACATATCAACGGGCTGATTACACGGGAAAATTAGACTTTCAACAGCTTTCATCCACATATCCACAGGTCGTTTTATCCACACGTGATTAATTATTAAGGCTACTAATTTTTTTGTTAACAGCCTTAAATAATAAGGAAATTAGGCCCGGAACTTGAATAATAGGACGGCCGTTTTCTATATTTTCCAAGGTGTGGTAAGGTAATCATAAGAACGGGGTCATTATGAACAGGAGGGAAATGATGAGAAAGAAGGGCATGTGGATTGGTGGGGCTATAGGCTTGCTGCTGCTTGCCGGATGCACGAATTCGGAGTCAAACGAACCCACGCCAACACCAACACCAGTGGTTAGTGAACTTACTGAAACGCCGGTGCCAAGCATAGAAACGCCAGTAGAAACGGATGACGGATCGGTTAACGGACAATTGGAGCTGAGCCGTCTGGAGAACGTATTTGCGTTCGCGGACGAAACGGGGCAGCAGCTGATTACGATTCCAAGCGAAAACGGGGACGAAGTCGAGGATCCCGAGCAGTTTGTCACGGCTGTCGGAAACGGCGGGGACCGAGTTGAGATCGAGTATGTCCGCCGACAAGAGGCCAATGATCAGGATACCAATAGACAGTCGATCGACAACTTCAACAATATGGCGGGGGATATCTATAAGATAAAAGGCGAAGGGATACTTCTGCCGAATAAATCGTATCTGCTCGCCAAGGAAGGCGTCGTCAGCCAAGATTCCCTCGTTGACATAACCAGCGCCGAAGACGGGCAATACGAACAAGCGGATGCCGACACGATAGCCCGCGTGGAAGGATTAAAGGGTAGAAAAGTGACGTCGAGCAGCATACTCTCCGAATCGGATCAAGAGAAGGTAGCCTTGTTTGTATTCGAGCGTGACGGAGACGACATGCTGGCAAGCATCGCTTACATCAATGACGACAAGGTGCTGTTCAAGGATTTCCCCGCAACCTATAACGAATCCGGTACTTGGCGGGTAGACGGCGGCGACGACCCTGGAAGGTTCGAAGTACTGTTCTTAGCCCACTCGGATGAAGGGGTACTGCTGGGGATCGCTTGGGCGGGTGCCGAAGGCGAGAACTTGTTTGTCTTGCAGGAAGCAGACGGTGCACTGGAGGATACGGATCTTAAGGGCGGAAGGTATTGGTCGCCTTCATAACCATTTTGTTGTAGAGCAGCCGAAAGGCTGCTTTTTTCAATACATAACCTTTTTTCATATAGTACCTAGGCGATACATGATCTATCCGCTAATTAGTCTGGGAAAATAAGTATACTTCCGAGCGGTTGACAAGAAACCATCCCGAACGTAATATACCTATAGGGGTATACGTATTACACTCGAATTTACATCCCGGCGGGCAAAGCAAATCAATATTTATTTTTCATAGTGGCATAAAACCTACATTTTGAGGAGGCTACAACATTGCTTGATATTAAAGTAAATCAGGTGCTGGATTGCAAAGGCTTGGCATGTCCGATGCCGATTGTCAAAACAAAGAAAGCGATGGATCAGCTTGAATCCGGTCAAGTGATAGAGGTTCAGGCAACGGACAAAGGTTCGCTTGCCGATATTCAAGGCTGGGCGAGAAACACGGGCCATCAATATTTGGGAACTGTCGAAGAGGGAGATTTGCTTAAGCATTATCTCCGTAAATCGAGTCCGAATGAAGTGAAGGAAGAGAAAAAGCATCCTCTTACGGCGTCCAACGACGAACTTTTGAAGAGGCTGCAAGCGGCAGAGAACATAACGATTCTCGATGTGCGGGAGTCCGCCGAATATTCGTTTAATCGCATACCCGGTGCCGTATCTATTCCGCTTGGCGAGCTGGAAGATAGACTAGGTGAACTGAAGCCGGAGGATGAGCTGTATGTCGTTTGCAGAACGGGCGCCAGAAGCGATTTGGCCTGTCAGCTGCTCGCAAGCAAAGGCTTCAAGCAAGTAAAGAATGTGATACCGGGCATGTCGGAATGGACGGGACCAACGGAAAAGCTGTAAACAAACAACCAATAAACGGAGGTTATCCAATATGAGTACTAAAGTAGCGATTATCGCAAGCAACGGCGGAATGTTTGACGCGTACAAGGTTTTTAACATTGCAACGGCATCTGCGGCAACGGACGCAGAGGTGGCTATTTTCTTCACCTTCGAAGGCTTGAACCTGATTCACAAGGAGATGCATCGCCAGCTGCCGCTTCCGGCAGGAGCGGAGCATTTTGCGGAAGGCTTCAAGCAAGCCAATGTTCCGGCTATTCCGGAGCTGCTTGCAATGGCGATGGAAATGGGCGTAAAAATCATTGCCTGCCAAATGACGATGGATGTCATGAATTTGAAAAAAGAAGATTTTGTAGACGGAATCGAAGTCGGAGGAGCCGTTACCTTCCTCGACTTTGCCAAGGACGCTAACGTTTCTTTGACTTTCTAAACCATAATCCTAATTTTATATTCTCCTAAGGAGGCTTCAATAATGACGGATACAACAATTAAAAAAATGACAGCGAAAGAGCTTACCCGCATGGTTCTCGATAAGCAGGATTTGTTTATTCTCGATGTGCGCAACGAAACGGATTTCAACGATTGGAAAATCGAAGGCGACAGCATTGAAATCATCAATATTCCATATTTTGAATTGCTGGAAGGCGTTGACGATATTCTTCCTCGCATTCCGGTAGGCAAAAAGATTCTTGTTGTCTGCGCGAAGGAGGGCTCTTCGAAATTCGTGGCTGAACAGCTGGCGGAAGCTGGCCGCGGCGACGTATTTTATCTCGAAGGCGGCATGAAATCGTGGAGCGAATACCTGGAGCCGGTAAAGATCGGCGATCTGAAGGACGGCGGCGAGCTGTACCAGTTCGTGCGGATTGGCAAGGGCTGCTTGTCTTACATGGCTGTATCGAACGGGGAAGCCGCGGTGGTCGATGCGCTGCGAATGACGGACGTTTTCGAGCAATTCGCTAAGGAGAAGGGCGCTGTAATCAAGCATACGCTGGATACGCATCTGCATGCCGATCATATATCCGGAGGCCGGAAGCTGGCCGAGACAACGGGCGCTACGTATTGGCTGCCGCCAAAGGATGCGGAAGAAGTGACTTTCGGCTACGAGAAGCTGGAAGAGGGCCGCGATATTACGGTCGGAAACACAACAATCCGGATTCAGCCGGTCTACTCCCCTGGCCATACGATTGGCAGTACGTCCTTTATCATTGACGATCAGTATCTGTTAACCGGAGACATCTTGTTCATCGAATCGATCGGCAGACCCGATTTGGCTGGCCAAGCTGAGGATTGGGTGAGCGATTTGCGGGAGACACTTTACAATCGTTATAAATCCTTGTCGGAGAATCTGCTGGTTCTGCCTGCCCATTTCGGCAAGATCACGGAGCTTGGAGAAGGCGGAAGAGTCATGGCGAAGCTGTCCGATTTGTACCTTAGCAACCCCGGTCTCAACATTGCGGAAGAAACGGAATTCCGCCGTACGGTAACGGAGAATCTGCCTCCGCAGCCTAATGCTTATCAGCAAATCCGTCAAACGAATATGGGGAAAATAAATCCAAGCGAGGACGAGCAGCGCGATATGGAAATTGGCCCTAACCGCTGCGCCGTTCATGATAAATAATAAATAATCATTGATACTAGGAGGAAATAAACATGAAAACAGATCTTACGGTAGATACAAAGGGTATGGCATGTCCGATGCCGATCGTAAAGGCGAAAAAAGCATTGGATAGCCTGCAGTCAGGCCAAGTTATGGAGGTTTTGTCCACGGACAAGGGGTCGATAAACGATTTTCAGGCATGGGTAAAGCAAACGAAGCATGAGCTGCTCAGCTACGAGGAAGACAACGGCATTTATAAATTTTACGTTCGAAAAATTTAAATCAGAGGAAATAAGCGAATACGCCTTTGCGCATTCGCTTATTTCAAGCCGTCATAGACGATGGTAACGCCAAGCGTGCAGTAGGTTTCTTCTTTGTAGTGTCCCTGCGGGCAGGATTTAGTTGTGCAGGCCGTATTCGACACAGCTTGAAGCTTATCTTCGCAAACAGGGCATTTATCTTCAAACCAGCCTTTTATTTTGCCGAGCATCATTATACCTCATTTCATATAAAATTACTCGGTTTTAGTATAGCTTCTTTTGTACGCTGCGTATACAGGTTTTTTGTGCATAAAATGTTGTCTTGGAAGGAGGGGAACAATGGATACTCTGCTCTACATCATCATGGCAGCCCTTGGGCTTATTGGCTCCTTCTTTTCAGGTTTGCTTGGTATCGGCGGCGCGATCATTAATTTTCCGCTGTTATTATATGTGCCGCCTCTGTTTGGCGCCGCATCCTTTTCGGCCCATGAGGTTTCTTCGATAAGTATGTTTCAGGTGTTTTTCGCCTCGCTTGCCGGCGTACTCGCCTTTCGCAAGAAGGGCGGCGGCGCGCAAGCGGTTCTCCATAAAGGGCTTGTTGCTTATATGGGGAGCAGCATTCTCGCAGGAAGCTTGATCGGCGGCTTCTTATCGGGAATGCTCGACGGAAACATGATTAATTTGATTTACGGAGTCCTTGCCGTGCTTGCCGTTATCCTTATGCTTATTCCCCGCAGAGGGACGGAAGAAAAGGCGGGGGATCTGTCCTTTAATAAGTTTATCGCGGTAGGAGCTTCATTCCTTGTAGGGATTGTGTCCGGCATTGTGGGAGCGGGCGGGGCATTTATTCTGATTCCGATCATGCTAACGGTGCTGAAGATACCGACGCGAACCACTATAGCGTCCTCACTTGCCATTGTGTTCATTTCGGCGATTGGGGGAGTAGCCGGCAAACTAACCGGCGGAGGGATCCCTCTGTGGCCTACGGTGTTTACCGTAATCGGCAGTCTGATCGGGGCGCCGCTTGGTTCCAAGGTGAGCTCCAAAATCAATGTGAAATTGTTGAGATACGGTTTGGTCGTGCTTATTGCGTTTACGGCTGTGAAGACGTGGTTGACTATCCTGTAATTGGAGCGAATGCAGCTATTGCAGAAGAGGTTTTTTGGCATTTATAATACCTATAGGGGTATTGGTATACAGAGAGAATAATAAGAGAATAATAAACCGAAAGGGTGTCTGAATCAGGACATGGCAGAAAAAACGACGATTGTTTTGTTTAGCGGCGATTTGGATAAGGCGATTGCGGCTTTTATTATAGCGAACGGGGCAGCGGCCTATGATCATGAGGTTACGATCTTTTTCACGTTCTGGGGTCTAAACACGCTTCGGAAAGACGAGGTCGTCAAGACGCGCAAAGGTCCTCTGGAAAAAGCCTTTGGCTGGATGATGCCGCGAGGCGCCCGGAAGCTGGGGTTGTCCAAAATGAATTTTGGCGGCCTTGGACCGCAAATGATCAAGCATGTGATGAAGAAGCATAATGCCTTATCTCTGCCGCAACTAATTGAGCTGGCTCAAGAGCAAGGCGTTAAGCTTGTCGCCTGCACGATGACGATGGACCTGCTCGGTCTGCAAAAGGAAGAGCTTATTGACGGACTGGAATACGCAGGCGTAGCGGCTTATCTCGGAGATGCGGTTGATGCGAAAGTAAATCTTTTCATTTAAAGGTGTTAGTATAGAAGAAATTTGCTCTATACTATACCTATACCGGTATGATATAGAGAGGAAGATTGAAAATGGATTACAACTATACAGATGCGATGAAAACCAGATTAAGAAGAATTGAAGGGCAAATCAGAGGCGTGCTTCGTCTGATGGAGGAAGGAAAATCCTGCAAGGACGTTGTATCGCAGCTGTCTGCGATACGAAACGCATCGGATAAGGCGATTGCGCAGATTGTCGCGGAGAACCTGCAGCAGTGCATTCTCGCTGAGCAAGCCGCAGGCAATAAGGATACGAGTAAAATTGTACAGGAAGCGGTAGAGCTGCTAGTAAAGAGCCGCTGATGCTTTCCGATCGAATATGAGAAAAGGAGAATCGTTATGGCATTTCAAGTAACTAAAACGATTTCGCCGGCAGAAGTGGCCGAGAAGCTTAAGCAAGGTGAGACATTGTATATGGTGGATGTCCGCGAGCCTAACGAGTGGGCGGCAGGCCATGTTGAAGGAGCAAAGCATATTCCTCTTGGCCAGCTTGGCGAACGGCTGCATGAGCTCGACTCTTCCGCGGAGATCATTATGATCTGCCGCAGCGGCAACCGAAGCGGGCTGGCTTGCGAATTATTAAGCGAAAAGGGCTTTAACGTTGTGAATATGACGGGCGGATTAAACGCCTGGACAAGCGAGCTGGTCTAATGAGTACGGGGACCCTTATCAATATTGTCATTATCGTGCTGATCGCATGGTTTGCCTATACCCGCATGAAACCGGCCAAAGGCTTGAGAAACCTGAATGCCGAAGCGTTTAAGGAAGAAAGCGTTAAGTACGGAGCGATGATTATTGATGTCCGGGAGCCTGGAGAATTCAAGGGCGGATTTATTCCCGGCGCACGGAACATTCCCTTGTCCCAGCTCTCCCGCCGACTTGGCGATATTCCGCGGGATAAAACGCTGCTGCTCTACTGCCGTAGCGGGATGAGAAGCAAAAACGCGGCCTCAGTGCTGCGCAAAAACGGATACAGCGATCTTGCCCACCTGCAAGGCGGTATTAGCGCATGGAAGGGCAAGCTGTCAAAATAATAGCGAAATGGCTGTCGGGTTTCCCCGACAGCCATTTTTGTCCTATGCTTGTTCTCGCCGGCTTTGAAGAATACAGCCGTTTACGCTTGCTTATTACCAGCCGAAGTCGAGCGTTTTACCCGTTTCCGTGTACGTCTTAACGTTGCTGAGCATCATCCACCAGTGTTCTTTCGAATTCGCAAAGGAAGGGTGGTCCGGCGTCCATTGATCATTAACGAGCGTCAGCTTGGTGCATGAGCCTACCGTCTCCAGAGTGAAGGTCACGCGCGATTCAAGCTCGGCATGATTGTCCCTGTAAGAAGGGCCCGGATGCTCCAGATAGCTGAGCACTTTGCCCGGGTCCGCCTCCAGTATTGTGCCGTATACATGAACCGTATTCTCGCCGTCCGCTCCGGGGCCAACGTATTCGAAGGATGAGCCAGGCTCCAGGGAAGAGTTCAGGACAGTTCCGAAAAAGGTACTCCGGGTTCCTTCGGGACTGACAAGCGTCTGCCACACCTGCTCAGGCGAGGCGTTAATATAGAATACATAGTTGAGTTCCATCTTTAAGTGATCCTCCTAAAAAAGAATTCCCACAATAGGTTCTTCTATGCTTGTGGTAAACTCATTATAGATGAGGCCTTTTTCTAAGTATTGTAAAAACGCGACAGGAACAGGAGTGAAGGGATGAGCCAACCGCAAACCCGGCCCAGCATGGGCGTTCTCGGATTATACGGAGCAGGGGACCAATTCCGGCTAGAACGTTATCCGGCTTCGGAGGTATTGTCGCCTTTTATCAAGCATTACTGGATGGTTCAGTGGAATCTGGAACAGAATGATTCCTATTGGCAGCATGTTGTACCGAATCCATGTGCCAATCTGGTGGTGGAGCAGGGCAAAACCTTTTTCTACGGGCCAGGCAAAGAGAAGTTCTCTTACCTGCTGAGCGGAAGCGGAATTGTTTTTGGCGTGAAGTTCCGCCCGGGCGGACTTTATCCGTTTGTGAATAGAGAGCTGTCCGAGTTGACGGGAAGACCCATAGAGGTGGAGACCGTGCTTGGAATACAAGGCTCGGAGCTTGAAGAGCTTGTACTCGCCGAGCAGGATCATGACCAGCGGATGATTCAAGTGGTCGAGCGGCTTCTGACAAAGAGGCTTCCGCCTTATGATGAGCAAATTACGCTAGTCAATCAGATTATCGATTATGCGGCCGGCAACCAGGGTATAACCAAGGTAGAGCAGGTCTGCGAGTTTTTTGACATAAACATCCGGAAGCTTCAACGATTGTTCGCCAAGTACGTCGGAGTAAATCCGAAGTCGGTGATCCGGTTGTTCCGGCTGCAAAATGCCGCGGAAGCGATGGACCTTGGGCAAACCCAGGATTTGGCCGGGTTATCGGTTGAGTTGGGTTATCACGATCAGGCGCATTTCAGCAAAGACTTCAAAGCCGTGATAGGCCGTTCACCCGAGCAATATTTATCGAATGTTATCCTGTAAGGTTTAGAGCAAAGGAGTGATGGCAATGAAGAGACAAAAGCTGCTTATCGGCGGACGAGAGATCGAGACGGCAACCTATACGACGCTTTATGCGCCTTATTCTAAGGAGGCGATTGCCGAGATTGCGGACGCCGGATTGGCGGAGGCGAATCTGGCTATTGAAGCTGCGGTAGAGGGCAAGGCAGTTATGCGTAAAATGCCGGCCCACAAGCGTGCCGCTATTCTGGAAAAGCTTGCGCGGCTGCTGGCCGAGCGCCGGGAAGAGGCGGCGCGGCTTGTCGCGCTGGAGGCGGCCAAGCCGCTTAAGGCTGCATATGCGGAGGTTGACCGCACGATTCAGACTTATCAAATCGCTGCCGAAGAAGCGAAGCGCATTCATGGAGAGACGATTCCTATGGATGCGGTGCCGGGCGGCGAAGGCCGCTTTGGGTATACCGTTCGCGAGCCTATAGGAGTCGTTGGCGCCATAACGCCATTCAACTTTCCTCTCAATCTGGTTGCCCACAAGCTTGGGCCGGCGATTGCGTCGGGGAATACGATCGTGCTGAAGCCCGCGCCGCAAACGCCGCTGTCCGCGTATTTTATCGCGGAGCTGCTTGCGCAAGCGGGTCTGCCGGATGGAGCGCTTAACGTGATTACCGGCGATGGCCGTCTGCTGGGCGAAGCTATCGTGAAGGATCCAAGGGTGAACATGGTTACCTTTACGGGCAGCGCGGCTGTTGGTGCAAGCATTCGCGCAATGGCTGGCATCAAGCGGGTAACGCTTGAGCTTGGTTCGAACTCTGCGCTTATTATCGATAAGGGCGTTCCTATCGAGGCCGTAGCCGCCCGCGCCGCAGTTGGCGCATTCTCCTACCAGGGACAGGTATGTATTTCATTGCAGCGAGTCTATGTGCTGGCAGATGTATTCGAAGAATTCGTGGAACGTTTTACGGCAGAGGTGCGGAAGCTTCAAGTCGGCGATCCGCTTGATCCGGCAACCGACGTATCGGCATTGATCTCGGAGCGGGATGTCACGCGTGCGCTCGAATGGATGGAGGAGGCGCGTGAGCTTGGCGCAACCGTCGCTTGCGGCGGTAAAGCGGAAGGCGGCATCGTGCTGCCGACCGTGTTGCTGAACGTTCCTCCCCATGCGCAGGTATCCTGCAAGGAAGTGTTCGCCCCGGTTGTTCTTGTGAACAAAGTAAATACCCTGGAGGAAGCGGTCGAGAAGGTGAACGATTCCGAATTCGGGCTGCAGGCCGGCCTCTATACGAATGATCTGAAGACGGCGCTAGATCTTTCCGAGCAGCTGCAGGTAGGCGGAGTGATGATCAACGACATTCCGACGTTCCGTGTTGACCAAATGCCGTACGGCGGCATTAAGCAAAGCGGCCTTGGCCGCGAAGGCATTAAGTACGCCATTGAAGATATGACCGAGCTGAAGCTGGTCGTCTTTAATCGCAGTTAACGGTTGGTTGGTGTTGCCGGGCGCTGTCCTCTCGATGGAGGACGGCGTCTTTTTTTGTCTGTCCGGCTCTTGCTATTGCTACTGCTACTGCTCTAACGAACCTGTGTATGCTTATTTAGCGGAAAAAGACCTATTTAAGAATCTAACGAAACGTCATATCGTTATTTGGTTGTTTCGAGGCGAAAAGATGGGGAAATATGGGGAATAGCGATATGACGTTTCCTTAGAAATTGAAAGCCGCTATTTTGGAGCAAATAGCGTTATGTAGTTTCGTTAGGATATAGACTGAAAAAGGTTGCGTCAAATGCGGAAGCAAAAATGCAAGAACGAAGGAAGTAGCCATGACCGGGACCGGCTTCTCCAAAATGTTTGATATCCAGCATAACCAGTTTCTCGTTGTGTACTGCGCAAAACTGCGGATACTCCGAATTTTACAATAAGGAATCCTCAGCCGGCTCCAACATTTTGGATTTGTTTTTTGGATAGAGGATTAGCGGAAAAATAATCGACAGGCTGTCCTTAATTGGACAGTCTGTTTTTCGATTGCAGGAAAATAATACCTGTTCTCGAATTAATTGGAGTAACTAATGAACAGGAGCGTGTATACGTGAGGAAAAGTTTTTCTTTATTAGTAGTAGGTGTAAGCCTAATCTGCTGTACTTCCTTTTTGACGGCAGCTGCTTTTCCTTTTAAGAACGAGCCATTGTTTTTAATCGAGCAAAACGGAAAATTCGGGTATATGGACATAAACGGTAAGGTTAAAATTAAGCCGCGGTTCGATGATGCGCATGACTTTTCTGAAGGCCGCGCGCTAGTAAGGAAAGGAGAGGGAGGACAAACAAAATTCGGCTATATTAATACTCAAGGCCAAGTCGTGGTGCCGATAAAATACGATTATGCAATGGACTATCTTGAGGGGAAGGCAGCTGTTGTTACATATAAAGGGAACGACGTCATTGATACTTCATACATTGATAAATCCGGTAAACAGTTATTCTCCATTGGCGATTTTTTATCGTATGGCTTTACAGAGGGAAGAGCGGCTGTTATCACCAACTATATTGGTTTCGGCAAAGAAAAACCGCGTTTGGGTTTTATTGACACTGAGGGGAAATTTACAGTTCAACCTCAGTACAAATATAACTTCTCGGATGGCATGTCGTACTTTCAAGAAGGCTTGGCGGCCGTTAATAAAGACGAAGCCTATGGCTTTATTGGCAAGAACGGAAATGTAAAAATAAATTATCGTTTTAACACGGCATTGCAGTTTCAAGAGGGCCTCGCAGCGGTTGAAGATAAGAATGGTAAATGGGGATTTATTGATACGACTGGCAAGTATGTCATTCAGCCGCAGTTCGCAGAAGCAAATTCGTTCCATGACGGTCTTGCCCCCGTGATGCAAGAGGTGAACGGGGAGTCGCTATGGGGTTTTATCAATAAAGAGGGGAGGCTAGTTATTCCCGCTGAATACACCGATGCGGAACCTTTTGCCGAGGGTCTGGCAGCTATTGAGGTAGAAGCAGGCTACAGCGGCAAGTGGGGATTTATCGACAGTCAGGGCAAGCTTGTCGTTAAACCGCAATTTGATTATGCGGAGCCATTTCATAATGGATTAGCTAGTGTCCAAATTAACGATGGCTCCGATAATTATGCAAATGCCAGTTACCGTAATGGCTATATTAACAAACAAGGCAAATATGTCTGGAAGCCAAGCAAGTGATATATGGGCGGCCATCATCCGATGGCTGCTTTTTTGTGCGGAAACTCGCTAAGCAAGCATGATGATTTTCTCTAAAACGAGTAAAATATATTGTAAAACGATAAATGATGTGTTACATTCAGAACGACAATAATGAAGTGAGGTGCATGTTAGTGGAACGGGGAACAACGCTCTTTTTGAAGGTGACCGTGTTTCTGATGGGGCTTCCGGTTCTTGCATTGTGTATTTTAGGGTTGCCTGCAATAATGAAAGAGGCTAGGGAAGCTTGGCCGGACAGTTGGGTATATCCGATTATCATCGCGATGTATCTTTCGGCGATACCTTTTTATATGGCTTTGTATCAGGCATTTAAGCTGCTCGGCTATATCGATAAGAACCAGGCATTCTCCGAATTATCCGTGAAGGCGTTGAAAAATATTAAGTACTGCGCGATTGCGATTAGCATTTTGTATGCGGCAGCTGAACCTTTCGTTTATCTCATTGCGGAGAAGGACGACGCTCCTGGCCTGATCGTCATCGGTTTGGTTATTATCTTCGCGTCTCTCGTAATTGCAGTCTTTGCGGCTGTTCTTCAGAAGCTTCTCAAAAATGCCATCGATATAAAATCAGAAAATGATTTAACGATCTGAGGTGAAATAACATGGCGATCATAATTAACGTTGACGTAATGCTGGCCAAAAGGAAGATGAGCGTGACAGAGCTCTCGGAGCGTGTTGGAATAACGATGGCGAACCTGTCGATTCTGAAGAACGGCAAGGCTAAAGCCATTCGGATTTCAACCTTAAATGCCATTTGCAAGGCGCTGGATTGCCAGCCGGGTGATGTTCTGGAATACAGAATGAGTGAAGACGAGACGGAAGATAAAGAGGACTAGGATACAGTAAGAAGTTGAGCTGCCGGGATTGAGGCGGCTTTTTTGTTGTTCTCCCCAAAAGCTAGGTAACCAACAGAAGGAATACAGGCCATAAGAATGGAAGAAATAGATAAGTAAATTTCCGTTTTAAGGAGGAGAATCTATTGATTCATGACAATGTCATTTTATCGTATACGGTCGATCTGCAGAATGAACAAATAGTGATTCATACAAGAGACCAGTCATCCTTAAAGGAAGTTGATATTGTATTAAAAGAAGTAAGTTGCCATCATTTTGAGCATCAGTTGAAAGGCAGTATTGTTCTTGCCATGACCGTATCTAACATTTCCAGTTTTATTGCAGGGAACATTGAAATCCTGCAGAACGGCAAGAATCACGGTTGGCCAACTGCTTACGAAACATTAGACGAGCTGGAGCAAAAGCTGACTGAGAGCGGATATAAATATTTTAATCTTTACTCCTCTTACGGAATGAATGGTTGGATTGTGGCCAAGGATTTGGACGTCGTTAAGAAGGGCGAGGAGGAATAGAAAGCATGAAGTTTCGCGCTACGATCGAGCTAAGCAAAAAGACAGCCACGGGCATTGAAGTTCCCGCGGAGGTTATAGAGAGTCTTGGTTCAAGCAAGCGTCCGGCTGTTTGCGTTACGCTCGGTGAGTATACCTACCGTACAACGGTGGGATCCATGGGCGGAAAATATATGATGCCGGTTAGCGCAGAAGTGAGAGCAGCAGCCGGGGTTGCGGCAGGCGAAGAGGTTGAAGTGAACATAGAGTTGGATAACGAGCCCAGAGAGCTTGTTGTTCCGGAGGATTTCTACGGGGCACTCGAACAGCAGCTAGAAGCGAAGCGGTTTTTTGAGGGATTGTCTTACAGCAATAGGCGGCGTTTCATTCTTAACATTGAGGAAGCAAAGACCGCTGAAACGAGGCAGCGACGCATGGACAAAGCCATTAGCTTGTTGAGCGAAGGGCGAATTCAATAAAAAGTTAATAACGTGAAAGCCCCGTTATCATCTACAATGATAGCGGGGCTTTTTGTTCATTAAGCGTTGGTATCCGAAGTTGTCGCGCTGTCCGTACTTGCTTGATCCTTCGGTTTTGCTGCACCTCCGCGGTGACCGCCATCGCCTTTAGGCTGGAACTCGCCGTTTACTATGCTTTGAGCCTGCGCGGCAGTACCTTCTTTCTTCGTTGCGGCTTCATCGGCCGTCAGCTTGCCGTCGGTGACGGCTTGATCGATTTGTGCATGAATCGCAGTTTCGAGCGCGTTAACTATGGAATCCGTGCTAACTCCTTTCGCTTTAGCGATATCTGCGATTGTTTTGCCTGCCTGCAGCTCTGTTTTCAGTTCATCCTCCGTCATATTTAATGCCGTAGCAACGGTATCCAGGTTCTGTCCCAAACCGCGTCCTCCTCTGCGTCCTTCTCGTCCTTGGGCAATTTGATCGGAGTTAATCAGGTTGTCCAGATTTGCGGTGAACTGGGATTTTTCGTCCGACTGGCGTTGTTCAAAGGCGGTTGTCAGCGCTGCTTTCAAATCATCATTGGAAACGCCCTGCTCTTTGGCGATATCCGCAAGCGTGCTGCCTGCAGCAAGCTTCTCATTAAGCGTGTCACGATCAAGCTTAAGCAGAGTAAGTACGGAGTCGGAGACGAAGTTGCCTCCGATACCGCCGCGGCCATGTTTGCCGTCTATTTGCTTAGTGGTATCCGTCTGAACTTGCGCGGTATTTGAAGGACTTGTGGTCGAAGTTGTGCTTGATGCTGCAAATGCGCTTAGCGGAACCATAACCGCCAAAGTAGCTGTAATCCCGATTGTCTTTAAGTATTTGTTCATTTCCATTGCCTCCTTAGGGCTTGTAGGTTGTCTTACAGGACCCATTATGGTCACGGTACCTTAAATGGAACTGAAATGAATTTAAAAATTATTTTCAACAGGTAAAATGATGAATCCCTTGCTCCATTGTTTGGGTAATAGAAAATAGATATAATAATTGGATTAAACTCTTAATTTAACCTACATTAGGAGGCGCTATGAAAAAAACTAAAATCAAGATTCTAGCCGGATTGGCAGGAATCAGTCTGTTGCTTAACCCTATAGCTACTTACGCTGAAGATACGGGAATTCCATTAACGGTATTGGATGGCAAGTTGGTGAGCGGGAGAGTGTTTATGCCGCTTAGGGCAGCCGGAGACGCCATTGGCGCGAAGATTGGCTGGAATCAGAAGACGCAAACCGCAACGGTGGAGAAGGACGGAACAGTATTCGTAGCATAGGTCGGCCCGTTTGTAAAGCTGTTTAATAATCGGGTTTACGTTCAGTTCAGGGAATTTAACGAGACTTTCTTTGAGCAGGATACCATCCTATGGGAGAACAATTATTTGCAGGCTTCTTCGGCGCATTTCCTTGTTCAGACCGCCCCTTTGAAGAATGCCGACGCTTTGAAAATAGCAGCCGGTGCAGTCGCAGGGAAGAAGGAAAGAAAGCAGTTCCTGAAGGAGACGGACGGGTTTTTCGTGAACGAGTATGTAACCTGGAACGGGCTAAATCAATATACAGCCCGCTATAATTCGGAATGGAATGATACTCGCGACTACTACGCTTCAACAGTAGAAGTGGTGATGACAAAGTCGGGCGACCGATGGACCGCTGGCTCTTTCCGGTATTATAAAGAGCAAATATTGCCTCCCCATTAAAAAAGGCCGCCCCATGAGTCATTGAAATGACGATGGGGCGGCCTTTTTTTGTGTTTGCCGACGGCTGTTTCGCTAACGAAACGCAGTATTCTTATTTCGCGATAATTCGCTGATTCTAAAGGCTAACGAAACCTGGTAACGTTATTTAGCGATATCAGGCTAAAACTAGCTTCAAAGCAGCAAATAGCGATATAAGGATTCGTTACATTTTTAATCGCATCGAATTCGGGCAATTAGCGTGATGTAGTTTCGTTAGGGTTTTAACGCGTCCCGTTCTTATGCTGTACAGGAAGCGGCGCCTGGCAAAGCCGGTTGGTAAAGATGGAGCCCCATACAGCGACGCCAACAAGCGTAAGCGTTGCAAGGACGGATAAGAACAACGGTGGGATGAAGCTGTAGAGCAGGAACAAAGCAACGAGTACGATGATTCCAACCGTATACGATGCCGATACAACACCGGCTGCGATCCGCATGAACAGCATATTGCCAAGCAAATAGAGAGCGGGACCCGCCATAATAACAAGCGCTGTCTTAAGCTCGATATGTCCCGTCGGATGCGCGAGCACCAATTCGTCCGCTACGGCCGACAGGATGATGCCCGCAACCAGAAGCAGATGGGTATACGTATAAGCCGAACGGGCAACTCTGCCCGGGTCCTCGGAATGCGAAATAAAATGATGGCCGGTCTTAGACGTCATGTTGAAATAGATCCACCACATAGTAACCGTACTGACAAAAGCGGCGGCAAAAGACCCCAACGTGAGCATATCCCATTCGAGCTCGGCGAAGGTTGCCCCCGTAACCAGAATGGATTCGCCAAGCGCGATAATAATAAACAATCCGCATCGCTCGGCCATATGGGAGCCTTCCACATCCCAGACGGTGGTAGGGGTTTTTCCAAGCTTCGGCGTCCAGAAGCCCATCGAAGGAGAAAGATATTCAATGAATAACGCGATGCACCACAAAGCAAGTCGGTTCTCTTCATGCGCAATTCCTCCGGCAACCCAGAAAATTCCCGAAAAAGCCAGCCAACTGAATATCCGGATAAAATTAATCCGAAGCTCGGTTGAGCCATGCCGGAGAACCCAGACGGTATAAGCGGTTCTTCCCACCTGGAACAAGGTATAGGCACATGCAAAATAAATTCCCGTTTTCTCAAAAGCTTCCGGCAGCGATGACGACATAATAAGTCCCACCAGCATAAGCGCAATAAGCATAAACCGGACGCGTTTCGTTTCTGGATTAAGCCAGTTCAAGACCCAAGCTGTAAAAATCCAGACCCACCAGATCGCCATCGTCAGAATACCGAGATGAATGGCTCCTTCCAGAGTGAAATTTTTCAGAAAGGAATGGGATAACTGGGTAACGGCGAAGACAAAAATCAAGTCAAAAAACAATTCGATAAAAGATACTTTCCCGGAATCAATACTGCCCCTGCTTCGGAACAGCATCGAATCTGCTGCCAACCTCTTCATTCGTTCTCTCCTTTGTCCTGTATTTCCATAGTTTTCGTAGATTGTATCACGGTAGGCTTGAAAAGTCTTGATACAACGATGAAGAAATTGGGTAAATTTGTTCTGAATAGGCAATACTACCGCATGGATAGGAGGGAATACGAATGATATCAAAAGAGCTGTACAAAACTAGCGTAAAAGCGGTTGGAGGCCGTAACGGCCGTCTCGAATCGGATGATGGTCTGCTGGCCGTCAACGTGCTTCATCCGAAGGAGCTCGGAGGACCGGGAGGAGCAACCAATCCGGAGCAGCTGTTTGCGGGCGGTTATGCCGCATGCTTCGAGAGTGCGCTGAATCTGGTGTGCCGGGAAAGAAAAATCAAGCCGGACAGCACATCCGTAACGGCGCATGTGACGTTGGGCAAGGATGCGGAGGATAATTTCGAGCTTGCTGTTACGCTTGATATTACCTTGGCTGGCGTGGAACGCGCCCAGGCTCAGGAGCTTGCCGAAGCGGCGCATCAAGTGTGTCCGTATTCGAGAGCAACCCGCGGCAATATTAATGTTCAACTCAACGTGATTTGACCTTGCTTTGATGACGAAGGGCCCATCCGATCATAATATCGGACGGGCCTTTTCGAAAAGGAATTTTCGTAAACGGCATGAATGATTAACCATCATAGATCTTTATGGAAGCAGGGACATAGGTTGTCCCTGTTTTTTTAGTGAATAGACTTCATTCTGTAACAAGGGCTTCAAGGAATTAGCGATACGGCATGGAATAGGAGAAAGATAACGATGCTGCGAGGTGTTCTCTGTGCAAGATTGGCTGCGGTTCCTGCCTGTCATTGAATTACTCCTGATTGGCTTTGTGGTGTACTCCATTGTTAGAGCGGCCATCCGTTACAGGAAATCCGCTCAGGGTCATGACAGTCTTGAGTCGATTAGAGCGGTGCTTGAATCAAAGCTGGGAAAAGGCTTGCTTCTGGAAATCGTCATGGCTGAAATCAACGTCTTGTACTTTTCTGTCGTGGTTTGGTTCCGGAAGCCTGAGGAACGGCAGGGGGTCTTTTCCTATCATAAAACCTCCCAAATCAAAACCTTTATTATCGTATTCTCCATCCTTATCCTCGCAGAGGGGTTGTTTGTTCATTTCCTTCTTGCGCAGTGGAATAAAGCCGCGGCATGGATTTTTACCATCTTAAATTTGTACGCGCTGCTCTATATGACAGGTCTCTATAATTCGGTTAGATTCAAGCCTCACAGACTAAAGGAAGGATCCCTTAAAATCCGCCTTGGCTTTCAATATGATGCGGCAACAGAGCTTTCGAACATTATGACAGTGAAGAAAGCGACGGATAGGGGATTGGGCATTCCGAAGGATACCTGCTACGCGTTGTTAAAGATTGATTCGCCTCAGGTCGAGCTTACTCTGAAAGAGCCGGTGCTAATGAAAGCCTCCTATGGCAGAAGCAAATATGTCACAACAATTATATTCAGGGCCGATGAGCCCGGACGCATGATGGAAGAGATTAAATCGAAGATGGATCGTTAGGATATCATTTAATCATCTTCCGAATCTGAATTAATTCATTGATATAAAAATCAACCTGCTGCTGGATGTTTTCGGTTTGTCTGAATTGATCGACCTCGGCCCGCGTTTCGGCGAGGTTCTGCTCTTCCAGCTGCCGAAGGGCGATGCCTGCTGCTATTGTTTGCACGCCGTCCCCTATTGTAGAGATAATGGTACCGATATACCCTAGCCGGGCGGCGATAAGATCCAAGGAGTCACCAATTTGATTGCCGTTACTGTTAGTTGTGCTATTGCTTTTGCTATTGCTATTACTTTTGCTATTACTTTTGCTTTTGCTACTGCCTTTGTTGCTTCCGCTTTGACCGTTGTTGCTATTGTTGTTGTTGTTTTTGTTGTTTTTGTTGTTCCCCATGAATAGTGCTCACCCCGCCCAAGCGTTCATCACTTTCCCCCGATATTAGCCTATGCAGAAGGGGAGGGCAGGGTATGGGCGGTATACGGACGAAAAGAAACGCGTTGAACCAAAGGTTCAACGCGTTTTCCTCTATACGGCTTATTTCGCTGCTTGCAATGCTTCTTCCAGACGATCCCAAGTTTCCGAAATGCCTTGCAGCATCCCCATGTCCATAACCGTCTTCAGGGCGTCGCCCGAAGCATACACGGCACGGTTGATCAGCTTTGTTGTGCCATCTCCCAGATCAACAAATTCCAAAACGATATCGGTAGCAGGCAATTCTTCATTAATATTGCCTTCCGCATCGGAGAAATAATCCGTGTAGCTGAAGCTGTTCGGCTCATCGATTTCTTTGTATACGCCTTTGCCCCACGATTCCATGCCGTAGAAATCGCCTTGGCTTTGATCCATGCACTTCATGCAATAATGCCAAATGCCGCCCGGACGGAAATCGATTGTACATACAGGCACCTCCCAGCCGCGTGGTCCCCACCAGCGCTTCAGATGCTCCGGTTCCTTGAACATCTTGAACACCAGCTCGCGCGGTGCTGTGAATACGCGCTCAAGCACCAGTACATTGTCATTCTCTACTCTTGATACGATTGCATTTGTCATTTTAATTCCTCCTCAATATGGTTGTTGGGACTTGGTAACTGTTCTTTGCTTTGCAGCTCCCGCAGGTAGTTCTCCAGGTTATCGTAACGCTCTTCCCAGATCCGGCGGAAGGAGTTCACCCATGAATCAAGCGAGTGGAAGGGCTCTGGCCGGAGCTTGTAAAACCTGCGGTTTGCCTCCGCCTTCACTTCTACAATGCCGTGTTCGCTAAGCACTTTCAGATGCTTCGAAGCTTGAGGCTGCCTGATCCTCAGCTTGTCGGCGATTTCTCCTACTGTCAGGGGACCGTCACGCAGCAGCTCGACAATAAGCTTCCGATTTGGTTCAGCTAATGCGCTTAACGTCGTCATATCCAAGCCCGGATTATGTCCTGACATGCCTTTCACCTCTTTATGCGTCAGTCTCTCCGGTTGTTGATTTAAATATACACCAAAGGGAATATTCCTGTAAAGGAATATTTAAAAGTTTTTTCGAAATAGGCTTTGCAACATAATCCCGGATGTCCCCGTCAACATCATTAAGAGGGAGGGAATGCTATGAAAAAGCTGTTGTTTGCTGTCTTGTTGCTCGTAACGATGATCTTAGCTGCTTGCCAGGACAAAGAAGTAACCGAAGCTCCGGCAGAGCCTGACCTGATTCTTCATCTCAGCAAATCGGAAGGAAAAGACTACTCGCTTTATAAGAAAATCGAAGATAAAGAAACGGTAACGATGGTGATGGATCTTTTATCTCATGTCGATTGGGAAAACGCGGAAGTATCCATGTCCCGGCAGCCGGATTACAAAATTCGAACCATTAATAGGGATTCAACCGTCAGTTACGAGCAAGCTACATACGCGATATGGATTTCCCCGCAGAAAGACCGCTTGGAAGCAGTAATTGAAGGGCAGTCCAAATACGGAAAAGTGACAAAGGAGAATACGAAAAAACTGCTGCCTATTCTGGAATCTCCCTGATACCTAATGGACCGGCATACTTTTACGGTTTACCGTGCTACCCGGCACTTGATCCTGGCGTATAAGGGGTATACTAGGAATAAAAGGGAAGGGAGCAGAGCGATTGGGATGAGTTCAAGTTCAATTAAGGAGCAGAACAAGGTACTATTGAGGTCCTTTATATTCACGGTCCTGATTCTGTTCGTGTTCGGATGGATCGCGCAGCTTGTGAGCGGACAGAGGATTGCTGCTTTTGATAATAAAGTGACGGACGCCATTCGAAGCGTGCGTTCCGATGCCATGACGGTCGTTATGAGAGTATTTACCGAGCTCGGGTCGGAATATCTGGTCATCCTTATTGTAATTGCCTTTTCAACGCTATTTGCGTTTATCGGCTACCGGAGAGAGCTTATCTTCTATTTAGGCGTGATCGTGAGCTCGGCATTGCTGAATCTGGTGCTCAAGACGATCTTTCATCGTGCACGACCGGACATTAACCGGATTATTGAGGCGTCGGGCTTCAGCTTTCCAAGCGGGCATTCCATGTCGGCCTTTACGTTATACGGCATTACGATTTATTTCCTGTGGAAGCATTTGAAGCATGGATGGATGCGGGCGGTTGTGATCTTGGTTGGAATCGTGATTATAGCCATGATCGGGATCAGCAGAATTTATCTTGGGGTACATTATCCAAGCGATGTGGTTGGCGGTTATTTGGTCAGCGCGGCGTGGCTGATGATGAGTATCGGGTTATACGAGCGATTTCTGGAGCAGCGATGGCTCTCCCGGAAGTTTCGGCTTGGCGGCGGCAAAAGCGAAGGACCCTCCTCGGTATAGGATGGTCCTTTTTCATTTGCAGCAGGGAATCATCTTTTCCTCCAGGTGAGCGGCTTCATCACATGCAGCAGCGGAGTAAGGAATCCTTTGCGGCGGTCTTTTTTTAAATCGCTGTCGTATTTGACGTAACGTCCGGAGCGAATGGCGTGGTCGAGCTCAGCCTGGCGCATTTTATGCAGTTGGTCGACGGTGTGATAATCGTTGTAATTGTACGGCATTTCAACATCCCCTTTAAACGGTTGAAGTATTTGCTTTCTTGTTTTCATTATGCAGGTGAAACAAAGAGGTAAAAAGTGTAGAATATTTGCAATAGATTTCCCCTTTTAGCGAGGTGAGGAATAGTGCTGGCATTGGAACGTTATTTGACCCTATACAACCGGTTTGCCGGCGCGCCCGGAGCAGGCGCTACGGCAGAGGCGTCCCTGGAGCAGGTGGCAGAAGCTTTATTTTGCACGGAGCGTAATGCCAAGCTGGTAATCCGGAAGCTGACGGAAGAAGGACTGATCGATTGGCAGGCGGGACGGGGCCGAGGCAACCGTTCGCAAATTACGTTTCGGGAAGATCGGGAGAAGCTGCTCCTTGACCTGTCGAGGCGGTATGCGGAGGACGGCGAATACAATAAGGCGTTCCATCTCCTCCAATCCTATGGAGAAGGGACAGGAGCGAACGAGAAGTTTATGGAATGGATGAGCGGCAGCTTTGGCTTCCGAAGACAGCCGGGGAAGGAAGCGGATGTGCTCCGTCTCCCGATTTTCAAGACGATTATGACGCTTGATCCGGCTGATTTTGTCTATTCCTTATGCTCGCATATGATTCAGCAGATTTTCGACCGGCTTGTCCTGCTGGATGAATCGACCGGACAGATTAAGCCCGCTATCGCGCATTATTGGGAGCATAATGAAGACGCAACCGTATGGACCTTCCATCTGCGGAAAGGCGTCCTTTTTCATGGCGGACATGAGCTTACGGCGGAGGATGTTGTATTTACGGCGGAGCGTCTGAGGAACGGAGGCAAGCGCAACAGCTGGATTATGCGTTCCCTGGAGCAGGTGGAAGCCGTATCAGAGCGGATAGTAAGGTTTCGTCTGGTTCGGCCAAATTGGCTGTTTCTGAAATATGCGTCTTCGAATGTGATGGCGATACTGCCAGCGGGCTTGCTGGGGTTAAGCGAAGAGCAGTTCTGGAAGCTGCCTTCCGGTACCGGACCGTTTCAGATTGACGAGTGGAAGGACGGCAGGCTGCTGCTGGGAGCAAACCCGCATTATTATCAATCCCGTGCCCATCTGGATCAGGTAGAGATCGTTCATGTGCCGCAGACGGAAGCTATAAAAGCCGGAATGACCAGCTGGCAGCAGTTGATCTGCGACCCGACTCTTAGGGATGTAACGGCGGAGAACGGCTGGATTCAAATCGAATCGAGGAGCTTATGCACCAGTCTGCTAAGCTGGAATATGAAGAAGGCTGGTCCGCAGAGGTCCGAGACCTTCCGCCGTATCGTTAACCGGCTTATTGACCGCCATGCCATGATCCGGGAATTGTCCGGTTATAGGGATTTTCCGGCAAGAGGATTTTTCCCCGAGCTAATGACCGCTTATGAACCGGATAAGGATAGTCTGGAACCGGAGGAAGCCAGCAGACTGCTGCTTGAAGCAGGGTATGCCGGAGAGCCGATGTCCTTATGCTCTCATCCGGGTCATGCCGAGGATGTGAATTGGATTGCGGATCGCTGCCGCCGCGCGGGTATTCCCGTCGAGGTCCGTATTGAGGCGCCTTATACGATTCATCATGTCCTGGATGAGATTGATCTGCTGTTCCATGCGCTTGTATTTCCGGAGGAGGACGTAAGTCTCATTGAGGGCTGCGAGCAGGAGGGAAGCTTTCTGAAGGAGCTGATGAGCCCGGAGCTGTCGATCTGGACGATGGAAAGCTTCGATCAGGCGCTGGCAAGCGAAGATCCGGCTAGCCGGAAGGCGATTTACACGGCTATTGAGGAGAGACTTAAAGGCGAAGCACAAGTGCATTTTGTCCTTCATATGAAATTTCATACCGATTACCATCCTTCGTTAAAAGGTGTCCGGATCAATTCGCTTGGATGGATCGATTTCAAGGATATTTTCCGTACCTAATTATTAACGCGATTGACGGTCTGCCACCGGCAGGCTGTTTTTTGCGCTTACTATTCGGGTGAGGCTTGCGTAAGGCCAACCGTTAAAGCCCGGCTTGCCCACATCACTTGTTGAACCTCGTCGGCTTGCTTGGCTTGGCATTGTACGATGACGGTAACCTCCGCTTTGTGCCTATTGTGGGTTGCGTGCTTGTTTAAGAAAATAGCATTGATTCCGAACCCCAGACCAAAGCCGATAAAGGCAAAGATAAGCCCCCATATAACCGGTCCCCATGTCCATATGAATCCCAGGCTGGTGCCAATGACCGACAACGCCGTGGCGCATGCCAAGCCAATCTCGACCCCCGTGGAAAGGGAACTTGCTTGGCTCTGCTGTTCGGATCGATAGGTATTGGATTCCTTGTCCATGCATACGACCAGAAGCCTTTCTCTGGCAATGCCGATACTCTCCAGTTTGGTTAGCGCATGCTCAAGCTCGATGGAATGCGTGAAGGTACCGATAATAATCATTTGTTTTCACCTGGCCTGCCAAAGATTTGTACAGCGGAGGAGCGATAACGTTCTGCCAGATGCTGGCGCTGCTCCAGGCTGAAAAGCAAACTATACTCTTTAGCTTTTATAAAGGCATGATAGACGGAACCGCCAATTACGGAAGGCATGAATAAAAGCCAGTGCGCACGCAAAACGGCGATTGACTCCGAAAGCCTGCCGGTCAGGAGATAGACTAGCGATTCATGCATATGAGACAAAACAACATAAAGCCACCACCAGAACATCGCATAGAAGGCAAGACCAATCCGATGAATATACAGTTGGCCCATGCCCGGAAAGAACAGCGAAATGACGGCTGCGGCTAACGGACTTTTAGGCTGGAGATATTGAACCTCGGACGTAAACAGCTTCATGCTTGGCAGAGGCGCGTCTTTTAGCTTGGCAATCCGGTAGAGCTTGTTCTGATAGACCGCGGAGCAATAGCAATCCCACATCGCGACGAAATAAATAATAATATACCCAATCACATACCTTGGTTCGAGAACCGCTGAAGCCTCCGCGAAATTCCCGCATAACGTATAGACGATGGCGTCGTTGACATGGCCAAGCGTGTTGAATATCACTTCCGATAACGTGAGGAAGGTTCCTCTTAAATACTGGTTCAGCAAAAAATGTCCGAAGCCGGGAAAAGCCGCCGACCACCACCAGACCATATAGGGATTGCAGGAATGTATGGAAGTAATGCCAAACGGGCTTAGCTTGGCAATTGGCCTACGTGAGGGGTTCAATGATCAGTTCTCCCTTCGCAATCGCATGGAGGATTTCTCGGCAATAATCCGGTGAAGTCCGCCAAGCAGCTGAATAACTAGAATTTGCAGCATGAGCATAAGGACAACCAGTCCCATGCCGGATGTATATAAAATTTCCCGCCGGTTAAGCCACCAGTAGCCGCAGCCGAGCAAACCAATGACGATTGCTTTCCAGATCCAATGGCTCCGCAAGGAAATTAACAGGGCAAACAAGACAGAATCGATATGGACAATTAAGGTAGCGAAGGCCAGATTATCTCTTGCGGGATCCTCAAACCATCCGGGCCTGAAGCCAATTTGGTGAAAAAGAAGCAGAAAGCCGGACATGAATGTTCCTTGCAGGGATACATTAATGATATAAAGCATAATCAGACGGAACAGGTAGGGCTGATTCCCTTGGCTTAGCCTTTTCCAGAGCCATTTCCCCATAATGGGCAGCAAAATTAAACCTATTCCCGTATAGATGAGTTTCCACCAACGATGCATGAAAACCCCTAAATAGATAAAGGTTTGTTCAATTCCCATAAACCCCACGGCAATAAGCAAAACCCACCGAAAGCGAATGCCAAAAGCGGCAATTAAGGTGCAGATAGACGGCACGATAAACCCGTTCGATACAATAGAGCCTATCGCGCTGTCATAGAACGAATTACGGAGTAGCCCGGGCTTATAGCTATAGCTGTTAAGAAGTACAAAGATGACAAGCTCCAAGATGTAGACCGCTCCGGCTATGCAAATATAGAAGGGAATGATCTTTAAGCTTTTTGTTCTGAACCAGGAGAGCGCGATAAACACTAAACTAGCAATAATAAGGAGCAAATACGGGATAAACGATGGAATAAAATCATCTCCGGGTCGGCAGAATGTAGGGGTTGGAATTATTTTTCCAATTTTGCTCTAATTTATTCCATTGATAATATCTTTGCAGGTAAGCTGGCGTCATCGACTCTGTTAGCTGAGTTCTGTAGACGTGTTAGCTCAGCGGCTAACGAAACATTGACACGTTATCTGCCCGAAATTGCGGCTTTTGTCATTGTAACGAAACACAAACACGTTATTTGTGACATTTCAGGCTAGTTCGCCCGATTTTAGTAGAATAGCGTTACGACGTTTCGTTAGCGCTCTGAATCAGCCGTTTAGCGCGAAATAAGGATATGACGTTTCGTTAGCATGACGGCAAACCGAGTGAAAAGGTAATGCCGAATAAGCTTGGTTTCTGCCTCAATTCCTTGGTATAGTCAATCTATGACTATATGAAGAAATTGAGGTTTTTTATCATGTCGAACAAAACAAATGCCTGCCGCAAACTGGATTCTTTACATATTAAGTACACGCTGCACGAATACGAGTGGGACGAGGAGCATCTGGACGTCGATACCGTTGCGGACAAGGTTGGTCTTCCTTCTAACCAGCTTTACAAGACCCTCGTGCTGAGGGGAGATAAGACCGGCGTTATTGCGGCCTGCATCCCGGGAGATAAGGAGCTGAATCTGAAAAGCCTGGCGCAGGCCAGCGGCAATAAGAAAGTAGAGATGGTCGCGGTAAAAGAGATTCAAGGCCTAACGGGGTACATCCGAGGTGGCGTATCGCCGCTTGGAATGAAGAAGAGCTACCCGTTTTATTTGCACGAAACCGTGATGGGTATGGAGCTCATTAGTATTAGCGCGGGAAAACGCGGATTGCAGATATTCCTGAGCGGTGCCGATCTGGCCGCAGCTTCTGAAGGCAAGCTGGTTGATATCGCGCACTAAGCGGGATGAATGTCCTTTAATCCGGCAAGTCTAGGACTATACTTGTCGGATAATGGATGGTGACCCAGGATGAAGATGGTTGGAAGGCTTGGCGGTTTTATTGTGTTGTTCATTTTATTGGCTTGGATGGTGCTGTTACTCGGTTATTACGGAAAAGTAGAGTTGCAGAAATGGAAAGCGGAGCGGAATACCGCGCGTTTTTTCAAGGCTGTTCAGTATCAACGGTACGATGAAGCAGTCCGGTTATTCGGAGAGCCCCTTGACCAAGAGAGTCTGCGGAAGCTCCAGCCTTTTCGGTTAGTGAAATATACCCGGGTCAAAGCCGAATACGACGATGGCTGCGTATGCAAGGGTCACGCGCAGCTTACGTTTCAGTCAGACGGCCCGCCGATTACGGTACCGGCAGCGTTCGTGCTTCGGGAAGGTTATAAGCCGGGGCAAGTTTGCGCGTTGACCAGCCGCGAGACACAAACGGTCATGCCGCAGCTAGGCAAGTGGAATATCACGTTTTGCGGGAGCGACTCCTTCTAAAAGCTAACGCTCCAGCCTCATATAGATGCTCCTCTCTCGAAAACCAAGCGACTGCCAGAACGCATAAGCGGCTTCGTTCCCGTACATCACTTCTATATCGAGCTGGTCCGCGTCTAATAGAGCGGCCAGCTTCCCGAACGCCAATTTCCCAAAGCCGTTCCGCCTCTGGTCCCGGCAGATAAAGAACTGCCGTACATACAAGGGCTGCCTTGTATGGTCAACGAGAGCATAACCGACAAGCGCATTACCCTGCTCAAACAGGTAAGCCTTGTATGCGGTCCCCATGAAATGCCTCATTCGCTCCTTAAGCTCGCTTACGGTCATGGTATTATCATGACGTTCATCTTCGATAAGCTGTTTGTTCATCCCGGCAAGCAGCTCCCAATCCGCTTCACAGCCTATCCGTATTGTTAATTCGCTCATCCCCAATCACCTCATGAGAACGATTCGTTAACCGCCTCAATTTCCCTGCCGAAAAACTTTTTTGAATTTTTTTATAACCGATGTCGATTATCCCGTCTGGCGTTCGTCGTTATAGTAAGAAGCACAAAAACAATGGTTAGGAGAGAATGACATGAACACAGTGATCTCGAAGGACGGCACCAAAATTGCTTACGATAAAACAGGGCGCGGCCCGGCGCTCGTATTGGTAGCGGGGGCGTTTAGCTACCGGAAGTTCCCGGGGCAGGTGGAGCTTGCGAATGCGTTGTCCGGCCGTTACACCGTCTACAATTATGACCGGCGCGGCCGCGGCGACAGCGGAGATGCTTCCTCTTATGCGATCGAACGGGAGATCGAGGATTTGAACGCGATTATTGAAGCAGCAGGCGGTTCCGCTTATGTCTGGGGATTATCCTCAGGAGCGGTGCTTGCGCTCGAAGCGGCAGCAAGCGGTTCCAGCATTACAAGGCTGGCGCTGCATGAACCGCCGTTTATCGTGAAAGCGGAGGACCGGAAGCCGCCAAGCGATTTTACCGAGCAGGTTGGCAAGCTGATTAAAGCCGATCGGCGCGCGGAAGCGATCAAATATTTTATGACCAAAGGCATGGGGGCTCCATCCTTCGTTATCCCGATGATGAGAATGATGCCCGGCGTATGGGCGAGGCTGATGGCGGTAGCGCACACGCTTCCTTATGATGCGGAATTGCTCAAAAGCTACATGAACGGCCAATCGCTGCCGAGGGACAAATGGAGAGGCGTTGCCGTTCCCACCGTCGTGCTGGAAGGCACGGAAAGCCCGGTATCCCTGCGGCACGCCGCGCAGCAGACGGCAGAGGTATTGCCTAACGCGAAGCTGATCAGCAAGAAAGGTCTTGGACATACGAAAAAGCTGCACACGGACAAAATCGCGAAAGAGCTTACTTCTTTCTTTGCGGTTTAGTTTTCAGGCAGGTAATGGCAATAAGGCGAGAGAAGAGATAAGAACAATACCAATACCAGGAGGGAATTACAATGAGATTTATGATGATCGTAAAAGCAACCACGGATTCGGAAGCAGGCGTTCTGCCAAGCCAGGAGCTGATTGACGCTATGCAAAAGTACAACGAGGAGCTTGTAAAAGCAGGCGTATTGCTCGCCGCCGACGGTCTGCATGCCAGTTCCAGCGCTGTCCGGATTTCGTATCCGGAGCCAGGAGGCAAACCGAAGGTGGTAGACGGTCCTTTTACGGAGGCAAAAGAAATGATCGCCGGTTATACGCTGATCGAAGTGAAATCAAGAGAAGAAGCGATCGAGTGGGCACTGCGCATGCCGGATCCGCATGGCTACGGCCAAGGAGAGATTGAACTTCGCCAAGTATTTGAATTTGAAGAGCTGATGGAGGATCCGGAATCGATTGCCAGAGAGGAAGCGCTCCGCAAGCAGATCGGGGAGTCCAAAAACGCGTGAGCGTCTCCCAAACGCATCGCGCCATCGAAACGATATGGCGAATGGAGTCGCCTAAGATAATCGCAGGCGTAACGCGGATCGTTCGTGACGTCGGGCTAGCCGAGGATATTGCCCAGGATGCGCTTGTCATCGCGCTCGATCGATGGCCCGGCACGGGCATTCCGGAGAAACCGGGTGCCTGGCTCATGACTACGGCGAAACGCCGGGCATTGGATCTGCTGCGGCGCAACAAGCTGCAGGATCAGAAATACGTCGAAATAGCCCGGGAAATAGATACGTATACTGAGGACGATGTGGACCGCGCCTTAGACGGCGAGATTGAAGACGATCTGCTGCGGCTGATCTTTATGACCTGCCATCCGGTATTGTCGCAGGACGCAAGAGTCTCGCTGACGCTGCGTTTATTATGCGGCCTCACAACTGATGAAATTGCCCGTTCCTTTCTTATCGCGGAGTCTACGGTTGCCCAGCGGATCGTCCGGGCCAAGCGCACGCTGAATGCGGAGAAGGTCCCGTTCGAGGTGCCGGTCGGCAAAGAGCTTGAAGAGCGGTTATGCGCTGTTCTTGAAGTCATCTACCTGATGTTTAACGAGGGGTATTCGGCGACCTCCGGACAGAACTGGACGCGCCCGCTGTTATGCCAGGAAGCGCTTAGGCTCGGAAGAGTACTTGCCGCCATTGTACCGGGAGAACCGGAGGTCCATGGGCTGGTGGCCTTGATGGAGCTTCAATCCTCAAGACTCAAAACCCGCGTGAATGCACAAGGCGAGCCCATTCTTCTGATGGATCAGAACCGGGCATTATGGGATCAGTTGCTGATCCGGCGCGGGCTTGCTGCCCTGGAACGGGGGCAAAAGCTGGGCCGGACGTTAGGACCGTATGCGCTCCAGGCAGCAATCACCGCTTGTCATGCGGTGGCGCGTGCGCCGGAGGATACCAATTGGATTCGGATTGCCGCGCTTTACGAAGCGCTCTCGAGACAGATGCCGTCTCCAATTGTGGAATTGAACCGCGCCGTTGCGATCGGAATGGCTTTTGGCCCGGCCTATGGCCTGCAGCTTGTAGATGCCCTTTACGCCGAGCCTTCGCTAGCGGGATACCACTTGCTGCCTAGCGTTCGGGGGGATCTGCTCGAGAAGCTTGGCCGTTATGAAGAAGCCGCGGCTGAGTTTGAACGCGCGGCCGCGATGACCCGCAATGAAAAGGAGCAGGCGTTATTGCTGAAGCGGGCGGCAGCGTGCAGGCAGGAAGGAGGGCAGGCATAATGCGTTATTTAATGATGGTGAAGGCGTCCGGGTTTACCGAAGCGGGTATTGGTACAAGCAGGGAATACGCGGCAAAAATGCGGTTATACCGGCACGAGCTTAAACAAGCCGGCGTATTTCTTGCTCATGAAGAGCTGCAGCCAAGCTCGGCCGGTTTAAGAGTCGACTATCCGACAGGCGGCGGCGAGGCGGAGGTCTGGCCGGGTCCTTTTTCAATAGACCAGGGTCTTCTTGCGGGGTTTATCTTAATGGATGTCGATACGGAAGAAGAGGCTCTGCAGTGGGCGCTGCGCATGCCGGTTCCGGCGGGGCAAGGCGCCTATGGCATTGAGCTTCGCAGGCTTGAAGAGCGGTTAGAGCAATCTCGCGATGCAAGACAGGCCGCCATGGAGCTGGAACTGAAAAATTACTTGCAGCTGTAGGACCTGCCGGCATGTTAGAGGACCGTCGTTTGTGGTAATATAAGGCTTGGCAATTACTCTACTCTAAGGAGTGTAGAAATCAATGATTAATCAGCTTGGACAAGTGATGCTGTACGTGAACGATCAGGAAAAAGCGCGGGTGTTTTGGACGGAAAAAGCTGGTTTTAAAGTAATAGCCGAGGAAGAAGCCATGGGCCAGAAGTGGATTGAGCTTGCTCCGGAAGGCGCGCAGACCTCCATTATTCTGCATGATAAAGAAGTAGTTGCCAAAATGTCGCTTGGAGTAAACCTCGGCACGCCATCGTTAATGTTCTTCTCCGACAAGCTGGATGAGCTGTACAGCGAATTCAAGAACAAGAATGTAACGGTAGGCGAGCTTGTTGAGCTGCCTTTCGGCCGGGTATTTAACTTCGCGGATGAAGAAGACAATTATTTTGCGGTAATGGAACGGAAATAAACGATATGCCCGCCTTGGTGGTCTTCGATCATCAGGGCTTTTATTTTGCGTGAATAAGCAACTTCTCAATCCCTGGTCACGTTGTAGGTATAAGTGGATAAGGGAGGAATTTCTAGTGAAATTAGGCATAACTCTTATGCTGGCGGTTGTTTTATTGCTAGGGGGCTGCGGGAACGGAAACGGAAACGGAAACAATAGAGGGAGTACTCCTCCGGAAGAGAAAACGGTAAGCTCGGCTAGCTGGGTGACGGACCGGATGATAAAAATTCAGGAAGGCATATATGTTGGCACGGAAGAGAAGGTAGAGTCGGTAGACGGGAAGTTGGGAGAAATTAAACATTATCTGACTGAAGAAAAGTTTGATGAGCCTGACTCATCCTCCAACTATTACAAAAAAGGGACCGCGCTCTATCGGATTACGGGGGTTCCCGTAGAATCCGGCATTGCCGTTGAGATGAGGCCCGGTCAATACGTCAAAGCCGTACCCGTGGAAGAGATATTGGGAGGAAGCCGTTAGAATGAGTCATATAGCAAACTCAAGGAAGCGGAACAGAGACTCTTGCAGATTAAACCGGAGCAGCAGCGTCTTGCCATGCAGATTTCAGTTGATTACGAGAAGCACAATCTTACTGCCCTGCCGCGTCATATCGAGAAAGTAAAAAGGCCTGAAGTAAAGCTCTATTACACCGGGCTTTTGGCTATTTTGGAAGACGACTGGCGCAAGGTGGAAGCATGCAAAAATCAACTGAGAAGCAAAGTGTTTCGTTCTGTGCTTGATGCGGAAATGGCTTTCAAAACCGGCAGGTATGACGATGCGAAGAGGCACGGAGATCAGGCGATTGCCGACTCTGCGGGCATGCAGCGTTACATCCTGATCAAGATGATGGATCGGCAATCCCGCAGCGAGCAGCGTATCAGTTATTTCTAGGGGGATGCTGCGTTTGTTTACTAAACGGAATATGGTTTTGCTGGTTTGGAGCAAGAAAAGCTGATCGCTTTTCCTGCTCTTTTTTTCTGCCCGCGTCCAAGTTTAACCACCCTCCGCGGATGGTCATAATGGGAATAACAGACTTTCATCCTGGAGGTAGCTCGCTTATGCAACGGCAACCATTCACGAATCGTTCGAGCTCCAATGACAACCAAATGCTGCCCGAGTACGCCAATATTCCGATCGATCCTTCGGTTGAAAATAATTTAGTACGGCTTAAACGCGATATGGGCGGCAGTGATGATCTCATTATGCGGCAGATCCACAATGAAGGGATAAATACGGCGGCTGCGGCGGTCGTCTATATCGACGGACTGTCCAACGCGATGGCCATAAATCAATACATATTCGATGTGCTGGACTATTCCTTGCCCCGCTATGACGGGGAGGACATGATGACGCTGGATGCGGGCTCTCTTGCGAAAAAGCTTCTGAACGGCATGGGGCCGGTTCGAACCGTAACCGACCTTGGCTCCCTTTACAAAAATTTGTTGTCCGGCCAAGCCATTATAATGCTGCGAGGGCATCAGTATGCTTACTGTGCAGATATCCGGGAATGGAAAGGCCGGGACGTTACGGAATCCACAAACCAGACGTCTATTCGGGGGCCACGGGAAAGCTTTACCGAGACGCTCCGAACCAATACTTCGCTCATTCGGCGAAAGATCAAGGACCCGCGTTTATGGATGGAGACGGTCACGATTGGTCATATGACCAAAACCGATGTGACTCTTATGTATATAAATGGGCTTGCGAAGCCGGATGTTCTTCAGTTGGTTCGCGATCGTCTGAGCGCAATCAAAATCGACGGCATTCTCGACAGCGGCTATATCGAGGAACTAATTGAGGATAACAAATGGTCCTTGTTCCCTACGATATTTAATACCGAGCTGCCGGATAATGTGGCGGGCCAGCTGTTGGAAGGGAGAGTAGCCATTCTTGTAGAGGGGACGCCTAACGTTCTGATTGCGCCTACCCAGATGGTTACTTTTTTTCAATCGACGGAGGACTATTACCAGCGTACCTTCTATGCCAGCTTATTGCGTATCTTGCGGTTCGGAAGCGTCTTTATCTCGCTTCTTTTCCCGTCCCTGTATATCGCCATTACGACGTTTCACCGGGATATGCTGCCCGCGTCGCTTCTAATTTCTCTAGCGGCGCAACGGGAAGGCGTACCGTTTCCGGCCTTTTTCGAAGCGCTGATTATGGAAATTACGTTCGAGATTCTGCGGGAAGCGGGTCTTCGGATGCCGCGCGCGATTGGTCAAGCCGTATCTGTCGTGGGTACGCTTGTAATCGGTCAGGCGGCGGTAGAGGCGGGAATCGTGTCCGCGGCAATGGTTATCGTGGTGTCTATTACGGCGATCTCCACGTTTACGCTTCCGGCCTACAGCATGTCGATACCGGTGCGCATTCTCCGGTTTGCCTTTATGGGCGTGGCGGCAAGCTTTGGACTCTTTGGCATCATAATGGGCTTTTTTGTCCTTATGCTCCATCTGTGCGCGCTGCGTTCCTTCGGAGAGCCGTTTATGGCCCCGTTGTCGCCATTTATAAAAACGGATATGCAGGATGCCTTATTCCGCTTGCCTAGATGGCTTATGTTCAAAAGACCGGAAACCTCTCTTAAAACCGACTCGAGCAGAATTCGAAAGAATTAGGAGGCCGACATCATGCTCTACAAGTTTGCCATTTCGATGTTATGCCTTCTTATGCTGACCGGCTGCTGGAGCAGGAGGGAGCTGAACGAGCTTCTGATTGTGCTTGGCGTAGGAGTGGACTGGGAGGACGGACATTATCTCGTGTCGTTTCAAGTCGTTAACCCGAGCGAAATCTCCAATCAGCAAAAAAGAGGCGACCGTCCTCCAAGTACTTTGTTTCAAGGGAGAGGGAAAACGCTGTTCGAAGCGGCAAGAGCGGTTACGGCGGAAGCGCCGCGCAAAGTATATGCCGGGCATTTGCAGATTTATGTCATTGGAGAAGAAGCGGCAAGAAGAGGCATAAACGAAATCATTGACAATGTTGCCCGCGATAACGAAGCAAGAATGGATTTTAATATTATCGTGGCCAAAGGAACGAAAGCGGAGAATGTTCTTAAGCTATATACGCCCGTAGAGAAGCTGCCTAGCTACAGCATGCAGCAGTCGCTGCAGACCTCGGAGAAAAACTGGGCGCCTACGATTGCCGTAACGCTGGACGAAGCGATAAACAAGCTTTCTTCGCAAGGAAGCGAGATTGCGTTAACCGGCATACGGGTCATCGGCAGCCCCGCAATTGGAGAAACGAAACAAAACGTAGAAAAGTTTTTGCCGCCAAGCCGCTTCCGGTATTCGGGCATTGCGGCTTTTAAGGAAGACAGGCTGATTGGCTGGCTGAACGAGAAGGAGAGCAGGGGCTATACCGATATTACGAATAATCTGGATAGTACTTCGATCGCTGTACCATGCGGGGAACAGCGATATTTAGGAGTTGAAGTGACTTCCTCGGATTCCAAAATCAAAACCAAGGTTGTAAACGGAAATCCGGAGGTTGAGGTATCTATCCGAACGGAAGGAAATATCGTCGAAAGAACGTGTACGGACGTTGATCTATCCGATCCCGCCACCATCAAGAAGCTGGAGGGACAGACCAAGCAAGCCATCCTAGGTAATGTGGAAGCCGCCGTGCAGCGGGCCAAGGAATTAAAGTCGGATATTTTCGGCTTTGGCACCCAGCTGGAGAAGGAGCATCCCGCCTACTGGAATCAGGTAAAGGATCAGTGGCGCGAGGAGTATTTTCCGCAGCTTAAGGTAACGTACAAGATTAAGATGTTTATTCGGGATACCGGCACGATAGAGAACAGTACGATCAGATAAGAAAGGGAGGGGGATCGAATGACATCCGTATTGGCGGTTCTGGCTTTGGCGGCAGGCGCTTTTTGGTTGGAGGCTCCAGGGCTTATTCGGCGTCAGCAATTCCGGGAGCTTTCTGCATTCCTTGTCCTTCTTCTTATCGGAACTGTTTTGTACAGTCTTTTGATGCTTCAGCTTTCGCTCCCTAACCCGTTTATGCTTGTCAAATGGATGTTCCGCTGGATGGGGACTGCAAAATCATTCTAGAGGAAAAGAAGGGAGGAGGAGGTTCGAAATGTCTATTTACTCGAATGCGAAAATATCGGTTAGACAGTTCGCGATTTTGATTATGATCGGTACCGTTGGAGACTCGATTCTGATCATGCCCACGATTACGGCCGCCTCCTCCAAACAGGATGCCTGGCTGTCGATGCTGCTTGCCTTTTTTGCCGGAATTCTCACGGGAGGAATATTTGCGGCTATTGCCAACCGGCTGCAGCGGGTAAGCTTGTATGAAGCCATCCGGCAACGATTAGGCTTATGGTTCGGAGGCTTCTTTTTTCTTCTGTTTATCTTCTCCTCGTTTATGTGCATCCTGACGCTGCTTAGCGAAATGAGCCAATTCATGACGACGCAATTAATGCCGGAAACGCCGGTTAACGCGATTATTTTGTTTTTCGGGGCTGTCATTATTATTGCTTACCGTTATGGCATTGAGGCTTATGCGAGAATGGGAGAAATACTGTTTCCGGTCATGATGGGACTGTTTGTGCTTCTTGTCGTTTTGCTGATGCCACAGATTAAATGGCCCAATATGCTCCCTATTATGGCGAGGGGGTTCCTGCCTATTATCAACGGGGCGCTTCCCGCGTATTGTACGGGTTTTGTTGAAATGGCTGTACTGCTCATGCTGGTTCCTTACGTTGAAGGCAACGGCAAGCTCACGAAACATATACTGAAAGGATTTATAGTTGGGGGCATCATCCTGTTTCTTATTGTTCTCATTAGCGTACTCGTATTAGGTCCAGCTCTCATGGAGACCAAATATTATCCGACCTTTGTGCTTGCCCAGAAAATTATGATTGGCCATTTCCTGGAGCGGATTGAGGCAGTGATGGCCTTTTTGTGGGTCATTACCGTATTTTACAAAACGCTGATTCATTTCTTTACGCTCACAACGGGTCTAGCGCAAGTGTTTCGGTTAAAGGAAAGCAAGATGCTGACTATTCCGCTTGGCATGATTCTACTTGTCTGCACGGTGGTTGGGACCCCAAACATTACAACCTACAATCAGATCCTGATTGATTATTACCCTTGGTTTGATTTGACCTTTTTCCTTGTTCTGCCGCTCATCATGCTATTTCTTATCATAGCTGTCAAACAGAAGCCGCCAAAGGTGCAGGGACAGCAACCGCAAGGGCAGCAGCCGCAGGGCCAACAACAGCCGCAACAGCCGCAGAAAAATTAGGCAAATGATTTTCCAAAAAACACTTGTTCCTTCCGCGGGATCATGTTAATATGACACTATAAATAATAAAACATGAAATATGAAATATTATTGAGGTGACAGGAATGGCCCGTTACAACTCCGAAGAAGAAGTCCTCGCCCATTACGATCCGAAGAAATACCGGACACCGGATGGCTATACGAGCGATATAGCGGTATTTACGATCATTAGCGAGCCAATCGCGCCTAATAAGCCGCCGAAGCGGACGATGAAGCTGATGCTGATCCGCCGGGCACGGCATGACCGTGACGGAAGTCCGAATATTGAAGGCGGGAAGTGGGCGCTGCCGGGAGGTTTTATCGATCCCGAGGAGGTTGCCTACGAAGCGGCGAAGCGCGAATTGTCCGAAGAAACCGGCGTAGAGGGGATTCATATCCGGCATTACGGGGTCTATGACAAGCTGGGCCGGGATAAGCGGGGATGGATCATCTCCAATGCCCATTACGCGATTGTGCCGGAGGATTATCTCGAGAAACGCAAGGCGGCCGACGATGCGGAGGAGGTGGCGCTCTTTACGATCGAGGAGATTAAAGAGCTGAAGCTTGCCTTTGACCATCGCGAAGTGATTGCGGATGCTTACGAAATGATTCGAAAGGATATGCTGCTCTCGACGGTTGCGCGCAGCTTCCTGCCGCAGGAATTTACGTTAAGCGAGCTGCAAAGCGTGCTCTTAACCGTTACGGACAGTCCGAAGGTAGCGAAGTATTCGACATTCCGGAACCGTGCCGAACGCCTCCCGTTTATCGAAGTCGTTCGAATCGACGGCGAAGCCAAAACCACATCAAGAAACTCCAAGCGACCATCGATTTTGTACCGTTTCAAAGAGGGAGAACCTCTGGAGTCGATCTACTTCTAAAGGTATTGTCACAATACCTGTTCTTTTTAATTTTATTATTTCATAAAACATGAAATAAGGAATAAGAGGAGATGGCTAGCAATGACTACGAATAATGAGCTTGTTACCTCGTTTAATCGTTTGTTCCGGGAGGCCGAGATTGGCGGGAAAAGCAGCGCCACTATGAATGCTGTACTGGCAGAAGCGGCAAAAGAGCAGCTTCCGCCTTCAGAATCGGATCAAGAGAAAATGCTTCTGCTGGTCATCGACCAGCAGAACAGCTTCATCGAAGGCGGAGACTTGGGGGTTCCCGGGTCGATTCAGGATACCATTCGGCTTGGAAAATTTATGTATAGAAATTTGCATAAAATCACACAAATCGCATTGACCAAAGACGTCCATACGCCGCTGCAGATTTTTCATCCTTGCTGGTGGATAGACCGGAATGGCAAGCATCCCGCACCCGTTGAAACGGTCATTACGGCAGAGTCGGTCATAAATGGGGAGTGGACGCCAGTCTTTTCGCCGGCGAGAAGCCTTGCGTATCTTCATGAGCTTAAGGCGGGAGGGAAGCGAGAACTCCGGATCTGGCCTTACCATTGCCTGGAAGGAACAAACGGCGTGGAGTTCGAGAGCCAATTCATGAATCTCGTCTACTTCCACACGGTGGCAAGAAGAAGCACGCCGGTTATTTTGGAGAAAGGGCAAGATCCGTTAAGCGAAATGTACGGCGCGTTCTATCGGGAGGATGGCGTGGCGAGCGACGCCAACCGGGCTTTTCTGGACAGCCTCACGGATTATAACAAAATTTATATCGCGGGTCAGGCACTCTCGCATTGCGTACTCGATACGCTGAAGCATATTTTGGAGCATCATGCCGAGAACCGGGCATTAACCGAAAGCATTCATTTGCTGACGGATTGCTCGAGCCCGATACCTGGTACGGAAGCTTTAACGGACACGGCGATTGAGGAGCTAGTTAAGCGATACGGCATTCAGCTTGCGACAGCGGAAGGCCTGACGATATAAGCATAAGTTTACGGAGGTAACGGGACATGGACAACGTACAGCAAATCAACAAATACGCGGACGACAGCCTTGCGCTGCACACGGACTTATACCAGGTTAATATGGTGGAGACTTATTGGGCGGAAGGAATGAGCGAGCGCCGTGCGGTATTCGAACTCTTTTTCCGCAAGCTGCCTTTCGGGAACGGTTATGCGATCTTTGCGGGACTGGAACGGATTATCGAGTATGTGCAAAGCTTCGGGTTCACCGATTCGGACCTGGCCTATCTGCATGATGAGCTTGGTTATGAAGAGGATTTCCTTGCTTACCTGAAGCAGCTTCGCTTCACCGGCAAAATTACCGCGATGCGCGAAGGAGAGCTGGTCTTCGGCAATGAAGCGATCCTCCGGGTGGAAGGCACGTTGGCCGAAGCCCAGTTTATCGAGACGGCGCTGCTTAATATCGTAAACTACCAGACGCTGATCGCGACAAAAGCCTCGAGAATCCGCAATGCCGTTGGAGATGCGCCGCTTCTCGAATTCGGCACGCGCCGCGCTCATGAAATGGACGCCGCGCTATGGGGCTCGCGGGCTGCTATCATCGGCGGCTGCGATGCGACCTCGAACGTGCGCTGCGGCAAACGGTTCGGAGCAAAGGTATCGGGCACGCATGCTCATGCGATGGTGCAAGCGATGCTGGACGAATACGAAGCGTTCCTTCGTTACGCGAAGCGGCAGAAGCAGATGAACCGCAAATGCGTCTTCCTGATCGATACGTACGATACGCTTAAATCGGGCATTCATAACGCGATCAGAGTCGTGAAGGAGCTTGGCATCAAGGATTTGTTCGAAGGAGTCCGGCTTGATTCGGGCGACCTGGCCTATCTGTCGAAGGAAGTCCGCAAGCTGCTGGACAAAGCGGGTTTTAAAGAGACCCGAATTTATGCCTCGAATGATCTCGATGAATATACGGTCCTGAATTTGAAGTCGCAGGGCGCGGTTATCGATGCATGGGGTATCGGAACAAAACTGATTACGGCGTATGATCAACCGGCTTTAGGCGCAGTCTATAAAATTGTGGCGATAGAAGATGATCATGGAAAAATGGTCGATACGATCAAAATTTCGGGCAATCCCGAGAAAGTGACTACTCCGGGAAGGAAAAAGCTGTACCGGATCATTAATCTGGTGAATCACCGCTCGGAGGGCGACTATATCGCGCTGGAAGAGGAGAAGCCGCAGGAGGAAGGACGCCTCAAGATGTTCCATCCGGTGTACACCTACATCAGCAAATTCGTAACGAATTATGAAGCGAGAGAGCTTCATGCGGATATTTTCGTAGATGGAAGGCTGGTTTACGAGCTTCCCGGGCTTTATGAGGTGCAGGCTTTTGCCAAAGGAAATCTGGAGCTGCTCTGGGACGAATACAAGCGGAACCAGAATCCGGAGGATTATCCGGTTGATCTAAGCCAGCGCTGCTGGGACAACAAAATGAATCTCATCCATGCGATGAAGGAGAAAGCGGAAGGAGTGGCCAAGGAGACATGACGACAAAACCTCGGAAAATCGGCATCTACGGATCTTCTTTCGACCCGATCACGAATGTGCATTTATGGACGGCTTCGACGGTGGCGCACCGCAAAAACCTGGATTTAGTGATCTTTCTGCCTTCCTCCAGCATGCGCCATGACAAGAAAACGAACACTAGCGACGAGCATCGGGTGAATATGATTAAGCTTGCGATTCAGGATAATCCGAAGTTTGTTTTTGATCCTTACGAGCTTACGGTGCTTGCGGGCATGCAATACACATTCCATACGATGAGGCATTTCCGCGAGCAATATCCGGAGGATGAGCTGTATTTTATTATGGGCGCGGATCTTCTGGTCGATATCGCGGACGGCAAATGGTCGCATGAGAAGGAATTGATTGAGGAAAATAAGTTTATCATAATGGCACGTAATGGAATCGACATGACGGAAGCAATCTCCCGTTCGCCGCTGCTCCGCAATCATGACGACGGACGGTTCCAGCTGATGAGCAAAGGGCTGGCCATGGAGATCAGCTCGACCTACATCCGGGATGAATTCAGCCGGGGCGGGGAGCCGAGATATTTGCTGCCGGATTCGTGTTATGACTATATTAAGCAAAACAGCTTGTACCGCATTTAACGATCAAAGGAGGCGCTTGGCGATGACCTTGCAGCAGCAAATTATTGAGAAATTGGGAGTAAAACCGCAGATTGACGCGCAGGAGGAAATCCGGAGAACGGTGGATTTTATTAAAGATTACGTAACCTTTGCGCGAAAAACCGCCTTGGTTCTCGGTATTTCGGGCGGACAGGATTCGACCCTTGCCGGCAAGCTTTGCCAAATGGCGATGAATGAATTAAACGACGAAGAGGGAGTAAAGACCTATCGTTTTATCCCCGTCCGGCTGCCTTACGGCAACCAAAAGGATGAGCAGGATGCGCAGGATGCGATTGCTTTTATCGGGGCCGAGGGCTTCATCACGATTAATATCAAGGCAGCCGTTGACGCCGGAGCAGCGGAATACGAAGCCCGGACAGGGAAGAAGCTGAGCGACTTCACGAAAGGCAACCGGAAGGCTAGAGAGCGGATGATCGCCCAGTTCGAGATTGCGGCGGAGGAGAACGGGCTGGTTGTCGGAACGGATCATGCGGCCGAGGCAATCACGGGCTTTTATACGAAATTTGGCGACGGCGCGGCGGATCTGACTCCGTTATACCGTCTCAACAAGCGGCAGGGAAGACAGATTCTGAAGGAGCTTAACTGCCCGGAGCATCTGTACCTGAAGACCCCAACCGCAGACCTTGAAGAGGATAAGCCGCAGCTTGCCGACGAAGTGGCTCTGGGCGTAACTTACGACGATATCGACAACTACCTGGAAGGCAAGGAAATTGGCGAAGACGAGCGGCAAAAGATCGAAAACTGGTATATCCGGACGATTCATAAACGGGAGCAGCCGGTGACCGTATTTGACCGTTGGTGGAAAAAGGTTGACGGAAAATAAGAGCTTCAAGGCACGAAGCCTATCCGGCATTCGCAAGAGTGGCGGGTAGGCTTTTTGTCATGCTGAGCGGCGTTAAAGGTATAGGTCATTAATACTAAATCCAAATAATTGCAAGAGATTGTTTTTATTTTCGAAAAAATCTGCTATTCTACTGGTGATCAGCTAATGGATTGGGGAGTGATAACTTTTGAAACCGGTTACAGTGTATGATATTGCGAAGGAAGCGAATGTATCGGTTGCAACGGTATCGCGGGTTTTGAACAATACGGCCCCTGTAAAAAAGTCAACGAGAGATCGTATCGTGGAATTGATGAACAAGTACCAGTTTCAGCCTAATGCATTAGCCCGAAGCCTGTCCAAGAAGGAGACGGGGATGATCGGGATTATTTTGCCGGACATTACCAATCCGTTCTTTCCGTCCGTACTGGCCGGGTTTGAGCAAGAGGCGAGAAACAAAGGCTACACGTTCTTTCTATGCGATACCGTTTCGACAAACGGGGATTCGAAGGAGCAATACGAGCGCGAATCGCAGTATCTCAGCCTGCTTATGGAGAAACAGGTAGACGGCATCGTGATGATTGGCGGCCGGATTAACCTGGCCAAGCCTAGCGAAGCTATGGTCAGCGAGGTTGTTGATATCAGCAAGCGCGTGCCGACTTTGCTTATAAACGGCCATTTGCCCGGGCAAAACATTCATTCCGTTTGCGTTGACGAGCGGGAGGGGGCTGAGCTTGCCACGCAGCACCTGATCGATCTCGGCCATCGGGATATTGCGTTTGCCGGCGGCTATCAGAGTATGGCGAATACGCTTCAGCGTGTTCAGGGCTTTGTGAAGACGATGCAGAAAAATGGGCTTAAAGTACGGAAGGAATGGCTGCTGGACGGCGGCTTTACGGTGGAGAAGGGCAAGCTGTTCATGAATTATTTGCTTAGCTTGCCGGAGAGGCCAACGGCTGTGTTTTGCGCGAATGATCTGGTGGCCATTGGTGCTCTTAAAGCTGCCTATAATGCCGGCTTGCGGGTACCGGAGGATCTGTCTTTGGTCGGTTTTGACGATGTTCCGTACGCATCCAACAGTATTCCGGAGCTGACGACGGTGTCCCTTAAGTGTTATGACATCGGGAAATACGCGGCCGAGCAGCTGCATAAGATGATTGCCAAAAGCAAGGTAAGCAGGAAGGCAAAGCTGAGACCGGAGTTGGTCATTCGGGAATCAACGGCTCCTCCAATAGGCTCAAGGCTACATGGGCCAAATGGAATATTTAGATAAATATTTCAAAAAACTTTCTTGACAACGCTTTCATGTCTGATTTATTATCAAGGTGTCAAAGCAATGCACGGTTCGAACAAAAATGAAACCCGTTTCAATGCAATCGGCTATCATCATATTTTCCCATGAAATGCACGTAAGAATACCGTAAATATGACAGTTCATGTTGTT
This sequence comes from Paenibacillus glycanilyticus NBRC 16618, assembly GCF_004000805.1. Classification (GTDB taxonomy): domain Bacteria; phylum Bacillota; class Bacilli; order Paenibacillales; family Paenibacillaceae; genus Pristimantibacillus; species Pristimantibacillus glycanilyticus. Next base: position 141,615 of record NZ_BILY01000006.1, read on the forward strand.
TCGGATCGAATGTGTATTTTATTTTTATCAAAAAATGAAACGGGTTTCATGAAACGGGATACATGTTATCGATCGGGGGTCGTCTAGAATGGGTTTGGATACACAGGCGATATCGGCAGTTCAGTTCGAGGCAGATGCAGTACGTATACACGGAGAACCCAAGCTGCTCTTAAGCGCCTCGCTCTTTTACTTCCGGATTCCGAGGCTGCTGTGGAAGGAACGGATGGAGCAGCTGAAAGCTTATGGCTACAACAGTATCGATGTTTACTTCCCTTGGAATTATCATGAACGACGGGAAGGCGAATGGGACTTCAGCGGTGAGCGCGATGTCGAAGCCTTCCTCGAAGCGGCAAGAGATGCGGGGTTATGGGTGATCGCAAGACCGGGACCGTACATTTGTTCCGAATGGGACGGAGGCGCGCTTCCTGCTTATCTGCCGGCACAAGGCGTCGAGATTCGGCAGAATGATCCCGTATTTCTATCCCGGGTAGCTGCCTGGTTCGACCGGATTATCCCTCTTCTGAAAGCCTATCAGGCTGACGAAGGCGGAACGGTTATCGCGGTGCAACTGGATAACGAGCTCGATTTCTATGATTGCAAGGATCCAAAAGGGTATATCGGCGCATTAAGAGATTTGGTATTGGCGCATGGGATTTCGGTTCCGCTGTTCGCCTGCGCCGGTCAAGGCGGATTGCTCCAAGCCGCAGGAATTGCAGAGGGAGTAGCCCCAACCTGCAACTTCTATCCGGATGACCGGGATCCCGAATTCGAGCAGAAGGTGCTCCATTACGGCGGGCTTATGGAGGAGCTTGGTTATCCTCTCCTCGTAACCGAGACAAACCGCGCGCATTATCTGCTTCGCCGATTGCTCGGCTGCGGCGCTAAGCTGCTGGGACCTTACCTTCAGGTATCGGGTACGGATTTTGGCTTTACGAACGCTACGAACAATTGGGGTAAGCCGCTTGCTTTTATGACATCGGATTATGATTTCGGCGGAATGATCTCGCCGGAAGGGCATATCCGGGAGGAAGCTTACGAAGGCAGGCTGCTCGGCAGACTAATCGAAGCTTACGGAAGCAAGCTGGCAGAAGCGATAGCAACCGGAGCAGCGGATGAGAATCTCATTCTCGCTGGTCAACGGAATAACATTGCCGGCCCGTATGTGCTCGAATTGAAGGACGGCGGCCAGCTGTTGTTCCTGACGAATCTGGATGATGAGGATAAGGAGCTTGCAATTGCCGGTTCGGATTCGTTTGTCCTGCGGGGAGGCCGATCGCTGGCTCTGCCGTATCAGGTTCCGTTAGCAGGCTGGGGATTGGAAGGAACATTGGAGCTATCGACAGCGGAGCTTTACTATGCGAAGCAAACGACAAGCCGCCTGGTACTTGCTTTCCATACCGAAAGCGCCGGTCAAATTCGACTCAGCAGCGAGGAGATAGCTGCCGTTGAATCCGAGAACTGCGCGACAGACATGCAGGACGGTCAGTTAAACATCAAGTTTGATGGAACATCGGATGCCGTATGCCGGATCAATACCCGCAGCGGAGACATTTTGACAATTGCGATCCATGATAAAGTAAAAGCGCTTTATATGGATGAGCTGGATGAAGAAGGGTTATTGCACACCTGTTCATCAGAAGTTCAATCTGCTGATAAAAAGCAAACGGAGGTCAGCAATTGGCAGCTTAGCTCCTTGAATGGAGCGGAGCCGATGACCCTGCCGGGGGCAAGGCAATCGAGATCTCAAGCCGCATACCTGGAACAAAACGAAATTTATCGAGGGTATGGCTGGTATGAAGCAGCTGTTCCGGCTGATCGAGCGAATGCGGCGGAAGGTGTACTGATTCAAAACGGCAGCGACGTCATTTCGCTTTACGCGGATGGCCATTACGTTGGAACTACGGTTCCCGGCGGCAGCAGCAGTTATCTTCCGTTAACGGAAGGGCTGAAGCAGGGCAAGCTGGTTGCCCGAACGGAAATCTGGGGACATTCGAACTTCGATGATTCCAGGCTGCCGGGCTTAAAGCTTAACGCTTTAAAAGGTCTTACAGGCATGACGCTAGTAACAGGGCAGCATGAGATGAGCCGTAATTGGAGCGTGTACCGCGCAACGGACCGAACGATTCGGCCTGAACTTACGGCGGAAGCTGACCGGAAGCTGTGGCCGGTTGTGAACCTGGGCGGCTGGTTATCGCCAGATCATCCCGCCTTCGAATATTACCGGAAAAGCTTTATTCCCGGAGAACAAGCTGACAGCTGGATCCTTCACTTCGAAGGGATGCAGTCGACGGCGAAGGTGTTTGTAGATGGGAAGTGGGCTGGAGATGTGGGACCATTTGATCCTTATCTTGACCTCTCCGATCAGCTCACAGCTGGGCAGCCGGCAGAGCTTGCGATCTTCCTCGAGAGAGTCATTGGGCTTCCTGCAGGAAGAAGAGCGGTTATGTATGAAGGAGTCAAGGCAGTGAACTGGGTGATCAGCGGGGCGGAAGAGCCCGAGCTATCGGCCCATGCGAATGCAGCTCGTTCACAGTCGCAGGTTACGGAGCTTCCCGTGCAGCTCGAGGCGGGTCAGACGGCATGGCTGTACAGCACCATTCCGAATTCGGATAACGGCAAGGGATGGCGCGCAGCGGTTTCCGGATCGGGACTTAAGCTGACAGTGTTTCTCGAAGGACGAATCGTTGGGCGGATTTGGACGCCAGGCGAAGAAGGGCGGCCGGTTATTACCGGAGGCAGTCCGCAGTCGGTTTACTTGCCGGGCGTTTGGTTTAACAAGAAGGAAGGCGAGCTTGTCATCCTCTTGGAAGCCGTAGATCAAACAGCACCTTGCAGGCTGGATGCCATTAGGCTTCAAATGGTCTAGCCGGAAGACACAGGCTAGAAATTAATTAGTAGTGGGTAAGGAGGTCTTCACATGGAAAAGGTTATACAACCCGTTGTCCATAGTAAACCGCGTACGGAGAGCTCGGGCCGGATGAAACGGTTCTGGAACAACAAGACTTTGCTTCTGATGTGTTTGCCGGCAATTGCATTCTTCATTGTATTTGCTTATCTGCCGATGCCGGGCGTGTATCTGGCGTTCATTCAGTACAATTACGCGGACGGCATATTCAAAAGTCCGTTTGTTGGCTTAGATAACTTCCGCTTCCTCGTTATGAACGGCGACTTGTGGCGGCTGACCTTTAATACCGTAGCTTATAACCTTGCCTTTATCTTGCTTGGCAACGTGCTGCAAATATTCGTAGCTATCCTGCTTAACGAGCTGCGCCGCAAATGGTTTAAGAAAGTAGCTCAAACCTTATTGTTTCTTCCGCATTTTATCTCTGCCGTACTGATCGGTCTGATCGCGTACAACATTCTCAGCTATGATTACGGCCTGTTGAACCATGTGCTTGCATCCATCGGCATGGATCCGGTTAAAGTCTATTCCAATTCACATGTATGGCCGTTCATCATCGTATTAACCTACTTATGGCAGTCAACCGGTTATGGCTCTATCGTCTACTTCGCAGCCATCATGGGTCTGGATAATGAAATTATTGAGGCTTCTGAAATCGATGGTGCAAACGCTTTCCAGCGGATTATCTACATCGTTATTCCATGGCTTAAGCCAACGTTCATCATCTTGCTGCTGTTCTCGCTTGGCGGCATTATGAAAGGCAACTTCGGTTTGTTCTACAACTTGGTTGGGGCAAACAATACGGCATTATACTCGACGACGGATATTATCGAAACTTATGTATTCCGTTCGCTAATGACGAACTTCAACTTCTCTATCGGCAGTGCGGTTAGCTTATATCAATCGGTGTTCGGCTTCGTAATCGTTATAACGGCCAACTGGCTCGTTAAAAAGACGTCGCCAGAAAACTCGTTATTCTAGGGGGTGCTGACATGGAAGAGAATATCGTAGAATCCAGAAGCATTCGGACTGATGCGAGCGAAGTCATTGTCAGAACGTTTGGCTACGTCGTGATTTCCATCTTTGCGCTTTGCTGCTTGCTGCCATTCCTTCTCATCTTAGGTACATCGTTTACCTCGGAATCGGCTATCAAGAAATTTGGCTTTAACTTCTGGCCGAAGGAATTCAGTACCTTTGCTTACAAAATCGTATTCGAGAATCCTGACATCATCGTAGGTTCTTACATTGTAACAATTCTGCTTACCGTGGCCGGTACGGCTATTGGCTTGTTCCTTGTCGCGATGACCGGTTACGCGCTGCAGCGTCCGGACTTTGGCTACCGGAACGGAATCTCGTTCTTTATTTACTTTACGACTTTGTTCTCCGGCGGTCTTGTTCCTTTCTACCTTCTTGTCACTCAATATTTGAGCCTGAAGGACAATTATTTGGCCGTCTTGCTGCCAGGGCTTCTCAGTCCGTTCCTGATCATTATGATGAAAAGCTTTGTCCGCTCCATCCCGCATGCCATTACGGAATCGGCCAAAATCGACGGAGCAGGGGACTTTACGATTTTCCTGCGGCTGATCTTGCCGATGACGACTCCGGCTCTTGCGACAATCGGTTTGTTTATCGCGCTTGGTTACTGGAATGAATGGTATAACTCGATGCTGTTCCTGTCGCCGAACATGGAATACCGTCCGCTCCAGCTCTTCTTATATAACGTTGTTACCAGCGCCGACTTTGTCCGCAACTCTGCGGCAGCCTCCAACGTCTCGCTTCGGGATGTGCCGCTTGAGTCCATGAAGATGGCAACGGCCGTTGTTGCAACCGGACCTGTTATCTTGTTCTATCCTTTCGTGCAACGCTACTTCATTAAAGGTATTACGGTAGGCGCAGTTAAAGGTTGATGTGCCGAAGGCCACAGGGCCTCTTCACATAACGGGCAAAGCCCAAATTATTAAAAACAAAGGGGAGACGTGCATGTTTAAGAAAAGTTCCGCAATCTTGCTGTCTATCTTGATGGCTTCCAGCTTGGCAGCCTGCTCCGGTAATAACAACAAAGATAATAAACCAGCAGACTCCGCTAAACCAAGCAACAACGCAAGCACCAACACGGAAGGATCAACAAACACTGGCGGCGATGCCGCGGTTGACACTTCAAAGTTCGTTAAAATCACTTATATGGTGCTTGGCAACAAGCCGACAAACGGCCAATTCGAAAAAGTTCTTGCTGAAGTGAATAAAATCATGAAGGAAAAAATCAATGCCGAGCTGGAATGGAAATGGATCGAATGGACGGACTGGCAGACGAAATACAACCTTGCGCTTGCTTCCGGCGAACCAATCGACCTGATTACGATCGGTACCGACTGGCTTGATACATGGGGCAACGCTCAACGCGGCGCCTTCATGAACCTGGATGATCTGCTTCCAAAATACGCGCCTCAGACCTGGAATTCGATTCCGGAAAAAGATTGGTCTGAATCCAAATACAACGGTAAAATCGTCCTTATTCCTGAAGATCAATATACGCAATGGGTTAACCACGGCTTCTTCTACCGCGGTGACTGGGCAAAAGAAGCCGGTATCACGGAGCCGATCAAAGACTGGGATGGCATTGGCAAATACCTGCAGTACATTAAAGACAATAAGCCGGATGTGATCCCATGGGACGCTACCTCGGGAGTAAGTACGTTCGGCGGCTTCGATACTTCCTACACGGATAACCTTGAACTGCCAATCTCGACAGGTTACCTGCCGGTATTCACGACCAAATCGTATGACGAGAAATATACCGTTAACAGCCCTGTCTTCGAAGATACCATGGTGAAATACGCAACGATGATGAAAGAATGGGCAGACAAAGGCTTCTGGCGCGAAGACGTGCTGAACAACAAAAACGATACCCGTGCATCGCTGCGCGCCGGCCTGACAGGTATGGACCAGCATCATACGCAAACGTTCGGCGGTCTCCGCGTTCAAATGGATAAAGACCAACCGGGCTCCGATCTGCAAATGTTCCCGTTTGCCCGCCAAGGCGGCAACAACCTGCTTGAGCTGTCCATCACTCACGGCGGTACTTCCGTTGGCGCACACAGCAAAAACCCTGAGCGCGCACTGATGGCTTACGACCTGATCCGCAACGACGAGCAAATTTACCACCTGCTCAACTATGGTATTGAAGGCGTACAGTACGAAGTGAAAGATGGCAAACGTCAACAACCAGCCGGCTATGACGAAACAAAAGACGGCTTCTACTCCGACTTCTGGGGCGGCCGTGTCGACAAATTCGAGATTCCAAGCGTAACAACTTGGGATCAACTCGAAGAAACTTATTATGCTGAATATGACAAAATCAAAAAACCTTACCCTTACGGCCAATTCGTATTCGACAAAACGCCGGTTGAAGCCGAGCTGACAGCGATTACGCAAGTAACGGGCGAGATGGGTCCAGCTATCGCTTACGGTAAAGCAGGCGACCCTGTCAAAGCGGTTGAACAATTCCGCAGCAAGCTGAAAACAGCGGGCTACGATAAAGTTCTTGCCGAGCTGCAAAAACAAATGGATGCATTCAAAGCAAAAATGGAATCCGGTCAATAAGCAAGGAAGGAAGCCGGGATTGGACGCGAAGCGTCTGATCCCGGCTTTTTTAACTTTGCTTAGCCGGGAATAAGGATATCGATACGGGAATCATGCCGGTCCAAGGAATAGATGTCTTTCCAATACTCGATATCGATAGGCCTAGCACCAAGCGTGTTATTAATATAATCATACGTATCGCCAATCTCGGATTCCGGGCCTTCATGAATGATCTTCGTATATTGTCCTGAAGGTAAAGTATAAGTGGTCATGTCGGCGGGAATATTCTCAAAAGCGTTTACTTCGAAAGCAACCACATGCTGGTAGGGAGTGTCATGCGTCCATTGGCCATCCTGGTTATAGATCTGAATCAAATAAATGCCTTCCTTATTCCGATTCGGCAGCTCTTTCCTGCGTTCGGCCAGCTGCTCGCGTAATACGCCAACCATTCGCGACTGCAGAACGTTGTTAAGGCTTTCCCTAATGGAATAGCCAACCAGCTTGAGCTCTTCCTGATCAATCCTGTCGATCTGATAAGTACGCAAAATGTATACCTCCCATACATGGTAAATATAACCATAATTAGGATAACGAATATATGTTCGCTTGTAAAGGATAAGTTTTGATCATAACGTTTACGTTGACGTTAATATTATTGAGGAGTATGCTAATTATAGAAAGAAGGTTTGAACAAGCTTGGAAGTGGGTATTAAAAAGTTAGGGATTACATTTTGAAGGAGGCATCTCTTATGTACAATCATATCCTTGTTCCCGTCGACGGTTCGCAGCAGGCCAGCAAAGCTCTTGATCACGCGATCCATTTGGTGAAGGCGATCAATGCGCCGATACGGCTGTCTGTGATTCACGTTACGGGACGCGTCGCAATAAGTCAGGCTTTTGTTTATGTGGATGTGGGGGAGATGCTGGAGAAGGAAGAGAATGAAGTGCTTTCCGCGGCCGCTGCTCAGCTCAGAGACTCGGGAGTAGAGTACACGCTGCTTAGAGCAGACGGCGATCCGTCCACTCTCATCTGCAATACCGCGAAGGAGCGCAGTTGCGACCTGATTGTCATGGGCAGCCGCGGCGTGGGACTTGTCTCGGAAATTCTGCTTGGCAGCGTCAGCCACGGAGTATCCCAGCATGCTCACTGTCCGGTCCTGCTTGTAAAATAATAGATGTTAAGCTAAAAAGGCTGCCCGCGGGCAGCCTTTTTTCGTATTTGGTCCCTTTACGATGTGGCACATCGTTAAGAGATCGGAAGATGAGCTTTCGTTGATGCTTAACGATGTGGCACATCGCTAAGCCGACGGAAAATGACCGAATTCAATCCATATCGCATAAAAGCAGCTCTCTTAACGATGTTTCACATCGTTAAGGCGCCGAAAAAGTAGCAGTAGTCAATGTTTAACGATGTGGCACATCGTAAAGCACTAGTCTCTCTACTACACAATCCTGAAAATCGGCTGGATCGGGAAAAACTCCACCGGGACTTCCGGGTACCGCAGCTTCAATTCTTCGCTTAACGCGCGCATGCCGGGCTCTTCGCTTTCCGCGTGGCCCAGTGTCAGCAAGGCTTTTGCCCGGCCCTGATGCGCGGCATCCCGGATATATTCCGGCGTTTCCCATTCCGGACCTTCCCCGACGATAAGCAGTTCGAGATTATGGTCTCGCATAAACGGAATAGCGGTTGAAGCGCCTCCCCGGTAACCAACCAGAATGCCCGCACGGCTGACCGGGGTGGAGAGATCGCCCGTTATCCGGAGGAAAGGCATGCCAAGCTTTTGCTTCACATGCGCGGCAACCTCCGCGACCGTCATAGACGAAAACTCAAGAATGGCGGCGATAGGCAGCATTTCGGCCAAGCGGGATTCCCATTCCAACGCGGACAATAAGCCTGTCATAATCATGTCCGGCTGCTTGCGGTGACAGTAATCATGGTATCGGAAAATCGCGATTCCGCTCTCATCAATAAGCTGCAGCTTTTGCGCAAAAACCGGATCGTTCCCGATCAGCTGTTTATCATGCCGGTGATTGTAGGAGAGAGGTTCATGCGTGATCAGAAGATTAGCTCCCGCCGCGGCCGCTTGTTCAATCACCTGTTGGGTTGGCATGAAGGACACGGCTATACCGGTTACTTCGGTATCGGGCCTGCCGGCCATCAGAACATCCACTGTGTCAGGAATGGGGGGGACCGATGCTCGTAAGGCGTCTATTACGGTCTGAACCTTTATCGGCATAATTTATTTTCCTTCCTTTTTGCTTGGATATATTTTTTCGCCCTTCTCCAGCATTTCGATAAACTGCTGAATCTTCTTCACCCGAGTCTCTTGCTTTTTGACATTGTGAATGCGGAACAATATCGCGTACCGGTTCTGCTTGTCCAACGTTTCGAAAAACTGCCCAGCCCTCTCGTTGCGCGCCAGCTCAAGGGCGAAATCCTCCGGAATGGCAGCGTTGGACTGCGATTCGTACGCTTTGTCCCATAAGCCGTTCTGCTTCGCCGCTTCGATGGCCTTAAGACCGCTTGGCTGCATTTTTCCCGCGGCGATAAGGACTTCGACTTTATCTTTATTGATCTGCGACCAAATGCTTTTTGCGCCTCTTGGCGAAAAACGCTGAATCCAGCTTTCTTCGTCATGCTTTCTTTTATGGCTGTCGATCCAGCCGTAGCATAAGGCAACGTCCAGCGCTTCATGGTAAGTAACCGAGGGGAGGGACGCATTTTTTTTCGAAATATGCAGCCAGATGCCGGATGACTGATCGTATTGCTCGGCGAGCCATCGCTCGAAAGCCGGCTGATCCGGGAAGTGGAGAATAGGCAGCTCTTTTGTGCTCATTGTACAAAACTCCTTTATGCCGTTTCCTTCCAATATTATAGCATTGCTGAAGCAACCGTATAAGTCTTGAGTTTACAAACTTTTCCTATAAAATGAGGGTACCACCCGCGTATATGGCGGGGATGAGCGAAAGCGGGGAGCGGACCAATGAGCCAAGTTAGAGCTATTCGGGAGCATGAACTGCAGGAGCTTCTGGATTTATACCGTCATTTGATCCCGAACGATCCGGAGCTCCAGGCTTCGGATGTTCAAGAATTGTGGAGTCGGATCCGGGAGGATCGCAACATGCATTATCTGGTTGTAGAAGCGGACGGTCGGATAGCGGCAGCCTGCGTGCTGGTTATTATTCCGAATTTAACAAGAGGGGCAAGGCCATACGGACTGATCGAAAACGTGGTTACCCACTCCGATTTCCGCAGGAAGGGCTACGGAACCGACGTATTGCGGGAGGCGCTTGCTATCGCCTGGAAGCAAAATTGCTACAAGGTGATGCTACTGACAAGCTCCAAACAAGAGGGTACCCTTACTTTTTACGAAAAGGCCGGTTTTGTAAAAGGGATTAAAACGGGATTTATCGCGAAGCCGTAACCAGAAGGTTAGGAGGGTTAAATTGAAACCCGCTAAACGATTAACGAGCATGATCGTGTATGGCTGCCTGATCATCATAATCGGGATGGCCGCTGCAGCAGGCATATGGTATCAGCAAACGGAGCCGCTTAATACCGACGGGCTGTCCACCTTTACGCCCCCTGACGGAAAACCTCCGGAGTATGTTGTTGGTCTGGTGAACAAGGGGTTCCGGAAAATCGACATCGTTAGCGTAACGATTAACGGAGCTTCCCCATCCGTCCCCGTGCAGTTAGGCATTACTTATGATTCAGGACAGTTTGTGCAGGTGATGCCTGAGCCTGTTCCGGAAATCGAATTTATGGGAATACACGATTCATCCATTTACCCGGCTCTTGCCGGTGACGAGTTAAAGAAGGCTATTATGAAAAAAGCCCATACGCCCATTCTTTACGGAATTCGTTTTTCCGCTGAAGAGGGGTCGGTTCACAGCGTTACGGTTAAATATAAGTATCTGGGATTTACGAAAAAGCTTACGGTTACGAGATGGTTTGATAACAACCGCTAAGCTTATCCGAGCTACGTACGGTTTAGAAAGAAGTAAGCTAACGTTAATCAATCCGGAACACGGGGCCTTTCGGATAAAAGGGCAGATGCTTGCCTTTCGGCAGCAGATAAGCATGATCCCGCTTAACGCGCAGCCGGTCGCATTCGCCGTCGGTGATGATCAAGATCGGGCCGTTGTTCGGAAAATCCTCGGCACGCTCCAGAAGATCGATAGCCGGCTGCAGAATGGTGCCACCGCGTCCCTTTACCTTCACCCTGTCGCTGATCAGATCCGGAGACATATAACCGGCGTCATACGGGGCGGCATCGCAGAAGACAATGCGGGCCATCGGCACGTCGCGGGCTGCGGAATAACTGGCAATGGCGCCAAGGCATTTGGCAAGCAGCTTTTTATCCATAGAGCCCGAGGTGTCCAAAATAACGCCAAACGTCCGCCCGTCCTCGGCGCTGCCCGAGTCGACCCATAGCGGCCTTGGAATATCCGGCGTGGAAGACTGGCGCCTCGAAACGCGGGAGTAGGTCCGCTTCTTCTCGAGCGGCGTGAAATAGTGGTCAAACCATCTGGCGAGCTCAACATCCCATTTGATCGGGGGCTGGCCTAAGGCGCGGATCTCCTCCACCAGACCGGAAGGAAGATAACCGCGGCTCTGTTCTTCGTGATAGATCAGGCCTTGCTGCATCGCATTGCGACAGAAATCGTCCAGACGTTGTCCTTCGCGGGCATCCCGGAATCCGGGCGACCCGTTATCTAAAATATCGCCTAATCCGTTTCCGCGCAGCGTCGCCAGCTTGCGGTAAACCCGTATGTCGGCGACCATCCGGTCATAGATCGATTCGGCGCTAAGCCCCTTCAGCTCAGGATCCAGCATTAAACCCACGCGCGGATATTCCCCGATCTTCATCTCGACAAGCCAGAGATTAATAACATAATCGCAGGCGATATTCCATAAATAATGGTCGCGCCCCATGCAGCGCTCATGATGCTGGAGTCCGGCGTGCAGAAGCTCATGCGCCATGACGAAAAGCGTCTCATCATCGGTAAGTCCGGCAGCCGGATTCATGTAAATAACTTGGTCAACGACATTAATCGCGGCAATAGAGATTTGGAGCCGCTGGCAAAGCTGTGCATCCTCAATAAGCTTAAAACCGGCGGCAAGCGCCCCAAGAAGCGGATAGTGATCGATAAACCAGCGCTTGGCTCTGGCTGCGGCGGTAAGCGAAGCCGATTCCGAGGTGATCGAGTCCAGGTGTCCGCCGGCCACGCTGACCGCTCTCGTCACGGCATTGGCCAGACCTTTTGCCAAATAAGCTTCCCAATCCGGTTCCTTGCCGGAGTAATGATAGGAATAGGATTCTTTATCGTTATACTCCATATCACCGACAGAAGGGCCGGCCGTGCCAACGAAGTTTAGCGCCGGAGGCAATCCGCGCTCCATGAAATAGGAGTACAGCTGCTGCTCATCCCGTACCGGAAGATCGAACCTTGTTTCCATATCGGCAGGCGGAGTTCCTATTTTCAAATCTTGAAGAAAGCGGGCTACATAAACATCGCAGGCGGCATTCCAATAATGCGGCTTTTCGTGTTTGACCTTGAAATGCCCCAGTCCGAGATGCAAAAGACAATGGGCGAGCACATAGATCCACTCGGAGGTTTCCCCGCGTCTTTTGGGATGAAGGTAGATCGTTCCTCGGAGTGTAACTTTAGCCCACCCTGTCTCCGGGTAAGGGGAGCTTTCTTGACGGATGATGCGGACGCGGGAAGAGAGCGGCGAGAAAATCGGATGATCGGATATGTACTGAATAGCCTCGTTTACCTGTTTTGTGGCCGGATCTGCTATTTTTGTTTTTTTGGGCATCGGGCAATCACCGGTCCTTCACGGCAAGTCTAGGCAAGTCCCGGACGATCTCAACCATCAGCCAATCCGGAATATTGTCCTCCTGCTCATGCTTGGCTACGACCATTTGGGCAATTTCAAACGAGATCATGCTCAAATCCTTGATCAGCTTTTTGGCGTTATGCGCAAATTGACGATGAGACTCTCGAATTTGCTCTTTATGAGCCGGCAGCTCTTTGACGATCTGGGAGCGGAATGCCTGGGCAAGGAAATAGAGAACATCGCGGTCCTCCGGATCAGCAGGGAAACCTACTTTTCCTTCTATAATCTGATTCAGCTGATATTTGCTGCTCCGATTTTTGTAAAAGGCTTTAAATTGTACGGCGTGCGCGGGAGTAAGCGCACCGCTAGCCAAAATGCCGACAAGCTCGGGCGTAATCGCATCTCCGAATTCATGCAGCGCATCCGAGAGCATATGCCAGGAGCGTGGCGTCGAGAAGGTCTCTTCACTCTTAGGCGGAGCGCTCCATAAATGATCGGGTCTCGTCTCCAAGTACTCGATCACGGTCGGATGCAGGGATGCTTCGTAAGCCCAGCCGATCCAATCTTTGAACGAGACATTTAACTGAACATGGAACATCCGGTTAATCAGGGCGGAGCTCATCGGTTTGACAATGGCGCTGTCCTGGGCGCGGTTGCCTGCACCGATTACGATCGAGCCTGCGGGCAAATGGTAATCTCCAATCCGGCGTTCGTGGATCAGGCTGTAGAAGGCTTTTTGCACTTCCTGCGAGCAGGCGTTAAGTTCATCGAGGAACAAGCAATAGGGTTCATCGCGAGCAATCATGGCCGGAGGACAGAATTGGCTTTTGCCGTCTCTAATTTGAGGAACGCCGATAATATCTTCAGGCGCCAGCTGCGAACCAAGAAGGGATACGCAGGGGAGACCCACTTGCTTTGCGAATTTTTCGACAAGCGAGGATTTTCCGATACCGGGTGCTCCCCAGATAAAGACGGGGCGGATAACGGAGACATTAAGCAAAACATCCATCAACTGCGTTGCAGTTACGGGTGAGGCAATATTCATAGACAACTCCTTGCAGCGTTTATTTTCTAAACCGATTATAGCAAAGAGGGGTTGTACCCATAAGAGAAGAAACAGTTATACTTGTATGTTATTTAATTCCAATAAGGAGGTTAATTAGAAGTTGAGAGGAATCATTGTTTTATTAGCCGTATCATTCATGCTGTTAAGCGGCTGCTCGAACGGGGGAGCGGGAGATTCACCGTTAATGGACGAGATTAAGAGCAGTATGGACAAGGCTAAGGTGAAGGCTGACGAGATCGTTCATGTGGAAGTCGTACAGGACGGTTACCAGGTTTTTTATCGCAATGGCGAAGGACTTAACACGGGATTTGTGGAAAATGACGCTGCCGCAAAATGGACACCATTTTCACAGGAAACAAATAATCTAAACCCTGAAACCGGCTTATCCTGGAGCGCGAATAATAAAGAAAACCTGCATTTGTACTTCTTCTATGGTGCTATCACCAATCCGGATATTGCCCGGGTGATCACGAAGAAACCGGACGGATCGCTTGAAAAATCAGCCAAAATCGTAACAACCGAAAGCGGCGTAAGACTGTGGTTCAGCTACTACGATAGGCAGGTCGACGCGCCGATGGACATCATCGGACTAAACAAGGACGGAAAGGCGATCTACCCTGATTGATTCCTTTCACATATCGTTCTGATTTAGTGTGATTGGAATCACACCAATGGGCTGCCATTCTTCCGTATACTTTGAACATAACTAGTTGAAGAAAGCGGGGAGAGCTTCATGCTGAATGAAAACACGATAGCCATTATTAAATCGACTGTACCGGTGCTTGAGGTTCATGGGACGGCAATTACGAAAAGGTTCTATCAATTATTGTTTGCCAGTCAACCCGAGCTTATGAATGTATTTAACCATGCTAACCAAAGACAGGGCAAACAGCAGACCGCGCTTGCGAATACCGTTTATGCCGCTGCCCTCTATATCGATAAGCTTGAAACCATTCTGCCGGCCGTGAAGCAGATCGCGCACAAACATCGGAGCCTTGGCATTACGGCAGACCAATATCCGATTGTCGGCCAAAACCTGCTGCAGGCCATTAAAGAGGTGCTGGGCGATGCCGCAACCGATGAGATTTTGAATGCATGGGCCGAAGCTTACGGCGTTATCGCGAATGTGTTTATCAGCGTGGAAGCGGAGATGTACAAGGAAGCCGAAGAGCAGCAGGGAGGCTGGGCGGGTTACCGCGCTTTCCGCATCGAGCTCAAAGTTCAGGAGAGCCATGTGATTACCTCCTTCTACCTGGTGCCGGAGGACGGCGGAGCGATTGCAGCATTCGAGCCGGGTCAATACGTAAGCGTAAAGATGAGCATTCCCGATCAGAAGAACACTCATATCCGTCAATACAGTTTATCGGATGCGCCAGGCAAGCCGTATTACCGGATCTCGGTCAAAAGAGAGGATTCGCAGCCAGGCAAGGATGCCGGCGTTGTCTCGGTCTACCTGCATGAGCAGGTGAAGGAAGGCGATGTGCTCTGGCTGTCCGCACCGGCCGGTGATTTCACGCTTGATCTGAAGGATACGCGTCCAGTGGTATTGATCAGCGGCGGGGTTGGCTTGACGCCGATGGTCAGCATGCTCAATACGCTTGTGGATACGAACTCCGACCGTCCCATCACATTCATTCATGCGGCGCAAAACGGGCAACTCCATGCCCTTAAGCAGCAGGTAGAGGAGAAGATCGGTCAAGCAGCGCAAGCAAAAGCTTACTGGTGCTATGCGCAGCCAACGGAGCAGGATGCGGGAACGTACCACAAAGAAGGTTATGTGGATCTTCCGTGGCTGCAGGAAGTTATTCCGTCCAAGGATGCCGTTTACTACTTCTGCGGACCAACGCCGTTTATGGCTCATATCAACCGCCAGCTTCTCGAATGGGGAGTTCCTGCGGCAGATATTCATTACGAATTTTTTGGACCAAAGGGCAGCCTGGATGAGGCGGAAAAAGAACCCGTTGCCAAGTAACCGGCTGCTTCCAATCAGCTTTCCTTCTTGGCCCGCAGCAATCGGTTGATCGTCTCCCGGCGGAGACCGATAAACTGTCCGATCTCGTCCTGGGTCAGGACATCGGTCAGCTTCTCCGGAGAAATGTACTGATCGAACCAGGCTTCAAGCTTTGACAGCTTGTCCGCCGGAGCAATCGCCGTCAACTGATCGATCCGCTGCTGCATCATGCGAAGCTTATCCTGCAGCTGCAGCCCGATTGAACGATAGCGCTCGGGGTGCTGTTCAAGCTCCTCGTACCAGGCGGCAGCGGGGAAAATATCCACTTCACTTGTGACGATTGCGATAGCGGTGCCGAAGTAAGGGTTAGGAGTGATGAGGGAATGATGCGGGATGATTTCGTCCGGCACGATAATATTGACCAGAATCTGCGAGCCGTCGGGGTGAACGCGTACAATTTTGAGCAGCCCGCTGCGCAGATGGAAGAGAGGTCCCGACTGGCCCTGCAGAAATAACGTTTCGCCTTTATGCAAAATCATAAGCGGTAAAGCCTCCATATGAACAAGCGAAGCCTGAAGCAGGGCTTCGCTTTTTTCATTTCATTATACGACAGTTTGAATTTTCATGTTGCATTGCCTTCCAGTTCTTGTATCCTAATAGGAGAACCTGCGTTCGATAGGAGGGATGGCTTGCGACAGTTGGAGAATGAACAGGACATCATAGATCTCGTGCTTGAAGACGAATGGATGATGAAGGTGCTGCATACGGCGGGATCGTTGAACTTGCCGGACTGGTGGGTATGCGCGGGCTTCGTAAGGTCGAAGGTATGGGATTATTTGCATGGTTATACGGAGCGGTTCGCGCTGCCGGATGTGGATCTGATTTATTATGATCCTTCCCAAACGGATGAAGCGGAAGAAAAAGCGCTCGAGCAGAAGCTGAGAGACGTCATGCCGGATGTGCCTTGGTCGGTGAAAAACGAAGCGAGAATGCATCTGGTGAACGATATTGAGCCGTACACATCCGCCGTTGATGCCATGTCCAAGTTTCCCGAGACGGTTACCGCTCTTGGTCTGACCTTGGACGGGCAGAATGGCGTCGTGCTGTCGGCACCTCACGGAATCCGGGATTTGCTGGGCTTCGTTGTCCGGCCTACGCCGCATTTTAAGCAGTCGCCAGCGCTTATGGCGATCTATGAGAAGCGTCTTCTACAGAAGAATTGGAAGAGCAGATGGAATAAGGCAGAAGCTGCGCTCACTCAGGTTTACATGGTTCGGCATGCGCACTCCGTCTATAAGGCAGACGAAGAGTTGTACCGGCCGTTATCTCCTCAGGGAGAGGAAGCGGCAAGAAAAGTCGCCGATCTTCTGGCGGACGAACGGATTTCGGCGATTATCTCCAGTCCGTACAAACGGGCGCTTCAAACGGTCGAGCCGTTAGCGTTGCGTAGAGGTCTTACTATTCAAGTGGAGGAAGACTTCCGGGAACGGTTATTGGCGGACCGGCCGCAGGATGATTTTCATTATGCCATCCGGAAGGTATGGGAAGAGGAAGCCTTCTCCTGGCCGGGTGGCGAATCCAATTTTGTCGCGCAGCATAGAGGGGTAGAGTCTCTACAAAGCGTGCTTCGGCGTTATCAGGGAGATACAATCGCTATCGGGACGCACGGCAACCTTATGGCCTTAATGATTAAGGCCTTTAAGCCGGAATACGGCTTTGCATTCTGGCAGCAGCTGAGCATGCCGGATATTTATAAGCTTAGCTTTAATGGCCTTGCGTTCACGCATATCGAGCGGGTTTGGGCGGACTCCGAGAAAGAGGTGCAGCAACAATGAGCAGTCTGCTGCAGGTCAGGGTTACCGGAATTCTGGTTGAAGAAGGCCGCCTTTTATTAGTAAAACAAAAAGTATCGGACAGCCGGGCATGGTCATTGCCGGGAGGTCGCGTCGAGCAAGGGGAAACACTGGAGCAAGCGATCATCCGAGAGCTGGAGGAAGAGACGGGATTAACAACGCGAATTATTAAGCTGCTGTACCTTTGCGACAAACCGGATGCGTCACTGGTGCATATCACCTTCCTGCTCGAGAGAGCCGGCGGACAGCTGCGTATGCCAACCAATGAATTCGATCATAATCCGATTAGCGACCTAGCGTTTATTCCGGTGTCGGAACTCACGGAGCATGGATTCTCCGCGCTTTTTCAGCAGCTTGCGCAGCATGGTTTTCCGGATGCCGGGAGCTACAAGGGACTCAAGACTAATATCGGATTGTAAATCAAAGTCATACTCTATGAAAAATCTTAATAATATGTAAGTAAGAGAGGGATATCCCTCTCTTTTTCAATCTTTTTCGTTAAAGTAGTTGTAAGCTTTCGTTAATAAGTCGGAGAGCATCAACGTTTGCTCCTCGCCCAGGTGCTCGACCAGGCCGCTGAGATGCTGGTTCAGCTGCTCGTCCGCTTCCTTCGCAATCTGCTCTCCTTTTGGAGTTAGCTCAATTCCCACGGAACGCCTGTCATCCGGATCTACGGTACGTTCGACAAGCCCGTCGGCAATCAGTTTCTTGAGAAGCTGGGTGACGGTGGGGGTAGTGACAAGCAGCTTGCTGCTGATTTCGGATACTCTGATTTTAGGATTATCGACATCGGTATTCATCATGATGCAGAACAAAATGCGAAGCTCGCTCTTGTTAAGACCGTTAACCGATCTTTGTCTCCACTCGGCTTTCGCAAAACGGGTAAATGATTCCCTCAAACGTTGGATGGTCTCCTGATGGTTGTCTTTGTTCATACCTACTCCCAATTCCTAAGTTGTTAATTGTTTATACTTGAAATATATCATACTTCTCATTATTATGATTATAGTTAAGTTGGTAAACTAATTATTTAACGCCAAAATAATGGGGTGGAACGATGGTTAACGTAGGAGTAATGGGTACGGGTTACGTTGGGCTTGTCCATGGTGCCGTGCTATCCAGTTATGGTTTCCGGGTTACCTGCATGGACGTAGACGAACAGAAAATCGAGCGTCTGAACCAGGGCATTTCTCCAATCTACGAGCCAGGGCTCGAAGAGCTGCTCCAAAGCGGTCTTCGCGCCGGTAATCTCGTCTTTACGGCAAGCGCGCAGCAAGTCGTTCAGACAAGCGACGTTCTGTTCATTGCGGTGGGAACGCCCGCCAAGGAAGACGGCAGCGCGGACCTATCGTATGTCTGGGATGTGGTGCAGCAGATCGGCAAACATATCAACGGTCATAAAGTGATTGTCAGCAAATCAACGATGCCCGTTGGAACAAGCAGAAGCATTGCCATGTATCTTGACGGTATGCTCAGAGGCACCCCGTACCGGGCTCACGTCGCTTCTAATCCGGAATTCCTGAGACAAGGCAAGGCCGTCAGCGATTCGTTGTCTCCATCCCGGGTTGTGATCGGCGCGGAGAGCGACGAGGCGGTGCAAATGCTGAAGAAGGTTTACGCTACTCATCTTGAGCAGGATGTCCCGTTTCTATTCACGAACCGGGAAACTGCCGAGATGATTAAATACGCGTCAAACTCCTTTCTGGCGGTCAAAATTTCTTTTATTAACGAATTGGCATTATTATCCGAAAAGGTTGGCGCGAAAATTCAGGACATTGCGACGGGCATGGGCATGGATGACAGAATTTCGCCGCATTTCCTGCAGGCAGGCCCCGGTTATGGAGGCAGCTGCTTCCCGAAAGATACGCAGGCAATCGTGGATGTCGGCAGGAAGAACGGCGAGGAGCTGTACGTCGTGCGTGCGGCCATAGCAGCCAATGAAAAGCAGAAGGCAAAGATGGTGAGCAAGATCGAAGAGGCGTTATCCTTTGACGGGACTTTGAAAGGAAGAACCGTTGCGGTATGGGGGCTTACCTTCAAGCCGGATACGGATGACATCCGTTATTCCCCCAGCTACGAGATTATTCAGGGACTGCTCGGCAGAGGAGCTACCGTTAAGGTCTATTGCCCGCAAGGGATGAAGCAGGCGAAGCTTTATTGGACGGATTTGAACGGCCGCATCCAATATTGCGGCAGCGAGGCGGAATGCTCGCAGCAGGCGGACGCGATTGTGCTGATGACCGAATGGGAGCAGTTCCGCGCTGCCAATTGGGAGAAAATCGCCCGCGGCATGCGAGGGAACGCGTTTTTTGATATGCGGAATATGTTTGCGGGGGACGCTTCCGTCCTTCAATGGTTCAAATACTACCCGGTGGGCGCAAGCGAGCACGGGTATCCATTGCGGGAGGCACAATGAAGACGTATTGCGTAACCGGAGGAGCGGGTTTTATCGGCTCCCATCTTTGCGAGCAGCTGCTGGCTCAAGGCCATCGTGTCGTCAATATCGATAATTTCAATGACGTCTACGACTATAAAACCAAAATCAGGAATATCCTGAATAGTACAAGGTCGGATTTTCCTTTCACCTATTCGGGGGATAAGGATGGCGATTTGGCCAAGCTTCAGGCGGTTGTCGAATCGGATGGTTACCGGCTGGTTATGGCGGATATCCGCAGCATGGACGAGCTTGAAGCCGTATTTGCCAGCGAGAGAATCGACGCCGTTATTCACCTGGCGGCAATGGCCGGCGTTCGGCCGTCGATTGAGGATCCGCTTCTGTACGAGGATGTGAATGTGAAGGGAACTCTTCATATCCTGGAGGTGATGCGTAAGCATGGCGTGCGCAAATGGCTTTGCGCCTCTTCTTCGTCCGTGTACGGGAATAACAGGAAGGTGCCATTTTCCGAGGAAGATGTCGTGGATTACAGTATTTCGCCTTATGCGGCGACCAAGAAAGCCTGCGAGGTGCTGGGACATACGTATCATCATCTTCATCATATTGATACGATTATGCTGCGCTTCTTCACGGTTTACGGAGAGCGGCAGCGGCCTGACCTTGCCATTCACAAATTCGCGGGGATGCTGGACAAGGACGAAGAGCTGACGATGTACGGTGATGGCTCCTCGAGGCGGGACTACACCTATATCGGCGATATAATCGCGGGTATTCTTGGCGCCTTGTCGTATGTGGAACGGATGGAAAATCTCTATGAGGTTGTGAATCTGGGCACGAACCGAACCATCACGCTCCGGGATTTGATTACCAGCTTGGAACAGGAGTTTGGCAAAAGAGCCCTTATTCGTACATTGCCCAACCAGCCGGGAGATGTGGAGCAGACCTATGCCGACGTATCCAAGGCGAATCAGCTGTTCGGCTACAACCCGCAGACCGATTTTGCTGAAGGAATACACAAGTTTGTTACATGGTACAGGGGGAATAGACATGGTTAAGTTATCGGTCGTTGCGCCAATCTATAACGAAGAAGAAAATATTAAGCTGCTGCACGAGGCGATTACGAATGCGGTTAAAGATAAAGTAGAGAGCTACGAAATCGTCCTCGTCAATGACGGCAGCAAGGATCGCAGCGCGATGCTGCTCGATGAGCTGGCGGAGCAGGATTCCAATGTGAGAGTGATTCATTTCGAGAAAAACTGCGGTCAGACCGCGGCGATCTACGCCGGCCTCAAAGGCTCGGCCGGCGAGCTGGTTGCGCTGATCGACGCGGATCTGCAGACGGACCCGCGGGATATTTTCAAGCTGATGCCTTATATTCCGAATATGGATTTCGTGAACGGCAAGCGTGTGCGGCGCAGAGACACCGTCGTGAAGAAGGTATCTTCCCGCGTAGGCAACGGCGTCCGCAACTGGCTGACAGGCGATCAGATCTACGATACCGGCTGTCCGATGAAGCTGATGAAGCGTGAGGTGGCGGACAGCTATTATTTGTACGAGGGCCAGCATCGTTTTCTCCCGACTCTGGCGAAGATTAACGGCTTTAAGGTTATCGAGGTAGCCGTATCCCATCAGGAAAGACAGCATGGCGTATCCAAATACGGCGTATTTAACAGAGCCTTCGTGGGGCTTATGGACGCGATCGTCATTGGCTGGCTCCGCAAACGGGTCATTCGCTATCAGATCAAAGGCCATTAATTATGTGGTGGCATTCGATTATAGGCAATGTGTCGGCCGGCAACATGGGATGGATAATTTTTGGCTTTATCGGGCAGATCATGTTTACGATGCGGTTCATTACCCAATGGCTGGCGAGCGAAAAAGCGAAAAAAACCGTCATTCCGCTATCCTTCTGGGTCTACAGCATCCTGGGCAGCGCGGTCTTATCTATTTATGCGATATACCGCAAGGATCCTGTCTTTCTGCTGGGCCAATTGCCCAGCGTTTTTATCTATTTCCGCAACATTATGCTAAACCGCAAGTCCGAAGTGCAGGCCGCGAACAGCAATTCGGTGGATATGTAGTTAAAGCTTTGAATGGAGAAGCACTTAAGCCCCTTTGGGGACCTTAAGTGCTTTTTTATTGGCGGCATAGAGCAGGTTAAAGTCCTTGAGGGATCTTAACCTGCTCCAGAAAGTGAAATAGGACATCACCTTTATTGATAGGACAAGCCCAAGATATCTTGGCATAAATCGCTAAATATTGGCATGTTCTTCCTATCGCTTGCGGCATTATACTAATCGGTGCATGGCGATGAAAGCGTTGCCAGTAATCGTTGATTGAGGAAGGAGGACTGAAGGGGGCAAATCACGCGATTGGCTAGAGCTCAAGTACGGCCATGAACAACTATTGCGAATTAGGGAGGAAATAGACGAATGTATACGGTTTATCGGGAAAGGGCGACGAGAAAGCTGCTGGTCTTGACGCTATGCGCGGTCATGCTGGTCTCGCTTGTATCGTCCGTATTTATCCGTGAAGTACATGCGGCGGGCTCATATTTATTATCCCAGAATAAAACGGCATACGCCTCTTCCGTGGAAGGAGGCAACGCGGCGAATCTTGCGGTGGACGGTTCTACCGGCACGCGCTGGGGAAGCCAATGGGGCGTGGATCCGCAATGGCTTTATGTCGATCTTGGCGCAACCGCCACGATTGACCGCGTGAAAATCCAATGGGAAGGTGCTTATGCAAAAGCTTACAAAATCCAGGTTTCCAGCGATGAATCGACCTGGAACGACGTTTACTCGACAACAACGGGAGACGGCGGCACCGATGACCTTGCGTTAACGGGAACCGGCCGCTACGTACGGGTATTAGGCACGCAGCGTGCCCTTGCGGCTTACGGTTATTCCATTCTGGAATTCGAAGTATACGGGACTGGCGGCTCTACGGCCCCACCGGTGGATTACGGTCCTAACGTTGCGCTGAACAAACCGGTAACGGTATCATCGACTGAAAATTCCGCCTATTTGCCTCCGGGCTCAACCGCTGCGTCCAATGCGGTTGACGGCAATGCGGCTACGCGCTGGTCGTCCAACGCAACCGACAGTGAATGGATCTATGTCGATCTGGGCTCCGCCCATCAGATCGGCCGGGTGGTCCTCAACTGGGAAGCGGCAGCCGGACGGGCATACGATGTTCAAGTATCGAATAACGGCACGCAATGGACAACCGTCTATCGCGAGCTTCACTTTGCGGGAGGCAAACAGGAAATCCCGCTATATACGAACGGGCGTTACGTTCGGATGAACGGGATCGGCCGCGCGACAAGCTTCGGCTATTCGCTTCTCGAATTCGAGGTTTACGATTATATCGCCGGCCAGCCGCAGCCGACGTATTCCATTCCGGCGCTGCCAACGCCAACAGCCGTGCAGTCGGGCTCCGGCAGTTATCTGACCAACGATATTCATATGCCGCAGCCGAAATATCCGGCTAACAAGACGTCGAACATCTCGACTCCGATCCCTTCGAATGACTGGTGGCAGTCGATTCTGATCAAGCCATACGGCGATTATCTCGTAACGCTGCCGCTCAAGTCGAAGTACTTCCAGCAAGGGCTTGGCATCCTCAATCCGGGAGCGGGCTGGCTGTCCTCGGACGGCAGAGCGGTAAATGCCGACGGCAATCCCGATCTGTACGTCATGTCAAACAGCATTAACACGTCCAAGCTGCAAACGCGCGTGACGGGTTACGGCGACTGGTCGGTAGACGCGGTTGTAAGCGACGATGCCACGGACAAAATGAAATCGACCTTCGTCAAAGGCTCGCCTTACGTGTACAATACCTTTGCCGATCCAAGCTCGGTTGAGATTTATTCCTCGCTGATTACGCAGCTGTTCGACGACAACGGCAACTCCGTCCTGACGACCGAAGGAGCTACGCTGACAGCCGACCATATCGGCGTGAAGCTGGTGAACACGGACGGCAGCGGCGCATCTTATACGCGTTACTACGGAATTTTTGCGCCGGCGGGAACGGTATTCAAGAAGGTTGGGGCTAAGGTCAAAATCCAGCTCGGCAGCGGAGGCAATTATCTGTCGGTTGCCGCTTTGCCGTCCGCTTCAAACCTAAACTACTACTACCAGCATGCTTATGCCTTCGTAACGGACACGAAAGTGAATTACAGCTATAACGAATCGACTTCGCAGGTGACAACGGATTACACGCTGACAACGGCTCTGAAGCGTACCGGGTTCTCGAATCAGGCGCTGACAACGCTTCTGCCGCATCAATGGAAGGTGTCTTCGACACCGCTTACCGCACTGTCTTATCCTTCGGTCCGCGGTACGTTGAAAGTGCGCGAAGGCAATACCTTTACGACGGTCGACCGCTTCTACGGCATCGTGCCTCAGTTCACGGAGCCTACGGATTCGGCTTACGACAAGTCGCTGATGGTCTCTTACCTGAAGGCTCTGGACGAAGAAACAACCAGTAACCTGATGGCTGCCGACGCTTATTGGCAAGGCAAGAAGCTCCATCCGCTTGCCATGGGCGTTCTTGCGGCTAATGAGCTTGGCGAGACGGCTTACCGGGATAAATTCCTGTCGCGGATCAAGACGATCCTGACGGACTGGTATACGTACACGAACGGCGAACCGGACTATTTCCTGTACTATAACTCCGATTGGGGGACAACGTATTACAAGTCCAGCGAGTTCGGCGCGAATAACGGCATTACCGACCATCACTTCACGTACGGTTACTACGTATTTGCATCTGCCGTGCTTGCGACCTTCGACAATGATTTCAAGACGCAATACGGTCCGATGATCGATCATCTCGTCCGCGATTACGCAAACCCTTCGCGCACGGATGCCATGTTCCCGTTCTTCCGCAGCTTTGACCCTTATGAAGGCCATTCATGGGCAGGCGGTTACGCGGATAACGACAACGGCAACAACCAGGAAGCGGCAGGCGAATCGCTCTTCGGATGGGTTGGCCAATACATGTGGGCATTAACGAACGGCGATACGGCTTTCCGCAACGCCGCGATTTACGGCTTCACGACGGAGCTTAACGCGGTGATGCAATATTGGTTCAACTATGACGGCGACAACTGGAT
This sequence comes from Paenibacillus glycanilyticus NBRC 16618, assembly GCF_004000805.1. Lineage (GTDB taxonomy): Bacteria > Bacillota > Bacilli > Paenibacillales > Paenibacillaceae > Pristimantibacillus > Pristimantibacillus glycanilyticus. Next base: position 166,328 of record NZ_BILY01000006.1, read on the forward strand.
TCCGCAATATACGCACAAAACGGTAGGACAAGTGTACGGAGCATCCAACTTCTTCGGCACCTTCTTCAACGGAGATCCGGTATACGTGTACGGGATCCATTGGCTCCCGACATCGGAATATTTGACAAGCTACAGCCTTGTTCCGGGCAAAGCAGCAGGACTGTACAGCGGTTTTGTAGCCGATAACGGCGGTCCGGAGACGGATTGGTATCATATCGTGTGGCCGATTCAGGCGTTAAGCGATCCGCAGGCGGTCATTAACAAATGGAGCGCAACCAACATGCAGAAGAACGAAATCTTTAACACGTATTGGTTCGTTCACAACATGCAGACGCTTGGCACGCGTACGAAGGAGGTCTGGGCAACGGGCTGGACGAGCGCTACGGTGTACAAGAAAGGCAATGCGTACACCGCTCAAATCTGGAACCCGACGGCAAGCCCCGTGACGGTAACGTTTAAAAATGCCGCCGGCACAACGGGAACGGCGGTTGTAGCCGCGAAATCCCTTGTATCGGTGAACCCGATGGTGAACACCAATTCCGGCGATAGCTGGCCTCCGGTCGGCAGCGGCGGAGACAACGGCGGCGGTGATAACGGCAATGGCGGCAACAATGGCACGGATACCAACGTAGCGCTGAACAAAACGGTAACGGTATCGTCGACCGAGGCTCCTTTTGCCGGATCGAATGCCGTCGATGGCAACGCGCAGACCCGTTGGGCATCCATTGCGGGTGCCGATCCTCAGACCTTAACGATTGACCTCGGCTCCTCGCAGCAGCTCAGCCGAGTGAAGCTGAACTGGGAGACGGCATACGGCAAATCGTATAAGGTTCAAGTATCGGCTGACGGTAACAGCTGGTCCGATATTTATGCAACAACAACCGGTGACGGCGGTATTGACGACTTCAACGCAACCGGAACCGGGCGTTACGTCCGGATTGCTATGACGGAGCGCGGTACGATTTACGGCTATTCGCTGTATGAGGTTGAGGTTTACGGTCATGCCGCAGCCTCCTCGAATGCAACGCTACTGTCCGTAGGCAAGACGGCAACCGCTTCTTCCTACCAGGATCCGTTTGTCCCGGCTTCGGCCGTGGACAATGATCCCGGCACGCGCTGGGGTTCTGTGACCGGCACCGATCCGCAGTGGATTACCGTTGATCTTGGCGCAAGCCGCACGGTAACCAACATTAAGCTGAAATGGGAGACCGCTTATGCCAAGTCGTTTAAGCTGCAAATCTCGGCGGACGGCAACAGCTGGACGGATTTGTACAGCACAACGACGGGGACGGGCGCCGACCTTGACCAGAATGTAAACGGCAATGGCCGATACGTGCGCATGCTGGGAACGGAGCGCGGCACGCAGTGGGGCTATTCGCTTTGGAGCTTTGACGTATACGGCTATTAAGAATGATCAGAAGGAGACTGTCCCACCTGGGGACAGTCTCTTTGCCGTGTTACGGCGCTAAGTTGATATAAGAAGTTTGATAAAACCTTTCCACTGTTCTATGATTTGAGAATACTTGCCGGTGCGGCTCTCGCGGAGGAGAAGGAGGAGCAAAAGTAATGGTTCAAGACGTGGACCTGTTTGGGCAAACCCCACGTTTTTGGAAGTGGTTTTTTGGCGTAAAGCTTGTATTTGATCTTGTCATATCGGGTGTTTTTTATTTTGAACATTCCATCGCGCTTTTTTGGAGACTTAGCTTTATCGTCTTTTCAACGGCGGTATTTCTGCTGGTCTACCTGTCTTACTCCAATACGAACAAAAATCCCAACTGGCTGATTTATCTTCTTATTCTCGATTTCTTGGTATCAGCCTCTTACGGATACATCTTTATTGCCGGGAATTTCCCGAATCATCTGTTTATCGGAATAACCGCTTTAGCCATTCTGATGTTTATCCGGAGCACCCGCGTTCTTATTGCCGCAGGCTTTGTGCTGCTGCTGCTCTACGTGGCCACGATGGGCAGCATCGATTGGTATTTATATAAACGGCTGGATGCGGACAGTTATTTCATCACTTGTTCCTTTATCGTGTTTGCATGCATTGTAAAAGCGCTCATCCATTTCTACCAGCGTGCCCGCAGGGAAGCGCTGGAGCTTTACGCAAAGCTCCAGCAATCGCACGAGCAGCTGGAGGATTACGCTAGCAAGGCCGAAGAATGGGCGGCTTCGCGGGAGAGAGTGAGAATTGCGCGGGAAATTCACGATACGGTTGGCCATAAGCTGACGGCAGCGCTTGTCCAGATGCAGGCGGCACGCAAGTTAAGCCAGGTTGACCCATCTCGCAGCGACCAAGCTTACTTGGACAGCGAAGGGTTGATTCGGTCCTCTTTGCAGGAGGTTCGCCTTTCCGTCAGAGCTATCCGGGATGAGCCTATCCAGTCGACCTCCTTGAACGAAAGTCTGGAAAGACTTTCTCGGGAGTTTACGAAATTCGCAAACGTGTCCACGAGCTTCCAATCGAACGGGACACCCGTTGCATTGCCAAGCAATCTCCAATTGACGGCTTACCGAATCGTGCAGGAATCCCTGACGAACGCGCAGAAGCATGGACATGCGAGTCATGCCGAAATTTTATTATCTTATTCCGAGAGCGGTTTTGCGCTTGCCATCCGCAACGATGGAGAAATGCCCGGTGAATTAAAGCCCGGCTTTGGATTAATCAATTTGCAGGAACGCGTGAAGGAGTGGAACGGTCAGGTGCGGTTTCAATTAGACCCTGCGTCAGGCTTCGCCGTGGAGGCTCGTTTTCCTTATCCTGCGACAGATATGGAGCGTGGTTATAGATGAAAGTCCTTGTTGTGGACGATCAACGGATTATGAGAGAAGGGCTGGCAACCATTATCGGCCTCGAACCCGGCATGGAAGTCGTCGGAACGGCGATGGACGGTCAGGATGCTTATGCTAAAGTGTCGGAATGGCGGCCGGATGTGGTGCTGATGGATATTCGAATGCCGGGAATGGACGGAATCGAAGGCTCCGCGTTAATACGCAAGCATTTTCCCGAGACGAAGGTGCTGATCCTGACGACCTTCGATGATTCGGAATTAATTATCAAAGTTCTTGAGAATGGCGTTCACGGTTATCTGTTGAAGGACATGCCTTCCGAGGCGATCATCGGGGCCATCCGAACCGTCTACAATGGCGGTACCGTGCTGCAACACGATATTACGTCCATGCTGATCAAAGAGTTTGTCAAAATAACCGAATTGAACCCGGAGAAGTCGCATCCTCTGGGCGCGCAAGAGCCAGCGGAATTGAAGCAGCTGACGGAGCGCGAGAAAGAGGTGCTGGCTTTATTGGGGCAAGGTTTAAACAATAAGGAAATCGCGGGCACGCTTTTTCTGACGGAGGGAACGGTAAAAAATCACGTATCCAATGTGATCGCCAAGCTTGGGCTGCGCGACCGGATGCAAGCTGCTATTTATGCGGTTCGTCATCTTTCATAAAAACCCTGGAGGCATGACTTTTGGCACGGGGCATGAAAATATTCATGCTTCAGCTGTCCGAAGTGATGCCTTTTCTATTGCCAGATCATGACTTTCCACAGATTTATGGACAACGGCCTCTTGCTAAAATGGGTTTACAAGTTGAAGAGGAGGTGCGTTGGCAATGAAGCTGATGAGGTATGCGATTCCGATTGCCGTACTTGCTGTCGCGGTGTTTTTCTTTAAAGGTTCTTTTAGCAAAGCAGAGGCTCAGGATATTCAGAAAACGATCGTTGAAAACGCGAATACGACTTACGAGAAGGCGATATTTTCCGGGGGCTGCTTCTGGGACATGGAGGAGGTTTTCCAAAAGCTTGAGGGCGTGACGGGCGTGGATTCCGGCTATACGGGCGGACATACGGATAATCCGACTTATGGAGAAGTCAGCTTGGGAACAACGGGACATCTTGAATCGGTTGAGGTGTATTATAACCCCCATATCATCTCGTATGACGAGCTTCTCCAAGTGTTCTGGCGAAACGTTGATCCAACGGACTCGACGGGTCAATTCGAAAATCGGGGAAACGAGTATCAATCGGCTATCTTTTACATGAATGAGGAGCAGAGGCTGGCTGCTGAGGCATCCGAAAAGGAAGTGGAGGCTTCCAAACGGTTCGATAAACCGATCGTAACGAGAATCGAAGCGGCAGCGGCCTTTTACAAAGCCGAGCCCGAGCATCAGGACTATTACGCGAACCATCCTTACATGTTCAAGATGAATACCCTTTTTTCCACTCGCGACTCATCGCTGGATCAGATCTGGGGCAAAGACCGCGAAGTGAAAATCAGCCCCAAGCAGCCCTACGCGAAAGAATTCAACAAAGCGGAAAAGCTGAAGACGTTAACGGAGCTTCAATACGCAGTAACGCAAAACGGCCAGGATGAGCCTCCGTTCGATAATCCGTATTGGAATAACACGGACGAAGGCATCTATGTCGATATCGTATCGGGTGAACCGTTATTTAGTTCCAAGGATCAATTCGATGCCGGTACGGGCTGGGCAAGCTTTACAAAGCCGCTGGAGCCCAATAACATCGTGCTGCATGAAACGGGCGGATTATATTCCGCGGTTGAAGTGAAAAGCCGCGCCGCGGATTCCTTTCTGGGCCATGTGTTCAAAGACGGGCCGGCGCCAACAGGGCTCCGATTCTGCACAAACTCCGCATCGCTGGAATTCATTCCGAAGTCCGAGTTGGAGCAAAAAGGCTACGGGGAATATGCCTCCCTGTTTAAATAAAAAACAACCTTAATGGAGGAGCGATTAAGATGAGAAAAGAATTTGTGTTACATGTATTTGATAAACATCTTGAGCAATTAATTGAGGTATTTGGACAATGTCCGCCGGAGAAACGGGATGTCATTCCTGAAGGCTTCAAAAATCATATTCATTGGCATTTGGGGCATGTGCTTGCGGTAACGCAATTCCACGTGTTTGGTCTAGCGGAGGAAACCCCGATTTTTCCGGGAAGCTACGATAACATGTTCGCTTACGGCACGAAGCCTGCGGATTGGGACGAGCAGCCGCCGCAATGGGAGGTGCTGTACGCACAGCTGAAGGAGCTCCGCAGAGCGATGCATGAGACGTTCGAAAACCGACTTGACGAATTGGTTCCGGAGAACTTCCTGAAAGCCGAAAATATCGGCGAGCTCATTATCGCGACCTCCTTGCATATGTTTTACCACCAAGGCGTCGTTTACGGCATGCTTAACGCGCTGAAATAATAAAGACAAAACAAAAACCGCCTATCATTGGGCGGTTTTTGTTCGTATCAAGCCGTCATTTAAAACATCGGTATAAGGTATCTCGCAATGAAATACAGCACCCCGAAAGTAATGATTACATAAGCAAGGTATTTGATAAAGGTTGCTGCCACACGGCTCGGGTCATGCCTTTTCTCGATATGGCGTTCTTCATAATCATGTTGTTGAACGGACATTCGAATCACCGCCTCAATTTTTTGTAACTTCTATTATGTGTTTACCCTAGGCGGCAGGAGATTAAACAAGTGATAAAAGTTAACAAGTACGATATACCCCGTCCGAACGTTCGACACATCCTTCCATTATGATTAGCTAAATAAAATACCATGCAGAAATGGGGAAGAAATGTGAAGAACCGGATTTGGATTGTTTTGAGCGTTACGCTGCTGCTTTCCGCATGCAGTAACAATGAAGGTACGAAAGGCAGGGCGACGGATGCTCCTGCAAGTCCAACATCCGCACAGCAGCCGACTGGCAGCAAGACGGACACGGACCCTGTCAAGCTAACGTTTGCCACTTATTTCCTAAGCGATCAGATGAAAACCGCAGTCAAGAAATACGAATCGCTTCATCCGAACGTCGAGGTCGAGCTCCGAACGACGCTCCCCTACGGCAAGGATTTGGACGAAGTAACGGCTCTGCAGGAGAAATACATCACCACGATGAACACGGAGATTCTGGCCGGCAAGGGTCCGGATCTCATGGAGCTCGATATCCTGCCGCAGGAGTCGTATACCGGCAAGAAGCTGCTTCTGGATCTGGACGAGCTCATCGAATCGACGCCCTCGTTCAACAAGGAAAACTACTTCATGAATATATTGGACAACGCCAAGCTTGATGGCGGGCTGTACGGCATACCGCTATACTTTTCGCTGGACGCCCTGCAGGGGGATGCGGCTGCTATTGGCAAGACAGGCGTGGCAATTGACGACAGCAACTGGTCCTGGGAGGACTTTATCGCAACGGCCAAGCAATTGAAGCAAAAGGGGAACGCGGACGCCGTGTTCTACAGTTCGCAATCTTACATGTTAAGCGAGCTGACAACCGAGAATTTCGCGCAAATGGTCAAGCTGCAGAAGGGGAAGAAAAGCTTCGACGCGGCTTTATTCATCAGCTACATGAACCAGATCAAACAGATGAATGAAGAAGGCATTCTCTTTGACATCATCAAGGATGGGGGAGGGAGAGAATCCTTTTCAAAAGGCGATCTGCATACTTACTTCTACGATACCCGCATTGAGTCATTCGAAAATTATGTATATAACGCGTCGATAGAGGGGGTGCCAACTCTCTACACGAAACCTCATCCGCACGAGAATGGCCCGGGCGGCTATTTCACAACGCTTGGGACGGTAGGCATTAACGCGAATTCCGCTCATCAGCAAGCAGCTTGGGATTTGCTTCAATTCCTGATGGAAGACGAAGCCGCGTCAGCTTCCTCTTCGACGGTTATTCGAGGCTTCCCGATTAATCAGAAGGCCTATGATTTGCAGGCGCAAAAGCTGGCGCAAGCAGGCAAGCTAACAACGGAAGGGAAAGAAGAGATTACCGTTAGCAAAGATAGGCTGAACTCGCTGAAGAGTGCGCTTTCTGGCGCCGTTCATTGGAACTACGCCCCATCAAACTTGGACTTGGAACAGATGATTTACAAAGAATCGGAGTTTTTCTTCAGCGGCCAGAAATCGGCTGAGTCAGTTGCGAAGCTTGTGCAGAATAAAGTGAATTTAATGCTTAACGAGTAGCAATTCAAATGGCTGTGTAATTCGGTGAGGAGAGCCTGCAATAGGAGACAGCCGGTCTTATGATAAGACCGGCTGTCCCTCAGCCTCACCCTCTGCCGCTGAACCGTTTGATCGCTTCCTCGGTTACCGGCGCGAAGAGGTTAATCAGGTTGCCGTCGGGATCGCGGAACAGCGCGGCACGGTTGCCCCACGGCATCGTGGTTGGTTCCGTTACCCATTGGCCGACGAACGGCTTCAGGCGCTCGTATTCGGCATCAACGTCGTCGACGCGAAGCTCGATAATGACCGAGCGATTATTGGCGGCTACTGCGGAACCGGCGCCGAACAGCTGCACCGTCTGCGAATGTCCGATCGCCAGCGTAAAAGGCGGCGTAACGAATTCCGCAAAGACGGGCGCGGGACGTTCGGCCGAAACGCCCATGACTCTTTCATAAAACTCGACTAGACGATCCAAGTCGTCGGTAATGATGCGTATGGAAGCAAAATTCATGTTTGATCATCCTTTCTGATTTCGAGTATAAAAAAACGCTACTGACAACTGTATGTCAGTAGCGTTTTTTTCTTAATTACAAGAGCGTATTCAAGCAGACAGCTCCGATTTCGCGCACGCGAATCTTGAATAGCTCCGTGCCCGTCGTGCGTGCGATAAGTTCGCGGTATTCGTCTACCGCCGCATGCGGCAGAACGGCTAGAATAACGCCTGCGAAGCCGCCGCCGTGCACACGGCAGGCACCGTCTCCCAACTGCTCGATGAAACGCTCAGTAATGGCGAGCGTAATTGCTATGCCTTGCTCGCGGGACACCGATTCCTGGTAAATGTTCTGCAGCCATTTCCAAGAGGAATTGCCCGAGGCGGTAATATGCTTCAGCACGTTTTGCCACTCGCCTGACTTAATGGCCTCTACTTGCTTCCCGACACGGTCGTTTTCATCCAGGAAATGCAGCGCCCGCAGCACTGCCCGATCCCCGGCGGTTTCGCGGAGCTCCGCTAGACGTCCGTAGATCATCTCTGCCGTCAAATCGCGGCATACCTCTACGCCGAAGGCTTGCGCCACCGCCCGCATTTCGTTCGGAATGGAAGCATAGTCCTTGGTCAGGTCGGCATGGTTACCGCCGGTGCCGACGATGACAAGACTGTAGCCTGCTGCTTCAAAGGTACCCGGAATTCGCTCGATCCGAGGCTGTGCCGGCTCTTTAAAGTCGATGGTAATCATACCGCCGTACGAGCAGGCCATCTGGTCAAGCATCCCCGACGGCTTGTTCCAATACAGATTCTCGGCATGCTTGCCGATCCGCGACATCATAACCGCGTCGAGCTCTCCGTTGTTATACAGCGTGCTTAGAATCTGGCAGACCAGAACCTCGAAAGAGGCGGAGGAGCTGAGTCCCGACGCCGGAAGAACGTTACTGCTGACGCTGGCATTAAATCCTCCGATTCGGTACCCGTGCTGCCGGAAACCGTGTGCGATACCGCGGATTAAAGCAGCTGTCCCGCCTTCGCCTTCCTGAGGTTCCAGATTATCCAGATGGATAACGGAAATGCCCGGATAACCTTCGGATATAACGGAAATGACCCCGGTATCCACGGCTGCCGCTGCCGCGATCGTATCTAACTGAATACTAGCCGCCAGCACCTTTCCATGGTTATGGTCCGTATGATTGCCGCCTATCTCTGTACGGCCCGGCGCACTGAAGTACTTCAAGGACTCCGTGATGCCGAATTGCGTGCCGTATCCTTCCATGCATTTCCGGTATCTGTCGATCTGCTGCTCCCGCTCTTCGCTGCCGTACATCTGCTCCAGCAGCTGCTTTGCCTGAGCCGAATAAAAAAGCTGTTCGAATTGTTCGTTCATCTTGAAAGTTCCTCCTGGTCCTGACGGTTTGAATAGAAGCTATCATGTCCATTGTATCGGATTGCAGCGTTTACAGAAAGGCGGAACATGGACGCGAAGGATTAAACCGACAACAGCTAAATAACGATTACCCCCTGAAACCACGCATTTGCGCGGTTTTTTTGTTAGGCATGTGCCCGATTATTAGTGACAAGGTATTTTGTTTATAAAAGTACCTTGACAGTCACAGTAGTATGCCTTATTATGCAGATATGGAGGTGATTACATGAGCGAGAACAAAATCACATCCGACCTGCTGAGAGGACATACGGATACGATGGTTTTAAGGCTCTTGTCCGAAGCTGACCGTTACGGTTACGAGATTGTGAAGCTGATTGCCGAACGTTCGGAAGGCGAGTATGAACTAAAGGAAGCCACCATGTACTCGAGCTTCCGGAGGCTGGAGGCCGACGGCGACATCGAGTGGTACTGGGGCGATGAATCGCAGGGCGGACGTCGCAAATATTTTAGAATTACCGAAAAGGGCAAGGAGACTTATACCCGCAACAAAAGCAATTGGGAGTATGCGAAACGCGTGTTAGAAAACCTATTATAAGGAGAGATTTGACATGACAAATCCGAAATTGAACGATTATCTGAACAGCGTGTTTACCCCATACGACGGGGTGAAAAGCGTTACCGAATTGAAGGCCGACCTGCTTTCCGATTTGCAAGAGCGCTACAACGAGCTCAAAGCGGAGGGCAAGGACGATGAAACGGCGTTTAAGACGACAATCGAGAGCATTGGCGACATCGAGCAAACGATTCTGGAGGTCGCCAACCTCTCCCGCTCGCTGGAGCGTCAAGTGATCACCAACTTTAACGGCAGCAGCCTGGCGGACAGCGACTTTGCCGGCGTTAAAGCACATAAGGGACAATTCAAAGGCAGCGCGCTGCAAGGCTCCGATTTCTCCGGTGCCGATCTGACCGGCAGCTCGTTCAAGAGCAGCGACGTACGCCAAGCGAATTTTGACGGAGCGAACCTGACGGACTGCAGCTTCATCGCGCTGGATCTGACGAATGCCAGCTTCAACAAGTCGACCCTTGTGCGCACCAACTTCAGTAAATCGGGGCTGGACGGAGTCAAATTTACGGGGGCGAAGCTGACCGACGTTACGTTAACGCTGACGGATCTTAGAAAAACGAAATTCGAAGGCTGTTTATTTGACGGGGTTGATTTCAAATACTCCGATCTGACAAAGCAATGCTTTGACGGACAGACGTTTATCGGCGTCAAGTTTGAAAAAGCGGCTTTAACCGAAGCTTCGTTCAAAGGCGCTACGTTTAAAAACGTCTCGTTCCAGCCTGGTTTTACGTTGACGAAGAAGTACTATCGCATGATCAAAACCGTTAACTTCGACGGCGCAACCATGGATAAATTAACCTTCGCGCACCTCAAAGGCATGGATGCCGATTTGTCGAAAGTGACCGTTGTTTAAATAGGCGATTTACCAAGCAAGAATGGCTTCACATACTTTTTTAAGGAGGTTACCCCATGCAAACCAAGTCTATTCAAGTAAAAGGTCTGCGGAAATCCTACAAGCATCTCGAAGTATTGAAGGGTGTGGATTTCGAGGTAGAGCAGGGCAGCATCTTCGCTCTTCTCGGATCTAACGGGGCAGGGAAGACAACGGTAGTGAAAATTCTCACCACGCTGCTCGCGCCGGACGGAGGAACCGCAGCCATTAACGGATTTGATGTCTCGTCGCAGCAGGATGAGGTGCGTCAGGCGATCAGCTTGACCGGACAGTTCGCCGCCGTGGATGAAATCCTGACCGGCCGCGAGAACTTGATTATGATCGCCAAGCTGCGATATCTCAAAAATCCCCGCCAGGTCGCGGAAGACATGTTGAAGCGTTTCGGATTAACGGAAGCTGCGGACCGCAGAGCATCCACTTACTCCGGAGGGATGCGCCGCCGGCTCGACATCGCGCTTAGCCTAGTCGGCAAACCAAAGATCATTTTTCTGGATGAGCCAACGACGGGACTTGATCCCGAAGCCCGCATCGAGGTGTGGAAGGTCGTCAAGGAGCTGGCGGACGGCGGAACGACAGTCCTGCTGACTACGCAGTATTTGGAGGAGGCGGAGCAGTTGGCCGACCGGATTGCCATTCTTCACGAAGGCCGGATTATTGCCAGCGGCACGCTATCGGATTTGAAAAAGCTGTATCCTGCGACAAAGGTAGAGTATATCGAGAAACAACCGTCGTTAGAGGAAATCTTCCTCTCGATTATCGGCAAAAAGGAGGCTATGTAAATGGAAACGGCTAAGAAGCATTTTTTCATCGACATTAGCGTTATGCTTGGGCGTTCCATGCGCCACATTTTCCGCAGTATGGATACCATCATTACGGTGACCATTACGCCAATCGCCATGATGCTGCTGTTCGTGTACGTATTTGGCGGCGCCATAAAAACCGGAACGGATAACTACGTGAATTACCTGCTTCCAGGCATCCTCTTGATGGCGATTGCCAGCGGCATAGCTTACACGGCATTCCGGTTGTTCACCGATGTCCAGAAGGGGATATTCCAGCGGTTTCACACGATGCCGATATCGCGTTCCGCCTTGCTCTGGGGGCATGTCTTAACATCGCTCGTATCCAATGCTATCTCGGTGGCTGTCATCATTCTAGTCGCGTTAATCATGGGCTTTCGCTCGTCCGCGGGAGTGCTGCCATGGCTTGCCGTAGCCGGTATCCTCGCTCTGTTTACGCTAGCTTTAACTTGGGTCGCCGCGATAGCCGGATTATCGGCAAAAACGGTTGACGGTGCCAGCGCCTTTTCCTATCCTCTCATCTTCCTGCCCTTTATCAGTTCGGCATTTGTGCCTACCGAATCGATGCCAACCGTCGTTCGCGTGTTTGCCGAAAACCAGCCAGTGACCTCCATCGTAGAATCCATCCGTGCTTTGCTTGCAGGCCAGCCTTTACACAACGACATTTGGATCGCTCTTGCCTGGTGTGTCGGAATTATGCTCGTAGCTTATGTTTTCGCAATGAGGGTGTACAAAAAGAAGGTGTAACCGTCTATACAAAAAAAGCAAAAAGGCAGGATGGGGTGAAGCACCCTGATCCTGCCTTTTATTCTTTTTTAAATAGCTTATTGGACTAAGCTCTCCAAGTCCGGCTGCAATTTATTCCGCAGAATGTACAGCATGATCGCTCCGACGAGGAACGCGACGGTATCCGCAATGACAAGCGACCAGACGACTCCGTGGAAGCCGTTCATTTGATTGGCGATATAGAGAACGGGAATTAACGTAACTCCTTGAATGATGGACATAATAAATGCGGCGGTTCCTTGCGCTGTTGCTTGGAAGATCCCCGTAAACAACGTGGTCATTCCGGTGATGAACAAGGATAAGAAGGTTACATGCAAAATGTAACTGCCCATTTCGATCAACTGCGGATCGTTCGTAAACAAACCAATCAAATGGTCGGAAATCAGATAGACGATAATGCCGAACAAGACGGCTAACGACACGATCGTTTTGATCGTAAATCCGATCGTTTCCTTCATGCGCGATTTATTCGCCGTGAAGGTAAAAGCAATAAGCGGCACGACGCCTTCGCATAAGCCCATCAGAATGAATTCGGGAAACTGCAATAAACGGGATGAAATGCCGTAAGCCGCTACGGACTGATCTCCGTACTCGACCAGATAGTGGTTAAAGATAAGCGACATGGCGCCCAGAAAAATACTCATAATAAAAACGGGAACCCCGATTTTGAATACATTGCCCATATATCTCTTTGGTAGCCTTGAACCATTTCATGGAGATCGTTAGGAATTGGCTCTTTTTCCCCATATGGAAAGCAAAAAACACACACGCAACCAAGTTCGAAACGACCGTGGCAGACGCAACGCCGATCACGTCCCAATGGAATACGAAGACGACCAAAGCATCCAGAATAATATTGACGACAACGCTTAGAATCATACCGGTCATCGACGTGATAGCCGCGCCCTCCGAGCGTACGATGTTCTCCAGCGTGAAGAATAAGACAACGATTGGCGAACCGATAAGCATAATCGTGACATAGTCCTTGGTGAATCCGAAGGATTCGGGCGTTGCCCCGAGGCCATGGACGATAGGATCGATTAACGGGAGGCCAACCGCAATCACGATAAGACCAAGCACTAAACTGCTGTAGAACGCGAAGGAAGAGACATGCTTGACATCATCATATCGTTTCTCTCCCAGCAAACGGGAGATGAAGGTGCCGCTGCCCATGCCGATCAAGTTGCCCAGCGCCATTATAATCGCGAATAAGGGCAAGGTTAACGCAAGCGCGGTTAACATGGCGGTATTGTTAAACGTACCGAGGAAGTAGGCATTCAAGATGGAGTAGATTACACTCATCGATGTGCCCAGCATCATCGGTATGGCGAAGTGAGCTACGGCTTTTGCGACCGGTGCTTTTTCAAAGTAATGGAGGTTTTGCGCATCCATCTGGATCACTTCTTTCTTTATGTTTTGTGTTTACCTAACGGTGTTAGATTGAACCTTACAGTGTTAGATGATATCATGAACGTATTAACCTGTAAAGAACAAACTTACACTGTTAGATAAAAGGACGGATACGGATGAATAAGAAGCAGAAGCAGCCTCAGATTTCGGAGGATAAGATACTGGATGCCTCATGGGAGCTTTTGGGGGAGGATGGGATCGAGAAGTTTAGCATGAGGCGGTTGGCCGACCGGCTTGGCATTCAGGCTCCTTCTCTGTACTGGTACTTCAAGAGCAAGCAGAATCTTTATCAGCGTCTGGCCAACCAGGTATCGAAAATGATTTTGGAGGAGTTCCGCTCCGAAGGGGACTGGAAGGAGCAGCTGGCAGGCCTTGCGGTTACGGTACGGATTGTGCTCCGCCGTTACCCTTGTTCGACGCAGCTTATGATGATGACGCTGCCCCACGAGCCGGACATCATCCGGTTCACCAACCGCATGCTGCTCTGCGTGGAATCGACGCCGCTTGACCAAGAGCAGAAATTACAGGCTATTCTTACGGTTATGAACTATGTTTTCTACTTCGTTCTGGACGATTACGAGCATCAGCGCAATGTCTCCGCTATTCTTAAGGAGCAGGGAGAGATGCCAAGCGGGGAGATGCTTCATCTTCTCGACTCGATGAGCGAGGCGGATGCGGGACTGTTCCGGAGGATGTTCAAAACCGGACTGTTCGAGTTAATGGGGACGGACGGAGCGTTTGAGTTCGGATTGAAGCTGATTCTGTCGGGAATTGAGCAGGTAATTAAAGAACAGGAGACGGCGCATTAAAGAGGACGGATGGACAGCCTGCCGCAGCGGCAGGCTGTTTTTCGATTGACCCCATGCAGATTTTCTTGAAAAAAGGGCGTAAGCCTGCTTGCTTTTATTCGATATTTAGAATATTATCTAAATATCGAATAGTTACTTCGGGAGGAGTGAGTAAATCTTGAATGATGCTTTCAAGGCGTTGTCCGATCCGACAAGACGGCAGATTCTTCAAATGCTGAGGGAACAGGATCTGTCCGCCGGACAAATCGCCGACCATTTTAATATTTCCAAGCCAAGCATTTCCCATCATTTGAATTTGCTGAAGCAAGCCAAGCTGGTGACCGAAGAACGACAGGGACAAAACCGGGTGTACTCGCTGAACATGACCGTTGTGCAGGAAGCAATGGGCTGGTTCCTCGGCATACTCGGAACGAAAGGGGACTGAACGTAAAATGAACGAAACAACGAATCAGACCATACGCTGGGGCAAGCAGGACTGGATTTTGCTCATCGTTAATGCCGTTATTTTCGGTATCGTGTTTTTTGTATTCAACCATCAGCTGCCGGATGTCGTTGGCAGTCACTACAATGTCAAGGGCGAGCAGGACGGCACAATGGCCAAATCTAACATGTGGCTCTTGTACGCGGGTATCGGCATCGTGCTTCCAGTGTTTCTATCGGTAGTACGAAATGTCGATCCTCGCCGTCAGAACTATGCCCGGTTCAGCGAGTACTACACGCTGATGCGGTGGACGATCAGCCTGTTTATTCACGGGGTGTTCGTGCTGATGATGCTGCAAAATCTCGATTATGATCTGCCTTTCGTCAATATCGTGTTTGGCGGCCTCGGCATTATGTGGATGATCATCGGCAACCGAATGGGGCAGCTTCGCAGCAATTTCTTTATGGGAATCCGGACGCCGTGGACGATCACGGATGAGAATAACTGGCGCAGCACGCATCGGCTGGGCGGAAGGTTATGGTTTATTGCGGGGATCCTGATGCTACTAGGAGCATGCCTGCTATCGGCCAAGTGGCTCATTGCGGTTCTAATCGTCAGCATGATACTAAGCGTCGTTATCCCGTATCTGTACTCTTATCTGTTGTATGCGGGATCGAAAAAGAAATCGTAAATAAGGGAAATTTAAAAGGCAGCTGCCGGGTGATGAATCCGATAGCTGCCTTTATTCGTTTGCTGCATTTGCTGCTTAAGAGACCCCGTACGTAATTTTCCGAACAAGTGAATCCACCTTCTCCGACATCGCTTCATCGTTAATCTGGGCAAGCACGTCTGGCTTGAATAGCTGCTGCTTCTTGATCTGGTAGTAATCCCAAATAGCGCCCCGAAGCGTGAGATTGTGTCTCATCAAATAATGCGGATCGAGCAGCTTCTGGAACATAAGCTCGTCTTGCAGGATGATAAGCATCGCATTCAAATCGTTCATATACCCTTCGGCCATGCCCCGTTCGTAGAACGCCCGAAGCCGCCCGTTGCGGTCACTGATCGATACTTCGATCGAGGCCAGCAGCTGCGGATAGATTTCGCGCAAATCCTGGAAAAAGGGCTCCGTGCCGTAGTTCGCAATAATAAGCGTCTGCGAGAAGGTGGACTGAAAGCCCTTGATATAAGCCTCGGGGCTTCCTTCCATCAGCTTTGCTTCATCGCAAACTACATACTTAATGTAAAGGTCTGTCAGCCGCTCAATGATCTCGTCGCGGGAAGGAAAATATTTATATAATGTCGCTTTGGACAGATCCATCGCCTTGGCGATGTCATCCATGCGAAGTCCCTGAAAGCCGTTTGACTTTATGGGATGCAACAGCTTGGCGACATATTTGTTTTTGGTCGTTTCATCGGTATATCTGCAGCTTTGCGTTTCACCCGTTGTATCCATAAAGGTTCCAACCTCTCTTCCTATGTAAGAGTATACACGATTATGCCGGATAATGAAATGAACGAAATAGTCAAACTAAACTAATTTTATGTAAATGAGTTTACTTTGGCTACTTTTTGCAGTATGATCATTTCTACAGTAGGCCATTTGGCCATAAGAGATAGGAGAAGAGGAACAAATGAATACATCATCCAGCCAGAATATCCGGTTCTGGCCGATTATGATTGCCATATTTTTTGGCGCCTTCCTGAGTATTCTCGGGATCAGCACCATTAATGTCGCGCTTACGATCTTTATGCAGGATTTCCACTCGGACCTAAGCACGGTGCAGTGGACCTTGACGGGCTTTATGCTTTCCTTGGGAACGATCGCGCCGTTGTCGGGTTATTTGGGGGATAAATTCGGCTACAAGAACGTCTATCTGTATGCCATGATCGGGTTTGTTATTTTCTCCTTATTGTGCGGCTTTTCCTGGAATGCCGGTTCGCTGATTGCCTTCCGGATTATCCAAGGCATCTTTACGGGGCTTGTTATGCCTGCGACCATGACCATTATTTTTCAGATCATTCCGAAGGAAAAACAACCGTTTGCCGTTAGTATCTGGGGCTTGTCCGGCATGCTTGCGCCGGCATTTGGCCCTACGCTCAGCGGCTGGCTCATTCAGCAGTTCGACTGGCGCTGGATTTTCTTCATGAACGTGCCAATCGGCATCGTGGCGATCCTGTTTATTATCGCGATGATTCCGGATGTTAGAATCGGAACGGCTAAGGTTCTGGATAAGCTTGGCCTTACAACCGTTGTGCTCAGCAGCGTAGCGCTGCTGCTTGCCCTGAGCGAAGGGCGGCAATGGGGCTGGGATTCCGCAAAGGTGCTTGGCTTGTTTGGTCTCGGAGCGGTTATGCTGGTGCTCTTTATCTGGCATGAGCTTAGAACGCAGAATCCGTTGCTTAACCTGAGAGTGTTCGGCAACTACCGCTTCTCGATTACGCTGGTAGCCAACACGATTATTACGATCAGCCTGTATTCAGGCACCCTGCTTGTTCCGTTATTCCTGCAAAACGTGCAGCAAATCACGCCGATGGACACGGGGCTTATTCTGCTGCCGTCGTCTCTTGTCATGGCGCTGGCGATGCCGATTGCCGGCAAGCTGTATCCGCGCGTCGGAGCCAAGTGGATGACGATCGGCGGGCTTGTGCTTATTATTCTCGGCAGCTATGAGATGACTCATCTGCATACGGACAGCTCGCATTTTTACGTCATTTTCTGGATGGCGGTCCGTAACCTTGGCGTATCGTTTGCCGCTGCCGCAACAAGCACGGCCGGCATGGAAGAAATTCCGCCGCAAATGGTGGGGCATGCCTCCTCGGTAACCAACTGGGTGCGTAACGTAGGCGGCTCCTTTGCAATCGCCTTGTTCACGTCGCTGCTCGCTTCCCATACCATTACGCATGTGTCCGATCTGACGCAAGCCGGCACGGAAAACGCAAAGGTCATTCCGCTGTTCGCCTTTACGCTTAGCGTAAATGACGTCTTTACGATTGCGACTTACATCGCGGTTATCGCGATTCCGTTCACCCTTATCATCCGCAAACAAGCGAAACGTTCCAAAAACGCTGCAGCCGCAGCTTAATGAAAAAGCATCATGGCCATTAAGGCTGTGATGCTTTTTTTGCATCTAAGGAATTTTCCGCGATGTATTGACAGTGTAAAATCCCCATGCTACTCTTATACCACAGTTAATCAATAGGAATTAACGAAATTAATAAAACGTCCCACCGTTCTAACGGAGGCATTCTCTTATTTTATATGAGGATGCCTCTTTTTTATTTTAGGGGAAAGTGGTGATCAAGATGAGCAGTCAAGCTGCGGCGGCAGGGAAAACGCCGGGCAAGCTGACGTTAACGGGGCTTGCGCTTGTATTTCCGGTTACGCTGCTGGTCATATGGCAGGTGCTTGGGCATTACGGCTATATTTCGGAGCTGCTGTTCCCGACTCCTTATACGATTGCGGAGGCCGGCGTTTCCTTGGCATCGTCAGGCGACCTATGGTCGAATATCCAGATTAGCGTGACGAGGGCTTTGCTTGGTTTCGCGCTTGGCGGCTCGCTGGCCTTGCTGTTTGGCCTTGCGGTTGGCTTGTTCCGACGAACGGAAAAGCTGCTTGATCCCACGATTCAGATGATCCGGATGATCCCAAGCCTTGCCGTTGTGCCGCTGTTTATTTTATGGTTCGGCATTGGCGAGGAATCTAAAGTGCTGCTGATTGCCAAAAGCGCCTTTTTCCCGCTGTACATCAATACGTTTCTCGGAATCCGCAATGTGGACAATAAGCTGTTCGAAGTGGCAAGAGTACTGGGCTTCAGCCGCTTTAAGCAGATTACAAGGCTGATCCTGCCGGCGGCTCTTCCTAATATTATCCTGGGCGCACGCTTGTCGATCGGGTTATCCTGGCTAGGCCTCGTCGTTGCGGAGCTGATTGCTTCAACCTCCGGAATTGGTTACATGATGTCGGATGCCCGGCAGTTTGCGGATACCCCGGTGGTCTTCGTAGGAATCTTTATTTTCGCCGCTCTTGGGCTGTTCACCGACACGCTGCTCGCCTTGATCGAGCGCCGGCTGCTCAGATGGAAGGACCGTTACAACGGCTAGAAGGGAGGCAAGGAAATCATGAGCAATTCACTTGACGCGATTGTTTCTCCTCAAGCGGCACCGGAAGCGGGGCTGGCCGGAGGGGAGAGAACCGCTGAAAAAGGAGCTGCAAAGCGTAAGCGGCGCTGGTCAACCAAGCTTGCGGCAGCCGTCCTGAAAGACATCGCGATAGGGGCGGCGATTCCGGCCGCGCTTCTTGCTTTGTGGCAGATCGCTGCTTCGGCCGGGTATATCTCGCCTATGTTTATGCCGTCGCCGGCTTCGATTCTTCAAGCATTTGGGACGCTGGCCACCTCGGAAAATCTTCTCCATCATCTGCTCGTCAGCATGGGGCGGGCCGGACTAGGCTTCCTGATCGGAGGGGCAGCGGGACTCCTGTTCGGCTTATTGACAGGGCTGTTCCGGAAAGCCCAATACCTGCTTGATCCAAGCATTCAAGTGTTACGGCTTGTCCCGCATCTCGCCATTGCTCCGCTTATTATCCTGTGGTTTGGCTTCGGGGAAACGTCCAAAATCGCCATTATCGTATCCGGCTCGTTTTTCCCGCTCTATATCAACACGTTCCTCGGCATCCGCAATGTGGACAATAAGCTGTTCGAAGTGTCGCGCATTCTGGGCTTCAGTCCGCTCAAGCGGCTGACCCGGCTGATCCTTCCGGCTGCGCTTCCCGATATTCTGATCGGGGTGCGGATCTCTCTTGCGGTATCCTGGATTGGGCTTGTCGTTGCGGAGCTGATTGGCTCCCGGTCCGGCATTGGCTTCCTTATCAATGAGGCCAAACAGAACTCGGAAACCTCCGTTATTTTCGTTGGCATTATTATATTCGCGGTAATCGGCAAGCTCATTGATTCCGTTATGAAGAGCGTTGAGATTCGCTGGCTGAACTGGCGCGACAGCTATAAGGGCTAATGCTTAAACGGCATTCCCGCGCTGTTGTCGCCGGAGCGGCTGTTACTCGAAAAAAAGTCGAAATATTCAATTAATTATTCGAGGGGGAAAAACGAAATGTCGATAGTAATGCCAAACGGTGCTATTCAATTGCAAGCGGATGTTCTTGTCATCGGAGGCGGGCCCGCGGGAACATGGGCGGCCATTACGGCGGCTTCGCAAGGCGCGAAGGTTATTCTGGCTGACAAAGGCTATTGCGGCTCAAGCGGAGCGACGGCACCTTCGGGCACCGGCGTCTGGTATGTGAAGCCGGAGGATCGGCTGCGCGAGGAGGCGAAAGCCAGCCGTTACGAAATGGGCGGCCGGCTTGCCGAGCACCGCTGGATGGACCGGGTGCTTGACCGGACGTACGAGAATATGAACCGGCTTGGCCATGCCGGATATCCTTTTCCGAAGGATGATGACGGCGAGCTTCACAAGCGGGGACTCCAAGGCCCCGAGTATATGCGTCTGATGCGCAAGCTGGTGAAAAAAGCGGGCGTCAAAATTTTGGATCATAGTCCCGCTCTCGAGCTGCTTGTGGACGAACACGGCGTTGGCGGCGCGTCCGGCGTGCAAACGCAAACGGGCGATGCCTGGACCGTGCATGCCGGAGCCGTTGTGATCGCAACCGGCGGCTGCGCGTTCTTAAGCAAGGCGCTTGGCTGCAACGTGCTGACCGGCGACGGTTACTTGCAAGCGGCGGAGACGGGCGCCCAGCTGTCGGGCATGGAATTCTCGAACGCTTATGCGATTAGCCCGACGTTTTCCTCGGTGACGAAAACCGCCTATTACTCCTATGCCTCCTTCTATTATGAGGACGGAACGCCGGTAGAGGGAGCGGGTTCGAAGCGCGGCCGCTCTATTATCGCCCGCAAGCTGCTGGAAGGCCAACAGGTATACGCCAAGCTGGATCTTGCTCCGGAGGAGATCAAGCCGCTGCTGCGGGTGAACCAGACGAACTTCTTCCTTCCGTTCGACCGCCGCGGAATTGATCCGTTCACCGATTTGTTCCCGGTAACGCTGAGGCTGGAAGGCACGGTCCGCGGAACTGGTGGTATCCGCATTACCGACGAGACATGCGCCACTTCGGTGCCTGGCCTCTACGCAGCGGGCGATGCGGCAACACGCGAGCTGATCTGCGGCGGTTTTACCGGCGGAGGCAGTCATAATGCGGCATGGGCGATGTCTTCGGGTTCTTTTGCCGGGGAAGGCGCCGCCGCTTATGCGAAAAAGCTTGGCGAGCATGCGGCGGGCCGCAAGCTGCAGAGTGCTTCCACTTCCGTTATTACAAGCTCGGCTGCAGCGTCTCCGAGGAAGACGGAGGAGATTGTCCGCGCCGTGCAAGAGGAAGTAGCGCCGTACGACCGCAACTTGTTCCGTACGGAGCAAGGGCTGAAGGGCTCGCTGCAGCGGCTTGACGGACTGTGGAAGGATCAGCGGAATCAGGCGGTGGAGCGTTCGGCAGGCGGGGTGAAAGCACGCGAAGCGCAGGCCATGACCGCAACCGCAAGATGGATGTACAATTCCGCGCTTGCCCGGACGGAGACCCGAGGCATGCACAAACGCGAGGATTTCCCAACGCAGGATGCCGGCCAGCATTACCGGCTCATTAGTGGCGGGCTGGATCAAGTGTGGGTGAAGCCGGAAGCCGTCCATGAAGAAGCGCGTACCGAGAAGGAGGTTATTGCACCATGATTGAGGTTGTCAGCGAGAGCCGGTGCGTATCCTGCAATCAATGCGTATCGGTATGCCCGACGAACGTATTCGACCGGGGCGATGACGGGATTCCCGTCATCGCCAGGCAGGACGAATGCCAGACCTGCTTTATGTGCGAGCTGTACTGCCCGGTTGACGCGTTGTACGTTGCGCCGGATTCGGAGCAGCTTATCGGCATTACCGAGCAGGAAGCGGAGCGGCAGGGTCTGCTTGGCGGATACCGGGAGAAGGTCGGCTGGGGCAAAGGCAGGACGCCGGTCGCATCGCATGATTATATGTACCAATTATCGAAGTTTGCAAAGTTTTAACCAACACATACTTCATTACCGAGAGGGGTCTGTTTCAAATGAGCAGAGAAAAACAAAGAGGATTACGCGGACCGGTTAGACTAGCGCTGATCGCGGTGCTGATTATGGCGACGGTATGGCTGCAGGCTTGCGGAGCCAACAATAGCTCGAATGGGAACGCCAAGGACAGCGCCAATGCCGGCGCCAGCGCGTCAACGGGAACGGAGACGGCAGCCGCCGCGGACAAGGACAGCAAAGTGCCGGCCGTTCTCAACTATGGTTACATCGGAAGCAATGATAAGAATCTTCCCGGCGGAGCGGAAGGCTGGGGCTTTTATAAAGGCATCATTCAAGCGGAATTGAAAAAATACGGCATCGAGGAAGTGAAGCTGACGGGTTTCCCGAACGGTCCTGACCAGACGGAATCGCTGATCAGCGGACGTCTTGATTTTGGCGGCTTGGGCGATACTCCGGCCATTATTGCGGCTGCTTCCGGGGCAAAGACTAGACTGATCAATCAAACGACGATTACCAATATCGGTTACCTGATTTCGGGACCAAACGGACCAAAGACGGTCGAAGAGCTGAAGGGCAAGACGATTGCGATTCAAAAGGGCTCCTACATGCACCGTTACGTTGTTGGTCTGCTGAAGCAAGCCGGCGTGACGGACTACAAGCTTGTCCATATGCTTATCCCGGACGCTCAAGCAGCGCTTGCTAAAGGCGACGTGGATGCGATGACCAACACGGGTTATACCGCGCAGAAGCTGCTTGGCCAAGGGTATACGCTGATCGACGATTCCACCAAGCATCCGGAGCTGCATGGCACGGGCGTAACGGTTGTATCGGAGAGCTACCTGAAGAAATTCCCGGATTTCCCTAAAGTGTGGAACGAAGCTCGTCAAAAAGCGCTGGAAGATTTAAAGCAACATGAAGATGAATATTACCAGTTTATTGCTGATCTGAACAAAACGACCGTAGACCTGGCGAAGAAGGTAAGCCCGATCAGCGATATTACAGTTGAGCCGTTCCCGGCGGAAGGGATTACGCGGATTACGGGGACGAAGGACTTCCTTGTAGAGGAAGGGCTGGCGAAAAAGGATTATAAGATCGAGGATTGGGAAGTGAAGTAACCGATTGATCGGATAGGAGAGGAATTGTTATATGGGAAAAGATACGCTGACCGTTCAGTCCTTTACGTTGTATTCAAGCAAGGGCATCCGTTTGCAGGGCGAAGTGAAAACCTTGGATGACGGCAAGCCGCATCCGGTTATTATCGTAAGTCATGGCTTTAGAGGGTATAAGGACTGGGCATTCTGGCCGGATGTGACGAGCCGTTTGGCTGAAGAGGGCTTCTATGCGGTCAGCTACAATTTCTCTCGTATTGCTGCCAGGGAAGACGGCTTGGAGGAAGCGTCGATTGCAGCCGCATCAACCTTCTCCCAGGAGCTTGAAGATTTGGAGACGGTGCTTCGAGCGGTATTGAACGGCGATTTGCCGCAGCCTCAAGCGGCCGACCGGACAAAGGTCGGGCTGCTTGGCCACAGCAGAGCAGGCGGAAGCAGCATCTTGACGGCCAGCGAGAAGCCGGAACAAATAGCGGCATTGGCGGTGTGGAACGGAGGACCTCCCCCATCTCGCCACCTGCCGGCCGGCGAAACGGTGAGCCTGCTGGATCTGACGGTCCAGGAGGATTGGCAGAGGAACGAAGCGCGCTTCAACATTCGCGAAGCTTTTACCGGTCTGCAGCTTCCTGCCTTGATTGTGCAGGGAGATCTGGACCGGGAGCCGCTGCTGGAGCAGCTGCGCTATTTCCAAGAAGAAGCTCCGCATCAGCAATATGTGCGGGTGCAAGGAGCCGACCATACCTTTAATACGGTACATCCGTATGGAGGCGCAAACGCACAGCTGCAAACGGCGTTGCAGGCGACGATTAACTTTTTCGCAGAGAAGCTGCTATAAGTGAGAAAGGCGCTTGAAGAAATTCAAGTGCCTCTTTTCATGGGATAAGGAGGAAGAAAGATGAGTGATTCAGCAGAGCGGCGGCTGACCGCGGATGTGCTTGTGATTGGCGGCGGTCCAGCCGGAGCTTGGGCGGCTTGGAGCGCGGCCGCTAACGGCGCCAAGGTCGTACTGGCAGACAAGGGTTTCCTTGGCAGCAGCGGTGCAACGGCTCCGGGAGGCACGAATCTGCTTTATTTGCCGCCTGACGAAGAAATGAGAAAGCGTGCCGTGGAAGAGCGAATGAAGCAGGGCGGGTATTTGGCGGAGCCGTCATGGATTCACCGGGTGCTTGACCAGGTATATACCAACATGGAGCTGATCGAGCAGTGGGGCTATCCGTTCGTTCGCGACGAGAACGGTACTCCGATGCGGGATCATCTGCACGGTCCGGAATACATGTCGATAATGCGCAAGGTTGTGAAGCGTGCCGGCGTCAAAGTGCTCGACCAGTCGCCGGCTCTCGAGCTGCTGGTTGACGAGTTTGGCGTTGGCGGCGCACGCGGCGTGTCCCGGCAGGATAATCAGACCTGGGAGGTACGCGCGAATGCCGTTGTTATCGCAACGGGCGGCTGCGCTTTTCTAAGCAATGGCCTAGGCTGCAATGTATTGACCGGCGACGGTTACTTAATGGCCGGCGAGCTTGGCGTAGAGCTGTCTGGGATGGAATTTACCCGCAAGTATGCTCCGTCCCCGGCTTTTGGCTCCAATACCCGCTCAAGACTGCTTGGATGGGCAACGTATTACGATCATACCGGTCAAGAAATCGTTGCGGGGCGGCAGGGAGATTTTCTGGCGGAGGCTCTGCTCAAGGGACCCGTGTATGCCATCATGAACAAGGCGGATACGCCGGAGAAGCAGGCCTTCTTAAGAAAATCCCATGCGATCTTCTTCCTGCCGTATGACCGCGCGGGAATTGACGTGTTTAACGAGCCTTTCCCGCTCACGCTGCGTTATGAAGGGACGGTTAGAGGCACGGGCGGCATCCGGATTGTTGGCGATGACTGCAGCACAACGGTAGGAGGATTGTTCGCAGCAGGGGATGCGGCAACTCGCGAGCGTATTACCGGTTCGGCATCCGGCGGAGGCGCCTTTAACGCTTCATGGGCGATCTGTTCGGGAACCTGGGCGGGCAAAGGCGCAGCGGCTTATGCCTTGTCTCACCGGAGCAGCGCGGCGGAACGCGAATTGAAGCCGGCCGGGCGCTACGGGCTTGGCACAGCCCCGGCTTCTTCCGTCGTGTCTTCGCAGGAGCTGATCAAGGATATTCAGAGTCAGGTTCTTCCGCTCGACATTAATTATTTCCGCACCGAACGGGGGCTGAAGCTGGCTTTGCGCCAGCTGGATGAGGTATGGAAGCGGGTGAATGATCAAGCGCCGCAAAATATGCTGGAACAGGTACGGGCCCGCGAGACCGCGGCGATGACGGCAACTGCAAGGTGGATGTATACGGCAGCGTTGTCGCGCAAGGAATCCCGAAGCGGCGGTCTGCATGTGCTGGCGGAATACCCTGGTCAAGACGACGAGCAGCAGTACCGGCTGCTCGTCTCGGGGCTCGAGGAGATTCAAGTAGGGGCGGAGAAGGTGCCTGAATCAGGCAACGACGTGTTGCCAACCGAGGCTGCGGCTGCTCCCGAGGGGGTGCAGGCGGGATGATTGAATTAGTCAGCGAGGAACGGTGTATTTCCTGCAATATCTGCGTGAAGGTATGCCCGACCAATGTATTCGATAAAGGCGAGGACGGCATCCCCGTCATTGCGCGGCAAAGCGACTGTCAGACCTGCTTTATCTGCGAAGTATATTGCCCGGCGGATGCGCTGTATGTCTCGCCCTATGCCGAGCAGACCGTGGAAGTGAACGAACAGGAGCTGGCCGAGCAAGGCGTGCTGGGCAGCTGGCGGGCCATTATCGGCTGGGGGCCGGGACGTACGAGAATTGCGGCGATTGATACAACGCCGTTTATCGACAGGATCCTGCCTCCCCGTACGGTCCGTCCGCAAGGCGTATCGGAAGTTGTTCGGGGCGGAGTCAAACGACCGGAATAAAAGGAATAGAGCAAGTTCCAGGGGAGCCTTGATGCCCTGGAACTTGTTTTTTTTGCTTGGCTGGTTAAAGTCAGGTCCTGTTTGTGTTTGCCCGGTAATGTGCTATGCTATCAACGAAAAATACTGGAATAGGACAGGAGGTTGCTAGGATGTATCATTTGCTCCTGGCTGACGACGATCCGAATATTAGAGCGCTTGTCCGTTTCGTGATGACCCGCGAAGGCTATCAGGTGTTTGAAGCGCAGGATGGGGCCGAGGCGGTGGAGGTCATGCGGCGGGAGCAGATAAACCTTGCCATTATTGATGTCATGATGCCGCGGATAGACGGATTTGAGCTATGCGAGTACATCCGGGAGCGTTATGATATCCCGATTATTATGCTGACGGCCAAGGATCAGCTGTCCGATAAAGAGCAGGGCTATCTAAGGGGAACCGATGATTACGTGACCAAGCCTTTTGAACCGGAGGAGCTGCTGTTCCGGGTTAAAGCGCTGTTCCGCCGTTATAATCAGGTATCCCATGATATCATCCGTATGAACCGCATCACGATTGACCGCAAAAATGTAGAGGTCACCGACGGCCAATCGGTACTGCTGCTGCCGATGAAGGAATTCGAGCTTCTCGCCCAGCTTGCTCAATACCCGGGACGGCTGTTTTCCCGCGAGGAGCTGATTCGACTCGTGTGGGCGGCGGATTTCGAAGGGGATGACCGGACCGTAGACGTGCATATCAAGCGGCTCCGCCAGCGCTTTGCCGATTACGCCGAAGATTTTACCATCCAGACGGTACGGGGGATCGGGTACAAGGTTGAGGTGAAGGGGAAATGAAATCTCTGTACTTCCGGGTTTTTCTGATCACCGTGGCCGTCATACTGGTCAGCAGCGTAATCGGGTTTCTGGTGTCCAACCTTTATTACCATATGAAGCTGAAGTCTTTCAACGATGAGAAGCTGGTGGGGATTGCCCTGCAGATGAAAAGCTTTATCGAGACGGAGCCTGCCGGGATGGAGCGTTATTTGCAAAACGCGGCTTCGCTTGGTTACGAGATTTACTTGACGGACGGTCAAGGAGAAAGTCATTTTTACGGCAGAAGCTTTCGCGAGCAGGATCTCGATCAACGGGCCGTTGCTCTCGTGCTCGGCGGAGAGGTTTACCACGGGGTGGCACAGTTCCCGAACAAACCGTTTATTACCGGGTTTTTCGATAACCGGCTAAGCAATACGGTAGGCGTGCTTGTGCAGTCTTCGGGGAAAAGTTATGCCTTGTTCATGCGGCCGGACGTTCTATTGCAATTTGGCGAGCTTCGCACCTTTTTTGCCCTGGTCGGCTTGTATACGGTACTCATCAGCATTCTCTTGTTCCTGATCAGTACCCGCTATTTGGTCAAGCCGATTACAAGGCTAACGGAGGCGACCAAGCGTATCGCGCAAGGCAATTACAACCTTCGTCTGCCCACGAGAAGACGCGATGAAATCGGTCAGCTTGCCGAACATTTCATGACGATGAGCAAGGAGCTCGAGCGCGTGGATCAGACCCGCCAGCAGTTCGTCTCGAATGTGTCGCATGAAATTCAATCGCCGCTTACTTCGATTCAGGGGTTTGCCGCCGTGTTAAGGGAGCAAGAGCTTCCGAGCGAGGAACGCAGGCATTACGCCGATATTATCGAAGCGGAAAGCCGCCATCTCTCTATTCTCAGCAAGCAGCTGCTGCTTCTTTCTTCGCTTGAGCAGGGCGAAGAGGCTTTGAACAAAAAGCATTTTTCCCTCTATAAACACATTCGCCAAGCCGTTCAAGTTCTGCAGTGGCAGCTGGAGGAGAAGGATTTGCTGCTTAAGCTGTCCGTTCCCGATTCGATTACGCTTTATGGCGATGAAGTGCTGCTGCAGCAGGTGTGGATGAATCTGCTTGGCAATGCCATCAACTATATTCCGCCCGGGAGAAGCATCGAGGTTTACGCGGAAAAGACATTGTCCCATATCGTTGTGTCGGTCTCGGATACAGGGGACGGCATTCCGCCCGAGCATCTTCCTTTTCTTTTTGACCGGTTTTACCGGGTTGACCGTGCACGCGAGCGGACTTCGGGGCGGACGGGCCTTGGACTAGCTATCGTGAAAAAGATCGTGCAGCTGCACGGCGGGGAAATCGAAGCCGCAAGCTCGCCCGGAGCGGGCACTAGTATTACCGTTAGACTTCCCAATTTGTAATGATTCGTTCACGCGCCGTTCATTTTCGCTTCCTACACTTGAGCTATCAAAGGGAGGGAAGCAACATGTATTTGGCTATACGGGAAATGAGGTTTTCAAAGGTCCGCTATACGCTTATCGCAACGATTATGCTGCTGGTCTCTTTTCTGGTCCTGTTTGTTACGGGACTTGCGCGGGGACTCGCTTACGACAACGCGGCATCGATAGAAAATATGGAAGCTACGCATTTTTTAATGGAGAAGGATTCCAACCACCGGTTTACCCGCTCTCAGGTTGGAGCGGAGGCTCTTGAACAGGCCAAGTCAATCGCCGGCGAGAACAACGCGCAGCCGCTTGGCGTTCGGATGACTACGGTAACCTTGGAAGAGTATAAGCTTGATGTGACGCTGCTTGCCGTGGAGCCGGAAGGCTGGCTTACGCCGCCGGCCGCCCAGGGGAGTTCTCTTGAAGAAGCCGGTGTTGGTTCCGTGCTTGTCGACAGCAAGTTAAAGGACTCGGGAGTGCGCATCGGTTCAACGCTCGTTGATCAGGCCTCCGGCATGAAATGGACGGTTGCCGGGTTTGTTGACCGGGAATCATTCAGTCATTCCCCCGCCGTATTTCTAAGCGAGCATGACTGGAGGCAGCTTCAGCAGGTGGCGGCGGCTAGGAGCGGAATGCCAACCGACACCACCTACAGTGCCATAGCGGTTAAGGCCGGCAAGCAGCAGGCCGAGCGCCTTGCCGCAGCCTTGCCGGATAACGAAATCGTGACGAAATCGGAAGCAGTCTCGGCCATCCCCGGCTATAAGGAAGAGCAGGGTTCGTTAATGATGATGATTGTGTTCCTATTTGTCATTTCGGCTTTTGTCCTGGCGGTATTCTTTTATGTCATTACGATTCAAAAGAGCAGCCAATTCGGTATTCTGAAGGCGATCGGTACACGCGCCTCTTACCTTGCCGGCAGCGTGGCTTTGCAGGTGCTGCTCTTATGCCTCGGAAGCTTGACTATCAGCGTGCTACTGGTTCAAGCGTTGGAATCGGTATTGCCTAGCGGCATGCCGTTTCAGCTTCCCGCCTCTACGCTTGCTCTTACAAGCGGAGCTTTTCTGGCCATGTCGCTGGCAGGCTCCCTGCTATCCGTATGGAAAGTGAGCCGAATAAACGCCTTGGATGCGATAGGGAGGACGGCAGCATGAGACATCGGATCGTTTTGCAAAATATAACGCATTCGTTCGAGGATGGCGGCATGCGGCGCGTCGTCCTGGATAATCTGAATGTAAGCGTTGCGGAAGGTGAGCTTGTAGCCGTGATGGGGCCGTCCGGCTCCGGGAAAAGCACGTTCCTTTCCATTGCGGGAGCGCTTCTCGAGCCAACAAGCGGCGATGTGCTGGTTGACGGGCAATCGGTCATCGGCAAAGCTCATCAGGAGCTGTCGGACATGAGGCTTCATAAGCTCGGATTTATTTTTCAAAGCGCTAATCTGATTCCTTATTTGAAAGTGGAGGAGCAGCTGTTATTTGTGGCGAAGCAGGGAGGCGTGGACAAAAAGCAGGCAACGGGCAGGGCGAGGGAGCTGCTTCAGAAGCTGGGCTTGACCCATCGCCGCAGCTCCTATCCGGAGAAGCTGTCCGGGGGAGAGCGCCAGCGCGTCGCAATCGCGAGAGCGCTCATGAATGATCCGGCCGTTCTGCTTGCGGACGAACCAACGGCAAGCCTTGACGCAAGCCGCGGGATGGATGTTGTGCGTATGATCGCGGGCGAGGCTAAGGAGCAGGGCAAAGCCGCTATTATGGTGACTCACGATGAACGGGTTCTTCCGTTATGCGACCGCGTTTTGTATCTGGAGGAAGGGCGTTTGGTTGCGCATTAGTTTATTGTCCGAGTTTATTGTCCTTTTGCTGCGCGCTGACCAAGTGGGCTACGTTGGAATTCATCCAGTAAAATGCGCTGGTTTCGCTTAGGAACATGTGCTACGTTGGAATCTATGCAGGAAAATAGGCTCGTTCCAGAACATTTCGCTTAATTACGGTGATTTTACTGGAGCCAATCCAACGTAGCTAAGGCGCAGTCTCATTTTTGCCTCTTTCTACTGTAGTGAATCCAATGTAGAAAAAGGTAAAGGGCAACCGGACATGGTTGCCTATTTTTATTTGATAGCTTTCGCTGCGCATGAAGGCATGAGGAATAAAGAAGGGAGAGTATACAACCTTTGAGGAATGAAGATAGACGAAAATTTCGCAGGCTGAAGCGAAGAACGGCTAGGAAGGTACGTTGCGTTGGTGCTGATTTTAGCCCTGAAAAAAGCAAAATGATTATAGATGCCATAGTGTCTCATGCTAATGACAATCGGGACAAGCCTAGGATGAAGCTATGTATGGTTAGTAGGGATCAAGGAGTTACTTGGACAGAAGAGTTGATTAATAAGGCTATCACTAACCCCGAAGCATCAACTTTGAAGGCAGGAGACTTGATCAAAGAACGAGGGGGAGAATTTGTGTATGTAGTTGTAGCTAATGAATGTCAAAACAAAATCAACACGCCTTTCCAAGACAATCCTGATTCTCCTTTTTTCCTTCCGGACGGTCACCTATATTGGTCTGCACTGCCATATGAATAATTGAACCTTTTTCGCTGTTGCGCTCGTTCTATTCCATATGGTAATTTCTGAGAATGGGGAGGGCGTGGCGTTAATGCTGAGCAGAGGATTGAAAATAACCGGTATCGTTCTATTTATTTTATTAGCTCTTGCTGGATTAATCGTATGGAAATACGATTTTCCGAAGAAGATAAATCTTACTTATCCTGCAGTGGAGTTCCGGCCGGGAGATCCGTCTACGGTTGATAAAACGACGGTGACGGTAAAAGGAAATTTCACCGGAAGCTGTTCCGTAATCAGAGCTTTACGGGAAAGATTGAGATCGCAAAGTATGACGTGACGAAAGCGAATATGATGCGAACCACTTTTTATGAAGATACAAAGAGTGGTTGGGGAGTTACGGTTTATCTTGATAGCACCCACGATTCAACTACAGGAGCTCTCAAAGCTTGGAATATTGTGCAGTTCAGTTCAATCTGGAAAACAGGCGAATTCGAAAGCTTAAAGCTGCTGCTGTTTGAACCGGTTGGGTCTGCGTCAGGCCAAGGCAAAGACCTCCAAATCCTGGCTCCAGCCACGGATTATGATAGCGCCTTTGCTCTTTCCGAGCAGTATAAAGAGCGGGGTCAATATTAGTCCCATGCCAAAATAGAGCGAAGCTTGCGATTGCCGCTTGGGCATCCCGCGAGCTTCGCTCTTGTGTGTTCCGCGGCTATTTGCTACAATATTAATTGTAGTTTAGTAAATTTATTAACTAAATTTTTAACGAATGAGGCATTTATGGCTACAATTAAACAAATTGCAAGCGAAGCGGGCGTCTCGCCTGCTACGGTATCGCGGGTGCTGAATAACGATTTGTCGCTGAGTGTCAGCGAAGAGACGCGCAGCCGCATCTTTAGTATTGCCGAACAGCTGCAATATAAGCCGGCTCGCCTCAAGCGAATGAAGCAGGATCAGCTGATCTCCACGATTAAGGTTGGCCTCGTCATGTGGTCAACGCTTGAGGATGAGCATAGCGATCCATACTTCGGTGCCATCCGGCGCGGGATTGAAACCCGCTGCGAGGAGCTTGGCATCGGAATCGATAAGGTTATCCGCGGTGTTCTGAAGTCCGAGGTGACACCGCTTACAGAGCTGGACGGGCTTATTGTGGTTGGCTCCGTTGATGAGCAGGAGGTATACCGGCTGTATCCGCATAAGGACAGAGTGATCTTCGTTAATCACGACCAGACCCCGGATGACTGCGATTCCGTCCAGCTTAACTTTGGCCAAGCGATGAAGGAAGTGCTTCGCCATTTGAACGAGCTGGGGCATACGGAGATTGGCTTTATCGGAGGCAGCTCGAATCCTGACCAGCATCGCGAAGACGGACAGCACGAGGATCCCCGGACCAGACTGTTCTCGGAGCTGCAGCAGAAGCGGGGTATTTACAATTCGGAGCTCATTTATTTGGCGGATTGGTCTTCGAATGGCGGGTATGAAGCCATGCTTCGGATGTTAGACGACGGGCACCGGCCGACGGCCTGCTTTGTTGCCAGCGATCCGATGGCGGTTGGGGCGCTTCGCGCCCTTCATGAACGCGGCCTTCGCGTTCCGGAGGATATGGCGGTCATCGGCTTCGACGATATTGAGGTATCCGCCTTCCTTACGCCGCCGCTTACAACCGTACGCGTTCACACCGAGCTGATGGGCCGGACGGCCGTGCAGCTGCTGCTTGAACGAGTAGAAGGAAGAGAAATCACTTCGCATATTACGATTAACACGAAGCTGATCGTTCGGGAGAGCAGCGGAACGAGCAGGTAAATTATTTATTGCATTTATGAGGAGGAACCTAACAATGGCTATTATTTACGATCAAGAAACCCGCGTATTTCATCTGCAATCCAAAAACACAAGCTACGCGTTTCAAATTCTGAAGCAGGGTTATCCCGCTCACATTTATTGGGGCAAGAAGGTAAGAGGCCTGCAGCTTAACCGCCTGCTCCAGATCAAGGAAAGAGCTTCGTTCAGCCCGAATCCGGACCAGAACCAGCTGGATCTGTCGCTTGATGCTTTGCCGCAGGAGTACCCTTCCTATGGAGCAACCGATTTCCGTTCGCCGGCTTACCAAGTGAAGCTGCCTAACGGCTCCACGATTCTGGAATTGACTTACCACTCCCACGAGATTTACAGCGGGAAAAAGAAACTCGACGGCCTGCCGGCTGTTTATGTCGAGTCGGACTCGGAAGCGCAGACGCTTGAGCTGACGCTGAAGGATGACCTGACCGGACTTGAGGCGGTACTGTCCTATACGGTATTCGAGGAGCATGACGCGATTACGCGTTCCGTGAAATTCATTAATAGCGGCGAGATGACGCTTGATCTGCAGCGCGCGCTTAGCATGAGCGTGGATTTCGTCCATGACCGCTTCGAAATGCTGCAATTGTCCGGCGCATGGGCGCGCGAGCGTTACGTGCACAAACGTAAGCTTGAGCCAGGCATGCAATCCGTAGAGAGCCGCCGCGGTTCCTCCAGCCATATGCAAAATCCGTTCCTCGCCTTGCTCAGCGAAGGCGCAACCGAGGATCATGGCGATGTTTACGGCGTTAACCTTGTATACAGCGGCAGCTTTATCGCGGGCGTTGAAGTCGATCAATACCATTCGTCGCGTTTGTTTATCGGCATTAATCCGTTCGACTTCAACTGGAAGCTGGAAGCCGGAGCGCAGTTCCAGACGCCGGAAGCGGTTATGGTGTTCTCGCCTGACGGACTTGGCGGCATGTCCCGCATTTATCATGAGCTGTATCGCACAAGACTGGTTCGCGGGGAATTCCGCGACAAGACCCGTCCTATCCTCGTCAACAACTGGGAAGCGACGTACTTCAACTTCAACGCGGACAAAATCGAAGCGATCGCTACGGCGGGCAAAGAGCTGGGCATCGAAATGTTTGTACTCGACGACGGCTGGTTCGGCAAACGCAATAACGATACAACGTCCCTTGGCGACTGGTTTGTAGACAAGAACAAGCTGCCGAACGGACTCGAGGATCTGGTTGCCCGGGTAAAACGTCTCGATATGCAATTTGGCTTGTGGTTCGAGCCGGAGATGATCTCGCCGGAGAGCGAGCTGTACAAGGCGCATCCGGACTGGTGCCTCCATGTGGAAGGCCGCCGCAGATCGCAGGGCCGCAATCAGCTTATTCTCGACTTCTCCCGCCAGGATGTGAGAGACTACATCGTGAAGACGGTATCGGATATTCTGTCGAGCGCGCCTATCACTTACGTGAAATGGGACATGAACCGCAACATGACGGAGATCGGGTCCGCTCTCCTGCCGGCTGACCGCCAGCGCGAGACGGCTCACCGCTACATGCTGGGACTGTATGAAGTACTCGAGACGATTACATCGTCGTTCCCGCACATTCTGTTCGAGAGCTGCTCGGGCGGCGGCGGACGTTTCGATCCGGGCATGCTGTATTACATGCCGCAGACTTGGACCAGCGATAATACCGATGCGGTATCCCGCCTGAAAATTCAGTACGGCACAAGCATCGTTTATCCGATCAGCACGATGGGCGCCCATGTATCGGCGATTCCTAACCATCAGGTTGGCCGTAAAGCCTCCCTTGAAACTCGCGGCAACGTAGCTTTGTCCGGCAACTTCGGTTACGAGCTGGACCTCACCGTGTTTACGGATGAAGAAAAAGAAGCCGTGAAGAAGCAGGTTGAACTGTACAAAGAGGTTCGTCCTTTGGTGCAATTCGGCGACTTCTACCGTCTGCTTAGCCCGTTTGAGGGTAACGAAACGGCTTGGATGTTTGTCTCCAAAGACAAGAGCGAAGCGTTTGTCGTTTACGTATCCGTTCTTCAAGAGGCTAATCAGAAGCTGGACCGCCTCCGCCTGAAAGGGCTAGATCCGAACTTCGACTATGTACTCGACGGAGAAGAAGGCGCATTCGGCGGCGACGAGCTGATGCATGCCGGCATCCAGGCACCACTCTTCCATGGCGATTATTCGAGCAAGGTATTCCGCTTCCGCGCGGTAAAATAAATAGTAAAAATCCTGAAAGGGCGAAGCTCCTTTCAGGATTTTTTTGTAACGATAAGAAAGGTTAAATTTTACTAGTAAGCATATTTATAGGCCTGAGCTCGAGTACAATAGAAGGAAGAGAATAAGAGCCGAAGGAGGTTATGAGGAAGGTGAACATTCGCATTCGCGGCTATTCGCTTGAACGGATTTTTACCGTAAAAAGCCTTGCAGCCTTGCTGATCGCTTTTATGCTGACACCTTTGCTGCTAACGGTACACGCGATGCTGCAGGAGAGGTATTCCCAGGCTGTCATCGAAGACCGTATATTCTCGCGGAACGGCTACCGGATTGCGGGGCAGCAGCAGTCGGTGAGGCTGGATTTCCGGATTGATCCGGCCTATATTCCGAAGAAGCAAGGCGAAGTGTTCCGACTGCACAAGCTTATCTATAACCGCAATCATACGAAGATCTACCTGGAAACGGTTGCTTGGTACAACCCGCCCCAGAATTCGGATCATATTTATATCGAGTTGAAGTTTGATCCTACTTATCTATACGGCAAAGGCAGCTTTGTAACCGACGCTATCTTTAATAGCGATCATTCCTTCAGCAACGTTTTGTTTATGCCTGACTATTATGCCGATAACGGCATCAAGCTTCCGATAAACGACGGGAACGGCAGAAACAGCGCTTTTATTCCCGTGGAGCAGCTTAAGGATCTTGACGGCGGGTTAACGCTGAAATTCGAAGGATTTAACCTCGTGAAATACGAGCGGGAGTAGGGACAGTCTACCAGTAAACCCTTGAATGAGTATGGAAGGAGAAAGTCGAATGATTATCCAAAGGTTAGAACTCTACACACCTCTTTTGCCGGAGCAAAAGAGCTTTTACACCGGCTTGCTCGGCCTGCCATTAATAGAAGAAACGGAAGATTCCTTCACCGTGAAGGCCGGGCATACGCGATTAACGTTTAAGCAGGCTAATGAAAGCTATGTCTATCATTTTGCCTTTAATATCGAAGAGAATAAGCTGGAGTCGGCGGTTCGCTTTGTGCGTGAACGGACCCGGACGCTAAGCGACGGGCGGGATGAGATTTTCCATTTTGAGGATTGGAATGCACATGCTTGCTATTTCTACGATGCCGCGGGCAATATCGTTGAATTCATCGCGCGTCATAACCTGGCCAGTCAAGCGGAGGGACCGTTCTCGATCCAGAAGGACGTGCAAGGCATCAGCGAGCTGGGCATGCCGGCAGCAGCCGTGCCGGAGGTTGTACGGTATTGCCGGGAGGAGCTCGGTTTAGATCCATGGCGCGGCAACGGCACTAACTTCCAACCAGTCGGAGATGAGCATGGCCTGTTTATCGTAGCCTCCCAGGATCGGTCCTGGTTTCCGACGCAGACGCAAGCGGAGGTTGTGCCATTCTCGGTCACGATAGCGGGATCGCAAGACCGGAGATCCGTAATTCCCGGCTATCCTTATGAGATCATAACCGTAAGCCAATAGAACATAGTCGCATACGTTGGATTTACTCCAGTGAAATGAGATAAAAGGAAAGATATCGGAGACTACGATGGATTCCCTCCAGTAAAAGACTCGGAAATAGGCCCTTATCGTCATTAAGGAGCCTAATATAATGTAGACAATCCAACGTAGATTGAGTTACCGGGCAAAAACGGCCTTTTTACTGTATACAATCCAATGTAGCCTCGGCGGCATGGAGGAAGAGGATATCCCTACAAGATCATCCTCTCAAGCCCGGCAGAAGAATAATATCCGCCCTGTTCCCGGAACAGGGCTTTTTTATGCCTACTCCCTCATTGAAACTGCTTCTTGTATTCGCTTGGCGGAATGCCTACGGTGCTGCGGAAAATCCGGCTGAAGTAGAGCGGGTTATCATAGCCGACAACGGCCGCAATTTCCTTCACATGAAGCGAAGACTCCGACAGCAGCTTTTTCGCTTCGTTGATCCGGATCTCGGTAATATATTTCATCGGCGTCATGCCGGTCACTTCTTTGAACTTGTGAATAAACCGGAATACGCTCAAGGAGCATTCGCCCGCCAGTTCGGAGATGCTTAAGGAATCGCTGTATTTTTCATGGATAAAAGCAATCATCTGATTAATGTCGGGATGCCGTCCCAGGACTCCGGGTTCTTCCGCCGTTTGCAGCCTTCTGCCAAGCAGTGTAAGCATCTCGAGCAGATAAGCGTTAACCAGATGACTGCCGAGCGGCCGATGGCTGTTCAGCTCCTGGATGATTTTTTTGAACAAAGCGGTTACTTCGTCTATCATGCCGACCGTATGAACGGGCTGCTTCAGCAGGCCGAATTGCTGCAGGTAATCATAAGCGCTGTACCCGGTAAAATGAATCCAATAGACCTCCGTGCCATCCTCGGCTTGATAGCTGTAATGCTGCGGCTGCCCCGGCGTATAGACGACCAGGCTGCCGCTTGGAACCTCAATCGTCTCGTTATGGAATCGAAAGCGCCCTTTGCCGCCCGTTATATAGATCAGTTGAAAATCTATCCGCCCATGCTCGCGATTGCGTGCCAGGCTTCTTGTCTGGAGCCTTTGGTAGCCGCACCAATTGACGGCCAGAAATTGCTCTTTATCCTCAATTCCGCGTTCCTGCCAGCTGTGGGCATCACCGGATATACTGATCACAAAGCGTCACTCCCGGAACAACAATTTTGTGTATGTTTACAGCAATTTGATTCATTCTATATTCCCTATTATAGCTCTATAATCTAGGTGAATCGCAATTAAGGGCATGCGAAAGGGGAAAGCGGATGAACAAGGGGCGTATCATTAACCATATAAATCTGAATTGGAAATTTCATAGAGGCGAGGAGCCTCGTGCCTGGTATAAAGGCTTAGACGATTCCAATTGGCGTCAGGTTACTCTTCCTCATGACTGGTCGGTTGAAGAGCCGTTCTCCGAGGAGCATTCCAGCGGAACAGGCTATTTGCCGGGCGGTATCGGCTGGTACAGAAAAGCGATAGCTCTCCCTTCGAATCTTCAAGGCAAGCGCGTCTACATCACTTTTGAAGGCGTTTACAACAATTCGCAAGTATGGTGCAACAGTTATTATATCGGAAAACGGCCTTACGGTTATAGCTCTTTTACTTATGATATAACGGATTTCGTCTCGTTTGGAGACCAGGAAACGATCATCTCGGTAAAGGTTGACCATAAGGATATTGCCGATTCCAGATGGTTTACCGGCTCGGGCATCTATAGGGACGTATTTGTGACGATTACCGATCAGGTTCATATCGATACGTACGGCGTGTTCGTGACAACGCCTGTCGTATCGAAGGAGCAAGCCGAGGTAGCGGTTAAGGTGAAAGTGGCGAACGGTTCTGCCAAGGATGAGCTGGTGGAAATAAAGAATACGATTCTGGATCATGCGGGGCAAGCGGTTCAGACGGTGCATGGCAGCATGGCCCTGCCGGGGAACTCCGCGAAAGATACGGAGCAGACGCTGATTGTTGCAGGTCCAGAGCTTTGGTCGCCGGACAGCCCTTATCTATATACGGTCAGAACGGAGATCCTGAGGGACGGCGAGCTTGTTGATCATGTCGAGACGCCGGCCGGTATCCGCTGGTTCGAATTCGATGCGGCGAACGGCTTCTTCCTTAACGGCGTGAATATGAAAATGAAAGGCGTATGCGTGCATCACGACGCAGGCGCTTTAGGCGCTGCCGTTCCGGCCAAAGTCTGGGTCCGCCGGCTTGAAGCGCTGAAGGAACTGGGCTGCAACGCGATCCGGATGAGCCATAATCCGCCGGCTTCCAATCTGCTGGATCTATGCGATCAAATGGGCTTCCTTGTTATCGACGAGGCGTTTGACGAATGGGAAGGCGTGAAGAACAAATGGTCGACGGGCCATAACGTGTATCCGCCGAAGCATTTAGGCTATTACGAGGACTTCCCGCAATGGGGCGAGATCGACCTGAAGGAAATGGTGCTGCGCGACCGTAACCATCCTTCGATCATCATGTGGAGCATCGGCAATGAAGTGGATTATCCGAATGATCCGTATTGCCACCCCTATTTCGAGACGATGACCGGCAACAACGATGCCAACAAACCGGCTGCGGAGCGTCAATACGATCCGAATAAGCCCAATGCGGAGCGTCTGGCGGTTATCGCAAGGCGGCTTGCGAAGGCGGTTAAGGAATGCGATACGACAAGGCCGGTAACGGCTGCGCTTGCTTTTCCGGAGCTGTCCAACCTGACCGGTTACGCGGAAGCGCTCGATATCGTCGGCTACAACTATAAGGAGCATCTGTACGAGGAGGATCTCCGGAAATTCCCGGACCGGGTCACCTACGGCAGCGAAAACGGCTCGAGCCTGCAGGCTTGGCTGGCGGTTCGGGATAACGATGCGATCAGCGGACAGTTCATCTGGACCGGCATCGATTACTTGGGCGAAGCCAAAGGCTGGCCGGTGCGCGTAGCCGGGGCCGGGTTTATGGACACGGCGGGCTTCAAGAAAACAAGCTATTATTACCGCCAAAGCTTGTGGAGCGGCAAGCCGGTTGTTTTCCTTGCCGCAATCAAGGCGGAGGATTCCGAGAAGGGCTCGAGAAGATGGACCGGCGGCGTGCCGCATTGGAACTGGGAAGCGGGCGAGCAGCTTAAGGTCAGCTGCCATACGAACTGCGAAGAGGTGGAGCTGCTGCTGAACGGCCGGTCGCTTGGCGTGAAGAAGCTGGCGGATGCGCCGGAGCTGTACCTGACTTGGGAGACGGCTTTTGAAGAAGGAACATTGGAAGCGGTGGCGAAAGGAAAAGATGGCGAGACCTATTCCTGCGTCCTTAACACGGTAACCGAGGCGGCTCGGCTGCAGCTGCATGCGGATGCCGCCGAGCTCCAGGCCGACGGGCTGGATATCGCGCATATCGAAATTCAGATTACGGATGGCGAGGGTCGTCCCGTGTATCTGGCCGTGCACCCGATTGCTCTGACGATAGAAGGTCCGGGTGAAATTATCGGGATGGAAAACGGCGATATTCAGGATCTCGAGCCGTTCAGCTCGCGGGTACGCAAAGCCCATCGCGGCAAGCTTCTCGCTTACGTAAGAGCAACAACCGAGGCCGGGGATATTGTTGTCACGGCAGCGGCGGAGGGACTCCAAGCCTCCAAGATAACGATCAAAGCAATCGGCATTACGGAAGCCGTAAACGCGTAAGCAGGCAGGATCACCTACAATTTTATATCCCGGGAGGCTACTCAATAACATGAACGCTTTTAACGGATTAGGTATGGGACTTGGCAATTTGGCGAGAGTTTCGAATGCGATATCGAGATCGATTTCTCCGGAAAATTTTACGGGCGAGAAGGGCAAGGGAGCTATGGCGTCAGAAGGTACGGGAGCTCAAGCGGCACGTGACCTAGGCGTTGGCTGGAAGGTATCCCCTTCGGTCAGCATCGCGGGCCATCAGGAGTTTACGATGGGGGTTATCGACGGGCCGGGCGTCATCCAGAATATTTGGCTGACCTGCTCGCATCAGGTTGTAAGATCGCTTATTTTTAAAATTTATTGGGATGAGGAAGAGGAGCCTTCCGTGTACGTGCCGGTCGGGGACTTCTTCTGCAACGGCTGGGGTGAACGCGCTCTCGTGAACTCGCTTCCGATTTCGGTAAATCCGGCGGGCGGCTTCAACAGCTATTGGGAAATGCCTTTCCGCAAAAAGGCGCGGATCGTCATGCAGAACCTGTCGCATGAATCGACGATTCTATATTATCAGATCAACTACACGCTGACGGACGTTCCGGACGATATGGCGTATTTCCATGCCCAGTGGCGCCGCAGCAATCCTGTTCCGTACAAGGACGTTCATACGATTGTTGACGGCATTAAAGGTAAAGGGCATTACGTCGGCACCTATCTCGCCTGGCAGGTGAACAGCAACAACTGGTGGGGTGAGGGTGAGGTCAAGTTCTATATGGACGGCGACAA
Organism: Paenibacillus glycanilyticus NBRC 16618; assembly: GCF_004000805.1. Lineage (GTDB taxonomy): Bacteria > Bacillota > Bacilli > Paenibacillales > Paenibacillaceae > Pristimantibacillus > Pristimantibacillus glycanilyticus. The sequence continues at coordinate 206,759 of NZ_BILY01000006.1, forward strand.
GGATTATCCGACAATTTGCAGCACGGGGACGGAGGATTACTTCGGCGGCGCCTGGAACTGGGACATGAACGGACAGTATGTGACGTATTCCACGCCATTCCTCGGGATGCATCAGGCGATTAAAGCCGACGGCTTGTACAAGGCGAATCAGCGCTTTGGCATGTACCGGTTCCATGTAATGGATCCGATCCGCTTCGAGGATGATCTGAAGGTGACGATTCAGGCGCTGGGCTGGCGTTCGCATGGGCGTTATCTGCCGCTTCAGGACGATATCGCATCCGTCGCCTACTGGTATCAGCTGGAGCCGCATGCGGCTCATCCGCCAATGCCGGGAATAGACGATCTCGAAATTATTTAGGCCGTAAAATAATAGGCTGGCCTCGGGTCATTGGACTCCGAGGCCAGCCTTCTCTTTATCTGCAAAAAAACGAATCAATAACCGCTGCCGATGCCTTGATAATAATAGCCGAGCGCGCGCAGCCGCTTAGCGTCCATCATATTGCGCCCGTCAAAGAGGTTGGGCTGCTTAAGGAGCTTCTTCGCCTTTTTCCAATCGAGCTGTCCGAATTCCGGCCATTCCGTGCACAGAATAATCGCATCCGCGCCTTTTAAGGCATCTTCCGCCGAGGCGCAAACCTTCACTGCCTGGTAGGCCGCGTTACCCGGTAAAGACGCAATGGGATCATACAACTGCACGCTCGCTTGCTCGAGCAGCAATTGGTCGATGATCCGTAAAGCCGGCGCTTCGCGAATATCGTCCGTATCCGGCTTGAACGCCAACCCCAGTACCGTAACCGTTTTGTCCGCAAAGCCGCTGAGACGCGACCGCGCCTTGTCGAGCAAATAGGCGTACTGCATGCGGTTAACTTCCGTTACCCCCTCCAGGATACGAAGATTTACATGATGCTTTCTCGAAGTCGTAACGAGTTCCGAGACATCCTTGGGAAAACAGGAACCTCCGTACCCAAGTCCCGCTTGCAGGAAGCTTGGCCCGATCCGGGGATCAAGGCCCATTCCTTCGGCAATCTCCTTTACGTTGACCTCCAGCTCGTCGCAAAGTCTAGCAAGCTCGTTCATATACGATATTTTAGTTGCGAGAAACGAATTGGATGCATATTTGATAAGCTCCGCGGTTCTTGGCGTCGTTACAATCCAAGGGCAGGTAAAAGACCAATACAGCTTTTTAAGCTGCTCCGTTGCCCGCTGGCTGTCGGTACCGATCACGATACGATCGGGATGCAAAGCATCTTCGACGGCCTTGCCTTCCCTCAGAAATTCGGGGTTGGAAGCGACGTCGAAGGGATAGGCCGTTTGCTGCGCAGCTTCTATCCACTTCTTGATCTGCTCTTGCGTTCCGACGGGCACGGTGCTTTTGGTGACAACAAGTTTATAGCCTTTCATCAAACGTCCGATATCCGCGGCGGCTTGCCCAACGTAGCGCAGGTCTGCGCTTCCATCCGGAAGCGATGGCGTCCCGACGCAAAGGAAAATAACGTCGTGCTCTTTAATGGCGGCGGCTTTGTCCGTCGTAAACCGCAACCGGCCGCTTTGCACATGCTTGGCAATCAGGTCTTCAAGCCCGGGCTCGTGAAAATGCAGTTGTCCTTTCTTCAGCCGTTCGATTTTGCCCGCATCGATATCAAGTCCGGTTACCTGCCAGCCGATCTCGGCAAATACCATTGCGGTCGTGGCTCCTACATAGCCCGTACCGATAATCAGAATTTTCAAGGCTCCTTCACCTCTTTATCCATCAGTCCCCCGGCGACAATGGAATGTTCGCCGATAATCACATTTTTAATAGGGAATGGGAGATCTTTTATATGCACCCCATTCAAAATGATGCTGTTCTCGATTTGGCAGTTTTCCAGCCTGGATCCCGCTCCCACCGAAACGTATGGGCCAATCCGGCAATCCTTCAGCACGCAGTCCTTATCGATCGATACCGGCTCTACGATGGTGCAGCGCTCCATCTGGACGGAGTCGTGAACCCGTTTCTGCAAGGCTTCGGCTTCCAGCAGCTTTCGATTGGCCAGCAGCCATCGCTCCTTCGTGCCCACGTCGATATTCAATTGGTCGGTCACACGGTAAGCGACGTCGTAATGCTGCTCGATCAACCACTGAATCGCATCCGTGATTTCGTACTCGCCGCGTTTAGAGGGCTTGATATTGTTCACGGCGCCAAAGATCTCCTTCGTAAACGCGTAACCTCCTATAACCGCTAAATTCGACTTCGGCTTTACCGGTTTCTCTTCCAGGCCTATAATTCGGGAATCCCGGATCTCCGCGATGCCGTAATCCTGCGGGTCCGCAACTTCCGCGAGCAATAAGGACGCTTGTACACCGCCATGCTCGACATCGTACTTCAGATCGGATAACGGAGCGGAAATCAAATTGTCTCCCAGAAGAAGCAGGAACGGCTCGCCCGATAAATAATATTCCGCATTTTTTAGCGCGTTCGCGATTCCTTTGGGCTCATGCTGATAAATGTACGTAATCGCAATGCCAAACGCCTCTCCCTCGCCGAATTGCGCGCGAATGTCGGCTTCTTGGGATGGGTGGATGACGATGCCGATACGATCTATACCAAGCTCCATTAACTTCATGATTGATAATTGCAACAGGGGCGTATTTGTTACGGGTATAAGCGTTTTTGGCCGTTTTTTGGTAAACGGATATAAACGGCTTCCTTTCCCCGCACAGAGAATCAATCCCTTCAACAGCTTCTCACCTCTTTCTATCAACTTCTACTATTCTATTAAAAAGGCTAACATTTGGTATGGGCGTATACTGTACACGGTATAAAGTAGGTGGCTGGTAATGGTGCAAACGCCGTGCCCTGCACAGAAGTCCATTCATATCCTACAAAGAATGCCTATGGGAAGATTGGACCTAAGGAGTTGAGAGACATTTGAGAATTGCTCAAATATCGACGAATACGATTCCTGTACCTCCGAAGGATTACGGGGGCACGCAGCGCGACGTGCATTATTTAACGGAAGAGTTGGTCAACCGGGGGCATGAAGTATTTCTGTTTGCCAAGAAAGGATCAACCTCCAATGCGACTCAAACGTTCGAATACGAGTCGGATGATCCGAAAAAGCAGCTGGACTTTATTATTAAAAACCTCCCGCCAGACGTGGATATCATACACGATCACTACGGCATCGTTGCGAAAGCGAATCCGCCTATTCCGACTATAAGCAACTCCCATTCCAAAGGGATCAAGGGGGACGTGCAGCTTCGGGTATACGTCAGCAAATTCATTCTCCGCAAATACGGGAAACGAAAGGGCTATGCCGTCCATAACGGTATCCGCATGGAGGATTACACCTACACGAAAGACAAGCAAAACTACCTGCTCTTCATGGGAAGATTAATTAAGGAAAAAGGTGTCCACCTTGCCATTAAGGTTGCCAAAAAAACAGGCATGCGGCTCATCATTGCAGGCACGCTGAACGACAAGGCTTATTTCAATGCTAAAATCAAGCCTCATCTCGGCAGCAAAATCAGCTATATCGGCCCCGTCGGCGGAGACCGCAAACGCGAGCTGCTCGCCAACGCAAGCTGCGTCCTGTTCACGTCGACCTGGGATGAACCCTTCGGACTGGTTCTCATCGAATCGCTGGCCAGCGGCACGCCCGTACTAGGCTTCAATAAAGGCGGCGTTGCCGAGGTGCTTAAAGGAATGCCTCAGCTCCTATGCAGAACCACATCCGAGATGGCGATGAAGATTAAGTACCGCAATAAGAGGCTGCCGAAAGCCAGCGAATGCAGACGTTATGCCAGGACCCGCTATTCCGATCAAATCATGACGGATCGCTTCTTAAGTTTGTATGAGAAAATCATCAATAAAAAATTGTATAAAATCAAAAAAAATACATTATGGAACCGGCGTAAAGCCAAGCTGCTGGCTGCGCCGAATGGAGATGATAAGTAAGATGATCACCGTAATCGCGTGTACGATGAGATCCAAATTCATCGATAATGTATTCGATAATTACGATCGGCAGGTTTGGAAGGACAAACAGATGATTATCGTCTTGAATAACGACAAGATGGATATCGAGCTTTACCAGGAGAGGGCCAACCAATACCCGGAGAACGAAGTTAGAGTGATCCAGCTCCCCCAGGAATATAAGCTTGGCAAATGCCTGAACTATGCCATTAATATGGCTCAGGACGGCATCATCGCCAAATTTGACGATGACGATTATTACGGGCCCAAATTTTTGCGTGAAGCCGCGCGTGCCATCAAGAGCGGCAAGGCGTCTATTGTAGGCAAGCATACCTCCTATATTTATTTTGAGGCCTATCGTTCACTGATGGTTTTCCGCAGGGGGGGCGAGAGGAAATACTCGCGCAGCATCAAGGGCGGCACGCTGGTGTTTAAGAAGTCGGTCTGGAAGCGCGTCCCGTTTCCCGAGTTCAAGAAGGTCGGCTCGGATTCCGGCTGGGTGGGGCGGTGCATACGCAGAGGCTTTCGCGTGTATTCCTTGTCGAAGCGGCATTACGTCTGTATAAGGAGAAGGGATTATAAAAGCCACACGCAAAAGAAAAGCACGCGTCTGTACATGTCGCACTGCAGACTTGTTCGCAGGACGAAGCATTTCAGGCGTTACGTAAACTAGAGGCAGCAGACGCGGGGGCCGGGGGATTATCGGCTTGGCGGAAGAGCATTGATTAGGACAGCACGAAAAAGCAGGCGGGAACCCGTCTGCTTTTTCGTGCTCAAACCATCTTTCTTGCCCCTTTATAAACCGTTACCATCCTATGAATTCGGTTTCATACTTTTCAAATAGCCTTCGCAGCCCTTCCGGGCTGCGATCCGGGGCGGCGTGGATGGCTTCGATCAACTCGCTGATCCGGACCGTCATGATTAGAAGGTAACGCGCGGACTCGGCCTTTGGATTCCAGTACGTATGGGCGGCTCCCCGGGGCACCATAACGGCGTCGCCTGCGTTCGCCTCCACCGTCTGGTCGTCAATCCGGAAGGCAAGAGTTCCTTCCAGTACGTACCATGCCTCATCATCCTCGCGATGAATGTGCAGCGGAGCGATTTTCATAGGCTCCGCCCCTTCAGTGCAGCCCTCTGCCGTCCACTCGGCCATAACCAGATTGCCTCCCGTTGTTGACAGTAAATGTCCCGCTAATGGGAAAGCGGTTACTTTTTTCATATTGTCTGCCCCTTTCTAAGGTCGCGCGGCGACACGCCCCGCAGCTGGCGGAACAGCTTCGAGAAGCTGTTAATGCTGCTGCAGCCGATCTCGGCGGCGATGTCCGTGACGCTCATGGCGGTGTTTTTCAGCAAATATTCGGCTCTGTTAATGCGGTTAAGATTCATGTATTGCACAAAGGTCTGGCCCGTAACCTTCTTGAACATGCGGCAGAAGTGGTACGGGCTCATATGGACAAAAGAGGCCGCCTGTTCAACGGTTACGCGCTCGGCCACGTCGGATTCCAGGCGGGTAAGCAGCTCCTTGAACCGGTTGGTTCTCTCGCGGAACGCGTTCATCTCGGTGTCGCTGCGCTGCATGACGGTAAATTCCCGGCTCAGCCAGGTGAAGAGCAGTTGGCAGTAAGAGCGGACGGCCAGCTCATAGCCGCGGGGCTTCCGTTCGAATTCTTCGGCTAGCTGCAGCGTTGTCTTCTTTAACAGCGGGTACCGCGAATCCGTCTGTTCAATGCGGTTCGCAATCATGGACATGCCGTTCGTGTAAGGAGCGACCAGATCAACAATATGAGGTTCTTTCAGGCCTAGTATAGACGGATTAAACACAAGCGCGTATATCGTAAAAGGCTCGTTCGGATTAAGCGAGGATGCCGAATGGAGCTCGCCGCTGTTGACGAACAGCATGTCGCCCGGCTTGGTAGGGAACGGCTGTCCGCCAATCGTGTAGAGAACCTCGCCGCTTTCGACGTAGATGAGTTCAAAATGCTCATGCCAGTGAAGAGGCAAGGAGCACCCGATCCTAAAGGTCGGATGGAACACATTAATCGGCAGAGCCGGATCGGTCATCAGGGTATTTTCCCATAAATCACTTCGCATAGGTACTGCCTCCAGCCATCAGATTAGCAAGATCGGGATAATAAACAACAAGAAGCATTAAGACATTAATCGTCGAACGTTCTATATTGGTTAATGTTATCACACATAGATACCCCAGTGGATATCGGATTGTTGGAGCAAAATGGATTAAATAAAACTGGGAGGTACGGGCAGCGATGGCTCAGATAAAGAAAGACGGATCCATCTCTTTATACGCGCTCGCATGGCCAATCGCTATCGAGTTGATTTTACAGTTTCTGATGGGAACCGTTGATTCCTTAATGGTCAGCCGCTTGGGAGATAATGCGGTGTCGGCGGTAGGCGTATCCAATCAGGTGATGCGTTCCCTGCTTACGATCTTTGTGCTTATTAACGGCGGGGCAGGGATCGTAATCGCGCGCAGATGGGGAGCGGGCGATCCCCATACGGCGAGACGCGCCGCGGCGATGGCGATTAAAGTCGGGCTGATTGGCGGAGTTCTGGTTAGTCTGCTGTTTGCTTTTGGCTCGGGTACTATCGTGCGTCTAATGGGGACGCCTGCCGAGGTGGTGCCGCAAGCAACCACTTATATGGCCTTTATCGGGGGCTGCTCTATCTTGACGCAGCTTAATATGATGCTCACCGTGATGATCCGGAACACCGGCAATACGCGCGGGCCGATGATGATTGCAATCGGAATGAACGTGGTTCACGTGCTGCTGAACTATGTGTTTATTTTTGGGGAGTTCGGATTCCCGCAGATGGGGATAGAAGGGATAGGGATCTCGACGATCATCAGCCGGCTGCTTGCGTGTGCGGTGGGCGTATGGCTCCTGCTTCGCTCGTTCCCAAGCCCGTTTGAGCGGAGCGACTGGCGCGGGTTTGACCGTCCGCTGCTCAAGGAGATGGTTGGCATTGGCCTGCCGAATCTGGGAAATGCGGCATCCTGGGGATATTCGCAGATTGTCACGCTGGCGATCGTCTCGTCGATGGGGGCGGCGCAGCTGGCGGCATTTTCCTACTTCAACATTATCCAGCAGCTACCCTGGCTGATCGGCAATTCCATCGGTATGGCCGTCCAGATTCAATGCGGTCAGCTGTACGGCGGGAAGAGGTACGACGAAGTCTACCGGGCTCCGTACCGCGCTGCCATGATCGGCATGGTGCCAACCTTTGCGCTGGCCGTGCTGCTGTATGCTTTTGGACATGCAACGATCAGCTGGTTTACGTCGGACCAAGAGATAACCGGCATCCTGCTGCCCTTGTTCTTCTGGTGCATGATCTGGCAGCCGATGCGGACATGGACGTATTCCTTCATCCAGTCCTTAACGGCGATTGGCGAAGCTAAGTTTGTGGCCATGAGCAGCATGCTTGGCATGTGGATCTTCGCAACAGGCGGGGCTTATGTGTTTGGCGTAGTGTTCCATATGGGCATTATGGGGGCATTGGTTGGCCTGCTCCTGGATGAACTGTTCCGCGCCATCCTAGTTGGCACGCGCTGGATCCGCCGCCGCAAGCTGCCTCGGCAGCAGGGGGAGTCTGCCTCCGCGGTGCAGACGGTTGGAATAAACTAGATTACGGAAGCCACTCTTGCGGGAGTGGCTTTTTCTTTTGCCGACCGGTAAATCATGCTGATAGTGCACCAACCCTAAAATCCAGCAACCATAACCTGAAATCTAGCGGATATATTACAGGACAGGTTCTTTCATATAATGGTTAATGAGAGGTTAGAGCTAAAAACATAAGAGGAGGATAGTCGATAAAGGCAGCCATGTATGGAGCGAATCCGGTTTCACTAAGGAGGAATACACTGTGGAATTGCGCCAGCTTGAATATTTTATTCAAGTTTGCAAATCTGGGAGCTTCACAAAAGCCAAAGAAGAACTAGGTGTGACCCAGCCTACGCTAAGTCAGCAAATTCGGGTTTTGGAAGGTGAGTACAATATTCAATTGTTCGATCGGGTAAGCAGGGGAGTTGAAGTAACGGAAGCCGGAAAAATCCTTTTGAATAAGGGCAATGCCATAATGAATCTTCTTGAAGAAGCGCGAAATGAAATAGAGGGGCGAAACAATAGTTCCGGAGAAACGATTTCCATTGGATGTTGTCCTGCGGAGATGGAGTATCTAGCCCCTTTCTTCATGAAATTCCATCAAAAGTACCCGAATATTTTATTGAAAATTATGGATGCAGAGGATGCCGAGAAAAAAGTTTTGGAGCAACAGGTAGACTTTGGAATAACGGCCTATCCGGTTTCCGATGATTCGGTTATTTCGACTCATTTGTATAGACAAGAAATGGCGTTATTGGTTCACTCCGAGCATTCTTTGGCCAAGGAGTCTTCCATTCCGTTTCAATCTTTGAAGCAAATGAATTCGATTATGTTTCGGGAACAGAACAAATCGTTAATTGATAGGTATTGTTTCCCTTACGGGTTTGCATTGAAGTCGATTATAGAAACGTCCGCCACTTCGGTAATGATGCATTGGATTCGCCAGGGACTTGGAGCGGCGCTTATGCCAACGTCTTTGCTTGAAAGTCTAAGGGACGATTCTTTGCGTATTGTCAAACTGGAAGGGCATATTCCTTATTGGGATATCTCTCTCTTATACCTTAACTCCGTTAATATGAAATCCACCACGCGCTTATTCATTCAGGAGATGGATTCCTATGTAAGAGAGGATGAGGTGAATCTATTGTGTTCAGGCAATTAGAATGTTTTATTCAAATTTGCAAAGAAGGCAGCTTTACGAAGGCTGCGGATGCTTTATTGATTTCGCAGCCCACTTTAAGCCAACAGATTCGTTTCTTAGAGTCGGAGGTTGGAGCGCCTTTGTTTGAGAGATTTGGCAGAGGGGTAAAGATTACGGCTGACGGACAAATCCTGTACAAAAAAGCTCTTTCCGTGATGAGGCTCATTGAGGAATCCAAAAAAGAAACGCATGAATTGCGTTACGCCCGGGTAAACAAGCTTTCGATAGGCATTTCGCCGACGTACTTTTTTAGATTGGCATCCCGATTTCTGGAATTTCATGAAAAGCACCCCGACATTGCATTGAAATTTTCCAGTGCGGAGAATACGACGCAGCAATTATTGAATGACCGTATCGATATTGGCGTAGCCGATCAATATTACCCAAACAAAGAAATTCAAATGACACACCTGTATAAAGAAGAACAAGCGCTGATCGTTTATGAAGATCATTCATGGGCGGATCGAACCAGCATGTCTTTTCAAGAGCTGGAAGATTTAGAATCTTCCTTGATAGTTGGGGATACGCGTTTGATCGACTACATTCACGCATCCAGTGCCAAGATTTCGAAAAACCTGCTATCCATGTTTGAATCAACCTCTACGGAAATCCTTCTTTCCATGGTACTGCAAAAGATGGGGGTAGCTATTTTACCTGCCTCTATAATGGAAGGTTTCCCTGGCATGCAATTGAAAATGATACGTCTTGTTGGCCCAACGCCCGTTCGCGAGATCAAGCTTGTGTATAAAAAGTATCATTACAATAATCCTTCTGTACAGAAATGCATTGATTTTTTACTGCAATAATCAAATAAAGCGAATGACTAATCATATATAATCAAAGCGAGCCAAGGAAGAAAAATTTCCTTGTTGTGCTCGCTTATTCGACGTTGGAACAGAGGAAATCTGCAAAATAGTAACTCTATCTAGGAATGTAATCTCTTTTATTTGCCAGCAATAACCTTTATACTAGCTGTAAAATAGAGGCTACTGACCAGCATAATTCTACTAATTTTTGGTAGTATATTACAATAACGGTTTATTTAGTTATTTGCTGTGCAGGCAAAGGAGAGTAGTTAATGGGTAAGATGTTTAAATCAGCAACGCTGTTAATAGCTCTGATGATGTGTTGGACGTTAGCGGCTTGTTCCGTTAACACTGGCATTTCGAGCAATGGCATTGCTGAAGATCCCGCGAATTCGAACGCCAATTCTATGGAGGCAGATGCTTCTGATAAGAAGACTTCTCCGGATGAGCCTGCCTGGAAGCTGGACACGACGCCGATTACGTTTGATTGGTATATCAATTTCGATTGGTTCACCAGCAAGTGGGGAGGAAACGCCGTTTCCGATTATATAACGAAAAAGACAGGCGTCAGCTTGAACTTTATCGTGCCTGCCGGCGACGCCGGCGAGAAGCTTAATACGATGATGTCGGCAAGATCGCTCCCTGATTTCATTACGCTAGGCTGGTACGAGGATGCCGTTCAGAAAATGATCAATGGTGATATGGTGCTTCCGTTGAACGAGCTGGCGGATCAATACGATCCTTATTTTTTTAAGGTTGCGGATCCCGCAAAGCTTAGCTGGTACACACAGTCTAACGGCAAGGTGTACGGTTACCCGAATGCATCCTCATCCCCTGCCGATTATGAAAAATACGGTCAGCTTTTTACCTCTAATCAGACCTTTGTAGTCAGGAAAGACTTGTATGAAGCACTCGGGAAGCCGGATATGAGCACGCCGGAAGGGTTTCTCGGAGCGCTAAGGGCTGCGAAGGAGAAGTTCCCCGAGGTGGACGGCCAGCCGCTCATTCCAATCGGTCTGCATGAGTTTACGGAAACCGGCAACTATTCGCTGGACGAGTATCTACAGAATTTCCTGGCGATCCCGAAGCAGAAAGACGGTAAGCTGTATGATCGCCGCAGCGATCCAACGTATCTGAAATGGTTGAAGGTGTTCCGTCAAGCGAATGAGGACGGGCTAATGCCGACGGATGTCTATATTGATGAAAAGCGGCTGGAAAAGGATGAGAAAATATCGCAAGGCCGCTATTTCGCCATGCTCTATCAATGGTCCGATTTTACGGAGATTAACCAAAAGTTATATCAGAAGGACCCCAATAAAGTATATATCGCGATTGATGGTCCTGCGAATGACGCACATGATGCGCCTACACTTGCGGGCAACGGCATCTCCGGATGGACGGTGACGCTCATCTCGAAGAACGTCAAGGATAAAAAGCGGGCAATTGCCTTCCTCAGCTATTTGCTCAGCGAAGAGGGAAACAAGGATCTGTACTTAGGAGAAAAAGGCGTTACTTACGATACGATAGACGGCAAGGATCAATTCTTGCCGGCGGTGATGCATCTGCTCAACACCGACCGCCAAGCGTTTGATAAAAAATATGGCGGTTCTTATATGTACTGGATGCTGATGGATACAAACATGAATCTAGCATGGATGACGGGGATGAATGCAGAGCCGGCCAAGCAAATTGCCGATTGGACGAGAGGCAAGACGATCAGCATGTCCGAGTTCGACAATCTGGATCCGGACCCGACGACGAAGGAAGGGATTGCGGAAGGCGAACAAACGCGGCTCTGGGCCGAGACGCTGCCGAAGCTGCTGATGGCGGGATCGGATGCCGAATTCGATCAACTGTACTCCGGATTCATGAACACCATTACCAAGGATCCCGAGTATGGGGCTATTATGGCTATCCGGCAAGCAGCCTATGAACGGAATGTACAGAAGCTGAAGTCGTCTTTCAAGCAATAGTTCTTTTAGAAGCAGCAGGATGTGAAACCGGAGATGGGATATTCTTTAATACGCTTGTTAATGGGGGTACGCGCATTCACGTTAAAACTATCGCTTCAAGTCAAACTGATTCTGTCGTTTGTGTTCGTCATCCTCATACCTGTTATTCTATTCTCCTGGTATACGCTAAATGAAGAGTCTGCCAAGGCGATGGAAGAATTGACGAAGAATAACGAGAACGTGCTCGCGGTCGAGAAGATAAACATTGAGAATAATATAGAGCTGATGGGATGGACCGGTCAGCTGGCATTGTCTAATCGGGAAATGAACAATTATCTGCAAATCGAACAAACGCAGAGTGCAGCGTATGTTCTTCATATTAAGAAAGACGTGGTCAACAACTTTCAATATTTTCTATTCAATAATCCAAGAATTGCGAATGTCCGTTTGTTCACGGACAACCTTTACGTGAACGAGATCTGGCCAGTCATTCTACAGGAATCACGTATTCGGGATAAGTCTTGGCATGATGATGTAATGAAGCAGAGCGGTTTGCCGTGGTGGGAAATACAGGAGAGCGTAGTCCTCACCGACTTGCCTTCCGAACCATCCCCCAGTGAGCCCTTCATGACATACTTGCAGGAATTCAAGTATGCGGACAACAGAGCGCATAACGGGATTTTAGAGATATCCATGAAGCTGTCGGATTTCTTCACTCAAACGTTCAGCAGCGTGCAGGACAGTAACTCCCAGCTGATCGTAGCAGCGAGGAACGGACAGGTATACAGCTTGAAGACTTCCCCCTTGTTCAAGCAGCATAGCGCGGAGCAATTAATGAACAGGGTGAAACTGACTAGTAACACAAATTACGAGACGGTTCAGTTCGAGGTAGGCGGGCAGTCCTACCTGGCCTTTCAGATCTACATTCCATCGGTCGACGTACACTTGGTCAATATGGTTAGTCTTGCGGACACGATGGAGGGCATTAATCATTCGAGGATTCGTTATCTTGTACTCATTTCGTTACTGGTGGCCTTTCTCGTTGTGCTGTCTTACTTCATGCAGGCGTTTATTTTGCGCAGGCTTAAGGTGTTAAGAGAATCGATGCAACAGGTAAGAAGCGGTAACTTCAACGTCGAGCTGCCGCCAATGACCGGCAGCGATGAGGTAGGGGAGCTCGGCTTTCATTACCGCGAGCTTATTCTGAAGATTAACGAGCTCATCCAAGAGCAGGCAGCTAGACAGGCGGCGGGTAAAGAAGCTGAGCTTAAGGCGCTAAAAAATCAGATAGATTCCCACTTCCTTTACAATACGCTGGAAAATGTCAAGATGCTGGCGGAGATTGAAGGGCAGTACCTTATATCGGACATCATGACCTCGCTAGGCGGAATGATGAGGTATTCCATGGAATGGAAACAGGATCACGTCATGCTCAGTGACGAGATTAAGCAGGTTCAGCATTATATATCCGTCATGAATATCCGTTATGATGGACGACTTGATCTCCGTCTGTCGATTGCACAGGAATGCCTCACGCAGGAATCGCTCAAAATGTCACTCCAGCCCGTAGTCGAGAATGCAATCAAGCACGGGATGAGCCGCATGCATTCCAGTGACGGAAATCTTGTCGTTGCTATCTCTGCAACCAAGCGTGGCCGAGCTTGCGTCATAGAGATCACGGACAGCGGCTGCGGCATACCGGAAGAGATGCTCGGTTTATTGAATCAAATGCTGCGAATGGAAGAGTCCGCTTACCAGGATGTCCGGCAGCAAGTTGTTCGGAAGGATAACGAGGATAGCAACGGAATCGGTCTGCGTAATGTGGATCAACGCTTGGTGATGAGTTATGGGCCGGAATACGGGATTCAGATCGAAAGCCAGGAAGGAAGCTATACGCGCATAATCATGACTTTACCGTATAGAGTCATGGGAGGAGGAGTGGACATCGATGATTAGGTTGCTGATCGTCGACGACGAGAAAATCATCCGGAGGGGTCTGCAATCGGTAATCGAGAGGCAGTTTCCTGATCGGTTCAACTACCGATTTGCCGAGAATGGACAAGAAGCGCTGGAGCTTTTAATCCGAGAGCCTGCGGATATTTTGATAACCGATATCCGAATGCCCATTATGGATGGAATCGAACTTCTTGAGCATCTGCAAGATCACCCGGTCAAACCCGAGGTTGTATTGCTGTCGGGGTATAATGATTTCGCATACGCGCAGAAAGGGATCCGCTATGCTGTGAAGGATTATCTCGTAAAGCCGGTGGTTCGGGAAGAATTGTTTGCCGCTTTGGAGCGATTGATACGGGAGATAAGGGCAAGAGAAGAGCAAGCAGACAGGACGGGCGAGAATGCCAGCCTTTTGGCTGCCGAGCTGGTTACCCTGCATTTGACCCAGATGGATGCGGACGATGCGTTGACACCAAATAAGCTTCAGCAGGCGGGCTTAGAGTGGCTGGATGCAGGATATACGCTGGGGTTGATTTTGCGGCGCAATGGAGGATTACAGGCTGGCAGTACGGATGCTGCTTCATTCAGGAATCAAATTGCGGAGCTGTTACAGGGGCATGCGGATTGGCTGCTCACGCGTGACGGAAAAGGCGGAACGATGATGCTCGCGCGCGATCCGGTACTGTTCCGCCGGTTGGCAGAACAATGGAGGCGGCATGCATACGGGTCGCAGCTAAGAATTGCAACAAGCGATTCCGTTCAAGGGATCGGGCAGATAAGATGGGCATACAGCCAAGCGAAGCAAACGTTGAAGTACGGTATTCTGCTTTCAGAGCGCGATGTGCTGGACCATACGATTTTAAGCGAACGCAATGAGAAGTATGCCGTACCTGTTGAGTTGATTCAGCGAATATTGAATCTCCTTGGGATGGGGAGAGGCGATGAAATCAAACAGCTTCTTAATCAAATCCTCGACGTCAGCATTATTAGCAGCTGCGAGATCGGGTATCTGGAGCGGATTAGCCAGCTGTTCAACGAAGAGCTGTTCGACAAGCTGTACAGCATCTACGGATATAAGGTGCTCGATCAATTAAGGACGTATGCCAACGTGGGCCACATCGGGAACTTCGACCGCTTCGGAGATTATTGCACAGCCGTCGGACAGCTTATCGATAGTCTTGATCGGTTCATCCAAAATCGGAGAGAGCAAGCGCCAACGGAACAAAATACGATGCAAAAGGTTCTTCATTACTTGCAGACGCATTATGCCGACGATTTGAACATGGCGGTCGTGTCCAACCATTTCTCCCTCAATTACTCGTATTTCAGTTATGCCTTCCAGGAATACAGCGGCGAGAGCTTCTCCAATTATGTTCGCCGGTTAAGGCTGGACAAGGCGAAGGAGCTTCTGGTGCATTCCGATTTGAAGGTATACGAAATCAGCGATCAGGTTGGCTTTGAGAACGTGAAGCATTTTACGAGAATATTCAAAGAAACCGAAGGCATCACGGCGCTGGAATTCCGTAGCCAGCGAAGGCTTTTTGAAACCCAAGCATAACTATACGAATGACCCACAAGAGGGTATTGTTCTCGGACAACATCCTTCTTATGGGTCATTTTTTATTTATTTGGCATTAAGGAAGTGAATCAAAGCCGTATTAAATTCCTCGGGATGGGTCGCGTTCAGACCATGCGGCCCGCCTTCAATGACGACGAGCTGACTGCCCGCAACCGCTTCGTGGGAAAGCTGACCGCTTACCTCAAGCGCCACGATGGCATCGGAATCGCCATGGATAACGAGCAATGGGATATCGAATTTAGCCAAATCGCCGCGGAAATCCGTCCGGCCGAAGGCATCCGTGCAATCCAGCGTTCCCTTAGGCGAAGCAAACGAAGCAATATCAACGTTGTAAGCACGGAAGGACTCGCTCACGAGATCGGTTCTATCCCCTGCTTTGAAGAAATTATGGGTGAAGCCGTCAAGGAAGGCGACACGGTCTTTCTTCAGGCCGTCTTGGAAGCTCTGAATGGCGGCTTCATCCAGACCGCCTTCCGGATGCTCGTCAGATTTATAAAAGAACGGCGGAACCGCTGCGGCGAGCACGGCTTTTCTGACGCGGCTTGATCCGTAAGTGCCTACATAACGGGCAACCTCTCCGCCGCCCATCGAAAACCCGACCAGCGTTACATCCTTAAGGTCTAAATGCTCAATCAGCTTATGGAGATCGGCCGCAAAGGTATCATAATCGTAGCCGTTCCACGGCTGGGAGGATTGTCCGAATCCGCGGCGGTCATAGGTAATCACGCGGTAACCCGCTTCGATAAGCGCTGGAACTTGATTTTCCCACGAGCGTCCGCTCAGTGGCCAGCCATGGATCAAAACGACAGGTTTTCCTGCGCCAAGATCTTCAAAATACAATTCAATGGGTTGTCCGTTTTCTGTTCCGACTGTTAATTTAGCCATGCTTCAGCCTTCACTCCTCTAATATTTGTTTCTCTATTTTCCACTCCCGTTTAAGCCGGTTCCGCTTGGGAATAGATTTATCCCCCGTGGCCGCCAAACATCGCTTGCGCATAAACAAGACCCGCGCCATAAGCTCCGCTGTGCTCCTTAGCGACCGACAGAACGGCGTCATAGGTTTCTTGGCGCGCCCAATCGCGTTGGTATTCAAGCAGAACAGACAGCCAGGTTACCGGAATGGCTCCTGCTTGAATCATGCGTTGAACAGCCATGTCGTGCGCTTCCGTTGTTGTCCCGCCGGAAGCATCCGTTACAATGTATACTTCATATCCGTCTTTGATGGCTGCAATTGTAGGGAAAGCCAGACAAACTTCCGTCCAAAGCGCCGCGATGATCAGCTTTTTACGGCCCGTTTTCTTCACCGCCGCTAAGAAGTTTTCGTCCTCCCAGGAGTTCATGGATGTTCGGTCAATCGGCTTATGATCCGGGAATACCTCTTGAATTTGCGGGTGAAGCGGGCCTGAAAAGGATTCCGCTGCTACGGTCGTAAGAATGATCGGTGCATTAAACACTTTAGCTGTCTTGGCCAATCCAACCGTATTGTTAATGATGGTCTGGCGGTCGGCGCTTTGAACGCCAAAGAGCATTTGAGGCTGATGGTCTACAAGAATGATTGCAGAATTGTCAGCCGTAAGTAAATCCGTCTTCCCGTTAAACATACTAAGATCCCTGCCTTTTCCGAATAGTATTACAACAGTCCCAATAAATTGGAAATCGCGCTGCATGTACTCAGTCTATTGAAATACAACCATGCGAACAATCTTCAGTTTTCTATATATTTCATAGATAAAAACTATATATATCAAAAGTTCTATAAAGTATTTGCATAAATAATTCCTATGATTGTTATAGAGAAAGCCTTATTGCTAGTAAAAATGTTGACTTTTAGACTTATAAATAGAACGCATCCAGTAAGAAGATGAAAAAGGAGGGAATGAATATGGGGGAAATGAGCTTGGGGTCTATGGTACTAGCTCTAGCTGCGGGTGTCGTAATTGGCGTTATTTTTCAATCGCTTAAAATCCCTTCGCCTGCACCGCCTTTTTTAGGGCTGCTTGGTCTCGCCGGCATGTTTTTGGGCCAGCGGCTGATACCTTGGATCCAGCATTTGATGAACAGCAAATAAAATGATGGAAAAGGAGAACGGAATCATGTCTAAGAAAACGATAGATTGTGAAGCCAGCTTAGTCATTCATAATGCCAATATTGTAACGATGGACGATTCAAATCCTACAGCAACGGCAGTTGCCGTGAAGGACGGCCAATTCGTGGCAGTGGGGGATGATGCCGAAATCATGAAATACGCCGGATCCTCCACGAAGGTTGTTAACGCAAACAAACGCATGTTAATACCGGGCTTGAACGACTCCCATATTCATCTCATTCGCGGCGGTCTCAACTATAATCTTGAACTTCGTTGGGATGGCGTTCCATCCGTAGCGGATGCGCTGCGCATGCTGAAAAAGCAGGTTGATCGTACGCCGGCTCCTCATTGGGTGCGTGTCGTTGGGGGATGGACGGAGTTCCAATTTATTGAACGCCGGATGCCGACCCTGGATGAAATCAATCGAATTGCCCCGGACACCCCCGTGTTTATTCTCAATCTTTACCGTCAAGCTTTTCTGAATAAAGCCGCCTTGCGAGTAATCGGATATACAAAAGATACGCCAAATCCACCGGGTGGAGAAATCCAAAGGGATAGCAAGGGCAACCCTACGGGAATGCTTATCGCCAGGCCCAATGCCACTATTTTGTATGCTACGTTAGCCAAAGGGCCTAAGCTTTCCTACGAGGATCAATTGAATTCAACCCGGCTCTTTATGAGGGAACTGAATCGATTCGGAGTGACGAGCGTGATTGACGCCGGCGGCGGTTTTCAGAACTATCCCGATGACTATCAGGTATTCGATGAGCTTGATAAACGCGAAGAGATCACGGTACGCACGGCCTATAATCTATTCACGCAGAATCCCAAGAATGAGTTGAGTGATTTTAAAGCTTGGACCGCTTCATCGCAGCCGTACACGGGCAGCTCTTACTATCGCCATAACGGAGCCGGCGAAATGCTCGTTTATAGCGCGGCAGACTTTGAAGATTTCGTAGAGCCTCGCCCGGAGCTGCCTGCCGTACTTGAAGATGAACTATTCGATGTCTCCCGGCATCTCGTTGAGCAACGCTGGCCGTTTCGTCTTCATGCCACGTACGGAGAGTCGATCTCCCGTTTTCTTGATGTATTCGAGCGCGTGAATAAAGAGGTGCCGTTCAAAGACTTGCGCTGGATTCTCGATCATGCCGAAACGATCAAAGAGAAGGATTTGGAGCGGGTAGTGGAATTAGGCGGCTCAATCGCGGTTCAAAGCCGAATGGCTTTTCAAGGCGAGTATTTCGTCGAAAGATACGGGGCTGAAGCGGCGGAAAATGCTCCTCCGATCACCAAGATGCTTAAGCACGGATTACGCGTTGGCGTTGGGACGGATGCGACGAGGGTGGCGAGTTACAATCCGTGGGTTGCCTTATACTGGCTGGTAACAGGCAAGACGTTGGGCGGGCTCAGCCTGTATCCTGAATCCAACCGCGTAGAAAGGCATGAAGCGCTCCGCATGTATACGTCGGGGAATGCTTGGTTCTCCAAAGAGGAGGACGTAAAAGGACAAATCAAAGAGGGTCATTATGCTGATTTTTCGATTCTTTCCGATAATTTCTTGCTTGTCTCCGAAGAAGCCATTAAAAAAATAGAATCGGTCTTTACGGTTGTAGGAGGCAAAATTGTCTACGGCACGAAGGAGTTTGAGTCTTTGTCGCCTCCGGCTCCCAAAGCGAGTCCGGACTGGTCTCCTCATAATGTCTTTGGCGGTTATTACAAGGAATCGGAATACGGAGGCGGATCGGGCATTCATGCCCCTAAACAGGTCCATCTTCATCATAAATGCAATCATCATCACGGAAGCGGCTTCTGCGACCTCGATTGCTTTGTATTCTAACCTTTCTGCTTGCTTGATTCACGAACAACAATAAAAATGCTCCCCTTGCAGATAAACGCTGCATGGGGAGCATTTTTGTTGTTTCATTTAACCTCTTAATGAGACTTAACGTTAGTTTGGTTGAGCGAATTGGTCTGTGTCTTGCTTTCCTTTTTCTCTAAGCGAATAAAGAGCGGGACAACCGTACTGATCAGAAGCAATCCGGCTAACACCTCGAAAGTAGACCTATGACCTTGGGTATCGATTAAATAAATGGAGATGATAGGGCCAAGCGAGGCACCGATGAAAAGCATAAACATATGGAAAGAAAGAGCGCTGGCTCTTAGCTCTCCGGCTAAAGTGCCTATTAAGGATATTAAGGCGGGAAGGGCCATCGCAATGCCGGCAGTAAATATAATACTCGTCGGGATTAATAATGCGAGGTTCTCCGAAACGCCAACCAAGCCGAGACCAATACCGGCCATAATTAATCCGCACCATAGAACAGTTTTAACGCCAAACTTAGCAACTAGCTTTCCGTCAAACGGAGAGATGAACATGCCAATGATGCCGGCTGCGCGAATCCATAAAATTTCCTGGTGGCTCAGACCGAAGTGAGAGCTGCTTAGATAACTTCCGAGCGTAGAGAAATAACCGACGAGCGCAATAAAGAGGGTTGAGGAAATGATGTAACAGAAGGGCAGGCTTTTTTTCTTGAAAATACCGCCGATGCGCTTAAGAGGAGTGAACCAATTGCCCTCCGGCTTCTGCGTTATATCTTTGGGTATACCTGATGCAATCAAAAAAAACGAAACAGCATACACGATGCCGAGGATGTAAAACACATATTTCCAGCTTAGTGCCATTTCGACGGTGCTGCTATAGATCTGTCCAACGATGCTGGCCATTAAAAAAGCGGTGCTTATAAAACCAAGAATCGTTACCTTTTTCTTAGCCGGGAACATCTCCATAGCGTAGGCTAACACGGCAGGCGGAAACATGGATGCTGCCAATCCCTGAATCGCTCTTAACACAATAAGCCAATGAATCTCGTGAACGGTTCCTATAAAAGGGGTTGATGCCGTAAGCAGGCATAACCCGGCAATCATCATTTTTTTTCGTCCGTAACGATCGGAAAGCCCGCCAAACAGGAGTCCTCCGCCCGCAAAAGCAAAAGAAAAGGCGCTTCCCGCCCAAGCCGCGTCGGAAGACGACACCTGGAATACGTCCTCGAATACGGAGAGCAGAGGTATCGTTAAATATAAAGCGGAGACGACAATCAATGAGCACCAGAATAAAATTAGAGTCGTTAAACGATAATGCGGTTTAATAGGCTTTACGGTGTTAATCAAATGTGTTCCTCCCTCTCGGTTTCCTTAACATGCATAAATACGTTGACCGCAAAAACAAGAATTCCGGCTCCGGCAACGGATTCGCCTATACGCTTTATAGTCGACAGCCACTCTTGATCATAACCGTTTGCCATAAAGGATAGCGAAATCAACATGATTGGCAAGCCTGTACCCTGCAGCCAGAAGTGCCATTTAGCCAGCGGGGACTTTGCGGCCTTGGGGAAACGCAGATAAGTAAATCCGCAAAGGGCCAAGGTTGCCCATCCGAAAAGATTGGCGTGGGCGTGAACGCTGGTCAACGCAAAGTTCAAAGTTGTACCCATGTAGATTCCAATGCCAATACCGAGAACAATGTAGATAACAGCCATTTTTAAAAAACGTACTCCCATTCGAATTCTCCTTTTATATTATTTGTAACATAATCGTATAAATAGAGCTTCATCCGATCAATATCGATCTATCTATGCTTCGTATAGCATTTTCTTATAATAAGAAATCCGCATATACAATAAGTTTATGCTTGTGTTATATTGACATTTGGAATTTAATGCTAAATTGTAAAGGAGATATTTATGATGTCTGAAAAGCTTATGGCCGCGTTAAACACTCAGATAGCGAACTGGAGTCTTCTGTTCACCAAGCTCCATAACTATCATTGGTATGTTAAAGGTCCGCAGTTCTTCACTTTGCATCTAAAGTTTGAAGAACTATACACGGAGGCCGCGCTGCATGTGGACAATCTGGCCGAGCGGCTGCTGGCATTGGGCGGCAGTCCCGTAGCGACTCTGCATGGAGTTCTCGAAATCGCAACGGTTAAGGATGCGGCGGGTAATGAGAGCGCTACGGAAATGGTCCGCACGATTGCAGCTGATTTCGAAACGATTGTTAATGAGCTTAAAGAAGGGATGAGCATCGCTAATCATGAAGGCGATGAGACAACCGGAGATATGCTGCTAGCCATTCATTACTCGCTCGAAAAGCACGTATGGATGCTGAAATCATTTTTAGGCTAGGTTATTCGGGCCGAAGATATAGTAAATTCGCTATGCCGATATAGAGAAAACGGAATGGTTCGCGGGAGCTCTTTTCTCTATGATTTATTAATAGTATGTTCGGTTACTAGCATGATCGACAAACCTAACAGAAGGAGTCTGGGAGAAATGGGGAATATCACAATGAAAACGGCAGGCATCCATCATATTACATGTTTCGTGAAGGATGTTCAGAGAAACGTAGATTTTTATGCTGGGGTCCTAGGGCTTCGTCTTGTGAAAAAAACGATTAACTTTGACGCGCCCGAAGTTTACCATTTGTACTTCGGCAATGAAAAAGGCAGCCCCGGAACCATTATCACGTTCTTCCCATACGAATTTTCTCATAAGGGCCGAATTGGCGGAGGGCAAGTAGGTACAACAACATACGTAGTGCCGCCAGGCGCACTTGAATATTGGAGAGCGCGTCTCTCTGCGTTTGATATTTCCTTCACGGAAAGCACCCGCTTCTCCGAAACCTATATCGAATTTCTGGATGCTGATGGTCTGCAGTTAGAGATAGTTGAAAGAGAAGACGGCGATCTCAATACTTGGTCATTTGGGGGTATCCGGGCGGATAAGGCTATCAAAGGGTTTGGAGGCGCGGTGCTGTACAGCACGGCATCCGTAGATACGATTAAAGTTCTTGAGGACGTTTTGGGTCTTGAAAAGGTAGGGCAAGAAGGAGGCTTCATTCGCTATAAGGCGGAAGGGGAGCTAGGTAACCTGATCGACGTGAATGCGGAGCCGATGGATGCGGGAATCCCCGGTGCAGGCACGGTTCACCATATCGCTTGGAGAGCCAGGGATTTCGAAGAGCATGAGGCTTGGAGAAGCCATGTGGAAAGCAGCGGCTTCCATCCTACGCCGGTTATCAACCGCCAGTATTTCCATGCCATCTATTTTCGCGAACATGGCGGCATTTTGTTTGAAATCGCGACTGATCCTCCGGGTTTCGCAAATGATGAGCATGAGGATCATCTGGGCGAGACGTTAATGCTGCCGTTGTGGTTTGAAAACAGCCGTGCGGAAATAGAAAAGAACCTGCCGCCTATTCAAGTGCAGGAGCTCGATCCAAGCAAGAAATGAACCTATTTTTCTTCATGATAAGGGGAAGATACCATGAGTAAGATTGCAATTTTCGGCTTCGGGCGCATCGGTCGGCAACTGCTTCGAGTAGCGCTTCAGGAGAAGCTTTTTGTACCGTATTCGATCTCTGATATAAAAGAGGAATCCGTGCTTGCGGCGCTTTTTGAGGTGGATACGAATTACAAACGTTGGCCTGAAGAGGTTCTGGGCCGCGAAGGAGCAATTATCATAGGCGGACGCGAAATCCGCTATATGAATTCGTCCAGTGAAGTGCCGAATTGGGGAGAACTAGGCGTCGAACTGGTTATTGACTGTACGGGACGCGCTGTGACCAGACCCGTTGCTCAAATGCATCTCGATCGCGGTGCGAAGCGCGTGCTTGTCAGCGGGCCAAGCAAAAGTCTCGAAGACTGCGACGCTGTTCTGCTCAAAGGCATTAATCTCGACAGCTTTGATCCGGATAAGCATAAAATTATTAGCATGGCCAGCTGTACAACCAATGCGCTGGCACCCGTGGTGAAATTGGTTAAAGAAAATTACGGCATTAAATACGGCTTGTTCTCCACGGTTCATTCGTATACCAACACGCAATCCCTAACGGATCAGCCTATGAAGGATCGCCGGGACTCCTGGGCGGCAGCGGAGAATATCATTCCTTCCTCCTCGGGAGCGGCTAAGGCGCTCAAGTTTATTTGGAGCGATCTTCAAATTACGGGCAAGGCCTACCGAATCCCGACTCGCACAGGCAGTATCGCGGAGCTTAATCTGATCACGGAGAAACCATGCTCCGTTCAAGAGATCAATGACATGTTCCGCTTGGCCGCCAGCGAAGGGGAGCTTAAGGGAGTTTTAGATGTATTGGAGGGCGAATGGGCCTCTTCCCGCATTGTAGGGGATTCTCATTCCTCCATTATCGATCTGCCATTGACGCAAGTGCAGGGCGGGTTATTATCCATAGCCGCTTGGTACGATAATGAGTGGGGTTACGCTTCCCGGCTAGCCGAGGTTGCTGCTTTTCTTGCCGCAAAATAATTCATTCCTTTTATAACGAAAAAAGAGCAGTTACCAGGCTAGTATTAGCTTTCGAGTAACTGCTCTTTGATTGTTTTAATGAGGGAATGGATTAAGCCAACTCCGTAACTCTCAAACCAAGTCCCTCGGCAACCGCATTTCCCCATTCGGGATCGGCTTTATAAAAATGCATGATTTGACGAAGTTTGATTTCATCCTTATCAACCGGTCTCATGGCATTTACGATGTTGTTTACCAGACGCCCGCGCTCTTCCGCGCTAAGCAACCGGTACAGATCGCCGGGCTGCGTGTAATGGTCATTATTGTCATATGGGGCACTGCCCGCTGAACCGGATACTTCAAACGAGGCTGTCCTGGATACAACGGATTCGGTCGCTCCCCCGTAGCTGTTCGGTTCATAATATACCGAGCTCCCTCCATTGCGGTCATAACGCATCTGACCATCGCGCTGGTTATTATTCACTTCGACAATAGGCTTATTAATGGGAAGCGTGTTATGGTTTGTGCCAACCCGGTAGCGATGCGCATCGGCATAGGCGAATAAACGTCCTTGAAGCATTTTATCCGGAGAAGATTCAATACCCGGTACGAAGGCTCCGGGAGAGAAAGCAGCTTGTTCTACCTCGGCAAAATAATTGTCCGGATTACGGTCGAGTACCAGACGTCCAACCTCGATAAGAGGGTAGTCTTTTTGCGACCAGACTTTTGTTACGTCGAACGGGTCGAAACGATAGGTATTCGCATCCTCAAGCGGCATGATTTGAACATACAGCTTCCATGAAGGGAAGTCTGTCTGCTCTATGGCAGTATGCAGATCCTCAATATGATAATCGGGATTATCGCCGGCCAGCTTGGCAGCTAGCTCAACATCCAGGTTTTTGACCCCTTGCTCCGTTCTGAAATGATACTTGATCCAAGCTGCTTGTCCATCCGCATTCACCCACTTAAACGTGTGGCTGCCGTAACCGTGCATATGACGGAGCGTAGCGGGGATGCCGCGGTCGGACATCAAGATGGATACTTGGTGCAAGGACTCGGGGGACAAAGACCAGAAATCCCATACGGCGTTTGGATTTTTCAGGTGGGTTTGAGGATGTCTTTTCTGAGTATGGATGAAATCGGGAAATTTAATAGCATCTCTGATGAAGAAGACAGGGGTGTTGTTTCCTACCAAATCATAGTTCCCTTCTTCGGTATAAAATTTGACGGCAAAGCCGCGAGGGTCACGGACGGTATCTGCGGAGCCGAGTTCGCCTGCAACCGTGGAGAAGCGTACAAACACGGGCGTACGTTTGCCAACCTCGGACAAAAAGCCGGCTTTTGTATAGGACGATACGTCACGGGTGACTTCGAAATAGCCGTGCGCGCCGGCACCTTTCGCATGCACGACGCGTTCAGGAACTCGTTCGCGATTGAAGTGAGCTAGCTTCTCGAGAAGATGAACGTCTTGAATAAGCGTTGGACCCCGGGAGCCGGCTGTCATCGAATTCTGGTTATCTCCCACCGGAGCTCCCCAGCTTGTCGTTAATTGGTCTCTTTTCAATTCCAATTTAAATACCTCCGATATGTTCAATTCGCACAATCCAATCATGGCTGGGCATTAGAAATATCTTAGTATCCATTTTGTGCTTCGATCAATAGGAGTCTGTCTATATAAGTTATAGCTATCGTTTATATCTTTAAAAAAGTCTGTGTGAAAAAAGGCGTGGTCCCCATCGATATTAGAGATTCCTATGACAGATATAGAGATAGACTTATTGATAGATATAAATGGAAGGATTTAAGCTATTACCATCACAAGGAGGGGATAGCGTGTCTCGTATAACATGGGTTTTCGTCATTATTGTTGCGTATGTCCTATTGCTAACGGCATGTGGAGCCGGTAAAAATGAAGAAGTTCAATCAGGAGCTGGTGAAGAGTCAAACACAACTGCGAATGAAGTCGTTATCAAGGCAAAGAACTGGGAGTTTGATAAAGCCGAGTACAGAATTAAAAAAGGAGAAGCCGTTAAGCTGACGTTAGATTCGGGGTCCGGCGTACATAGCCTTGCATTTAAGGACCTTAAAATCAAAGAACTGCACTCCGGTGATTCCGAGGTTGTGACAATAAATGAGGCGGGTACGTATGAATTCTTCTGTAATGTTATGTGCGGCTCAGGCCACGCCAATATGAAGGCTAAACTTATAGTTGAATAAATAGAAGGTTCATTAAAGATGCAAACGATAACTTCGTCCTTGGAGGACGGAGTTTTTTTATTTTATTAGAGTCATTCCCTATATCCGGTTGACACCCAAAATCTCCATATTATATAGTAAAGGCAAGGTTTAGCACTCCAACACGGAGAGTGCTAACGCAAACTCACGATATTGGAAGGAGAACATCACACGAATGGAAAAGCAACAGTTCAAAGCGGAATCGAAACGGCTGCTGGAGATGATGATCAACTCCATTTACACGCAGCGCGAAATTTTCTTGAGAGAGCTTATCTCGAATGCCAGCGACGCGATTGATAAAATCTACTACAAAGCACTGACGGACGACCAGCTGGTATTCAACAAAGAGAGCTATTACATAAAGGTAACGGTGGATAAGGATAACCGTAAGCTGATCCTCTCGGATACGGGTATCGGCATGACGCAGGAGGAGCTGGAAAACAACCTTGGCGTTATTGCGAAGAGCGGGTCGCTGGCGTTCAAGAAGGAGAACGAAGCGAAGGACGGCCACAACATTATCGGCCAATTCGGCGTAGGCTTTTACTCCGCGTTTATGGTGGCGGACAAGGTTGAAGTCATCAGCCGCGCGCTGGGCTCAGGCGAAGCGTTCAAGTGGGAGTCGGAAGGCGCTGACGGCTACACGATTACCACTGCGGACAAAGCAGGCATAGGCACGGATATCATCATGACGATCAAACCGAACACCGAGGACGACAATTACGACGAGTTCCTCGAAGAGTACCGCCTGAGATCGATCATTAAGAAGTACTCGGACTTTATCCGTTATCCGATCAAGATGGATGTGAAGGGCCAGCGTCCCAAAGAAGGCAGCGAAGGCGAGTTCGAGGAATACCAAGAGGAACAAACGATCAACAGCATGGTTCCGATCTGGCGCAAAAACAAAAACGAGCTGACGCAGGAAGACTACGACAACTTCTACTTCGAGAAGCGTTACGGCTTCGACAAGCCGCTGAAGCATCTTCATATCAGCGCGGACGGCGCGGTAGTCTATAATGCGATTCTCTTTATCCCGGAAAATACGCCGTTTGACTACTACACGAAGGAATTCGAAAAAGGGCTGGAGCTCTACTCGAACGGCGTTCTTATTATGGACAAATGCGCGGACCTGCTGCCGGACTATTTCAGCTTCGTGAAAGGGATGGTCGATTCCGAGGATCTGTCGCTGAACATTTCCCGGGAGCTGCTGCAGCATGACCGTCAATTGCAGCTGATCGCGAAAAACATCAAGAACAAAATCAAAAGCACGCTGCAGAGCCTGCTGAAGGAAGAACGCGAGAAGTACGAAGGCTTCTACAAAGCGTTTGGCCGTCAGCTGAAGTTTGGCGTGTACAACGATTACGGCGCGAACAAGGATACCTTGCAGGATCTGCTTCTGTTCTACTCTTCGAAGGAGAAGAAGCAGGTTACGCTTGAGGAATACGTATCCCGCATGCCGGAAGACCAGAAGTTTATCTACTACGCGTCAGGCGAGTCGATCGAACGTCTGGAGAAGCTGCCTCAAGCCGAGATCGTAACGGACAAAGGGTATGAGCTGCTCTACTTCACCGACGATATCGACGAGTTCGCGATCAAGATGATTGGCACGTACAAAGACAAGTCGTTCAAAAACGTGTCGAGCGGCGACCTTGGCATCGAAGCGGATGAAGCGGAGAAGCAAACCGAAGAAGAAGCTAACGACAACAAGGATCTGTTCGCGGCCATGCAAGAAATTCTTGGCGACAACGTAACGGGCGTCAAAGCTTCGAAGCGTCTCAAATCCCATCCGGTCTGCTTGTCTTCCGAAGGCGAAGTGACGATTGAGATGGAGAAGGTGCTGAAGGCGATGCCTAACAGCCAGGACGTGAAGGCCAGCAAGGTGCTCGAAATCAACGTGAACCATGACGTGTTCAAGGCACTGAAGGATGCTTACGCAACCGATAAAACAAAGCTGAGCCTCTATACGAGCCTGCTGTTCAATCAAGCTCTTCTGATCGAAGGCTTGACGGTGCAGGATCCGGTTCAGTTCACGAACGATATTTGCAAAATCATGCTGTAAACGTCTGTCTTGGCAGACAACAAACAGCAGACGAAGCCGGTCCCCTTGTGGGACCGGCTTTTTTGCGTGCTCGTTCTATCATCAACCTGCCATGCATAAGCTTGTATCACTATGGTAGCGTTTTCGTGAAACTGCGCTTCGGAATCTCTCAATAACGCTAGCAAGCTACTTTTCGAAAAGGGGATGGTTAGCCCATGATTTACGCTGAGCCGGGTAAGCAGGATTCGAAGATTACGTTCAAGAAACGGTACGAGAACTACATAGGGGGCCGCTGGACGCCGCCAACGCAAGGCCAATATTTCGAAAACGTTTCTCCCGTGAACAACGCGGCCTTCTGCGAAATAGCCCGTTCCACATCGGAGGATATCGAGCTTGCGCTGGACGCGGCGCATGCGGCAAAAGCAGCCTGGGGACGGACCTCCGCGGCGGAGCGCGCGAACATCCTGAACCGGATTGCCGACCGGATCGAGAGCAATCTGGAGACGCTCGCCGTTGCCGAGACCTGGGATAACGGCAAGCCGATCCGCGAATGCCTGGCAGCCGACCTGCCGCTTGCGATCGATCATTTCCGGTATTTCGCCGGCTGCATCCGCGCGCAGGAGGGCTCGCTCAGCCAGCTCGACAACGATACGGTTGCTTACCATTATCATGAGCCGCTTGGCGTCGTAGGCCAGATCATCCCGTGGAACTTCCCGCTGCTCATGGCGACTTGGAAGCTTGCTCCGGCGCTTGCGGCCGGCAACTGCGTCGTGCTGAAGCCCGCGGAGCAGACGCCGGCTTCGATCTGCGTGCTGATGGAGCTGATCGAGGATCTGCTGCCTGCGGGCGTCGTTAACATCGTTAACGGCTTTGGGCTGGAAGCGGGCAAGCCGCTTGCCTCAAGCAACCGGATTGCGAAGATTGCCTTCACGGGCGAGACGACAACCGGCCGCCTCATCATGCAATACGCCTCGCAAAATCTCATTCCGGTAACGCTCGAGCTTGGCGGCAAATCGCCAAACATTTTCTTCGAGGATATTATGGCCAAGGATGACGCCTTGTTCGACAAGGCGCTGGAAGGCTTTACGCTGTTTGCGCTGAACCAAGGGGAAGTATGTACCTGTCCGTCCCGCGCGCTGATCCAGGAGTCGATCTACGACAGCTTTATGGAGAAGGCGCTGCGGCGTGTTGCATCCATCAAGCAGGGGAATCCGCTCGACACGGATACGATGATCGGAGCGCAGGTGTCCACCGAGCAAATGGAGAAAATCTTAAGCTACATCGACATCGGCCGCCAAGAAGGCGCCGAATGCCTGATTGGCGGAGGCCGCGCGGCTGTCGAGGGTGATATTTCGCAGGGCTACTATATTCAGCCGACCGTGCTTCGCGGCAATAACGGCATGCGGATTTTCCAAGAGGAGATCTTTGGGCCGGTTGTTGCCGTCACCACCTTCGGCACGCCGGAGGAAGCGCTGGCGATTGCCAATGATACGCTGTACGGGCTTGGCGCCGGCGTATGGACGCGGGACATCAACGCAGCCTTCCGGATGGGCCGCCAGATCGAAGCGGGCCGCGTCTGGACGAACTGCTACCATGCTTACCCGGCGCATGCGGCGTTTGGCGGCTACAAAATGTCCGGCGTTGGCCGCGAGAACCACAAGATGATGCTGTCGCATTACCAGCAGACGAAGAACCTGCTCGTCAGCTACAGCCCCGATGCGTTAGGCTTCTTCTAATTATGGCCGCGGAAACCGTACTTAAGGTGCTTGCCACGGAAAGCGCGCTTGAGCTAATCGGACGGATTCGGGCTAAGCATGGCGACGTCATGTTCCATCAGTCGGGCGGATGCTGCGACGGCAGCTCGCCGATGTGCTTCCCGCAGGGCGAATTCCTGATCGGCGATCAGGATGTATTGCTTGGCGAGATTGGCGGCGCGC
Organism: Paenibacillus glycanilyticus NBRC 16618; assembly: GCF_004000805.1. Lineage (GTDB taxonomy): Bacteria > Bacillota > Bacilli > Paenibacillales > Paenibacillaceae > Pristimantibacillus > Pristimantibacillus glycanilyticus. Next base: position 236,417 of record NZ_BILY01000006.1, read on the forward strand.
CGTTTTATATGACCAAGGCGCAATACGACTATTGGAAAAACACGCAGCTGATCATCGACGTTGTTCCCGGGCGAGGAGGGATGTTCTCGCTGGAAGGACCGGAGGGATTGCGCTTCTTGACGAGATCCCGCGTCTTTACCGCCGGGGAGCTGCGAAGCTTAGGTTTGCTGTAAAATAAAAAACGGTCCCCGCTTTGCCTTGCATCAGGCATCGCGGGGACCGTTTTTGGCGTACGATTAGTTCTCGGGTTCCTCGTCTTCTTCGTCCTCTTCGTACGAGCCGACGCGGTATTCGTCGGTCTTCTCGCCGTCTTCCCAAATCTCGACGAACAGCGCATCGCTGTTCTCGAAGTCATCCGGGTTCAGCGACTGCACCTTTTCCTGGTCATCGCCGACGTATACATTTTCCATCCCGTCCTCCGTGAACGAGACAACGACGTAAATTTTCATGATTGCTGGCCCTCCAATGCAATTCTTTATTGAAGCAGTATACCATAAAAGGCTTATCCCGCACCTGCCTTCAACATGAGATTATTGCCATAATTTGAATCAGCCCCGGAAAAATGGGTAATAGTAGTGGAAGAGTTAGGAACGGGGGGATTGAAGGTGAAGTTTACGCCCGAGCAGCGGATTACGCTGCATGGTTTTAACAATTTGACGAAGTCGCTCAGCTTCAATATGTACGATATCTGTTATACGAAGACGAAGGAAGAACGCGAAGCCTACATCGAATACATCGACGAGCAGTACAATTCCGACCGGCTTACGAAAATATTGAAGCAGGTTGCCGACATCATTGGCGCGCATGTCCTGAACATTGCCAAGCAGGATTACGTGCCGCAAGGCGCCAGCGTTACGATTTTGGTGTCGGAAGGGCCAATCGTGGAGGTGCCGACCGAATCGACGTTTGACGAGTCGCCGGGTCCGCTTCCGGACAATGTGGTGCTGCAGCTGGACAAGAGCCATATTACCGTTCATACGTATCCCGAATATCATCCGAGCGAAGGAATCAGCACGTTCCGCGCCGATATCGACGTGGCAACCTGCGGGGAGATTTCGCCGCTTAAGGCGCTGAATTATTTGATTCATTCGTTTGATACGGACATTATGACGATCGATTACCGGGTTCGCGGTTTTACGAGAGATATTAACGGCAACAAGCTGTTTATCGACCACGATATCAATTCGATCCAGAATTACATTCCGGACGAGGTTATCGACCAATACGACATGATTGACGTAAACGTCTATCAGGAAAATATTTTTCACACCAAATGCAAGCTGCGGGAATTCGATCTCAATAACTACCTGTTCGGCTACACGAAGGACAAGCTGAGCATGGACGAGCAGAAGGAAATTACGGAGCGGCTAACGGACGAGATGTACGAGATTTTTTACGGGAAAAATATTAAATGACGCTGTGGACCGGGGGATAAGGCATCTCCCGGTTTTTTGGCGCGTCCAAGCGGCGGATTGTGATATGATTAAGCAAATTCATGTTTATGGGGGAGAAGTATTCATGGCATTAGAGATCGAACGCAAATTTTTGCTGGCCGTACCATACGAGCAGTTGGGAGACCGAATTCGGGTGCGCTCGGAGCAGCGAATCGAGCAGACTTACCTGGCGCTGGAGGCCGATCAGGAGCTGCGAGTCCGCCGGATTACGGATTTGGATAACGGAGAGGTTACCTACACGCACACGTTCAAGAAGGGATTCGGCATTAAGCGCGAGGAAGTCGAGTACGAGATCAACGAGGGGCTATACGAGCAGGTCGTGAAAGCGTTTGGCGCCGTTGCCTTGACGAAAAACCGGATTACGGCGGAATGGAACGGCGCTCAGATAGAGATTGATATTTACGACCAGATTCAACTGACCGTCCTTGAGGTGGAGTTCGATTCCGAGGAAGCCGCTCTTTCGTTCGAGGCGCCGGAATGGTTCGGCCAAGACATCAGCAGCTCGAAGGAATACAGCAACAAGACCGTCTGGAAGCAGCTGCAGCGGAAGTAGGGGGCGGAAGTCATGCGAAAGCTTGTATTTTTCGTCGGCGGCGCCGGAGCGGGGAAAACAACGCTGGCCAAAGCGCTTGCCCGTAAGCGCGGCGCGGCGGTATTCGATATGGATACGATGCTGCGGCCAGCAGCCGTTCAGATTATGACGGTTGCCGGGCTGGACCCGAATGACCGCGATTCGGAAGACTATAAGAAGCTGTGCCGCGATCTCGGCTACCGGATTACGATGGATGCCGCGCTCGAAAACGTCGGCGTTGGGACGGATGCCTTCGTCATCGGGCCGTTTACGAAGGAAATCAGCGACCCTTCGTGGATTGTGAAGGAGCTGGCTTCAGCCGGCTTTTCCCTGGACGATGTCGATGTGAAGGCGGTTGTGGTTTACTTGCAGGATGAGGCTATGCATTACAGCCGGATCGAGGAGCGCGGGCTTGCAACGGATCAATATAAGCTGGTGCATTGGGATTCATTCTCCCGTTCGCTTGGGCGCAGATCGCTTGCGTGGGAGCTGCCGGAATCGTCGGTTCTGTATTACGACAATTCGCGTCCTTTTGACGAAGCGGCTTTAGAACGGTTGGAGGAGTTCGTGTATGGCGATGTTATTTGACCCGACTATCTTCGATAATTTGAAGGTCGCTCTGGAAAATCAGCTGTATGATCTGGATAACCTGGACGAACGGATCCGGATCGTTAACCGCGTGGATCGGCTGGATATGGCGGTGATGTGCCGCGAGTTCGCCCTGCAATTCGTATTAGCCGGCAGCGACCGGCAGAAGCGGATTATCGGCGAAATTCGGCTGGATACCTCGCTCCGCGACCTGGCGACGGAGCTGCTGGAGCTGCAGGAAGGCGAGCCGCCGGGCTGCAGTCTTCGTTTGCTGTTCCATTTGGCTATGCCCGATGCGGAAACGCATTGCCAGCGAATCCAGACAGCCGTAAGGGAGCAATGGGGGGCGGAGGTCTCGCTCACCCAGACGCTTAGCTTCGTATACGGAAGCAAGAGCGGGGGCGGCAACCTGTACAAGAACGCTGTGGAGCTTCGTTTCAACCGCCGCATTGACGAGGAGCAAATGAATGATTTACCCGAGCTGATCGAGCATATGCTGCTTACGCTTGAGGCGCTGGAGCAGCTTTAGAACATTTAGAACAAGACAGAACGATTACATAAGCATAGTGGATGAAAGAGTGGCCGAGCATGATTCATGCTGGCCGCTTTTTTTGTGCCTAACGTAAGGAAGAAGCTTAATTCTGCTGCAAAGCCGGACCGGTAGAGCCTCTTACGAGCAGCTTGGTGGAGAGCAGGGTCTCCGTCCGCGGCTGTTCCGAATCGTTAAGCCGGCTGATCAATTTCTCGACGGCGCAGCGCGCGTACAGATGAAGATCGACATCTACGGTTGTGATTGGCGGCGTGGCGAGCTTCGACAAGTAACCGTTGTCAAAGCTGACGACGGAGACATCCTCCGGGACGCGTAGCCCCATCTGCTGCAAAGCCGAATTCACCATAAAGCCAAAGCCGTCGTTGACGCAGAACCAGGCGGTCGGTAGATCGGTTATTCCCTCCAGGAGCGTTCGGATTTCTCCGCTTTCTTCCTTCGCCGCGGTTACAAGCCACTCTTCCTTAAGTTCGATGCCAAGCTCGAAAGCGGCCAGCCGCATTCCCTCGAGCCTTTCGTAATAGCTTGGCGAGAAACGGATATTTCCCATGTACCCGATTTTCTTATGTCCCAAATTAGCCAGATGGCGGATAGCCTCGTATGCGCTGAACCGGTTGTTCGTCAGAATAGAGTCGGCAGCGAGGTCCGGATGGTGATGGTCAATCAACACGGAAGGAATTCCGGTGTCGAGAACCGCTTGAATATAAGGCGTCGTTATATGAGACAAAATAAGAATGCCGTCAACCGCGCGTTGTTGAATAAACGGCGGCAGCGTAAGGGAAGCGGCATCCTCCGGGCTGATGGATTGGATAATAAGCTCAATGCCTTTTTGCTTCAATTCTTTGTCGACGCTGAGATAAATATCGCCGAAGAAGCTTTTCATAGAGAATGCGTAATTCGAAGCGATCAGGGCGATCGTACGCGGGGCCGATTGCGGCGATGCCGGCTGGTCGACCCGCTTGCTGTATACATAACCCATGTCGTCCGCCGTCTGCATGATCAATCGGCGCGTCTCGTCGCTTACGCCCGGTTTGCCGGTGAGCGCTTGAGATATGGAATTCTTGGACAAGCTTAGCTTGTCTGCGATATCCTGCATCGTAACTTTTCTGTTCACGAGGTCAACCTCCGTCGGGACTTGATTTCGGCGCTGCGCTTATGCGCAAGAACGCTAAAATAATGCTCGTTTTCTTTAATTGTTCCCGTTCCTCGAAAGTGTGTCAAGACGCACTTCCGGTATTTGAAAAAGGAAGGAGGAACGGTTTGTTCACTGCCTATTGTAACGTTACAAAACAAATAAGTAAAGCGATTAGTAATGTTGTTTTGAAGATGATTATTACGGTAATCACTTGACAAGACAATAATAGCAGCGCATAATAAGGGTCGTAAACGCTTCCAGTCACTTTATGTCATGCGATGCAACATGACGGAATTAAATTTGTCATTATAAAATCATGCTTTTGGGAGGTCATTGTTCCATGAAGAAAAAAGCACCGGTTCTGCTTACCACTATCGTGGCGCTTGGAATGCTGAGTGCCTGCTCGACAGGCCAAGGCGGCCAGAATCAGACGGGAAACAGCTCGTCGGGCGCAGGCAAGGTTACGACTATCGAGTTTTGGGCGGCTCCAAACCCGACCCAGCAGGCTTATTGGCAGGAGCTTGCCAAGGCTTACGAAGCAACGAACGACAAGGTGAAGATCAACGTCAGCGCCATCAAGGAATCGCCGACGTCGGAGGCCAGCATTCAATCGGCCATCGCGGCGAAGAGCGCGCCAACGATCTCCGAGAACATTAACCGCGGCTTCGCTGCTCAGCTGTCCAACAGTCAGGCGCTGGTACCGCTCGATACGCTGGAAGGCTACAACGATATTATTCAAGGACGCAACATGACCAAAACGATCGAGCCATGGAAGTTCGCCGACGGCCATCAGTACGTGCTGCCGATCTACTCCAACCCGATGCTGTTCGGCTGGCGCCTGGATGTACTGAAGGAGCTTGGCTATAACGAACCGCCTAAAACTTACAGCGAAGTTCTTGAAGTGACGAAGAAGCTGAAGGCGAAATACGGGGACAAGAAGTTCCTGTGGGCGAAGCCGGATCTCGCGGATCCCACGGCCTGGAAGCGCTGGTTCGACTTCTACATGCTGTATGACGCGGCATCGAACGGCAACAAGTTCATCGAAGGCGATCAGTTCACCGGGGACGAGAAAGCAGGAACCGAAGTGCTTACTTTCGTAGACAACCTGCGCAAGGAGAACGGTCTTCTCTCCCGCCAGGTGACGGATCCGTTCGAGAACGGAACGGGCATCTTCACCGACGTTGGGCCATGGACCTTCACCACCTGGGCAGAAAAATATCCTAACCTGAAGTTTAACGAAACGTATGCGCTCAGCATGCCTCCTGTTCCGGACGACGTTGATCCGGCGCAAAGCAAAACGTTTGCCGATACGAAAGGACTTGTCATCTACGCTTCCGCGACGAAAGAACAGCAGCAGGCAGCCCTTGATTTCATCAAGTGGGTGTACAGCGACGCAAAGAACGACGCCAAGTGGTTCGAGCAGACCAATCTGCCGCCGGCGCGCGACGACTTGTCGACAAACGAATCGTTTAAGGCGATTCTGGACGCGAAACCGCAGCTCAAGCCATACGCGGATAACGTGCCGAATGCCGTGCCGCCGATGGACAACGCCAAATACAACGACCTGCAGACGATTATCGGCGAGCAGGCATTCAATAAAGTCGTCAAAGGCGAAATCGCTCCGACGGAGGGCTGGGCGGCGATGAAGTCCGCTTTGGAAAAAGCCCTGAAGTAAGGGAGGCTCCTACTCATGGACCAACGCAATAACAAGTTGGGCTGGTTATTTACCAGCCCTTATCTCATCTATTCCTTGATCTTCTTTTTCGGACCGCTGATCTGGTCATTCTTCCTGTCCATCACGGACTGGGACTTGATCGCCCCGACCTTTAATTTCGTTGGCTTCGCCAACTTTATGGACGCTTTGCAGGATTCAAGCGTGCATGCGGCTTTTTGGAATACGTACAAGTTCATGATGATCTTTGTTCCGCTCGTTACCGTTTTGGCGGTCGGGGTGGCAGTGCTCGTGCACGGGCTGAACCGGTTCAAAAGCCTGTTCCTGATCGGCTTTTTCCTGCCTTACCTGAGCTCCGGGGTTGTTAGCGCCCTGATCGTAAAAGGCTTGCTTTCCTATACAAGCCCCGTAAACGTCTCTTTGCGCAGCATCGGGCTGGATATCAACTGGCTTGGTTCACCATTCTCGGCGCTTTGCGTGGTAGGCGCGATTCTTGCATGGAAATTTACGGGCTACTACGCCCTTATTATTACTTCAGGCCTTGAAAGCATAGATAAGGAAGTGTATGAGGCTGCTGCGATTGACGGCGTGAAGGACAGCCAGCGTTTCTGGCGCATTACGCTTCCGCTGCTTTATCCTTCGCTGTATACGACGCTTATTCTGGCGTTTGGCGTTACCTTTGGCATTTTCACGGAGGTGTATCAGCTGACCGGCGGCGGACCGGGTCATGCGACGAACACCTGGCAGATGGAAATTTTCAAGCAGGCGTTCCAGAACATGCAGGTTGGCTACGCATCCGCGGTAGCGCTGCTGGCTTCGGTGGCGACGTTTATATCTATCTTCGTTATTCGCAAAATTTTGGAGATGTGGGGGAAGCGCAATGGTTGGGTCTAAAAAGCACAGCGGTACGAGAAGAGCTGTTCGATACGGAATCGCGGCCGTGCTTCTGCTCATTATGGTGTATCCATACCTGTATATGGTACTCAGCTCCTTCGCGGATTGGACGCAGATCGATAAGCAGCTCTTTCCTACGCGGTTTACGACAAAATCGTACGAATGGCTTTTCAGCGGCGGCGAGACCGGTATTACACGGCCTTGGATAAACGCCTTTTTTAACAGTATCTTCGTCTCGATCGCTTCAACGGCGCTTATGATGTTCTTCGGCATCATGGTCGCTTACGCGCTGTCGAAGCTGAATTTCTTCGGCCGGAACGCGATCAATAACTTTGTTCTGTTTCATATGTTCTTCCCGGCTATCATTCTGCTCGTGCCGTCTTTTCTGATTATTCAGCGTGCGGGCTTGTACGATACGTATTTGGGGCTGATCATTCCGAAGGCCGTCAGTTTATGGGCGATTTTTATGTACACGAACTTCTTCAAGGCGGTACCGACCGTCTTCATCGAAGCGGCCAAGCTGGACGGAGCTTCCGATCTGAAAATCATGTTCCGAATCATGCTGCCGATGTCGAAGTCGATCACGACCGTCATCTTCCTGTTCCTGCTGATGGAACGGTGGACGGAGCTGCTATGGGATATGATCGCGGTCAAGAGCGATTCGATGCTTACGCTGAACGTGTTATTGTCCCAGATGTTTGGACCGTACGGGTCTTATCCGGGTCCTCTGTACGCGGCTTCAACCATCCTGACGCTGCCGATTATCGTGATGTTCCTTATATTCAGCAAGAAGTTCCAAGAAGGCATGCAGTTCAGCCTGAAATAACATCAACATTGGGGGAAACGAACCATGACAGTTCAAGAACCAATTGCTCGCAGGCCGCTGGCCTGCTCCGAGCTTCTTGAAGCTTACCGCGTCTCTGGTGCGCGTGCCGAAAGTCCGTCGCGTATCGTCTTCGAAGGCGTAGGCGATAAAGACGTATACAATATCGCCGCTCCCATCCAGGATGGCGAAATAACCGTTATTCCGGGACGCGTGGAATCGAGGGACAGCGAGCATTCCGACGTGGTCTTCTTCGCTGAACAACACGGCAAGTGGCTTCCCGTTGAGGGCGCTCCCGTGCTGGCGCTGCAGGATCCGTTCCACTGCCGGATCGGCGGGGAACTCGTGCTTGGAGGCGTCGAGATTTATCCGCATCCGGAACGGGAGGACGCGCTTATGTGGCGGACGGTCTTCTATCGCGGCAGCGGCATTCGCGATTTGAAACCCTTCTTCAAAGGGCCGGACGGCATGAAGGATATTCGTCTCGTTGAGCTTCCGGGCGGCAGCGTTGGGGTCTTCACCCGCCCGCAGGGCGAGAAGGGCGGCCGCGGCAAGATCGGCTTTGCGCAGGTGGCTTCGCTGGACGCCCTGACGACGAAGATTATCGATGACGCGCCGCTTCTCGATGGACAATTCGCCGAGGGTGAATGGGGCGGCGCTAACGAAGCCCATTTGCTGAATGACGGCCGAGTGGGTGTGCTGGGCCACACAGCCTGCTTCGACGAAGCGGGGGACCGGCATTATTATCCGATGGCCTTCGTATACGACCCGAAGGACGCTTCTTTTACCGATATGAAGATAATCGCCGAGCGTAGCCGGTTCCTGCCTGGACCGTCCAAGCGGCCGGACTTGCAGGATGTTGTTTTTAGCGGCGGCCTTGTGAGACGGGAGGACGGCAGCGCCTTGTTGTATGCCGGCATTAGCGATGCCGATGCGCAGGTGTTGACCATCATTGACCCTTTTGCCGGCTTGTAATTTGGAATTGTATTTATATCCGGTCGAATGCGGCCGGTCTAGCAATGTACGAAAGAAAGGACTCCTCTTATGAACATCTATAGATATGAACAGAATCCATTGGTTACGCCCGCGGACGTCAAGCCTCACCGTCCCGATTTCGAAGTGATCGGCGCGTTTAACGCCGGCATTGCGGAATATAACGGGGAGGTTATCATGCTGCTCCGCGTTGCTGAACGGCCTATCAGTCCGGACCCGGATGTCGTGCTGGCGCCGGTCTATAACGTGGAACGGGGCGAGCTGGACTTGTTTCCGGTCCGCTTGGACGACGAGGATTACGATTTCTCCGATCCGCGCGTTATCGTGCGGAAGGAGCACGCGCCGTCGTTTGAATACCTGACTTCCTTGTCTTACCTGCGCATTGCGCGGAGCAAAGACGGCCGGCATTTTACCATCGACGACAAGCCGTTTGTGTATCCGTCCCAATCGCTTGAGACGTTTGGGATCGAGGATCCCCGCATCACGCAGATCGGGGATACCTACTATATTTACTTCTCGGCGGTTTCCCCGGTCGGTATCGGTGAATCGCTCGTGTCGACGAAGGATTTCGAGAGCGTGACTCATCACGGAATGATCTTTGGCCCGGATAACAAAGACGTGCTGATCTTCCCGGAACGCGTGAACGGCAAGTATTACGCGCTGCACCGTCCAACGACAAAGAGCTGCGGACGTCCGGAGATGTGGATTGCCGAGTCCGACAATCTGCTCTATTGGGGCAATCACCGCCATTTGATCGGTCTGCGCGACGGCATGTGGGACAGCGGCCGGCTTGGCGGCGGCGCCGTGCCGATCAAGACGGACAAAGGCTGGCTCGAGCTGTACCACGGCGCGACCAAAGATAACCGCTATTGCATGGGCGCGGTGCTGCTCGACCTGAACGACCCGTCCAAGGTTATCGCCCGTTCCGGCAGCCCGATTATGGAGCCGGAGGCCGACTACGAGCAGAACGGCTTCTTCGGCGGAGTCGTCTTCTCTTGCGGCGCGCTGGTAGACGGCGATCGCATCCGCATGTATTACGGAGCGGCCGATACGTCCATGGCTTGCGCCGAGCTTAGCCTAAGCGAGATTCTGGATAGTCTGGAAGCCGTATAAGACTGCTAAAAAAGCCATCCCTTCCGCCTTCGGCAAGGGATGGCTTTTCATGTTGCGGACGTGCGGCACCGGGTTAAGACCCTGGCAGGGTCTTATCGGGCGAAAGAGAAGTGATATTGGTGATCATAAGACCCTCTCAGGGTCTTATCTGCATAGGCAAGGCGGTGAATGTGCATGTTGCGGGCGTTCGGCGTTGAGATAAGACCCTGCCAGGGTCTTAATGTGCGAAGTCCGAGTAATATTGGTGATCATAAGACCCTGCGAGGGTCTTATTTGCATAGGAAGGCGGCTAATGTGCATGTTGCGGGAGTTCGGCGTTGAGATAAGACCCTGGCAGGGTCTTAACGTGCGAAAGTGGAGTAATAATGGTGATCATAAGACCCCGCAAGGGTCTTATCTTGCATAGGCAAGGCGACTAATGTGCGTGTTGCAGGCGTGCGGCGTTGAGAAAAGACCCTGA
>NZ_BILY01000007.1 GCF_004000805.1 Paenibacillus glycanilyticus NBRC 16618
CCTGCTCCGCGTACGGCGCCAGCTGCGCCGCGCGCTCCGCGAGCAGCAGCCGGCGTTCGCGCTCCGCATGCTCGCCGCTTTGCGCCGCGAGCCGCTCCCGCTTCGCCCGCTCGCTTGCCAGCTCCGCAAAGCGCGCGTGCAGCGCCAGCTCGCCTTGCAGCGCTTGCTCCTGCTCGCCAAGCTGCCGCTGCAGCTCGCGCTTGCCCGATTCGCCTTCCGCCATGAGCTGGCGGTAATAGCCAATCTCCTGCTCCAGCGCTTCGGACAGCTGCGCCGCATTGAACAGCTCCTGAGCCAGCGTCAACGCAAGCTGGCTGTCTTCCCTGCGCGGCAAGTTATCCGCCGCCTGCTTCATGAAGTGGTCCACGCGGATCTTCGCTTCCTTCAGCTGGTCCCCAAGCTCCCGGTTCTGCTGCTGGAAGCGCGTCTCCAGCCGCTGATACAGCTCCGTCCGGAATATCCGGCGCAAAATCTCTTCTTTATTATCCGTATCCGAAGTGAGCAGCTTGCGGAATTCGCCCTGCGGCAGCATCACGATCTGATTGAACTGCTCCTTCGTCAGGCCGATAATCGTCTCCAGCTTGGCGTTGACGTCGCCGACCATAAACCGGTCCACCGCCGGAACGGCTTCGCCGCCCGTCAGCTCGTACAGCTCGGCTTTGCCGCCCGTCTCGCTTTTGTTCGTGCCCTTCCGGTGGGGAAGCTGACGGAATACCCGGTACATCCGTCGTCCCACGGCAAAATCCAGCTCAACGGCGGTATGCTTCTCGTCATCGGCGAAGTGGCTCCGCAGCATGCGGGGCTCCGAGCGGTCCTCGCCGCTTGCGGTTCCGTATAAGGCAAAGCAGATCGCGTCGAAAATCGTTGTTTTGCCTGCGCCGGTACTGCCCGAAATAACAAACAGGCGATGCTCCCCAAGCTCGCTGAAATCCACGGTCTCCGCATCGCGGTACGGGCCAAAGGCCGTCATCGTAATTTTGAGAGGTCTCACCCTGCTTCCCCCTCCTCTCGCAGCAATCCGCCAAACGTATCGGCGAACAGCCGTTTTTTCGGCTCATCGAGCGCTACACCCTTCACTTCGAGATAAAAGGATTCGAACAGGCTCACCGGATCGGCTTCGCTCCTCCGCACCGCCGTCTCCGGGGCTTCGGCATCCTCGCCAATGCCGCGAACGGCCGTTACCCTGCGCTCCACATGGAGGGCATTCGGGTAAACCGCCCGAACCTTCTCCATCGGGAACAGGACGGGGTTGTCGTTCAGCAGCGTAACAAAGACGTAATCCTCGTTCACCGGATGGGTCTCGATCTCTTCAATCGGACCGGCAATCCGCCGCATATCGCGCAGCGGCTTCAGCTCTCTTTTCTCAATCGCCACGTTCCCGTCCGCGTCCATCTCCACCACGAGGTAGCCTTTATTGTGATGCTCCTCGGAGATCGAATACTTGAGCGGAGAACCCGCGTAACGGATTTTTTCGCTGCCGACAAAATGCGCCTGATGCAGATGCCCAAGAGCGGTATAATGGAACGGTGCAAAATAATCCGCCCGCACATGCTCGGCTCCGCCAATCGAAAGCGGGCGTTCCGAGTCGCTTGTATTAGGCTCCGCCGCGCCCGTTGCCGTCACGAAAGCATGTCCCACAACGATATGTCTCGCAGCCGGGTCCATTTGCGAAGCAATCCGTTCCGTGATCGCGCGCATGGCTTCATCATGCGTCCGGATATTCTCGTCTTCGTAAGTAATCCGTACTTGAGCCGGGTCGGCATAAGGCACCAGATGCACATGCACCTCGCCAAACGCGTCCTTCAGCACAACCGGCTTATGTTCCGTTCTTAATCTTCCGGCGATATGGAGCCCGCGGCTTTCCATCATGGCCGTTCCGAAGTCAATCCGGTCCGGACTGTCATGGTTACCCGAGATCGCCAGCACAGGCGTATCCAGCCCAACAACGATCCTCTCCAGCAGCTCATCGAGCAGATCCACCGCTTCCGTCGGCGGGATGGCCCTGTCGTACAGATCGCCTGCGATAATAACGGCATCCGGCCGTTCGAGCTCTACCGCGCTTACAAATTGCTCCAGCACATACCGCTGGTCTTCCGTCATATATACACCCTGCACAAGCTTGCCTAAATGCCAGTCTGCAGTATGAAAAAATTTCACTCTATGAACATTCCCTTCCGCTACTCATGTACCTATCTTTTTCGATACCCGTAACCGTACATATATTCGCTTTTTTCTCCCGATTTCCTTCCTGAAAATATTTCCCCCAGGCCCTATCAATGGTACATTAGTAGACGGACTTCATAGATTGTTCATCGATTCAATTAGACGCCAAACAGGAGGATAACATGCAAACCGAACTAGAAGCACGGTCAAAACGGTCCTTGTTCAGCAACTACACGCTGCTCTTGGCCGTTGTATTTGGCGGCTTTCTCATATTTGGCTTTTCGGAAAATATAAAAGGGCCTGCCATCCCGCGCATGCAGGCCGATTTCTCGCTGAACGAAGCGCAGATCGGCATGCTGCTTGCCCTTAATTCTCTCGGCTATCTAATCGCTTGCAGCTTTACGGGGTGGCTGGTCAAAAAAATCGGCATCAAGCTGACGACCCTTATCGCCTTTGGCTCGATGGTCGTATCCGGCTTCTGCCTGTACTTCTCTATCAGCTATTCCACGATGGTATTGTCCTACTTTTTCATGTATATCGGCAACGGGCTTCTAGAGATCGCCCTTGCGATTCTGGCCGCACAGATCTTCACCCGGAATACCGGCACGATGATGAATCTGGCCCATTTCTTCTATGGGCTCAGCTCGATTGTCGCCCCGCTTCTGGCCGCTAATCTAATGGGAATTCATCTGTTTGGCGCAAGCTCCGAGCTGGGCTGGCGCGGCATGTACTGCCTGATGCTTTCGCTGACTTTGCTGCCGATGATTCCTACCATCTTGGCCAAGGCGCCCAAGCAGGAAGAGAAGCATGGCGAGCGTCTGTCGCTGCGCGAATATGTACGGGATAAAGCGGCTTGGCTGCTTGTGGGCGTTCTCTCCCTTGGCGTTGTATCCGAGATGTCAATCGGGAGCTGGCTCGTCAACTTTCTGGAGAAGGCCTATGACTGGAGCAGCGATACGTCCGCGGCTATGCTCTCCGCCTTTTTCCTCTGTTTTACCTTTGCGCGACTTGTTCTTGGTCCGGTCACCGATAAAATCGGCTATACGATGTCGCTCATCGTGCTGTCAGCCTTCTCCGGTCTTTGCTCGATTGCGGCTGTTATTCTCGGGGAGCCCGGAGCCTTCCTGTTTGCGGCAGCCGGCATCGGTATTGCGCCGATCTATCCGACGGTTATGGCTCTGATTGCCAGACGTTACTCGAAGGAAAGCGATACGGCTATTACGTTTACGGTGACTTTAATGGGGATTGCGACGGTTGCGGGGAATTATCTGATCGGGCTCATTATCGAGCTGTTCAAGGACGGCTTTGCGGAAGAGGCTCATCCGAAGGCCGGTCTCATTGCCGGCCTGCAAGCGGGTTATATGTTCATCGGGGCATGCGCCCTGTTGTGCTCGGTCATGTCGATTGCGTTATACCGTCATCTGAAAAAACGCGGTGCTCTGCTATGAGAAAACCTCTATCGAGGCCTCTCGACGATGAGCGACCGCGTTTATAGGCAGGAAGAGGCTGCCCCGTCAAGGGAGCAGCCTCTTCTTTTTGCTTAGTTTTCGGAAGACACAGTAAAACGTTCGTTAACATGCGCGGCATTCTCGGCTTCATCCACAATGGCGATCGCAAAATCCACGTAGCTGACATAGCTGTGACCTTTCGAATTCACAAGCAGATGGTCTTTGCCTGTCGTATAGGAACCCGTACGCGCTCCTGCCGGATCAAAGAAAGCGGACGGGCTGACAAAGGTCCATTTCAGACCTGCCGATTGCTTCAGATCCTCGAGGTTTTGACCTTGGTTCTTCGCCGTAGCAAGGAACATCTCGGGGAAATCAGGCGTGTTAAAGAGCTGAACCGTCTTGGCTTCGTCCACGTACAAGCTGCCTGCTCCGCCAATTACGATCAAGCGCGTATCCGTTCCGGACAAGGCATCGATCAAAGCTTTGCCGGCTGTTACATGCAGATGTTCCTGGCCAAGCGGAGCGCCAAAAGCGTTCACGACGACGTCAAAGCCTTGCAGGTCGGCTGTTGTCAGATCGAAAACTTCCTTCTCGATCACTTGAACGCCTTCCTCCGTTACCTTGGCACGGTTCCGAACAACCGCCGTAACTTCATGTCCGCGGCTAAGCGCCTCTTTCACAATAAACTGACCTGCTTTGCCTGTAGCACCTACAACTGCAATTTTCATATGAATAACCTCCTAATAAGAAATAAATTATTTGTTCTGATTCGTCCTGATCAGATCCGCGACCAGTTCCTCCAGCGTGATCTGCGCGAGAACACTCTCCATCGCATCCTGCGACTTCTTCAGCACGAGCTCCAGCACAACCTGAATGCTTGCTCCAACCGGACAGTCGGGATTCGGCCCTTCGTGAATATGAAAAAGCTGTCCCTCCTCGACGACATCTACCGCCCGGAAAATATCCAGCAAAGTAATCTCGCTCATTTCCTTGGTCAGATACGCACCGCCGGTGCCTGCCCGGACTTGAACGAGGCCAGCCTTTTTCAACTGTCCCAACAGCCGGCGGATAATAACCGGGTTCGTGTTGACGCTGCCGGCAATCCATTCGGAAGTGTTATGAGCGTCCTTGGAAATCTCCAGCAGCGATAAAATATGGACCGCTATGGAGAAGCGGCTGCTGATTTTCATGATTGTCACCTCCACGCTCCGAATGTTTTGGTTGATTGGGCTACGGTTGTTTCGGTTGATTGCTCCATGTAGTTTGTTCCTCGGATTAAATTTTCAATGGTTGGAACAAACGTACAAAGTCGCACTCAACTCGAAACAACACTCCGCTGGCCGTTTAAGTGCCTAAGACCAAACACAAGACCGAGCACAAGACCTAGTAAAAAACCGAACGCCAACCAAACACAAAGCCAATATTGTTGTGACAATTGTAGTTACAACTGGGGTAGAAGTCAAGGACGCTCAGTGTTGAGGCTACGGTTGTTTCGGTTGATTGGGCTACGGTTGTTTCGGTTGATTGCTCCATGTAGTTTGTTCCTCGAATTAAATTTTCAATGGTTGGAACAAACGTACAAAGTCGCACTCAACTCGAAACAACACTCCGCCTGCCGTTTAAGTGAACAAGACGAATAAAACCGAGACAAGATCGAGACAGGACCGAAAAACAACCTCCGCTGGCCGGATCTGATTGACAGGTCGTTGTAACAATTGTAGTTACAACAAAATGAAAAGTCAAGTCGCTTATAGCAAGCTGCTGCAAATTAGCTACAATGGATTCAGTCCAATGAAATCAAGAAATATG
The DNA here is from genome assembly GCF_004000805.1 of Paenibacillus glycanilyticus NBRC 16618. Classification (GTDB taxonomy): domain Bacteria; phylum Bacillota; class Bacilli; order Paenibacillales; family Paenibacillaceae; genus Pristimantibacillus; species Pristimantibacillus glycanilyticus. The sequence goes on from NZ_BILY01000007.1 coordinate 5,421, forward strand.
ACTTAATTGGTTGCTTACATTGGATTTTATCCAGTAAATATGGACGTTTTGGCTTTACAATCGCTGATTTGGTTGATTATCCTGTATGCGATCCAATATAGCGCTTACTACGGACCCATATCGTTCAGTTTTACTGTACCAATTCCAACGTAAATCTCTAACGGCAGGCTACTTAAAGCCCATCCTACTTAACCAGAATTAGAGTATTGACAAAAATATTTTTATATGTTATAATATAATATTTTTCTATTTACACCATTCCCAAGAGTCTGTAATATAGTCACATGACCTCGGCCGGGTCCCTTCATTTTGTACGAGGAGTGTGACCTTTATGCAAGCCCAACTTGCCATGCTGTCGATAAGCGCCCCTGTAATGGGCACAATCGATACCGTTCATCCGGTTCTTATCCGGGACGATCAGCATCAAATTTTGCTGGATACGGGTTATCCCGCCCAGCTTTCCCAGCTCCAAGCCGCGATTGAAGCCACGGGCGGCAGTCCAGACAGGCTTACTCATATTATTCTTACCCATCAAGATATCGATCATATCGGAAATTTGCCTGAATTAGCCTCCGGTGCAGGAATCGAAGTATGGGCGCATCCGCTTGAGAAACCGTACATCCAAGGAAACAAAAGGCTTATCCGTTTCACGGACGAAGCTATTGCAAGCATCGACAAGATGCCGGACTCCGTGCCCGAATCGTTCCGCAACGGTCTAAAACGGATGATGCTGAATCCGCCCAAGGCTAATGTTGACCGGGAAGTAAGTGGCGGCGAGCTTCTTCCGCTAGGCGGAGGAATTACCATAATTGATACCCCGGGCCACACGCCGGGACATATCAGTCTTTACCACAAGCCTTCCCGTACGTTAATTGCCGGAGATGCTCTGATGGTGAGAGACGACGAGCTATATGGAGCTGATCCCGCTACCACATTAGACCCATTGACTGCCCAAGCTTCCATCGCCGGACTGCTTGATTTTGATATTCAGACCATCATCTGTTACCATGGCGGACTATATAACCGGAAGGTTATGGAGCGACTCGCCGAGCTTGCGGCACAATAATAAGAAGTTAATGGCTGACCATCGGGTCAGCCTTTTTTTCTAATGGGCAAAAGGATCTAGGCTTTATGATGGAGAATACTTCCAGAAACAATCGGAAAGGATGTTCCGCAATGTCATACAAACCTTCATTTCTGGAGATGCTTTTGTCGCTCCTCCTTCTCCTACTGGGTTTCGGCAGATAAGGAACTATCACACTCATGAATCATCTTTTCCTTATCGGACAGTATGGACATTTCGACTACAACAAATATAACAGGGATTATAAACACGATTTTTACGGCATTGAAGCTTGTCTATTCCGGAGCGAGCAGGATATTGAGAATCTGATCCGGGAATCACATATTGCAGGCTTTCGGATCGGCATTCATTTTCCGCTGCGGGCGGGGATTACCCCGCTTCGGGATCCGCTGCTTATCGCCAAGGAGGATAACGTAAGATCGGATGCCTACTCCATAGCGGAGCAAGAGCTTGCTTACATCCATTCGCGAATGCAGCCGGACTATGTGCTTTTTCATTATCCAAAGCCCGTTATTCTGGATGACCGCGCGGATTGGTCTAACTGGCGATTCGATAGCCGCATGGAATACGAATTCGAAAGCGAATATTCCTTTGCTGAATTTCGGACGTACAGCGATGCTTTATTTGAATGGTTGTCCCTTATGGGCACCAGATACGGATTTACGCCTGTCTTGGAATTTGACGCCCTGAACCGCTATGTCTATGAAGACGACTATTTGCATCGCAAGCTGGAGGAATATAGCAGCATCAAGCTTTGCCTCGATACCGCAAGGCTGTACATCCAGGACCGAATTGATCCTTATTTCCATGCCGAGACCATTCTTCGACGATATGCCAAGTATGCCGCAACCATTCATTTATCCAATGTGCAGATTGTTGACGGACAAATAAGGCAGAGCCGGATTCCCGTCCTTCCCGGTCAGCAGCCAAGCGAAGGCTGGGCTCCCATTGAACGGTATTTGCGGATGATCTCCTGCGAGAATCCGGATGTAAAAATCATGTTCGAGCATCGCTCGGAGCATGCATCCGATGAACAGCTTGAGGAGTGTTACCGCTGGGCTAGCCAGCTGATCCAAAAAAAGAGGTGAATGAAGCCCCGTCAGGGACCTTCATTCACCTCTTGTATTTAATAACGGAAATAATTCATCTCTTCCCCGTTTATTCTCGCGACCGATTGCCCCGGACTTGCGACAATCAGCTCAAGCAGATCCTGATGGCTGATGCCGGTATAGATTAGCTTGCCGCCAAGTCTTGATGCTTGCTGCAAGATGAATTCTACCCCGCCCATCCGCTCGGCGAACGCAGCCAGGCTGCCGATTGCAAGCTTTTCCGCTTCATCCCGCCCCAATATTTCGACCGCTGCCGCGGCAGGCTTTCCTTGCAAACGAACCAAATTATAGTCCTCAAGCTCCTCGAAGGTATAATGCCCATGCAGAAGAATAGAAACAAAACCATTTTGCACCTGACCATACAGGCCCGCTGCTCGCCTAATCCAAGTCCCTTTCGGAAGAACGCCGATAATCTCTTGCTGCTCGGCATGCTCCGGGACAGGGAACAACGTCAGTATCCGGTTTTTGTCGTACAGCACCTCCGTGTACTCGCTTTGATGCCGCGGATCCCCTTCTCTCCAGCCCTCCCCCGGATGGAAGAAATACAGCTGATTGACGCCTGTCTCTCCCGTAACCGGGAACGAGACCATCCACCGGATTTGCTCGTTATCAAACTCTTTTACCCGCTCCCAAATGCCGCCGGCCGCATAGTCCTTCGTCACATATGCATACGAATGAAGCGGAATTTCTTCCCCGGTATCAATTTTGATCATTTGTTTTGTGACCACCTCGGGCTGGTTGCGCTCCAGCGCTCTCCGGAGAGCATCCTCCGGAGCAGGATAGCAGAGGAAGCCCGCGTACTCCGTACGAGGCATACGATCTCCCAACGGAAAATCTCCAAATTGCACATAATCATGCAAGACGTTGCGGTCAGCAGGCGCATCATGCGGCCAGCCCCGGGAATGGGCACCAACCCAAGCGCCCTTCAGGTAAAAGAGCGCTCTCTCCCGCCACAGATAATCGAGCATCCCGGCAAGCTGCTGCTTTAACGCCGGCTCCGCCGTCAGCTCCCACGCGCAAGTAAACGCCTGAACCCAATGCCAGAACCATGGCAACGCCCCATACTCCGGCATTCCTTGGGCCGTTACCCGCTCCATGGTGCGCTTCAGGGAAGCGATACCGTCTTCGAGCAGCTCCTGGTCTTCATAGCGCTGTCCGAATATGATCTTGGCCGCGGTATATTTGGCCTCATGGTGATGAAACAGCTGCAGCGGCTTTCTGTAAAAGCCTCCTTCATAAATACGATGGAGCGCACGCTCGAAGGCCTCCTGCAATTCCGGACCCAGATGTTGTCCATAACGCGCATAGAAATAAACCATTAAGCTGCCCATCAGCTCGACCGGGAGCTCATGGGCTTTCGCAAGCTCAGGCGAAGGATTCAAATTCAGCGGAAAATGGCCATACAGCGGCTGATCCGGATCCTTTTGCTGAAGCTGCAGCACCCGTGCAAGCACGCCTTCCGCTTTCTTTTTCGAGTCGGCCGGATTGTTCAGTAGGGATTGAATTTCTTCGTCCACCGCTGCCGCAAATAAATAGGAGGCATAATAGAAGTTATCCCGTATATCGTGATGGAACCATAATCCGCTGGCGAGCATAGGCAAGCTCTGTGCCGATAAGGCTGCCGCCTTAATGATCTCTATTTGACGCTGCTGTTGTCCGTTCATGAGTATCGTTTACTCCTCTCTATCCCGTAAAAAGTTCATTTATGTTTATTTTAGTTCATTTAGTAGAAATAATCATTAATAAAATTGTATTTGAACCTAACTACACATCCAGTAACTATGGACGAGACGACAAGCTAAGTTTAAAATAATGGCAATACCAATGAGAACGGATGAGCATGAAATGAACCATTTACGCCGATACGAGAGTATTATGGAGGTTCTGCTGACGCAGAAGGAAGTGACGGTTGCGGAGCTCAGCGAGCGGCTGAACGTAACGGGCAAGACGATCCGGGAGGATCTGACGAAGCTGGAGGAACAAGGCCTTGTAAAACGGGTTCATGGCGGCGCCGTGCTGGCAAACAGCGATCAATTCGGCATTCTTCCGGTGAAGGAGCCGCTCGCGAAGCATGCCGACGAGAAAACCGGCATTGCGGAAACCGCGATGAGGTTTATCTCCAGCAATGACATTATTGCGCTGGACGGCGGCAGCACAACCCTTGAGATCGCAAGGCGGCTGAACGATTTGACGGTGACCGTCATTACCAACGATGTATACATCATCAGCGAGCTGGCGGGAAAAGAAAACGTCCGGCTCGTCGTCCCCGGCGGTTACCGCGTCCGCAACGTTCTTGCGGGTCCGGAAGCGGTCGCTTACGTGCGTAACCTGAACATTAATAAAGCGTTTATTTCCGCTACCGGCGTACATCTCGAGCATGGCTTGTCCGTCTATACCGGCGACTTGATCGATTTCAAGCAGGCTTTAATGACGACAGCCCGGGAATGCTACGGAGTTGCCGACCATCATAAGTTTGGCCACAGCGCGCTTCGTACGTTCGCGAGGTTATCCGAGCTGACGGCTCTCCTAACCGATAAGGGCCTGCCGGAAGAAACGGCTGCCGCATTCCGGGCAGCGGGTGTCCGGTTGGAGATTTGAGAGCGTCACAGCAACTTCCATTACGATCACTGTTACAATTACCGTTATCGCCTCCATTGTCTTCGTACGTTGGAATTGCTCCAACGAAAGCAAGCTAAATGGAAGGCTTTGAAAGGCTATAATGGATTTACTCCAGTGAAAATGGAGAAATTCAAACAGCATTGCTCATAGGAGCTGATTTTACTGTAGTGAATCCAACGTAGAACGCATACTTGGGCAAAAACGCCTCCTTTTACTGGACCAAATCCAACGTAGCTCTGAGTCCTTCTCCTGTGCAATAACCAAAAATAAAAATCGCCAGCCGAATGCTAAACAGCAGCAGGCTGGCGATTTTTTATCAGTTGAATCCGCCGTTCACGCGAAGCGTCTGTCCGGTAATCCAGCGGGCTTTATCGCTGACGAGAAGTTCAACGGCATTGGCGATGTCGTCAGGCTCCCCAAGGCGCCCAAACGCGTTCATGCGGCGGAACGAATCCACAAGCTCCTCGGATTTGCCGTTCAGGAACAGCTCGGTCGACACCTGCCCTGGCGCGATGCAGTTGATGATAATATCTTTTGGGCCAAATTCCTTTGCCAGCTGACGGGTTAACTGTTCAACAGCCCCTTTGGTAGCGGCGTAGACGCTATATGTCGGAAGCATCGCGCCTGATACGGAGGTAGAGAAGTTAATAATCGTCCCGCCGCTTGCCATATGCTTCATCGCTTGCTGGCAGGCGAAATACGTCCCTTTCACATTGATCATGAACTGCCGGTCGAACATTTCCTCCGTTACGTTCATAATCGGCGCCAGATCCATAATCCCCGCATTATTCACGAGAATATCCACGCGTCCGAACCGCTCAAGCGCCTCCGAGAACAGTCCCTCCACATCGCTGACCTTGCCGATATTTCCGCGGATGGCAGCAGCTTCGCCGCCCGCTTGCTCGATTAATTGGACAACCTCGTTTGCTTTCTCTTCGTTGGAGGAATAATTGACAACAACTTTCGCGCCGGCTTCGCCGAGGTGAATGGCGATTTGGCGTCCGATTCCTCTCGAACCACCGGTGACAATTGCGACTTTTCCTTGTAAACTCATTATTCATTCGCTCCTTTATGTTTCGGATAGTTAATTGGAGTGGCTACAACATTGATTATAAGGAATGCAAGGGGAATACCATTAGAACAGAACCGTTCAATCCTTGCCTATTTCTCTTCGCGAATGAAAGATAAGCTTAGTATAGTGAAACTCGCGCATTTCTATTTTAAAATAAAAGCAATCCCTCTTCGGAAAGGAATTCACAAGCCATGGACGAAACCTTGCGAACGGAGCAGGCTTTGCGGCACTTAGCGGACTTGATCCTGCGCCATGCTCCGTCAAGCGGCACGTTTCCTACTTCTGTTCCCAATCTGTCATTGATGCATGCCGACCATTTGTCGGAACCGCTGGAATCCGTCTATAAGCCCTCCCTTTGTCTTGTGGCGCAAGGGGCAAAGACGGCTACTCTCGGAGATGAAACGTACCGGTATGACCCGATGACTTTTGTTGTTATTGCTGCCGAACTGCCGATTATAAGCAAAATCGTGGAGGCTTCGCCCGAGGTCCCGTATTTAAGCTTAAAGCTGAGCTTCGACCCCGATGTCATTCTCGATATTGTAAAAGAAAGCAGCAGCGCCTCTGCCTCACCTTCCGATGCCTCACCGGGAATAACAATGAACCACACGTCTCCAGGCTTGCTCGAAGCCGCCGTCAGGCTTGTTCAGCTGCTGGATACGCCGGGGGACATTCCGGTTCTCGCACCGCTTATTATCCGCGAGATCCTGTACCGCGTGCTGCAAAGCGAGCATGGCTCGCTTATCCACTCCTTCGCTATGGTTGGCAGCCATTCGCATAACATTGCGCAAGCGATTCGGATGATTAACCGGCAATATGCGGAGCCGCTTGTCATCGAGCAGCTGGCCAAGGAAGCAAGCCTCAGCACCTCGGCTTTTCATAAACATTTCAAGCGCGTAACGTCAATGAGCCCGCTGCAATATCAGAAAACGCTGCGCCTGCAGGAAGCAAGACGCTTAATGCTGACGGAAACGGTGCATGCTTCGGAAGCCGCCTTCCGCGTTGGATACGAAAGCCCGTCCCAGTTCAGCCGCGAATATGCCCGGATGTACGGACGGCCGCCGATGCTCGATATTCAAGAGCAGCGCGCTTCAGCAATAACAGGGCCATGACGATCAATCGTCATGGCCCTGTTGTTTTTGGGGATAATTAGCGCGCTTCGGTTTTTTGCAGCATTACGTTCAGCACATCTTCCCAATGCAGCTTCATCTGCTCCCTCGTAGCCGCATGATCCAGATTTTCCTGATGGAAGCTGACGGTTGTTTTCTCCGGATGGCTGGAGATGAGCCGGATTTGCAAGGTCGAAGTCTTCTCCCAGCCGGGCTTGGTCCACCTCAGGCGCAGCTGCTGCCGAGGCTTCACAATTCGCAATTCTCCCGATATCCCTTCAGCGCTTTGAAACGTCTCGCCAGCTTCTATCGCTAAGTTCTTGACGTTGCCAATCCATAACCTCAAGCCTTCGGCCGAGGTGAGAAATGCCCAAGCTCGCTCAGGGGAAACAGGCAAGGTCCTGCGAACCCCGATCTGAAAACCGGCCGAGGCCGTTTTACCAACGATTTTTTCGGAATATCCCATTCTTCATCCTCCTCGAATTTATCGGCTTAGAGCACGTACGAACAAATCGACGCTGGATTCCGCAAACCCCTCTCTCGTAACCTTTGTAACGGCCTCGGCCGTATACAGCCGCGAGATAAAGGCCCCGTAATTCATCCACATAAATGTGATGGCCTGCGTCTCCGCATCCGTGTCGATCATTTTGTCCTGTCTTTGCATTTCCTTAAAGTAATCCATCAGAAGCTCGAGCAAAATCCGGGGATGCTTCTGCGCTTTCTGCCTGATGCCGGCCAAATCATTGTCCGCCAGAACGATAAGAAACAGCTTGCGGTTGCGCTCCATCACCTCATGATACATTTCGCTTACAAGCAGCAGGTCTGCCCGCATATCCCATACCACTTCTTCTTGAAAAATCCGTGTCATTTCCATGGAATAATGGAAATAGTCAACGGCCTTTTCGAGCAAATTCAGCTTATTGGCGAAGTTCCGGAATAACGTCATCTCGCTAACGCCTGCCACCGCGGCAATCTCTTTGGTGGATACGCCTTTATAACCCTTCTCCGCCATCAAATCAATCGCGGCCTGCATGAGTTTTACCTTATTATCCAAAAAAGCTCACCCTTACCTGTCTGTATGTTAGTACTCACTAACATTTGTTTTAAGAATAGTCGATTTGGAAAGAGATGTAAACATTTATTCCGGCAATCGCTGCAAAAAAAGCCGTTGCTCCTTCCGCCCGGGGCAGCTGGAGCAACGGCTTTTTGCTTTTTGTGCTGTTCTTATTTGCCCTTCGCAGCCAGGAAGGCGTCGAACTGCTTCTGCTTCTCGGCGATGACCTTCTCGACACCGGCGGATTTCAGCGCCGCGACATATTCGGGCAAGACCTTGTCGGTGTCGACCGAGCCGGTCTCCAGCGCCTTCTGGTATTGCTTGATGACGTTCGCGAGCGCGCCGACCTCCGCCTTCACGGAATCGCTGTTGAAGACAAAGCCGAGACCAGGCGACGGCTTGGCTCCCTCGTTGAACGCCTTGAACTGCTCCCACTTGTCTGGCGCTTCGGTGTTCCACACGTGATTGAGGAACTGGTTGCCGAGTTCCCAAGCGACGCCGGGGGCGTATTGGCCGGATTTATCGGTAGGCGTCATGACGTCGCCGCTGAGCGTGTAATGCACCCCTTCGATGCCGAAGTTCAGCAGGTTGACGATATCCTTGTCGGTGTGAAGCAGGTTAATGAACATCATGGCCCGTTCAGGGTTCTTGGACGTCGTCGAGACCGCCAGCATGGCACCTGCCGTCTCGGAAGTAGAGACCGTTTTGCCGGTCAGATAGATTTGGTCCAGCTTCCCTCCGATGCCGGCCGCATTGGCGATTTCCGCCGCCTTGCCGGGCTTGAGCGGCTCGATCGTCGAGAAGACGTTGCCGCCCTTATAGGCGTCGCCGCTCGAGAGCTGCGTAGTCGCGGCGTCCTTGTTGATATAGCCTTTCTGGAAGAAATCGCGGGCGAGCTTCAGATAACGCTTGTAAATATCGAAGTCCTCCATCATCTTTACCGTCGTGTCGCTGTCTTCCTTGGAGATGACGCCGGGAATCGTGCCGTCGCCTAAGGAGTCGAATTCGGTCAGCTGCCCGAACGACCCGCCTTGCATATAGAGAGGAGTCATATCCGGTTTCTTTTCCTTCACCACCTTGTAGATGGCGTCCAGATCCTCTGCCGTCTTCACCGTGCTCATGTCAAGGCCCAGCTCATCGGCAATATCCTTGCGGTAGACGACTCCGCCTGCGAACGCGAGCTCCTTGTTCGTCGGTATGCCATAGTTTTTACCGTTGATTTTGGAGCCCTCGAGGAACGATGGATCAAGCGAGCTGACAATCCCTTGGCCGTATTTGTCCAGCAGATCGCCAAGCTCCTTATAGGCGCCCTTGGCGACATTCTTCGAATAGCCGTTCCACTGCGCCGTGAATAGAATGTCTACCGGCTCGCGGGAGGCAATCATCAGGTTCACCTTGTCGTCCCATGCCCCCCAGTCGATCGGTGCGATGTCGATGGTGGCGTTGATTTTCTCCGTCAAAATTTTGTTCAGAGCATCCTCCACCATCGCCTCGTCCGCCTGCGGCGGCCCTTCGTACACCAGCTTCAGCTTGTAAGGCTTGAGATCGGCTGGCGCGTTCCCGCCGTCATTCGCCGTCGCACTGGCTCCGGCGTTGCCGGCAGACGCTTCATTGCCGCCGGAACCGGATGGCTGGTTTTTGCTGCATGCGGACATGAAGAGGGCGATAACGAGCAGGGGCAGGACAACCAGCGAAATTGTTTTTCTCGTCTGCTTCATAAAGAGATAGACCTCCCAATAGTTGATTTGTATGCTTAACCGGATTGCCGGCTACAGCCAAATGCAAGGCAGATCGTTCCGGCGGGATAGCCGGGAAAGGAAATTAGCCCTTCACCGCGCCAACCGTCAGGCCGCGGACGAAATATTTCTGGAAGAACGGGTAGGCGAACACGATCGGGCCGATACCAACCACGACAAGGGCCATCCGCACGGTTTCGCTGGGAAAGTTGAACATGCCGCCCGCCCTGGCAATCTCGGCCGCAGCCGTCGGATTGCTGGAGAGATACTGAATATTCGCAAGCATTTTGTAGAGCAGGTATTGAACCGAGATGTTGTGATCGTTGGTGATGAAGACCAGGCTTAGAAACCAGTCGTTCCAATACGTCAGCGTCTGGAAGAGCGCCACCGTCGCCAGTACCGGCATGGAGAGCGGAAGAACGATGCGGATGAAAATCCGAAGCTCGCCGGCTCCGTCGATCTTAGCCGACTCCAGTACCGCAGCGGGTATGGTCTCCTTGAAAAAAGTTCTTACGATCAGAACCCAGAAGGAGGACACCAGGAGCGGCATAATGAGCGCCCAGAGCGTATCCTTCAGATTCAGCATCTGCACGTAGACGAGATACCAGGGAACAAGCCCCCCGGAGAAGAGCATCGTAAAGAAGACGAAGAAGGTGAAGAATCGGGCGTGCGGAAATTGGCTGCGCGATATCGGATAGGCGTAAAGCGCGATGATCAGCATGCTGAGCGCCGTGCCGACGACCGTAACCGTAATAGAGATTCCGTAGGAATACGCGATCTGTCCGATGTCCTTGTAAAGGAAGGCATAGGCGGCCAGATTGAACTTCTCCGGAATGAATCGGTAGCCGTGCGTCAGGACGGATTTCTCGTCGGAAAACGATACGGAAAGCAGCAGCAGCAGCGGGATGACGCACAGGGCGGAATAGAGGATGAAGAAGATATTGATGCCGCTTGAAGCTGCGGCGGACAACCGGTTTTTCGGATTCGAGCCCGCAGTGGTTTTGTCGGAGATGGCAGCCATCCGGTTCCCTCCTAGAATAGAGCGTTGTCGCTGTTGATACGGCGAACGACCCAGTTGGATAGAAAGACGAGCGTGAAGCCTACAACGGATTGGAACAGCCCGGCGGCAGACGAGAGGCCGATGTCGCCGACGGTGAGGAACGTACGGTAGACGTAGGTGTCGATAACGTTCGTCACGGGGAACAACGTGCCGGATTCCCGCGGAACCTGGAAGAACAGTCCGAAGTCTGCGTTGAATATCCGGCCGATTTGCAGCAGGGTCATGATGGTGATAACCGGCATAATGAGAGGGATCGTGATATTCGTCATCTGCTGCCATTTGCTGGCTCCGTCGATTGTCGCCGCCTCGTAATATTCGTCGTCGATGCCGATAATCGCCGCCATATAAACGACCGTATAGTAGCCCATGCTCTTCCATGTATTAATGAGCGGCAGGACGAACGGCCATACCTCCTTCGTGAAGTACCAGCGGACCGAGTCGAGACCGAGGGCAGGCAGAAGCGTGCCATTCAGATAGCCGTGCTCATCGCTCATGAAGCCGTATACCAGGTAAGCGATGACCGTCATCGAGAGGAAGTACGGCAGGAACATGATCGTCTGATGCAGCTTGGACAGGAAACGGTTCTTCATCTCGTTCAACATAAGGGCGAAAGCCAGCGGGAAAATCAGATTAAGCACGATGAACGCTGAATTGTACAGCAACGTGTTGCGGATGATGATGTACGAGTCGCTGGATTGAAACAGAAATTTGAAGTTGGTAAGTCCCGCCCAGGGACTGTTCAGAATACCGATATCGAACCGGACCGACTTGAATGCGATTACAATACCGAGCATGGGGATGTAATTGTTGAAAATGAGCAGCAGCACCCCGGGAAGCAGCATCAAATAGAACATCCAATAGTTTCGGATCAGGTAGGTGAGCGTCCTTTTCCGCGTCCCTTTCCGCGTCTTGGCTCCCGTCGCTTGCAGCGGAGCCGCTTCCGCATTGGCCATGTTAGGTCCTCCTTGTCTATCGACTATGGCTATAATCGTACACAAAAAAAGACACCGCACTCTAGCGGCGTCGTTACCACCTTATTGCTCCGGTGACATTTTTACCGAACATTCTGGTATTTCTTGCGGTAATCTTGCGGCGTCATTCCCGTCGAACGCTTGAACTGCTTGGAGAAGTGGGAGAAGCTCGCATATCCAACGGATATCGCGATATCGCTGATTTTATGGTTCGTCAGCTTGAGCTCGGATATTGATCTTAGCATGCGCCGATCAACCATGTAGTCGGTAAGCGACTTTCCCGTCTCTTTGCGGAACAGCCGCGACAGATAGGCGGGGTTTAAATAGACATGCCTCGCGATCTCCTCCCGGTTCAGGTCATGCTGCAGGTTCTCTTCGATGTACGTCTGTACCTTGGCGATCGTATTGGACACGTCCTTTCCCTGTTTAACCAGGCAGTCCGAGGCTTTGGCGGCAAACTGGATCGTCCATGCCTTCATGGCGCCGAGCGACTTCATCGCGTTCTCGCCGCTGTGCCATTCCTCTTCCGCATACACCGTTTCCGCGGGTACGGAGCGCCGCTGCAGCACCTGAAAGACGGTGTGGACAAGCCCGAAATAGTAGCTGACCATATAGGCATGGTCGACCTGGCCATACTTGAGGCGGTCGAACAAATCCTCGATGTGGCGCTTCAGCTCGCATGTCTTGCCCTGCTCGATGAGCGCCGACCATTCCTGAAAATTCGGCTGGGCGGTAATGGACTTCTTCTCCCGCTTATAGTCGGATAGACGGAATACCCGGCCGGTCTGGCAGACGTTGGAGCGCTCCAGCTCGCCGAGGCTCTGAGCCCCGAACCGCAGCGAGGCGACGGGAGCTTCCTCGCCAATGTAACAGGAGACGACGGCGTACAGGTATTCCGAGCATTTGCGGATATATTCCGCGCACCGCTCCTCAAGGGTACTCTCGTCTTCCCCCGACGGCTCGTAGAGGAGGGCGAAGAGTATGCCGCCTGCGTCTTGAATAACGTGGCCGGAGCGGTCTCTCAGTATAATGTCCGCCGCGGCGTTCTTCAGCGCGTAGGTCATAATTTCTTCGTCGCGCGCGTTCCAATCCTGCGTCCACTGCTCCACGCTGATCAGGAGCGGCTGTACGCGCTTGCCGATGTCAAGCGGAATGCCGTACAGCTCGAACAGCGGCTCTAGCTTGTCCGCCGAGGCTGGGATGCGCAGTCCCAGAACGTCCTGCCACAGGCGCTCGACGAGCAGCGGAAGCTGGCGGTTCCACTGGTCGAAATAGTAGGCATACGTCTTAAGATACGCCTCCTCCTGCTCGCGCCTGCGAATCGCTTCGACGGCTTTCTCCACGCAGCTCTTCAGCACGTCATGATCGACCGGCTTGAGCAGATAGTCGAAGCTGCCGAGCTGGACGGCCTGCTGAGCGAAATTGAAATTGGCGTGGCCGGTCAGGAAAATGGTCTCCGTTTGAGGCGAAGTCTCGTTGACCCAGGCGAGCAGAGTGATGCCGTTCTCCTGCGGGATGTCGATGTCGGAGATCAGGACGTGAATGGGGTGCTTCCTGAACACCTGCCGTGCCTCCTCGGCATCGTATGCGGTAAAAATATTCGACAAGGGGAGGGATGACCAGTCGATACCCTCGACAATACCGCGGATGGCTATATCCTCGTCGTCCACTACAAGCAGGTTGTACATCGTCATTCTCCTTTCGGTTCCGGAAGCTCGGGCTCTGTCGATACCGGCAGTCTGATCGTGACGGCCGCCCCGCCTTCGTCTGTATTTCGGAAATCGACACGCGCGGCACCGTCGTACCGCAGCTTGAGCCGCTGGATGACGTTGGCAATGCCGAGCCGGCTCGAATCCGCGGAAGGGAGACCCTGTCCCTCGTTCAGCCGCCGCAGCACCTCCTCGGGAAAGCCGCCGCCGTTATCCTCCACGGTAATTTGCATAAACGCCCCCTCCTCCTCGAGCAGCTCGCCGCGGATCCTGATCTCAAAAGGCTTGCGATGATTGACGAAGCCATGGATGATCGCATTTTCCACGAACGGCTGGATCGACAGGGCAGGCATCAGACTGCCCTTCATGCAGCCCGGAATGTCGTATACGCTGCCAAGTTTGTGCGGGAAACGGAACTTCTGGATCTCGAGATAGTTCGCGATATGCTTCAGCTCCTCCTCAAGAGTGATCAGCTCCCGGTTGGCCCGCATGATGAAGCGGAAATAATCGCCCAGATGGAGCGCCATCTTTTTCACCGAATCGGTATCCTTCAATGCCGCGAAATTATAGATGATGTTCAGGCTGTTCATATAGAAATGAGGGTTGATCTGCGCCTGCAGCTGCTTCAGCTCGATCTTCTGAGCCTTTAGCTGCTCCTCGTACATCCCGATTCGAAGGCTCTTGATCTGCTCCGCCATATTATTAAAGGTGTTCGCGAGGAAGACGAACTCCAGCGTGTTGTTTGTCCGCAGCCGAACGTCGAGCATGCCGAGCGAAATTTTCTTCATGCCGCTGATCAGCTGCTGCAGCGGCTTGAACAGCGTACGCCTTATGAAGAAGAGGTAGAGGGAGAAGATGAAGATGACGCCAAACGCCATCGCATACGTCAGCAATTGGAAATAGGGAAGGCCTTGCAAAATATAACTCTCGGGAATTAGTATGCTGGTTGTCATATCGGCTACCTCGCTGGGCCGGTTCATCATCAGGTACCGCTTGCCGGTCTCCCCGTCTTTCACGAACCGGTACGGCGCGTTCTCGCGGATCAGGTCTGTCCGATTCAATTGCACATGGCTGTCCGTTCCCTGTCCGCCTAGACGGGTGCCGTCCGAGCGGTAGATGGCGGCTTCTCCGATATCGCCGTGCGACCATTGAATCGACAGCTGATTGGCAATCTCCGACATGCGGATAATCGCGCCGACGTACAGTCCGGTATCAGGGACCTCGCTTACCTGCACGAGAAAATTGCCGCCCTCGATTCTCCGGTCGTACCACAGCAGCCAGCGGCCCGGCGTGCTCTCGTCCACGATGCGCCGGACGTTATCATTTAAGACGTTCTTGAGGATGCCGTACTGATTCTGGGAGCTGGTGCTCAGGATGAGTTCGTTGGAGTTAAAGAGAAAAATGGTGTCGATCATATTGTATAAGCCAATGTCGCGGTTGATTTTAAGCTGGATGCGAATCTTGGTCAGGACGTAGTTGTCGCTGCCCGGAGGGAAGGAATTGAGCACGCCGACGTCGGTATCGTAGACGCCAAGCTTGTTTAAATAGTTCGTAATGTCGTTCAGCGTCCGGTCCGTATGGTCGGCGAAGATATCCAGCGTATTCCGGTAGGTCTCGGTTACCTTGTCGCGGACGACGTTTTTGGCGTACAGGTTATTGCCGATGAAGAACAGCACGCCGGGGATCATAACGACGAAAAAGCTGATGATCAGCTGGGTCTTAATCGATAGCTTCAGTAAGCCTCTCCTCCTGCCCGGAAAGATATGTTCAGTCTATCAAGCGAAAGCGTTTTCAGCAAGGGTAGCATTAGACCTATTCCCCCTCACCCATCAATCCTCCTTAACATCCGTATAAAAAAACAGCCAAGCATCTCGTCTAACAGATGCTTGACTGTCTCTATCGATATTTTTAAGGCGTCACCGGAAGGCCCTTGCTCTCCCTCATCAGCTGGAAGTAGACATCCGGACGGACAAATACAACGTCAGCGTTATCTTTGTATAGATTCATAGCGTTGATAAAGTTCTGATAGCTGACCTGCCAAGGGTTGGCCTGTATGGAGACGAAGGATGGCGACTTGCCGTCCCATTTCTCGACACCGTCGGCAATGCCGCTTGTCAGGTCGCTCTCCGCGCTGCCGTAGGCCACGTTTAACTCCTGGCCCGGCATCGAGTTGCCGTAAACCCCGATCGTGCCGGTACCGAACTGCGAAGTAAATCCGAGCAGCGACGGAGCATGCTTGGCGAGCTTTTCGGCTACCTCCGGCTTAATCTCGCCCTTCACGTAATTCCACACCGTCAGAACGTTTAGACCCGCTTGCTGCATGTAATCGTTCGTACGCTCGATAAAGGGGTCGAGTCCGTCTTCCTTCTCCCAGAAGTTCGGGTACGTGTAACCCACGCCGGACGGACCGGAAACAAAAGCATCGTTAGGCGTAGCGTTTTTGTACAAATAATCGAGCAGGCCCGGCATCGTATCGACCATCAGCGGCGAGATCGTCCAGCCAAGCGGCACCTCTCCGCGGTTCGGCGTATTCCACACGTTCCAGAAGGCATGCTCCATGTACTGCAGGTTGTCGCCGTCACTCAATATAAACGAGACATACACTTTATTCTCGAGCTTCGGCTTCACCGGCGCCTTCGGCATCGTTATCGACCGCGAAGTACCGCTGAGCACGCTAAGGTTCGAGGAGAAGTCGCTGGCCACCGTCGCCAGTCCGTAATCCGACGTCTTCTTGACGCCCATCCCTTCATCCGGCCACCAGCCGAGATAGAGTCCCGTCCCGTAAGGCATATCCTGCAGGAACTTATCCAGCAGCGCCGACTCGCCCTCATCCGCCGGATTCAGCCAGACCACCGCGGCGTCCATTCCCATTGCATAGTCGCGAAGATAGGATTGGATGCCCGGGTCCAGGCCAACAATCGCTTTATGCGTCGTCTGCTTCCAATAGTGGTCATACAAATAACCGTAGACCTCCAGCTTGGAGCTGAATTTACCGCGCAGGTCCTCCAGGATTGGCAGATTATACGGCGCGCCTGTCAGCTTATCCACGAGGGATGGCGGAGCGACAATGGCGTTTTTTAATCCCGCAATCGTAGTTGCCAGATTAATCGTATCCGGCTGCTGATCATCGTAGACGATGAGCCCCTTCAGCTCGGACCGGTATTTGTTCAGCAGCTCCCAGTTATCCTTCACCTCGGCATATTTCAGCCCCAAGTCATCCAGCAGGGCGGTACCGGTAGAGCCCCGGACATTGTCCGTATACGAATAAATGCGAGGCTTCGTCTGATTCACGACACCCTTCAAAGAGGTGAACAATAAGTTCTCGTCTTTGCGGAGCGGCCAGAACACGCCAACATCAAACAGCTTCAGCGTGGATTTGCCGGTCCATAACACCTTGAACTCCAGCTCATGCCCTTCTCCCGGCGCGTTAAAAGAAAGCTCAAAGCTTTGCGACGCATTCGGCAGCCGGAAATCCCAGTTGCGGACTTCCATCGAGGCAAGAACGGCATCCGCCGTCTGATCCCGAACCTCAAGCGTGGCGACAACGCCATCCTCATCGGCAAAATTGCCGACCTGCATATTAAACGCGGCCTTTATTTCTCCCGCCGGTATTTCCTTGCGTCCCGTTACGTCCAACATCGCCTTGCCGGCAGCATCGCTTCCCGCATCCGCCAACCAGCCGTCTCCGTCCGCTTTGCCCGTGTCATGCCCAAACGCTTCGTTCTCGGCCTGATAGTAATAGCTGTCTGTCGTATAGATGAGATCAAGTGTTTCGGCCGGGGCCTGAAAAGTTGGCAAAGCCTGCTTGCTTGGCCAGCTGACCCCTTCCTTCTTCTCCGGCCATGCCAGATACGAGGATACGGCAGCGACGAGGATAACCGCCAGGGAAATGCTAATGATTTTACCTTTGCCCTTCACTCGATTTTCCTCCCCCTTGAAAATAGCCCGTTACCAAATCACCTTTACCGACACGCCGGCCGGGTCATTCTCGTAACGGAAAAGCACCGTCGAGCTGCCTTCGTCCCACTTGAACGCCAGCGGCATCCGAATGGAGGTCCCTGTCGCGCTAAAAGCTACGGTTTTAGGCTTGCGCGGGCATTGGAATCTGGCGGCAGCCTGAATGCCTTCAGGTCCGTAAGCCTTAAAGCTAAAACCGTCATCACTCTCTTCTATACGGTCGATACGGGAAGCTGCCGCAATCAGCTGTACGCCGCCTCCCGCTTTGCTCAGGTCATAGAGCAGCGCTTGCTCGCCTTCGTTAACCGTAACCTCATCCACAACGGGAAGGTTCGCGTCCAGCAGATCGACCAGCTTGCCGTAGATTTTATAAGGCTCTTCGCTCACGGATTCATCCAGCACGGCTGCAATAATATAAGGGCCTCTGCGCAGCGCCATGCCGTTCTTTTTCACCCAGCGAAGAGAGCTCTCTGCCGTTGCAATAGCGGAGGTTACCGTCTGTCTCAGCTGCTCGCCCGCTTCCGGCAGGATCGCGCATTGCGACGGATGCAGAGGCAAGTAGGCCAGGCAGCCTTTGCCCACGGCATATTCTCCCGGAGCCAGCGACGTTTCCAAGCCCAGACTGGCGAATAGATGCTCCATTGGCGAAGCGAACTTCTTGCTGCCCTGATTCCACCATTCGCGGACGGTATGGAAGTCGTCGCTGCCGTCTCCGACGTAGACCAGCGTGCCGCCTTCCTTCACCCATTCCGCCAGCGCATTGTGCAGTCCGGACGATTCCGGCTTCATATATTCATAGCTGAGCACCAGGACGCGGTAATCGTCCAGGTACCCCGGGAATCTTCCCGCATTGTCGAGCTGAACCGGACGGACGGCTGCGCCATGCTTGAGGAGCGGCAGCGCAAGGCCATAAAACGGCGACCAGTCCAGCAGCTCCATAAACTCGCTGCCAAGCGCCGACGCAACCTCCGTGCCATCGTATTTGAAGGAAGTAGCTTCTTCGCTCCAATCCGGGTGATTACGCTGATACATCGCCGAATCGGCGAGCAGCAGACCTACCTGCAGGCTGTCCGTCAGCCATTCCGCATCGAGCCCATCCATGGTGCCAAGCACGTTTAACACCGTTTGCAGCTCCGTTGCGTAAGCGGCCGGAATTCTTTCCTTGCCGTTCCCGCCTTCTCTTGGGTATTGCCCTTGATAAATTCTTCTCGGCCAAGGGCATACCTCGTAACGGCTCACATGCGGATGCAGCAGGGACGCGACCAGCGTGCGGATATAATTGCTGCGGTAGTCCTTCCACGTATGCTTCGGGTCGTCGGCAATCGGGTCATGCAGGAACCACATTCTGCGGTCGGTGCCGCGGACAAGCTCCTGCATAATGCCGTATTCCAGATAGGCCGTCTCAAACGTACGCTCCTTGCGGACGCCGTTATACACATTTGGCGTTTGCGCCGTACCCGTCCATACCTGCGCGATATAGCCGTCCACACCCGGCAGCTCAAGCAGCTTGGATTCCGGGCTGACGATCCGCCATTGCGTATAGTTGATTAGGCTATGCGTCGGCACGTAAAAGCGAATCCGGCGGCCGTACTTCTGCATCGCATATTCCTTGAGGGTACTGCAAATCCGGTCAAGCGTGCGGGTATACAGGTAAGCCTTCAGCTTCGAAGCGCGATACTGCGCATCTACAGAAGCATGCGGAGCCTGCCAAGGCTCGCGGTAATAGATCTCCCATTCGCGCTTGAACGCATCCGAATAACCGCCCTCCACCCAGAATTCCGGCTCCTCCAGGTGAATCGCCTCTACGCCGGCGTCTACGGCGATCCGGATCCGTTCGGTCAGAAAATCGGCGTAAGCAATTGTAGGTACCATATAAGGAATATCCTCGGAGGTGCCGTGAATGATATTTTCATATTTTCGGTTTTTCTGCGCTTCGTCCCAATGCGTCCGGCCGTCGACCTTACCGTTCAGATAGTCCTGATAACCGCCCCAGGATACGCCCGTCATGAGATGAACCACATAGCCTTTTTCCTTCCATGTCCGGATCCGTTCCTGAAAATCCCCTTGGATGCCATAGACCATAACGAAGTCTGTCTGCAAATCATAGGACGGATGGTAGGGTCCACCCTCCTGAAAGCCCGTTAACTCTTCCTGCCGATTCTTTCTGATCATGACTGCAACATCCTTCCTCTATCCATTCGCTTATTGGCCGAAAATAAAACAGGAGGGAGCCGTTACGCCTTCCCTCCTGATTGACCTAACCGTTACTAGAGCTTCACGCGAAGCGACTTGATCTCGAACGGTTGGAACGACAGCTTCGCCCCAGCCTCTCCGATCGTATTTTCCATCAGATCCACTTCCTCGACGAGCGAGACCGGAATCCCGAAACCAACCGATGTTTCGGCAAACGTTCCGGACACCTCGTACAGACGGATAATGAGATCATCCGAATCCTCGGCTTTCTTCACCGCTTCGATCATGACATGCGGATGATTCACTTGAACAAGAGAGGCAAGGGAAGCCGTGCGTCCTGCTGCCGAAGAAGCTTGAGAAGGCTCGGCAACCGTCAGCGGCGTATTCAGCTCATACCCTTTGCGGTATACCTCCGCCTGGATAAAGTCTCCACGGTGCGGATAAACCGCATAGACGAATTGATGTTCCGCGCGGTCGGCCACCGGATCCGGATAGCTTGGACTGCGGAGCAAATTAATGTCCAGCACGTTCCTTTCCGCGCTGTAGCCGTATTTGCTGTCGCTGAGCAGAGCTACGCCGTAGTCCGGCTGCGACAGGTCAATATATTGATGCGCGCATATTTCATCGCGAACAAATTCGATCATCGTGTTCCTTGTTGTCGGACGCTTCAAATAACCAAATTGAATCTCGCAGTTCACATGGTCGGACATGACCTGAACCGGGAAGGAGACGCGAAGCATCTTCTCCGATTCCTTCCAATCCGCCTTGGATTCAAAGCTTACGGTGGTTGCTTCTTCATCCAGCACAATCCGCTGTACCAGCGTGGATTCGCCGAAGCGGTAATGCTGCTCCAGCACCGCTTGGCCTTGTTCCACCGAGAAGGAGCTTTCTTCAAGCTTCATGCGGCCAGCCACCGTCTCTCGGTAATCCCGAGGGAAATCCCAGGCATCGCCTCTGTCGTGATACACGGTCAGCACGTTGGCCTTCTGGCCCAGCATAATCGCTTCCCGGCCTGCTGCTTTGTCGTACAACGACTCGATGCTTCCGTCCTGTCCAAAGCGAATGAGCAGATTCTTGTTCTCAAGAAGCTGCTCGCCTGCGCGAAGCCCGGATTGCTCCGTCTGCTCTTGGCGAAGCTCCGCCTCTGCAAGAGACGCAAAGCCCATTGCCGGCACTTTCACAGCATAACGGCTGCCCTTATGCTCGACAACCTCTTCGCGTTCCCACGGCAAAGAGTTAAAGACAACCGCCTGACCTTCACGGGCACCCGCGAGCTCCGCCACTCTGGCATAGGTTTGCGCAATTAGCTCCCGCGTGCGGCCATGCATTGCGGCATAACGCTCCAGCGATTCTTCAAAGACGCGAGTAATCGAAGAGCCCGGCAAAATATCATGGAACTGATAGAGCAGTGTTTCCTTCCAGATCCCTTCAAGCTCCTCGGACGGGTACGCATTCTCACCCATTGCGAGCAATAGGGAGGCTGCAAATTCAAGCTCGCGGAGCGATTTCTCCATCTTGCGGTTATACCATTTGTTCCGGGCCTGCGAGGTCAGCGTACCTTGATGCTTCTCCAGGTACAGCTCTCCGCGGTACGTCTGGAAGCGCGCTCTCTCTTCCTCAAGCTTATGGAAGAAAGACAAGGAAGACTCTTGAACAACCGGCGGCAGTCCAAGAAGATTATGTTCGCGCGACAGCCGTTCCAGATGCTCCTCGCCCGGTCCCCCGCCGCCGTCGCCGATCCCGAACAACATTAAGGCATGCTCGGACACGTTGCGGTCGAGATAGCTGTTCTCAATCTTGGCGAGCGATCTTGGCGCGCCCGGGCTGTTGTACGTATCCTCCGGCGGAAGATGCGCCAGCACCTTGCTTCCGTCAATACCCTCCCATTCAAAGCTGTGATGCGGATGCGTGTTGTACACGTTCCACGACAGTTTCTGGGTCATCATATAATCGACGCCCGACTTTCTGAGCAGCTGAGGCAAGCTGGCCGCATAGCCAAATACGTCCGGCAGCCACAGCACCTTCATCTCCTGGCCGAATTCCTGCTGGAAGAACCGTTTGCCGTACAGGATCTGGCGAACCAATGCTTCGCCGCCGGAAATATTCGTATCCGGCTCCACCCACATCGCGCCTTGTACTTCCCAGCGCCCTTCCTGAATACGCTCCTTAATCCGGTCGTACAGCTTCGGATAATACTCTTTCATCCATTGATAGAGCTGCGGCTGGCTTGCGCCAAATACGTAATCCGGATATTTCTCCATGTTCGTAAGCACGGTAGAGAAGGTGCGTGCGCCTTTCCGGATCGTCTCGCGGATTGGCCACAGCCACGCAAGGTCGATATGCGCATGGCCGATTGCGCTGACCGTCACAACGGGATCCCCGCCTTTTTTGGCAAGCTCCTTGGCCAGAATTTCTCTCGCCTGCCGAGCAGTCTCTTCATCAATCACTTGCAGCTTATGAGCCGCGTCATAGAGGCTTTGAATCAGGCGTTCTCTTCTCGCACCGTTCTCCGGCGTATGCTCGGCAAGCTCGATAAGCACCTCGTAATCGTAATACAGCTGCCGGATTTCCTCGTAACAGATCGCGATATCGGCTTCCTTCAAGGTGCCGCTGCGGTATCTGCCGAACAGGTCGTTACAGCCGGCATCCGCCCACAGATCAATCTGCTGGCCAGCGGCTTCATAACCAAGATCAACGACGCGTTTGCCAGGCAGGCCAAGGCTGAAATCAAATTCGGAGTTGATATTGGTAAGGCCCTGCATCGGCGAGCCTTCTTTATCAACGAGGCATAACTCACCGTTAACGTCGATCAGCATGACGGCTTTTTTCCCGCTAACGGCTTCCGGGACAATTCCTTCAAACCGGAACCAGGCGCAATCCCACAGGTTGCCCCATTTCGCGCCGGGCGTAAGCTCGACAAGCTCGCCGGAGGTCCGCTCCGCGTATGGCACCGGCTCCTTCGTTACCCAGGCGGTTACTTTCAGCGCGGAGACGGGTTGGTAGATCGCTTCGCGTATGCGAGGAAGGAGATCCTTCGCTTTCTGCAGCTTGATTCGTTTCGTTTCGTATGGCATAAAGTCACTCCTGTGAAAAAAAGAGGACTGATTAACAGTCCTGTGGCCGGAAGGATTGGATTAACTGGCTATGAGCACTAGGGGAAAAGGGTATCCTCTTCCGGCCGCTGTTGCCTGAGGGAAAAATCGGATTAGATTTGTTATATGAAATTTCCCTCAGGCAAAGGCGAACGCTTACGCTCCTCCAGAGCATACACCTTCTCCTCCTAGAGCTCAGCCACGTTATCAGCACTCCGGTCGTACAGGACGTGTTAAGAAAGTCCTCTTTTTTGATTTTTATTGTTTGGTAATTTGTTCCGCTTTCTTTTGGGCGTCGTCGAGAATAGCTTTTACGTCGCCTTTGGTCATCAGCGATTTCACCACTGCGTCGCCCCATACTTGCCATACCTTGGAGTTGTCTTTCGCAAAGGTAGGAAGACCTTGGACATTGCCGTTCATCGCTTGGTAATGCAGGTACATTTCCGGATGCTTTTGCTGGTAATCAGGTGCCTCAGCGATTTCCTTCAGAATCGGGGAACGAACGTTGGAGTCCGCAATCAGCTGCTGAATTTCCTTGCTGTACATCGCTTTGATATACTCGAATGCCGCGTCTTTGTTCTTCGCGTCCTTCGGTACCGAGTGGAAAGCCGCGCCAATCGTTACGTTGGCAGCCGCTCCGTTAGGCGACAGAGGAATTGGCGACATGCCGCATTCCAGCTTATTGTCTTTACACTGCTGTACTTGCCAAGGACCGTCGATCAGATAAGCAATCTGGCCTTTGTTCCATGCATCGAAATACGTGCCTTCCGTATTGTTGACCATCAGACCGGCCGGATGATCCGCATTCAGCTCGCGGAGCAAATTAACCGTCTCTACGTTTGCATCGGAGTTGAAGGTCGGCTGGCCGTTCGCATCGGCATAAGAACCGCCGTTAATTCCGATCAGCGCGCCGTAGCGCAGGTATCCGCCGAAGTTAGGACCCGCGTAAACACCGCCGCCATAGAACTTGCCTTTGCCCGCTTCCGTTACTTTCTTCGCATTGTCAGCCAGCTCTTGCCAGGAAGTAATCGGCTTCTCCGGGTCGATGCCTGCTTCTTTCACCAGCTTCTTATTCCAATACAGGCTGCTTACGCCAGGCTGCGAAGCAAGACCGTAAATTTTGCCGTCGTACTCCATTGGCTTCCATGCCGCAGGCGATACATTTGCGCGGATATCCGCAGCCATATCGTCCGGGAACGGCTCGAGCAGCCCTTGCTGCGCGAAGCCAGGCATTTGCGTTTCGCCTACGATAATATCGGGAACGTTTTTAGCGAGGAAGCCTGCTGTCTCTTTCTGGATCAGCGGCTCGCCCCAGCCCCAGTCTTCGGTTTTCACGCTAATATTTTTCTCATGCAGTTTGCCTGCGATAATTTTCTGGTAATGAAGCGGGAATGCCGCTACCGGGTTGCCCGGCGTATAAGTAACGTCAATGCCTTTCCCTTTCAATTCCTTCTCTTTTGGCGCGAACAGATCGTCCAGCTTGCCAACCCCGATCCCCACGGCTCCTTCGTTCAGAACCGTAATCGTTACCGGATTGCCCGTTCCCGTGTCCGTGCTTTCCGACGGAGACGGTGAAGCAGAGGCGGATTCAGCCGGTGTAGCCGAATTTTGCGGCGAGTTGGTTGCTGCCGAATTATTGCCGTTATTGTTACCGCCGCAAGCTGATAATGAAACCGTTAATAGTGCAGTTACAAGCAAGGATGTGATCTTTGTACTTTTCACATGGAACCCCTCCAGATTAGGATAACTGACTTCTTGGCATTAATATATCATGACTATTTGTTATATTCAATATGTTATAACAAATATTTTCCCTTAACCTTTTATGCCTGTATTGGCGAGACCCTGCACGATGTACTTCTGGAAGAAGAAGAAAATAAGCAGCGCGGGAATCGTCATGCCTAGACCAAGCGTAATAATAAGCGGCCAGTTCGGAATAGCTCCCGGGCTCGCGGCAGCCGAGGACAGTCTTGTTATCGCGGCAGGCAGCGTCTGCAGCTTATCCGAAGAGGTATAGAAGAACGGCGTGGCAAAGTCATTCCAGGTAGCCAGCGCTGTCGTAATGGCGATAAACGCCATAATCGGCAGCTGCAGCGGAAGCATGATTTGGAAGATAATGCGCATGGTGCCCGCACCATCCACTTTTGCCGCTTCATCGAGCTCGAACGGTATTTTCTCAATGGACTGCTTAACGAGGAATGCCCCCATGATATTCAAGCTTGGTCCGCCGATGAAGTACACCCACCACGTGTCGAGAATCCCGGAGCCCCCGGTGAAAATATGGTTGCCCCCGGCAAACGGAAAGCGCGCAAATTCCAGATAAGTCGGAATGAGGGCAATCGTTCCCGGAATCATTTGCGTCCCCAGCAGGACAAGGAACAGCTGATCCTTTCCTTTGAAACGCAGCCTTGCGAACACGTACCCGGCCAGCAAAGAAGTGAGAAGCGCCCAGAAGGTGTTGTAAATTGTGCGATAGCCGGAATTAATGAAATATTTCTGTATGCCTGCATCGGCAGAGCCGTAGAACAGAACTAAAAAGTTCTGAAGGGTTGGCGCTTTGGCAATCGGTAACAACCCGATAATGGAGCTTGTAAACTCGTCTTTCGTGAAGAAGCCGGCCAGGATCATAAAGACCAAAGGGTATAACAGGACAAGTCCGATACCCAGCAAAACCAGATGGGCAAACAGATTGCCAGGCTTCAGTTGAAACGCCAGCTTTTTGGATAAGGAATCTTTCATGCTTTAGGACCTCCTTTAACCCCTTTGATCTTAATCGTTGTGCTTCTGTCCGAATTCGTCGACCAGCGGTAATAAGCGATGGTAACCAAAAAGACGATAACCGCCATAATAAGCGAGGAGGCTCCCGCCATGCCGAGGTTGAAATCCCAGAACGCGTCGCGGTAGATGCGGAATACAAGCACTTCCGTTTTCCCGTAAGGACCGCCGCCCGTCATGAACAGCACCTGCTCGTAAATCTGAATCGCGCCAATCAAGCTTGTAATGACAATGTAGGTTGCAATCGGCTTCAAGCCTGGCAGTGTCACGTTCCAAAGCTTGCCCCAGCGTCCCGCTCCGTCGATTTCCGCCGCTTCGTACAAGGAGACGTCAACGGACTGCAAGCCCGCCAGCCAGATCAGCGCCGCGCCCCCTACGCCCTTCCATACGGAGTAGACAACGATCCAGAACACGCCCCAGAAAACGGAATATTGCCATACGATGGGTTCCTTGCCGATTGATTTCAGAAAGTTATTAATAACGCCATTGTTGGTATCGAGAAGGAGATTAAAAATCTGCGTAGTCGCAACCGTTGACGTAACCGCCGGAATGTACCAGATGGACCGGTAGATTCCTTTACCGAACAGCGGCATATTCATTAGCAGAGCTGCTCCAAAGCCGGCAATCAGGGTAATCGCGGTAACAAGTCCCCCAAGCCAGATCGATCTCCATAAGGCTTCGTAGTAAAGCGGATCGTGGAAAAATCGAACGTAGTTGTCAAACCAGACAAACTTCGGATTAGCCGCAATGCCAATCCAGTCGAAAAATCCGAGGAAAAAGCCAAATAGCGTCGGGAACCCCGACAAGACAAGCCACCACAGTATCATTGGACTCAAGATGGCCGTCGCGATTAATGCATCTTTGTGTCTGACCGCAAACTTTTTGAGAGAGGACTTTGTTGATGCGTTTTGGACTGGCAGATGCAAAGATGCGGTTTCTACAACTTTCCTGTCGTTCATAATCATCTTCCTCCTTGCTTGTTTTAGACTTTCTCAAATGCTATAAAACCCTTATGCAATTAATTATATTTGTTATATCAAATTAGTCAAATAAAAAAAAAGAAAACCCAACCCCTTATGATGCAAGGGAATTAGGTTTTCTCGTATGTTTTGCCTGTATGACGGCTTATGCTTTCGCTTTTGCCGTGGTTTTGCGTTCAATCAGGGTTGGCTTCAAGATTTTCTTCTCGAACTTAATCGGCTGCTTGCCTTTATTCTCGATGACTTGAAGCAGCAGCTGCACCGCTTCGGCTCCCATTTGATATTCCGACTGGTCGATATGCGTCAGCAGGCTGAACTCCTCGAGCAGCGGCGTCGGGTTATCAAACGTCACGATGGAAATATCCTCCGGAACGCGAAGGCCAACCTCCTTGGCAATCGATAAGATCTGAACGCCAAGCGAGCAGTTAAGCGCGATATAAGCGGTCGCCATCTGATTTTTCACGAAGCGGTAGAATGGATGCTCAGCACTCATGCCTCCGCCGTTAATATGGATATCATTCAGAATGAGAGACGGATTAATCAACGCTTCCTTCTGTTTCATGGCTTCCTGGTAGCCTTGGATCCGTTCGTCTACCGATACCGTCATAAGCGGAGAGTCGGAGCAAATCGCGATATTGCGATGTCCCAGCTCCCACAGATGGTCAACCGCCAGCATCGTCGCGAACGCGCTGTCCGATGCGACAACGTTTGTCTCCACGCCCGGCAGATACCGGTCAATCAGGACAAACGGGTAGTTTTGCATTTTGAGCGCGATAATCTCTTCGTTATACACCTCTGCGTCGACAGGGAAAATAATAAGCCCGTCAACGGTGTTCTTCATCTCCCGGATAACTTCCTTCTCTTTCTCCTTGGAGTTGTTGGTCAGCATAATAACAAGCGAATAACCTTTGGCCTTAAGGCCGTCCGTTATCCCCGCTATTAAGCGAATGGCAAAATAATCGGCAAGCACCGGGAACACGAGACCAATTTTCACTTTAGGTTCCGACTGCTCTCCGCGCGTTTCGCTGATCGGGCTGACTGCCATCTGCTTTTCCGGGATGCCTTTGACGAAGCTGCCTCTTCCCGGAATCCTGTAGATCCAACCATCCTTCGCTAGTTCAGCAAGTGCATTCACAACCGTAATCCGACTAACGTCGAATTCGTCCATCAGATCTTTTTCCGTCGGGATTTTATCGTCCTCTACGAGCTCCCTGGAGATGATCAGATCTTTGAAATGATTCTGTATTTTAATATACAGAGGCTCTCTATCTTGACTCACGCGTAATCCTCCTATCCGGACCGCAATTCATAGGTTATAACAAATATACCATATTCGGGTTTATTAACAAAATAGTTATTTAAACAATTGTCTATTTTCTTCCGTAGAGCAAAAACAAGGGCGCACTTCGCATGCGCCCCTGTCCGTCACAGGATCTTTAATTTACTTTCCTCCGTTGACGGAAGAAACCGCTTCGAATGCCTTCATAACGCCTTTGTCCTTCAGCACCTTCATGAAGATGCCGCCAACGACCGTCCGGTGCTGGAAGCCGATTTGACGCGCGGTAACCGTATCCGTCCAATCGGAGAACTGTACGCGGTCTTCCGTCTCGTTCAGCATATCCCAGATCGGGCTGACCAGCTCCTCGAAGTCGTCCTGGTTATCCGACAGCGCGGCCGACCAGACAAGCCAGTCGTTCTTCGTATAGTTGGCACGGTTGTCGAGCGGCGTGCCGTAATCGTTGCTCATTTTTTTATACCAGCTGATCTCCTTGTTAATCATCTCTTTGGAGAACAGCTCGGTGCCGAACAGCACATCCCAGATCAGGTTGTACTTGAGGCTCCACGTGCCTTCCGAGCCAAAAGCCAGCTTCGTATGGTCGCCATCCGCCGCAAGCTGCTCCCATTGCACGGCCATTTCCTTCGCCTTGGCCATGTAACGGCCTGCCGTTTCTTCATCGCCTTGCAGCTTCTTCAGGATCGAATAGCTCGCTACGCCCATAACCGCCTTCACGGACAGGTTCGCGTTGCGCGCAAGGTGGCCGGCAAAGTCATCCGTGCACAGCTGGTTTTCCGGATCAAGGCCGAACTCGGTCAAGTAGTCCGCCCACTCGCCCAAAATATCGATATGGCTGAACAGGTAGTCGCGGTTGCCGCCGGCAAGAGCGACGGATGCCGCCATGCAAAGCATGTTGCCGCATTCTTCAACCGGCATTTGTCCCTCGCGCTGGTTCTCGCTGTATACCTGTCCGTTGCCGATCGGGTATTGGCCGATATCATGCGGCGCGAATTCGAAGGTCCAAGCATCGCTCTCCGCATACTTCAGAATCGGACGAATCATCCCTTCCACCAGCTCCGGTGCGTACAGCAGGAACATCGGCACGGATGGATAGCTGACGTCAACCGTAGCCATGCAGCCGTTGCTGTAGCATTCCTTGGACAGGAACAGAATCTCGCCTTCCGTATCGAGGACAAGCTTATGCGCAGCGATAGCCTGGCGGTAGGATAACGCGAGAAGATCCGCGTAACGGCTGCCGCCGGATTGTTCGCCTTCGGCAATGATTTGTTTATCGAAAGCAGCGCAGCGCTCGAGCAGGCTCTCGTACTCCGAGAATGCGGCCGCGATCATTTCCTCCGTGCTTTGTCCTTTTCGTTTCCAGTAAGCTTGCAGCTTCTCGCCGAAATATTCAATCGCAATCACATCGTCGTAAGCGAGCACGGCCAGGCGTTTTTCCGTTACGGAGCCTACGCTGCCAATGTTGTAGACAAGCGCCATTACCGGCTGAACGTCTGCAACAATCTGCGCTTCCGTCTGTGCCGGAGATTCAGCCAATTTCTCGTTGCGAACAAAGTTTTTGCGAATATGCGCAGGCGCTATGTAGCCGCTCACTTGATCGGATTTCTCCGCGTTCAGGTAGAAGTAACCCCAGTCAATGCGGTGGTCATCGCCGGAACGGTTCACGGGCTCTTGCGTCTCATGAGCGATCTGCAACGAGATCAGGCCGTCCGTTTCCTCTTTCTTGCTGATAACGGCTTGCTTGGATTGATCCACGCACCATTCGCCGGTAACGTCGAAGTAGATCTGTACGTCATGCTCCCCGCCGTCGGTCGAGCGTACTTCGAACGCTACGTAGGAAGCCGGTCTCGACAGCACGTCCAGGTCATTCAGAAGCAGCGGAGACGTAAAGCGGACGGTCAATTCGATTCCTGCCGATTGGAACGTGTAAACGGTGCTGAGCGGAGATACGGTTACGCTCTTTTGCTCCATCGCCTGCGGTTCCGTGTAATATCGCTCAGCGTTAGGCTCTACCAGCCCTGCAAATCGCTCGACCATGCCGTCAATTCGGATCAAGCCGGTCATGGCATGCCGTTGTCCCGTCCAATGGCGGGTAAAGTCATCCGTAAGACGGTCCGCTTGGGACCATACACTGAAATAAGGATCTACCGTTACGAGAGGGACTGCAGGAGGGCGAATTGCGCTCATGAAAACAACTCCTTTATCATATTAACATTTGTTATAATGGATATATTATAATGCTATATTAAATTTTATGTCAATGAGCAAAAACGGGCGATGTACAGGTTTTTCTCCCTAGTAGTCTTACACACAATCCAATTCCAAGCTTGGTTCATATTCATACCTTAACACTAAGAATGAAAAGGACTGTGATTATGCCCAATCTAGCAGCTGAGATGTATTTGGAATTATTGAAGAAAACGATTCTATTTGAAATCTGGCTGGAGCATGAGCCCGGCGCCACGAAGGAGAACCGCCTTCAAGGCCTCGATTGGCCCATTATTGCGCATAGCATGATCGGCCGGATCCGGATGAACAACCTCCATATGCTGATGAATGACGTCATCGCCAACAACGTTCAGGGAGACTTTATTGAAACCGGCGTATGGCGCGGCGGAGCATGCATCTTTATGGCGGGCTATTTGAAAGCGCATGGCGTACGGAACCGCAAGGTGCTTGTGGCCGATTCCTTCGAAGGGCTGCCAAAGCCGGACCCGCAATATCCGATCGACGCAACCTCCAAATTCCACGAGCAGGACTTTTTGCGCGTTTCCTTGCCGGAAGTGCAGGGGAATTTTAAGAAATATGACTTGCTGGACGACAGCGTTGTCTTCCTGAAAGGCTGGTTCAAGGACACGCTGCCTACTGCGCCAACGGAAAAAATCGCCATTGCCCGCCTCGACGGCGACATGTATTCCTCTACCATGGACGCGCTGAACAACCTCTATCCGAAAGTATCCGTCGGCGGCTATGTCATCATTGAC
The DNA here is from genome assembly GCF_004000805.1 of Paenibacillus glycanilyticus NBRC 16618. GTDB lineage: Bacteria > Bacillota > Bacilli > Paenibacillales > Paenibacillaceae > Pristimantibacillus > Pristimantibacillus glycanilyticus. The sequence goes on from NZ_BILY01000007.1 coordinate 36,216, forward strand.
GACTACTCCATCGGCTATTGCGCCGCAGCCGTACATGATTTTCGCGCTGCCCATAACATCACGGACCCGCTCGTGACTATCGATATTACCGGCGTGTATTGGAAAAAGACGAAGTAAGCTTGAGCAGCAAAAAGGAGCAACCGGCTGGTTGCTCCTTTTTGCTACGGCCAGTTGGCCGCCGGATCTGGCCTGATTTGGCAGCTAACTGGCCGGATCTGGCTGGACTGCCCCAGCTTCCCGCATAGCGGATTCCTTAACGATGCGGCATATCGTTAAGCTGCCGGAATCGGGCCGCTGACGGCGGCTTAGCGATGTCGCACATCGTTAAGGTCGGCGAAATTGGCCGAATCCGCCCTTTTTCACGCTCAGCGTGACTGCTTAACGATATGGCATATCGTTAAGATCTCTGGTTTGGGCTCAAGACGCCGCCTTAACGATGTCGCACATCGTTAAGGTCGGCGAAATCGGCCAGTTTCGCCCTTTTTCACGCTCAGCGGAACTCCTTAACGATGCGGCATATCGTTAAGCTGCCGGAATCGGGCCGCTGACGGTGGCTTAGCGATGTCGCACATCGTTAGGGTCGGCAAAATCGGCCAGTTTCGCCCTTTTTCACGCTCAGTGGGACTCCTTAACGATATGGCATATCGTTAAGCTACCGGAATAGGGCCGCTGACGGTGGCTTAGCGATGTCGCACATCGTTAGGGTCGGCAAAATCGGCCAGTTTCGCCCTTTTTCACGCTCAGCGTGACTCCTTAACGATATGGCATATCGTTAAGGTCCCTGATTCGGGCTGTTGACGGCGGCTAAACGATGTCGCACATCGTTAAGCTCGGCGAAATCGGCCAGTTTCGCCTTTTTTCACGCCCAGCGGGACTACTTAACGATACGGCGTATCGTCAAGGTTCTTGATTCGGGCGCGCGCCGAAGGCTTGACGATGTGACACATCGTTAAGCCTTCCATCAACACTCGTTCGACCGCGAAGCAACGCGGCCTACGTTGGATTCACTCCAGCGTAAAGGTACATTCTACCCGCGTTCGTGTGCCTAAGTTGGATTGCGTACAGCAAAATGGGCTCATATCCACCTAATTAACCTCAAAACATAAATTTAGTGGAATGATTCCAACATAGGTTGAAGAAGCAACAAAAAAAGAGCAAATTTACTGGAGGAAATCCAATCTATCGAGAGTTCACCCTTACTACCTGCTGCAAACAGCTGACCTATTCAAATGAAAAAGAAGCTCCTAAGGTCATCTAAGATGACTTCAGGCAGCCCCTTTATCATGTTGCTATCTTTTACCTACTGCCTCTCACTTTCTCGCAATGCAAGAAGTGAGTCTCCCAGCTCTATGAGCTCGTGTCTCAGCAGGATTTTATTCGTATACTTGGACGGGATCCCGTCATATCCCCAGTAGATACCGGCCAGTCCGCCTGCGATGGCGCCAATCGTATCGGAATCGCCGCCTTTGTTTGCCGCACGCTGCACCACATCCCCGAAGCTTTCCGCCGCAAGCAGATGATGGACAACCCATTCCATCGTGTGAACAACAAAGCCATCCGGCGGAGATGCCGGCGCAGCACCGTTCAGCATCTTTTCATAGCGGGTTCCTATTATTTCGGCTCGGATAGCCGCAGTCAGCTGTTCCCCTTCCAGCAGTCGAGCGGCAATCCGATTATAGATAAGACAAGCTTCCGCCGCCAGCGGATCCTCATGCGTCATCTCCGACTGGCGTCTCGTTACCTCTTCCATGAATGCCGCATCCCCATAAGCAAGAGCAACTGGCAAACAACGCATCAACGTTCCGTTCCCCGCCGTTTTTCCGCCGAGCAACATACCAGCCCTTCTCGACGCCTCCGGCCAGCTTCCGGCATAGAGGCCAAACACTGTCCGGATAATATTCCCGATATCCTTCGGATGGTTAGCCTTCCACGCCATAAAATACTCCCCGATCGCCTCAATTGGTTCCTGCGGATTGCGCAAAATCCCCCTTGCTACCGCTATCGTCATTGCCGTATCGTCCGTAATCTCTCCGGCTTCAAGCTGCCAGACGCCTCCGCCAACGATCTCCTCCAGCCAGCCGTGCCTGCGCCGGATTTCCGCTTCGCTCATAAACTCCGTTGTTCCGCCCAGCGCATCGCCAACCGCAACCCCAAACAAACCGCCCAGAATTCGGTTCCGCATTATCGTAACCCCCCCATCCATTCATATGGATTTCTATATTTCTCGTATCGCCCGAGAACGGCTTTTACCTGCTGCACCCTCTCCTCCAGGCTGCCTCGAAGCGGAATAAATGGAATTTTGCGCTCAATCAGATCCGCCACAATCTGCTTCTGAAAAATAGATCGTTTCACTTCACCCGAACGGTCCGGCGTATCGTCATAAGGAATATCATCCTCGCAAAGGAAGACGAGGTCATAACGCGAAGCGCAGCGGACCGCCAGCTCCTCCAGCTTGGGATGAGCTTCACCATGATAATAGAGAGAAAACATATAAGTCGTGATCGCATTGGTATCGACAAACAGCACATCCTTTGCTTCAAGCAGCAAACGCTCCTCCCGCTCCAGATGGCCCTCCGCAATCTCGACCAGTTGTTCCAGCGTCAAGCGGCGCTCGATCTGATGCTCCTCCCAATATTCCCGGCCATACTCCGGCATCCATACCGTCTGCAGCTCTTCGGTCATGCGGGCGGCAAGCGTTGTTTTGCCGGTAGAAGGGGCTCCGAGGAATACGGCGTTCGTAATAAGATCCCGGTAAACGATCGGATTCACCAAGCTTTTATTTTCGAACAGACCCTCTCGCACCTTCGTGCCGGATACGGGAAACGTCTCCCGAAGCGGATCGACCTGACGATTAACCGCCCCAAGCGCTTCGCTCATATGCTCGCCGTAGAATTCGCTGGAATAGAAATGCGTAACCTTTCGCCCACCAAGCAAACCCAGAATATAATTCTCCTGTATACGCTTGATCTCGGGCGTATCCCCGCTGTCCGACGGACCATCCCAAGCTTCCAGCACTTCCACGGCTGGATACAGCTTGCGAATCCAGCGAGCCCGAACCGATAACGGCACAGGGGTCACCTCGGGGCTGTCGTAAAAAACGACAATCAGATGGTCGACTTCTCGCAGCGCCGTCTCCACCACATGCTGGTGTCCGCGGTGAAACGGAGCAAATTTGCCCAGCGTCAGCCCTACTTTTTTAGCCGGCATACGTGTTCACCTCATCTTGCAGCGCCTGTACAGCTGAAGCTCTCCGCGCATATTCCCGCTTCCACTCCACAAGCCCCATAATCGCAATGCCGAGAAAAACAACATATAAGAACGAAGTCGCGTACAGCTCCTTGTAGTAATACATCCCAATCGAAAGAACGTCCACGACGATCCAGAAATACCAGCTTTGCAAGATTTTGTACGAGAGCAGGAACTGGGCGACCAAGCTGAGGGTTGCGATAAAAGCATCCAGATAAGGAATAGACGCATCGGTATAACGTTCAAGAATGTACCCCCACGCCACCGTGAAAACAACCAGGAACGCAAGGAGCGGCGCAGCCATTCGCGGAGTCCAGGTTCTTGTCGGCCGAACGGCCGCCCCTTCGCGCTTGGTCATCCATACGGCCCAGCCATAAAGGCTAAGCACGAAAAAGAATACCTGCAGCGTCATATCCGCATACAGCTTTACGTTCAGGAACATATAGAAAAAGCAGGCTACGTTGACCAGGCTTATCGGCCAGGTCCACATTTTCTCCTTCGCGGTCAGCCATACGGCCGCCAATCCGGTTGTTGTAGCCGCAATCTCGATAGCGCTCGACGACGTAAAATAAGCGACCGCCAGAATCGCCGCAAGCAGTCCAAGCATCGATAGATTTTGCTTCATCATGCTAATCTCCTCCTAAAATGAATGATCACCGAAATGGACATTCTCTAACCTTTTGTGATGATTCATACTTCGTAAGCATTCATTAACTATAAATCGAAAGCTCCGGCACAAAGCCGGTAAAACGGTACAGCTGCGCCGCACGCTGCGAATACTGATTGGATTGCTTCAAGCTTCCGTCCGTGTGGCGGACTTCTTCAATGAGACCCTTGCGGCTTTGCGTGGAGGTTACTTTGCGAATAAAATTCTTCTCTTCAAACGCCGGCACAACCGTCTGAATGATCTGATACAGCTCCCCGATCGTAAATTCCTCCGGCAAAAACGCCTTGGCAATTGGCTCAGTCACCATCTGCTGCTGAATCCGCCGGTAAGCGTCACGGATAATGTCATGATGGTCAAAAGCCAGCTCCATCTCGAGCACTTCGCTTAGTGGAAAAAGCTGCACGTCCTCCGCATCGTCCGATGCCCGCCTGTCTCGTAGGTATCGCTCGTTCACCAGCGCGCAGAAGGCATGACTGATCATCCAGCCCCGCGGGTCGCGCCCAGGTTTGCTGTACACCTTCAGGAACTCCATGTGCACCTGCTGGACACCGGCTTCCTCCTTCAGCTCCCGAATCGCGCATTCCTCCACGGTCTCCGTCTCGCGGGTAAATCCGCCCGGCAATGCCCATTGACCTGCAAAAGGCCATACCTTCCGCCGAATCAGCAGCACCTGAAGCTCCCTGTTCGGAAGAGCTTTCTTTGCCGTCTCTTTCTCCTGTGAGGTAATCGTAAAAATAACAATATCCGTAGGCGCACCATCGGGAGTCCGGTAGTTGCTGGCGGAATAATTCGTTTCGTTTTCGTTCAGGTTCAAGGGTACTGGGCCTCCTCCGTAACTCATATTATCACTTTGATAATATCAATATGACATAATGAAAAGGAATGTGCAAGCACTTTCTGGAAAAAAAGAAATGACCGCCATACGCGAGGTAGGCGGTCATTCCCTTTTCCCTTATTTCAATATAATCCGTTCCTGCTCATCGGCTTGCACATAATCCAGCTCAATGGCTTTCTGAATGCCATTGCGGATCACCCGGTCAAGCGCATTGCCCGATCTTGCGTAGCCGAGCAATTTAACGACCTGCTTGATCAGATCCTCTTGCGGCAGGCTGATTTGCGCAGCAAGCACAGCCTTCACCGCTGCAGCAACTTCCTCCGCAGGCAGCTCTTCCGCCGCCCGTCTTGCTTCTTCCGTTGCAACCCTGTACCGGTCGTAACCTGACGGTTCGCTGCCTTCCGGCCAGTAGAACACGGCTCCATCGGAGATCGTCTCCACAGGCTTCAGCCGTACAATCAGGTCGGTGAGACGCTGATCAAGCTTAGCTCCTAGGCGGGTAATTCCCCATGCCTGCAGCACCCGCTTTGCCAGCAGACTGCGGCTGATTGGCCCTTCCTCGCGGATGACCTGCCTGATCTGTCCAAGGATCAGCTCCGTCGATGCGGGAGAATAGAAAAGGTCTGTTCCAAGCGTAACCGGTTCAAGCTGGCAAGGGATATACGAAAGCGATGAATCCTGCTTACCCGTGGCTTCAACCGCTGCGGGTTCTTCCGAAGCTTCCTCAACATCCGCATCCTCAGCAGTAGAAGAAGCGGTCGCCGAATGAATCATTACAACCGGTTCAGGAGGAGCAACCGGCACTGCCACAGGCGTTTTTTCCTTGGCTTGCTCAATAGCTCCGACCACCTGCCGGATCACATTCCCCTTGTTCTCCCACCATTCCGGACTCCATACGCGAACTAGGTTCCAGCCAAGCTGCTCCAGCACCTGCTCGCGTAAAATATCCCGGTCGCGGGCAGCCTCAGCATCCCGGTACATCGGTCCGTCAAGCAATATCCCAAGCACATATTGCCCTTTATTCACCGGATCAAGTACCCCGAGATCAATGCGGTAGCCCGACGCGCCTACATGCTGCTCCGTTTCATAACCAAGAGCCTTCAGCTCGTCGGCCAAACTGCGATGAAGATTGGATACAAGCGCAATTTGCTCGGCAGCTGAGCTTGCCGGCAGCGCTCGCTGGCCTTTTTCCGCGTAATCCAGGAAAGCTTTGAGGCCCAGAACGCCTTGCGCGCTGATCCTGCTCGCATTCAAATGATGCGACATTAACGTCGAGTAGACCAGCATCTCATATCTGGCACGGGATACGGCGACGTTCAGACGGCGCCAGCCGCCTTGCCGGTTCAGCGGTCCAAAGTTCAGATTCACCTTGCCGGCTGCATCCGGTCCGTAACCTACGGAGAACAGGATCACATCCCGCTCATCGCCCTGCACGTTCTCCAGGTTTTTCACAAAGATGGGCTCCGGAAGCTTCGCGAATAACAGATCCAGCTCCTGATCCTGCTTCATCGCTTCCTCGAGCAGATCCTCGATCAGGGTCTGCTGCACGGAGCTAAACGTTACCACCCCAATACTGCGCTGGCGCAAGACCGGATCCTTCACTCTGCGAATGATCTCCGCTACAACCGCTTCACCCTCCGCCCGGTTCTGCTTCGAACGTCCGCGGTCATAATAGCCTTCGATTGGTATAAGAGTCACGCTGGAGACCGGCTCATCCGGAGACGGGAAGGTCATCAGCTTGTTCTCGTAATAATGCGCATTGCTGAAGGCAATCAGGCTCTCATGCCGGCTTCGGTAATGCCAGGTGAGATGCCGCTCCGGCATGCCAAGCGCCAAGCAGTCGTCCAAGATGCTTTCCATATCCTGCAGCGCTTCTTCCTCATCCGCATCGCTTGAGTTCTTCGAGAAGAAGCTTGTTGGCGGCAGCTGCTTCGGATCGCCTACGATAACGGCTTGATGCCCTCTCGCGAGCGCTCCAACCGCCTGCGCCGTCGGTACCTGGGACGCTTCGTCAAATATAACCAAATCAAACTTCGCACCATTCGGATCCAAATACTGCGCGACCGAAATGGGGCTCATCAGCATGCAAGGCGTCAGCCTTGGAAGAAGATTCGGGATCGTCTCGAACAGCTTGCGAATGGAGAGATTCCGTCCCCCGCTGCGAATGGCTCTCTGCAAAATACCCGCCTCGGAGCTTTGCGCGGCTTCCACCGTCATTTGCGGGATTTTGGCCGATAAACGTGCCGCAATCTCCTGCTGGGTTAAGCTCAAATACTGCTGGTCCGCGGCTCTGAACCGCTCAATCGTATCCTCGAATAATTTGCCCGAGAAGGCCTGCAGGCTTTGATCCCTCGCAATCATGTAGTTGGCAATGGATTTGTACAGCCCTCTCTCATAAGCGGCAATCAGCAGGGCATTAGAGATCTGGCCTTCCTCATACGGCGTAATAAGAGACAACAAGCCTGCTTCTACCGCTTCCGTGCGGACCCTGCGCCAAGTCGTCCATTCGCGCAGCCGCTCGATATGCGTGGACCATTGCTGTGCTTTTTTTACAATATATACCAGCCACTCCCCTGCATGCTCCGATGTCCGCAGCTTCTCGAATGGAATGCTCAGCAGTCTGGCTAGCTCTAACTCATCCGCCTTAATCCGTTGATCAAGACTTCCTACTCCTTGCAGGAGGGTAATCTGAGCCTGATCATGACGGCCGTCCAGAAGGATATCCGTCATTTGCTGTCTCAAGGAATTCGCAGCAGTCCGGCTGCCGGACCATTGAACAAACGTGGCTTGCAGCTTTTCTACCCAATCGCAGGCAGCAGCAAGCTCCTCCCATTTGCCGTCCTCCGCATCCGCCCATGCCTGACCAAGATAAGGCGCTGCAGCTGTTTTCATCGTCTTCAGCTTCAACTCTTCTTCCTGCCAGGCGGTTAGTTCCACGAGAGCGGGCTTAACCTGATCTTTAGAGAAGGAAGAGGCGTTAACTGCCAGACCTTTTAGTCGTTTAAAAATACGCTTTTGCCCCGACCACTTCGGCAGGAACCATTGCAGCTCCGCCCGATCCCATTCCGCTAAAACCGATTTTGCGTCCAGCGCGGTGACTTCGGAGGTGAATCTGGCGAAAACCTTCGTCCGGAGCTGATCTCTGCGCTTGCCTTGCTCGGCCGTTGCCCTCACCTGCGCTGCAGCCTCTTCGACATCGGCAGTCTGAAGGAAGGCCGGCTTGATCTCAGGAACCCGGCTCGCCAGCTCGCAGAGCTGCATCAGCACCTGAAGACGCTGGTAGCTGAGATTATCCGCAGGCCCATTTAGCTTCAGACGTTCCACAGCCTGGCTTACGGCTTCACGCAGCTGGTCCAGCAGCGGAATATACCGCTTCAGCACCTGATCCGCTTCCGATTTGATCGCTTGCGAATAGGTGGTAAGCTCGGCGTCGCTCAAAGGATGAAGATGCGGATCCCCGCAATCCGCTCCCGCGATTTGCAGACGTGCCGCTAGATCCTTCCAGAGGATCAGCTTTTCCGGCGTTAAGGCATCTATAGAAGCATCATCAAAACGGACGGCGGCAGGAGCCTCTCCCGCTTGTTCGTACCCGGCTATTGCTTCGAATAGGGTCAACCCGAATGGATATTTACGGTGAAGGGCCGATACATAACCGTTCAGCTCGTTCCTGAGCTGGAACAAGCGGTCCGCTTGGCTGCTCCAGGTATTTGGTGCCGGAATCTTTTTCGCCTCGATAGCAGCAGCTAATTGATCCAGAACGGATTTTTTCGTGCTCTTATTCGAATGCAGCTCCAGGCAGAACGGACCAAGCCCAATCTGCTCCAAACGGCGCTGGACGACGGATAAGGCCGCCATTTTCTCCGCGACGAACAAGACCCGCTTCCCTTGCGCCAGCGCATTGGCAATCATGTTCGTAATCGTCTGGGATTTGCCCGTTCCCGGAGGGCCATGAAGCACAAAGCTTTGGCCGCCTGCCGCCGCGCGAACCGCCGATAACTGCGAGGAATCCGCGCTAATCGGAATGGATAACCGGGTTGGATGATCCAGATCCAGCGGAGTTGTCTCCTCCGGCTGCTCTTCCCATTTCAACTGGCCCTCCATCAGGCTGGCCACGATTTTGTTCCGGGCAAGCTTATCGGCATGCGTGCGGATATCATTCCACATGACGAATTGGCCAAAGGAGAACAAGCCCAGGTAGGCGGTTTCCTCCACATCCCACCTTGGCACCTGAATAAGCGCATGGCGGAACACATGGAATACCTGCTTCAGGGCAATGCCCTTCTCGTCGCGAGGCAGAGGGTCCAACCCGTCAATTTCGATGCCGTAATCCTGCTTCAGCATCTCCAGCAGCGTAATGTTCATCTGCGGCTCTTCGTCTCTTGCCCGGATGACATAACCTTGCCGCGAGGACTTCCGGATAATATCAACCGGGATCAAAGCGATTGGCGCATAACGAGGCAGCTCGCTGACCGGAGTCTCATACCATTTCAGAAGGCCCAGCGCCAGATACAGCGTATTGGCCCCATTTTCCTCAAGGGAGACTCGGGCCGAACGGTACAGATGCACCATTCTTCTCTCCAGCTCCACCGCATCCAGATCGACGCGCAGACGCTTCCGGTTGAACTCCTCTCTCAGAAGCTGAGCGAGCGGGTGATCGTTATTAATGCTCTGGTACAAATCCGCATTCCGGCCGTTGTTCTGCCAGTCATTAGGCTTAGCAAGCAACTGGAATTCCTCGCCGTCTGCCAGCGCATCCTCCAAATCTCCTAACTGAGTGGTAATAACCGGAATACTCGACTTGGACAAACGGAAGTTAAGAAGCGAATTCCTAAGCGTCAGATCGAGCAGCCTGCGTTCCCATAACTTCTGGCGTGGGGATTGCGACAAAGCGTCCACTTCGAGCGGTTTTTCGAAAACATCAACCAGCCCAGGCGCAGCGGCATCCGTCTCGCCGGGTGTCACCGCTTGAGGCTCTACAACCCAGCCTTCGGGCGTAGCCGTACGAATCGGCAGCGGGCGTACCGCCGCAGACCGGGCTCTTCGAATATCCAGCAGTAAGTCGAATTGATCGGGATCCTGGAGATGTTTTTCGGCTAATCCAACCGCTTGATCAAAGCTTGCCGTCTCTCCCTCCACGAAAGCCGTCGCTTCCACCACGCAGATCTGGTTCATTCCCGATGCGATCCGCTTCGTTAGGACGGAGATATCATCCTGCACGCTTTCCGCAAAAGTCTCCTCCTCCAGCCATAAGCCGGAGAACGCATGCCCCTTCGTGAAGACGAGCAGCGGATGCAATCCAACCGCCTCCAGACAAGCCGTGTAGAGAAGAGACAGGTCCAGACAATTCCCCATGCGATGCGTAAAAATCGTCTCCGGCAGACGTACGCGCTGCCCAATGACTTCAAAGCTTGGCGGCGCCACGTTATACGCGATTTTCCGGTTCTGCAAAGCTGCGTAAATGGCAGCCGCTTGCGTACGTACCTTGTTCGGATCCTTGCTCTGATAAGCGGTGAACGAGGAGCTTCCGGTCCATTTGGCCAAAATATCCGCGGCCTCTCGGACGACCAACGCAATATGATGATGATTCGGCATGACAAAAGCCGCCGTCAGCTCCGGCAGCACGGCAAGCCCGCTCCACTCATCGAAGGCTAATACGGCTATCGTCCCGCGCTCGCGGTAGACTTCCGAGTCCCCTTGAAGCACTTGCAAAGTAAGCGTCCCGGTCAACCGTTCGGACAGATTAGCTAGATAAGACGCCGACATCTGCAGATTTACCGTTCCGAGATTGAGCGATTGGCCGGCAGGCAGCAGGCTGTAGCTTTTGCTCCACTCGTAAGCAAAATCCGGCTCGGCCGTAATCCGGACCGTAAAGTTAGCAAGATCTTCTTCCGTATGATTATGTATCTCTATCGATCGAACGACCGGTACATGATTCTGCTGGATGCCGTAATTGACAATCTCGCTGTAGGACCAGTCGCAGGATATACGTTTATTTTCCAAAGGCCTTAAACCTCCTTGCTTTCCGTTTCTATCATTGGATGTCAATAGATTTACTATAGCACTAAAGAATTAGGATTTCTGCTAAATTCGACATAAAAAAGAGAGAGATGCAAACGGGATCCTACAGTTGTTGGGCTGTAAGAACCGTTTTGTTCCTCTCTCTTTTTTAAACAGATCGCTCCACTATTATACTGTTACATCCCGACATTCATGTCTATAGATAAAAACTGGCAACTACAGCGTCATCGCCTGCCCGTAACGGGCCAGATACGCTTCCTTGTCCTTGTAATCGGGCATGATGCTCCCGACTAGACGCCAGAATGAACGGTCATGGTTCATATGCGTAAGATGGCAGAGCTCATGGATAATGACATAATCGATTACTTCAACCGGCGCCATCGCGAGGCGATAGTTGAAGGTGAGCTTTTTGCTGGAGCTGCAGCTTCCCCACTTGGTCGCCGATTCGACAATGTCAATGGACTTAGGCTTTGCTTTCAGCTTCTCCTGATAGGGCTTAATCCGCTCCGCTACAACCTTCTTACTGCTTGCAAAATAAAACTTCCGGAGATTCAGCCTCAGCTCCTCTTCCGTTAAGCCTTCCGTCTCGATCAATTCATGGAGAGAATAATACTTGCCAAGGTGAAGGAATCTTCCTTCGTCCTCATACTCTCTGGTCTTAGGCGCTGCTGCTTGTACCTTCTCAATAGCCTGCAGTCTGCTCACGATTTCCTTTTCATGCTGCTTCACAGCCTGCTGAATCATTTCATCGCTTGTATCGTTAGGAGCCTTCACCGTAATATGCCCCATCGAATCCATCTGGAGATACAGCTTCTTTCTGACGCCATAAAGGACGTTCACGTCTATTGTGTAATTGTCTAGCTGGATTTTCATAGTCACCATCGTTCCTAATCATTGTATAGGTATACAATAACACAAAGCACACCCCATCAGCCGCTGGTTCTTCACGAACTTCGCTCCCGATAGGGTGTGCTTTTTACAATAATGCCTATGTGCGTGGCCACCGTCTACTCCCCACGAACCAATCTGAACCCTTGATCCGGCCCAAAGCCGTTAGGCTCGAACTTGCCCCGGAAGGCAGACACGGCGCTGCCGATATCGCCAATCCAGCCGCCGCCTTTGACGACCCGCATCGCGCCTTGCGGTACATCCTGCCCAACGTACCAGTCCCAGCACCATTCCCGTACATTCCCCGTCATATCGTATAAGCCTAATTCGTTAGGCTTCTTGATGCCAATCGTTTTGGTCGTATCGTGATTGTTCTCTATCGCAGGCCAGGTCCAGTCTCCCTCTAGATACTTGTCCCCGGCGTTTCTCCAATACCAGGCGACTTCGTTCACATTATTGCTTCCGCTGTAGGTAAAGCTCTTGCTCTGCTGTCCGCCGCTTGCGGCATATTCCCATTCCGCCTCCGTCGGCAGCCGGTAACCGTTGGTGCCCTCATTAATTGTAACCGTCCATTTGAGCTGATCGTGTTCGCTCTTGTTATTCGGATCCTTCGCGTTCTTGTCGATGCTGTAGTAAGGCTTAAGCCCTTCCTTCGCGCTTCTCGCATTGCAATATTCAATGACGTCGTACCAGCTGACCATCTCGACCGGCAGCTTGGCGCCGCTGAACTGGGAGGGGTTGCTTCCCATCACGTTAACCCATTCTTCCTGCGTGACCTCGTATTTGCCGATATAGAAGTCCGGAAGCTTGATGTCTTTGCCATGGTAGCTGGATTTCGTATTGGCAAAAGCTCCGCCTTTCACCAGCACGAAGCTATCGTCCTTATTGTCCTCCGACTTGGCAGGCTGAACCACGGCTGCGTCTTGAACAGGCTTTTTCTGCGCGTCCTTGTCCGGCTGCGGCTCCTCCGAGCAAGCGCTAACCAAGATTAATACTGCTAATAGAGAGCAGGTTAAAAGCTTTCTCATCGGTTATTCTCCTTTGAGCATTCGAAATAGAGAAGGCCGCCGTCAGGGTGACCGGCCGGCCTTGGCTCTTTTTTACTATGGTAAAAAGCAATCAGGCACTCTTAGTAACTTAGCAGATTACCACACCGTTACGTTCGAGCTGCCACTGCTTTGATAGCCTTCCGTCGCGAGGACTTGGTAGGACCAGCTGCTGCCCAGGTTCATGCCTTTGCTCTTCCAAGCGTTAACATGGTTGGCGAACGTAATGGCGACGTTGCTGCCAGTTGCTCTCTTCGATTGACGGACGCTCCAGTATTGCGTGAAGGTAGCCGTTCCATCAATGGACGGCGCGTTAACGCGTTGAGCCGTATAGATGTCGTAAGTGCCGCCGTCGCTGCTCACCGTCCCTTTATAAGTACCGGTAGGCCGGTATGTACCCCAGCTGTCTACCACGTAATATTCGATCAGGGAGTTTCTAGTCCAGCCGTAAAGAGTCAGATAGCCATTGCCGCTTGGCGCCCATACGCCCGCGTTATAGTTGATTACCCGGGATGCCGAGCCGGTAGTCCAGCCTTTACCTACCACGAAATTGCCGGTATTCGACCAATTCACGCTATAGTTGCCGCCGGAACCGTTAACCGCGTTCACCGTTCCGCCGCCATCCGTCCAGTTCTGCCAGTAGTCTGTTGCCGCATTTGCCGTTGCCGCGAATAAACCGATACTCATGGATGCTGCCAGTACTGCTGTCATAACCTTCTTTTTCAACTTAAACATAATCTACCTCCTGGGATTTTGATATGGCTTGTCACAACATTGTACCTACGACTTAACGTGAATCATCTCTGCGCGCTGATTCTCTATGAAGTAGATTGTTATTGTGTCTGACCCTCTCTGCTAAGCTTGGCGGCCACCTCCTTCTGAACAAGATTATAGAAGGAAAACGCTTTCATAATAAGGATCAAATTAAAGGGTTATCCCCCTTGAATTTAACTTGTATGTAAGTATTTTTTATTTTTGGGCCACCTTCGCAAGAGGTAAAGATAGTTTCAATACATGTAAAATTAATTGGATGAATGCGTTTCCAAACTTTACTATAATGAAGCAGAGTAAATTTAATAGATATTAAAATAGGATGCCATTTCCTTCTGGAAAATGGCATCCTATTTGGTTTCAGAAATTTTCGATATTACAACTGCTGATCGATTTGCGGTATTTTTATTACTTCTACAAGCACCGTATGCGGGAACATATGCACTTCTTAGCTTGAGTCAAAAGATTACATAGTAGACTTAACTAGCAAGAGTGAATTAACTACCTCAAACCCCGGCCGCAGGCCGCTCCTTCGCCTTATCCGACTCGATCGCGTTGCGAGTCGCCGCTTCCCGGTCCTGGCTGAGCTCCTCGATCGACTTCGTCTTCAAGCGCGCAGCGCCTTGATAATTCTCCCGTGTTGGCAACAAGTTACCTCGTCCCAACCGCTCCTCCGCTGCCGCAATTGCTTCCGTATACTGCGGCAGCCACTTCGCCTGCGCAACCAGCATCTCATCAGCCATCTGCCAAATTTCCTTCGGATTGCACACCGCTCCGGTGAGCGGATCCATCATCATCGCTTGACGGAGCAGCTTGTCGTCGCCGTGGACGGCGGCTTCTACGGCCATGCGTTGGACGGAGATGCTGACGTTGCAGACGGCTGCTGGGCCGAGCGGCAGGTCGCCGACAACCGGCATGTTGATGCCGTTGCGGTCGACATAACCTGGCGCTTCGATGATGGCATCGTCCGGCAGGTTGGTGATCACACCGTTATTCACGACGTTGAAGTGACCGCGGTAGACCCGGCCTGTCTCGAGGCCTTCAATAATGTAAGAACCATGCTCTTCGCCGCGGTTCTCGGCCGTGTACTTGAACGGCTCTGCCTTCATCCAGTTCGGGAAGTCGGTCTCGAACCAGTTGCGACCTTCGGTGCAGACGCGGAGATAGCCGCCGGTCTCGCCGTTAATCCATACGCCAAGATCGATCCAGTCCTTGATCTCATCGGCGCGTTTGCGGTACCACGGCACGTATTCGCTCAAGTGACCGTTGGATTCGGTGGAGTAGTAGCCGAAGCGGCGCAGCATGTCGATGCGGACCTTTTCGGTCTGAGCGAATTCCGGCACCGCTTCGAATGCCTCCAACAGATCCCCTGTACGGTCAATACCGTCCGTCTTAACCGAGATATACCAAGTCTGATGGTTAATGCCCGCGCAGATGATGTCGACATCCTTCTTCTCCCGGCCCAGTGCGCGCGCGATCTGGTGATGGCCGCCTTGTACGCCATGGCAGAGACCGATGGTACGTACACCGCCGTACTTGTTGCAAGCCCAAGTCAGCATCGCCATCGGGTTCGCATAGTTGAGGAGCAACGCGTTTGGTTCCGCTACCTCGCGGATGTCCTTGCAGATGTTCAGCATCTCGGCAATGCCGCGCTGGCCGTACATGATGCCGCCCGCGCAGAGCGTATCGCCGACGCATTGGTCGATGCCGTATTTGAGCGGAATGTCGATATCGTATTGGAACGCTTCAAGTCCGCCAATCCGTACCACGCAGAACACGTAACGCGCATCCTTAAGCGCCTCTCTGCGGTTGGTTGTGGCCTGGATCTCAATGGACAAGCCATTTTCGTTGATATCCCTCTGCACAAGCTGGGTCACCATGTCGAGATTATGTTCGTTAATGTCTGTAAAAGCAACCTGAATATCCTTAAACTCCGGCACGGCGAGCAAGTCTCTCATCAAGCCGCGCGTGAACCCGATACTTCCCGCACCTACAAACGCCACCTTAAAACTCATAAAAAACGCCTCCTCTTCGCCTATAAGGGTGTTGTCTTTCTTTACCCTTATTCTAGCAGGCGGAAAAAGAAGGCGTTTCCACATTCGCAACAGCTTGCGTTAGATGTTGTCAACTATTTCAACTTCATAATCGGTCCAGCTGGAGATCGTATTCTTGGATTTGCGGTATTCGGCAGGCGATATGCCCGTCATTTTCTTGAACAGCATGCTGAAATATTGGCGGCTGTTCAGCCCGATATGATCAGCCACCTCGATGATGGGCACATCCGTCCTGGCGAGCAGCATTTTGGCTTTATCCATACGCAAGTCCACCAGATATTCATTAATGGTCTTGTTCATATTCGATTTGAAAATACGCTGGAGATACACGGGATGAAGATTAACGGCAGCCGCAATATCTTTGGCCTGAATAGCGGTGTCATAATATTGATGAATGTATTCCGTTGCTTGCCGCACGTATTGATGGATTTGGCGCTCCGTGCTATTTTTCGCCTCAACGGCAACTAGCCTTCCAACGCGGACGAGCAGCTGGGACATCAGAAGATTGGTCATCAGCTCGCGCCCCTGCTCCTTGCCTTCGCCGCCCAGATCCAGCTCAAACACGAGATTCCGCAGGTTCACCTGAATATCTTCATAGTCTCTCAGCACAATGGTATCGAGCCGCTGCTCCAAGAGCTTCGCGAACATCGGATTATGATTGGCCATTTGATTCATGGACGGGTAGATGCCGTCGCAGGGCTGAAAGCCAAACTCTACGTTCAGCATCCGGCACGGACTGCCGCTCTCGACGATCAGCCTATGCGGTACGCCGGCGTCCAGCATAATAAGATCGCCTTTGCGCATCGCGATAACGTCCTTATTCGTCTCCACCGTGCAGTTTCCGGAAATAACGTACATGAACTCCGTCCAGTCGTGCTGATGGAAGCCCATGTGGAAATCCTCCCACTGCTTGTAGTAATACGCCATGATCTTGGGCCGGAACTCCCCATCTCTCCACTTTGCATCGTAAAAGCTGTTCGAATTCATGCTTTCCCCACCTTTGCAACCGGTATAGCCACTAAGGTCAGCATATACCTGCCGACAAGGAAGGTCAACGCTTCCCGCTCTCCTCGTTCCATTGCTCCGGATAGATGACGAAATACCTGGTCCCCGGCTTCACCGTATAATGCTCGGTTGTAATGCCGTACAGCTTCAAGCGTTCCTTCAATCTTCGATAGTAGCTGTCGAGTCTGCCTCTATCCTTCTTGTTGCCCGGCTCGAGCTCCTGCTTGTATCTGGCCATGAAGATCATCTCGGAGGTACAGGACAAGCCTTCGGTAATCATTCGGAATAACACGCACACATCTGCTGCAGACAGCTCCATGGCTTCGCCCCTCGCCAGCCATTCCCCTTTGCAGAGGTCCATATAAATATCGTAATACAGCGGACGATGCTGTTCATACACCTGCTGGAGCTGCTGAGCCGTCCCGGCCTCTTTCCAGCCCTCCGCATCCGAATGGATGTAGGCCAGCACCTTTTTCCGCCTTGCCTCTACCGTTACTATCGCGCATCTCTCTTCCGTCATATTCACGTTGCTGCTTCCTCCTAGCCCTTTCCTGACTGAATCATTTTCCGATGCAAATACCCCGCTAACGATAAGCGAGGTACTTTACAAATATTTAACCGTTATTTCGCAAAAAAGGTTGCAGCCTTATCCCGGTGCTCGTCCGTAATATGCGAACTGATGGCCTTATAGGCAACGAAAATCGCCGTAGCATCATCCCCGTAACCGATAACCGGGAAAATATCCGGCACAAGATCGATCGGCAGAATCCAGTAAGCTAGCGCGCTGATTGCGGTAACTTTTACTTTTACCGGGGTATTGGGGTCCATCGCGCAATAGTACATCGCCACCGCTTCATGGGAGAAAGGCACCTTGCCCGCGTATTTTCTCACCTTGGACCAGAAGCCTTTGTTTACGTATTTCACTTGCTCCTCGTAATCGCCAATCTTGGCGGACCAGGAGTCGGTATCGACCTCTTCCTCCTGCCTTACCGAAGGAGGCGATTCTACGCTGCTTGCAATCTCTTCATCCGATAAGTCGGCCGGAATAACCTCTTCTTGAATGAAGCTTTCGTGGCATACTTCGCATTTGGCCTGCCTCAGCTTCAGGGCTTCAACCTGATTTTTGTGACCGCAACTTGGACATTCAACCGTAATTTCCGACATAGAAAGCCGCCCTCCTATTTGAAAATAGTTCTATATTCGCTTCCCGATATACAGCTGGATTGGACGTAAGCCGGGCTTGTACAAGCCCTCTTATATCATTAAACAGAAAAACCAATCTTTAGACAATTAACTTTGGTTTATTTTTGCATAAAAAATCCAGCCTTTGGGTCACAATAGCTGTTGGGTGCTAAGCGGTGCCCGACTACCAACACGAATAAAGGAGAGGTATACGTATGGCAAAGCCGGACAATCGCGCGGACAATGCAGAACATCTGCAGGAGCATATCGCTAACACGCAGCAAAATATCCAGGAGACTGAACAGTATTTGAACGAGTTCAGCTCGGAGATCAGCGGCACGGAGCAAAACCAGCTCGAGGAAAAGAACGAACGCCGCAGAGAAAGCGTTGCGGAATTCGAAGAAGAGCTCGCAGACGAAGAGGGCTAACAGTTAAGCACAGAAGACTTCCGCATTCGGCGGAAGTCTTCTTTTTCATGTTCGCAACCTATGCTATACTGTCGCTAATTAGCTGCGAATCACGCACTCGACAAAGGAGTAGGCCCTAATGAACTTCGATCAATGGATCGCACCCGAACACTATAACATCAGCTCTGAGATTGAGCGCCACAAGTCGGACAAGCTTGCGCTCCGCTTGCTGGACGATCAGGGCCATACCACGTCAATTACATATAACGACCTGCTGAAGCAGGTGAACCGGCTAGCGGGCGGCTTG
The DNA here is from genome assembly GCF_004000805.1 of Paenibacillus glycanilyticus NBRC 16618. Classification (GTDB taxonomy): domain Bacteria; phylum Bacillota; class Bacilli; order Paenibacillales; family Paenibacillaceae; genus Pristimantibacillus; species Pristimantibacillus glycanilyticus. The sequence continues at coordinate 54,642 of NZ_BILY01000007.1, forward strand.
AACGAACTAGGTCTGGTAAAAGGCGACCGCGTCCTCGTCATGGTCCCAAGAACTATCGAAGCGTATATGATCTACTTAGCCTGCTTGAAGCTTGGCCTTGTCATTATTCCATCCTCCGAAATGCTCCGGGCGAAGGATCTCTCCTACCGCCTCCAGCATTCCGAAGCGCGTGCGGTTATCGCCTGGGCCGAAGGTGCCGCTGAAGTAGACAACATTACGGAAGAGCTGCCGGCGCTTCAGTTCCGGATTGACGCAAGCGGCGGACAAACGGGCGGCTGGATTACTCTTGGCTCTTTAGTGGAAGGACAGCCCGAGGAACGCGAATCCGAGGCTACCCACCGCGATGATATGGCGATTCTCGCTTATACGTCGGGGACAACCGGCAATCCAAAAGGCGTCGTTCACAGCCACGGATGGGGCTACGCGCATCTGCGCATCACCGCTGCATGGCTTGGTATCCAAAGCTCCGATCTGGTCTGGGCAACCGCTGCGCCCGGCTGGCAGAAATGGATCTGGACGCCGTTCTTATCCGTGCTGGGCAGTGGCGCAACCGGCTTGATCTATAACGGTTCGTTCAGCGCGGAGCGTTACTTGCGGATCATTCAGGAAAACCAGGTTCAGGTGATGTGCTGCACGCCAACGGAATACCGCATTATGGCGAAGACGGATGGTTTATCCGGTTACGACCTGTCGTCGATCCGTAGCGCGGTATCGGCAGGCGAGCCGCTTAACCAAGCCGTGATCAAACAGTTCGAGGAGCTGTTCGGCTTCATCATCCGCGACGGCTACGGCCAGACGGAAAATACGCTCTTGATCGGCAATCTCAAGGATTCCCCGATCAAGATTGGCTCCATGGGCAAGTCTATCGTTCCGGGTCTCGTCGAGATTATTGATGACGAAGGCCGTCCCCAGCCGATGGGAGAGGTCGGCAGTATTGCCGTTCATACCGACATGCCTGCCCTGTTCAAGTCGTATTACAAGGATCCCGAACGCAAAGGCGCCAACATTGTTGGTTCATACTTCATCACCGGCGACCGCGCGAGCAAGGATGAGGAAGGTTATCTGTGGTTCGAAGGCCGCGGGGACGATATTATTATCAGCTCCGGCTATACAATTGGACCGTTTGAGGTTGAGGAAGCCTTGCTCCGGCACCCCTCCGTCAAGGAATGTGCGGCAGTCGCAAGTCCGGACGAAATCCGCGGCCATATCGTGAAGGCGTTTATCGTGTTGAGGGACGGCATCTCCGGCTCCCCGGAGCTGGTCAAAGAGCTGCAGGATCACGTCAAATCCGTAACGGCGCCATACAAATATCCGCGTAAAATCGAATTCATTAACGAGCTGCCAAAAACCAACTCAGGAAAAATTCGCCGGATTGAGCTTCGCCAACGCGAGGCGTTTCTGAATTCTTAAGCGAATTAACAGCCGCTATTCAAGCCAAGCTTTTACTAAGACTTAGTTTTGAATAGCGGCTTGTTTATTACGATAGTTATTGCGCTCTTTTGCGACAGTAAATAACGTATTCTAGGCAATCATCTATCGCATTGGTATGATTAACCTATTAAAGGACATATTCTCTACTAGCACGTTTGTAGGGGAGGACTGTTCTTGGAGGGCAAAGAGGAGGAGAAGGATGTGGCTAATAAACAAGAAACTATCAAAACAACCGTTGCCAGTGATCGGGTCGTTGAAGAAGCTATGAAAAAAGGCATGAAATAATACGACAAGACACTTAAAAGGTTGTCGAAAAGTTAATGTATGTACAACTTACCGCAGAGCAGATTATTCAAATTCATGATGAACAATTAAAAGTATACGGCGGCCTACCTGGTATTAAGGATAGAGGAAGACTTGATTTCATTGCTGAGCAACCCTTCATGGAATCATTCTCACAAGAACTCTATCCCGGATTATTTAGGAAGGCCGCTGTTTATTTTTATACATTAGCCACTGCTCACGCATTTAACGATGCAAATAAACACGCACTGCCGTCTTAACTTGTTATGTTTTTCTTGCTATCCACAACCAAGAGCTAATTGCCGATGATGATGAGTTGTATGAAGTAGCTATAAAAGTCGCTACTAAAACGATGGATATAGATGAATTAAGTATTTGGCTTCAAAATAATTGTGAGTAAATAAACACAGCCCCCAATCCTTCAAAAGGATTGGGGGCTGTGCTTGTTAGTGCCTTATACTTTTAACGAAAATGCTGCGTTATCGAAATTGCCGATGTATTTCTTGCCTGTCTCGCCATTGCCGACCGAGCCGGTAAGCACCAGGTATACATCTTGAATGCCTGTTAGCTTTTGCGTCAAGGCACTGCTTACGGTGTCATAGGTTGCCCAGTTTCCTGCCGTAGGAGGAGTGGAGATTTTACCTACGAGCGTACCTGTTGGACTACCGAGGCGTATTTCAACTGCGGAGTTCGTAAAACAGTTAGTGGTATTGCCCGCATACTCAACTGCGAACGTATTAACACCTTCCGTACCGAAGTCCATTCGTTTGTAGGCCAACCATGCGCCATTGAACGTGTTCGCGACTTGCTTGCCCGCTCCGCCTTTACCCGCTTCCGTCTTCAGCGGCGTATTGTTGTTGAGCGGGTTCACAGCCGTTGTCCATTCGTCGTACGATTCCAGCTCCAGCTTCGCAAAGTCGCTGCGAACCGTCTTGTAGCCAAAGGTTAAGCTGTCATAGTTGCCTACGTAAAGCAGACTCGAAGTTGTGCTGCCTGTCAATACGATATACAAATCCTGCTTGCCTTTGATCGTCGTATTCAGATCCGCTGTCGCCGTATTGTATTGACCCCATGTACTGCCCGTATTAGGGATCGCTACCGTTCCGACCAAGGTACCTGTTGGGCTGCCGAGTCTGATCTCTGCTTTTACATCCGCAGGGGCTCTATTCGTTGGTGCGTCGTAGACAATGGATACTTGGTTTTTGCCTTTCTCCGAGCCAAAATCAACGTCCTTGAAGCCCAGCCATGCGCCTGTGTACGTATTGCCGATCGTCTGGCCGCCATTATTGTTCTCAATCTTCATAGCTTGATTGTTAAACGTGTTCAGAGCGGTATTCCATTCGGTCTTGTTCTCGAATTGAACGGTAATTTGCTCTTGCTCCGGCTGCTGCGGTTGTTCCGGTTCTTCCGGCTCCTGCACGCTCAAGGAGAAGGAAGCATTATCGAAGTTGCCGATATATTTCTTGCCGGTCTCTCCGTTTGCTGCTGATCCGGTAAATACCAGATAAAAATCTTGAAGACCGGTCAGCTTCTGCGTCAAGCTGCCGCTTACCGTAGCATACGTTCCCCAAGCAGCCGCGGTTGGCGGTGTTGCTACCGTTCCAACAAGAGTGCCTGTCGGACTGCCAAGACGAACCTCTACTGCCGAGTTGTTAAAGGTGTTGGTCGTGTTGCCCGCGTATTCGATCGAGAATTTGTCCACGCCATCACTTCCAAAGTCCATACGCTTGTAAGCAACCCATGCACCGTTAAACGTATTGGCTACCTGCTGGCCAACCCCGCCCTTGCCCGCTTCCGTCTTCAGCGGCGTATTGTTATTGCCTGTGTTTACATCCGTTGTCCACTCGTCATAGCTCTCAAGCTCAAGCTTGGCGTAATCCGTTCTAATCTTCTCATAATCGAACTTGAACCAGTCGAAGTTGCCGATGTACGGAAGATTGTTAGGCGTGCCCGCCACCATCACCACATACAGCTTCTGCTGTCCGGTAAGGGTTCTCGTCAGGTTCGCTTTGGTGGTTATATAGCTTCCCCAGCCCGCATTCTTGTCTTCCATATTAACCGTGCCCACGAACTCGCCAGTCACGCTGCCGAGTCGGAACTCCAGCTTGGAGCCAGCCGGCACCTTATCCGTTGGAGCATCGTATTGGACGGTCACGTTATTGTAGCCTGTAGTGCCAAAATCAACGTTGTAAGCAAGCCATGCCCCGCCAAACGTATGGGCAACAACCGTTCCGCCGTTGCCTGCTTCCGTAGACAGACCGCCGCCACCGTTCGGATGCGCAGCGGAAGTCCATTCCGCACGGTCCTCGAATTGAATCTTCATTCCCGTCTCCGGCACTTCCGGTTCTTCCGGCTCATCCGGCTTCGGATCCGGCAGCGGAATTGGTTCCGGCAGCGGCTCCTCGGTTACTGGCGGCCCCTCCGGATCCGGAAGCGATCCCGGCTCCGACTGCTGCACGATTGGATCGGCCAGCCAGAGCGGCGATTCGTAGATATCTCCGTTAAATTCGTTGACAAGGTATACGTTAACCTTGTATTTGCTAGCGTCTACGTTATAGATTTGCGAGATGTCGAAGCTTCCGGTCTGCACCGGCACCGCGCTGGATACCCAAGCGTGTTCTTTGCCATCCATCAGCTGGAAGACAACAACCGCCGAATCGGTATAGTCGCCTTTAAGCGTACCGGTAACATCCACCACCATGTTGCCGTCCTGGTGAATATCGGCATCCAGGTCATACACATCCCACTTCACGTCCGAGGTATAAGCCTCGGTAGACAGAAGGGCTTCGCCTGCTGCGCGATTGGCCGCCGCGTTCGCCATAACTCTAACTTGAACAATACCTGGGGCATAGTTCAGCGGTCCAACGGTTTGCGGATTCGCCTTCGCTTGCTTCCAAGACTTGCCGCCATCCGTGCTGAACTCGTAATCCGATGCGTTGCCGATGCCTTCTACAGGCGTCCAGCCAATCGTATTGGCTTTGTCATCAACAACCGGATGGGTTGGAGCAGCCGGAATGTTCAGCTTGCGTACCGCTTCTAGACTAAATTCGAACGCGATATCCGAGCTGGTTGCGTTCACCTGATGCACTTCCGCCGTCAACACGTTGGTGCCTTCAACGAGGTAAGAAGGATCGATAATGAAGCCATTCTTATCCCGCTCATCGCCAACCGTCGCATTGGCAAACGTGCTGTAGTTTACGGCGCCGGAAGGCATATTCGTACGGAAAATCTCATGTCCGTTCAAGTATACGATTGCGCCGTCGTCGCGGATCAGGCTGCCGTCCAGTTCAAGGATGCCGTCCAGATCCTTCGCGTCGAAGGTTTTGCGGAAATACGTGGTTACATACTTATTGTTGGCATTAGGTCCGTAGCTGACCGTCGTTGCCGGTTTGCCGTAGCTGTCATAACCCAGCATCGCTTTCCCGGAGCTCCAGCTGCTGTCGTCGAAATCTACTTGCGTCCAGCCTTCGCCGGCTTCCTTGCCTTTGTCGTCATATTTCCAAGTCGATTTCTCAGGGATCAGCTGCTCATGGTTGAAATCATTGTCCATGTCCGCATTGTAATCAACCGTTGGAGGAGCAGCGCTGGCTTTCGCGCCCCAGCTCATGTTCGGCGTGCTGCTCATTTGGAACTCAAGCGTGCCGCCAGCCATCAGATCATCGTACTTGATCCAGGACTGATTGAAGTCTTTGCCGTTCAGCTTTGCCGATTGGATAAAGCGGTTCTCGCTCGAGACGTTATCCGCCTTAATCACAAGCGTCTTCCCGCTGCCCATGTGCAGTTTCACTTCCGAGAAGATCGGCGAGCCGATCAGGAAGTAACCTTCACCCGGGTTGCCAGGGAATAAGCCAAGCGCGCTGAAGACGTACCAGGAGGACATGCCGCCCGCGTCATCGTCCATCGAAGACAGGTAGCCTTCCGGATCGTCGCGGTATACGCGGGATTTAAGCGGATAAGCGTAAGCCCCGTGGTTATGGTATTTCTGCGTCACGACTTCCGTCGTAAACTCTCTTGAATAGTATTGCGTCAGGTATGGATAACCCAGATAGTTGAACAAATACGGCGCCGAGATATCTTCTTCGTTGATCGCCATATACTCGTCAATCTCGAAGAAGTGCTTCAGCTGCTTCGCCATCTCCGTCTTGCCGCCCATCAGCTCGGCAAGGCCGTTGATATCCTGCGGCGCGGACCAGCGGTATTGCCACAGGTTGCCCTGATAAGCATAACGGTCAACCGCTTGAATGTCGCCTGCTCCAACCGTTGTTCCGTTTGGCGTAAAGAAGCCGGTTGGGATGCCTTTTTCATCTACTTGCGCCTTGTTCCACAGCTTTTTGTAAGAAAGAGCTAGCTCTTTGTACTTCTCGAATGTTGCTTTGTCTCCGATCAGCTGGGCTAGCTTCATCGGGAACGATGCACTGTTCGCTTTCTCCAGCTTGCCGGAGATCTCTCCGTCGCTGATGGAGAAGTTGTCCGCGTCAACCGCCATTCCTTTTAACGCCTTATAGACGTCGAAGTCCTGGAAGCCTTTCGCGTACGCATCAAGAATAACTTGTCCGTTGAATTCGTTCCGAACCGTTGGGCTTGGCCAATAACCGTCGCCCCATTGGGTATACGTGCCGCGGGTGCTGTACAGATCCACAAGCGACTTCACCATGTTGTTGTAGCGCTGCGGCTCGAACAAGGAGAACATCGCGTATTTTCGGAAGTCGTCCCATGTCGTCCAGCCGTTGTAATACTCGAAGTCATTGCCCAGCTCGGAAGCCTGGCGAATCGTATTCTCGTCTCTGCCTGCTTTGAACGTGCCGGCCGAACTTGTTACGTTTTTCGGGCTAAGATAAGAATGGTACATTTGCGTATAAAATACGCGCTTGTTCTGCTCATCCGCATCCGTGATTTCAACCTTGTTCAGCACATTGCTCCAAGCTGCTCTTGCTTCCTCGTGTCTGGCGTCGAAATTCCAGTCCGAGTACAAGCCGCGTTCCGCTTGCGCCTGCTCCACGCTAATCGTGGACAGACCTACCTTCGCTTGAACCGTCTTGCTGCCTGCGGTGTTAAAGTTCAGCCATACGCCGCTGTTCGAGCCGCTGCGCTGAGCTACAGCGCCTACGGAATCGCCTTGCCACGAGCTGTAGGAATCAAAGTCATGATCGAATTGAATCGAGTAATAGATCGTGTAGTAGCCATGGCCGCAGACGTTCTGGGATTTGATCATCCCCGTAATTTCGTTGCTGCCCGTTACTTTCAGGTTCGCATCCACCATACCCGCGTAGGAGTTCGACAGATCGACCAGAACGGAACCGGTATTGGCCGCATCCGGGAACGTATACTTGTGGAATCCTACGTTATCGGAGGAAGTCAGCTGCACGTTAATGCCGGAGGCAAGCGTTACGCCGTAAAAGCCTGCGGATGCCTGCTCGCTGCTCTTGTCATACTTCTGCTTGTATTCCGCAACGTTCTTCGTAAAATCGCGCGTCTCCGGCATCATCAGGATGTTGCCGCCTCCGCCGCTGCAGCCTACGCCGCTGAAGCGAAGATGGGAGAAGCCCTTCAGATTTTTGTTCTCGTAGTAATACCCGCTGAATGCTCCGCCGTCGCTGTCCGGACCAAGCGATACCAGACCAAACGGCGTTGTAGGGCCAGGGTTGGTCTGACCGTTATCGCCCAGCGTATTAATGAAAGGATCTACGTAATCGATTGGCGACAGATTCGTCTCCGGTTCGGCCGGAATTTGGTCGGCTTCAACCCCGTATACTTCCAGCTCATAGATTCGGGCGATGTTGCTGTCATACGCCGCTTTGTCGATATAGAGACGGAGATACCGCGTAGTGAACGGGGTAACAAAACGGTCAACAATCGTCTGGGCGTTGTTCGTCACGACGTCAACGTCCGTCCATGTCTCGCCGTCATCGCTTTTTTGAAGTCTGAAGTTTTTCGTATTCCAGAACGGGCTGTTGCCGGACTCGTTAATCGCCGCGTTCTGCAGCACCCATTCGTTCACCAAATATTCCTTGCCCAAATCAAGCTTGAGCCATTTCTTCTGGGCGGAAGTGTTATCGCACCATTTCGTATCGGTTTTTCCGTCCACGGCGTTGCTGGCACTTTCGTTCGCGTTGCACTGGCCGGAAGCCGTTGCTGCCGCGTTAATGGCCACGTTCCTGGTCGTAATTCCTTCGGCCGCAGCCGCAAATGCGGCATTTGATCCGACAGGCACCAGAATGCCGGTCAAGCACATAACGGTCATCGCCACCGCAAAAAGCTTTTTAAACATTTGCCGGGTCCTCCCTCTTTCGTCTTCCTTACGGCATCAGCCGGTTAATCATAACGGCGATTTCCGCGCGTGTCAGAGCAGCTTTCGGATGGAACTGCTTGCCGTCGCCTTCGATTAAGCCAAGCTTCCAAGCTTGATCGACGGCGGCGCTTGCCCAAGCCGAGATTTGTTTCATATCCGCGAATGCCGGCGCACCTTTGCCGGTATCTTTTACTTCAAAGTACTTAACGGTCCGTACAAGCGTAACGACAGCCTCTTCACGGGTAATCGGATCGTTTGGTCTAAACGAACCGCCGTAGCCCGACATAATGCCAAGCGAAGCCGCGCGCGTTACCGCATCGGTGTAATATTGGCCAGCCGGTACATCCTTGAACGGATTGGCTGCCGCCGCGTCTGCCTCTTTACCTGTGTAATCCACGGCGCGCATCATCATAGTCGCGAACTCCGAGCGCGTAATGTTGCGGTTAGGCGCATAATGCTGCTGGTCCACGCCGGATACGATATGCTTCGCGCTCAGGGATTTTACGGCTGCTTCCGCCCAATGGCCAGCTGGTACGTCCACGAAGGTCTTGCTATATTCCAGAATGGTATACGTCGAGAAATGACGGGCATTAAACTTGAACGTATTGCCTTCAAGCTTGCCGCCGACATAGTCAAGCTGCTTGCCGTTCACGTAATAAACGCCAGCCAGACCGGAATGGAGCTGCTTCGCTTGGTCGTCCGTCAACTTAAACGTTACTTCCGCAGGCTTGTCCAGATTATGAATCTCCGTAACGCTGCTGCCATTGATCACTTGAATCGTTGCCGTAAGCACAACGCCCGTGGAAGCGTAGTCCGGGTTCGATTGAAGCGCTTGGTTAACGGCGTTCTTGGCATCGCTTGTCAGAACCGTATTGACGACAATGCGAACCTGCGAGCTCGCCGATGTATCGGATGTCCCGATTGAACCTGCAGGGAATCGAAGGGTCGAGCTGCCCGAAGTCACAATCAGGTCCAGATTCTTGTCCTTCAGCGTCTTCAAGGTCTCTGTCGGGAAGTTCAACGCGCTCCCCGCATCGCCGGTCGCTGCAGGCAATTCTACCGTAATAGAGCTAGAGCCCTGCGCGCTGCTAATGGCGGAAGCTAAAGTGCCGCTGCCGAACATATAGCCGTCTTTGCCAAGCTCCGGCTTGATCGTAGAGCCAGTCGAGTCGCCGGCATCAGCAGGAATGGTTGCTGCGGGAGGCGTTGTACCCGCACCTCCGTTACCGTTACCCGGATTGGAAGGCTCCTCCGGACCCGTGCCGCCTTCGCCCAGCTTCTCAACAACGGAGAAGGTCTTGTTCACCGTAGAAGAGCCGCTGGTTGCCGCAACGTTATACACGCCCCATGGAGCAAAATCCTGCGTCTCGGGAATGGTAATGGTTGCTGTATAAGTGCCGTTAGTTGGCTCGATAACATCCATATAGAAAGTTGTCTGATTCGGACGGATGATCTTCAGGACTACATCGTCCTCTGCCGTTCCGGAGAACGTAATCTCTCCGCCGCGCAGCACTTCCTTCGCGCTTATATTAAGCGCGAAGGCTGCTGCAGCCGCGTAGCCGGTTGCCGGCAGGACAACAATACACAACGCCAGTAGGGCTGCCAAAACTTTTTTCACTGCACATGATCCTCTCTTTCCAGCCGTTATTGGAACAGCATCGGTCTTGCCAATTGAACCGGAGTCTCGTTCTTGCTGTCGAACTTGTTCACGACGAATACCTTCACCTTGTAATCTTCACCGGTTTCGTTAAAGTACTGCGTGATGGCAAGCTTAGTCTTCTTGAGCGGTACGGCGCTGACGAGAATCGGCTGCGGACTCTTTCCCTTCATCAGCTGGAACACCACATAGGCATCCTCCTCGTAGTCCTTAAGCTGCTCGACATTCACGCTGACCTTCAGCTGCTGGCCGCGGTCCATTTCACCCGTAAGCAGGAAGGTATCCCGGGTATCATTCTTCGTGAACGCTTTCGTCGATACGAGAGGCGTACCGGCCATAATGCCAAGCGATTCATTCGCCGCGACGCGAACCTGCACCGCTCCGGCAGCAAAGTCGCCATCGACAATTGGCTGAGGGTTAGCCGTAACCGGGCTCCAGGTTTTGCCGTTGTCTACGCTGTATTCGTAGTTGGTTACGGCATCGTAACCTTTTACGTTAGTCCAGCCAAAGGTGTTATGCGCATCGTCCACGACCGGAGCTGTAGGAGCAGCTGGTTGGTTGCCCACGCTTGTCGCGATTTTCGCTTCCGAGTTATCGCGTTTGTTGACAGCCTTCACAACGAATTGGTAGGACTGGTCAAGGTTTGTTTTGTCTACCACGTACTGGTAGCTGTCTTGGCCTGCAACCGTTGGTATGTACGCATTCCAGTTCATGCCTAGCTTGTCGTTCTTCTCGTAAATACGGAAGCCTCTGACCCCGTCATCCTCCGGCTTGTTCCAGGTGATGGTCCGTTTGCCGTCCTCCGATTTGCTTACTTCCAATTGCTCAACCGGCTTAGGCTTCTCGTCTTCTCGTACAATCGTGTACGTATCGAACGGATCCGTCTCACCCGTCATAAAGGAATCGATGGTGAAGCTGCTATCCGTCATGCTGACGCCGGAGAAAATCGCCTTCTTCGGCTGCTTGAACACTGCGGCGTAGAAGCGGTCAACACCGTCTTTGACATCATAGAACTTCGTTGCAGCCGAGTTGTTGATCATGTAGAGCGTACCGTCGGGATTAAGGGCCCTGCCTTGCGCATCCGTCTCTACGTTCTGGACCGGCTTGTTATCGTACATTTGGTATGAACGCATAAACGTATGGTCATGGCCTTGCAGGACAACGTCGATTCCGAGCTCGTCAAAGATCGGATACATCTTTTGACGCAGGGCCAGAATATCGCTGTCGAGCGCATGGTTGCCCACGGAATAGATTGCTTTGTGGAACGCTACGATCTTCCACTTCTTGTCCGTCTCCGCAACCTCGTGCTTCAGCCATTCAATCTCCTGCTCGAAGGATTCCTTCTGCGCATCGTCCCAGCCGATATCCATCGTGTTAAGGACCATGATATGCGCGTCGCCGTAGTCATACGCGTACACGCTGCCCGGCGGCAGCGGGTTCTTGATCGAATCGTTGGGATAGTTGAAATGGTAGTAATAGTTGTCGTTATACGGGCCTTCATGATTGCCGACAGCAGCCATCAGCGGCAGGTTCATCAGAATCGACTGCGGCTTCTTGAAGTAATCCAGCCACTGCGATTCGAGTGCGCCCGCATCAACCTGGTCGCCGGTCATAAGCAGAAACTTCGCATCCGGAAACTTCGTGATGGCTTGCTGCATCGTGTTGCCCCAAACATCGTAGTCCTGCGAATTGGAGCCTTGCGAGTCGGTCAGATACAGGAAGTTAAAGTTGTTCTCGTTATCGCTTTCCGTTGTGAAAGAACCCGTCTCGCTCCAATAGCCGTCAGCGCCAAGGCGGTACTTGTATGCCGTGCCCGGGGTCAGTCCTTCAACCAGCACTTTATGGCTGATGAACGAGCCTGTCGTGCTGCTTGTAATCTTCAAATTCGTGAGAACCCGCGTATCCTCCGGCTTGCCCGTTACGCGGATTTTATTCGGCGAATCAAATCCTTCCGCCGCAGGCACGATCTCCACGATACTGTCCTTTATGTTCGTTGGTACGCTTTGCGGACGGTCGTAAGGGGTATACCAGGCAAAAGAACGGTTCGTCTTCGCGCTGCCGTAGAGCGACATCGCGATTGCGATTGGCGAGTAGTCCGTTACCTCGGAGAAGTTGGAAGGACTAAACGCAAAAGCTTTAACGGCTGTTCCATCCGCATAGTTCAGATTGCCTTGACCGTCGTAAGCAAGGGAGACCGTTTGACCAGGCAGAACGATCTTCGCCAGGCTAACCGTCAAGCTTGCGGAATCCTCGCCGGATGCAATCTGCGAAGCGGAGACCGGTTGGCCATTCGCCATGACCGTAAGGTGATTATTCAGATCAGCCGGCAGTTCGCCAAGCCCGGAGAGCATGCTAAGCGATACGGTTTTTCCATCCGCGGCAACGTTTGCCGCCTTAGGACCTGTATACTCTGCCGGAAGATAGAAGGCGTTGCCCGGAATGATCTCCTTGGCGAGCGTTGGCGTGGACCAGCGCAGAAACAGGTTGGAACCGCCAAAGTCCTCGAAATATTCGATCTTGATATCGTACTTGCGGTTGCCTTCGAGCGTAACCGGGGTGCTTGTCTGCTCTTTATCCCAATCGTTCACCCAATGGTCGATCACAAGTTTGTTGTCAATCCATACCCGGAAGCCGTTGTCGCCCATCATGTAGAAGGTGTAGTCACCGGATGCCGGCGGCATGATCTGGCCGGTCCAGCGCACGTTGGCGTTGTCCTCGACGCCTGTCCATCCCTTTAATACCGGGTTCAAATCTGTGAAATTAATAAGCGGATCTACCGTTGTCGCTTTATAATCGCCATAAGCAAAGTTGTTGCCCGAGCCTGAGTTCAAATAATATTCGCCGAGCAAGCCCTGCGCTTCGGAAGCTGTTGCGGCCAAATCAGAGGTTGCCTCTCGATTCGTATGGTCAGGCGTTTCCGGAGCTGCATCGCTTCGATCGAAGCCAATCGCTTCAAATTCGTAAATCCGTGCGGCGTAAAAGCCGGTATCGGCATCCACATCTCCCGGATTCGTAATGTTAAGCTTGAAGTATCTTGCCGTCACCGGCGTGTCCAGCTCATGCGTCGTTGTGTCCTCGGTATTGCCGGCTACCGTTACGACAGGAGTCCAATTGACATTGTCATCGCTTGTCTCAATGGTAAAATCCTTCGTGTTGTACGGCTCCTCTTGGCCGCCTGCTCCGGCATGTCCAACGATAAACTTCTCTACGCTGACCTCCGAGCCGGCATCCACCTCCAGCCAATACGGATTGTCCGCCGTTGGCAGACCGTCGTTGCCTTGGAATACCCATTCACCGCTCTCTCTGTGTCCGTCAATGGCCAAGGAAGGCGCAAAAGCATCCGATACATAACCGTTTGCGGTTGCGGTAACTCCCGCTCTTGCAAACACGTTTTCGGCGGATGTTCCGGCATTAGCCTGCTGCACCATGAAATAACCGCCGGACGCGGCAACGGATGTCCACAGCGTCACGACGGCCAACAAACGGTTTGTCAGCTTATAACTTCTCTTCACTCCCGATTCCTCCTACTCTACCTAATGCTTCTGCATCATAATAGAGTAGAATAATTTTGCGAATGTAAAAAACTTTTAAAGAAATAGTAAATGCAAGATATTTTCATCGATTATTTCGATTAAATATTCTAAATTATTTATTTGATAATCGTTTATATTATATATTTCATATAATTCTGGGCAGTAATTTTTATTTATGAATTTTATAACTATTACTAGTGTAAAATGTGCATTGTTTGCTTTTGTGTTGAAGATACGACTTATTGGGATAGGTATAGTCTTGGTATTTAAACATTCCATCTATAAATCACCCTATAAAATGGGATATTTCCTACTAGATGACAGGCATAAAGGGGATAGGTTTTCATTGAAAAAGGAGGATATAAGAGGAAAAAAGCCGCTGTTCAAGCGGGGCTTTAACAAGCTCCCGCTCAAACAGCGGCCATTTGTTTATACGATAGCGTGAACGCCAAGTTTACGGTCAATCATATTTTTAATGTCTTTCACCAGCTGCACCGAAGCTTCAATCTCGACTTTACGCGTCGACACGCTTTCGATACTGCAGCCAATCGGGATGCCCTTCTCGATGCCGAACTCAAACAGCTCTTCGAAGATTTTGAGCGACAGCGCAACCGACTTGTCCAAAATATCGGTGGACTTGATCAGGTCGTTCTCCAGCCACTTCGGAATGCTGATGCCCAGCCACTTCATGAACTCGAGCGTTTTCTGCGAACCGCATGGCGCTAAATTGAACAGAATCGGCACGGTCTCAATGCCCTGCTCTTGGCAATAATAGTAGTAGTCGGACAACATATTTTTGGATGCTTCCACATTAAAGGTCGCCTGCGAAATAAAGAACTTGCATCCGCCGTCTACTTTATCCCTGATGCGGAGATGCTCGTCGTTCTTCTTCATATGGCGCTCGGGAATAACGACGCCGCCCAGCGTTAAGCGGTCGTTGAGCTTTTTGCTGAGCTCGTAGGCTTCCGGCAGCTTCATCGTAGTCTGCTGCTTGCTCGAGGAAGTACCAACAAAGACCGAGAACCGGTCCTCTTCGGCATCCTGCTTCAGCCATTCCGCGAAGCTTTCTTCCGAGTTGTTGCCAACTACGCGGTAAATAATTTTGGGAACCTTCCAGTAGTTCAAGTAGTTCTTACTGTAGGAGGTTGGATCGAGCGCTTCAAGGTACGGGAAAGGTCTCTCCTCATCCGTCCGGTCCGCTTCATCCTGAACGTCGTACAGGATCAGGCCGTCAATATCGAGATTTTTCAGCCGCTCGTATTGCTTTTCCGATATTTCGGCCAGCTTCTCCGGGGTATGGCTTGATTTGGGCGGAGTCATGCCGTAAGTAATAATGCCCGCCTGTCTGTTCAAAATTTTATCCTTAAGCATCGTTCTTCATCCTTAACGTCCATAGTAGTAGTGGAATAATTTCTAGAGTACTTCTACATCTCGCGCTAAATTCCTTCTTATACAGTCGGATTTGTAACATTTGCTTGCTGATCCGGAATCCGGGCCATCAACCGTTCAATGGTTCCGTCAAAAGGAAACTGCCGCTCTGCGACACGGGCCTGCAGCCCGGCCAGCTCTTCCCTGACCTGCTTCATCAGCTGCTCCGAATATCCGAACTTAATCGCATTGTCGGCAAATTCGTCCTCATCTATAACCATCCATTCGCCGCCACGCTGGACAAGGTCCAGATCGTAATCAACAAAGGATATTTCGCTGCCATTAATAATAGCAGGCTGATTAATATTGCAGTAATATTCATTAATCCGGCCGTCTACAACGGCCGCGCTGACGGTAAACCAATGCTTGCTCGAGAAAAACTCGATCGACCAGTTGTTCACGGTAAATACGGATTTTTTCGTATGATGCTGAAGCTTCCTGCCGTAACGGCCAAGGACAAATACATAGCCGTCCCCTTCCTCCAGCAGCTCGGTGTTCCATTCGTAATGCAGGAGATCACCGTGTTTTAACGCTTTTATTTGAACCGAATGATTCACGGAGCCGTCTTCCCTTCAACAATCGTTAGGTTAAGAAAGTATATCATACTTTCCGCCTATTCGTCGTTACTCATGGACTTCCTCATATTGCCCGGTCACCAATAGGAGAAAAAAATAAGCCAGCCAGAAAAGTCTGGCTGACCTATTTTTCACACGCTTATTACTTTACATAAAATCTACGTACTCGAGCAGTCGCTTCAGCATAACGGTTGCTTCCGCGCGGGTCGCTTTGCTGCCTGGAGCAAAATTGCCGCCCGTCTTGCCTTCGATAATCTTCGCTTCAACCGCTTGCGCGACTGCCTGCTTCGCCCAAGCTTCGATAGAAGCTTTATCCTTGAAGGCGTTCAGCTGTGATGCAGCGCCGGCTGGTTGTTTGCCTGCAAAAGCGAGGGCACGGGAGATCATAACCGCCATCTCTTCGCGGGTGATCGAAGCATTCGGCTTGAAGCTATTGCTATCGTAGCCTTTTACAATACCCGCTTTCACCGCTGCACCTACCGCACCCGCGAACCAATTTTTGCTGCTTACATCCTTGAAGGATGCAGCTGCTTGATCTTCGGAGATACCAAGCGCACGGACGACCATAGCCGCAAATTCAGCACGCGTTACAACGGCATTAGGAGCAAACTTCGTATTGCTGGTGCCTTTGACAATGAGCTTGGAGGCCATCAGCTCGATATCCGTTTTCGCCCAATGCTTGCTCAGATCGCTGAAGGTCTTGCTCAGCTGCACAACTCCATAAATACTGTTGCCGTTGCGTTGAATGGTTACAATCGTATGCCCGTTTACTTTCTTAAAGGTTGCCGGTACGAATGTAAACGCGCCAGTCGCCTCGTTATACATCACGGCTGTGGAATGCGAAGCATCCAGAGTCTGATTAATGTCGAGCGTACGGGATACGTACGTCTTGCCGAAATCATGAATTTCTTTTGTATTGCCATTGGCTTGAAGGATGACGCTGAACTCAACCGGAGTACCAATCAGCTTAACGCCGGCTTTGGCTGCCTTGTCCTTCATCGTGCCCAACAATGTGCTGTCCGCTTCATTAATCTTGATTACGATCGTAGCGTCAGTGCCGATTGTCGTTGGCAGGTTCAGAGCGCGAATCGGCAGATCATAGCTTGCGTTGCCCATGATAACCGAAATCGTCAGATTCGGAGCTTGCTTAAGCGCGTCCAGCAGCACTCCTGCCGGCAGCTCCGCGCTTACGGCTTGCTTGGAATCTGCCTTAATCGTTACCGTCTGGCCTTTTTGACCCGCAATCATTTTGATCGCTTCGTTCAACGACTTAGCCGATACGGTTAACGTTTGACCGGCTGTTGTGCCGTCAATGCTGACTCCGTTTTCTGTTTGCTCCGGCTTCTTCCCACCGTTACCGGATCCGCCAGGCACTTCCACAGGCGGCGGGGTTGTACCTGTATCGCCATTGGTACCTGTGTTAAAGCTCCAAATGTCGGACAACGTCTTGCCGGAGAAAGCATCCTCGGCTGCCGTATACCATTGGTATTTGGCATTCGCCTTCAGACCGCTCCATTTCACGGATGCCTGCTCTCCGCTTGTTACCTGATCTACCTTGCCGATCGGCTGATCGGAGTAGACGTTAACGCCCATGTAGTCGGTCGAAACCTCTTTTACCTGCGGCTTTAAATCCACATCAAGCGTAAATTCTTCTTGTTTAGTCGCATCGCTTGGATCGTAGAAGTTATAGTCGTCCATGTACGGCGAGTACGTTTTCACGTACATCTTGCTATTCGCGATATCGAACTGCAGCAGCTTGATATAGCCTTGACCGCCTTCCGGACCTCCTTGGTAGTCGGACAGCATTTGATAAACCTTGCGATCTGTCTTGCCGTCGCCATTGTCATCCAATTCGCTTACAAGAAGCTTGGAGTCATGGTAATGGCCGGAAAGGACGGCAAATACGTTTTTGTTCTTTTGAACGACTTCTTCAAAAATCTTATCCGCAATCGGAGCCCGGTTGCCGGATACAAGCAGGAATTCATGGAAATTCAGAATCGCTTTGCGGTCCGGGTATTTCGCCAGCACCTCATTCATCCAGTCGATATCCGAATCGCGGATCCCCCAGCCCATGTATACCATAATAAAATCATTGCCGTTCGAGGATACAAGGTCATAGTGACCGCGGTTGTTATCCAGGGAACCGCCGTAAGTCGGCTGATCCTTGAACCGGTCTTCCCCGAAGTAGTTCCAATAGTAATCGTAAGCGCCAAGCTGATGGTCAACGTCATGGTTACCGGCAAGCACGCCATAAGGAACGTTGGCGTCCTCCAGAACTTTCATGTCGGCGGAAGCACGCTTCCATTGAATTTCTTGATCCGCATCGTCGACAATATCGCCGGTATGGATCACGTATTTGATTTTGTTCTTCTCTTTATTGTCGGCAATCCAATTTACGACATCCTCGTAAATGTGCGGATAGCTTTCCGAGTAATACTGCGTATCGGACATCCAGGCAAACGAGAAATCATAGTTTTCCTGCGATACCGGCAGCTCGTCCTGCACCATAACCTGAAGCGTATGATTATCCGCGTATTCCCCGGCTGTAACCCATGCGCCAAGCGTAAAGTCTGTTGCGCCAGCTACTTTGTAATCTACGCTAGTCCATTGCTGTTTGGACGGGCTCCATACATACATGCTGACTTTACGGCCTTCGAGCGATTTGCCTTTCCAGCTCAGTTCAATCTTATCCGTATCCTTCACGGAAGGATCAAGCTGTACCTGGAAGCGCTGATAAGGGAACTGATCCGTGGAATCATCGGTCAAATATTTACCGTCAGCTGCGCTGATCAGCGAATAATCTTCCTCGCTCATTGCTTTCTCGCCGGCAGGAGCTACTTCCTTCGGAGGCTCGACATCCGCTGCATTGCGGAAGCCCTGGAAGCCGTCCTTATTGGCCCCGTCATACTTAAAGCCGCGATAGAAGGAAACATCCATCTTGTCATTTGTAGGATCCTTAACCTTGACAGCCAGAACCGGATTGCTGCCTGTACCGGAAGCGCCATTAGCAGGAGATACCAGCTCCGGCTTAAGCGGATTCTCATCCGGCACGGAGAATTTAATTTCCTTAACGGCTACGTTGCCCACTTTATCGGTTGCTTGAACCTTGAATACATGCTCTCCGCCCGTAAGATCCTTGGATGCCGTTGCATACGGGATGGTGATTGGCGTCTCGTCGAGCCACGCTTGCACTTTGTCCACGCCGGACAAAGCATCTTGAGCGGCAGCGTCAATGGTGAAGGCGCCGCGGTATTCTTTTCCGTCTTGAATCGTTGTTGTAACGGCTGGCGCGGTATTATCCACTTTCACAACCGCAGCCTTTTCTCCGTACTCGGAATGGCTTACTTTTACGGTATGATCGCCGTCCGTCAGCTTTGTTGTATCCAGAGCGTAAGCCTTCGATGCAAGCAGCTCATCCGGAATAACAAAGTTGAAGTCCATAACCGGGAATTTACCGGCACTGTCGCCCATCGGGATAACGGTGTCACGATTTTTGTAACGCTCGTCGAAAATTTCAGTTCCGTCCGCGAATACAAGTCTTACATTACGAACGGTGAAATCGTCCTTGTTCTCTTCCGGGCGGTCGTCAAACGGCGATGCCTTCGTACCCGCGCGGATAGAGATAACGTTGCTTCCGCCCTTCAGGCGTTCCGCCGCGATTGGCACCGTCAGCGTTGTATAGGTGTTGATCGGATCCAGGAAGATCGACAGAATTTCGTCTCCCATTGTAACGCCGTTCTTAAAATAGTAGTTAACGCCATTCGCTTCGAAAGCGAAGTATGCATCCTGCTCAACCGCGCTGTACGTTCCTTCCGTCGCTTCGTTCTGGTCAATGGACAAATGAAGCTCGGAAGCCGGTGCGTTCTCCGCCGTTGCCTTCAGAACCTTCGTTCCGGCAAGGAAATCGCCGTCCTTCACGTTAAGACGCAGATCCGAATGATCCGTATTGCCGGTCACGCTCGTACGGTACTTCTCCGATGTTACTTCGTTCTGGCCGTCCGAGATAACGTAATAGTACTCGATGTAATCACGGCCGATCAGCTCCGGCGAGTAGATCGTGTAGTGATACAACGTATCGTCAAAGCTTTCCGCCAGGTAACGCTTTGTATATTGCGTATCCAGGTTGCTCTTGTAATAGAGAGCTACGGATTTAACCTTATTCTCGTCTTTTGCTTCCGCAACGATCGAGAGGTTTTTCGATTTGTCGATTTCCGGCGTATTCGTCAAATCCTTATAAGTAGGACTTGTTGTATCAACCGGTGTCTTAACCGTAATAATCGGCACCTGAACCGGAGCTACGGTACCTGGCGTTGCCGCTTCCGTACCGGCGCTGTATTTGATCATCTGCGTGCTGCCGGCCTGCGAATATTTATAGAAAATCCCTTTGTTCGCAACAGTCTCTGCGTCCGTATCGTAATAAACGGCCGAAATTTCCGTCTTCGTATTCGTCGCGATAACGATGCCGCGTCCGCCGCCGTTAGCCATGCCGTCGCTGTACATCTTGACGATATCCGTGCCTTCCGTAAGGTTCGTGCCGTAGTTAGCGTTGAAATCGGCAACGGTTTTTTGCTTGTTCTGGCTGTTGATGACCCAGAATACGAGCGTCTTTTTCGAAGGAATAAGCAGGTCCTCCGAATCCGTTGGCCAGACCACATCCGCATCCGGTCCTGAAGCCGTATAACGGTATTGAATTTTGTAATCTTTAAAGTTAACGGTTTTATCCGTATTGTTGTAGATCTCGACAAACTCGTAGCCATCCGCCGTACCTACGTTTGTGGAGTCCGGAACAATCTCCGTCACCATCAGAGGAGGAAGCTTCGAGAAATCTACGTCTCCAAGCTCAATCGTTACCGTGTAAGTATTCGATTTGACCGTATCGATTCCGTCGTTCGCTTGAATATAGTATTGCAGCTGGGAATCGGTAAAAGCCTCCTTCGGAATGTTCGCCGAGAACACGTTGTTCTCTCCCGCCGTCATTGGCAAGGACGCGTAATCCGCTGCATCGCCTACTTTGTAGAACAACGATGCTGTTACGGTGTCGCTGTCCGGGTCAGCAATGGTTGCTTGCACCGTCAGATCATTATCGATGCTGCCCGAAGCAGGTGCCGTATGCTCGATAACCGGCAGCTTATTAACGGCAGGAGCCGGCTGCTCCGGAAGCAATGCCACTTCTACCGTGCCAGGAGTCGCAGCAGTAACGCCCGCGCTGAACAGCTTCATCTGGTTTGTGCCGTCAACCGGGTATTGATAGAAAATCCCTTTGTCCGCTACCGTCTGCGCATCGTTCTCGTAGAACGCTTCGGCCATTTCCTTGCCGGTCTTCGACGCGATGACGATCTTTCGCTGGCCGCCGTTAGCCATACCGCCGCCGCCATCGATGCGGAACAGATTCGTATTCTCCACAAGAGCTGTATGATAGTTGGCGTTGAAATCATCCGCTTTCAGCTCATTGTTGACGCCGTTCATTATCCAGAACACTACATTGCCAAGCGGAGGAATAACAGCCGTGCTTGGCAGCTCCCATGCAGCGTCCGCTGTCGCGGAGTTCGTGTAACGATAGATCAGCTTAAATTCGCTCATCGAGATTGGACGTGTCGTATTGTTATACACCTCTACGAACTCATAAGCATCGGAGCTGACTCCCGTCACGTTGGTGCTGTCCGGTACAAGCTCCGTAATAAGCAGAGGAGGCACTTTCGAGTAGTCGAAGTTATGCTGCTCGATGGCAACCGTATAAGTGGACGATTTTACATGGTTAACCGCGTCCGCAGCTTCAATATAGTACTGCAGCTCGGTTCCCGTAAGAGAAGCCTTCGGAATAACCGCGGAAAAATCCGAGCCTCCCGTATTGGTCATCGGTACCGAGGTAAACGTAGCGTCAGACGAGTTCTTGTAAAAGACCGCCGCCGTAGCCGTATCATCGGCATCCGTAATTTGCGCCGTAATAGTAAGGTCCTGTTCACTGCTTCCTTCCGTCACCGGTGTATGGGTAATGACCGGAGCCTGGTTAACCGGGCCTTCGGGGAATTGGTAGTGAACCGTCGGAATTTGTCCCTGTGCCAACATGCCTGGAGTTGGTGCAGACTTCACTGCAAATTTGTCGGTTTGCACGCCGCCTGCTGCTGGAAGCATATAGTGGTCGCCGAGACCGGCGCCAACATCGGTGGAGGCGGTATAGCTGGAACTCGAAATTTCGGTTCCTTGGCTGTTTTTAATGACAACCCCGCGGTCAGCCGTATTAGAGAAGCCATTGAAGCCCGTAACCTGGACGATCTGGCTGTCCGTCAAGCTTACGCCGTATTTAGCATTAAAATCGGTGAGAACAAAGTTTTTGGGATTGTACCAGAACACCATGACCTGCTCTGGATCCAACGTCTTCTCGCCAAAGCTGAACGTTGCATCCGGAGAAGCCGTTGGGTCCGGATAACGGTACAGGAAGGTATAATCGTTCAAACGAATGGTTTTGTTCGAGTTATTGTATACTTCGAAAAACTCGTAATCATCCGTACCCGCTACGTCGGGATGAATCTCGGAGACAAACAGCTCCGGTACGGTATTTTCGTCTGCAGCCGCAACAACGCCTACAGAGGATAACAAGCCCATCATCATGCTTGCCAGTAGAACGCTAGAGATCCATTTCTTGTATCTCTTGCTTACCATAATAGGAAACACTTCCTTCTGATTAGTATGTAGCTTGTTACATCGTGAAGTCTGAGATCAGGCGTTCGATCAGCCAATAAAGTCCCATCAAACCAACCACCGAGGAGGTCGCATACGTCCACCACATCTGACGGTTGCTTGTGCTTGCGATCAGCTTCCGGATCAACCAAAGGATTGGAATGACGATCGCCAGTACAACAAGCTGGCCAATCTCAACGCCAAGATTGAAGGAGAAAAGCGGCAGGGCTATGTTGCCCGACATCGTTCCGTGCAGGATCTCCGCAAAGCCAAAGCCATGCACCATCCCGAACATCACCGTGACGGCAATCTGCTTGCCTTGCAGCTGCGGGAACCTTTTGCGGAACATCGTCTCAAAAGCTACAAACACGATACTCAGCGCAATAAGAGGCTCCACGATAAGCGGCGACAACGACGCCAGATCCATCGCGGACAGGACCAGCGTGATGCTGTGTCCAACCGTAAAGGCCGAGACCAGCTTCAGCATCGTCCAACCGCTTGTGCCCGACGCAAGGATTAGCCCGCAGAGGAACAGCATATGATCGGCGCCCGACCAGATATGTTCCATCCCCATCGTCAAGAAATCTTTCAGCACGCTTGTCCACGAGGATGAAGTGGTCAATGACTTCGAACCGGCATCCCCTTGGGCCGTGCCCGCATCAGAGCTTTCCGCATCCGTTCCATGGTAGCCTTCCATCTGCAAAATGTTATTCGAGCTGTTAATCACTTGCACGATGGATTGCTTCCCCATCCGGATCGTTGCATAGCTGCGGTGGTCGGGGTTCGTTCCGTCATAAAAGTTATATTGAACCATGTACCGGTCGACAGGCTCGCCAAAATCATAGTTGATGTCGATCTCGATCATCGGCACTTTTGCTTTTTCCGTCTGTTTGGCGGCGAGTACAACTCCCGTGCCAACCTTGTTATTGCCCGTAACGATAAGCCTGTCGTGAACGAGTGCCGTAAGCTCATCATTTTCACTGGACAGCTCGTCTTCGGAAAGCCTGCCGTCACCATTGCCATCAAGCTGAGGCATAGCTTCGAGCAGCTCCCTCTCCAGCAAGAACAAGTTGTACTCCAGGCTCTTGTCCTTAACGGTAATATCCGAGAACCCCGTCGAGCTGAAATGTGCCTCGGCCGTTCCGCCCATTACGGTCATAAGCACCCATAAAGCGGCCAGTACTACCCCAGCTTTTTTGTGTAGTTTCACTTGTGTCTCCTTTCTCCCTATTGCTTGGCTTCCTGCTGCTCTCTATCTATCGAATGCGGACATACTTAGCGATTATAGTTTTGAAGTGTTTGAAGAACGTAAATGATAATTAAAGAAATTATTGAGATTGAGGAAAATAGTAGAAAAGAACCCCCGCAGGCTGGCATCCAGCCTTGCGGGGGTTCCCTTACGCGATCGAAGAGCTTAATAGATCACGCACATTGGTATAGTTCATTTGATGCGCGGCGGCGACGGCTTCATGGGTGACGAAGCCGTCCATGGCGTTTACGCCGCGCCGGATCGGCTCGCTGCCGGCAAGCGTATCGCGGACGCCGCGGTCGGCCAGCTGCAGCATATACGGCAGCGTGGCGTTCGTTAGTGCCGCAGTTGCCGTATATGGCACGGCGCCCGGCATGTTGGCGACCGCGTAATGAAGGACGCCAAATCGCTCGAATACCGGATCGGCATGCGTCGTAATCCGGTCGATGGTCTCCACGCTGCCGCCCTGATCGATGGCGACATCCACGATGACTGAGCCAGGCGGCATGGCACGCACCATGTCCTCCGTCACAAGCTTTGGCGCACGGGCACCCGGAATAAGCACGGCTCCAATCACGAGATCCGATTCAGCCACTGCCTCGGCGATTTGCCGGGAATGCGAGGCGAGCGTCTGCACCCTACCGCCGAACCGGTCCTCCAGCGCCCGCAGCCTATCGGCATCGCGGTCAATAATGGATACGTCGGCGCCAAGACCAAGCGCGATTTGCGCAGCGCCTGTCCCAACTACGCCGCCGCCGATAATGGCGACTCGGCCTTTCCGCACGCCGGGAACACCGCCTAGCAGAATTCCTCTGCCACCATGTACCTTCTCCAGAAATTGTGCTCCGACTTGGGCCGCCATCCTTCCGGCAATATCGCTCATCGGAGTGAGCAGCGGCAGCTGGCCGTTTGCCAGTTGAACGGTCTCGTAAGCGATCGCCGTCACCTTATGCTGCGCCAAAGCCTCTGTCAGCTCCCGCTCCGCAGCCAGATGCAAATACGTAAACAGCACCAGCCCTTCACGGAATTGCCGGTACTCTTCCTTCAGCGGCTCCTTCACCTTCACGACCATATCCTTTGACCAAGCTTCATCCGCAGTCGCTACAACTATGGCTCCAGCTGCTAGATACTGTTCATCCGGGAATCCGGAGGATGCTCCCGCTTCCGTCTCCACAAACACGCGATGTCCATGCTTTACTAATTCATAAACGCCGCCGGGCGTTAGAGCAACGCGATGCTCCGAGCTTTTTCTCTCTTTTGGAACGCCAATTTCCATATACGCTCCCTCCCTTTTCTCCTGTCCACCTGCCACTATGCGTTACGTTGCCTGCGAATTCTATCCTCTTGTATAATGGGGAGAAAAAACTAGATTCAGATTCCCCCACTATTCCACGCTAGGGCGGTGAATGTCCATGGTTGAAACGTTGATGCAGCTAACCGTTAGAGACATCCTGCAGCGCCCGCTGTTTCAGAAGGCGGAGACGATCGCAAGCGAAGAAGCGCTGAATCGCACCGTACGATGGGTCCACATTATGGAAGTTACCCAGATTGGCAAGCTTCTAAGCGGCAATGAGCTGATCCTGTCCACCGGCATCGGCTGGCATGACGACGAGGAGCTAAGCCTATCGTTCCTCCGGCAGCTTATCGATTCCGGAGCCTCCGGCCTCTGTATCGAGCTGGGCACCTATACCAAAAAGCCATCCGATGCCATGATCGAGCTGGCTAAACGCGAGAACTTTCCTCTCCTTTTTTTCCACGAGGAGGTTCGTTATATCGACATTACCCAAGATCTTCACGCCTACTTCATCCATCAGCATCACCGCATGGTCTATGAACTTGAAGCACTCTCCACCAAGCTGAACCAGCTGCTGCTCTCCGGCAAAGGCATTATGCCGCTGCTTAAGCTTCTCCACCACACGACCGGCACCCAAGTCGCTTTTTTTCCGCTAAATGCCGAAGCCGAGTTCGTTCCGCATATGCCCAAAGCCAAGGCAGACAGCTTCTACGAGCAATGGATTTACGGCGAAATGTTTGCCACTCCTGACCTGAAGCGCGGACTTGCGCACCGGCCGATTCTTGCCCTTGACCATCTGTTTGCCGATTTGCTGCTGCAGTCGGAGCAGGAGCTTAGCGAATTTCAGATTCTAGCTCTCGACCGCTGCGCTACCGCTATCGCCCAAGAAATGATGCGCACCAAATATATGGAGGAGAGACGGCGCTACAAAGATGAAATGTGGGTGACGGATTGGCTGAGCGGCAAGCATGCCGAGAAGGAAGTCCGGGAGTATATCAGCTCGATTAAGCCCGCCGCCAAGCTGTACGGCCTAACCGTTTGCGTATTCCGCTTGAACCTGAAGATGGCGGAATGGAAGGAAGGCGAGGAGCTGCTCATTCAGAAAAACATGGTCGCCCGCGCCATCTTCGAAGGCGAAGGCTACTTCCTTCTCCCCGCTATTTTGCATGATCATATCGTCTTTGTTCTAATTGACCAAATGAAGCAGCTTAAGTGGAAGGACCGCCTCCTCCGCGCCATTGACCGTCTAAGAAAAACCGAGCACAACCCGGATTCGGCCCTATTCGCCGGAACGTTGGGCATCGGCAAATATATGACCGATCTGTCCCGAGCCAAGGAAAGCTACGAGTCCGCACGGGAGACGGTTGCAATCCAGACGGATATCGGACCGCTAAGCTCGCCTTTTTTCAATGACCTGCACACGTACCGGATCATCTCGGGTCTCAAAAAGACCGGAATGCTGCCCGCCCTCATCGAGGAATATATCGGCCCGCTGGCGCGGTACGATCAGGAGAAAAACGGGCAGCTGCTCAAGACGCTGAAGGTGTTCCTCTCTCTGTCCGGCTCCAAGCAGGATACGGCCAAAGAGCTGTTTATCGTTCGGCAGACGCTATATCACCGGCTCGAGAAAATAGCATCGCTGCTAGGCGAAGACTACCTGATTGCAGACAAAAGGCTTGCTATTGAGCTTGCATTAAATGCTTACGAATACACCTATGGAGCGATCCAGTAGTTCGTCATTACCCCGCATCGTTCCATCCGGAGGAAGCCAGCTGCTTCACCACCAGGTTGGACATATATTTCCGGGCATCCGCGGAGAGCAGCTGCAGCACCGCGCTCTCCCCGCCGGGATGGACAAGCTCAATCGTTGCACCGCTCAAATTCTCCACTACGCTATGAATTCTGAACTGCCTGCCGATATAAGCATCCAGCTTTTGTTTCTCTTCCAAAAACTCCCGGTAAGCGGACATAAGTAAGCACCTCCGTTGAATGGTCTTCCCGCCTGCATCCTTATCCCTGCTTACAGCTGTTCAACTTGTTCCTTGGCGCCTGAATTTGCCTGCTTGTATGTCGCGCGCTTCAGGAATTCCCCCGTGCCCGCTTCCCCTACAAAAGCTTGATTCCGAATGACAAACTCGCCTCGCGACAATACGCTTTCCGGCACGCCGCTCACGCGAAGCCCTTCAAACGGGTTGTAATCGACATTCATATGATGAGTCTCCGCCGAGATCGTTCTTTCCGCTGTTGGGTCAAAAATAACGATATCCGCGTCGCTGCCAACGGCAATCGTCCCTTTGCGCGGGAATAAGCCAAACAGCTTCGCGTTGCGGGTCGAGACAATCTCTACGAATTGGTTAAGGGTCAGCCTGCCCTTGGTAACTCCCTCCGAGTACAGGATCGAGAACCGATCCTCAATGACCGGACCCCCGTTCGGAATTTTACTGAAATCGCCCTTCCCCAAATCCTTCTGCCCCTTGAAGTTGAAGGAGCACTGATCAGAGCCAAGCGTTTGCAAGGAACCCGTAATAAGCGCATTCCAGAGCACCTCTTGATGACTCTTCTCGCGGAGAGGCGGAGACCAGACGTACTTGGCCCCTTCAAAATCCGGCAGCGCGAGGTACGACTGATCGAGCACCAGATATTGCGGGCAGGTCTCGCCCCACACGTCTACTCCGCGGGTTCTCGCCTCGCGAATCGCCTTCACCGCTTCCGCGCAGGTGACATGAACGACAAACAGCCTTGCTCCCGTGAGCTCGGCAAGAGCCGCCGCTCGTGCCGTTGCTTCGCCTTCGATAGCGGACGGACGTGTGAGTGCATGGTAGATCGGGTCCGTATTCCCCTCGGCAAGCGCCTTCTCCACCAAAAATTCGATGACATCGCCGTTCTCGGCATGCACCATCACCATGGCGCCAAGCTCCTTAGCCGATAACATGGTCCGGTACAACGTGCCGTCGTCGGCCTGAAACACGTTTTTGTACGCCATAAACACCTTAAACGAAGTGATTCCTTCGTCCTTCACGATGGAAGGCAGCTCCGCCAGCACGGCGTCATTGATCTCGCTGATCATCAGATGGAAGCTGTAATCGATAACGGCTTTACCAGCCGCTTTAGCATGCCATTTCTTAAGCGACTCGCTTAAAGGCTTTCCCTTGTCCGTCAGACAAAAATCGATAACCGTGGTCGTCCCGCCAAAGGCCGCCGCTCTTGTACCCGTCTCGAAATCATCGGCGGTCACCGTCCCGCCAAACGGCATATCCAGATGGGTATGCGGGTCTACGCCGCCAGGAAACACGTATTTTCCAGCAGCATCAACGATCTCGGCACCCTCAGCCGAAAGGCCATGACCAATCTGCTTGATAACGCCGTCCTCGATCAGAACATCCGCCCGATACGTATCCGCAGCGGTTACGATCGTACCGTTACGTATGATTTTCGCAGCCATCCTTATACCGCCTCCTTGCTCGCGCCGCCTGGCGCTGGATTGGAATCGCCAACCGAAGCTACCGCTTTCTGGCGTTCATTCCAGGACATCGGCAGCTCGCCGGAAGGAATCTCCACCATGGAAATGGCGCCTTCCACCGGACAAACGATCGAACAAAGATTGCAGCCTACGCAATCCTCTTCCCGCACTTTCAAATAAGCACGGCCGTCGTCCGTTGTCAGGCGCTCAATGCATTGATGCGACGTATCCTCGCAGGCAATATGGCATTTGTTGCAGACGATGCAATTCTCCTCGTGAATCCGGGCAACGACCTGATAGTTCAGATCAAGATCGCCCCAATCCGAGTAACGGGAAACGGATTTGCCAATCAGCTCGTTAACGGAGGATAGGCCTTTGTCGTCCAGATAGTTGTTCAAGCCGTCGATCATATCCTCCACGATGCTGAAGCCGTGATGCATGGCCGCTGTGCACACCTGTACCCCCGTTGCTCCCATAAGCATAAACTCGACCGCATCGCGCCAATTGGAGACGCCTCCAATTCCGGAGATGGGTACGTTCACCTGAGCGTTGCGCGCGCACTCCGCCACCATATTTAGAGCGATCGGTTTTACCGCCGGTCCGCAATACCCGCCATGAGCGCCTTTGCCGCCAACATGAGGGATTGTGTTCCAGGTGTCCAGATCCACGCCAGCCAATGAGTTAATCGTATTAATCAGCGAGATCGCATCCGCACCGCCGCGAACGGCCGCTCTGGCGGTAGCCGTAATATCCGTAATATTAGGGGTCAGCTTCACGATGACCGGGGTTTTCGCTGCTTCCTTCGCCCACATCGTTTGCGCTTCAACGAGATCCGGCTGCTGGCCGGATGCCGAGCCCATGCCGCGCTCCGCCATGCCATGCGGACAGCCGAAGTTCAGCTCCAGCCCGTCGACGCCTACGGCCTCGACCTTTTTGACAATCTCATGCCACTTCTCCCGCTTCGGCTCCACCATGAGGGACACCACAACGGCATGATTCGGAAACCTTTTCTTCGTCTCGTAAATCTCCTTCAGATTCACTTCAAGCGGCCGGTCCGTAATCAGCTCGATATTGTTAAAGCCCGCCACGCGCTGTCCGTTAAAATGCACGGCCGCAAACCTTGACGACGTATTGATAATCGGATCGCCAAGCGTCTTCCATACCGCTCCGCCCCAGCCCGCCTCGAAAGCCCGCTGCACCTGGTAGCCCGTATTCGTAGGCGGCGCCGACGCTAACCAGAACGGATTCGGCGAGGATATGCCCGCCAGATTGATACGCAAATCAGCCATCGTTTTCCCCTCCTCCAAAGATCGTTACGCCGTTTCCTCCTGCTCCTTCACCAGCTGCCGATAGATGGCATACGCCGCTTTCTTGCCCTGCTGCGCCGCCGATACAACCATCGCTTCCCCTTGCCCGTCGCCAAAAATAACATCGCCAGCCGCATACACCTGCGGATCGGACGTTTGGAACGTAACCGGATCAATCGCTACGATTCCGCGTTTATGCGATAGACCAAGCTGCTCGACCAGTCCGATATGGCGCGTTTGACCAATGGCCAGAACAACCGCATCCACATCCATAAAAAACTCCGAGCTTTCCACCGGCACCGGCCGGATCTGGCCAGCGCTCTCTTCCAGCTTCATCAACGTGCATTCAAGCGCCGTTACATTACCCGCGGAATCCCCAATAATCCGCTTTGGCGCGGTCAGCCATTTGAACATAACGCCATCCTGCTTCGCAAAGTCGAACTCGAAATCGTAAGCCGTCATCTCCGCGGAAGTCCGCCGGTAGACTATCGTCACCTCGTCCGCTCCAAGCCGAACCGAGCAGGTCGCCGCGTCGATAGCGGTATTGCCGGCACCGATAACGGCAACCTTTTTCCCCGCAATATCCGTCCGAATGGACGATTTCGTTGATTCTACGAACTCGATCGCGTCATAGACGCCCCGGAGACCTTCGCCCTCGATGCCGAGCTTCGGCACCTTGGACATGCCGATAGCGAGGACAATCGCATCATACTGCTGCTTTATTTCCTCGACGCTTATATCGATGCCAACCTTCACGCCCGTACGGATCTCAACGCCAAGCTGCCGGACCTGCTCGACTTCCCACAGCGAGATTTCCTGCGGCAGCCGGAACGAGACAATGCCATACGTATCAAGGCCGCCTGCCTGCTCCTTCGCTTCGAACACCGTGACCGCAAAGCCGAACCGGGCCAGCTCCCTGGCCGCCGACAAGCCTGCGGGACCACCTCCGATAACGGCGGCTTTTTTCCCGTTGCTGCTTCCTGCCTTGAAGAAAACCTGCTCATTGTGGATTGCCCAATCGGTCGCATAACGCTGCAGATCCCCGATCATAATCGGCTTGGACGAATGATTAAGCACGCAGGCCCCTTCGCATAGCTCCTCAGTCGGGCAAACCCGCGAACAGCTTGCGCCTACCGGATTCGCCTCCATAATGGTGCGGGCGGAGCCTTTCATGTTGCCGGAGGCGATCTTTTTGATAAAGGACGGAATGTTGATGCCTGTCGGACAAGCCTGGATACACGGGGCATCATAGCAGTACAGGCAGCGGTTCGACTCCTCGATCGCTTCCTTGGGCTTCATTCCGGCTTTCACCTCGGCAAAATTGCGCCGCAAAGATTCCGCGGATATAAACGTTGCAGCCATCCGTTCATCCCCCTTTCCACTTAGCACTTATTATAGGTTTATGATGCTGTCGTACGTTTCCGGCCTGCGATCCCGATAAAACTGCCAAATATTTCGCACCTCGCGAATCAGCTCTTTGTCCATCACGCCAATCACAACCTCATCCTGATCCCGGCTGCCAATGGCAACGATCGAGCCTCGCGGATCCGCCAAATACGACTGACCGTAGAACTCACCCATATTCCAAGGCGTCTCATATCCGACCCGATTGATAGCCGCCACGTAATAGCCGTTCGCCACCGCATGTGCCGGCTGTTCCAGCTTCCACAGGTATTCCGAAGTGCCCGCTACCGTCGCAGACGGATTAAACACAATCTCTGCCCCGTTCAGGCCAAGCGCGCGAGCCCCTTCCGGGAAATGCCGGTCATAGCAGATGTATACGCCAACCTTCGCGTAAGCCGTATCGAATACCGGATAACCCAGATTGCCCGGCTTAAAATAATACTTCTCCCAAAAGCCGCAGCCCCCGTCGCCTGCCGCCACATGCGGAATATGATGCTTGCGGTATTTGCCGAGGTAAGCACCGTCCGCATCTATGACCGCTGCGGTATTATAGTAGCTCGCAATGCCCTCGCGCTCGTAAATCGGAAGAATAATAACGACGCCTAGCTCCCGGGCGAGCTCCCGGAACAGCCGTGTAGTTGGCCCGTTCGGAATTTCCTCCGCGGCGCCATACCATTTAGTTACCTGCTCCGCGCAGAAATACGGTCCGTAGAAGATCTCCTGCAGCGAGATAATTTTAGCGCCTTTGGCAGCGGCTTCGCGTACAAGACGGATATGCTTCTCAATCGCTGCCTTTTTATGCGCCTCTACCGGTTCATCGCCATGTACGTCATGGGATGCCTGAATTAATCCGATCGTTACTTTACTCATCGCTTCTCCTCCCGATTTCGGTTCCGCTTGCTATACGTACCGCCGACCGGTACAGCAGCTCCGCTCCCAGCGCGATATCCTCCGGAGACGAATACTCCTTGGGGTTATGGCTGATGCCGTCCTTGCACCGGACAAAAATCATGCTGTAATCCGTCACGTAAGACATCGTCAGCGAATCATGGAACGGCCCGCTCATCAGCTCGGGCAGCTTCATCCCCATGCCGGACGCTTCCTTCCGCAAGATGTTCTTCATCCATTCCGCGCAATACCGCGGCTCGCTGTTCGTATCCTCCCGGATCAGATACTGCAGGTCATGCTCATCGCAGATGTCCTGAATGGCTTCCAGAAGCTGCTGCTCACGCTCATTCCGGCGGGAAAGAACGATATCCCGGAGGTCAACCGTAAACGTCACCTTCTCCGGGATGATGTTGCGGGAGTCCGGGAACACCGACAGCGAGCCTACCGTCCCCACTGTTGAGGCCCCGTCTTCCAGACGGGCGAGGTCGTTAAGAGCGACGATCACCTTGGCCGCGCCAACCAGCGCGTCCCTCCTCATCGGCATGGGCACCGAGCCCGCATGTCCGGCAAAGCCGTTCAGCTCAACCGTCCACCAGAGCGGACCGGAAATACCGGTTACAATGCCAATTGGCGAATCCAGCGATTCAAGCACCGGCCCCTGTTCAATATGAAGCTCCAGGAAAGCGCCAATCCTACCCGCCTCAAACGTATATCCTTCAAACTCTGCCGGGTTGCAGCCGAATTCCAGCAGAGCTTCCCGGCGAGTTACGCCATTCTTGTCCTTCCGGTCGAGCTCCCCTTCCTCGAGCTTGCCCGTCATGCCGCGGACGCCAAATAACCCTTTGTTGAAGCGGCAGCCCTCTTCATCGCAAAAGGCAACCACCTCAATGTCCATTTCGGGTCTGAAGCCTTTTTCAGCCATCGTCTGGACCGCTTCAATCGCTCCTAGAACGCCGATAGCCCCATCATACCGACCGCCGTAGGGCTGGGAATCGACATGGGAGCCAAGCATAAGGACCGGAAGCTCCGGATGTTTTCCTCTGAATACGCCTATCAGATTGCCAAAAGGATCTATTCTTGCGCTCATTCCCGCTTCTTCCATCCAGCATTTCACTTGCTCTACGCCCGCTCTATCTTCCTTCGACAAAGCTAGCCGGCATACGCCGGTCTCCCCAATCCTTCCGATCTGCGCCAGCTCCTCGATATGCCGGTTCAGCCGTTCCGCATTAATCATAGCGTTGAGCTCCACACTCATGTCCCGATCCCTCCCGCCTTGTCTCCGATGACATATAAGTATGTACGAGATTTGAATTTATACGGCTAGTCAGAGAGCCGCCCTCAGGCGAGGGCAGCCGTTTGAACGAAATTACCCCTGCATATTCCAATCCCGGCCGCTTCCACTGCCACTTCGATGCCAACCGTAGTTTTCTCGAGCTTAAGATCCCTTAGGGACCTTAAGCTTCCCCCCCCATCTCTCTAGCTTTTTTCCGCGTCCGCCAGAATCGTCTTGTCTATGGCTTTGCTTAAATCCGGCGCCGCCTTGATTAATCCGTATTTGAGGGAAATATCTACCGTCCGCTGTACGGCATCATCAACGAACGAGCCGACCTGAGCATCCGTGAACCCTTCCGGCTTCACAAGCTTCGCCATCTCCATCAGCATGGTGGACTGATGCTCCTTCGTTGTGCTGCCCTCCGTGACAGCCTTCATGACGATATCGACCGCCTCTCCCTGATTGGCAATGGCGTAGTTCCAGCCCTTCATCGTGGCGCGGATGGCCTTGACCGCGGTATCCCGGTTATTTTTCAGCCAATCCTCCTTTACCACCAGCGTATCCTCGAGCATCCCGACACCCGCATCCTCAAAGTCGTATACATACAGATCCTCCGGCTTCACGCCGCTCTCCAGCACGACATGGTACTCGTTATAGATGGTAGAAATCGCTACATCCAGCTGCTTGTTGAAAAACTGGTCCATCGTAAAGCCCTGCTTCACCAGCTCGACATCCTTCTGCGGATCAAGGCCGTTCTTCTCCATAAAAGCAAGCACCTGGAACTGCTGGCTTCCCGTCCACATGCCTACCTTCTTGCCTTTCATCTTCGCTGGCGCATCAATACCGGAAGCCTTGTCGGCAACAAACCTGTACGAGCTCTTTTGCAAAATCTGCGCCACAGAGACAAGCGGCAATCCGTTGTCCCGGTTCACCAACAAGCTGTCGAAGCTTGTTACGCCGATATCCGCCGCGCCGTTCACCACCTGCTGCTCGATAACGACATCCGGCCCGCCGGGCACAATTTCGACATCCAGCCCTTCCTGCTCGTAGAAGCCTTTTTCCTTGGCGACAAAAATCCCCGCGAACTGGGCTTGAGGCACCCATTTCAGTTGAATTTTCACCTTCTTCAGAGGTTCGCTTGACTTGCCTTCGTTCGCCGAGGATTCCGATGGACTGTTATTGCCGCAGGCGGCGACCATAAGCAGCGCCATTGCCATCGTCAGCGAGGTTACGGCCTTCATGACCCGGTTTCTCCTTTTCATCTACCCCATCCTCTCCCTATCGCTATCTATTTAAAAGATGAAGACATCCCCTGATGCGTAAGAAGTTATTGCGGTTTGCGCCTGGCGGCATGCCATGGAATCGCGATTCTCTCGATTAGCTGAATGAGGTAATAGAGCGCGATGCCAAGCACGGCAGCGATCACAATGCAGGACCAGGCGATAGGCATATTGCCCAGCTTGATCTGATCGGATAGCAGAAACCCCAACCCTCTGGAGGAGATAAAAAACTCGCCAACTATCGCTCCTATAATGCCGGTTGCCATGTTAATCTTAAGTGCCGTAAAAATAGCCGGCAGGGCAAGTCTGAGCCTCAGCTTGAAAAAGATTGTTAACCTTCCTGCCGCGTAAGCATGCATCAGCTCCAGATAGGCGGGCTCAACTGAGCGCAGTCCCTTATAGGCGCTAACCGCCATCGTAGCCATCGTCATGATCGCGACAATCGCCATCTTGGAGGCGACACCGTCGCCAAACCAGTTGTTCATAACAGGCGCGAGCGCAACGATTGGGACGGCGTTTAAAGCAGCTACTAAAGTGATGGCTCCTTTGCCTGCTTGCGGAATAAAGGACGCCGCAATAGCAGCGAGAAGGCCAATAGCCGAGCCAATCAGGCAGCCCCCGATCATTTCCGCGCCGGTATAGAGGGAGTAGTTCCAGAGAAGATCGCCATTGGAATGAATGGCTCTGACGATTGCCGATGGAATCGGCAATTGATAAAGCTCCAGGCGGAACAGCTTATGGAACCCTTTAAGCTGCCAGATGACCAAAAAGAGGAGGCCGAATCCGATTGGCAGCCATATCGTGCTTCGGGATTGTTTTCGTAAGGAATTTGGAGTTGAGCTATTAATCCTGGCGTTCAGTCCAGCTGATTGGTCTGCAGCTGCTCTTGGTTGCGGGGTCGGCGCAGGGGACTGCTCCGTATTAACGGCGGTCATCATTCTTCCCCTCCCCCTTGCTGACGGAATTCCGGCTGCCACGGGGTCAGTAACCGTTCAGCCAGCGTGACCAGCAGAAACCAGATCAACCCGATGGCAACGCTGATTAGGATCGTGGACCAGAACATATACACTTGCGAGCTGCCGTAGTAGAGAGAGCTGAGCATTAATACGCCGATGCCGTTTGGCGCTCCCATCAGCTCAACGATAATAGAAGCGGTAATCGCGAGAGGGGCGGACAGCTTAAGTCCGGCAAAAAGACCGGGAAGCGATGCCATCAGCCGCAGCTTGGTGTACGTCGTCCATCCGGAGGCTGCGTACGAGCGCATCAGCTCCTCCTGCTCAGGCTTGATGCTCTGAAGGCCGCGCAGCATATGGATGGCTACCGGAAAAAAGGTTACATATCCCGCCATCAGCACCCTCGACATCGCAGGATCATGGATAATGCCGTACAGGATTGGGGCAAGCCCAATGATTGGAACCATCTGCGAAGCAATCATATAAGGAGATAAGGTTAGCTCGATGGTTCTGGACAAGCTCATGATAATAGCAAGAGCAGCCCCTACCGCCGTTCCAATCAGAAATCCCAGTATCGAGTTCCCGAAGGTGATCGCGCCTTGCTCGGCTATCGTGGACCAATGCTTGATAAGGGCTTGAAGGACAAGATGAAGATACGGGAGCTTGGAGGCCGGTGCCAGTACATGTGCAATATCGGCTATGTACCAAGCCGCTGCCTCCCATAGCGCCAGAGCTCCCGCCACCCATATGGCGAGAATACCTCCTTGGCCGCTTTTTCTAAGCCATCCGCTTATCAAGAGGATCACGCTCCTTGTAAAGGCAAGCTCTCACTCTGGCCGTCATCTCATGGAAACGTCCGGAATTACGGATAAACTCGTAGCTGCCCTCCTCCCGTTCGATGTCCAGAATCGCATGGACTCGCCCGGGATGCGCTGACATGACGATAACCCGATCGGACAGGAATACCGCTTCCGGAATGCTGTGAGTAACAAATACGATCGTTTTGTTGGTCTGCTTCTGGATGTCGAGCAGGTCAAGCTGAAGCTTCTCTTTCGTAAACTCATCCAATGCGGAGAAAGGTTCATCCATCAACAGAATCGGCGGATCAAGCGCCAATGCTCTGGCAATGGCCACTCGTTGCTGCATGCCGCCGCTTAGCTGCCAAGGATAGTGATCCTTGAATTTTGCTAAGCCAACCATGTCGATCAGACGGCTTGATATGGCTGAATATTCAGACTTTTTAAGGCCAAGCACTTCCATCGGCAGCTCGATATTATCCTTCACCGTGCGCCATTCGAATAAGGTAGGGCTTTGAAAAACAATCCCGAACTTTCTCTTCAATCGGACTTCGCGGGGCTCCTCTTCGCCGATCGTAATCCGTCCGCTTGTCGGCTGCAGCAGATCCGCGATTAGCCGGAGCAATGTAGATTTGCCGCAGCCCGAAGGCCCTAGCAGGGAGACGAATTCGCTGCGATGGATATCAAAGCTGACCTGCGAGAGCGCCGTCACCTCTCTGCCCTTCCGTCCGAATATCATCGACACATCGTCAATCCGTATTTCAATTTCCTTCTGACTCTCTTGTGACAAACCCTCAACCCCCTCGCTCTTGATGAAGATTGTTTATGTCATCCTTTTACGCGCCGCTTGTGTTGTTATGTAATATTATATAACACGTAATTTGGATTACATTATACAAACTGTTTTACAAAATAGCGTGAACGTTTGACGTTATGTATAGAGGCGGTTGGTTGGCGGTTAGTCGATGTAAGGGTCGGGTTAGTGTTGGCGCTACGTTGCACATTGTGCAGGATAAGGGACGTAAAACGCTCTCCCTCGGGGAATACATTGCACAGATTGCAGTAAATCGGGCCTCATCGGTCCGTTCCGCTGCTCATTCACCGCAATATCCTGCATAACGTGCAACGTAAAACAAATTACTGGGCTGTAGAGCCTCATTATACTGCATTTCGTACAGGGTGGCGGGCTGGGAAAAGGTTGGTTGGCATGGTCTCGATATGGTCTCGATTGCACTCTGGGGACAGGAGCGGTTACACAAGTTGTTAGGCTGATCTCAGCCTCTCAGGCGTGAACGCACCATTCTGGGCTTGATAGACTAGTTTCAGCCTTTCAATTAAACATACAGCCCTGCAAAAAAATAGAGGCTGTCCCAAAGGGACAACCTCTATCCTGCAACCTTCTATTTCGTAGAGCGATCAACCGCCGAAATCGTAAACGTGAAGCTCAGCTCCTGATCCGCCGGGATTTGGTATTCCGGATGAACCGGAGCGCCCCAGCTGTCGTCGCCGCCTACGCCCATTTGGCGGCCGGCAACCGTTACAACCGTGTAATGCGGCTGCGGCAGCTCATACCAATGAGCGGCATTTTCAAGCTCGAACGCCGTCCAAGGCGACACGTTGCATTCCACCGGCGCCGATGCTGCAGCATTCAACTGCAGGCCAAAGCCTTGGCTGTCGGTGATGCGCACTTGGCGTACGCCGGTACGGTTACCCGTCTCTTGCGGTACCAGATACGGAGTTGGAAGGTCCTTCACCGCACGGCTGAATGTACCAAGACGCGCGCCAAAAGCACGGTCGATATAATTCTCTTCCGGCCCCATGGCATACCACTCGGTCTGATCATAGTCCGCAGACAGCTTGAACGTCAGGCCAACAATCGGCACATTCGGAAGCCCGGCCGCACCTTTGTAATCGGTCTTCACCTCAATGCTTCCGTCAGCAAATACCGTATAAGTCGTGCGTACGCGCAGGTCGGCGCTAATGCTGAAGCCGTATTCGAACGCAACCGTTGCGCGGTCGCCCGACGCGGCAACGTCCAGCTCAACCTTCAGGCATTTGCGGGCCAAGCTTGCCGCATACCACAGACCGGCATCATAGCCATGCGCGTAACCTTTATCGTTATCCGTCTGCGCGCGCCAGAACTGCGGCACCGGCGGTGCTGCGATAAATTCGCGGCTGCCGTAACGGATGGAAGCCAGCGAGCCAACGCCTTTGGAGAACTGGATTGTGAAGCCATCGCCCATCACGCCGATGTTCACGTCGCCTTCTACAACGCGAATCGAGCCTGTTGGTACGGCTTCCTCGGCAGCAACCTCGAATACGTACTCGCCAAAGGCTACTTCATGACCGGCTTCTGCCCAGAGCTCATCCCGCTTGAGCACAAGCGCGGCATGAACCGCATATTCACCGGCAATCTTTGTTGCTTCCGCCGGCAGCGAAAGCGGCACAACGTCTTCGCTTCCCGGTTCAACGGACCTTTCACCGTTCCAGCCGAACACTTCCACGCCATCGCGGTATACGCGGACCGTCAAATCCCACTCGCTTGTATTCACGAACAGGTTCTCGTTAATCACTTTAACGCCCGTACGCGAAGGAACCAGCTTTACGTTCTGGTACAGGAACTTCACTTCCTGCATTTTCGGCGTTACCTTGCGGTCTGCGAATACGATGCCGTTGCCGCAGAAGCTGTAGTCCGTCGGACGATCGTTAAAGTCGCCGCCGTAAGCGAAGAACTCTTTGCCATAACGGTCCTTGGTCATAATGGATTGATCCATGTAGTCCCAAATGAAGCCGCCTTGGTACATTGGGTACTTTTGCTCAAGCTCCGTGTATTTATGCATGCCGCCAACCGAGTTGCCCATTGCATGCATGTATTCGCAGCTGATGTACGGCTTGGACGGATTGGACTCCAGATATTCGATAATGTCCGCAGGCTTGGCGTACATCCGGCTTTCCATATCGCTTGTCGCGTCGTATTTCCGGTTGTGGAATACGCCTTCGTAATGGACAAGACGGCTTGGATCCTTCGCATGGAAGTACTTCGTTGCGTTGAGAATAACTTCGCCCGCATACGATTCGTTACCGCAAGACCAGATTAGAATCGAAGGATGGTTCTTGTCGCGCTCGAGCATCGACTCGGCACGATCCAGCACGGAGCCTTGCCATTCCGGCAGATTGCCCGGCACGTTCCAGGACGGCTCGACTGCGCCCATCTTCTGCCACGAGCCGTGGGATTCAAGATTCATCTCATCGATCAGATAAATGCCGTATTCGTCGCACAGCTCGTACCACAACGTCTGGTTCGGATAATGCGAGGTACGAACGGCGTTCATGTTATTCGCTTTGATCGTGGTAATATCCCAGATCATGTCTTCAGCCGTAATGGCGCGGCCGCGGCGTACGTTGAATTCATGGCGGTTAACGCCTTTGAATACGATACGTTTGCCGTTGATGTGCATCACTTTATCGATCATTTCGAAGCGGCGGAAGCCGGCTTTTTGCACAATGGCTTCAACCAGCTGACCCTGTGCATTCAAGACGGACAAGCATACGCTGTACAAATACGGAGATTCCGCGCTCCACAGCCTTACTTCGCCCGCATCAACCGTTACCGACAGCTTGCCGTCGGCAAAAGCACCCTCGCCCGCAGCTGCAACAACGCCTTCCGCATCCTTCAGCTCAAGCTTCACCGAAGCACCCACATTGCCGGCTTGCTCCAATAATTCCAGATCAACCTTCAGCGTACCTTGCTTGTAGCTGTCGTCGAGGTCCGCATGGATAAACATATCTCTAACATGGATCTCCGGAACCGTATACAGATATACGTCGCGGAAAATACCCGAGAAACGCCAGAAGTCCTGATCCTCGAGCCAAGCGCCCGAGCTGCGTTGGTACACTTCCACCGCAAGCTTATTATCGCCTTCCTTGATAAACGGAGTCAGATCAAACTCCGAAGGCGTAAAGCTGTCTTCCGCATAGCCGACAAACTCGCCGTTCAGCCATACATAGAAAGCCGATTCGACGCCTTGGAACGAAATATAGACAGGTCCGTTCATGGATTCCGGCTTGCGGAAATGCTTCACGTAGCTGCCTACCGGATTGCTGACTACCGGGATAGCCGGAGGACGAACAGCGTCCAGACCGTCCCAAGGGTACATCGTATTTACATATTGCAGCTGACCGTAGCCCTGCATCTGGATATGCCCCGGCACTTGAATATCATCCCAACCGCTGCAATCAAAGTCTTGTTTATAGAAGTTTTCAATTCGGCTGGCCGCATTTACGGCGTAGCTGAATTTCCAACCGCCGTTCAAATCCTGGCGCATCGCCATTGGCGCTTTGCCCTCCGCTTCCTCCATCGAACGGTAATACCGATGATCGGAGTGCGCGTCCAGACGGTTTACGCGGTAAACGGTCGGATCGCTGAGCCAATTGATGTCTGCCCTTGTTGCTTTCATTCTTCTAAAATCCTCCCTAAAATGAATTATCACCACATAGCCCGTTACACGGGTTATCGTGATGATTCATACTTCGAAAGCGTACGCTAATGAATGATCACCACAATAGCCCGTTATACGGGCCATTGTGATGATTCATTACTTGCGAGCCTATTTGACCGATCCCGTCATTCCCGCTACAAAATGCTTTTGCATCAGGAAGAAGACAATGGCTGTTGGCAGCGTCGCAATCAGAATAACAAGCATGTTCACGCCGTAGTCCGGCGAGTAGCTGGAGCCCAGATTCGAGATCAGGAGCGGAATCGTCCGTTTCTCCGGGGATTGCAGCACAACGAGCGGCCACAAGTAGTTATTCCAGCTAGACATAAACGTAATGATGGCAGCCGCCGCATAAGTCGTTTTCATGGTTGGAACGTAAATGCGGAAGAAAACGCCAAGTTCGTTTAATCCATCTATTCGACCTGCTTCAAGCATTTCCTTCGGGAACATCTTCGTACTTTGACGGAAAAAGAAAATTAAGAACGCGGTCGTTACCGTTGGCAGCACGACAGCCGTCATCGTATTGATCCCGATTGCCGGGATATTTTGCGTAATTGTACCAAACATACGGTACAGCGGAACCATCAGAGCAGCAAACGGAATCATCATCGACAGCAGCAGGATGTTAAAAACAACGTCCTTCGCTTTGCTGCGGAAAATTTCAAAGCCGTAACCGGCCAGAGAAGCAATAAGAAGGGCCAGGATCGTTGTCGAGATCGAGATTTTTGCCGAGTTAAGCATGGCTTGCCCAAGATCAACCTGATCCAAAATTTTGTGCCAGTTCGCACCCAGACTTGAGCCGGGCATCAAAGTACCCTTCGTTACGTCAACCGATTTGTTCGTTGCGCTTATGATCATCCATATGAATGGAAAGATCGATACAATGGCCGCAATGCTAAGGAATACATAGGTGAAAATCCGTTTAGCCATTTTTATCACCTGCCAGTTTAAACTGAAGAATCGAGAAGATTACAATAAGAATAACAACGCCGTACGAGACAGTCGCGGCATAACCGAAGTCAGGCGTATATTTGAACGAAAGGTTGTAAATATACTGCGACAGCGTCATGGTCGAGTTGCCAGGTCCGCCCTTCGTAATGTTCATAACTTCATCGAACAACTGCAGGGTACCAATCGTTGATGTGATCGATGTGAACAAAATGATCGGCTTAAGCAGCGGTACCGTAATCTGGCTGAATTGACGGAAGGCCGAAGCACCGTCAATCCGTGCCGCTTCATAAATCGAGTTATCGATATTTTGCAGGGCAGACAGATAGAAAATCATGTTATATCCGGTCCAACGCCATGTGATGGCGATAATAATCGTAATTTTAGCCCAGAACGGGTCAGTGATCCATTGAATGGGAGCGCTGATCAAATGAAGATTAGTCAGCAAAGAGTTAATCAAGCCGTCATTACCGAACAGGTATTTGAAAATAACGGAATAAGCAACAAGCGATGTTACAGCCGGCAAGAAGATCGCCGTACGGAAAAATCCTTTAAGCTTCAGCTTGCTATCATTAAGCAATACCGAGATAAACATGGCAAGCACGATCATGATCGGTACTTGGATAATCAGAAATATAAACGTGTTCTTCAGTGCGGTAATAAAAGTCTGGTCTTTAAACAGCCTTGCATAGTTGTCTCCACCAACATAATGCAGGTTCGTGCCGGTTCCGGTCTGGAACGATAACATCAGTGCCTTAATCATCGGGTAGAAATAAAAGGCGCAAATCATAATGACCGCTATCGCTATAAACGACCAGCCGATCGCATTCGTTTTCGCCTTAATATTCATTGCTTTTGCTTTACTCACAGCGGCAGCCAGCTCCTTCCTATCTTGAGCATTCATAATAAAGACCTTGGAGCATGCCCCGCGGGGCACGCCCTTAAGAGATGGCGGCGGAACGCGGAGGACCATGTTCCAAGGTCAATTTCTCTCTTTATTTTACAGACGAGTCTGCTTGTGCTTGCGCGTCCTTCAATACATCGTCAATCTTCTTGCCGTTCAGGTAGTTCTGCATTTCCACAACCAGAATGTCCTCGATTGCGTAAGTGTGCATACCGTAGTTCACGCTTGGAATTTCGTTCGTCCATTTCGCGAAGTCCTGTACGATTTTTTGACCGCCGAAGAATTCGTTAGGAGCTGTGTAAGCTTCGCCGGCTGTAGCCGGTTTGTAAGTACCGATTGCGCCAACGTCAGTTACGAGTTTTTGGTAAAGGTCAACGTTCGAGCCAAGAGTTGCTTTCAAGAATTCAGCTGCTTGCTCTTTGCCTGGCACGTTCAGAACGTACCACGAGCTGCCGCCAAGGTTAGTTGCGTGTACGGAGTTAGGCGTTTTCGCAAGCTTAGGCATTGGAGCAATCGCCCATTTGCCGGACTGCGAAGCTTCCGCCGTGATGGAAGGCGTGAACCAGTTGCCCGTTGGTACCGATGCAGCGTCACCGTTGTTGTAGTTCGCTACGAATTGGCTCCAGTCGGAGTGGATTTTCACGATGTTGGCATCCATCATTTTTTTGTATACTTCGAACGCTTCTTTCATTGCTTCGTTGTTCGCAATGTTAGGCGTTTTGCCGTCTTCGTTCAGGTACCACGAACCAGCGGATTGAATCATCATGCGGATGATACCGAGATCGTTCGGATCAAGGGAGATCCAGTCCTTGCCTGTTGCTTCTTTCACTTTTTTACCGATATCGATGTACTGGTCCCAAGTAATGTCTTGAAGATCATTAATGGTGTAGCCGGCTTTCTCGAGGTAATCCGTTCTTACATAAAGACCAGCAACGCCGGAGTCAAACGGAACGCCGTAGTATTTGCCGTCAACGCTTGTAGGTCCAAGCTTGTAATCAGCAAAGTCTTTAGGGTTGATCACGCTGCTCAAGTCGTAGAACATGTCCGGGTAAGCTTGCAGGAAGCTTTGCGCGCGATAGTCCTCGATAAGTACAATGTTAGGCAGACCTTTCGTCGTGCCGGAGCTCATGCCCGTATTCAGCTTTTGAACGATATCGTTCTGAGCGTTTTCTACAATATCAACGGTCAAATCCTTGTTTGTTGCCGCATAAGCGTCTTTCGCAAGGTTCATCGCTTTGATGTTAAAGTTAGGATCCCATGCCCAAACCGTAATTTTGCTTGCAGCTTTGCCGCCGTTTTCCGCACCCGTATTCGCAGTGTTTTTGTTGTTGTCCGAGTTGGACGAACAAGCCGACAATGCAACCGCGCTAAGAGCAAGTACAGTGACTAATTTCTTCACTTTCAAGACCTCCGCATCTGTATATGTGTTGTAAGCGTTTTCCGGCTTACGAATCCATGATAGCATTCCCATCATGGCGCTCGTTAGAACGATCTTTACAACGAATTGTCATTTTATTATGAGTTGCTTGAAAGTGGTCTATTCGTACTAGGACAATCTTTAGAAATTTGGATCATTATTGGATTGGAGCAGCGGAATGCGAATTTTTACCCGGGTCCCTTCCCCGATCTGGCTAGTTATGGTAACTCCGTATTCCTCGCCGAACAACAATTTGATCCGGTCATTTACATTGCGCACGCCAATTCCGCTGAACAGCTGGCGTCTGTTCTGCTGGCTCGGGATTCCTCCGTTAATATTCATGCCGTCGCCGTTGTCCACCACTTCGCAGACCAGGGCGGAGCCTTCCTGCGCCACCATAATGTAGATGTAGCCTTCGGATTTATCATTAAAAGCATGGAAAAAGGCGTTCTCGATAAAGGGCTGAATCATCAGCTTCGGAATCCGGTAATCCATGCAATCCGGACCGATAAAGTAACTGACGCGGATCCGCTCGCCGTAACGAACCTGATTGATAAAGACGTAATTTTTCATATTGTCGAGCTCTTGCTGTACCGTAATCATCTCGCTGACGTTGCCGATGGCATTCTGCAGAAGCGAGATAAGAGCATTAATCGTCTCGGCCGCTTTTTCCTTGTTGCCCTGCTGGACCATAAACTTTACCGAGGCGAGCGTATTATATAGAAAATGTGGATTGATCTGCTGCTGCAGCGCTTCCAGCTCCGCATTGCGCTGCTGCTTCTGCGTCTCCACCAGCTTGTCTACGTATTCATTCAGCTCGTCGATCATGGCATTAAAGGCAAGGCCAAGCTGGCGAGTCTCATAGCTGCCGTCCACCTTCACGTGGCGGTCGAATTCGTACTTCGAGATGGTTGAAATCTGCTTCACGAGCCGGGTCAGCGATTTGGTCAGCCGTCTTGAAATGAGGAACACGATAATAACCGCAGCGGCCACAATCGCCATAACGATAAGCGTGATCTGCCTTGTATCCGTCAATTGTCCCAGGACCTGCTTCTTATCAATAACGTTCACCATGTAGAGGTCTAGTCCGGCAATATACTCCGATAAAAGAAGATGGTCTTTCCCCATAATGTCGGCATTCTTGTAATCCAGGTTCTTCTCGTCGATCTCTTTCGCATACTGAAGAAGATCCGGCGAACGCTGCCCGATCCAGTCATTGCGGTTGGAGGATACAATCGTTCCCCGGCTGTCGATGACCGCCACAT
Organism: Paenibacillus glycanilyticus NBRC 16618; assembly: GCF_004000805.1. GTDB lineage: Bacteria > Bacillota > Bacilli > Paenibacillales > Paenibacillaceae > Pristimantibacillus > Pristimantibacillus glycanilyticus. The sequence goes on from NZ_BILY01000007.1 coordinate 99,471, forward strand.
CATTTCCTAGACTTGTATTGCTGTCATAAAACCGGGCGAAATAAGGCTCGCGAACGGCAAAATAAACCATTCCATAGACGGTTCCGCTGCGATCGACCAAAGCCTTGGAGGCTACAATCGTAGGTTCGATGCCCGGCGTACCGGAGGTTTCGGCGTCGTCATAGGAATACATCAGCCTGCGAGGCTCCGCAAGCGAGCGCTTCGTAATGGGATGGTTCGCAAGAGCATCGTCCGGTACCGGCCAATAGGAACGGTCCGTCGAATAACGACGGCCGTTCACCCCTGTTACCGTAATGCCTACCTCATAGGCGTCCACGCTGGATTTAATCTTGTTCATCTGCTGCCCCATCTGAAAATAACTGCCCACCATGACGTTCGATTCGCCGCTGCCTTCGGTCAGAAACTGCTTGATCGTACCGCTCTGCGAGATTTTGTTCGCCGTCAGCACAATGGAATAATTAAACGAATCCATACCGTTTCGGATCTGCGTGATAATTTTCGAATTGGTAATACTGAAGGTTTCCATAAATACGCGGCTGGATACGTTCATCGTTGTCCAGGTCGCCGTAATCGATACGGCCACAATGCTCACGACCATAATGATGAACATTTTCACGAAGAGGCCGTTATATTTGAATCGGTCGAGTATTTTACTCAAAGCTATCACTCACTCATCTCAGGTTTTGTTGCCGGTAGCGGCTTGGCGACAGTCCGGTATGCTTCTTGAACACCTTGCAGAAATAGCTGTGATCCGAATAGCCGACCATCCCGCTGATCTCCGAGATCGAAGCTTCCCCTGCCCGCAGCAGCTCCGACGCTTTCTCCAGTCTCACCCTATGCAAATAATCGACAAAGCCCTCGTTATGGTGGGTAGAGAAATAGCTCGACAGATAAGACGGGTTAAAATGAAAATGCTTCGCCATCTCCGTCAAATTGAGCGATTCGGCATAATGCTCGTGAATATAATCAAGCAGCCGCTTCATGTTGGCATTGCCGGACTGCTCGGCTTTCTCGGCAATGCACAGCTTCGCTTCCCCGATAAACGCCGTCAGCAGCTCTGCCGCCGCATTGGCGTTCCGCGACTCTTCAATAGCTTTGAAGTAGTAATATTTCTTCGTCTCCAGCTGCTGCGTGCTGTAGTTCATATTGCCGAGCAGCACGGTAATGTTAAAAATAACATTGCTCAGAAACGACTTGAACTCAAAAACATCCGTCGTATAGTTTGTTTTGAACACTTCGAGATGATCCAGCAAATAATCAAATGCCGTATCAAAGCGCTCGCGCTTGAAGGATTCCGTAAAGCTGTTCAAGTTAAACGGCTCTGCCGCCTGCCCTGCTTCCGGGAACTCATGGAACAATAATAGATGCTTGTCCGGGAAATAAAAGGCGTAATCCATCATTTTCAGCAGACTAGCCTTATAGGACTGCTCCAGCTCGGTAATCACCGAGAAAGGCTCACTTACCACAACCGCCACATCCAGCTTCAGCTGATTGATCGAGCTCGCCATCGTTCTTCCCCAATAAGGAAGCAGGCTTAGCATCGTATAATCCAGATTAAGGAGCAGCAGAATCATAGGCGCTTCGGCTTTTAGCACGTGGTAGACCAGCTGGTCGGCATGGACTGCCTGTTTATCCAGCTCGCCTTCCATCGTTTGCCGGATAGCATTCACCTGCTCCTTCGTTACATTCATTCCTCGGAAGTCCACGCCCAGAAGGCAGAAGGCGCTATGCGGAAAATGGTCGCCAAGCTCCGCTTCAACCTGCTTGGCATCCATCTCGTAACCGGATAACAGCTTCTCCAGCACCGTGTCGATGGTTGGACCTTGATTCGCGGATGGCTCTTCCCCTTGCAGGGACGGAATTTTATCGGCAACGGCTTTCAGCACGTTCAGCATGTGGCCTGTGTCGAGCTTGGGCTTTAATATATAGTCGCGTACGCCGCTTTGAAAGGTGGAGCGTACGTAATCGAAATCTCCGAAGCTGCTAAGGACAATAACTTCAATATCAGGGTATTTGACCTTGATCTGCCGGGTCAGCTCTTCGCCGTCCATAATCGGCATGACAAGATCCGTCAGCACGATATGAGGCTGCAGCTCCGCGATCATCTCAAGCGCTTCTTTCCCATTCGAAGCCTCGCCCACGATCTGAAAGCCTTCCTGCTCCCAGTTCATATAATGCTTGATCCCTTGCCGGATCAAAGCTTCGTCATCCACGATCAACAGCCTGCAGTAGTTTGACATGGTGTACCTCCTCAAAAGAATTGCCGCATGCTTTTGGCGTCAATTCTTACTTCGTAAGCATGGTTCTGCACTTACATATGTAAAGTACATTATAACCGATAAAGCGAGCCCATTTCTCACCTTTCTGAATGGGCTGTCCTTGTTACATTTTGGCGGATTATTTGGAAGTTTGCTAGAATCGGGCAACTTTTGCTTCACATATCCGGGGAGGACTTGAATATATTGAATAACAAACCCAAAAAAACTGTGCAAGGAGGTGCTCCGAAATGGGTTCAGCAGAAGATAGACTGTTTGTTGTATCTCAGGAGGATTGGTCGCTGCATCGTAAAGGCTACCAGGATCAAGCCAGGCACCAGCAGAAGGTCCGGGATGCCATTAAGCAAAATTTGCCCGACCTCGTGTCTGAAGAAAGCATTGTCATGTCTGACGGCAAGCAAGTAATCAAAGTGCCGATTCGGAGCCTTGACGAATTCCGATTTGTGTATAACTACAATAAAAATAAACATGTAGGTCAAGGAGACGGCGACAGCCAGGTCGGCGACGTGCTAGGCGTCGATCCGCAAGCGGCCAAAGGTCCCGGCAAGGGCGAAGGCGCTGGCGATCAGCCCGGCGAGGATGTTATCGAGGCAGAGATCAGCTTGGCTGAGCTGGAGAGCATGCTGTTCGAGGAATTAGAGCTGCCGTTCCTTCGCCAGAAGGATAAGGATCAGCTCGAGACGAAGGAAATCCGATTTAACGATATCCGGAAAAAAGGCATCATGTCGAACATCGACAAGAAGCGGACGATTATGGAAAACCTGCGGCGCAACGCTACCTCCGGCACGCCGGGCATTCACGGCATCTCGCCGGATGATCTTCGCTACAAGACATGGGAAGAGATTGTGCGTCCGCAATCCAATGCGGTTATCCTTGCCATGATGGATACATCGGGCTCCATGGGCTCCTTCGAGAAATACGTAGCCCGTTCGTTCTTCTTCTGGATGACCCGCTTCCTGCGGCATCAATACGAGAAAGTCGAAATCGTATTCATTGCCCATCACACCGAAGCGAAGGAAGTAACCGAAGAAGAGTTCTTCACCCGCGGCGAAAGCGGCGGTACGATCTGCTCGTCAGCCTATATCAAGGCGCTCGAGATTATCGACAGCCGGTTCTCGCCAAGCGTGTACAACATCTACCCGTTCCACTTCTCCGACGGCGACAACCTGACGAGCGACAACGAGCGCTGCGTCAAGCTGATCGGCGAGCTGCTCAAGCGCTCCAACCTGTTCGGCTACGGCGAAGTAAACCAGTACAACCGCTCGAGTACGCTAATGTCCGCGTATAAGCATATTAATATGCAGCACTTCATGTACTACGTCATTCGCGAGAAAGGCGAAGTGTATAACGCCCTGAAGTCGTTCTTCCGCAAGCGGGAAGGCGTTGTAGGGTAAAAGGAAACCGGTCGTCCAGGGGACGACCGGTTTTTCAATCCATCAATAAATAACAAACATATCATCATCCACTGTGCCATCAAAGTTAAAGAAGAGTTTATAATACCCGACAACCTTATCAGAGTACTCCATATTAAGGGCTGCAACGATATGATTGTAATCAAAATCAGGATAGTTGTTACACTTAAATTATGCCGATCTTGCACAAAAGCGAAAACAATTACTGTATCCATCTCTTAATCCTTCCTTGGCCTTGTTAAAGCTTCCCCAATTAGACAATAGGAACAAGTTGGACATACCGCATTTGCCTTATCCCTCTGAATGTTTAATTTGATTAGAGTATCCGCCATGAACAATTTTTCTCTCTCAAAATTAATGTCCATGCATATCCCTAATTCAACTGTCTGATTTAATAACTTACAATAATACTCGTCATTCATTCACTCACCACATTATTCTCGGGCAATTCTTCTGCGATCGGCTCTCTAACTAAGTGCTTAAATATTACTTTGCAAACGCCATGCTTTTTATAATTTTTAATAGCTTCATTTAGTGACAGCTTGTTTGCCCCAATGCTTATATGAGGCTTTTCGTGCGCTATAAGATCATATTGCCAATAACAAACTTCACAAATATCTGCTAAAACTTCATCATCGCTGCAGATCGTAAAGTAACCGCAGCAAGGACATTGAACATTTCCTAAGTTTGACCTGACAACCTCGGCATGAACTCGTTTCTGTTTATCTTTCCAATTCATCTGTCCAAAAATGATCCCCATTACCGCTCCTGCAAAACAGTCGTAGTAGTCGAACTCTCTATGAAACAACAAATAGGCAGCTAACATAAAGACTAGATAAAAGAGTTCTCCTTCTACTGCTCTTCTGAAAAGAAACTTGTACTTTATTCGCTTCATCGCTTTAGTATTCAACAGACCGCTTCCCTCCAGGAGCTATCAAATGAAGGACATCCTATATGGGTATATTATACAAAAAGACGGGCACCAGTCATATTAATTGAAAACAAATCCCCCAAAAAAAAGATGACCCAAATAGAGTCATCTTTTTCCCGCTACTATCTATTCAAACACGGTAAACATCCCCGTCATCCCCGGGGAATGATCCTTGAACCCAAACTGCTCGTAAAATGTATCATTGCCATGAGAGGCAAACAGCCCGACAAAAGCCAGCCCGTTCTCATGGCGGCGTTCTTTGATATAGTCCAGCAGTTGTTCTACGATAAGCTTTCCTAGACCCTTTTTCTGGTGCTCCGGCGCGATCGCTACGTCCTGGATGTAAAAGTACATGGCCCCATCGCCAACGACCCGTCCCATTCCGACAACCTCGCCTTCATGCTCGACTACCACGCCATAAAGCGAGCCTGCAATAGATTGTCCGGACATTTCTATATGAATGCTCCCCCAACCTACAGCTTCCCATAAAGCTTTATGTTCCTGCACCGTCGGAAGACGCTTAATGATTTCGTATTGTTTATTTGCCATAAATAAATGTCCACCTTTATCTCATCAATTGGTGGCTGCCACGTACAACCACCTGATTTATGGTTGGATCGCGCGGTTATACTCCATGTTATTCATCCCCCTGCATGATTCTAACTGACACTTTACCGTAAATTCAGGTAGAAGGGAATCTTTATTCGCAATAAAACAACCGAACTAAGATGATTTCTAAGCTCCAAGTTCTCTCTCCCAACGCTTGTCCATCGTCGCTGATTGTTTTCCTTGAAACCATTTATACACCTGATAGGCTCCATGGCTCTGCAAAAGAATCAGTATAGGGATAAAGTCTAGCCGATACCGGGATTGAATTTCTACCAGCAAATGCGCTCCGATATATAGCAGCAAAAGAATTAAATAGAAGAATGCGTCATGCCCTTTACCCGTTCGCCATAAAGCAACCATACTTACAAAGCCAAATGCGCTCATGAGCACATACAGTGGCCTCTCCCACTGGTGAAGGCTGGTCTCCAGTTCCCATTTGTCTAATCCCCGCAGGCTCCAATAAGGCGAAGAATCCGACGAACCCCACATATAAACAAGCTTTCTTCCAAATAAGGCGATAAGCTCGCTTTTATTTTGGAGACGTTCTTTTATGATTACAAGCTCCGCCTGGTGACGCTCCTCGCCAAAAGAATACTGGTTCGTATAGTCAGCATCCTCCTTATTCCAGCTTCCGTTTGTCTGCGCGTTAAGCCCCACCATAAATTTCCAATATTTTTCTCCGCCAAATAACGAATGTTCGGTAACATGAGACGAAGTCAGCGAAATGCTGGCTAGTAGCTGCACCAAATAATACACGGCTATCAAGGCTCCAAGCTTGCCTGCCGTACTCACCGCTTGTCTTTTGATAGGGCCGCGCCATTGCTGCCAAAAGATTAGAAGAACAAATAATACAACACCAGCCAAATAGACGCTTCCAATGGGACGCATGAGATGCCCTAAGCCAATCGCTAATCCGGCAAGCACCCAATAGATAACCCGCTCCCTGCCTTTAAGAAACAGAAAGCAACCCCCTATAAATAAAAACACCGATATATGCTGGTTCGTCAGCACCGAACACATCAGGATATTCGGAATATAGAAGAGGTACACCAAAGCCGCGATTCTTCCGCAGCTTTCATGAAATACTTTCGAAGTGGAAAGATAAAGGACAATAGCGGTTCCTATGCTAAACAAGACATTCAAGAGCTTAAAAATAATGAAGTGATCGCCAAAAAGCTTAATGACTCCGGCCTCATACATCGTAAACCCAAGCTGATAAGGAAAGCTGATATGGTAAGCTGAATCACTAAAAGCAAAGTCCCCAGAAGCCGCCGCTTGTGCCGCATTATACATAAATAGAAAATCCGATTCCGGCAGCGCCGGATTCCACAGGACCCAGATCACTCGGCAAAGCAAGCCAAGGAAGAGAAACACCATCAGGAAAGCTTTCCGGCTAAGACCGGTAATTGCCCAATGAATAACAAGCAGGGTTACTACTGCCGCCGCAATAAACGCAGCGATCATTTTAAATGCCGAATCATAGAAGCTCCATGCACTTGCAAAGGAAGCTGCCAAAACCGTCGCAAAAAACAGTCCGCCTGCTGCAGAGAGAATACGTGTGCGAAAAGTCATACTACTCCTATCCTTTCAAAGTTTATCCAGCTATGTTACCATATTTTTCTTTGAAAAGGCATGATTGTATGGAACTAATTTCCTGACGCTTCAACAAAAATAGCCATCCCTAAGGACAGCCGTGTCAATTTCCCGGGTAATTTATCGAATAAACAATTTTTAATCTTCTACCATATGCGTTAGCCTATACCCGCTGTAATCCGTCCTCATACGCTATAGCGTACCTGCCTAAAAAAATGACTAAGATGCGAAGTATAGCCATTCATTCATAGGGAGATGGATACGTGAAAGCCAAGACACAGCTTACGGGGCGAGTTATTTTCAAAGGTGATCCCGGTTACGAGACCGCTCGAAAGAACTGGGACCCTCATACGGACCGGTTTCCGAAAGTATTTGTTTTTGCGAAAAAAACGCGTGATGTAGCAAACGCCATCAAATGGGCACGGGAGCATAAGGTGCCGATCCGCCCGAGAAGCGGCAGGCATGCGTTGGAAACTAACCTGTCTCAGGTTAACGGCGGACTTGTCATCGATACAAGCGAACTGAAGAAGATTACGTTGAATAAAAAAAGCAATACCGCCGTTGTCGAGACCGGTAACCGCGTAGGAAGAATCGTAGATACGCTTGCGCGGCAGGGTTACATGGCGCCATTTGGCGATAGCCCTTCCGTCGGCATCGGAGGCATCACCCCCGGAGGAGGAATTGGTCCGCTGCAACGGACGACCGGGCTTATCAGCGACAATCTGCTAGCTCTGGAAATGGTTGATGCCAAAGGCAGAATCATTCGCGCAAGCAAGAAACGCAACTCCGATCTGCTCTGGGCTTCACGGGGCGGCGGCGGCGGTAACTTTGGCGTATATACGAAATACAAATTTAAAGTGAGACGCGCTCCGGTTCGGGCGACCGTATTCAGTATCACTTGGCCGTGGGAGCAGTTCGAGGAAGTCGTCAAAGCTTGGCAGCGATGGGCGCCTTTCACCAGCACCAAGCTGGGCAGCGAATTATCCATCGGTCCGAAAAAAGGCGGAAATGTCAGTATGCTGGGTGTCTACCTGGGCTGCAAAAAGAAAGCCCTTAAATTCCTGCAGCCTATCTTAAGCGTCGGAACAACGACCAAGAGGGACATCCAGTCTCTTCCTTGGCTACAAGCAACCAAGTTTCTGCTGGCACCGGATCCCATCCTTCCACAGAAATTCAGCAACCAGTTCTCCAGCGGTTTCGGCAGACGTCCATTCCCGGATAAGGCGTTTAAATATATGCGCGAGTTCCTGGAAAAGGCCGAAGGCGGAACTCCGGCCGGCTTCTATTTCCTCAACTGGGGAGGAGCCATAAGAAAAATTGCGCCTAGGGCTACCGCCTTCTATTGGCGCGATCCGCAATATTACGTGGAATGGAACAGCTCATGGGTGAAACCGTCGCATGCGGCTAAAAATATTGCCCTGGCTCGCAACACCAGGAAGAAGCTGCAACCGTTTATTGTAGGGTCCTATATCAACGTGCCGGACCAAGGCATTAAATGCTCCGGTCCCGTCTATTACGGCAAGAACTTCGCGAGACTGCGCAGAGTAAAAGCCAAATACGACCCGCAAAACGTGTTTAACAACCCTCAAAGCATTCCTCCGGCAAAATGATAAAATGAAAAAGGCAGCGGATCCCGGACTTGAACTACAAGTCTGGGGCCGCTGCCTTCTTGCTCTTTTATGTATCTGTTGCACCCTGATTGTTAATCTGAATTAATTGATCCAATTTTTCGGTTATCACAATAAATTCATCCGACCAACCATTACTTATTGAGATCTCTTGCATGGAGCCTGTTGGAGCGATAAAAAATTGTATGTCTTTCATTACATCAATATCCATAGCCGATAATCGAATAACATAACTATCTATTTCTTCTAAGATTTCTGAAACAGAATTGTAAGAGCTCCAAAATAAATCTGTTAAAGGAGACTCAACTCGTGCCCGTAGCTCCTCTAATAAATAGATAATCTTATTATGATTGTCTGTCATCTTCATCCCTCTATGTTCGTACTCCATATTCCACGCCCCGAACCTTCGAGAAAACCATCGTATCCCGCAGCGAACCGTCGTTGGCGCGTTTTTCGCTGCGCAAAATTCCTTCAAGCGTAAACCCGGACCGCTCGGCTACTCTAGCACTCTTCGTGTTGCGCGAATCACAGCGGATCTCGATCCGGTTAGCCTCTAATTGGTGGATAGCGAACTCCGTAATCGCCTCTACCGCTTCCGATATGTAACCCTGCCCAGCGCAAGATGTCCTTACCCAGTAGCCGGTCTCAAAATTCCGTGCCTGCCAATCCATCCGGTGAAGCCCGCTGCTGCCAACTAATTGACCACTCTCTTTATGAATAAGAAGCAGCCGCAAATCCGTCCGTTCCAGAAATTCGAGCCGGGACTTTCTGATCCCAATCTCAGACTCTTCTATCGTAGGAATTTGTTTCGCCCAAGGCATCCATGGACGCAGCTCCTCAATGCTTTCCACTACTGCCTCGTTAACGGCCGCACCGTCTCCAAATAAAGGAGCACGAATAAGGAGCCGAGCGCTCTCAAAGCTTTCGGGTATTGTCAGCAGGATTGGATTTATACCGGATTGACTCATCGGCTCATCTCTCCCCTATTTCAAAATGTTATTTTCATACAATTATAGTCCCCGTTTTATGGGCCCGCAACGATTCCTTTTTGCACCACTTGCTCCGGCATAAGAGGAACAGTATGATGGGAGGATTGACTATCACAACTAGAAGGATCAGGACAACATGAGAATTAGAGATTGGGACCGGAATTTAAAAATCCGGCTATTAGGAGAGACCTGCTTTAACGTTATCTTTTGGGTGTTCTACCCGTATTTGTCGATCTATTTCGCACAATCCTTTGGCAAAAGCTGGACCGGTATCCTGCTCATCCTGTCGCAGGCTTTATCCGTACTCGTTAACTTATTCGGAGGTTATTTCGCGGACCGGCTTGGGCGGAAAAAGGTTATGGTGTTCGCAGCCAGCGGACAAGCCGTTGGTTACGGCATATTCGCCTTTAGCGCAACTCCTTGGCTGGATGCCCCCGCTACCGGGTTTATCGGCTTCGGCCTCGCCAGCTTATGCGGCACCTTGTATTGGCCTGCCAGCCAGGCCATGGTAGCGGATGTTGTACCGGAGGAGCACCGTTCCGGTGTCTTCGCCGTCTTTTACACGGCGGTTAATATGGCTGTTGTCATCGGCCCGTTGATCGGCGCAACCTTCTTTCTGGATTCGCCTTCCATCATCCTGTTTGCAGCGTGTGCAGTCTGCCTGCTTGTTGCCGTATTGCTTGCCTCTTTTACAAGAGAGACGCTTTCGGCGGACATGCTCAAAGAGAAGCGCAGCGGCAGCGAGCCGTGGCACAAAGCTGTCGCGGCACAGCTTCGGGATTATAAGGTTATTGCCTCGGACCGCGTATTCCTGCTGTTCATCATAGCCGGTGTTCTGTTAGCCCAGACCTTTATGCAGCTAGATTTGCTCTTCCCCGTCTTTCTGAAAGAGACGATTGACTCGACTACGATACTCGCTTACGGGAATTGGAGCTTCCAATTGTCCGGCGAGAAGCTTTTTGGACTCATCGTATCGGAGAACGGATTGTTTGTCGCCTTGTTTACGGTTGCCGTAACCAAATGGATGCTGCAATTTCGCGACCGCTTTGTATTCATCGGAAGCGCGCTGCTGTACGCGGCCGGAATTGCGATGTTTGGTCAAATGTCCACGTTCTGGGGCTTGACCGCGGCAATTGTTGTATTTACGCTTGCGGAGCTGATGACGGCCGGACCGCACCAGACGTTTGTATCCCGGCTGGCGCCGGAGCATATGCGCGGGCAATATTTCGCGGCTTCCAGCCTGCGGTTTACGATTGGGCGAACGCTGGCTCCGATCTCCATTCCGCTGAGCGAATGGATTGGTTATGACGGAACGTTTGCCCTTCTAACCGTGCTTGCCGTGTTGTCCGCGGTAATCTACTACAGAATGTTTAACCAGTTCTATAAACAGACGGCATAATAACAAGGAGAAAGGCTAACCCTAGGGTTCAGTCTTTTTAACATGCTAGGTTCTAACCACAAGCTTCCCTTTGAAAAACAGCTCGGAGACTTCAGTCTCATCCAGCTCGCCGTCCAGGATCCGCTTCACGTCCTCCAACGTTTCATACAGGGACAGCCATTCGCCGGCCTTATTCGTATAAGGCTCCGAGACGTAAAACGGCTGAGCCAGATAAGACTCCAATCTCTCTCCCCGTCTATACAGCTGCGAATCGGAATCCGTTATTTTATCCAGCCCGTGCGTGGTGACAATCAATCGCAGCTCTCTATAACGGCGAAGCAGCTTGCGGGCGCGTTGCTGCAGCGCAAGATGCGCCGCATCCAAGTAATTGCCTTCCGAGATCGTCGAGGTGGAAGTAATAGGATCGATAGCCGGATAAATGCCGCGGCTGATCAAATCCGAATCGAATCGCCATAACGTATCGAGCGGCCCGTAAGCTTCGGCAGCCGAATCGTCCGCAACCGCGTAAGCCATATCGACCAACGCAACCGTGATTGGTCTGGCACCAGCTTCCTTCAAGCTTTCCTTGAGCGAGAAAAGCTCTCCGCTTAATACGGTGCTGCGGTCAACGCCCAGCAAAATATCCTTCTCTTCGCGAAGCTTAACGATCTGTTTGTATATGTCATCCCTTGTTGCAAGTACGTATTCGGATTGATCTTTGACATGGCTAATGCCCGGAGCTTCGGTACCCGGATCCCAAAAAATCGTCGTATAACCCCGTTTGTTCATCCGGTGCATAAATTCGGCCAACAACACAAGCTGCCCCATATTGGGTCTGGCCACAAAACCAACCGTTCCGCCCCGCACGACAGGTGCGAGCAAATCCAGCGCTTTAATTCCGGTTTCGATCATCCTCATCCCGCTCCCTCGAATAATGAGTTCATCAAGACTGCAACCTGCCAATGCGGCTAAAGCAACCAAAGTGCGGACCTCCGCGCGGCCGACGGGTATTTTCCCCGTACAGAGATTGGAGACGGTTGCTGCCCGAAGACCGGCTGTCCGTGCCGCGGAGGTAAGATTGGGTACGCGACGGCGCAATAGCGGAACGTTAAGCTGTAGCTCTTCCTCCATTTTTTAGCACCTCCTTACTTTATATAGTAATAATAATTACTCTAAAGCGCAACGTCTAATTGTAAATAAATGTGAACGAAAATGGAATATCCCAATCTTCCGCCTTCCTATTTTTAACAAGAAATTTGACCTATTATATGCTACGATAAGGTTTGAATAAGTAGATTAACTCTAGTATTGGAGGCGCTTTCAGAAGATGAGTCAAGAACAAGTAGCTGAAGGATATTTTGGAGAATTCGGCGGCAGCTTTGTCCCGCCTGAGCTGAAGGAAGTATTGGATTACTTAAGCGCGCAATTCAACAAGTTCAAGGATGATCCGGAATTTAAGGAAGAATTGGATTATTATCTGAAGGAATACGTCGGCCGCGAAAATCCGCTGACTTACGCCGAGCACCTGACGAACGCCTGGGGCGGCGCGAAAATCTATCTGAAGCGCGAGGACTTGAACCATACCGGCGCTCACAAAATCAATAACGTGGTTGGCCAGATTCTGCTCGCCAAACGGATGGGCGCCAAACGCGTCATTGCCGAGACCGGCGCCGGCCAGCACGGCGTTGCAACGGCAACTGCCTGCGCTATGTTTAATATGGACTGCGTCATCTATATGGGCGCAGAGGATACGCGCCGTCAGGCGCTGAACGTATTCCGGATGGAGCTGCTTGGCGCTACCGTTGTGCCGGTAGACAAAGGTCAAGGCCGCCTGAAGGATGCTGTTGACGAAGCGCTGAACGATCTGGTTGCCAACTATAAAAACACGTTCTACCTCCTCGGTTCGGCCGTAGGCCCGCATCCGTTCCCAACGATGGTCAAGCACTTCCAATCGATCATCAGCGAAGAATCGAAGCGTCAGATTCTGGCCAAGGAAGGCCGTCTTCCGGATGCCGTTATCGCCTGCGCAGGAGGCGGCAGCAATGCGATTGGCGCCTTCGCCCACTACATCGACGAGCCTTCCGTACGCCTGATCGGCGTTGAACCTGATCAAGCGCCAACCTTGACCGAAGGCGTGCCTAGCATCATCCACGGCTTCAAATGCCTCGTGCTGCTCGATGAGGAAGGCAATCCTAGAAAAACGTACTCCATCGCCGCAGGTCTCGATTATCCGGGTATCGGGCCGGAGCACAGCCATCTGAAAGTCAGCGGCCGAGCGGAATACGTTACCGTAAGCAACGAAGAAGTTCTGGCAGCGTTCCAGGAGCTGTCCCGTACGGAGGGCATTATCCCTGCGCTTGAAAGCGCGCATGCGGTTGCCCACGCGAAAAAGCTCGCTCCAACGATGAGCAAGGACGAAATCATCATTATCAATCTGTCCGGCCGCGGCGATAAAGACGTGGAGCAAGTCTTCCACATGCTTCATAAATAACGTTTGACTGCAGCTTCTGCCCCTTGGGCGGGGCTGCCTTTTTTTTGACTGCCCGGAAGCGTATACTTGGATTAGGCTTTTTTAGCCTAAAGCGGTTATGGAGCATAAGCTTACGAAGTAAGAATCATCACGAGCAGTCTAATCCTGGTTGTTCGTGTGATCATTCTTTTTGGGAGGTACATAAACAATGAGTTATGAATCGTATTTTTCGGAACGTAGAGAGCAGCAGCTGGAGGAGCTTAAAGAGTTTTTGAGAATTCCAAGCATTTCGGCGCTGTCTGAGCATAAGCAGGACATGGTTAAAGCGGCCGAATGGGTGGCAGGCAAGCTTGAGGCAGCTGGCCTTGAGAACGTAAAGATTCATCAGACGGCCGGACATCCGATCGTATATGCCGATCATCTTCATTCGCCGGGCAAACCAACGGTCCTTGTCTATGGCCATTATGACGTGCAGCCGGTCGATCCGCTTCATTTGTGGGAGACGCCTCCGTTTGAACCAACCGAACGTGACAGCAAGCTGTATGCGCGCGGGGCAACGGACGATAAAGGGCAGGTATTCTTGCATATCAAAGCTGTTGAGGCCTTGCTGAAACAAGAACAGCAGCTCCCGGTTAACGTGAAGTTCTGCATCGAAGGCGAAGAAGAGATTTCAAGCCCTAGCCTGCTGACTTTCTTGAACGAGAAGCAGGAGCTGCTCGCAACCGATGCCGTGCTGATCTCGGATACTTCCCTTATTGAAAAAGGCAAACCTGCCATCTCGACGGGTCTGCGCGGACTTTGCTCGCTCGAGTTGACCATTAACGCGTCGAACACGGACCTGCACTCGGGTACATACGGCGGCGGCGTTCCAAATGCGCTCCATGCGATGGTTGAATTGCTGGCATCTCTGCATGACAAGCAAGGCCGCATTACGGTGGAAGGCTTCTACGAAGGCGTTCCCGAGCTGACGGCAGCCATGCACGAAGAGTTCGAGAAACAGAAATTCAACGAAGAGCAGCTGAAGAAAACGCTTGGACTCGGCAGCTTGTACGGAGAAGAAGGCTATACGTTTGTAGAGCGCACCGGCGCCCGTCCAACGCTCGAGCTGAACGGCGTATGGGGCGGCTTCCAAGGCGAAGGCACCAAGACGGTTATTCCGAAGGAGGCGCATGCGAAAATCACCTGCCGCCTAGTTGGCCAGCAGGACCCGCAGCGCATTCTGGATGCGATCATCGCGCATCTTCACTCGAACGTGCAGCAGGGCGTGAAGTTAACCGTGAAGCCGGGCGAAAAAGCGCGCGCCTTCGATATGGATCCGTCGATCCCGCTTCTGCAAACGGCAGCGGACGCATACGAAGCGGTATACGGCACACGCGCGTTGTTCACCAAGGACGGCGGTTCGATCCCGATCGTCGAGACCTTCTCCCGCCAGCTGTCGGCACCCGTTATCATGATGGGCTTTGGCCTGCCGGACGAGAATCTTCATGCTCCCAACGAGCATTTCAACCTCGAGAACTTCGACAAAGGGCTGCTGACCATCGTGGAGTTTTTGAAACGAGTATAACTAGACATAGGGGGAAAGCTCCAACTTACCATCCCCGCAATTCTGTTGAGTCTCAAGCCGTTTGAGGTCAGGCCGAAAGAAGTCGTAAAAAGCCGGGTGGGTATATGCCCCTTCCGGCATCGGCATAACGGGAAGACTAATTGCTACCTTGCACGAAGTGCAGCATATTCCGCGTAAATGAGCCGTTACGGAACTTTATGTTGCACGAAGTGCAGGATTTTTCGCTAAATTGAGCTTTCATAGATCGTTTTTGCCTCCTTATCCTGCATAATGTGCAGGATAAGGTTGGCTATTAAGCTAAATAGCGTTTTTATGCTGTAAATAGTGCAATGTAATTGGCAATATACAAAAAAGCAGCCCGCATGGGCTGCTTTTTGTATCTATTAAAACGCCGGAAGCGCGATATCGCTGTAATTGTCTTCGAGGAATTTCTTTACTTCAGGGCCCGTCATCCGCTCTGCCAGCTTTTGAATCGCCGGGGAGTTTACGTTGTCCTCGCGTGCGACCAAAGTAATCACGAAGTCGGATTCGCTGCCTTCTTTGATCAAAGCGTCCTTCTTAGGCGTCAGACCAAGCGGCTTTGCGTAAGCCGGCGTCATGAGCACCATGTCTACGTCATCGATGATGCGGGCCAGCATAAGCAGGTCCACTTCTTTGAATTTATACTTATGCGGATTGTCTACGATATCCGCCTGCGTGGCTTTAATCCCTACTCCCTCTTTTAGCTTAAGCAGGCCGTTGTTCTCCATCATGACAAGCGAGCGTCCGATATTGGACGGATCGTTGGCAATCGCGATGGTAGCTCCATCCGGCAGATCCTCGATTTTTTTATACTTTTTCGAGTAGCCGCCGTATACCGCATTGTAGATCGCTTTAACCGGTACCAGGTTAGCCTTGTTGGTTGCGTTGAAGTCGTTCATATACGGAACGTGCTGGAAGAAGTTCGCGTCAACCTCTTTATGCTGAAGAGCCGTGTTCGGCTGTACGTTATCCGACAGGGTTTCAATCTCCAGATTAATGCCGTCCTGCTTCAAGAGCGGCTTCACCAGCTCCAGAATCTCGCTCATCGGCGGGATGAGAACCGCTACCTTCAGGTTCACTTCCTGTCCGGCTTTTCCTTCGTTTGTTGCCTGATTGTCTTGCTTGTCTGGCTTATTATTTTGACCGCATCCCGCGACAATCGCCACAAGGAGTGCGAGCATGACGAGCCCGATTAATTTACTTCTCACTTTCCATTCCTCCCGATTATATCCGGCTGGCTTTATTATCTCTCTCTGCCTTATTTGGCAGTCAGCAGCCTGTAAGACCCAAGTCTAAGCGAGTCCTATTCATAAATCAATCTAGAGATTCGCTCGCACTGTTCGCAATTCGGAATATGAAATATAATATAGAAAATAGAGATACGAACGGCTTGGAATGGAGGAACCTACTATGTCATTTACTGCACAAGAACTCGAATTAATAAATCGCCAGCTCCCTGTTTGGGTAGAGGCGAGCAAAGTCCGTTCCGCCTACGGCAAGACGGCCTCCTATATTCCGGAATTGGCCAAAGCTCCGCAGCATGCGCTTGGCATCCATATGATCGATACAAGCGGGCAAGCTGTTTCGGCCGGCGATTGCGGCCTGGCTTTTACGATGCAAAGCATCTCTAAGGTGTATACGCTTATTCTCGCCCTGATGGACAACGGGGAAGAAGCCGTCTTTCAAAAGGTCGGCATGGAGCCGACCGGAGACAACTTCAATTCCATGCTGAAGCTGGAGCTTGTCCGTCCCGGCATCCCGTTCAATCCGCTGATCAACGCCGGCGCTATCGCCATATCTTCTTTGATTCACGGCCGGAATTCGGCTGAGAAGTCCTCACGCATTCTCTCCTTCTTCCAGTCGCTTGCAAGCAACGATACGTTAACGTACGACATGGACGTATACAAATCCGAATCGGATACCGCCAATTTGAACCGTTCAATGGCTTATCTGCTGAAGGACAACGGCGTTCTGGAAGGACAAGTCGAGGATGTGCTGGACGTCTATTTCCGTCACTGCTCGATTCAGGTTACCTGCAGCGACTTGGCCCGAATGGCCCTGGTCCTCGCAAACAACGGCACCGATCCGGTAACAGGCGTCTCCCTTATCCCCCGCCGGTATGTGCAGATCGCGAAGACCTTTATGATCACCTGCGGAATGTACAACGCATCCGGCGAATTCGCCATCCAGGTAGGGCTTCCCGCAAAAAGCGGCGTGTCCGGCGGAATCCTGACGATGGTGCCGGGAAGGCTTGGCATCGGGGTAATTGGTCCGGCTCTTAACTCCAAAGGCAACAGCATCGCCGGCGTCCATCTTCTTGAGACCCTTTCGCGCGAGTTGGATTGGAGTTTATTCTAGAGTTATGAGAGAAGTTTCGAGCCCAATAAGACCCTGTGAGGGTCCTATTGGGCTGTTTAAGGCTGTTACATTAATTGATAAGACCCTGATGGGGGCTTATACTCAACCACAATGCGTATTTTCACCGATTATTCTGCGTTTCGCAAACGAATAAGACCCCGCGAGGGTCTTATGTAGCTGGCCGCTACCCTATTTTTATTAGATAAGACCCTGACAGGGTCTTATCTTGGCTACAACGCATGTACACTTTTTATACCTATACCCCACCCACATAGTGTCCTTAACTTAAGGTCCCCTAAGGGACCTTAAGCCAAAAATAAAAGGGATGTACGTAGCCCCGAGTCCCAGACTCGGCAGGCTACGCGCATCCCACCCTACTTAAAGCTCCCGCATAAATTCGTCAATATCTTTATCCGCTTTGGACTGATTACACTCATTGCAGGCGCATACACAATTATCAGGCGTGGTATGGCCGCCCTTTGCGCGCGGCAGCATATGGTCGATGGTATCGCCGTATTGCCCGCAGAAATGGCAGGTGTAATTGTCTCTTGTCAGGATATAGCTCCGGAAATCCTTGTTGCTGAACAATCGGCGTATCGTGGTCCGGTTCACGATAACGGCAGCCCGCTCCTTCACGAGCGTAACCGCAAGCTCCAGTTCAATCTCCTGGTGCCATCGCCGTCCTTTATCGGTCTTGCCGCGCATCCAGACCGTTCCTTTGCGCGTCGTCCGCAGCAGACTGGCATCCGTCGGCGAATAATTCGCCGGCAGCGGACGGGGACGGTATTTCCCGCCGGCTAAGGCAGTCCGCGCCGGAGCTTTGGACGGTCTAGGCCGCTTTGGTGCCACGGCAGGAGCAGCTGCCGCAGCTGGCTCTGAAGCGGCAGCCGGCCCAACGGCAGGCTTAGCTTGGCTTGCCGGCACGGCCTCAACCGCCTCGGGCATCGCAGCCAATGGCGCTGCCGGCTGAACCGCCGCCTCTTGATTAGCGGCAGACACCGTAATCGGCGCGGTAATCCGGCTTCTTGTTTTCCGGCAGCTGCGGCATGAACCGCGCCGCGAAGCCGGTCCCGAACGTCTGCCCGTACGGCGGAGAAAATCCGTCACCGGCTTTTGCTCCAGGCAATGCACGCATTGCTTATATTGAGTCGTTTGCAAGTTATCGGTCATCGGTAGTGCCGGGTGTTCGAGCACCCGCCTTTCACCCCATTACCCTTTATAATTACAGCTTCATCCGATAGATCGGTTTATTCTCCAGTCCGCGGACAACAGGCGTCCATGGCTCGCTTTCCGGAGTTGTCTGGAGGGCATCCTCGACCATTTGAAGCTTGGCGTCCATCGCATCGATATGATGCAGCGCCACGGCTTCCGCCGTTTGCGGCTGAACGGGACTCCCCCACTCTCCCAGATTATGATGAGACAGCACCATATGCTGCAATCCCAGCACTTTTTCCGAATCCAAATTAATATTGCAGCGGATGGCCGCTTCCGTAATCCAAGTGGACGCCAGCGAAATATGTCCCATCAGCTTACCCGAAAGGCTGTAGTCGGATACGATGCCAAGCTGCGCGATCATCTCCTCGGGCTTGGCGATATCATGAAGAATTATGCCGGCTTTAAGCAGATCCGCGTTCAGGAACGGCCGCTGCTTGCACAGAAATTCCCCGATCTCCAGCATTCTGGCCATATGGTAAGCAAGTCCGGCAAAATACGCATGATGATGCGTCTTGGCTGCCGGGTAATGCGTCAGCTTTTCCTCCACCTTCGACACGCAATAAGCGACAATCGCCTTAATCTCCGTATCTTGAATACTGTCCTTCGCTTTATAAATCGTATCGATAAGTTCATTGGAAGCAACCGGCGCCGAACGGATAAAGTCTGTCAGCGTAATGCCGTCTGCCTCTACCGCGGGACGCATGCGCGAAATCTTGATCTGAAGCTTCTCGCGGTACAAATGGACAACCCCCTGCACCTTAACGAGTCCCATCGTGAAAAAGGTTTCTTTGTCCTGCGAGGAGACATCCCAAAACTTAGCCCCCAGCTGCCCCGTACTATCGGCTAGTACAATATCGAAATAATCCTTTGGTGTTGTTGCATTGGTCTGCTTGACTTCCAGCTCTTTAAGCAAATAGAAGCCGGTAAAATCGTCCTGATTGCGAAGATCTTTAATTTGCGTCATTCGTGTTCCTCTCTCCAGCTGCCCATAACACTTGCGCAAAGATGCCGTCGTTATGGGACACATGATGCTCCTATTATACTATGAAATGACGCGCTGCGGCGCGATAAAAGAAAGAGGCTGTCCGCCCGACATTTTGTCGGATAGACAGCCTCTGCCTTTTTTGCTCCTACGCTGTTGCCGGCGCCGAAGCCGCCGGTTCTTCGGGAGCCCCGGCTTCGCCGTTATCCTTATGCGTCTCTACAAATTCATGAGCCGCAAAAAGAATAGCAGCCGCTTCCGCGCGGTTTACGACTTGCTGCGGATGGAAATTGCCGTCCGCGTCAAGCGCAACGATCTTGTACAGCAGCGCGCGCTGAATCGTTCCTTGATAATCTACCGTTATATCCTTCTCATCCTGGATGTTGATGTACATCTTGATCAGCGGGTATTGGCCGGTTTTCTCAAGGGCCTGAACCAAATAATGAGCGAACTGCTCTCTCGTGAGCGGCTTATTCGGGTCGATGTCAGCCGGCAGATCCAGTCCGTTATAGTGCGCGATGACGAAGCTCTCCGCGTACCAGGCATCATTTTTCACATTGGTGAAAAAGCCGTCCGCGGTAGGAGCTTGATTGAAATCAATGGCGGCCAGGCTTAACTGCATCGTGCGGACGATCAGCTCAATCCCTTGCGCTCCCGTCAGGTTCTCTTCTGGATGGAACTCCGAGGAAGATACCCCTTTCACAATGCCAAGCTCCTGGAGAGCTTCAATTTGAGCGCGGCTGCCAGTATTGGCGATGTCCGTAAAGCTGGAATGATCGGCGGCAAGCGCCTGGCCGGATAACGCTCCGAACAAGACAGCGGCGGAAATGGCCGCGGCAGTGATGCGTTTTTTCATAATCGTATGTCCTCCTTCATCCTCTAAGCTGTGATATTGAACAGCTGTTCAAAGTTATGGACGAAGGTGCCTCGCTAAAGGTTGCTAAAAGCTGATTTCCCGCTTGTTCTTTTTGACGGCCGTCATCCTCATATACAAGTAAAGCAAGGTGAACCCGACCAGTCCGATTAACGCCATTCCCGTTCCCGTCCAATAGATGGACTTTGGCCCGACTTGCTGGAACAGATACCCGCCGAGAAATCCGGATGCGATTCCCGACAAGCCGCCCCATGTCAACGCATAGACCGCCTGCCCCGATGCCCGCAGCTCGCTGGGCACAAGAAGTGCCGTCAGCTGCGTACCGATATAGTAGAAAGCTCCAAACGTCAGACAATGCAGCGCCTGGATGAAAATAATCTGCTCCGCGTTGCCCGCTCCCGCCATGAGGAACCAGCGAAGCGCATACAGCAGGCTGACGAGAATCAGGCAGCTGACCATCGTCCGGGCATGCTTGGACAAGTACCGGTCAAAGAGCAGGAATACCGGAATTTCGAAGACGGAGGACAGAAAGGCTGACCAGCCCACAAGATCCGTATGCCCGCCAAGCTCCGTCATGTACAATCCGATAAACGTTGTGTTCATCGAGTTCGGAATCGAGATCAGAAGCCCGATTACGAGAAACACGAGAAACACCCTGTTGCCGAGCATCTGCCGGTAATTTACGCCCTGAGCCGTCTTTGGGGAGGATCCTCTTGGCAGGGTAAAAGCGAATCCGATCGCGATCAGCATCATAATCGTATACACCAGCCATAGCCGGCTGATGCCGATCTGCCCGAGTATCGGCCCCGTAACCAGAGCAAGTATCGCCCATCCGCAGGATCCCCATAACCGGAATGCCCCGAACTTGTGGCGCGTCCCTTCGATGCTGTTCAGGATCAGGCTGTTGCTCTGCGAGAACAACGGCATCTGGAAAAAGAAAAAGAGCAGCATGCAGCCAAATATAAACGCGTAGGAATCGCTTAAAAAAACGAGCTGCATCGCGACAAGATTGCCGACCAGCATCAGAATAAGGATCAGCCGGATATTGCGAGTCCGGTCGCTTAAATAACCCCATAACGGGTTGGCAATAAGCGACACGATAGGGCCGCCTGCCATAAGAGCCCCGATCTTCAGCGGATTAATTCCGATCGACTGCAAGTAAAGGGCAAAAAACGTGCTGTAGACCGCTATCGTTCCGTAACTGAAAAAATTGAACGCCTTAATAAAGTGAAAGCTTCTTCTTTCTATTTTTCCTTCTATCTCACTCATGTTGTCCATCACCGCTTTCTTTGCAGCCTAGACGGGAATAGCCGTTGAGCTTGACCGGGCGATGACTTCCTCCGCCGTCACTTCGCGGCCGAGCTCCTCCGATAAATAAATTCCTTCGCTGATCAGCATCGTACGCAGCGCAATATCGGCTGTCGGCAGCAGCGGAACCCTTCCTTGCAGTGCCGCAATCCAGTGATGCTGCGAGGAGTCGTAAGCGTCTTCATTCCCGCGAAGCCGGTGCCAGCGCAAATCCATCATGTCCAGGTCAATCGTGCTGTCCATATCGATATCGCAAACCGTGCTATGGTAGCTGAATGGCTGGGAGGATTCGCCCGACAGTCCGTTAGGCAATCTGACGCCTCCTTCCGAGCCAAGAATGCTGCTTCCCTCAAAGCTTCCCATATGAACCGACCAAGCTTCGATCAGGTCAAGCGTTAAACCGCCCTTGAACCGGATAAAACCGGTGGCCAGCTCCTCCACGTTAAACCCGCTGCTATTCTTGCGTTCCTCCAGCATCGCCATCTCCTGATACACCTTGCCCGAGATGCGTTCTACTTCCGGATTGCCAAGCAAATAGAGCAGCTGTGCCACATGGTATACGCCCATATCGAGCAGAGCGCCTCCAGCAGCCGTTTCTTTGCGGGTGAAAAAGGGCGTCCCGTACCCGTCTACATACGGACGATTTCTGCGGCGGAAGCCGGTGGAACGCGCATGGTACAGCCTGCCAAGCTTGCCGCCGTCAATCAGCGTTTTGGCCGCTTTCGTATCCTTGCCGTACAGCGTAAACAGCTGAATATGCAGCAGCTTGCCCGTTTCCTCCGCCGCCTCCAGCATTCTTCTGCCGTCCTCGTAAGTACCGGCGATCGGCTTCTCGCAATACACATGCTTGCCGGCCTCGAGCGCGGCAATCGTGACGGGAGCATGGAAGTTATTGTGCAGGCAGACATCAACCGCAACGATATCCTCGCGCCCAATCAGCTCGCGATAATCCGAGTATACATGCGGGATCCCGTATTGCTCGGCTACCCTTCTGGCCTCCGCCTCGTTTACGTCGCATACCGCGATAATCTGGGCGCCGGCGATCTGTCGGTACTTCTCGATATGCTGCTTGCCGATCTGGCCAACGCCGATTATCCCGATTTTAACTATCTCCATTACCCTTCACTCCTTAAGTCAGCTTCGTCCGCAAGCAGCTTTTTCACCATGCCGAGCAGCCTCTCCGTCTCCAGATACTGCCGCTTCGCCGCGTTGTATTCAATTCCCCAATATCCCTTGTAACCCGCATCCTTCAATGTTGCGATCGTATTCAAAGCATCGCCGGATACGGCGGTTTTTTCATCGAAATGGGTATGGTAGGCCCACGGCGCAACCAGCCTGTCGCCCTCTTCAGGGTCGGCTTTCCACCGTCCGAGATGGACCAGGAAGCCAAAGGCCGGGTGGTCGACCGCTTCGGCGATCCGTCTCATTTCGCGCGGCAGCAGCGATGCGCCCATATGGTTCTCGGGGCCGATCAGGAAACCGTTATCCGACGCAAATTGCGCAAACTCCCTGTATGTCCGGACCGTATAATCGAATTGCTCCTCCGTCATCGTCTCCACGTCATGATAGCTGCCGCCGGTATCTATCCGGACGGTCTTCGCGCCGAGAATGACCGATGCGCGCAAATGCACAATCGCGTTATCATAAAGCCGTTGTCGCACCTCAGGATCCGGATCCCACAGATGAGCGCCGTCGACGGCGAAGTTGACCACCGACATTTCCTTTTCGTCCAAAGCCTCGCGGATTTTGCGGATATAGCTTTCCTCTGCAAGTTGATAGATCGGCCCCGTGCTGCGGTCTATAAAGAAGCCGTTCCACAGATCGGCGACATCCAGCTTGTAACGGTATTTGACCGTTTCCAAATAGCCGAATACATCCATTTTCCCTTCCAGGTACGTGTTGTTAAACGAATAGCCTCCAATTGATACGTTCACGATTCCTCACTCCCGCTGATCAATATGTCCATCCCCTTCCATTATAGGGCTTGAACAGCGCGAAAAAGGGATATTTTTGGCGGCTTGCGGGGTAAATTTCTATTCGCCTTGCAACGCAAAAAGAAGGATCGTTCTCGAAAATGAATGCCTTTTATAAGAAAACAGCAGCTTTCTGCGGCGCTCACGTGTTGGATATTGCCAATATGAGCATAATAAGAAGGAAAAATGCCGCCCGCCAAGCCGAATCAATCTATATTCAAGATAATAATGATACATATTCGTTATTTAAGTTTTAAGGCCTGTTTATAATATAATGGATGCATAAGTAAGTTCTAATTTCCGTCCCTTTGAACTTCAAAATCCTAGACGGAGGTATCTGTCGATGTCATCTGGCAATTTACACAAGCAAGATCCTTGGGCTTCCTATTATGGGCCCAACCTTGGTTACGTCCAAGAACAATACGAACTTTTTAAACAAAACCCTGAATCCGTCGTAGCCGAGTATCGCGAGCTGTTCGAGCAATATGGCGAACCGCCTCAATACGCAGGCCAAACGGCAGCACCAATCGTAACCGCGCAAGCTTCCGGCGGCGCCGCAATCGATGCCAAAGTCCTTCAAAACCTAGTAGCGGCTGGTAAGCTTGTATGGAACATACGCGCTTTCGGCCATTTAGCTGCGGATATCGACCCGCTCGGTATCAGTCCTAAGGTAAGCACCAACATGCTGGAACTTGAAACATACGGTCTAACGCAAGCCGATCTCGCTGCCCTTCCGGCAGAGCTTGTCTGGACGAAAGCTCCCGCTGACGTTAAAAACGGCTGGGACGCGATCGAGAAGCTTCGCAAAGCTTACACCGGAACGATCGCTTACGAGTTCAGCCACGTTCATAACGAAGAAGAACGCGCATGGTTGAAGCAACGCGTGGAGAAAGAAAATCCGGGAACCAAGCTGAATACGGAAGAACGCAAGAAGGTTCTGACGAAGCTGTTCGAAGCCGAACAGTTCGAGGATTTCCTGCAGCGCACATTCGTTGGCCAGAAACGCTTCTCGGTTGAAGGTAACGACGTTCTCGTAGCTCTCATTGACGAGATGGTCCATGAGCTGTCCAATGACGGCGTTAAACATATTCTGATGGGCATGGCTCACCGGGGCCGCCTGAATATTCTGGCGCATGTGCTCGGCAAGCCTTACAGCAAGATTTTCTCCGAATTCCATAATGCAACGAACAAGAAAATGAGTCCGTCCGAAGGCTCCATCGGCATCAACTACGGCTGGACCGGCGACGTGAAATATCACCTTGGCGCGAACCGTTCGATCGGTACGGGCGAAACGGTTAAGACCCGCATTACGCTGGCGAACAACCCGAGTCACCTCGAGTACGTGAACCCGGTTGTCGACGGCTTCACCCGCGCGGCGCAGGATGACCGCACGGCTCCCGGCTATCCGAAGCAGAACGCGGATCTTGCCGCTGCGATCATTATGCACGGCGACGCCGCTTTCCCGGGCGAAGGCATCGTGGCGGAGACCATGAACCTGTCGCAGCTTAACGGCTACGCGCATGGCGGTACGCTTCATATTATCGTCAACAACAAAATCGGCTTCACTACGGAGAGCCACGATTCCCGTTCGACGCATTACGCAAGCGACGTTGCGAAAGGCTACGAAATTCCTATCGTTCACGTCAATGCCGATGACCCGGATGCGGTAATCGCGGCGGCCCGCATGGCAAGCGAATACCGTACGAAGTTCAAAAAGGATTTCCTGATCGACCTGATCGGCTACCGCAAATACGGTCACAACGAAACCGACGATCCGGAAACAACGCAACCTACGATTTACAAAAAAGTAAAAGCTCATCCGACGGTAAGCCGTATCTTTACGGACAAACTGATTGCGGAAGGCGCGATTACCGAGCAAGAAGCAGAAGGCCTGAAGCAAGAAGTTATCGGCCGTCTGAAAGCAGCTTACGAGGAAATGAAGAGCCGCGAGGGCCAAGAGCCGGTTCATCAAACGCAAGGCCTGCCTAACGATCTGGCAACCGGCGAAGCGGTAGCTCCTATCTCGGTTGAAACCCTTCGCGAGATCAACGCCAACCTGCTGAAATGGCCGGAGAACTTCAAGGTTTATCCGAAGCTGCAACGCATCTTGGAACGCCGCGCAACGGCTGTGAACGACGGCGAGAAAATGGATTGGGGCCATGCCGAGACGCTTGCGTTCGCATCGATTCTGGCGGAAGGCAAGCCGATCCGCATCAGCGGCCAGGACGTAGAACGCGCAACGTTCGCACACCGTAACCTGGTGCTGCATGATGCCGAGACTGGCGACACGTTCTGCCCTCTCCATCACTTGCCTGAAGCGAAAGCATCGTTTGCGATTCATAACAGTCCGCTTTCCGAAGCAGCCGTGCTTGGCTTCGAATACGGGTACAACGTACACGCTCCGGAGACTATGGTCATCTGGGAAGCGCAGTACGGTGACTTCACTAACGTTGCGCAAGTACTGATCGATCAGTTCATTTCCGCCGGCCGTGCAAAATGGCAGCAAAAATCGAGCCTGATCATGATGCTTCCGCACGGTTACGAAGGTCAAGGACCGGAGCACTCCAGCGCTCGTCTGGAACGCTTCCTGCAGTTGTCCGCCGAAGAGAACTGGACGGTTGTGAACCTGTCCAGCGCGGCGAACTACTTCCATCTGCTTCGCCGCCAAGCTTCGATCACGGAAAGCGATGCCGCTCGTCCGCTGATCATCATGGCACCGAAGAGCTTGATCCGCAACCCTCGCGTAGCCGCGGAAATTTCCGAGCTGAGCAACGGTTCGTTCAAGTCCGTTATCGAGCAAAAAGGTCTTGGCGCGAAGCCGGACCGCGTAGAACGTCTCGTTCTTGCGACTGGCAAAATGGCCATTGATATTGAAGAAGCAATCGAGAAAAACGGCGATCAAGAGCTGGATTGGCTGCATGTCGTACGCGTTGAGCAGCTGTATCCGTTCCCTGAGAAAGAAATCGCGGCGATTATCGAACGCCTGCCGAATCTGAAGGAAATCGTCTGGGTACAAGAAGAGCCGCAAAACATGGGTTCGTGGTTCTACATGGAGCCTCGTCTGCGCAAAATCGCGCCAGCCGCTGCAAGCGTAAGCTACATCGGCCGTCCTGAGCGCTCGAGTACGGCAAGCGGCTTCCAGCAAGTACACAGCTTCGAGCAGCAGCACATTTTATTGCAAACTTTAAAATACAGTCCGACGTTGACATATAACACAGGGAGGTAAGCTCACGTGCAACAAATCATAGTACCGGCAATGGGTGAATCAATTACGGAGGGCACAATCTCCAAATGGGTCGTTAAAGTAGGAGACGCCGTTAAACAAGGCGACGTGCTTCTTGAGCTTGAAACAGACAAAGTAAACATCGAAATCAGCGCTGAGCAAGACGGCGTTCTGCAAGAAATCGTGAAAAACGAAGGCGACACCGTTGAAATCGGTGAAGTCATCGGCACAATCGGAGCTGGCAGCGGCGCTGCCGCTCCGGCACCGGCTGCTCCGGCAGCTGAAGCAGCGCCTGCACCGGCAGCCGCTCCGGCTCCTGCAGCTCCAGCTGCTGCTCCGGCCACAGCGGTAGCCGTTGCTCCGGCACCTGCGGCTGACAGCCACCTGAATGCTTCTCCTGCAGCCCGCAAGCTTGCAAGAGAAAAAGGCATCGACATCAGCGAAGCGCAATCGACGCTTGGACGCGTTGAGCTTCGCCCTGCGGCTCCTGCACCTGCAGCAGCACCGGCTCCAGCTGCAAAAGCGGCTCAACCGGAATTTACGTCGAACAAGCCATACACTCGTACGAAAATGTCCCGCCGCCGCGCGACAATCGCTAACCGCCTCGTTGAAGCACAGCATACGGCAGCTATGCTGACTACGTTCAACGAAGTGGATATGACAGCGATCATGGACGTTCGCAAACGCCGTAAGCAATCGTTCCTGGACAAACACGAAGTTGGTCTTGGCTTCATGTCCTTCTTCACGAAAGCAGTTGTTGGCGCTCTGAAAGAGTTCCCTAACCTGAATGCTGAAATCAACAACGGCGATATCATCGCTAAACAATACTACGATATCGGTATCGCGGTATCGGCTAAAGAAGGTCTCGTTGTTCCGGTCGTGCGTGACGCGGACCGCCTGAGCTTCGCAGAGATCGAGAAATCGATCGTATCCCTGGCTAAAAAAGCACGCGACAACTCGCTGTCGCTGGATGAACTGCAAGGCGGTACATTCACGATCACGAATGGCGGTACATTCGGATCGCTCTTGTCGACGCCAATCCTGAACGCTCCGCAAGTCGGCATCCTGGGTATGCACAAAATCCAGCTTCGTCCGGTAGCAATCGACGCAGAACGTTCGGAGAACCGTCCGATGATGTACATCGCCCTCACTTACGATCACCGTATCGTTGACGGCTCGGAAGCCGTACGCTTCCTTGTAAAAGTAAAAGAAATGCTGGAAGATCCAGAAACCCTGTTGCTCGAAGGCTAAGAGAAGACGGGCCGTACCTAGTCACTTTGACTTGGGTACGGCCCTTTTTATTCCCTATTTTGGATAACCGTTTTTCAATTTCGCTGTCCAGGTAAGCAGCGCCATGATGTCTTTACTAAATCCCTTTATCTTGTTCTGGGTTATATCCTCCTCGATTACATATCTCACGCGATCGTCTTTCAGATTCCTGTATACATAGGTAACTTCCCTATTTTCGAAAATCAATTTTTCAATCTGCTCGAGTTCCTCCGATTTTACCCCCTGCTTCTCTTGAAGGAACTTATCTATCGTACTTGAATCAAGCTCGAACGTTTTCAGATCGGACAACCTATTCGCCTGATTTGGATTCGAGATTTTTAGTACTTCACCGGTTCCCGCATTCAATACAAGCTCGTATCTGTGGTTGCTTGACGAGGTAATGGTCAAATAAAACAAACCCTCGGGTACCTCTTTAAGCATCGCTTCTGCATCTTTTCTTTCATCCGGTTCTATATTCTGCTCAACAAGCCCCTTAAGCGCGTTTATATCCACCACCCTCACTTCGAATTGAGCCTGATCGGCCGAAAGCCGCACTCCGAAATACTTTCCAAGCGCATTCAGCCCAAGTGACTTTGTGGATTCCACGGCAAGGACTCCCCTTGGCATAGAAATTGCATCATTTTTATTGTCTTCCTCGATTTTCTTAACCATAACGACATTCTTGGGGATAGGATTCATAAGGGATCCACAGCCGGTCATCAGAAGCAGCAGTGCAAAAGCTAAGAATAAACAGGCTAACTTGTTCATAGTGCTGCTCCTCTCCGGCTGAACGCGATACTAAACGTGGTTCCCTGCTCCGGTAAACTTCTCACGCTTATTACGGCATTGTGCAGCGTCGCTATGCTCTGGCAAATCGAAAGCCCCAGGCCGGCGCCGTTGTTTCTCCTGGTTCGGGCTTTATCCGTCATATAGAATGGTTCGAATATGCGATCCAGATGCTCGCTTTCAATCCCCATCCCTTCATCTTCGATTTCCAGAATACAATCTGCGCCCTGACGGAATGTACGGATCACGATGCTTTGGCACTCCGACGAAGCCTTGATCGCATTGTCAACGAGATTAAAGATCAGAATCTTCATCAAATCTTTCTCCAGCGGCAGACGGGCTGACTCACAGCTAGTCTTTATCGCTATTCGTTTTTCCCTTGCTTTCATTTCCATTGCAGGCTTTATCTCCGCAAGGATCGAGCAGATATCCATATCCTCCATAGGATACTCGGTTCCTTCGAGCATGATTAAATTCATCAGCTTAAAAGAAAGGGATTCAAGCCGCTTTCCCTCGGATAAGATCACATTTAATCCATCCAGCAGCTGGGTAGCATCTGTTTTTGCCGTTCGAAGGTAGTCCGCATAACCGATAATCGAAGTTAATGGCGTTTTTAGCTCATGCGTAAAATTATCGATAAACAACTGCTTTTCCCGGTTGAGCCTCTCCAAATCTTTGATTTTATCCTCTATTACCGATGCCATAATATTGAAATTGTTGGCTAATACGCCGATTTCATCCTTCGATCTTGATTCCGCGCGCTCGTAAAAAGCTCCGGCTGCGATAAATTGAGCAGTACGAATAAGACGGTGTATAGGGGTGGTCAGCCTTCTGCTGACGATAAACATGATCATCATGTAGGCGGAGCAAGCGACAATATCGACCTTTAGGTAAAATTGATACTGATCCATACGCTCCCGGTAAACGGATGTGATATCTTTCATATACGTAAACGTATATATTTTCCGATTAATTTCCGTAAGGTTGGAAGTAAACAGGATGGTTCGGTTTCCGACATCGCGCAAAATATACCTGATTTCATTTGTTTTCAGCTTTTCTGTTTCTGCCCGATTCATGGACATCTCAAAGTCAGTATTGTTATAGACGCTTTTTCCTTTATCATCCTTAATCGTCATATAAACGCCTTCGTCACCAACCTTTCCAACGAATGCTTTAGCAATATTCGCAAGCACGTTTTCCTCGTACTGCTCAGAATCGTAAATAAGGACGACAGGCAATATGGCATCTACGCTTGAATGAATATTCATATTCTGGCTTAACGCATTATTGATTTCGCGAGTGAGTATCTTCCCGTGATTTCGTTCAATGACGATAACGGAGGTGACATTGAAGATAAGGAAAAATACCAGAATCGAATACGTGAAAATCTTTAGCCAAAACCTCATGGCTAATCCTCCAGCCGGTAACCGATTTTGAAGACGGTTTTGATTCGGTCTTGCAATCCAAGCTTTTTGCGCAGCGACTTGATATGCATGTCTACCGTTCTTGTATCGCCGTAGTAGTCCATGCCCCATACTTTATCAAGAAACTGCTCCCTGGAAAGCGCGAGATTTTTGTTATTAATCAGAACAAGAAGCAGGTCAAATTCCTTGGGTGTCAGCTCCACCGGCTCATCCTTTAAAGTCACTATCCTTTTGTTCGGATACACACGGACGCCATCAATGGTAATCTCCGCCTCCTCCTTGCCGTATCGGCGCAGTACGGTTTCAATCCGGGCAAGCAGTTCTATTCCCTCAAATGGTTTGACCATATAATCGTCGGCCCCAAGCTTGAGGCCGTTTACTTTATCGAATACGGTATTTTTCGCAGTCAAAAAGATAACGGGTATCCCCTTCGGTCTGATTCTTTCCATTAGAGCAAAGCCGTCCAGCTTTGGGATCATAACATCCAAAAGAACAAGATCTATTCCCCCTCCCTCAATCGCCTCTAGCGCCGCGATTCCGTCATAGACCTGTACCGTTTCATAATGAACAAGAACGAGATTCATCTTAATAATATTTGAAATGTTCATATCGTCTTCGACGATCAGAATCCTTTTATCCATGACCAGCATCCCCACTTCTTCCGATTATCCGTTACTCCGGGCATCACTCATTGTAAACGCCAATTCTTAAAAAAAACGAAATATCCGGAATACAAAATAATCCAATAATTAGGGAACGGTGCATTTATCGAATCGCCTCCTCAATGAGTCCCGCGTAGGCCTCTGCTCCTTTCGGCTGCAAATGAACGCCGTCTTTCGTAAACCATTCCGTCTTACCTTTGCTGAATGAATGCCAATCGATCAATTTCACATTAGAATGCTCATCGGCCGCTTCCGCCAGCGTCTTGTTCACCGAATCCTGCCAATCTCTCGGCACGCGGGAATTCACCACATAAATTTGCTTGTCCTCTCCGATTGCATCCAATAGCTCATCCAGCTTATTCGAGCTAAACGGTCCATTCGTACCCAGCTCGATGACAACTGTACTTTCCAGTTGATGATCAGCCTTTAATGTATTTACTACATCAATTGCGTCTGATAATTGCCGGCTTACCTTTCCGTCGACCACGATGTTTGGAATAAGCTTTTCCAAATTTGGTTTTACGCCAACGATTACGGAATCCCCAATCACCGTTACGCCTCCCGATTGTCCCACATGCGTTGCTGGTGAATGACCTGGTGCCTGCGTCGGTGTCGCCGTATCAGGAATATTCGCAGAAGTTTCTTCAGTTGTTTCGCGAGGAAGGGCCGATTTATTGTTTCCGGCACCTTCGCATGCTGTGATTAGAAGCATATTCATAATTGCCATGCCCAAAGTGATTGTCCGATAAACTTTTTTCATTTTTTTAGAATTCATCGACTTTCTCTCCTTCTTCTTGTTTTTAAACCATGTGCCGTTACGAATCGGATTCTCAAGATAGCGGTAGGATAAGGAAGAAATAATGAGGATTATGACTAATTGAACAAGCTGGTACAGCAGGTTTGACTCCGCACCGGGTTCCTTGGGGCCAGCCAGCACCTGCACCGGATAATGCCATAAATAAATGCCGTAGGAACGAACCCCGATCCAGCGAAGCGGCTTCCATGCCAATAACCTTCCTATTTTGCTGAACGGGCTCGCTGAAGCGACAATAACTAATCCGGAAGCCACAGATAAAACAAGCATACCGCCTCTATACAGCGAATCGTCATATTTGTCTATGCTCGCTATCATCCAAATCGAGATGCAAAGTCCAATTGCCCCTGTGACATCCAGCAAAATGCTTCCCTTTTGAAAGGGCTCGGCAAGCTTGCGACTAGGAATAAAAATCGCGAATGCTGCACCAATCAATAGCCCAAATGCACGCGTATCCGTTCCGTAGTAGACCCTGCTCGGATCGGTCCCGGGCATATATAAGAACGCCATGGCTATGAATGAAGCAGCCGCAACAGTCAATGTTGCTGCCAACAGCTTACCTCGCGTCGGGATAGGAATGAAACGGATCATCCCCCATATGAACAGAGGCCATAGCAGGTAAAACTGCTCCTCCACTGCCAGCGACCATAGATGACCTATAGGCGATAACGGACTAAAGCTTTCGAAATATGAAACTTGCCGATAAATCAGATACCAATTGCTTGTATAGGTTAGGGCGGATAACAACTCCCTGTGAATAACGGATAATCGTCCGGGGGCGGTAAGCGCCAGATAGACGGTTACCGCTAGAAGCATGAACAGCATGGCCGGAAGCAGCCTTAAGGCTCGTCTGATCCAGAATCGGCCAAGGTTGAACCTTCCGGTGTTTCTTCTTTCTTCGAGAAGCAAATCGGTAATGAGGTAGCCGGATAAGACGAAAAAAACTCCAACCCCAAGCAATCCCCCTGAAGCGGCAGGCCAGCCGAAATGATAAGCGATTACCGCGAATACGGCAATGGCACGCAGACCATCCAGACCAGGCATGTATCGGTTTTTCGTTTGCGGTATATTATTCCCCTCCGTCTCCAACTTTTGCTCCAGTGGTATCCGTATTCAAACCAGATTGTTCGGTGTCATCACTATTTTTCAGGATCTCTTTTACAAATTCATGCACTTTATCTTGGCTTTTAACGGCTAATACCGAGGCGCCATTCACTTTCTTGCCTTCAAGCAAATCCATTGGCGGCACTTGCGCAGTGCCTGCCAGCTCGCTTTTGGAACCGAGCGATGCCAGCTTAAGCATATCGGAGACGTCCAAATTAGTTTGAATATAAGGGGCGGCGCTTTCCGCTATTTGTTTCATGCGTGTCAAATTCCAGCCTGATTTCAGCTTATCCGCAACGGCTGCAAGCAATTTTCGCTGGCGTTCGGTACGGGCAAAATCGCTCATTGCGTCATGGCGGAAACGGACATATTGCAAAGCTTTTGTTCCATCGAGTTTCTGCATGCCTTTTGTCAAATGAATATCGTAAAGGTTTCCGTCCGCGTTGTCCGTATAATTCATGTCCTTGTCTACATCTAAGTCTATACCGCCAATTGCGTCGATTAACGACTTGAAACCCTCGAAATCCGTATAGACATAATATTGGATATGGAGGTCAAGCAAAACGCCTACGGTCTTCATCGCCAAGTTCGGACCGCCCAGCGCAAGCGATGTATTGATTCGTCCTTCACCGTGGCCTTCAATAGGGATATAAGTATCCCTCAGTACAGAGAACAAACGGGCTTCCTTCGTCAAGGGATTAATTGAAGCTACCAACAGGGAATCCGAACGCGCGGATTCGTTCTTCTTTAATCCCCGATTATCCCCTCCCATCAGCAGGATGTTAACGGGCTCTGTTCCGGTCCACTCGACAGGTTTCATGGATTCATCCTCTTGATGTGCGCCGATTTGAAGTTCATTCTTCGATGTGTCAAGATTATCGAGCGCCCGATATACCCCCATGCTTTGATAACCGAAATAGCTTGTAGGAATTAGAATCAAAACAGCGATACGAAACGAAATCATCCATTTCCTTCGAGCCCTTAGTGCTTGCTTTTTGCTCACTTTATTCTCCTCCTTGTCTTACCTGGTGCAGATACAGTATAGGACAGGGATATATTCGCGATATGGGAGAGTTGTGATGAAGTTGTAAAGTCGGAAGATAAGAAAAAGACGTTCCTTAAGTCATTGAAATGACTAAGGAACGTCCCCTATTTATATGATGTTGGCCGCTTATGCCAGAACGACCTATAAAAGAAAGGACTGCTGAGTCATCAGCAGTCCAGCCCTTCCAAATAACTCACGCGGAAAATCATGTCCTGATTGTAGTTACCGAAGCCTTTGCCGAACAACGTCAGGCCTCCGACATGGGCGGCGTTGTCTTCGACGGCAAGGCGGAATACCCATTGATTGCGGTTCAGACCAATCTGGTCGATTCCGACATCCGAAATTTTCTGACCATCGATGAAGGTACCGTTTTTCTGGACGCGGATAATCTTGAGCAGGCCGTACTGATTAACGAAATCCTGCCACCAAGTTGGCGTGTATTTCCCTTTTACGGCTCCGTAATCGCCGGGACTGGTCCACATGCCAATCCGGACGCCGTTCAGGGTAAATACGATATCCGACGGCCAGTTCTCATTGTAGCCCGGCGCCTCGGAGCTGATCTCCAGCACAATCTCAAGCTCCTCGGGACGTTGGCCCGGCAGCAGATAATTCGGGATCCGATACTCGACGTACCCTTTGCCGAACCATAGAATGCCGGCATTCATCCGCTCCGGCTCGAGGAAATACCTCGGGTCATCAAATTGGCCAATGACTTTCTCCGTTGTTGCAATACCGCAGGTCGGATACACCTCAAATTCGGTATAATGGCCGACCGGTATACTGATCTCGTGGGTTTTCTTCGGAGTAAAGCCGGGCTGCGGCAAATCAATCTGGATGCGAGAGGCCGCGATTTCGCAAATTTTATGCGTGCCACCCTGTTTTCTGACCATCTTCGTCTGGATAATTCCCGCCTGCTCGAGCTTGCGGACATGCATCGTTACGATGGCACTGCTCAGCCCAAGCGCGGCAGCCAGATCTTTGACATTCATCGGCTCAGCCGCAGCGGCGAGAAGATCCAGAATATTTAATCGCACAGGACTAGCCAGCGCTTCATAAAGCGGAAGCCAGGCTTGATCGGTATCCGCTTTGATTAACATGTTTCACATCCTGTTACTGAAGTTTAATTCGAATGACGTTCCAGGAAGCTTTGCTGAGAGAAGCTTCAATCGTGCCGTTTTGTTCAAGCTTTGCATTGCCGTTCGCATGCGGTTTCACGTTATCCGGATTTGCTGCCGTATTAACGGCTTGCAGGTCGTCATTCTCAAGGACAATATGCTCGATGACGCGGAACGAGCCAAAGCTGCGAAGATCGATGTCAAACGTTCTCGCATTGTCCAAATCGCGGTTAACCGCAAATACGGTTACTTCTCCAAGTTCTTCGTTATGAACGGCTACCGCTTCCACATAAGGTACATCGGTGTAATCCTTGGAGTCGTATTTATCCGATTTGAGCAAAGGAACCAATACCGTGCCGCGGCCGAACAGGCTTGCATGCATATACGGATAATAGATCGATTGCTTCCATGCGGCTCCGCCGTTCTCCGTCATAATTGGCGCAATAACGTTAACGAGCTGCGCGAGACAAGCCATTTTCACCCGGTCGGCGCGTTTCAGCAAGCTGATCAGCATGCAGCCAACCACAAGCGCATCCTCATGCGTATAAATATCCTCCAGCTGCGGCGGCGCGATGGACCAAGGCTCGATCTTGCGGTCGCTCTCGTTGGAGTGGAACCAGACATTCCATTCATCAAAGCTGAGGTTAATGTTTTTCTTGCTGCGCTTCTTCGCTTTCACATAGTCGGCCGTGGAAATAACCGTCTGAATAAAGGAATCCATTCCTAACGATTGAGCCAGGAAGTTCTTCGTATCCTTGTCTCTATTTCCATAATACTGATGCAGCGAAATGTAATCAACGTTATCGTACGTCAGATCAAGCACGGTTGCTTCCCAATCCGGGAAGGTTGGCATGCCAAGGCCCGAGCTGCCGCAGGCCACGAGCTCAATCGTTGGATCCACCCAGCGCATGATTTTAGCCGTTTCATTGGCAATGCGGCCGTATTCCACGGCTGTCTTTGCGCCAATCTGCCAAGGTCCGTCCATCTCGTTGCCAAGGCACCAGGTTTTAATATTATGCGGGTCTTTGTAGCCATGCTTAATGCGAAGATCGGACCAATACGAGCCGGAAGCATGGTTGGAGTATTCGATCAGATTGCGGGCATCTTCCGGCCCGCGGGTGCCGAGGTTAACAGCCATCATCGCTTCGGTGTTTGCTTTTTTGCACCAGTCCACAAACTCGTTAAAGCCTACCAGGTTAGGCTCGATTGTCCGCCATGCCAGTTCAAGACGGCTAGGGCGGTCCGCAACCGGACCAACGCCGTCCTCCCAGTTGTAACCGGATACAAAATTGCCGCCAGGGTAACGGACGATAGGTACGTCTAATCCTTTTACAAGCTCAAGCACGTCCGAACGGAAGCCTTGCTCGTCTGCAGACGGATGATCAGGCTCGTAAATACCGCCGTATACCGCACGTCCCAAATGCTCAATAAAGGAGCCGTAAATTCGTTTATCTACTTCGCCTACGATAAAATCTTTGTCAACGATCATTTTTGCACGGTTCGTCATTAAAGAATCACCTCGTGATAAATGTATAAATCAATATCTTTATTAAACATCAGCCAATGGAATAATTCAATAACGAATTCTTATATATTTGAATTAATAAAAATATTAATTAGTAAGAATAGTTTCATTTTGAAATACCCATTATTAAGAAGTTCTATGTTGAGTCCGCAGCCGGTTTCGACTAAACTGGAATCAGAAGGTAATTTTTCGATATGGTTCGCCATTCTTGCAGGAGATGAACTACGCAATGCCCAGCAAAATTCGCTCATTCGACGATGCAGCCGGACATGTCCTACAGCTTTTGACCTCGTTTCTTCATGTCGACACTCTCTTTATTGCGGTACAGGAGGGTTCAAGCCACCGGATCGTTGGTGCTTATAACCGAAGTGACATCCTCGTGCAGACCGGAATGACTTTTCAATCCGACATCAGCGTAATTATTGGACAACGTTCCCACTATATAGTTCCGATATCAACAAGCGATTGCGTCGTTCATGGCGCTCTTTATCTGGTTGACCGGGATCCCTTGTCCCCGAGCGAAGAGGAGCAGTCGGTTCTGAATGCCATGGCCGCCTTACTTGGTTACACGATAGATTTGGAGTACGCAACCGTTACCGACAGTTTAACCGGGTTGTACAATCGAAGGTTTCTGGACGAGCTGTTCCAGCGGAACATTGAGGCACCTCTAGGGGTCCTGTTTATCGATCTGAACGACTTCAAGCAGATTAACGATCAATTCGGCCATGAGTTTGGAGACCTGTTGCTCATTGAAATCGCCAAACGCCTGAAGCAGCAAATCCGGCACAGCGACCGGATCGTCAGGTACGGTGGCGATGAGTTTATTATCTGCTTCCAGAACTTAAGCGAGGATAACGGCGTTCGGACGGTACACGACAAGATCAACGCTGCTTTCCTGGATCCGTTTCTTGTTCAAGGCAAGCCCATTAGCCTATCGGCCAGCATTGGCATAAGCTCCAATCAAGACCGGTATACCAGTCTCAAGCAGCTGATTACCGACGCTGACCAAGCGATGTATCGAATGAAGCAGTTAAGAAAAAAACCTTGAAGGGAAAGCGCCATACCTAGGCGCCACACCTTCAAGGTTTTTTGTTTTGCTGCTAGCCGATGAGTCCGCCCACCGCTGTCCATATCCCGGTAATCAGGATGAGCCAAAGCGCGATTGTTTTGAACAGCTTGTCATTGAGCCGTCCAACCGCCTTAATCCCCATAATAACCCCGGCAATAAGCGCCGGAACCGCCCAGCCTGCCGTCTTCATAGCCGTCTCGTTAAGCAGTCCTTCATACCTATACGTCCCTATCGTAATGATATTCAGGATTAAGGCGTAAGCCGTAATGTTCGCCCTGAAGGTCATTTTGTCGAGGCCTTGGTTAGTCAAAAATAGCGCCACCGGAGGCCCGCTCATCGAGATGCTCCCGTTCAAAAAGCCGCTTACCGCACCAACCGGCGCATAAGCCAGCCGGCCAAGCGGAAAGCTTTTTCCGCTCAGCATCAGGATGGACACGACAGCGACAAGCAGGCCGGCCCCAAGCTTCAGCGCATTCGCCGGAACATATAGCAAGGCATAGGTTCCAAGCGGTGCCGCGAGCAAACTTGCGGCCATAAGCGGCCAAATCTGCCTGATCCTGATATGCTTCCGGCTGCTGTACAGCACGGCAATGTTGGTTAATAGACTTAAGACAACAACGACGGGGACGGCCTGCTGCATCGGCATCAGCTTTACAAGCAGCGGCATTGCTATTAAGGCAAAGCCAAAGCTTGTTAATCCCTGCACAAAGCCTGCAAGCAGGACAATCATAAAAACAAATACCAGTTCATCTAGATGCATAACGGAATGAAAGCTCCTGATTCTATTTAAGCAAGCGATAGACGACTTCAGCTGCCTCCGCGCGTGTCATCGATGCTGCCGGGGCAAACCGGTCACCGCTCCGTCCTTTTAACAGCCCTTGCTCATAAGCCCATTGTACAGAAGGCATAGCCCAATCCGCAATTGACGATTTGTCCAGGAACGGGAGTTCCTTTTCGGCAATAGAGGTAGCCGGGGCTGCTTTATGGGAAATTTCATAGGCTTTGGCCAGCATAACGGCCATTTCCTGGCGTGTAACCAGGCCGTTTGGCACAAACAGCTCTGCCGAACGTCCTTTTACAAGACCCGCTTCATAAGCCGCCGATACGGCTTCGGCATACCAGGCGGCTGCCGGTACATCGCTAAAGCGCGAACCTTGACCGCCGGTACCGGACAGCTTTAATGCACGAACAAGGATGGCGGTGAACTCGGCACGGCTGATCGCGCGCTCCGGTTCAAAGCTTGCGGCAGCGGTCCCGTTAATAATCTGCTTCGCCGAGAGGGATCCGATGGCAAGCGCTGCCCAATGCGCATCCGGCACATCCGTATAAGATTTTTTCACTTCAAGCAAACCATAGCTGCTGAAATGCGCAACGTCTGCCTGCCATACGCCATTTGAGAATTGCCCGCCAACATAATGGATGGATCCGTCTTCAGCGATATAATAAATGCCCGTCAATTCCGCGTTCCCGCTTTGCGAAGCCTTCATGCGAAGAGTCAACGGACTGCTGAACCTGGTCAGCTTCTCTACATTGCCGGCCGCATCGGTTAACGACAACTCAAAGTTATAAACGGTGCCAAGCGCTCGGACATCCGCGCCGGTGCCGGCAAGCCTTGTATCCGCAGCCTCCCCTGTCACGGGCACGAGGCTTAAAGTAATCTTGCTGCCCGCCTCCGTCTTCAGCTTGCCAAGCAGCTCGGTTACGACCGCCGAAGGAATCGTGAGGGACAGGTCTGCGGCAGACAAAGTAACAGGCCCTTTCTTCAATTGATCATACAAGCCGGCTGGTAAAACGGCCTGCGTTGTTCCCGTCGGTAACTCTACCGTATAACCGCCCTTGCCGTCCGCAGCCAATTGGGAGGAAGTAACGGTAGCAACACCGTTTATGTTATTGCTTGATCCCCCGCTATTGCCGCTGCTTGTTCCGCCGTTGCCGTTATTATCGCCGCCGGAAGGCAGATCTCCTACTCTCACCAGCGCAATATCGTCCATGTAGCCCCATGCACCAGCTGGAGCATCCACATCAAAACCAATGGATGCTTTGCCGTCACGAACTGCAATGGTGCTGACCTTATAAGAATGCCAATCGTTCCAGCCGGTATTTACAACATCGGTGCTGTACGTTAATCCGCCGGATTTGGCGAACAAGCTTATCTTCTGCTCGTCGTATACGCCGCCGGAAGCCGATGCGCGGAGCTCGTAAATGCCGTTTTCTAGGTTCTCGAAAGACTGCGTAACCGTATACTTAAATGCCGTGCCCAGCCAATAATTCAGCGCATACTCCCCGGACTTGGCATTAGCCGCATTATGCTCGACCTTAACCGCTCCGCTATCCCCCGTAACCGTCCAAGGTACAAGAGTGCCGGTTTCGAAGCCTGGATTTTGCACGACGTTAACTTCTGCCGCTTCCACTTTTACCAGTTCAAGCTTGTCAAAATACCCCCATGCTCCTGCCGGTCCGTTCACATGAATACCGACCTTTAATTGGCCGTCCGTAACCCGAATCTCCCCAATCGTATATGGCTTCCAGACGTTGTATCCGGCATTCGTTACCGGAGTGGAAAGCGTCTGTCCGCCGGTCTCAACCGTCAGCGAGATCGTCTGATCCGCATATTCGCCCCCGGAAGCATAGCCGCGAAGCTCATACGTTCCGTTCTCAAGACCCGTTACCGTCTGCGATACCTGATAGGCAAAAGCCGAGCCGGACCAATAATTCAAAGCGTATTCGCCAGCTTTTGCGTTACCCGCATTATGTTCGATTTTCACCGCGCCCGTATCGCCGGAAACCGTCCAATCCGCCAACGTACCGCTCTCAAAGCCGCCATTTTTCAACAGATTCGGGCTTCCCGTCACCGTCACTTCTACCGAGGTACGAAGATTCGTGCCCGCCACATTCCCTTGAACCGTAAACGTTCCCGGCGTACTCAACAGCTCCGGGTTATATTCCTCCCATTCAACCGGTGCCGCCGTAATGGTCCCTTCGTTATAAAGCACCTTTGTATCTGCCGGCAGTATCAAGGCATCTCCCGTTGCAATCGTAACCGGTGTCGCCGGGTACACGAGGATCGGATCTACGCTTGCGATGCTCCCCGGTACATATTGGAATGCGTTAAGCGAGTCAAGCGCATTGCCGTCATAATCAAACATCGCCTGATTCTCCCATGCATTGCCTTCGCCTTGCTTCCAGCCAACGCCCGGCAGCCAAGCCGGCTCCCAGTAAAAAACCCCGAGTCCCAGTCCGCCTTGCACATGGGCAACGGTGTTCAGCACCGTCTCGGTGACAAGCTTCTGGTTCGCCACGGATGCTTCAAAGCCAACCAGCTTCGTTTCGTTCTCGCCAACCGTATTGGGATGATCATCGCCATTCTCAAGCGTATTGGCATACGACGTTTCCGCCACGACAATCGGCTTGCCGTATCTTGCGGCGATATCGTCCATATTGGATTTCAGCTGCTGGAACGTACCGTGCCAGAACGGATAATACGACATGCCGAAAACGTCATAGTCTACATTCCGCGCTTCCATTGCGTCAAAAAAGCTGCGGAACTTGCCGTTATTGCCGCCTTCCGCCAAATGCAGCATGATTTGCGTCGTTTGACCGTTTGGCGTAGTATCCCGTACCGCTTTAACGCCTTCGCCGATCAACCCGGCAAGGTTATCCATATTGCCGGTCGATCCGTCGGGCAGCAGCATGCCGCTGTTAATTTCGTTGCCGATCTGCACCATGTCCGGATAAGCATCCGCATCCGCCAGATCGCTCATGACATCCGCCGTATAATCATAAACAGCTGACTTCAGATCCGCAAAGCTGAGGTCCTTCCACGCCGCCGGCTTTACCTGCTGACCGGGATCCGCCCAGAAGTCGGAATAATGGAAATCCAGAAGCAGCTTCATTCCTGCCGCCTTCACCCGCTCCGCCATCGCAAGCACATGAGCCTTGTCATTGTAGCCATCCGCTTGCACCGGGTCATTCCAGAGGCGAAGACGGACGTAATTGACGCCATGATTTTTCATGATGGTCAACAGATCCTGCTGGATTCCTCCATCGTAAAACTTCACATTCTTATCCTCGAGCGCCTGCAAAGTCGAAATATCGACGCCTTTAATAAACGTATCGGGATCGGACAAATTGCTCTCCGCCGCCTCCGCTTTTTTCACCGGCCCAACAGCCAGCATCGATGTAAGCGCTAACGTAAATGTGAAAAATAAAAGAATGCTTCTTCTCACCATTCGTTTCATAAATTTTCCTCCCCATTTGGCTATAAATAAGGAGGAGACTTTTGTCTCCTCCTTAAGCTGAGAAAATTGTTCTAAGAGAATAGTTGGCGAAAGGAAAAGGGGTGTCCCCTGAGGAGCGTTAGCGTCCGCCTTTGTCTGCAGGAAATCTCCTTAACAAATTGGATTCATCTTTCCTGCAGACAACAGCGGCCGAAGGGGATACCCCGTTCCTGCACGCCTCCCATTCTCGAATCAATCATTTTCTTGCAAGGGAGAGACAACGGTCTCCCCTTATTGATTAGCCAAAAAAGCATCGATCTGAGATTGCAGCTCTTTCTGAACCTTCTCGATACCCGCTGCTTTCAGCTGCGCGATCAGATCCGCTTGGCCTTTGTCGATGTCCTTGATCAGGCCGTACTCGAGCGGAATCGCGTAACGAAGCATCACGTTGCCTACGTTAGCTACTTCGTTCTTCACGTTGGCGTCGTTGAATACAAAGGTCTCAAGCTTGAAATGGTAAACCTTCTTTTCCCAATCCGTTGCAATCGCGTCTGCTTCCGCCGGATACGATGCGTCTTTACGGTTCAGAGGGGAGTTCGAGCCCCAGTTGGAGAAGCCGGTGTAGTTCGGCGTGCCAGGCAAAGCGTTAAACTTGTCATCGCCTACAGGCTCATAGTTCGTGCCCGCAATGCCGTACATGAACAGGTCATGGATTTCTTTATCGTTTTGCAGCAGGTCAAGCACCATGAGCGAACGATCCGCTTTCTTCGACGTCGCATGGATCGCAAAGCCGTTTTGCGTCGAGATTGCCGCGATTTTCTTGCTGTTAGGCGTCAGATCCGCGATGGCCAGCTCAACATTCGGCTGCTCGCGTTTCAGTTCAGCCAGGTTCATCGCTACCGTACCCAGGTTTTGAGCGTAAGAAGCGGTTTTGCCGGCTTTAATATCCTGCCATACGTCGTTTTTGTTGGACACGATATTTTTGGACCATGCGCCGTTGTCAGCCAGATCTTTATAATAAGCAAGAAGGGATTTGAATTCCGGTGTGTCGTAAATGTTGAATACTTTGCCTGTTGCATCGTCCAGCTTGTAAGCAAGCGGCATGCTGTAGTCGACCAGGTTGAAATCATTCGCCTGCTCGAGCAGGATCTGGTCAAGCTCATGCCATTTCCAGCCGTCGGCGCCTTTGGCGTTAAAGCCGTTAATGCCTTTTTCGTTAGCCGCAATCGCCTTCAGATAAGCCGCGTAAGTCTCAGGGCTGTTAACCGGCTCCAGGTTATATTTCTTGCGCAGATCTTCGCGGATCAGCACCGCTTTGTCCGTTACTTCCGGGTTGTTGTTCGGCACCATGAACTGCTTGCCGTTCACCTTGGACTGCTCCCATGCTACCGCAGGCATAGCTTTCATCGTTTGCGGCATAAACTTGCTGAGCATATCGTCGGTCAACTCCATGAAGCCGCCTTTGAGTGCCTGGTCATTGTAGAACGCCCAGTTCGCCGTGTATGCGATATCGAAATCTTCGTTTGCCGCGAATTTCAGCGGGTACTTCTGCGTCCAGTCCGCCCAATCGAGGAACTCGGCATCGATGGTTGCGTTAACCTTTTCTTTCAGCTTTTTATTGATCTCCGCGAATACCGCGTCGTAATCAACAGGCTTGCCGCCAACCATCAGCATTTTGATCTTTAGCTCTTGCGAGGTGTCAACCGCGCCGGCATCAGCCGATGCCGCAGGAGATTGCGATTCCGCGGCAGGCGACCCTGTCGCTCCCGCATTTGTTCCGCCGTTATTACCATTGTTGCTGCCGCATGCACCAAGAACCGTAGCAGATAGGGCAAACGTTGCTGCCAGCATCATGACCGTTTTT
The DNA here is from genome assembly GCF_004000805.1 of Paenibacillus glycanilyticus NBRC 16618. Taxonomy (GTDB): domain Bacteria; phylum Bacillota; class Bacilli; order Paenibacillales; family Paenibacillaceae; genus Pristimantibacillus; species Pristimantibacillus glycanilyticus. Next base: position 143,169 of record NZ_BILY01000007.1, read on the forward strand.
TTGTTTCGCATGTGTATCCCCCTAAATAATGGTAGTCCTATATGATAACCAGGTCGCCCTGAGGTCATCCTAACCTTTTACTGCGCCAAGGGTGAGGCCTTGCACGAAATAACGCTGAATGAACGGATAAGCGAGCAGGATTGGCCCGGTAGCGACAATCGTCATCGCCATTTTCAAGCTTTCCGTCGGTATGTTGGTCGTAACGACCGCTCCCGAGGCAACCATCGCCTTGCGCATGCCATCCATATTGCCAAGCATTTTGTACAGATAATACTGAAGCGGCATGAGCTTCTCATCGCTCACAAACAGCAGCGCATTGTACCAGTCATTCCAGTAAGCCAAAGCGATGAACAAACCGATGGTGGCAAGTACAGGCTTGGACAGGGGCAGGATCAGCTGGACGAAAATGCGGAAGTCCCCCGCGCCGTCGATCTTGGCCGATTCGGTAATCGCCTCCGGAATGCTGCTCATAAACGTCTTCATGACGATAATGTAGAACACGTTCAGCAGCATCGGGAGAATAAGGACGATCAACTTGTCTTTCAAATCCAGATACGTAACGATCAGCATATACCATGGTACAAGACCTCCGCTGAACAATGTCGTAAAGAAGAAGAAGAAAGCAAACTGGTTGCGCCACCTGAAATCTTTGCGCTGAAGAACGTAAGCCGTCATCGCAGTTATGAATAAACCAACTAGCGTCCCGGCTGCCGTCACCGCAATGGTGACCCCATACGCCCGGAGCATTTGCTCCGGATATTTAAACAGAATGCTGTAAGCATCCGTGGACCACACCGCCGGTATGAGCTGATAACCTTTCTCCACAATGGAGCTTTCCTGCGATAATGAGGATGATACTACAAGCAGGAACGGTATGAAGCAGATAACAGCCAAGAGCGATATAAAGATGTATCCGATGAATCTCAGCAGCATGATGTCCGCCTGACGTTTAACCCCGCTTTTTCCCGTTTGGGCAATTGCACTCATCTATAAACCCTCCTTCGTAAGCATGTGCTTAGAACAATGCATGATCTTTGTCGTATTTGCGTACCGCATAGTTAGCCAGCAAGATCGTTGCAAAGCCAAGCACGGATTGATAGAAGCCTGCAGCGGCCGATAAGCCGATTTCGTTCGAGGTCGTCAGCGACCGGAAGACGAAGGTATCGATAACGTCGGTTGAGGAGAACAAGAGGCCGTTGTTGCCGACCATGTTGTAGAACATCCCGAAATCTCCTCTGAAAATATTGCCTACGGCAAGCAGGACCAGAATGATCACGGTTGGGAACAGATTCGGCAGCGTAATGCGCCAGATCCGCTGGAACACGTTTGCTCCGTCGATCTCAGCCGCTTCGTACATCTCGTTGTCGATCCCCGTGATGGCCGCCAGATACATAACCGAACCGTAGCCAAGCGTTTTCCAAGCGGATACGAGCACGAGAATGACCGGCCAATAGGAAGGCGTGTTGTAAATATCAACCGGCTGCATGCCTACAGCCTTCAGCAGCACGTTCAGCGTACCCACGTCGTAATTGAAGAGGTTGTAAGCAATAGCGCCTACGACAACCCACGAAATAAAGTAAGGAAGGAACAGCATCGTTTGCGTTAACTTGCGGAACCATTTGCCCACCGCTTCGAACAAGAAGATCGCCGCCGCGATTTGCAGCACGTTGTTGACGATGATAAAGGCGATGTTATAAAGCGCCGTATTCCTCGTAACCATCCAGGCATTGCCCGATTCGAAGAAAAAGCGGAAGTTGCTGATTCCGTTCCACGGACTTCCGAATATGCCGCCCGTGTTGTTGTATTGTTTGAATGCAAGCACAATGCCGGCCATCGGGACGTAAGCGAACAGTATAAAAAAGAATACCGCCGGCGCCAGCATGAGCAGCAGCGTCTTGTTCTGAAGGGCGTAACCCCAAAATCCGCGTCGCTTCATTCGTTTCTCCTCCTGTACAATCTCTCTGTCTTATACGTTAATTATATAAACCTCACAGCCCCTCCAAAATTAAGCCAAACTACAAAAAGTAATACTTAATCTACGATTTTGGCTGGAAAGTTTAGTTTATAAGGGGAGGAAAAACAAAAGCCCGCAGGCTTGGAAAAACAGCCGCAGGCTTATGAATGAAGGTCAAACGGGCTAGATTTTATGCTTCTTTCGGTATTCGCCTGGTGTCATGCCGGTAAACTGCTTGAACTGCCGGTTGAAATAAATGATGTTCTTGTAGCCGACCCTCTCCGCTATTTCGTATACCTTCAGACAAGGATCCGCAAGCAGCTCCCTGACGCGGTCCATGCGCCGTTCATTCAGCCAGTCGCTGAATAAGGTGCCGGTCTCTTCCTTGAACAAGGTGCTCAAATAGTTAGGCGTAAAATCAAAAAACGCCGCTACTTCCTTCAGCGTAATCTTCTGCTCCAGCCGCTCGTCCACAAACGCCATAATGTTGTCGAACAGCTTGCGCTTCTGCTTCTGGCGCTTTACGTACAGCAGCTCGGACAGCTCGAAAAACCTTCTTCGCAGCCAGGACAGGATATCGTCGATCGTCTCGAACTGGAACAGTACGGCCGCCTTTTGCGCATCCCATTTCAGCAGCTCGTACAGATTTTCGTTTTGCTGCAGCAGATCGGCATGCAGCTTCGACGTTATCCGGATAATCAGGTCGTACGCATATTGCTTCTGGGATACGCTTTCGTTCTTGTCGAACAGCTTCAGCAGCCGGTCGTCTATTGCTACCAGGTCGTAATCGAGAATGGCGTTCAGCATCTCTTCGACGTTCTCTTCGACATTGGGCTCCAGCTTGTCTTCTCTTGCCGTGCCGGATACATCCTTGATCAGCCGGTTTTTGCCCAGCAGCCACTTCGCGCTAAGGGCCGCCTGCGCCTGCCGGTACGATTCGCGCAGCTCCTCCGTGTCCCGTGCGGAGCTGCCGGCTCCTGCCGTGATCGTTACGGGGAAGCTCTGGCGGACCTCGCCAACCAACTCCTCCAGCATGGCGTTAAACCGGTCATCGGAAATGGGAGAGAGAATAACGATCCGCTGATCATGGCTGACCAGCACCGTACCTCCGTCATGGTCGCCAACGAACTGCTCGATAAAGGAGGAGATGCTGCGGACCTGGCTGCGCCGCTCCTGTTCGGGAATTTTCCACTCCACGTCATCGATCTCGATAACCGCTGCGGCTGCCCCGTATTGCAGGAGCGAGTTCAGGAACGGAGCGATATGCTCCCGCTCATGCTCTTCTGTTGCATCGGCCAGCCACTTAAGCATCAGCTCCCTATTCACGAGCGACAAGGCCTCCGTTACGATCGAATGACGCTTCCGCTCGCTCTCCACCTGCGTATACACCGTTTCCAGCATCTCATGCAGCTCCTGGTCCTTGACCGGCTTCAGCAAATAGCCCGAAGCGTTCATCTGTATCGCTTCCTTCGCGTATTGAAAATCCTCGTGACCGCTTATAAAAACAACCTGCACATGCGGATTCCGTTCCTTCGCCTTCCGCGCGAATTCCGTCCCCGACATAATCGGCATCCGGATATCGGACAGAATGACATCGATCCGCTCGTCTTCCATCAGCCTCAGAGCTTCAAAGCCGCTGCTTGCCGTCCCCACCACCTGCAAGGGCAGCGGGCTGCCCGTTACCCTGCGCCGCATCCATTCCAGATCTATCGCTTCGTCATCTACTAGTAATACTGTAATCATGCCAGCAGTCTCCTTTGCTCTTCCTCGTCCACGTTGCCCTGCCGGTCGATCGGCAGCAGGATCCGCACGGTTGTCCCTCCGCCAAACACGCTTCCGATCTCAATCCCGTACTCGTCGCCATACCGCAGCTTGATGCGGTCATCCACGTTTCGGATGCCGTATCCGCCCGACTGTCCCGGCTGTGCCATAACGGCCTTCAAAACATCCGGCTTCATCCCGATCCCGGTGTCAATGATCTTCAGCTCCACCTTATTCCCTGCCGCTCTGCCGCTGATCCGGATCGCGATATGGCTGCCAAACCAGGCATGCTTGAAAATATTTTCTACAAAAGGCTGCAGGATCAGCTTAATCACCTTGCAGTCCCCAAGTCCCCGCTCCATATCGATATGAACATCAAATTTCCCCGCGTATTTTATACGCTGGATGTCCAGATAAGCTTCAACCTGTTCCAGCTCCTTCGCCAGCGGAATAAATACCTGGCCGTCGTTCAGCGTAAGCCGGTAAAACTTCGCCAGTCCTTCCACCATGCCCGTCACCTTCTCCGTCTCCGACAAATTCGCAAGGCTGCCTATCGTCGACAGGGTGTTGTACAGGAAATGCGGATTAATCTGCGCCTGCAGCGCTTCGAGCTCCGCCTGTTTTTTCTGAATGCCTTCCACGTATACCTTTTTGATCAGGTCCTGAATGTTCTCCGCCATATCGTTAAACGCACCGGCAATATGAACAAACTCGTCATTGCCGCTGAAGCGCAGTCGCTTCTGGAAGCTTCCCTGCTGGAAGGAACGGAGGAACGTGACGATACGCCTCATTTTTCGTCCGGACAATCTGGCTACGAGGAACCCGATAATCGACATCACAAGAAAGCTGATCAGGCATACGTAGAAAATAACGCTCCCCAGCTTGCCCGCATCTTTTCTCAGGTATTCGTTCGGAACCAGCGTCTCTATTACGAAGCTGGTGTTCGGAATCTTATTTTGCATAACGAGATAAGTGCCGTTATCCTCCTCTGGCATCGTGCTTGCAGCAGCAGCCCCGTCCGTATCCCCATTGTCTCCCCGTTGATAGAGAACCGTATCGCTGCCCGTGTCCACCAGGCGAAGAATAAGCCCCTCCTCGGTTGGAAACGCTTTAAAATCCCCGAGCAAATCATCCAGCCGCGTCGTAATCCGGACATAGCCGATAATCGTCTTATAATCGTTGTAAGAGACCAGCTTCCGGAAATGCGAAATATTGTTCAGGGTCCGGTCGGTATCGACCTGCAGCCATATATTATCCTTGTCCGAATCCTGAATTGCATTAAACCACGACTTATTCGTAATCTCGCTGTACGGCAAAATGTAATAATCGCTGTCCTTAATCTCCTCGTACATGCTGTCTCCGTCAACCTCGTTCAAATAGCCGTTGGTCGTATAAACTAGCAGCCGGATATGATTGCCGTACAAGTGAAGCGGCGCCTGGATCTGAGGCACGATCTCATCCAGCATCGTCAGATACGTCTGGAGCGGATCTCCTTTCTTCTGCAGCGCCCGCTGAAAGGATAAGCTGCCGAACAGCGTATCGGACATTCGCTGTATCTCGCCCAGCTGGTAGCTCAGGTTATTTTCCGTCTGCTCCATGGCCGTCTTAATGTTGGTCTCTGCCATTTCCGTACGGGATTGCACCAGCATCGTATACGAGACATAACCGATGACAACGTCCGTAACCAAGACCAGCAGCAGGTAGGAAATCATCATTTTATACGTAAACGGCATGAAGGTTCTCATCCGCTTCTCCATATTGCTGCGCCCTCCTAGGTCCTATCGTTCATGAATAGGGAAATCATATACGAATTTGTCTAATAAATAAATAGGAGATTACTTGAACGCTAAAGGGCATATCCAACCGCCACGGCGGCATACACATGGTATGAACGGTATTTATCAAGTACGGGGGGATAGCGGAATGAATCAGGATGAGATCCGTGCACTGGAATATGCCATCGATGAAATTACGGAAATCGCGACAGGTTTCGGTCTAGATTTTTACCCGATGCGTTATGAGATTTGTCCGGCGGACATCATTTACACCTTTGGCGCTTACGGGATGCCGACGCGCTTCAGCCACTGGAGCTTCGGCAAAACGTTCAACAAGATGAAGATGCAATACGACTTCGGTCTAAGCAAAATATACGAGCTTGTGATCAACTCGAATCCGTGTTACGCCTTCCTGCTCGAAGGCAACTCGCTGATTCAGAATAAGCTCATTGTCGCGCACGTTCTGGCCCACTGCGATTTCTTCAAGAACAATGCCCGCTTCAGCCAAACCAACCGCAACATGGTGGAGAGCATGTCCGCTACCGCCGACCGCATTCATCAATACGAGATGGACCACGGCACGGAAGCCGTCGAGAAGTTTATTGACGCCGTTCTGGCCATTCAGGAGCATGTGGATCCGACCATTATTAAGCCTTACCAGCTGGATAAGACCCGGTATATCGAGCTGCTGACGAAGGAAAAATCGCGTTCCTCGAAGCAGTCGGCAAAGTCGGAATACGAGGATTTGTGGTCACTCGAGGAGATCGCCGAGTCGGCTGGAGCAGCCCCTCCGGCGTCCAATCACTTCCCTCCGGAGCCCGAGAAGGATCTGGTCTGGTTCATCGAGGAATATTCGCCAAAGCTTGAGCCTTGGCAGCGCGACATCATGTCGATGCTCCGCGACGAGATGCTTTACTTCTGGCCGCAGATCGAGACGAAGATCATGAACGAAGGCTGGGCTTCGTATTGGCATCAGCGCATTATCCGCGAGTTGTCGCTTACAAGCGACGAGACGATCGAGTTTGCCAAGCTGAACTCCTCCGTCGTTGTCCCTTCCCGCCACAGCCTCAACCCGTATTATCTCGGGCTGAAGATCTTCGAGGATATCGAGAAGCGCTGGGATAAACCAACGAAGGAAGAGCAGGCGCGGTTCGGACGCGTGCCGGGCAAAGGCCGGGAGAAAATTTTCGAGGTCCGGGAAGAAGATTCCGACATCTCCTTCTTGCGCAACTACTTAACCAAGAATCTGACCGACGAGCTCGATCTTTACATCTTCGAGAAGAAAGGCCCCGAATGGAAAATTACCGATAAATCCTGGGAAAATATCCGCGATCAGCTCGTCTATTCCAAGGTGAACGGCGGCTTCCCGAGCATCGTTGTCACCGACGGAGACTTCAACCGCATCGGCGAGCTGTACCTGAAGCATAACTACGAGGGAACCGAGCTGGACTTGAAATACGTCGAGCGGACCCTCCCTTATGTCGTGCAGCTGTGGGGCAAAAACGTCCACCTCGAGACCATCGTTGAGGACAAGAAAATCGTGTTTAGCTGCGACGGGAAGAAGACCAGCCGGAAGTTTGTGTAGCGTTTTTGATTAAAAAAAGCCGCATCCACGGCCTGTTCGTCAGGCACCGGATTGCGGCTTTTCCTTATTATGCGTCCTTCCGCCCGTAACTCCTCGCGAACTCTTTCATCTTCTTGTACGCCTTTGGGTCAAGTCGCTTCACGGGGTAAAACTGCGGGTGATTGGAGTTGACTTCTATGACCCAGAGGCGCTGCTTCTCGTCGTAAGCAAAATCGATGCCCAGCTCATGCATGCCTTTGCGTTTGCCGCTGAGATGCTTAGCTATTTTAAGCGATTTCGATTTTAGCTGCGAGATCCGCTTCGCTGTTTTCTTTGGCGAGAGGCCTTGCTTCTTCCCAAGCTTCTCCATCGTATACAGCTTGCCGCCTTGATAATAATTCGTAACAATCTTCTTTGGAGCCCCAACCTTCACTATACAGCCGTTTACGGTCCAGGAGCCGCCCGGCTTGCGCTGCACCATTACCCGGATGTCATACGCTCTGCCGTCCACGCGGTCGAGTGAAATGCCTTGCTGAATAATTAACCTTTTCTCAGACCTCTTGCTGATATGGTCATACACGGCTGAAGTCGCAGTCAACCGCCGGCTAAGCTGCTTTTTGTTCACGATATGCTTGACCGTATAGCCGGAGCCCTTCGCTTTCTTGACTTTAAAAATCCCCACTCCGAGCGAGCCCGTATCCGGCTTTACATAGACCGAGGAGTGCTCTGCCAGCATCGATGCCATATGTTTCCGGCTGAACGATACGGTGTGAGGGACAAGCTTCTTCAAGCTTTTGTGAGAAAGTAAATAGCGGCACACCTTAAGCTTTCCGTAGATGTTTCGGCTTTTGTATTTTTTTACGTACATGGAATTCACCCTCCAATCCCAGTGTATGTTCCGTCGCTTAATGCCACTTGTGCTGAAGTGGATAGGCCTCCATACAACTGCTGCTGCAACTATTCGGCTCATGCTCCCGTTAAGTAATTATTAGGAGAGTGGTGTCTCGTGCAAAAAAATGCGGTTATCCTCTGTTCAAGCCTGCTGCTTATTCTAGGATTGGGCGCAATCACCTATTGGGCGCTGGCAAGGGATCATTCCCAATCGATTAAAGGAAATGCGGAAATCGACTGGGTGGATTTCGTTAAGCTTAACGGTCATACCTACACCGGCCTTTATGACGGTGTGCTTGTGAATCCGGACGATGTAACGGATGCTGTGGCAGGCAAGGTGAAGTTCAAGGTAGGGGATGTTGTCTCCAATCCGGAATACCGGACCAAGGAAGGCGATGCGGCATTTCTTGCTATCGGTACGCAGCTTTATGAGGTAAAGGGTTATAAACCTGAAGAAATGATTGCTGCAGAGGACAAAAGCAGAATTGGCGGGTACCGCATTTATGTGGAAGATTCCTATTACAAAACGTTAAACCGGCGCAGCTTTAAGGACCTTCCTATGGACCAGGTCAGCAAGATCGAACTGTATAAAATGAACGAAACCATACCGTACCGGACGCTTGTGAATCAAGAGCAAGCCGACTTTATCCATTTATTGAAATCCGGCGAATATAAGCCTACTTATACGCCAAACACCCAGAATGGAGACCCGTCTTATTATTCAATGGTCTTTTATACGAATGAGCCGATCGCCTATTCCTTCAGTATTGCCGACGACGGCGACCATGTTTTCTTTTACCCGTGGGACCTCAGTCTTGTCGATAACCGGATACGGACATTAATGGCCGATTCTAACAAATCCTGAAATCCTGATAACCAAACTAAACAAAGGGCTGTTCCCTCTGCCAAAATCGGCTTTCGGGAACAACCCTTTTTTTGTGCTGAGCTAAAGATCCTCTTCCTTCTATCGGCTGCTTCGCGCTTGTCCATGGAGCCCTTCCCAAAGCACCAGCTATAGCGCGAAGCTACGCCTTAAGGAACAGCTTCCCTATTTCAGCTTCTATTCCGTAATCGTCTTCGTATAAGTACTGTTTGTTGTGATGTAGACGGTTTTGCCGTTTACTTTAATTTGGTACCAGTAGCTGTTGACTTTCTTGATCAGCTCGGCTTTTTGGCCAAGCTCCAGTCTGCCAACCGTGGACGAGCTCGAGCTCGCAGCCGATTTCAGGCTAACCCAGCCCTTGACCGTTACCACATATGTAGTCTTCTCATTGGACGGATTCGACGGTGTCGGATCCGGAGTTGGCGTTGGTGCAGGTGTTGTAGAACCGCCGCCTGTTGATGGGCCCGTCCAAGCCGGAACCGGCTTTTGCGGCGGCAGCACATACGACTCAGGAATGGTAGGCGCTTTAATCGTTTTGCCTGCCATACCCGTGAATCCGGCTGCAGGGACTACGCGGCGGGCTTCCTTGAAGTTCTCGCCCCACCAATATTCCCAGCCGTCAACCGTGCCAAGCGCTGTTGGGTTGCCGTCCGAGCGGGTGCCGATAACAACCGGCTGACCATCGCGGTTAGTTCCCATGTAAATCGCAACGTGCATAATATGATCGGTTTCCTGCCAGGTCAGAATATCGCCAAGCTTCAGGTTCTCAATGCCGGTAAGCTTCCACTTGCCGTTCACCTTCTGTTTGCCGACACCGGCAACCTTTGTGCCAACCGTGTTGTAATTTGCGGATGTTCCTGTAACGTTAATGCCAAAGTCCCCAAATACGAAACGGACAAAGCCCGAGCAGTCCTCGTAGCCGTATTTGCCGTAAGCATCCGAACCGCTGCCATACACCATATAACCGTTTTCCATATACCAGATCGCCCGTTCGACGATTTGGTAAGCGAGAGTGTTCGACTGACTTCCGTATTTCGCCCGGAAATCCGCCACATTATAGAGCTCGTCCTTCACATAGCTATCCGCGTTTATGTACTCATTGTATTTCTTTACTGCGCTTGCCGTAGTCCAGGTCGTGCTTGCGTTTGCAATGCCGGCTGTCCCTAGTAAAGATCCGATAATAGCGAGGCTTAGTAATTGCTTTTTCATGCTTTTGTCATCCCTCCCACCCCTATTAAAATATATGCCAACTCTCACCGCAATGACCAAAAAGTACCACTATTGATAGACGGAGCCAATCTTACGGCCTTCTAATTTTCTAACCTTTACCAATGTTTTTTCTTAGTAAGCTTTAATGAAAATCCTCGTCAAACCTAGGCAGTGACTAGCTTTGATAGCATCCGGGAAGCCGCGTTTTTAGGCTGTTTTCCGTCATTTTGCAGGATAAAAATTCCTCCAAAAATCATTTCCTCCGTTACCAATTATGAGAAAAAATTTAGGAAAACTCGCCCAATAAAGCAAGATACCCGCTTATAGCATTTTCTCTCTATCTTCACTATAATTTCTCTAGTACCTACTAACGCGCAAAAAGACTTCCGAGGTGATACCGTTGTCCAAAGATAAATTCATAGGCTACAGAGTTATGTTTAATGTGGGACCAAGGTTTATGGTTCATGTCTATATGAAAGAGGAGTATTACGAGCAATGGCGATATACGCGGGATCAGCGGATCACGGATGTTGTCATCGAAGAGGTTGAGGTCGAGCTCGATTATTTTCTTGGTTAGCGATAAAAATAAAAAGGCTGCTTCCCTCGGTTCCGTCCATTGAACGAACCTGTGGATGCAGCCTTATTTTAACTTCCTATCCTTCATCGCATTAATCCTCGATTTTGCGTACATCTACCGTTACCTTCAGCTTCTGAAGCCCGTTGCCGCGGTATACTCCTTTTACCGGTACAATATCCTTATAGTCCCGGCCATGCCCCAGCTTGACATACCGCTCCCCAACCGGCGCTTCATTCGTCGGATCGAAGCTGCACCAGCCAAGCTGCGGCACATACGCCTCTACCCAAGCATGGGAAGCCTGCTCGAAATCGGCACTGCCGCCCTGCAGATCCCCCACGAAATGATACCCGCTTACGTAACGGGCGGGAATCTGATGAAACCGGCAGCAGGCAATCATGAGATGGGCGAAATCCTGGCATACCCCGCGTCTGCGCTCGATCAGATCGCTGGCTTTGGTCGTAACGGTCGTAGCTTCCGGGTCGTAAATAAACTCGGTTCTGATCTTGCTGGACAAGGAAATGAGCCAGCTCAATACGCTCATGTCTTCGCCTTCCTTCAAGGCAACGCTCTCCGCATAGCGCTCCACATCGGCCGTTAAATCCGCGTAACCGGTCGGCAGCAGAAACTCTGCGAAGCGGTTAGCCGCTTCCTCCGTCTCCAGCCAGGTCCATGCCTCCCTGGCAAGCTTGCCGTTCAGCAGAGCCGCCTGCTCCTCGGGACTAGGTGCATGCCTCGTTACGACCGTCATCTGCGTACGGATCGTCAAGCGCTTGTGCGGCGGGTTCACCGAGAACGAATGCACCCGGTTGCCGAAGAAATCCTCATAGCTGAAGAGCGAGGCATTCGGCTCTATGAAGATAGCCTGCTGATAGCAGGATTGACGTTCATTGGTGCTTGGCGTCAGCCGGATCTCATTGACACTGTCCGTTGCCGTCTCCTCGTAATCGTATTGCGTCACGTGGGATATATTTAGCTTCATGCGCTTGCCTCCCCCATGCGAAAAAAGGTTTTAGCAAAAGAATGCCCAAGCATCTGGCACGCCTCCAGCAAATGACCTACGATCGATCCGTTCCGGTCGACGATCATATCGTCATGCTCCAGGCAAGCCAAGTCCGCCTTCACCTTCGCTACCTGGCGGATGATTCGATCATTCGCGGTACGCAGTTGATTATCCGACAGCTCAATCTGCTTCATATGCTCGTCGAGCGCATGGAAGGAGAAGTGAACGGAACGTGGAAACGATTGGTTCAAAATAACGAATTCCACGATGGACTCGACCGACATTCCATCGGCATAATAACGGCGGAACGACTGATGACCGCTCAGCGATTTCAGGACAGCCTGCAAGTATGGGTAAGCGCCGGCATTGTTCCAGCCATCGCCAACGGCCGCATTGCCAACCGCTTTAATAATCCGCAGCGTATTCTCCGACCGCTCCAGGAATCGCCCGCATTCGATGAAATGCCATTCGTTCTCGCGCGGCATAACCGATTGGCACAAGCCTTGGAACAGAGCCGCCCATTCCTTGATCCGGCCATAGAACAGATGAGGCGATTCCTTCATCAGGTCTTCCGGCTGTTTCTCGCGCAGCCATAAGTAAAAGGCATTAATCGTGTCCCACAGCTCGCTTGGAACCTTCTCGCGCAGAGTACGAAGGTTGCCTCGGGCATGGCTCACGCAAGAGACCAGCGAGTTGCCGTTGTCCCGGTCAAGCGTAATGTAATGAAGCACGTCTTGTTCGGTATAATTTCCGTATTGCTGCTCGTAAGCGCTTCTGCTGCCCAAAGCGTCTACAATCCGGGTCCACTTGCATGGAACCCCTTTGCTCTCGCCGTCTTGACCGCAAGCTTCAACGCCTAATTCATCCTCTGCCTGCAGGTGATAATGGACATCAATTAATCTTGCATGGTTCTCCGCTCTTTCCATATAGCGGCCGATCCAAAACAACGCTTCAGCGTTTCGGTTAAGCACAGCGATACCTCCGTTTCTGGATTGAAGCTATTAACGATTTAACACCCATGTATCCTTCACTCCTCCGCCTTGCGAAGAGTTAACAACCAGCGAGCCTTCCCGCAAAGCAACGCGGGTAAGTCCGCCGGGAATAACATGAGTGGAATCTTCCCCCATTAGCGCAAATGCCCTCAGATCGATATGGCGAGGCGTCATTTGCCCGTCGACCATAACCGGCGCCCGCGACAGCTTCATTGTGGTCTGCGCGATGTAACGGCTCGGATCTTTTTTGATCTCCTCGGCGAACTCCTTGATTTCCTTGGGGGTAGCCGTAGGGCCGATCAGCATGCCGTACCCGCCTGAAAGCGAAGTTTCCTTTACGACCAGCTGGTCCAAATGTTCCAGAACGTAGTCTCGCTCTGCCTTCCGGGATAACAGATACGTCGGTACATTGTGCAGAATCGGCTCTTCTCCGAGATAATAACGAATCATATCCGGAACATAAGCATACACTGCCTTATCGTCCGCAACACCCGTACCCGGCGCATTCGCTATGGCGATATTGCCTGCCCGGTAAGCGTTCATCAGCCCCGGAACCCCCAGCAGCGAATCCGGCTGGAAAGCAAGCGGATCAAGGAAATCATCGTCTATCCGGCGGTAAATGACGTCCACCTGACGAAGGCCTCTCAGATCGCGCAAATAAATTTTGTGATCTTTATAGACCAGGTCGCGGCCTTCAACCAAATGAATGCCGAGCTGCTGCGCGAGGAAGGTATGCTCATAATACGCCGAATTGTACGAGCCTGGAGTAAGAAGCGCAATTAACGGATCCTTCTTCCCGTTAGGCGCGAGAGAACGCAAAGAACGAAGGAAATAGTTCAGGCTGCGCTCAATGCTTTGAACGGAAGAGGACAAGTATAAATCATGGAACAGCTCGCTCATGATGGTACGGCCTTTGAACAAATAGGAGTAACCGGAAGGCGAACGGAGATTATCCTCGAGGACAAAATAACGGCCCTTCTCGTCTCTAATTAAATCTATGCCGGAGGACGTAATATACACGCCTCCCGGAACGTCTAAACCCATCATTTCCGGGCGAAAATATACGTTGGATACGATCATTCGTCTTGGGATGACCCCGTCGGACACAATGCGCTGAGCGTGGTAAATATCGTGGATGAACATATTAAGCGCCTTTGTCCGCTGACGGACGCCTCGGTCCACTGCTTCCCATTCATGCTTAGGGATAACGCGAGGGATGTAGTCAAAGGGAATGGTTCTTTCCAGAGGCTCGCTTTGGTTAGGACTGTTCAGGGTAAAGGTGATTCCTTCCTCCATCATGCGTTGATTAAGAGCATGCTGCCGCATCGTCAATTCCGACGGCTTCATTCTTGCGAACAGCCGATGGATATTGTCATAGTGGGGACGAACCGAAAAGTCTTTCTCGAACATTTCATCGTAAAATGATTGCGAATCGTAATAATGCGACTGCGACTGTTTGGCCGTCGACATGCCAACCGCCTCCTCCATGATGGTACAGCACCTTCCCTGATGCCTGCATTGATGACTACCAAAGTTGGCTCAGAACCTTTTAAATGTTAACTTAATTTACATTTATACCATGAAAATCTTTATGAAAGTAAATTTTTGTTAGAACTATCATACAAGAAATGGATTTTCATGTCAACTTATATAGCACGAAAGCAGGGCTTCTGCGCTGGCGAAGAAACCCTGCTTTATATCATATGCCTATTCTCTTGTTATGTATTCAATTGACGCAAATCTTTTGTAACGGCATCCACGGTTTGAACGAAAACGGCAAGCTCCTGCGATCTCGCCGCCTGATTGCGGGCTTCAACCGAGGTTTTCTCCGATTCCATTTGAACCAAATGGATCTTCTTGTGAATCTCGTCCAGGTTCGTTTGGATCGTCTCCAGCGCTGTACGCGAGGATGCCGCAAGCTTGCGAACCTCGTTGGCCACAACCTCGAAGCCTCGTCCCATTTCGCCGGCGCGCGCTGCCTCAATAGCGGCATTCAGACCAAGAAGATGCGTCTGGTCGGCAATCCCGCGGATCAACATCCCCATCTCCGTAATACCCGCCAGCTCCTCCTGCAGATCTCCAAGCAGCTCATGCGAGTGGTCTTGCGACTGCGAAGTTGATACGGCCGCCTCGGCAATCGACTTGGCGCCTTGGTCAAGCTCCGTCATCAATCCCGACAGCTGCTGCACCGACTCTGTAATCGTTGTGAGCATAACCGATCTTTGGTCAGCCAGCTCCTGAATCAAAGACTGCTCGGCGCGGTTATACGCTTCAAGCACCAGCTGCGAGTCCAGATTAAACATTTTGGACAGGGAGTGCAGAACGGAAGTCCATTTCTCCGGAATCGCAAGCTGCAGCACGGTTGCGGCGATATCGAGATAGGTCATGTAGCTTCCCAGGTACCAGTCCGTCGTGAGTCCAATCCGGGAATGGACAAGCCCGATCGTAATGCGGTTCTCGATGTACTCCTGGTCAATGACTCCTGAAGCCAGAGACAGCCAATAACCGCGTTGTGTCTGTTTAAGCCGTTCAATGGTGCTTACATTCGAGATAATGCGCATCAGATGCGGCTGTTGTCCAATGTTGTCATAGAAGCGGTTCACAACCTCTTCGACGACTTGTTCGAATATAGGCTTGCATGCCGCGAGCCGTTTCAAATCTTCTTCCGTAATACGGGTATATTCCAGCTGTTTGCGGCGTTCTTCCGAGACTTTAATCATAGTTCCGATCTCCCCCTAAAAAGTCAAAAGTCTTATAACGATTATATCGGAAAATAAGGAACCGACTTGTATGCATTCTTGTATTCTTCATGACGAAAGGGGGGGCTTAATTAGCAACCTGCGCATTCGAATGTTCTTCCGATCGCCATTGCTCGAGGATTCCATTAAATGAATAAGATATGGTTGGAATCCTCAGAGCAAAAGCGAACGCTACGCTTCTACAGAATCATTCGAACTGCTCCGTTGTCATTAAGCTGAAGATTAAATAAAAAAAGCGACGCAGAATATTTCCTGCACCGCTTTTGGGGATTCACTTAACGATTCAAGAGGCTTCCCACGTACCGCAGCAGCTCGTTTGCGCACACCGGGCAGTAGCCGTGTTCGTCAATCAACCGTTTGGTCACTTCGTTAATGCGCTTCAGTTGGCTTTCATCCGGCGTTTTGGTCGAAGTCGTAATTTTCACGATGTCCTTCAGGTCGGCGAAAAGCTTTTTCTCAACGGCCTCGCGCAAACGTTCATGGCTTGTGAAATCGAACTTCTTCCCTTTCCTCGAGTACGAAGAGATCCGGATCAGAATTTCTTCGCGGAACGCTTTTTTCGCATTCTCGGAAACGCCGATCTGCTCCTCAATCGACCGCATTAGGCGCTCATCGGGATCCATCTCTTCGCCGGTAAGCGGATCTTTGATTTTGGACCAATTGCAATACGATTCGATGTTGTCGAGATAGTTCTCGAATAAAGTCCGGGCGGACTCTTCAAAGGAATAAACAAATGCCTTTTGAATTTCCTTTTTCGCCAGTCCATCATACTCTTTGCGCGCTACCGAGATGAAGTTCAGGTATCTCTCCCGCTCCTCCTTCGTAATCGAAGGATGCTGGTCAAGGCCGTCCTTCAGTGCCCGAAGCACATCGAGAGCATTGATGCACTGCATATCCTGCTTGATGAGTGCGCTGGAAATCCGGTTGATGACATAACGAGGGTCAATGCCGGACATGCCTTCCTCAATATATTCGTTCTGCATTTCCTTCAGATCGGCTTCCTTGAAGCCTTCGACCTCTTCTCCGTCGTACATTCTCATCTTCTTGACAAGGTCCATGCCTTGCTTCTTCGTTTCCTTGAGGCGAGTAAGTATGGAGAAGATGGCCGCGGATTTCAAGGAATGCGGCGCAATATGAATATGCTTCATATCGCTTTGGCCGATCAGCTTCGTATAAATCTTCTCTTCCTCGGATACTTTGAGGTTGTAGGGAATCGGCATGACAATCATACGCGATTGCAGCGCCTCGTTCTTCTTATTGCTGATAAACGACTTGTACTCGGATTCGTTCGTATGCGCGATAATCAGCTCGTCGGCCGATATAAGCGCAAACCTGCCCGCCTTGAAATTCCCCTCCTGCGTCAGCGAGAGCAGGTTCCATAGGAACTTCTCGTCGCACTTGAGCATCTCCTGGAATTCCATCAGACCGCGGTTCGCCTTGTTCAGCTCGCCGTCGAAGCGGTACGCGCGCGGATCGGATTCCGAACCAAACTCCGTAATCGTCGAGAAGTCGATACTGCCTGTCAAGTCGGCAATATCCTGCGACTTCGGATCGGAAGGGCTGAACGTACCGATACCCACCCTGTTTTCCTCCGATACGAGCACGCGTTCAACAATGACATTCTCTATATCTCCATCGTATTCAACCCGAAGCCTCATTTGGCAGGAAGGGCACAAGTTGCCTTCAATGCGGACACCAAGCTCCTTCTCAATCTCCGGACGAAGCTCATGCGGGATCAAGTGCAGCGGCTCTTCGTGCATCGGGCAGCCTTTAATGGCGTAAGTAGCTCCTTTCTCCGTTCTGGAGAAACGCTCCAGCCCTTTCTTCAGCATCGTTACAATGGTTGATTTGCCGCCGCTGACCGGCCCCATTAAGAGCAGGATCCGTTTACGGACATCCAGCCTTCTGGCCGCCGAGTGGAAGTATTCCTCCACCAGCTTCTCCACGGCGCGGTCGAGACCGAAAATTTCCTGTTCGAAGAACTTATAACGCTTCCTTCCGTTATCGTCCTCTACCCCAAAAGAATCAATCATCTCATAGACGCGCGCGTGCGCAGTCATGGCCGGGGTCGGGTCCTCTCTAAGCAGTTGAATATATTCTCTGAAAGATCCCGTCCACGCAAGCTTTTCACTCTCTGTCTGATACTCCGATATTCGCTTGAAAATGTCCATGCCGTGCCTCCTCCCATCGCTTCCGCAATCCGCTAGTTTTCATTCCGCCCGGGATTATCTCTACATCATTGATCGTGTGGACCAACTTTTTACTGAAGTATTACAATCCTATGCTTAGTTATGTAGGAAATTGACCACTATTTTAGTCGGCAATCCGGCAAATAACGACAAGCATTTGCTATAATGATGGGAGAAAGAGGGGAATTAACATGGCAGTTAACAAGGAAGAGGAGCTGTACAGCCCCATCAAGGCCTACTACGAAAAGCTAGGTTTTACGGTAAAAAGCGAGGTTCTCCATTGCGATTTGGTTGCGATGAAACCGGATGGCAGCGAGGCGGTTGTTGTCGAAATGAAAAAAACGTTCAATCTCGCTTTGCTGCTGCAAGGGATTGAACGTTTACGCATAAATGATCATGTTGTACTGGCTGTTGAGCGCAACCGCAAGAAAAGCGGCGCCCACAACCAGCGCTTCAGCGATATTACGGAGCTGTGCCGGATGCTGGGTCTCGGCCTGATGACGGTCACCTTCTTCAAGACCAAAGCGCCTCTGATCGAAATGCTGTGCGAGCCCGGCGAGATGCCGAAGCGCGGGATCCGAAGAACCCGCCAGGCACGGCTCCTCAGGGAGTTCCGCGAACGGAGCGGCGATTACAACGTGGGCGGCAGCACCGGCCGCAAGCTGGTCACCGCCTATCGGGAGAAGGCCCTTCGGGCCGCATACGCCATGCAGCAAGCCGGCATCCTGTCGCCAAGTCAGCTGGCATCTCTGACGGGCAATCCGCAAAGCGCCTCCATGCTGCGAAGCAATTATTATAGTTGGTTCGAGAAGGTGGGGCGCGGCCAATACCGGCTAACGCCAGCCGGAGCCTTGGCCTTGGCGGAGTATGCCGAGGTGATCGCCGAATGGAAAGAGACCTTTACCCTTCCGCCGGCACCCGAGCCCAAACCCGCCAAAGCGTCAAGAACGAAAGCTCCCAAAGCTTCCGAGGGAAAAACGTCCAAACGCGCAAAGGAAACTCCTTTTAGCTACGAGCGGTAAACTCGCGGATTGCTTCCGCCAGACGCGCAACGCCAAGCACCGTTTTTTCTCCTTTATTATGGGTGAAATTAAGCCGGGCTGTGTTGCGTTTAGGATCGTAAGCATAAAAAGCGATGCCCGGAACAAAAGCGACGCCCTTTGATACCGCAACCCGCAGCAGCGCTTCGGCATCCAGTCCTTCGGGAAGTTCAACCCATAGGAACATGCCGCCCTTCGGCTCGATCCAATGAAGTCCTTCGATTTTTTGCGCTTTGATCAGGCTTTGCATTTCCCGCATCCGGTCCCCGTAGGATTCCGAAATGATGCGGATATGTTCGTCGAGCGGGAAATGCGCAAGCAGCTGGCTCAAGATCTGCTGATCCATCGTGCTGGACTGCAGGTCGGCCGCTTGCTTCGCTTTTGCAAGCATCTTGATCACCTGGGTATCGCCAATCGCCCAGCCGGTCCGGAGCGCGGGAGCTACGATTTTCGAGAAGGTGCTTGTGTATATAACAACGCCGCTTCCAAACTGCTGCTGGTCAAGCGCAAACAGCGTTGGGTAAGCCGCATTTTCATCGTATTTCAGCTCGCCGTACGGATCGTCCTCAATAATAGGCACTTGATGGCCGGCGCAGATCCGCAGAATTTCCTGCCTTCTTTCCAGACTCCACACATTGCCCGTCGGATTGCCAAAGGTCGGAACGGCATAAATAAACTTGGGCTTATGCTCGCGGACCAGTCGTTCCACATCCTCCGGAATCATGCCATGCTCATCGCTTTCCGCGGCAACCACCTTTAGACCATGCAGTTCAAACACTTGCAGGCAAGCTAAATAGGTAGGCCGCTCAACAAGCACCGTGTCCCCCGGCTCGGTGAGAACTTGAACAAGCAGGCTGATCGCCTGTTGGGAGCCTGTCGTAATAATCATTTCCTCCGGCTGCACGTTCATCCCCTTCTGAGCCATTCGGACGCACAGCTGCTCGCGCAGGGGCAAGTAACCTTCAGTAAGCCCGTACTGCAATGCGCTTGTACCCGCAGAAATCGCGCGGTCCGCGGCTTCCCTGACAGCCTGTACAGGAAAAAGCTCTTCCGCCGGCAGGCCGCCCGCAAAGGATACGATGTCATTTCCTTGCGTCAGCTTCAGAATATCTCTTACGACGGAAGACTTAACCTGCGTCATTCTTGATGCAAAGCGAAATTCCATATTTCCCTTCTCCTCCCGCAATTAAAAACCATGATTTGTACTGTCATTATTGTCGCATAATAAAAAGAATCCATGCAAACTTAAACGTTTTCTTTTCCCTAATACTTGGTTATAATGAAGCTAGCATATCGGAGGTGCACAAAATGTCTATTACTTTCGTTATTGTTATGACAGTCTTTATTTTGTTCCTGACTGCCATCTTGACGTCTTCGTACAACGACGACAAGACCAAAGGCCTTTAATAAAGGCTCGGTGAAACGGCTTTGCCATCCTTTGGCTGCGAGGCGCGTTTTCATTCCGGAGAATTCTAAGACGTTGTAATAAATGGCTTGGAATTCAAAAAAAGAAGCTCCCCTCGTTTGCGGGAGGAGCTTCTTTTTTTATCTTCGTATGTTTGTAGTAGTGCTTGGATGATTATCCGATTAACGGTTTTGAAGTTGTCCCATTTCAATCATGCACGGTTCGCATAAATAACGGTCCTTGAATTCCTTCACATCTTCCATTGATCCGCAGAACACGCATCTTGGGCGGTAGCGCTCCAAAATAATATGGTCGCCTTGCACTAAAATCTCTACAGGGTCCCCCTCATTCATTTGATACCTTTTACGAAGTGATTTAGGAAGAACGATTCGTCCGAGTTGGTCCACCTTTCTAACCACACCTGCTGGTTTCATCTTTTCACCTCTTTTTATGACTGGATTTGCAAGCTAACGTTGTGTAAACATAGCACAGTAGACTTTCGATGGTCCCTAACGAATTCCTTCCTATGTTAGGATAGTCCTTAATATTATGTAAATTCAGTCCATTCCCGGGAACTTATTTTGGCGTAACGCCTCATACACAATAATCGCCGCCGAATTGGAAAGATTCAGCGACCGGACATCTCCCGTCATCGGCATCCGCATGCAAGTATCCAGATTCGCATCAATCAGCTCTTGCGGCAGTCCTTTTGTTTCCTTCCCGAACACGAAAAAATCCCCGTCCCGAAAGTCAAACTCCGTATACACTTTGGTAGCTCTCGTGCTTGCATAAAAGAATCTTCCGTTTGGATTCGCATCCTGCAGCTCCTTGAAGGAATCATGGTATTCCACATGAACCGCATGCCAATAATCCAGTCCGGCGCGTTTGAGAGTGCGGTCATCGGTCTGGAATCCAAGGGGGCGTACAAGATGAAGATGCGCGCCTGTTGCGGCGCAAGTCCGGGCGATATTACCCGTATTTGCAGGAATTTCAGGTTCAACCAAAACAATATGAAAAGCCATAACTGTACCAACCTCACATTCTATGTCATTATACACGAAACACTGCGTTCTCGCACCAGTGCCAAAGAGGCAATTTTTACATTAGGTTAACGTACTCTTAATCTCCGCATAAATGTCTCCCCTCATAATGAAAACATCATGTAGGAGGCAAAAGGAGAATAGATACGATGAAAAAGAAAATATTGGTCGTTGATGACGAGCCGTCCATCTCCATGCTTATCGAATTTAATTTGAAACTCGCCGGTTACGATGTCCGGTGTGTAAGCGATGGCGAGGCCGTATTCGAGATGTTAAAGCCATTCCGTCCTGACCTGATCGTACTCGACTTGATGCTTCCGAAGATGGATGGCATCCAAGTATGCCGTGAGCTGCGCAAGCAGAGCAATGCGGTACCAATCGTTATGCTAACCGCCTTGCAGGACGTCACGGACAAAATCGCCGGGCTTGATAACGGGGCCGACGATTATATGACGAAGCCATTTAGCCCGCAAGAGCTGATCTCGCGTATTCAGGCCATTTTCCGCCGAATTCAGTCCCTTCCGGGTCAAGCTGAATCAACAACCTTCGATATTGGCCGGTTGACGGTACGCGCCGAACAGCGCGAAGTGCTGATTGATGGCCGGACCATTGAATTGACACCGAAGGAATTCGAGCTTCTTCTCTTCTTATGCAAGCATAGAGGCAAAGTATTAAGCCGTCAGCAGTTGCTTCACGGGGTATGGGACTACCACTTCCTCGGCGATACGCGAATCGTTGACGTTCATATCAGCCATCTTCGAGATAAAATCGAGCAAAACGCAAGAACGCCGGAGTACATTATGACGGTCCGCAACGTCGGCTACAAGCTTCACGCCCCTAATATGGCCGATTCGTCACTGGCATAGACACCCCTAACAATGAAGACCGCCTTTCCGATTACGGAAATGGCGGTCTTTGTCAACTTTCTTAACCGTTGCGGCGCTGGAAGTCAGCCATAAATTCAGCAAGCGCTTTGCAGCTCTCATGCGGAACGGCGTTGTACGTCGAAGCGCGCAGACCGCCAACATCGCGGTGGCCCTTCAGGCCAACAAAACCGTTTTGCTCCGATTCCTTAACGAATTGCTTCTCCAGCTCTTCGCTTTGCATACGGAAAGTGATGTTCATAAGCGAACGGCTGTCCGGATGAGCGCATCCCACGTAATAGCCGTTGCTTTGGTCAATCGCATCATAGATAAGCTTTGTTTTATCGCGGTTGAGCTGCTCCATAGCAGCAACCCCGCCGTTGCCCTTGATCCATTTCAGAACCAGGTTAACCATATAGACCGAGAAGGATGGCGGCGTATTGTAAAGCGACTTGTTCTTCGCATGCGTGTCGTAGCGGAAAATTGCCGGGATGTTTTTCGGACTTTCTTGAACCAGGTCATCGCGTACGATAACAACCGTAACACCGGATGGACCAAGATTTTTTTGCGCGCCGGCATAGATGAGGCCAAATTTGCTAATATCAATAGGACGGCTCAAAATATCGCTGGACATATCGGCTACAAGCGGTACATTGCCAAGGTTCGTTGGGAACTCCTGGAACTGTACGCCTCCGATTGTCTCATTAGATGTCAGATGAAGGTAAGCTGCATTTTCCGGCACAACGATTTCGTTAATGCTTGGCATACGCATGAAATTGTCGTTTTCTGACGAAGCAGCAATAACCGTCTCGCCAATCAGCTTCGCTTCCTTAATGGCTTTGTCAGCCCAAGCGCCCGTTTTAACGTAAGCGGCTGGACGGCCCGCGGAAAGCAGGTTCATTGGAATCATGGCAAATTGCTGGCTTGCGCCACCTTGCAGGAAAAGAACATGATAGTTATCCGGAATACCGAACAATTCGCGCATGAGGGCTTGTGATTCGTTGTTCACTTGCTCATAAAGTGCGCTGCGGTGGGACATTTCCATGATGGACATCCCCGCGCCCTGATATTCGACAAATTGCTCTTGCGCCTGCTGCAGCACCTCGAGCGGTAAAGCGGCCGGTCCTGCATTGAAATTATAGGCTCGTTTCATTTCCGTTACCCACCTTTTGTTTTTGTTAAGCATCTCACATGATATTGATTATGATAGCAATTTTACCGGCTCTCTTCAAGTACATTTACATAATGTTAGTGACAAAAAGTCGAACGGAGATTATTCACATGGCAGATAATATTCGGATTTTCACCGCAATATCCATTCCAGCAAACCTTAGCGGACAAATCGTTAGCCATTTGCCCGATTGGCAGGATCAGCTCTCTTTCCAGAAATGGGTGGATCCCCGGGATCTGCACATAACGCTCCACTTCATCGGGGACATGCCCGTTTCCTCCATTCCCGCCATACAGACTGCCATGCAGGAAGCCGTTTCCCGAACATCATCCTTCTCGTTAGAACTGTCGAAACTTGGCAGCTTCGGACGCGAGGAACGCCCCTCCGTCTTATGGCTTGGCTTAAAGCAATTGCCCGCCGAGCTAACCAGGCTTCATCAATCGCTTGGCCAGTCGCTTCATTCGGGTATTGGCTATACGCCGGAGACCCGTCCTTACCGGCCTCACGTGACCTTAGCGCGGAAATATTCCGCCGATGAACCATGCACAGCCGAAAAGCTTGAGAAGCTCTCAAGCCCCTTTCTGCAGCATCAGACAGCCTTCGACATCACCGGCATTACGCTATACCGTACCCGGTTAGGCGAAAGACCTATGTACGATCCCATTGCAGTCGCACAATTCGACAAATAAAAAGCGGACTCCCGCCAAGGGAGTCCGCTTGAATAAGTGCGTTTCGAATTAGCAGCCGAAGTACAGGCTGTACTCGTGTGGATGAATACGAATCGATACCGCTTTTGCTTCGCTGCGTTTAACGGCAACATAGTTAGCGATGAATTCTTCCGTGAATACGCCGCCTTCAGTCAAGAATTCGGAATCCGCTTCGAGAGCGTCAAGCGCTTCGTCGAGTGTACCAGGTACGCTGCGGATTTCTTTTTTCTCTTCTTCTGGCAGTTCGTAGATGTTTTTGTCGAATGGACCGTAGCCCAGAGCAACTGGATCCAATTTACGTTTCACGCCGTCCAGACCAGCAAGCAGCATAGCCGCGAATGCCAGGTAAGGGTTAGCTGTGGAGTCCGGAGTACGGAACTCGATGCGGCAGCCTTTTGGCGTTACCGATGCGATTGGAATACGTACTGCAGCGGAACGGTTACCTTTCGAGAATACGAGGTTAACCGGAGCTTCGTAACCAGGAACCAGACGTTTGAACGAGTTTGTCGAAGGGTTCGTCAAAGCGATCAGAGCTGGTGCGTGGTGCAGAATACCGCCGATGTAGTGCATAGCCAGTTGGCTCAGGTTGCCGTAAGCGCCTTTTTCATAGAACAGCGGAGTGTCGCCGTCGAAGATCGAGGAGTGAACATGCATACCGGAACCGTTGTCGCCGAACAGCGGTTTTGGCATGAAAGTAGCCACTTTGCCGTATTGGCGAGCTGTGTTGTGAACGATATATTTGTACAGCATGAGGTTGTCAGCTGTCTTAGTCAAAGTGCTGAAACGGAAGTTGATTTCTGCTTGGCCGGCTGTTGCAACTTCGTGGTGATGACGCTCAACGCGAAGGCCAACTTCTTGCATCAGGCGAACCATTTCGCTGCGGATGTCTTGTTGTTGGTCAACCGGAGCAACTGGCACGTAGCCGCCTTTTACAGGAACTTTAAAGCCAAGGTTGCCGCCTTCTTCTTTACGGTTCGTGTTCCAGCCTGCTTCTTCGGAATCCACGTAGAAGGAAGAAGAATTCATTGTGCTTTCGTAGCGAACTTCGTCGAAGATGAAGAATTCGGACTCAGGCGCGAAGAATGCAGTTGTACCGATACCGGTTGTTTGCAGGTATTCTTCCGCTTTTTGAGCGATGCTGCGTGGGTCACGCTCATAACGCTCGCCGTCCGGTGTATGGATGTTACACATAATGTTCAGTGTAGGATGATCTGTGAAAGGATCAACGAATACTGCATCAGTATCTGGCATCATTACCATGTCAGATTCTTCAATACCGCGGAAACCTGGGATCGAGGAACCGTCAAAAGCTACACCGTTTACGAAAGTATCAGCGTCAACTTCTGTCGAAGGAAGAGTAATGTGGTGCGCGCGACCAGCAAGATCCACGAAGCGGAAATCTACAAACTGGATGTTGTTTTCTTGAATTTGTTCCAAAACTTTTTGAACTGACATCAGATATTTCCTCCATTTCCGAACATTTGCATAGTGGTGAACAGTTATTGTTCAAGTTTCTCGTTAAACTATGAGGTAATTATAAGACTACGTTTTGGCATCGTCAATACTTATGTCAGGTATTTTTTATTCATATGTAAGGTATACTTACAAGTTTAAACATTTGTTCACAATTAAGCCTTTACATTCGATCAGAAAAGCCGGGAGGCCTTGTGTATCAAGGCTTCCCGGCTTTTCACATTTTAAAACTGGATTAAATTTTCCATTCCGCAAAAGCGGCTGCGGGTTCTTTTGGAGTGTTGAATTGCTTTCCGACGATTGGCGCCAGCTTTTCTAAATCCTTTAATAAATTAGCGAATTGGTCAGGGAATAAGGATTGTACACCGTCACCTGTCATCGAATTATCCGGATCCGTGTGCATTTCGACAATCAGACCGTTCGCCCCTGCCGCAACGGATGCTTTGGACATCGGCTCTACCAATTCGCGGCGGCCCGTACCGTGGCTCGGGTCCGAAATGACTGGTAGATGGCTAAGCCCTTGCAGGACCGGAATCGCGGACAAGTCCAGCGTATTTCTCGTGTAAGTTTCGAACGTTCGGATTCCGCGCTCGCACAACATAACATTCGGATTTCCGCCCGCGAGGATGTATTCCGCCGCGTTCAGGAACTCGTCGTACGTTGCGCTGAAGCCGCGCTTCAGCAAGACCGGAGTCTGAATGGTACCGAGCTTGCGGAGCAGATCGAAGTTCTGCATGTTGCGTGTACCGACCTGAAGGATATCGGCATATTCGGCGCATACATCAACATACTCCGGAGTCATGACTTCCGTAATCGTGAGCAGGCCATGCTTCTTGCCCGCTTCCGCCATCATGATCAAACCTTCGACGCCAACGCCCTGGAAGCTGTATGGACCCGTGCGCGGCTTAAACGCGCCGCCGCGAAGCACCTGTCCGCCGGCTGCTTTGACAAGGCGTGCGATCTCATCGATCTGCTCCGGGGATTCAACCGCGCAAGGGCCGCCCATAATAACAAGGTTCTCGCCGCCGATCTTAACGCCTTTTATATCGATGACGGTATCGTCCGGATGGAAGTCCCGGCTCGCCAGCTTGTAGGACTTCGAAATTTTGATCACGTTCTCTACGCCTTTCATTTGACGGAGATGCTCCGCAAGCGTTGGCTCCGCCTTGCCGATAATTCCGATAACCGTACGGTCCGTCCCTCTGGAAACATGGGCTTGCACGCCCGCTCTTTCAATATGATTCACAATTTCTTGAATACGCTCTTCGGCAATATGTGGGCTAGTAATTACAATCATGTCCATCTCTCCTTTTTCACTTCAACGCTTATACGCTTTTATGCTTTGCGGCTTTGCGGCTTTTATGCTTTTACTTGTTAAAGCAAATATACACGATGGACTTTGGGTTCGTCAATTATTATTTTTCTTAAACCAGCTGCTAAGCAGCTACGGAAATGAATATTCTTACGATCGCTGTTCTATTCGGATTTCCCTGAACTAGTCTTATCCGTTGAAATCCAAATAGCAAGGCGAGCTACAAGCTTTCCAAAGGAAAGCTGTTTCGTAAGCATTATCTCCGCTTCTCCAGAACATTCACTTCCTTCGCCGCAGTTTGCTTCAGGAAAACAATAACACACTCAACCCTAATGTCCGGGGGAACCGGACCTTCACACCTTATCTGTGTCCATCCGAATTTCCTGTCACCGAAAAAATGATCAAATCGTTGGCGACGATGTCAGGATAGCTGGGCTCTGCTCAGCTTAATCTCATTCCACTCTTAACGATGCACGGCATCGTTAAGCTCTATCATTTAGGGCGGAGCAGCCACCTTTACGATGTCGCACATCGTTAAGGCACGGCTAAACCAGGCAAACGGCTGCCTTTTCACGGCTTTCACGCTTTTTAACGATGCGCGGCATCGTTAAACTCCACCAATTAGGACAACTAGCCTCCTTTACGATGTCTCACATCGTTAAGGCATGGCTAAATCATGGAAACCATGCGCGACATCGTTAAGCTCTATCATTTAGGCCGGGGCAGCCTCCTTAACGATGGCGCGCATCTTTAAGGCATGGCTAAACCATGGAAACGGCCACCTTTTCACGACTTTCACGCTGCTTAACGATGCGCGGCATCGTTAAAGCTCTATGATTTAGGGCGGAGCAGCCACCTTTACGATGTCGCACATCGTTAAGGCAGGCTAAACCAGGCAAACGGCCGCTTTTTCACAGTTTTCACGCTTCTTAACGATGCACGGCATCGTTAAGCTTCTCCTTTTAGGGCACAGCAACCGCCTTAACGATGCCGTGCATCGTTAAGGCATGGCTAAACCATGGAAACGACTGCCTAATCATGGCTTTCTCACTGCTTAACGATGCGCGGCATCGTTAAGCTCTATCATTTAGAGCAGAGTAGCCACCTTTACGATGACGTACATCGTTAAGGCACGATTAAACCATGCAAACGACCGCCTAATCATGGGTTTCTCACTGCTTGACGATGCGCCGCATCGTTGATACTTGCATAAAACAAAATAAATGCGGTGCAAGGGAGCACCGCATCTACTTGATCTTCTATTAAGCTTCGGCTGCGCCGGAAGCCGATTTGGTACGAATGGTCGGAAGGAGCTTGTTCTTGTTGACCGTACGCTTGATCTCCCACGTGGAGGGGTCGTTATGGTCGTATTGCTCCAAATACGCGATAACTTCTTTTGTAATCGGAGTTGGTGTCGAGGCGCCCGAAGTTACGGCAACGCGGTCAACACCTTTTAACCATTCCTGCTCGATCTCCGATACGTCGGATACGCGATAGGCCGGTACGCCCGCGATCTCCTGGGATACCTGGGCAAGGCGGTTGGAGTTGTTGCTTCGCGGATCGCCAACAACAATGCACAGCTGCGCCTGTCCGGCTTGCTCCGCTACAGCCTCTTGGCGTACTTGCGTAGCCAAGCAGATCTCGTTATGAATCTCCGCCTTCGGATACGTCTCCAGAAGCTTGCTCATAATATGACGGATGTCCCATTGCGACATTGTTGTCTGATTCGTAATGATAATACGGCCTTCAGGCACGTTAAGCTTGGCAATATCCTCAACGCGTTCAATCAAGTGAACGCGTTCCGGTGCCACGCCAATGGCGCCTTCCGGCTCCGGATGGCCTTTTTTGCCGATATAAATAATATGATAATCCTCGGCGACTTTCTCCCGGATCAAGTCATGCGTCTTGGTTACATCCGGACAAGTCGCGTCCACGATGGTCAGACCCTTCTCGCGCGCACGGTTGCGGACTTCGGGAGATACGCCGTGGGCCGTGAAGATAACGGTTCCGCTCTCCACCTGCTCCAGAATCTCCAGACGGTTCTCGCCGTCAAGCGTAATGACGCCCTCTTGCTCGAAAGCTTCCGTTACATGCGCATTATGAACAATCATGCCAAGAATATAAATCGGACGCGGAAGGTCCAGGTTTTTGGCGGTTTGCAGCGCGAGCACCATGGCATCCACAACGCCATAGCAATAGCCTCGCGGCGATATTTTAACAATTTCCACTTGTTGCACCTGCTTTCTGAATAACGAAGGTTAGTCTTCGATTCGATCGGTTCCTTCTATTATAATCGAAGCAGGCTGGGGGGAAAAGTCTATTGGCAGCCAAATGACAAACGTGGACCCTTCTTCCTCCATCGTCGTCACCTCAATCGAGCCGCGGTGCTCATCGATAATCCATTTGGCAATGGACAGACCAAGCCCCGTGCCAACGGTCTTGCCGCGCGATTCGTCTGCCCGGTAGAACCGGTCGAAAATATGAGGAACCTCCTTCGGATTCATGCCGATTCCCGTATCCTTAATAATAATGCCAAGCTGGTTCTCCCGGCGTGTCGCCGACATCTCGATCCAGCCGCTTGGCGTATATTTGAACGCATTCTCTATGAAGATAAACAGCAGCTGCTGCAAATAATCCGCATTCCCGTGTACCTGGTAACCGTCCAGCGCGGTCAAATCCCCAATCCGCCACTCCGCATTGCGAGGCAAGAGGCCCGCTCTCCGGCCTACTTCTTCCACGATCGGCAGCATTGGCTGCGTTGTTTTTTCCATCTCGTACCCCGCATCCGCTCTTGCCAGAGCTAGAAGGTCGTTAACGAGAGTGGACATCCGCCGCGCCTCCGCCGCAATATCCTGCATGGCTTCGTTAGACAGCTCATAGCGCTGTGAATCAAGCGCCAGTACAATATCTCCCGCTTCATCCGGCTCAAGCGTCTTGGACCACATCCGCTGCAGCAGTTCAATATTGCCGCGAATCGTCGTCAGCGGAGTACGAAGCTCATGCGACGCATCCGAAACAAACCGTCGCTGCGCTTTATACGATTCGTCCAGTCCGTTATACGCCATTTCGATGCGGGATAGCATAATATTCAGAGTATAGACCAAATGGCCAATCTCATCCTTCGGACCCTCAATCGGAATCCGCACGCTCAAATCGGAACCGCTATGAATTTTTTCGGTAGCGTGGACGACCCGTTCGATTGGCTGAAGAGCTTTGCGCGCCATAAAAAGACCAACAGTAAAGGCAATTATAAGGCATATCAAAGAGGACAATATAAGTATAACCCGAAGTCCGGCCAGGTAGTTCTCTTCGCTGGCTACAACAGTACCAACCTGAAGCAGGCCAATTAACGTTCCGTCCGTATTGTTGGAAATTGGTTTTTGATAGATTAGAAAAGCAACTTCACCTGCATTTGTGTTCAGAACCGCTTTTTTATAGCCATAATCCGGATTGGTCTTGGCTTCTGGGATTGGGAACTTAATTCCATTTATTTGAAGCTCACCAGAGGTTTTAATAACGCCTTCTTTATAGTTGACTAATTGCACGTAAAAATCTTTCTCGTAAAAAGGGGAATTCCTCTTAATGTTCAGGTCAATCTGATTTAATCCGTTCTCGTATTTCACGATATCATAGGAATCGGCCTGATCTCGAAGCTGCGTCTTTGTATCAGCGTACGTATTCATGTTTACGAAAAAATAAATCGCTACGCATAACACGATTAGCGCTGCCGCAAGAATACCGGAAAACCATAAGGTCAGACGAAGCCTGATCGTCATGTGAAATCAACCCTCTCCCCGCAGTACATAGCCGGTTCCGCGTACGGTCTGGATAATCCGCTTGGCCCCGCCTTCCTCCAGCTTCTGGCGCAGCATCGCTATGTACACTTCAAGTACATTGGACTCGCCGCTGAAATCATAGCCCCAGATCTTCTCCATAATGGCATCTCGCGTCAATACGCGGCGCGGATTCTGCATGAATAAGAGCAATAAATCGTATTCCTTCGCGGTCAGCTCGATTCTTCTGCCGGAACGGATGGCTTCGCGGGAATCCAGATCCAAGGCCAGATCGTCAAATACGATCTTGTTGCTGCTGGATTCGTCAATCTTGTCCGATTTGCGGCGCAGCAAAGCACGGACCCGGGCCAGAAGCTCCTCCAACGCAAAAGGTTTGATCAAATAATCGTCCGCGCCCGCATCAAGCCCTTTTACCCGGTCCGAAATATCGTCTTTCGCGGTCAGCATAAGAATAGGCACGGTGCTTCCGCCTTCCCGCACGCGGCGGCATACTTCCCAGCCATCTACCTGCGGCATCATGACATCCAATATCAGCATGTCCGGGTCCGCTGTTAAAAGAAGCTTCAAGCCTTCCATTCCGTTACCGGCCGTTGATACTTCATAACCTTCGAACGCAAGGCTTCTTCTGAGCAACGAAGTGATTTTCTCGTCGTCGTCTACGACCATGATGTGTTGTCTCATTTTCTACTCTCCCCTTGTATAGCTTATCTTTTCTAGAAAAGAAGCGCAGAGACTTTCCTCTGCGCTTACTTTACCTGCTTACTCGGCGTTAAATTTGTTTTTGTCGCCAATCTCTACTTTAAGATCCATTTTTTCGCCTCTGCGGATAATGTTCAGTACGGCTTTATCACCGACTTTATGCTTCTTGATCTCGTCAATCAGCGCCTGCGTGCCATTAAACGTTTTGCCGTCAATACCTACGATGACGTCGAATTGCTTCAGATCGGCGATGTAAGCCGGAGAGTTGTAATATACGTTGCTGACAATCGAGCCTTGCGCTTTATCCATGCCGAGCTGCTTCGCAATCGCATCCGTTACGTCGCCAAGCTCTGCGCCGATGAACGGAACCGGCTCTTTCGGTACTTCCTTATTGTTTTTGAGCGTATCCAGAACTTCCTGGATGGTGCTTGTCGGAATCGCAAAGCCAATGCCTTGCGCCTGCGAGCTGACGGCGGTGTTAATCCCAACAACCTCGCCATTCACATTCAGGAGCGGACCGCCGGAGTTGCCCGGGTTAATGGAAGCATCGGTTTGGAGCAAATGTTTGTACTCCCGTGTACCGTCCGTATCCTGAATATCGATTGGACGTTCCTTCGCGCTAAGCACGCCTACGGTTACGGTATGGTCAAATCCATACGGGTTGCCGATCGCAACGACCCAGTCGCCGATGTTGATTTTGTCCGAGCTGCCAAGCGGCAGTGTAGGGAACGCTTTTTCTCCCGTAACCTTCAGTACGGCAAGGTCAAGATCAAAGCTGGAGCCCAGAAGCTCTGCCGTAAACGGCTTGTCATAGCCTTGTACCGTTACTTCAATTTTATCGGAATCCGCAACAACGTGCTGGTTCGTCAGAATGTAACCGTCGGATTCAAAGAAGAAGCCTGTACCGATTCCCGAAGCCTGCAGATTGCTGTCGTCTTTCTTGTTATTATCCTGCTGCTGATTCGCGTCCGGTGCATCCTCGCCGAAGAACTGACGGAAGAACGGATCGTCCAAAATACTGCCGCCGCCGCTGCTGCTGCGTGTTTGCGGCTTCACGTACGTCTCGATCTTTACAACAGCAGGGCTCGCTTTCTCGAATAGAGAAGCAATGTTGTCCGGTCTTGCCGCCGCTACGGAAGCGCCTCCGTTGCCGCTAGGCGAACCGGATGCCGTTGAACCAGAGCCCGCGTTAGCCGTGCTGTCCTGCTTGGAGGAAAATACCGAGTTGCTGGTAAACCAGTTATTCGTATCCGAAGCGTACATCAATCCGCCCATCAAGCCGCCAACCACCACAACGCCGGCGAGGAAAGAAACAAACATTCCTTTAATCGGGCTTTTCTTGCGCGGTTCGCGGTTCTGCCAACCGCTTTTGCCGGATTGCTGATTATAAGTAAAAGGTCTCATCGGCACCGGAGGCGTTACTTCAACCTTGGGCTGTTCCAGCTCAGGCTCGCTGTCGCCGGATGCCGCCGTGTAATAATCCTGAGGATTAGACCGGGACGGAACGTTCGCTCCGTTATCGTCTTGCGCCGAAGATTTGAAAGGCCCGTATGAATAATAGTAGGAAGTTTTACCCGGAGCTTCCGATCCTTCAGCCGTTGATGCCGTGTTGTCTTCTTCGCGCGGATTGTTGTCATCATCACCATTAGCACGATTTTGAAAGAAATCGTCGTATTTTTTGTTCTGATCGTCCATTTCCGTTCTCCTCCTTGATCTATTCCGTTAAAGCAGCCGAATCTTTCATTCATCGGCGCTTAAATCCTGTATTCCTATCATGCACATTCTACCTTAAAACAAACTTAAAATGAATTAAAACGAACATAAAAAAAACGCCTGACGACGTTATTTCTATGCACTTTTCGTATGACTCTACCAAACTCCCCATTTCTCAATAGGGAGTTTGGCGTGCGATATTCTATTGGGGGAACAATCTTTCGACCTCTTTCAGAACTTCCTTCGCCTTGCCTATCCACTTCTGGTCGACATGGGCATCCGGATCGGAAGGCGCCTGGAACTGGTCGAATAACGCTCCTACTACGCGGGCGCTTGCCTCCGGATCATTGCCCTCTTGATACTCATGCCTTAGCACGTAGGGCTGCGCAAACGTAATAACGGCATTCGTATCCGCGTTTATATCCACTACGCTGCCATTCGTCACTTGAAACGGCAGACGAAGCCAGACTTTATTCTCTTCATCAAGCGCCCGGTCAAAGGAACCGTTCGTGTAGTCCCAGTTGCCCCCGAGCGAGAATTGATGCTGCTCCAGCCAGTCTCTGGAATCGGTAAATGCTTGCTGACGGGCTTCCAGCGATGAGGATAATGGAATCATGACCGTTCATCTCTCCTTTAGCGTGTAGAGTGTGAATAACTCTCATGCATATATAACCACTAAAGGATAATATGTCCCACCGTTTGACCGTTTATGTGTTTTTGACCCAGCCTTTGCGATGGGCGAGCACCGCCAGCTGCGTCCGGTCCTCCAGCTCGCATTTCATCAGCAGATTGCTGACATGGGTTTTGACGGTTTTTACGCTGATATGAAGCTCTTCGCCAATCTCTTTGTTGGAGCGTCCTTCCGCGATCAGCAAAAGCACTTCCTTCTCCCGCTCCGTCAACTCCTCGTCCCCCGATTGGGCCGTACGCTGGCGAAGACCCCTTGTAAGAGCTTGCGACACATCCGCTGTCATAACCGGCATTCCTTTGACTGCCCCGTGAAGCGCATAGATCAATTCTTCCGCCGATACGGTCTTCAGAACATAGCTTACCGCTCCCGCTTCAATGGCCCCGTAAACCTTGTCGTCTTCCAGGAAGCTTGTAAGCATGATAATCTTCAGATTCGGATATTTGGCAATCAGCTGCCTGGTCGTCTCGATTCCGTCCATGCCCGGCATCATCAAATCCATCAGGACAACATCCGGTATGCCGGAAGGCAGACCCGCCTCCAGCAGCGAAATCGCTGCCTGCCCGCTGCCCGCTTCAGCTACGACTTCAAATTTGGGTTCCAGCATTAAATACGTGCGCAAGCCCGTTCTCACCATATCATGGTCGTCCACAATCATAACTTTTAACGTATTAGTCCCGCTCATCGTTTTCATTCCTCCGCCACATTTTCGGTATCGTAACCTTCACTCTGGTGCCGCTGCCCGGCTTGCTTATAATCTCGGCAAGACCGCCCAGCTGCTGGGCCCGTTCCTGCATCGTAGACAATCCGTACGATCCGCGTCTTACCTGATCGGCCCGGAAGCCCGCTCCGTCGTCCTGCAGACTAAGCACAACCTGCCGCTCATTCTCCGTCAGACTTAGCGAGCAGCTCTGCGCACCGGAATGCTTTACGACATTCGCCATTGCCTCCTGAACGATCAGGAACAGCTGATGCTCCTTGGCTTCCGTAAGCGGTTCTGTCAACCGCCAGTCGAATACGCCCTGCAGACCGTTCTGCCGGCAATAATCCGGAAACCATTTATCAAGCGCCTCCAGCAGCGTACGCCCTTCAAGTTCCATCGGCCTAAGCTGCGCGATAAAGATCCGCATCTGCTTCTGCGCGAGCGTTGACATCTGAATAAGCTGCTCCAGAACGGAAGCAGCCCGCTCCCTGTCGATTTCCTGAAGCTTCGGCAGCGAGGAAGCGCACATATGCATGGCGAACAGCTGCTGGCTGACCGTATCGTGCAAATCCCGGGCAAGCCGTTTGCGTTCCTCCTGAACCGCAGCTTCATTGGAAGCCGCTTGCGACATCACCTGTTCTTCCCCGGTCATCTGGAGACGTTTCATTCTCTCCTCCATCAGCTCGGCAAGATCGTTAAATTCACGGTACAACTCCGAAAAGGAAAAATCGCCGGATTCCGTAATCCGAACCTGGAAATTCCCGTTGACCGCCTGCTTAAGCGCAAGCTGAAGCGTATCGATCCGTCTCTGAATATGCTGGCCCGTCCAGTAGCCGAAGCCTGCGCTGACAAGCAGAAAGACGGACACTGCGCCATAGCGCACTTCCGTCTGCACATTGTCTCCGTCTGCCAATCCAACCCACACGGCGATTCCAAGCAGCAGCGCGGTTACGGAAGAAGCCACAAACATCGTGAGCAGCTGCCATTTGCCGCCGCGGAATAATCGTACGATCATAACCGTCTATCCCACCTTCGTCACACGAACATCGCCGACGAACGTGCTAACGACGAGTTTGATTTTTTTATCCGTCTCCTCATAGTAAGGGGAATGAATATGGATGCTCTTGAACATTCCGCCTTCCTTCTGGCCCAGAATCTTTACGTCTCCCACAAAAGCACTCGACACGACCTGTACGCCTACCTCGTAATCGTTAGGCACATAGACCTTGACATCGCCTATAAAGGAAGAGATGCAAATCTTCGTCTCGCCAAGCGGTATCTGAGCTTTCGTTAAATCTACAATGGTATCGCCGATAAAATGCGAAATATTAAGCGGCTTCAGCTCCCAATAATCCTGACCGATGTGAATATCCCCGATAAATCCCGATCTAGATTGCGCATGCGGATCGTGGTTCCAGTATTCAAAAGAGCCATGCTTCGCCCGGTGACGATGCTCGCGGATATGCTCCCTTACTTGCTGCTTATGCTCCCGGATATGACGCTTTTGTTCATGAAGCTGACGGCGAAATTGCTGTCTCATGTCATGATGCCTCATGCGATGCAGCGGTTCTTCGCGGAAATCCCCGGCCGGCTCGCCGCGTTCATTCCTTCCATTAAAAGCAGAGGAATCTTCTTCGCCGGCGGAATCCTGGCTTCCGTCCGCGCTGCCCGGTTTCGTAGGATCCGGATGAAGCGGAGGAGCCGACGGCACTTCGCCTTTATAATCGGTATAAGCATTGTACGATTTCCACTCGTCTTCGTATTGCGGAGGTTCCTGGTGACGGTGCCGCGGACGGCGCAAGAAGTTAATGCCCACCAGGATGATGATGATCGGCCATGCATAGGAAATGATATCGCTGAACGACCAGGCGAACCATTCCAGATTATGACCCAGGAACAGAAAGCCGAGTATGATCATTATCCCTGCCCACCAGCCCGAGCCGTGACCCTGACGGCCCGCAAGCAGTCCGTGCAATCCGATCCAGAGCAGCACGACCGGCCAATAATTGGAGATAATCTCGCCAATACTAATGTCGTAATCAATCATGCCCAGTTGTTTCAATAAGAAGAATACGCCAACGGAAATGATGACAAGACCAGAAAACAGCCGGTTTAGAAAGCTTCCATTCAATTTAGTCAACTCCCTGCCTGTACTTCAAAATGTCTTATTGCTACTTAGTATAGCTAATGAAAGAAGGGATATAAAGGGACGGCCGATTGAACTTGGCATCGGTCTCGAGACGGAGTTCAAAAAGGTTTGTCAGGTCATTTGCCAACTTTTCGAGTCCGAATTCTATAAATCTGTAAAAAAAAGTTAGACTACGTCATAAAACATCACGCTAATACGTTGACATTACTTACTTCGGCTATTTATAATGGTTAGCGGATTCATAGAGACAGAGAAACCTTACATCAAATTAGACTATGAACAACGGGAGTTGAATCAATGGATGTAGCAGAACTGTCGAGAGGGCTGGATACCATATGGGTTGTCTTGACAGCAGCAATGATTTTGCTGATGGAAGGCGGATTTGCCCTGCTTGAGGCCGGATTTGTCCGGCAGAAGAATGCGGTTAGCATTATTATGAAGGTATTTGTCGACATTGTATTTGGTGCACTTGTCTTTTACTTCTTCGGTTTTGCCATCATGTATGGCAAAGACGTCGGCGGCTTGTTCGGCTCATCCGGTTTCATGCTTAACGGAGACTTGTCTCACATCAATCTAAATATTTCCCACGAAACCTACTGGCTGTTCCAATGCGCCTTTGTTATCGCCGTTATTTCCATCGTATCCGGAGCCGTTGCGGAACGAATTCATTTCCGGGCTTATATTTTACTTACCATCGCCATGACCGGGCTGATCTACCCCTTGTCCGGACATTGGGTATGGGCGGTGAACGGCTGGTTAGGCAAGCTGGGCATGATCGATTTTGCCGGATCGGCGGCAATCCATGCTCTTGGCGGATTCGCTGCGCTTGCCGCAACCTTGTTTATCGGTCCGCGGATCGGCAAGTTTTCGCCTGACGGCAAAGTAAATATCGTATCTCCATCTAATCTGCCGCTCGCATCGGTTGGCGCTTTTATTCTCTGGTTCGGCTGGTTCGGCTTTAACGCAGGCAGTACGCTTAGCGCAACCAACGCGGCAATCGGCCACATTGCCATAACAACCATGCTGTCCGCGGCATCGGGCGGCGCAATCTGTATATTGTTTACGATGTTCCGTTACCGCAAAGCGGATCCGCCAATGGTGATTAACGGCTCTCTCGCCGGCCTTGTCGGGATTACAGCGGGCTGCGCCTTTGTATCCGACGGCGCTGCCATCTGGATTGGCTCTATTTGCGGGATTGCCATGGTTCTGGTTACGGAATACATGGAACGCAAACAAATCGACGATCCGGTCGGAGCTTTCGCCGTGCATGGTATAAGCGGCAGCATCGGTACCCTGGCCGTTGGATTATGCGCGATTCCCGAGCTGACCAAAGGCGTGGGGAACGGCTACTACGGCCTTTTGTACGGCGGCGGCTGGCATCTGCTTGGCGCGCAAGCCCTTGGACTTGTCGTGATCGCGATTTGGGGATTTGGCCTGACATGGGCTGTATTATGGCTGATCCGCAAAGCGATGCCCGTTCGCGTATCCAAGGACGAAGAGCTTGTGGGCCTTGATGTCGGGATCCACGGCGTCCCTGCATACAGCCAGGAGAATGATTTTATCGATGTAGACCATATCACGAGAAAACCATAAAAATAACGGCGTTCCTCCGAAGGGGAACGCCGTTTATTTATAAGTATAAGGATTATCGATATAGTTCATTAACCAGGTCTCCGGAGACTGCTACGATATCTGTAGGCGACGATACCTGAATAGATCTTGCATGCTCAATCTCTAGCCGAAGCGCGCGAACCTGCTCCATCGGTTTTTTCACGAAATGGATGTATTCAACGGCCAAATGATGATCCGGCTTCCTGCCATGCAATAACCGGCGCAACGTGGACATCGACTGGTAAGCCCGTTCTTCCTTCAGACGCCGTTTCTCATAACGTTCAACCATTTGCTCGATTTCCGCGATTTCCTGCTCCTTCTTCGTTACATACGCATCGATAAAGGGCAGCACTTCAGCTGCTTTGCGATGATGGGTCGAAGAATGATTCGTATGGATAATTGGATCGGTCATGTCAACTCACCTGTCTTCATTGCGTGATTATTTATTACATACCTAATCATACAACAAAGATTCGCTCTTGAAAACTCAATTTATGTAACATTAGAAAAATTGACATAAACAATATTTTCAAATCAACAACCTTTCGTTGCACTTGCGGCAATCTTGGAAATTGAAGAAAAGAGGAACCAGTGACGGTCCCTCTTGTTGATTGGTTTAAGTAGTTACTTCTGTGCTTTTTGAGTTGCTTGGTTAGCTGCTTTACCAGCTGTAGCGTTCTGGTTTTGGTTGAATTCTTCAGCGAACTCTGCATTGTACTTGCTGCTTTGAGCTTTGTTGTTTTTATTTTTAGCCATGGTAGTCATTCACCTCCCCGTCCAACCTTAGTATGGCTGAGCGAAGGCGTATTATGCAGGTACGAAAGCAGAGGGATCACGACTCCAAATAGGTTTGCGGGATTGGTTTTCCCGCTTCCACGGCGCGATTAATCTGGTTCAGCCAGGACTGGGACAGCTTGCCGTTGCCTTTGCGGAGCACCTGAACATCAACCGTTCTTTTCCCCCACTGCTTGTATACATCTTTTATCGTCTCAAAGTATAAGTCGAGCCTGTGGCCTTTGATAGCCGAACCGGTATCCGCCACTACGCCGTAGCCATAGCCCGGGATATAGAGCAGCGTACCAATCGGGAACAGCTTTGTATCCGCCGCGACGGTCGATACTTGCCCCCTTCTGACTTTTACTCCGGAATAAGTGATTCCGTATTGCGGATGACCCGGACGCTTGCCGGTTGACTCATAACCAGCCGTATAACCGGTAGCTACGACCTGAACCGTTGACAGGGCCTGTTCCGCAATGGCTTCGACTGCTGCATTGCCGTTCTTGTTCTTCTTTGTTCCTTCATGAATTTCTTGCTTGGCTGCGGGTGCTGCTGCAAGGCTTGGAGCAACAACTCCTCCTGTCAGCACGGCAGCTATAGCCAGGCTTGAAATTATTTTTGTGCAAGTAAAAAAGCTTGTGACCATTTGGGCAGCTTCCTCCTCAGAAGAATATTTCCCAAACGGTCCAAGCTTTATGCAAGAGACTTAGATTGTTTTTGTTGCGATTTCGTTTTGCAGCAGCTCAACCAGCTCTGCTACTGGCTTAGCGCCGATATCGCCTTCCCCGCGCTTACGGACCGATACGGAGCCCGATTGCGCTTCGTTCTCGCCTACGACAAGCATGTAAGGCAGCTTCTCCAGCTGAGCTTCGCGGATTTTATAGCCAAGCTTCTCGTTGCGCAGATCGCTCTCAACGCGGATACCGGCCAGCTGCAGCTTCTCTTCCACTTCGCGCGCGTAAGCTTCGTAAGCCGTGGATACCGGAATAACCTTCGCTTGAACCGGCGACAGCCACAGCGGCAGCGCGCCCGCAAAGTTCTCGAGCAGGAAGGCAGTCATCCGTTCCATTGTACTGATGATACCGCGGTGGATAACGACCGGACGATGCTTTTTGCCGTCCTCGCCGATGTATTCAAGCTCGAAGCGGTCAGGCAGCAGGAAATCGAGCTGAGCAGTCGACAAAGTCTCTTCCTTGCCAAGCGCCGTTTTGATCTGAACGTCAAGCTTAGGACCGTAGAACGCCGCTTCGCCTTCCGCCTCGAAGAATGGCAGGCCAAGCTCTTCGACTACCTCGCGCAGCATACGCTGCGACATTTCCCACATCTCGTCGTTCTGGAAGTACTTCTCCGTATCCTGCGGATCACGGTACGACAAGCGGAAACGGTATTCCTTGATGCCGAAATCCTCGTAGACTTTACGGATCAGATTAACAACGCGAGCGAATTCCTCCTTGATCTGATCCGGACGGCAGAAGATATGTGCATCGTTCAGCGTCATCGCGCGTACGCGGTGCAGACCCGTCAAAGCGCCCGACATCTCATAGCGGTGCATAGTGCCCATCTCGGCAATACGAACCGGCAGATCGCGGTAGCTTCTCATATCGCTCTTATAGACCATCATGTGATGCGGGCAGTTCATCGGACGAAGAACAAGCTCTTCGTTATCGAGTGCCATAAGCGGGAACATGTCCTCGCTGTAATGCTCCCAGTGACCGGAAATTTTATAAAGCTCCACGTTGGCGAGAACCGGCGTATACACATGCTCGTAGCCAAGGCGCTCCTCGAGGTCAACGATATAACGCTCCAGCGTACGGCGAACCTTCGCGCCGTTCGGCAGCCATAGCGGCAGGCCTTGACCAACCTCGCGGGAGAACGTGAACATTTTCAGCTCTTTGCCCAGCTTGCGGTGGTCGCGCTTCTTCGCTTCCTCGAGGAAATGCAGATGCTCGTCCAATTCGGCTTTCTTCGCGAAAGCTGTTCCGTAAATACGCTGCAGCATTTTGTTCTTGGAGTCGCCGCGCCAGTATGCACCAGCCACGCTAAGCAGTTTAAACGCTTTGATACGGCCAGTGGATGGCAGATGCGGTCCGCGGCAAAGGTCAAAGAATTCGCCTTGGTCATACATCGTAATAACCGAATCCTCCGGCAGGTCGCGAATCAGCTCAAGCTTCAGGTTGTCGTCAAGCTCGGTGAAAATCGCAAGCGCCTCTTCGCGGCTGACAACGCGGCGGCGAATATCGAGGTTCTCGTTAACGATGCGCTGCATTTCTTTCTCGATCTTGGTCAGATCCTCCGGAGTCAGAGACTGGTCCATATCGATATCGTAATAGAAGCCATCCTCGATCACGGGACCGATGCCAAGCTTCACGTTGGCGTTGCCATACAGGCGTTTGATGGCTTGGGCCATCAGATGGGCCGTACTGTGACGGTACACTTCAAGGCCGTCCGCCGAATCAACGGTAACGATCTCGATTGCCGCATCGGATTCGATTGGCGAGTATACGTCAACGACTTTGCCGTTGATTTTACCTGCAATTGCATTTTTGCGCAGACCCGGACTGATCGAGCCTGCTACTTCTTCGATTGTTGTTCCAGCCGCATACTCGCGAACCGCGCCGTCTGGAAAAGTAACTTTGATAGACATGGATTTCCCTCCTGAGAAAGTTGAGATAGCAGGCGGGATGAACGCAAAAAAAGCACGCATCCCGCAAAGGGACGAGTGCTTGATTACCCGTGGTTCCACCCTACTTCGACTGCTCTCTTGCATCTGAATTCAGACCATGAGCAATCCTTGTATTGATCTGATAACGGAGACATCCGGTGCGGCTTAATAG
Source organism: Paenibacillus glycanilyticus NBRC 16618 (assembly GCF_004000805.1). Taxonomy (GTDB): domain Bacteria; phylum Bacillota; class Bacilli; order Paenibacillales; family Paenibacillaceae; genus Pristimantibacillus; species Pristimantibacillus glycanilyticus. The sequence goes on from NZ_BILY01000007.1 coordinate 184,702, forward strand.
GGGCCTATTCGTCATAACCCACGTTCAACGGCACAGCTACAAAGGGGTATATTTGCTTATGTCACGAAGGAAATTGCAGCCGAGTTTCCTCTCTCTGAACCGACATTGCGGGCAAATACATGGCTTTGTCATTGCTTTTTGCATAGTTATGAGAAAATTATAACCGCTTTGTCCCCCATTGGTCAATAGATGCGGCTGTCAGGCTGGATGGTTCCGTTTCCTTCAAAGCATGGGCTGCAAGCCGGACATTGGGTGCAAATCGATACCCTGTTGTCAAAAATCGTCTCGATCGTCCGGATGACCTGCATATCATCCTGTCTCGTGTGGATCATAATATGCTTAGGCGAGACGGCAATGAGCGAACTGATGACCATATCTTCGATATTCATCTCGGTCTCCAGCATCTCGGCCACTAACTTGTCCGAGTGGGGCTTCGGTTCAAAAGGCTGAAATTTCTCGTTGAAAAGGACAAAATCATGGCTGCCCTTATGCACGAGATGGACAATCGGCACCTTGGATTCCTGCAAACCCACAAAATATTTCAGCAGCGAAATAAACTCCTGGTACTGTTTATCCAGTACGTATTCGTCCAAAGCGTAGTCTACGATTTCGGCTAATTCCGTCCGGTAGGGCAACAACCGGAAAGACGTTAAGCCATCCAAATGCAAAACGGAATTTTCTTGCAGGTAACGGTCGATCTCCTCGGCTACCTTCGTTTTGCGTCGCTGCCGGTCCGCATCCAGAAATCTCGTTCCCAGACCGTCCCATTCGGTTCCGTGAAGCAGCTCGTGGCAATATTTTTCGATGACAGGCGCATCGATGGCGTGGTTGTTCCTGTATTTTCTCCGAATGATGGCTGCCAGTATGAGCGGTTCCATATCGGTTACGATGAATTCGGCAAGCGCTTTGGATGCCGCTTGAAGCACCGATTGGCTATGGTCAGCCAGCTGAAAATACGGCAGGATTGCTTGGCAGCTGATTTCCTTGTCGGAAAGCAGCGTGTACTGTATAGCATCTTCTTCGATGTGTGCGATATGTAGATCATTGGTAGTGTATTCCGCCATCAACGCCGCTAATTGGGCAGCGGATTGCTCCATGTTCGAAGGCAGCGTTACGGTAAACAGCTCCATGAGCTCACCCCTTTCATTCCCCTTATAAGTATATGGCTGGGGGGTTGGGTATATACGAATGGAGTAGTGGGAGATGATGGGGAGTGGCGTTGGTGCGTGCTGGTTTGTTTTTAACGGATGTTGATGACAAGTGATGGCGGTGATGGCGGTGTGGTCGCTGCGCGAAAGTAACGTTCTTCCGATCGCTGTTGTTCCCGGATTTCTTCGATTCAAGCCGCGCTGCGGTTGAAATCCGGGGAACAAAGGCGAACGCTGCGCTTCTCCAGTACGTTACTTTCGCTCCGCTCACACCAGCCAACTCTTCACAAACAAGGCCAGACCTCACCCCGCCACTCCTGGTGGGGTGAGGCTTGGTGTACCGCCCGGTTTCCTCGGGCAGCATTATTACTTAACAGAGCAATATACTTCGCTCTGTTCGATACAAGTGACTCGACATAGGACGGGATACACTGAAGCCCCGCATCAGGCTACATTGGAGTTAGTCCAACGAAGAAGGCCTTTAACAGGCTCATTTCGAGTTTACGTTGGATTCCCTCCAGCGTAATTGTCGATTTTGCGCGCAAATGGATTAAATTGGAGCATTTTACTGGAGCAAATCCAACGTAGAGATTGTAATCGGCTTACAACGCTTAATTAATTGGAGTAAATCCAACGTAGCATAAACTATGGCGTTACTCCGTTGGCTGGTGGAGATAAGTTTTTTTATGGGTCAGCAGCTTGGGACTGACGTCGCAGCAAAGCTTGATTTGCGGATCATCCAGGACAGAAAGATTTTTGACAGCGATCATATTGAAGCCATGCGGAGGTCCTTCGAGATAAACCCGGTCCGGAGGGATAATTTCTACCGGCTTGCCGGACATATCTATGTTGGTGTTGTAATCGCGCAAGGCATAGATATGGTAGCCGAAGGATTGCAGGTATTGGACGATGTCACTCTTATCCAGCCCATTGCTCCAGTCAACGTAATTGCGGTGTACCTCGAAGATAATATTGGGGGCATGGTCCGGAGGCAAATTCAATTGACTCTCAGCGCCCTGAAGGACCGTATGCTCCAGCCCTTCGATATCAAGAAGAATCAGATCCAAGCTCACAATGTCCTGCTCCTTCACGTATGTATTAATGGAAATGGTATGGAAAACATCAGCATTCCCGCCGGCGTCTTGCTCCGTTACCAGCTCCGCATGGGCGAAGGAATCTTCCCCGACCAGCTTCATTTTGGCCTGTTCGTCTTTCCATAAACCAAGCTGCCACGCGAGTATATTATCCAGACCGTTCAGCTCCGCATTATGCTGCAGCATGTAGAACTGGTCCTTGTTCGGCTCAAAGCAATGCACCGTCCCGCCTTGCGGCAGCAGCTCCTTCGCGACGATTAGAGCCTGATCGCCAAAATAAGCTCCGCCAATCAGCACTTCCTTAGCGTGCCTGGAGAAAATCTTCAGCAGCTTGGTCGTCTGCGGCTCCCATACATGGTCGGGACAATCCGGTTCGGCCAGCAGAAAGTCGCGCGCGATTTTGGTCCGGTAGTAGAAATCGAAGGTTAACCCGCATGCGATTTTTTTCCTCAGAATGGTGTTTTCGTCAAAGACGGCATCCAATATGGGGGCCGTTATCTCTTCCCTTATATGGATACCTTCCCGGTGAAGGCTATTCTCCATCTGCTTGATTGCGGCAATTAGTTTCTGCTGGTCCATCCCTCTACACATCCTTCTCCACTTGTCTTGTTCATGGAAAAGAATATGTGGCTTCGGCCTCCTTTCATGCCGGAAATAAAAAAAGCATCCAAGCCCCTTAAACCGGGACCGGATGCTTATACCTCTATTAGTTCTGCATGACAAAGTCTTTCGAAGCATGCTCGTTGTCATCGTACATCTTAAGCGTGTTGTATTTCGTATCGCGTTGTGCCGGGATTTTGCCGGACTCGCGGATAAGCTGAAGAATAAGTTCAATGTTAACTTTATGCGTGGTACCCGCAGCGGATACGACGTTTTCCTCAATCATTGTGCTGCCGAAGTCGTTACAGCCGTACGAGAGCGACTGCTTGCCGATTTCCGGCCCCATCGTTACCCAGGAAGACTGGAAGTTATCGATATTGTCGAGCATGATGCGGCTAACCGCAACCATCTTAAGATATTCCTCCGGCTTCGACTTCTCCACCTTCCTCATGTTGGTGTTATCCGGCTGGAACGGCCAGCAGATAAACGCAAGGAAGCCTTTCGAATCGTAACCGTTAGCGATGCATTCATCCTGCGCGTCGCGAATGCGGAGCAGGTGGAGCGCACGCTCTTCCGCCGTCTCGCCAAAGCCGTATACCATCGTTGCCGTGGTGTTCATGCCATGACGGTGAGCGGATTTCATGACGTCCATCCAATCGGTCCAAGAGCCCTTCAGACGGCTGATTTTGCGGCGGGTGCGGTCATCGAGAATCTCGGCGCCGCCGCCAGGCAGCGAATCAAGACCGGCTTCGTGAAGCTGGCGAATCACCTCGTCAAGCGACAGTCCTTCCGATACTTCCTTCATCTTCTGAATCTCGGCTGGCGAGAAGGAGTGCATCGTAATATCCGGAAAATGCTGCTTGATCTCGCGGAGCAGATCCGTGTAATAGGAGAACGGCAGATTCGGGTTTGTACCGCCCTGCATCAGAATCTCCGTGCCGCCCACATCGATGGTTTCCTGAATTTTATTAAGTATCGTTTCGTTCGAGAGGACATAACCCTCGTTCGAACCCGGGGCGCGGTAGAATGCGCAGAACCGGCAATACACATCGCAAATATTTGTATAGTTGACGTTCCGGCCTACGACAAATGTCGTAATCGGTTCAGGATGGCGTCTCAGCATCAGCTGATTCGCAACCTCGCCCATTTTTTCGATTTCATCGGATTCAAGCAGCGTTACGCATTCGTCAAACGTAATCCGTTCGCCCTGCAGCGCTTTATCCAAAATCTGGTCCAACGTAGACATCGCAAGACCTCCTTATCTTTCCGTTCTTAATAGCTATCAACTAATCCTATCATATCTCGTTCTTGTCCGTCATCTTTCGTATGTTACGGAAAAACGAAAAAATACGGTCTGTCGCAAGCGACAGCCGCATTTTTCGCTTATTTTGAACGAAAATTACCCGCGCAGGGCAGCGTCCAAATCCGCAATCAGATCCTCGATATCTTCGAGTCCCACCGAGTAACGAACGAGACCATCCGTAATTCCCCGCTCATAGCGGACTTCCCTAGGCATTGCCGCATGCGACATTTTGGCCGGGTAAGATAAAATACTTTCCACCGCGCCGAGGCTGACCGCAACCAGCGGCAGCTGAACGCGGCTCAGAAGCGAGGCAGCGCGTTCGCCGCTTCCTACATCGAAGGACACGACAGCTCCGTAGCCCTTCGACTGCTTCTCGTGAATCTCGCGGCCCGGATGATCCTCAAGGCCAGGATAGTACACTCTCGTAACTTCCGGATGCTCATTCAACCATTCGGCGAGTCTGCGGGCGCTGCGCTCGCTATGCTCCATGCGGGCCTGCAGCGTCTTCATGCCCCGCATCAGAAGCCAGCTCTCGTGAGCGCTCAGAACCGCGCCGAGACCGTTCTGAAGCTGATACAGCCGGCGTCCGAGCGCTTCGTCGTTCGTTACGGCCAGTCCAGCCAGCACGTCGCTGTGGCCGCTCAGGAACTTCGTAGCACTGTGAAGCACAATGTCTACGCCAAGCTCGAACGGACGCTGGTGGTAAGGAGTCATAAACGTATTGTCGAGCATCGTTAGAAGGCCGTTTTCTTTTGCCCAGCCCGTTACCCGCGCGATATCGGTAATCTTGAGCGTCGGGTTGGACGGCGTCTCCATAAACACGGCTTTCGTGTTTGGTTTAATCGCGTCTTTTACTTGCTCGAAATCCGTCATGTCCACAAATGTGGTTTCAATATTGAAACGGGTCAGCACAGCCGTAAGCAAACGGTATGTACCGCCGTATACGTCCTCCGTAACGATAACATGATCGCCTGCGGACAGCAACATAAACGCCGTCGAGATCGCAGCCATGCCGGAAGCGAAAGCGAAACCGCGGGTGCCGCCTTCCAGCAGGGCGATATAGTTTTCGAGCGCCTCGCGGGTCGGGTTGCCCGAACGGCTGTAATCATGATGCGGCGGATTTTGAATATCCGCCTGATGGAAGGTTGACGCCTGGAAAATCGGTGCACTGGATGCGCCGGTTTGTTCATCAATTTCAGCGCCGAAATGAAGCAGCTTTGTCGCAAAGTGGCGTCCGGCGATTTTTTCGGGATTATGTCTGTCGCTCATGGCGCTTTAAACCCCCTCGATTTCGCGTTTTGCCTCAGCCAAAGCCTGCTCCAGATCGGCAATCAAATCATCGGCATGCTCGATCCCTACCGAGAAGCGGAGGAGACGGTCGTCGACGCCGATCTTCTGGCGGATTTCAAGCGGAATATCCGCATGAGTCTGAACGGCCGGGTAAGTCATAAGCGATTCTACGCCGCCAAGGCTTTCCGCAAAAGCGATCAGCTTGATATGACGAAGAATTGGCTCGACGTAACGGGCATCCTTCAGACGGAAGGAGAAAATGCCGGTGTTGCCCGAGGATTGCTTGTTCTGCACATCATGACCGGGATGATGAGGCAGCGCAGGATAATAGACATCTTCGATCGCCTCATGCTCCAGCAAATAATTCGCAATAGCCGTTGCGTTAAGCTGATGGCGTTCCATGCGAAGCGCCAGTGTCTTCATGCCGCGCATCAGAAGCCAGGAGTCCTGCGGCCCAAGAACGGCGCCAAGCGAGTTATGCAGGAAAGCCATTTGCTCGGAGAGCTCTTTGCCTTTCGTTACGATCAGGCCGGCAAGAACGTCATTGTGACCGCCCAGGTATTTGGTTGCGCTATGGACGACGATGTCCGCGCCAAGCTCTATAGGACGCTGGAAGAACGGAGTAAGCAGCGTATTATCTACAATAGTAAGGAGACCTTTAGACTTCGCCCAAGCGGATACCCGCTCCAGATCCGTAATCATCATCAGCGGATTCGTTGGCGTCTCGATCAGAACGGCCTTCGTATTCGGTTGAAGCAGCTCGGACACGCCGTCAAGATCATTGGTATCTACGTACGAAGCCGTAACGCCGTATCTGGACATGATTTTCTCGAGCAAACGGTATGTGCCGCCGTACAAGTCAAGCGATACGATCAGATGGTCGCCTTGGCTGAATAAGGAGAAGATCGTTGTCAGAGCGGCCATACCGGAGCTACAGGCAAACCCTGCGTCGCCGGATTCGAGCTGAGCCGCTGCTTCTTCCAGAACGGTACGCGTCGGGCTTTTGGTGCGGGCGTAATCAAACCCCGTGCTTTGGCCAAGCTTAGGATGGCGGAACGCCGTTGCTTGATAAATCGGGAAGCTTACCGCACCCGTTACAGGCTCCTTCTCGGAACCGATATGCGCAAGATGACTTTCAATTTTCATAAAGTTCGTCCGTCTCCTTCGTCTTCGTCATGTCTAATTTAATATTTAGATACCCGCGCCCAAATCATAAGGCGTTTGTTGGTATACATAATAGTTCAACCAGTTCGAGAACAGCAAGTTCGCATGGGAGCGCCATGTCGAATAAGGAAGCTTTTCCGGATTATCTCCCGGGAAATAGTTCTTCGGAAGATCAATCTCCAGCCCTTTTGCTTTATCGCGGTCATATTCGTATTTCAGAGAAAGCGGATCGTATTCCGAGTGCCCGCTGACGAATATTTGCCTGCCGTCCTTGGAAGCTACAATATATACGCCGGATTCTTCGGACTCGGACAAAATTTCCAGATCCCCGATATTCTCGATATCCTCGCGGCGAACTTCCGTATGCCGGGATTGCGGCACAAAGAACATTTCGTCAAAGCCGCGGAGCAGATTGACGTTCTGCTTCTCGGTAGTATGCGGGAACACGCCGAAAATCTTTTTGTCCAGCTCGTATTTCGGTACGCCGTAATGATGGTACAGACCGGCCTGCGAGGCCCAACAGATATGGAAGGTCGAGGTCACCTGACGTCTGCTCCAATCCATAATGTCCTTCAGCTCTTCCCAGTAATTCACGTCTTCGAAGTTCAAATGCTCAACCGGAGCGCCAGTGATAACAAGACCGTCATAATACTGGTCCTTAATGTCATCGAAGGTTTTGTAGAACGATTCCAGATGCTCGTGCGACGTGTTCTTGGACGTATGGGTCTTCGGATGCAGCAATACAATTTCCACCTGCAGCGGCGTATTGCCAATCAGGCGAAGAAGCTGCGTTTCCGTCGTTTCCTTGGTCGGCATCAAGTTCAATATGGCAATCCGTAATGGACGGATGTCTTGATGGAAAGCGGTGCTTTCATCCATAACGAAAATGTTCTCATTGTTCAAAATCTCTTTGGCTGGTAAAGAATCAGGTACTTTAATCGGCATTGCGATTCACTCCTTTGCTTCGATATCGGCCTTCTCAACGCAAAAAGACCCTTTCTGCCGTGAGAAAAGGTCGTGCGCTCATCAAAAAAAAGAGCTCTCGCCTCCCTCATCTCTCAGAAACTAATGTTTCCGCAAGAATTAGCACCGTGCTTACGCCGGTTGCCGGGCTTCATCGGGCTAGTCCCTCCGCCTGCTCTTGATAAGAAAGTGGTTCTATTCGGTTGTCGAAATCCAATTCTATTCTTAACTTTAATGGATTCTGCCATTCGCGTCAAGGACGTTATTGACATATGCTGTAGAAGGCGTTTTTTGAAGGCGGTCGGCCTATTTTTCCGCTTGAATGTAAAGTGTATGGGGGAGTATACTAGACAAGGATTAAAAGCCGATTTTTCATGAAGAATAAAGGGTAAAGGAGTGCAAACAGACATGGAAGGCGATCGACCTAAGCCTGACAACAACCGAATACGGCAGCTGCCGGATCTATCGTTGCTCAAGCGGGCGTTTGCGTTTTAAGTCCGTTCTTTTGCTCGTTCATCCGGCAGCTCGTCACAAGAGAGGAGAAGCTCGGATGAAAATTCGTCATGTAAACAACGGGTTATTTACCCTGATCGAAGACATTAATGAAACGCTGGTTCCGGCAGCGGAAGGCTTCTATTGGATTGATGCCGACGTGGAAGACCTCGCGATCCTGCAGCCGCTGTTCGGCATGCATGATCTGGCCGTCGAAGACTGCCTGAGCGAAGAAGAGCAGCGTCCGAAAATCGAAATTTATGAAAACCAATATTTTATCGTTATTAACAGTATCCGGTTCGATGACGAGGAAATTTTCCTCCGTGCGCTGAATATTTTTCTAGGCCGTCATTATATTATTACGATTACGAAGCAAAAGCTGAACGAGCTGCGCACGCTAAAACCCGTTCTGTGGGAACAGGAAGTTAACCGGCCGGACTATTTCTTATACCATCTCGTCGACATCGTGGTCGACAATTACTTCCTCGTTGGCGACCGGATCGACAACCGGATCGAGATGCTGGAAGAAGATATATTAATGAATACGAAAAAAACGCATCTGAACGAAATCATCGGTCTTCGCGGCGAGATTTTGTGGCTGAAGAAAGTGCTTGGCCCGCAAAAGGATCTCATCGCCACGCTGAACAAGCGGGATTTGAAGCTGATCGACGACCAGCTGCAAAAATACTTCAGCGACATTTACGAGAACGCCGTAAAAATCGCCGAGTCCTTCGATACGTACCGAGAGCTCATGGGAAACTTACGAGAAGCTTATCAGTCGACCATCTCCGCCCGGGCGAACGAAATCATGCGTGTGTTTACCGCGATGACCACGATCTTCATGCCGCTGACCTTTATTACCGGGATTTACGGGATGAACTTCGATTTTATTCCGGGGATGCATGTGCGGGGCGGATCGATCATTCTGCTTGGCATCATGCTCGCGCTGGGTGTAGGAATGCTGGTTGTGTTTAGGAAGAAAAAATGGTTGTGAGTGTGTGGAGCCGCCCTAGTGTTGGGGCGGCTTTTTGCTGCTGTCTGCTTTGCTGCGGGGCGGTCGGGGCGGTCGGGGCGGAGTGCTCCGGGGACGGGGGAGATCTCCTTTCAGCCGCTGTTGTCTACACTTTGCCTGAATTAGTATTCCAAGGTTGCAAAGTGTAGACAAAGGCGGACGCTCCGCTCTTCAATGGAGATCTCCCCCTTACCCCTGCGCCCCTCCCCGACCGCCCCGCGCTCCCAGCACCGCCGCCCACAATCCCCGGCGGCTTTGGGGAGAGGGCCGAAAGGGGCTCAGGTGCTGCGCACGAGCCCGATTTCACAATACAATAAGCACGATAAGACCCTTGCAGGGTCTTATCACGGCGACTTCAACCCCCTCGTAGCACAATAAGACCCTCGTGGGGTCTTATTGCATCGCCAACTGACCGTTTCCGCCAGTTTCACGCCGCTCGCTTAGACGATAAGACCCTACCAGGGTCTTATCACGGCGACTTCAACCCCCTTACAACGCAATAAGACCCTCGTGGGGTCTTATTTCATCGCCAACTGACTGTTTCCGCCAGTTTCATACCGCTCGCTTAGACGATAAGACCTTACCAGGGTCTTATCACGGCGACTTCAGTCCCCTTATAGCGCAATAAGACCCTCGCGGGGTCTTATTCCATCGCCAACTGACTGTTTCCGCCAGTTTCATGCCGCTCGCTTAGACGATAAGACCCTGACAGGGTCTTATCACGGCGACTTCAACCCCCTTATAGCGCAATAAGACCCTCACGGGGTCTTATTTCATCGCCAACTGACCGTTTCCGCCAGTTTCACGCCGCTCGCTTAGACGATAAGACCCTGACAGGGTCTTATCACGGCGACTTCAGCCCCCTTATAGCGCAATAAGACCCTCGCGGGGTCTTATTGCGCTATGCGAAGAGCTCACGCTCCTCGCCCTATTAAGCTTCGTCGTACAAATTCGCCGACAGGTAACGTTCGCCCGTGTCGGGGAGCAAGACTACGATCGTTTTGCCCTTGTTCTCGGGGCGCTTCGCCAATTGCGAAGCCGCGAATGCCGCCGCGCCGGAAGAGATACCGACCAGCAAGCCTTCGCTGCGAGCCAGCATACGGGAAGTGCGGTACGCGTCTTCGTTTTTGACCGTAATAATCTCGTCCACGACGGATGCGTTATAGTTGTCCGGCACAAAGCCCGCGCCAATCCCTTGGATCAGGTGAGGGCCTCTTTCGCCGCCCGATAACACCGCGGAGCTAAACGGCTCAACCGCAATAATCTTTACGTTTGGATTAAGCTCCTTCAAGCGTTCGCCTACGCCTGAGATCGTGCCGCCCGTACCTACGCCGGCCACAAAGATATCCACCTGGCCGTCGGTGTCGCGCCAGATTTCCTCGGCGGTTGTTGTCTTATGAATCTCGGGGTTCGCGGGATTGCTGAATTGCATCGGTATGTAGGAGCCCGGGATTTGAGCGGCGAGCTCATCGGCTTTGCGAATTGCGCCCGACATGCCTTCAGATGCAGGCGTAAGCACAAGCTCCGCGCCAAGCGCTTCCAGCAGCTTGCGGCGTTCGATACTGAACGACTCCGGCAAAATAATGATTATCCGGTAGCCCAAAGCCGCCGCCGCAAAAGCAAGCGCAATGCCGGTATTGCCGCTTGTGGGTTCAATAATAACGGAGCCTGGCACAAGCTTGCCTTTTTCCTCCGCGTCCTTGATCATCGCAAAGCCAATCCGGTCCTTTACGCTGCCGGCCGGATTGAAATACTCCAGCTTGGCGATAACTTTCGCAAGCGAATCCTGACTCTTATTGTAATGAGTAAGCTCGAGCAATGGTGTGTTGCCGATCAGCTCCGTCAAATTACTGTAAATGCGTGGCATTCATCATCGCACCTTTCTATATTGGATCACTATACATTATAGCATTAGCTGCGGAAGCCTGCTTATGCCATCTCTTCCTCTGCCGCTTCGCGCGCACCTTTTTCCAAATTCACCTTCCACAATAAAACGATTCCGATGATAAAAAAAGCAATCAGAGACAAAATCGCGACCCGGCTCGAACCAGTAATGGTCCCTACCACGGAGAATACAAACGGACCCGCAAAGGAGGAAAACTTGCTCGACAGCGCCAAAAAACCAAAAAACTCGCCGGTCCGCGAAGGCGGCACCAGATTGGCATAGATGGAACGGGCTACCGCCTGGCTTCCGCCCTGAACAAGGCCAACCATGATGGCAAGCGCATAGAAATGGATGGCGCTGGTCATAAAGAAGCCAAGGCAAACGATAAGGACATAGATCATCAAGGAATAATACAGCATGCGCTTCGAACCGAAACGTCCGGCCAGCCTGCCGAACAGGATCGTGCATGGCCATCCGACAAACTGCGTAATCAGCAGCGCAATAATCAGATCGCTTGTCTCAATGCCGATACCCGCTCCGTAAATCGTTGCCATGACGATAACCGTATTGATGCCATCGTTGAAAAACCAGAAGGAAGCCATATATTTCAGCAGCTCGGGATATCTCTTAATAACCGAGAAGGTCTTTCCAATCCGGACAAAGCCCGCCCGAATGATTTCACCTTTGCCCAGATGGTCAGTCGGCCTCCTGGTTTCCTTCACCCAGCGAAGAATCGGAACGGAGAACAGCAGCCACCAAATCCCTACCGTAATAAAGACCATTTGGGTAGCAAACGTTTTGCTTGGGAAACCTAGCTTCTCCCAGCCTTGAATCATGATAACGTTAATAAGCAGCAGCAGGCCGCCTCCGGCATAACCGTAAGCATAGCCCTGCGAGCTAACGCGGTCCCTCGACTCCTGCGGCACGCCATCCGCCAGCATCGCGTCATAGAAGGTATTTCCTCCGGAGAAGCCTATGGAGCCCAGCACCATCAAGCTTGAGGCCAGCAGCCAGTCTCCCTCACCGGCAAACGCCATAAATACGCAGGACAAGACGCCAAGCAGCATAAATACGGACAGAAATCTCAGCTTGGAGCCCGTATAATCGGCAATGGCCCCAAGAATCGGCGATAACACGGCCACCAGCAGCATCGCAATGCTTTGGGTATAGCCCCAATAGGTCTCAGCCCGGTTGCCCGCCAGATGAACGCCTGCGACATCGGAATAATAAACCGGCAGCACCGCTGCCATCATCGTAGTGGCAAAGGCGGAGTTTGCCCAGTCGTACATTTTCCAGCCACGCAATGCTCTATGATCCAGAACAAACGCCCCCCGTTTTAGGTATTGGCCATACTTCAGCAATAGTTCGACGGTCCCCCATTTATTCCTTTTAAAAATGAATTGCCCTACAAAAAATTAACATTAACCGTAGGCGGCCATGATGCTTCGAAAACATCTTCTTAAGAATTTTTGAAGCTTGCTCGCTTTTTTGCTGTAATCATCCATTTGCTTTATAATATATAGTGATCATGTTCGAGGGGGAATTGAATTGAATATTAGCCAGCTTGAAACGCTCCTCACCATATCCAAGACGATGAGCTTCCGCAAAGCCGGCGAGCTGCTGAATTTGACACAGCCGGCCGTCTCTGCTCAAATCAAGACGCTGGAGGACGAGTTCAAGACAGTTCTCATCGATCGCAATCAGCCCGTTACCCTGACCGACCACGGAAAAGTTTTTTTGGAGCACGCGGAGAGAATACTTGCGGTTGTTGAAGAATTAAAGCAGAAGCTGTCCGATCTGAATGCGATACCTCAAGGCCATATTGTTCTTGGAACAACCTCATCCATGGCCATTCAAATATTGCCCCGGGTGTTATCTTACTTCCAGGACCAGTATCCGCTGATCAAAACGACGATCCACACGATGCCGTCCTCTCAAGTTCTAGCCAGCGTAGAGAACGGTTCTGTCGATATGGGCATTACTTACATCTCGGAAAAAAATCCGAACATGGACACATCCATTCTTTATTACGATTCCTTTGTCCTCGTTGCTTCTCCCGCTCATCCATTAAGCCAAGTAGTACATACTACGATAGATATGATCAAGGACTTCCCCTTTATCATGCTTGCGCCCGACACGCTTGGCCGCCGCTTCCTGGATCAAATCTTCAAGAAGAACAATATCCAGCCGAATATTATTATGGAGCTGTCGAGCAGCGAAGAAGTAAAACGAATGGTTGAAATAAATCTTGGCATTGCCGTCGTATCCAAACTGTCCATTGCCAATGAGTTGAAGCTTGGCTCACTGAAGATCATCAAAGTGGCAGAGCTTGAGCCAGAGCACCCGGTAGCTGTCGTCTATAAATCCGGCAGATATTTAAATACAGCCATGCAGCAGTTTTTAAGCGACTTAAAAGGCATGCCTGAGCAATCGTTTCTTGGCAGCGAGTAAACCAAACTTACGAATCATTTCGTTTTCAGGAGGAACTCATCATGAAATTCGATTTGCACACTCATCACGAACGTTGCGGCCACGCCGACGGCATGATCGAAGATTACATCATTGCCGCGCTTGACGCTGGCCTTGAGGTCATTGGCATTTCCGACCATTCGCCGTATTTCGGAAGCGAGCAGGACCAGCCTTTTCCCGGCATCGCAATGGCCCGAAGCGATTTTCAGAGCTATGTAGACGAGGTGCTGCGCCTCAAGGAGAAATATAAAGGCCGCATTGAAGTACTCCTTGGCATGGAGTCGGATTTCTTCCCGCAGCATGCCGATACTTACCGGGATGCCTACCGCAATATCCCGTTTGACTACCTGATTGGTTCGGTCCATCAGGTAAGCGGAGTGAGCATCTTTAACCGCAACCGCTGGAAAGGCTTGTCCGACGAGAAGAAGATTTCGGAAAAAACGGCGTATTACGAGCTGATCCAGCAATCCGCCCGCAGCGGCATGTTTGACATATTGGGCCATATCGATGCGATGAAGGGCTATTACCCTGCCTTCTCCGATATTCCGGCGAATGACGTTATCGACGATACGCTCCGCGTTATCGCCAATTGCGACGTTGCCATCGAAATCAATACGTCGGGCGGCACGAAGGATGTTGGCGGCTGGTACCCTTCCGATGCGATTCTCGAGAGAGCGCTTCATTTTGGCGTCAATGTTACGTTTGGCTCCGACGCTCACAAGCCAAGCCGCATAGGCGAGGATTTCGAGCTGGTGCGCAAACGCCTGAAGGAAATCGGCTTCTCGCAGTGGGTCTTCTACCGAAAGCGCCAGCAAATCATCGTTCCGTTGTAATAAATGAAAATTCCGGCTTTGCCAACTGGCAGAGCCTTTTTTTGTTTCGTGATTTTCCGTTTCCGGACAAAAAAAGTGGACCTGTGCGCTCACAGGTCCAAAATCGATATATTAAAAGGGGGTCTTGTTTATTATAATAGCCTAATAATATGTTTGTACCGTAACAGAACTATTTCAATTGTGTAACAAATTCAGGTAGGAGATGACAAACGGATGTGGCTGGCAATCGCAGTCGGCAGCGCCTTGCTGTTTGGACTGGCAGGCTGGTGGATGAAGGTAAGCCAAATGCGCCGGGGGAATGTCTCGGTCATGCTGTTTGGGCTGTACGCCTCGGGAACGGCGGGCTTTGGCATGCATGCAGCCGTAGAAGGAACGATTCATCAATTAAGCGATTACCGGATATGGCTGGCCGGAATCATTATCGGAGCAGGCTCTGCTCTTGGCAATGCTTTATTTATGAAGGCGCTGGACTATGGCCCCGCTGCCTTGACATCCCCGCTTACGAACATGAATATCGTGCTTGTTATTGCGCTTGGTACATTGTATTACGGCGAGAAGCTGCATTATGCGGAAGCAACGGGCATTGCATTGCTGCTTGCCGCCGTGGTTTTGATTTCGTATAAAAAACAATCGGCTCCCTCTTCCGTGCAATCGCGATGGTACCTGTACGTAACCGCTGCGATCTTGTTCTTTACCTTTCGCAATGCCGGATTAAAAGTAACCGAAGAGCTGGGTCTATCCAGCGCCCCCATTTTGTTTATCGGTTACGCCTTATCTCTAATCTGGTTTGCGATTCCTCTTCGCAAAGCGAGCAGCTCAGCAGCGTTCCGAACAGGCCTCAAGCTGGGACTTCTAGCCGGCGTATTCTCATACGGCGGGCTTCAGCTGTATGCCGTTGCATTAGCGACCGGTCCCTCCAATCTGGCTGCGCCAATCTTCGCGACGAACAGCCTTGTTGTCGCAGCTGGCTCCATACTCGTCTACAAGGAAAAGCTGAACCGTGCCCAATGGGCCGCTTTTATTTTGACGATCTCAGGGCTTATTATTATCCGGATTTGACCGTTATCCCTTACAAAGCAAAAGCACCTCGGAGTCTGCCCGCGCAGAACCCCGAGGTGCTTTTGCTAATTTGCCTTATTTCAGCAATGCGTCGATCGAGAAATCACCGGCGCCCGTGAAGGCTACGCCAAGAAGAACGGCAATCAGAACCAGGTTGTACTCGTAACCGTTTTGAGTAACCCAAAGGCCGTTAGCGCCATGCACCTTCGCAATCGCAACAATCATGGTAAGGATCAACAATGCCGCTCCCACTTCCACCCAAAGCCCCGCTCCGAACAGTACGCCGCCCAATACCTCGAACAAACCTGCACCGGCTGCCATCAATACGCCAGGCTTCATTCCGATCGATTCCAGCCATCCGCCAGTACCTTTCAGACCGTATCCGCCGAACCAGCCAAACAGCTTCTGCGCGCCGTGTCCGATCATCAATAAACCAATAATAACCCGTATAATCAATAATCCTGTATCCATCATAATAGTACCTCTCCCTTTATCTCTTCTCGTTTGTTGAGCGGCCGCTCTATTTGATGCACTTATCATAATGTATGTTACTTACTTTAGTCAAGTATATAAATAAAAATTAGCGAATACCCAAATTTGGCTATGCTAACGAACTTACTTTTCCTTAGAACATATGCTACAATATAGGTAGAAAAAGGGGTGATCGCGTTGGATTATTCAACTATGTGCCCAAAGTATGAAGCTGCGGCCGACATTCTTGGTAAGAAATGGACAGGGCTTATCATCCGGGTTATGCTTGGCGGACCTAAACGGTTCAAGGAAATTAAAGAGCAGATCCCCGAGATGAGCGACAAAATGTTAACGGATCGGATGAAGGAACTAGAGAGTCAAAGCATCGTGAAACGAACTGTCTATCCTGAAATGCCTGTTCGAATCGAATATGAGTTAACGCCGAAGGGTCGCGAGCTCCAACCCGTAATCGAATCGATTCAAAGCTGGGGCGAGCATTGGATGTAAAGCTGTACAACAAAAAAGCTGTGCCGGACTAAGGATATCCCTATCCTGTCCGGCGCAGCTTTTTTGCATGAGTTGACTTTCATCGCCAACTCCATTACTATTATTGATAATAGTTATCATTATCAAATAAGAGCAAGAAAAAGCCCCCCGCTGCTGCGGAGGGCGTCCTTCTTAGCCAAGCCATTTTTTGAACAATTGTTTGGTCGTATCGCGGTTGATCGCAGCGATCGAAGTCGTAAGCGGAATGCCTTTCGGGCACGAACGCACGCAGTTTTGCGAGTTGCCGCAGCCTTCGATACCGCCGTCTTCCATCAATGTCTCCAGACGTTCAGCCTTGTTCATTTCACCCGTAGGGTGAACGTTGAAGAGGCGGACCTGGGAGATCGCTTGCGGGCCGATAAAGCTGTTGCGATCGTTAACGTTCGGGCAGGCTTCCATACAAACGCCGCAAGTCATGCATTTGGACAGCTCGTATGCCCATTGGCGCTTCTCTTCAGCCAGACGAGGGCCAGGGCCCAGATCATACGTACCGTCGATCGGAATCCATGCTTTAACCCGTTTCAGCGCGTTGAACATGCGCTCGCGGTTAATAACAAGGTCACGCACGACAGGGAATGTGCGCATCGGCTCGAGGCGAATTGGCTGCTCCAGCTTATCGATCAGCGCGCTGCAGGCCTGACGAGGCTTGCCGTTGATGACCATCGAGCAGGCACCGCACACTTCCTCAAGGCAGTTGGATTCCCAGCATACCGGAGCCGTGTTTCCGCCATCCGATTTTTTCGGATTACGCTGAATTTCCATCAAGCCGCTGATGACGTTCATGTTGGCGCGGTAAGGAATCTCAAACTCTTCGGTATAAGGTGCGGAGTCCGGACCGTCTTGACGGGTAATAACGAATTTTACGGTTTTCGTTGCTGTCGTTTGAGCCATTGTTATTCTCCTTTCTTCTTGTTGGCTGTATAGTCGCGTTTACGCGGTTTGATGAGGGAAGTATCAACATCCTCATACGAGATTTGCGGACCTTCAGGCGTCCAGGTTGCTTTTGTTGTTTTGAGGAAGTCCTCGTCATTACGGTCCGGGAAGTCCGGCTTGTAATGCGCGCCGCGGCTTTCGTCACGGAGCAAAGCACCCAGAGTCATCGCTTCGGACAGCTCAAGCATGTTCCACAGCTGGCGCGTGAACGCTACGCTGGAGTTATTCCATTTGAGCGAGTCGTTGATGTTGATGTTTTGGTAACGCTGCTTCAGCTCTTTGATCTTATCGATCGTTTGCTGCAGCTTGTCATTAAAGCGTACAACCGTCATGTTGTTGGTCATCCACTCGCCAAGCTCTTTGTGGATAACGTAAGCATTCTCGGTACCGTTCATGCCGAGGATCTTGTTGTACTTGTCTTCATGGCGTTTCTTCTCGCGGTCGAATACCGAAGAGGAAACGTCTTCGGACGATTTCTTAAGGCCTTTGATGTATTCAACGGCTTTAGGACCGGCAACCATGCCGCCAAAGATAGCGGACAGGAGCGAGTTTGCGCCGAGACGGTTCGCGCCGTGGTATTGGTATTCGCATTCGCCTGCCGCGAACAGACCAGGGATGTTCGTCATTTGGTTGTAGTCAACCCACATGCCGCCCATCGAATAGTGAACCGCAGGGAAGATTTTCATTGGGATTTTACGCGGGTCGTCGCCCATGAACTTCTCGTAAATCTCGATGATGCCGCCAAGCTTAACGTCAAGCTCCTTCGGATCTTTATGCGACAGGTCAAGGTAAACCATGTTCTCGCCGTTGATGCCAAGCTTCTCGTCAACGCAGACGCTGAAGATTTCGCGTGTTGCGATATCGCGCGGAACAAGGTTGCCGTACGCCGGATATTTCTCTTCAAGGAAGTACCAAGGCTTACCGTCTTTGTACGTCCAGATCCGGCCGCCTTCGCCGCGTGCCGATTCGGACATCAGGCGCAGCTTGTCGTCGCCGGGAATAGCCGTTGGATGGATTTGGATAAATTCGCCGTTTGCGTAATGTACGCCTTGCTGGTATACAGCAGATGCGGCAGTACCTGTATTGATAACGGAGTTCGTTGTTTTACCGAAAATGATACCAGGACCGCCGGATGCGAGAATAACGGCGTCGCCGACGAAAGTATGTACTTCCATCGTACGCAGGCTTTGTGCCGAAACACCGCGGCAGATGCCTTCGTCGTCCAGTACGGCGCCAAGGAATTCCCAATGCTCGTATTTCGTTACGAGACCGGCTGCTTCCCAGCGGCGAACTTGCTCATCCAATGCGTACAGCAGCTGTTGGCCGGTTGTAGCGCCAGCGAATGCCGTACGGTGATATTGCGTACCGCCGAAACGACGGAAGTCAAGCAGACCCTCTGGCGTACGGGAGAACATAACGCCCATGCGGTCCATCAAGTGGATAATGCCAGGTGCGGCTTCGCACATTGCTTTTACCGGAGGCTGATTCGCGAGGAAGTCGCCGCCATATACGGTATCGTCAAAATGCTCCCAAGGGGAGTCGCCTTCACCTTTTGTATTTACAGCGCCGTTAATGCCGCCTTGCGCGCAAACGGAATGGGAACGTTTCACCGGCACGAGGGAGAACAGATCCACATGCACGCCCGCTTCCGCCGCTTTAACGGTTGCCATAAGGCCCGCAAGACCGCCGCCAACGACGATAATTTTATTTTTAGCCATAACGTTTCGCTCCTTGTCTAAATACTACTAACCGATATTGGTCAATGCCAATGCGGCACTTGCCGTTTCCTTGAACTCGTCGCCCATAAACGCTACGAGGGACAGGATGAACAGCGCAGCTACAAGCACAAAGATTACCATGCAGATATTCGCCGAAACCCGTTGAGCTTTCGGAGATACCGTAATACCCCAGCTGATCAGGAACGCCCAGAGGCCGTTGCTGAAGTGGAATACGGCAGCGAGAATACCGATGAGGTACAGAATGAACAAAGCAGGGCTGGTTGCAATATTATGCATAGTCGAGCCAAGCTCTTCATGCGTTACATTGCCAAGCGCTACCTGCACGCGAGTCTCGAACACGTGCCAGATAATAAAGATAAACGTGATTACCCCTGTAATACGCTGCAACGTAAATGCCCAGTTACGCTCATATTTGAAACGTCCCGAGTTGAGGTTCGATTGATAAGCCATATACAAACCGTAAACACCGTGGAACAAAATCGGCAGATAGATACCGAAGATTTCGAGCAGCGTTACGATAGGCAGGCCGTTAATAAAATTAACCGCTCTGGTGAAGCCTTCCGGCCCACGCTCATACGCCTGAAAATTGGCCAGGGCATGCACGATGATAAAACCACCCAGCGGAATCACCCCAAGCAGAGAGTGCAGCTTGCGCCAGTAGTACGAATTTCCTTTCATTAATACTTCTCCTTTCCAGACTGTGGTCGCTCCATGACATTTTTTGCTGTTGACAAACCATTCTACATTGTACCCCCGGCTTTTAAGTCCGTCAACAAAAGTCGACACCATTTGCGAAAGTTTCATTTCCCGACTTTTATTGCAATGGGGTCCCCGCAAAGTACTAGGATTAAATTTCGAAGCTTACGCTTCACTTCGTGGGCGTTATTCAAATTGTGAACGTTCCGTGTATGCCACCCTTTTAATCCTACTCCTTTTGAGCTTATAATGGAATTGCATATTTATTATAATTTATTATAACCAATTCACATAAGCGATCGGGGAGACCAAAATGATCGAAGAATTTCATATGTTTGCTGCCATCGTGGAACATTCCAGCATGAATAAAGCAGCTAGCCTGCTTAATTTATCCCAGCCGGCCTTGTCCCGCAAAATAGCAAAGCTTGAAGAAGAAATAGGCGCCAAGCTGTTCGAACGCGTTGGCAAGCGGCTTGAGCTGACCCGCGTCGGTCAATTGACTTACGAGTATGCCGTGAACCTCCGCAAGCTGCACCGTCGTTACATGGATTCCGTTGCCGAGTACACCGCTGCGGGACGGACCTCCATCACGATCGGGGCAAGCTTAACGACGCTTCAAACCACATTACCCGACTTCATAAAGACGTTAAACGCCAGTCATCCGGAATTCGATATCAAAGCTGTAACCGGCAAAACCCACGAGATTGTCACGCTTGTCCGCGACAACAAAGCGGATATCGCCATCGTTGCTTCCATGATTGAAGATTCCCAGCTTCACTGCGTGCCGCTGTTTGACGATCATCTGCTGCTCGTTATCCCGACCAGCGTAACCGTAACGCATGAGGAGCCTCTTTCAATAGAAGATTTAAACGGGCTGCCCATGATTTTGTTCTCCAAAGGCACCTGGTACCGCAAGCTGACCGACGAAGTATTCGCCAAATACCATCTTCAGCCGGATGTCCGGATGGAGATCGACTCCTTCGAGGCTATCGTCCGTCTTCTTCATACGTGCCGAGCGGCAACCCTGCTCCCGCATTCCTATATGCGCAAGCAGTTACTCGCCGACAACGAGCTTGTCGTTGTCCCCATCCGCGAGCTGGAAGAGACCAAGCGAACGACTTGTCTCATCCACAATGACCCTTCCGATCTTCATCCGGCGGTCCGGCGTTGGATCTCGGAGTTGGGTCAGTAAAGAGGGTTCGCTCTTGTGTCTTTCGCTCTTGTGCTTTTCGCCCTTGTGCTCTCCGCTCTTCTCGCTCCCGCAAGGGAGGACAGTGGTAGCGCTTTTTAGCGCTTCACTGTCCTTTTTCATTCCCTCGCAGGGGGAATGGATGGGTGCGGCGCGAGGCGGGAAAGGGGTATCTCTGGAGGAGCGCAGCGTTCGCCTTTGTCACTTCCTTTGCTACCCCTATGTAAACCTGTTCAGAGCAAAGGAATGACAACAGCGGCCGGAAGAGATACCCCGTCCCGCCGAGCCATCCCGCCCCATCCATTCCCCACCTCAGCAGCGAGCAAACAAAAGGACAATGAACGCTAACGGCGCCCACTGTCCTTATCATCACCTGATTATGGTTTCTTCAAACTGTTCAATCTGGTCGTTTGTTCCGATCACGACCATAACGTCCTTTTCCGTCACCACATCCGTCGCCGTAGGAGCAATTATAATACCGGAAGGCTTGTTAATGGCTACGATGCTGCAACCGAACCGGGCGCGCAAATTCATGTCTTGAAGCGACTTGCCGTTCAGGCATTTCGGCACCGAAAGCTCGGCAATGGTATACTCCTTCGACAGCTCGATATAATCAAGCAGATTCGGGGAGACAAGCTGATGGGCAACCCGGATGCCCATATCCCGCTCCGGATAAATAACGCGGTCAACGCCAATTTTCTCCAGCACGCGTCCGTGCAGCTCGCTCATCGCTTTGGCTACTACCCGCTTCACGCCCAAATCCTTCAATAATATAGTCGTCAGTATGCTGGCCTGAATGTCATCGCCAATTGCCACAACTCCGCAGTCAAAATTACGAACGCCTAGTGATCGCAGCGTCTCTTCGTCCGTGCAATCCGCCGACACCGTATAGGTCAGCACATTGCTCATCTCCTGAACGGCTTCCTCATCCCGGTCGATTCCAAGCACCTCATAGCCCAGCTTAATAAGCTCTCTTCCAAGACTGGAGCCGAACCTCCCCAAGCCTACGATCACGAATTGATTGTTTTTCATTCTTGCTCTCTATTCCCCTATCCAATCGTAATTTTGCCTTCCGGATACCGGTACAGCTCTTTCTCTGTTTTTGGCCCTAGCGCGTAAGCAAGCGTCAGCGGACCAAGCCGTCCGGCGAACATCGTTACCGCAATGACTATTTTGCCGAAGAACGTCAGCTCGGGCGTAATGCCCGTCGTTAGGCCAACGGTGCCAAACGCCGACGTTGTTTCGAATAAAATTTTCAGGAACTGCTGGTCTTCCGTCGTGGACAGCAGCATCGTTACCAATAGGACCAGCGTGAGCGACAGCATCGTAATCGTCAGCGCCTTGAAGATCCGGTCCTTCCCAAGCCGGTAATGGAAAAGAACGATATCTTCCCGCCCTCGGATCATCGCGATAACCGCCCCGACCATCGTGGTAAAGGTTGTCGTCTTGATTCCCCCGCCTGTAGAGCCTGGCGAAGCGCCGATAAACATCAGAATAACGGTGAAAAAGACGGTCGCCTGCCGAAGCTGGGTATAATCCAGCGTGTTGGCCCCCGCCGTTCTAGGCGTTACGGACTGGAAGAAGGAAGCCAGAATCTTTTCGCCCCAATTGAGGGAACCAAGCGTATTGCTGTTCGAAAACTCGAAAACGAAAATAACAACAGCGCCAGCGGCAATCAGGATGCCGGTTGTCGAGAGAACAACCTTGCTGTGCAGCGACAGTCTTTTGTTTTTCCGGAACTCCAGCAAATCCGCCATCACCACAAAACCTAATCCGCCAAAAATAATGAGCAGCATCGACACGATATTAACGAGCGGGTCCCCTACGTACATCGTTAAGCTGCTGAAATGGCCGAAGATATCAAAGCCTGCGTTATTGAAGAAGGATATCGAATGAAAGAGCCCAAACCATACCGCTCTCCCAAACGGCATGTCAAAGGCGAATCGGACGGCAAACAGAACAGCGCCAACCAGCTCTATCGTTAAAGAGTAGAAGATCACTCGACGGATTAGTCTGACGATGCCCTCCATACTCGTCTGGTTCATCGCTTCCTGCAGAATGAGCCGTTCCTTAAGCGAAATCCTCTTGCGCAGCACAAGCGCAATCAGCGTGGCCATGGTCATAAAGCCTAATCCGCCAATTTGGATAAGAGAGAGGATGATGATTTTGCCAAAGGTAGAGAAGTATGTACCCGTATCGACGACAACAAGTCCGGTCACGCAGGTCGCCGAGGTTGCCGTGAACAACGCATCGATAAAGGGCAGGCGCGAGCCATCGCTTGAGGCGAAGGGCATCGACAGCAGCACGGCTCCAATCACGATAATCATGGCAAAACCAAAGACCAGAATCCTTGGCGGCGACCATTTCAGGATATTGAGATATTTGGCCATTCTTCTCTCCTTTTAATAGATCTTTCAACATTTGGGCATAAAAAAAAGCACGGGAACTCCCATGCAAATGAGTCCTGTTCCACGCAGCCTACGAGGTTAGCTGACGGATTCGGGCCTGGAAAGGCAGCCCTATTCAAGCGGAATGCTCGAAATTCACCCCATGCTGGCGGATTGCTCCGGACAGCGGTTTGGTTCCCCCGTTTTCAAAAACGAAATTCGGCTGATACGATTCGATTAATATGACGTAACGATTATACGCCCAAACTGCGGAAACGATCAAAATGAGCCTAAGCGATAATTAAGCGGAATTCGTTCAAAAACGGGCAATCCTACAAAACAATTGGCTGCTTGCTGGCTGCAAGTCCTTATTTCACCGCTTTCCGTTTGCATCCTCTACTTTCGCCCGCATTGGATAAATGAGGTTAATAATGGTATTGTTACTGTAGCGAAGCATCGTCTGAATTCGAAATGGAGGTTTTGTATGATCCCTTCCATCGCTCCTCATGATTGGAAAAGATTCCTGTGGGCTGCTGTCGCAGGCGCAATTATTTTCATCTTTACCCAGTTCGGCCCTGCAGCCGGGGACCAGCTGTTCTCAAGCTCAACTCCTAAGGTTATTGCAAAAAGCGAAGCCGAGTCGACCGCGAAAAAGTTCGTCCGGGAACAGTTCGGCAAATCAGCCGTAACCGCCCATACGATTTATCAGACCGACAGTCTGGCAAACGGTTATTTCTCCAAGGAAGAGCTGCTGGGCAAGTTCGAAGATAAATATGACGCTAAGTTCCCGACCGATACGTTCCAGGTCAATCTGGATCTGGAGGACGGCACAAAAGCTTATGTCTACGTCCATATGACTAACGGCAGTATTACAGGCTGGCATTGGCTTGGCGGTCAATCTGCCGGCAATGCTCAATCGGTTCAAACGTCAGCGAAGGCTTTTGCCGAAACGAAAGGGTTCCGGCCGGAAGAATTGGACAGCCTGTACATCAATGACCAAGGAGACGCCGTGCTTCACCCCACCGGTTATACGCTTGGTGACGCTTCACTTGAGCTGATTATCGGAGTAGGTCTTGTTGATGATAAAGCAGTGATCACCAGGTACAAGCCAGCTTTCCAAGCACCGGCGGATTACGTCTCTTACGTGGAAGGCCAGAAAAAGACGGGCAGCGCGCTGTCAGTTGTCAGCCTGGCGTACATGTGCTTCATCTCCCTCGTTTTATCGCTTATTTACGCGATTCTTTACAGGGGACACACGACCTTTAAACGCGGGATATTTATCAGCTTGGTGTTTATCGTATTCTACATCTATAACAATCTGAACGTTCTTGATGGCATCATGGCAACCTTTGGCGAGCAGAGCCGGTCGGATGCCGAGATGAAGGCTACCGTTTTGATTACGGTCGTGCTGCTCATTCCGGTTGGCCTCGCCGTTTACTTCGCCTTAGTCGCCGGTGACGGGATGTGGCGCTCGCAAAAACGCCCCTTATGGCCGGGATTCCGCGAGCGAGGCTATGGCGAGCATGTATGGCGCAGCGTTGGCCTCTCCTATCTCTTTGCAGCGATTATCCTTGGCGCGCAAGCGATCATTATGGTCGCCATGAAGTTTCTTGCAGGCTCCTGGGCAACCAGCGATGCTACGCAGTCGCCTTACAATACGGATATGCTGTGGCTTATGCCGATGATGGCCTGGTGCGCTGCCATATCCGAAGAAGCGATATTCCGGTTGTTCGGCATTGCTTTATTCAAAAAATGGTTCAAAAATACGTTTATCGCTACGCTTATTCCCACGATCATGTGGGCGCTGGGACATGTCGGCTATCCGATCTTCCCGTTCTATACGCGTATCGTGGAGCTTGTTATTCTGGGAACGGTATTTTGTCTTATTTTCCTCCGCTATGGCTTTATTACGGCCGTGTTCACCCACGCAATCCTGGACAGCCTTATTATGGGCTTCGAGCTGGTCAGCGTTGGAGGAGGCGTTAATATTACCGCAGCCCTTATCTATGCTATTCTGCCTGTTATTATCGCTTGGGTTATCAAATCCTGGCATAAACGGCGCACTCCAATACGGGTCTGAAAGGACTCCTTATAAAAAAGGAATGTATCTCTTCGAAGATACATTCCTTTTTTTCGCAATAACGGCACTCCACACCGCCCATTTAATAGAAACGGTCATTTTGTCCAAGAGAAATCCTGTCCAACTTAATATAATCTATTAAACCAACATATGTGGAGTGTGATAGGATTGATTGCAAGAATCAGCGGCTATGACCGCAAACAGAGCTCATGCAACAAAAGCTATGAGAAACAGTCGTCATGCAAAAAGTCAAGCGGCCATCACAAATCGTCCGGGAAAAAGAGCAAATCAGGCGGCAAGAAAAACGACTGCCATGAACACAAATCCTCCGGGAAAAAATCGTACTGTTATCCGCAAAAATCAAATGGCTGCAAATACGAGCACAAATCGTCGGGTTACAGCGATAATTCGGCAATTCCTTACCACAAAGAAGAAAAATACGGCGGAAAAAGCAATGCTGAATATGCCTATGGCATCCTTAGCAAGCTGTCGCTCGGACAAGTTATTCATCGCATAACGCTGGATAACGGCAAAGATCTGGATAGAGCGAAATGGGCAGGCTTTCAGAACGGGAACGCTGCATTCTCGGCCGTCAGTTACAAAACAACCTATATCGTCTATGTACCGCTAAACAAAATTACAAGCATTGCACTGTAAGGACTGGACAAGGAACCATTTCGCTCTTTTATCCACTCTCGTACAGGAGCAAATCTATCATTCGTCATATAATCTAGTACTACCGTTTAAGAGGAGTGATAGATTTGCCTAACAAACACAAGAACAACGATAATGACAAGCAACAAAAACAAAACTCCGATGCAGCCAACAAAAGCATTGGCGGCCGCACAGCAGGCAACCAAGGCCCTGGCGGCGGCAACCGCACGGCAGGCAACCAAGGCCCTGGCGGCGCCAACCGCACGGCAGGCAACCAAGGCCCTGGCGGCGCCAACCGCACAGCAGGCAACCAAGGCCCTGGCGGCGGCAACCGTACGGCAGGCAACCAAGTTCCTGGCGGCGGCAACCGCACGGCAGGCAACCAAGTTCCTGGCGGCGGCAACCGTACGGCCGGCAACCAAGTTCCTGGCGGCGGCAACCAGCTTGGCGGACGTGGTCCCGGCGGCAAAAGCGGTGGCCGCAGCACTGGCGCTGCAGCCGAATCCGAAGCGGGAAACAAATCGGGCAAAAAAGGCAAGGACGAAGGCAAGGGCAAAGATAAAAGCAAAGGCAAAGATAAAAGCAAAGGCAAAGATAAAAGCAAAGGCAAAGGTAAAGACAAGTAAATTAAAAAAAGAAACGGAATGAGGATATCATTCCGTTTCTTTTTCTTTTACCTCTTCATTTAAGGCAGCTAAAATTTGCGAAGCCAGCTTCTCGCCAATAGACAGAGGCTTGAAGTCCTCGATTGAAGCCTCCCTTATCTTCTTAATCGAGCCAAAATGCTTAAGCAGCAGCTTGCGGCGCTTCTCTCCGATTCCCGGAATCGCATCCAGCTGGGAAGCGATCATGGATTTGCCGCGCTGTTCGCGATGGAAAGAAATCGCAAACCGGTGGACTTCATCCTGAATCCGCTGCAGCAGATAAAATTCCTGGCTGTCGCGGGGCAGCGGCACGACTTCCGGCGGATCGCCGGTCATCAATTGGGCCGTCTTATGCTTTGCATCCTTCACAAGTCCGCATACCGGAATATAAAGCCCCAGCTCATTTTGCAAAATATCCAGTGCTGCGGAGATTTGTCCCTTGCCGCCGTCGACTACGATTAAATCCGGAGGAGTCTGCTGCTCCTTCAGCATTCTTTCGTAACGGCGCCTCACAACCTCGCGCATCGTTTCGTAATCATCCGCGCCAACAACGGTTTTCACCTTATACTTGCGGTACTCTTTCCTGTCCGGCTTGCCATCCGTAAAGACAACCATCGCCGAGACCGGATTTGTGCCTTGGATATTCGAGTTATCGAACGCCTCGATTCGCCGGACCTCGGGCAGTCCAAGCCATTCGGCTAGTCCTTCCGAAGCGCGGACGCTTCTCTCTTCGTCCCGCTCGATCAGGCGGAATTTATCCGCCAGCGCAATCTTGGCATTATCGATAGCCATGGATACGGCTTCGCTTTTCCGTCCGCGCTGCGGCATCAGCACCTTCACCTTCAGCCAGTTATGCAGCATCGTTGCGAACTCATCGGCAGCCGTGGACGACTCAGCCGTCCCTTCTTCCTCATCGGCCGGGAGCGGCAGCAAAATCTGCTTCGGCAATGCCGGGTTATCGCTGTAATATTGGGTAACGAAAGTCATAAAGTCATCGTATTCTTCCCCATAATAAGGGAATGTTGTGCCGCGCCGTTCAATCATTTTTCCCTGGCGCATGTACAGAATCTGCACGCACATCCAGCCCTTCTCTACCGCGTAGCCGAAGATGTCGCGGTCGAGGGCATCGTTCATCGTAATCTTCTGCTTCTCGATAACCGCATCGATGCTGATGATCTGATCGCGGTATTCCTTGGCACGCTCGAAATTTAGCTCCTCGGCAGCAGCCTCCATTTTACGCTGAATTTCCGCTTTTACGGCATCATGGCCGCCGTTAAGAAACTTGGTAATTTCCTGAATCATCGCATCGTATTGGCCCTGCTCCACATCGTACTCGCAAGGGGCAATACATTGGCCGATATGATAGTACAAGCATACTTTATCAGGCAGCGTTCCGCATTTGCGCAGCGGATAAAGCCGGTCCAGCAGCTTCTTGGTTTGCTGAGCCGCGAAGGCATTCGGGTACGGTCCGAAATATTTGCCTTTATCCTTTACGACACGCCGCGTAACTTCAAGGCGCGGGTGTTTTTCGTTCGTAATCTTAATATACGGAAAAGTTTTGTCGTCCTTCAGAAGAACATTGTATCTTGGATGATATTGCTTGATCAGATTGCATTCGAGAATGAGTGCTTCCATATTGCTCGAGGTAATAATATAGTCAAAGTCGCGGATTTCCGATACGAGCCGCTGCGTTTTTCCGTTATGGCTTCCGTTGAAGTAGGAGCGGACGCGGTTTTTCAACACCTTCGCTTTGCCTACATATATAATGGTGCCTTCCCCGTTCTTCATTAAATAACAGCCGGGCTGGTCTGGAAGCAGCGCTAATTTGTTGCGGATTAGTTCTTCGGCTTCCGCCCTGCTGGCGGGTGTATTTTGTTGTTGCTGATCCATTTTGTCCCTCCTAAAAAGAATTACCGTACTATTGGCCGAGAATCGGCAATTGTGGTAATTCTTACTTCGTAAGCGTAAGCTTAGAATTACCATATGAATGGCCGGACATTGGCAATTGTGTGGTAATTCTTACTTCGTAAGCGTAAACTCAGAATTACCATACTATTGGCCGAACCTCGGCAATTGTGGTAATTCTTACTTCGTAAGCGTAAGCTTCGCGCTGTTTATCTATTCCTTTATATTAGCATATCGAACGCATGTTTCGCTTTATAATTGTCAATGAATTGCTTTACAATTATTCGTAAAGTTGGGTATACTATTATAAGCTTGAATGGTCTTCAAGGGAGGCGTAATCCACTAATGGAAAATGTACGTGATCCGCGCGAACATGTGAATGAAGAACCGCGCCACGACTTGATGGACGTTATGACAGGCTTTGGCGGAATGCTGGGCTTTATGACCGTCATTTTTGCTGCAGCCGTCATCATTAAATTCGTCATTTCGTAACCACAAACAAGAAAAGCTCCGTACCGGATATCCGGTACGGAGCTTTTTTCGCTTTATTATTATTGGGCAACGGCGCGAAGGTTATCGCCGTTAGCTGCCTTTTGCTCCGGCTGCGCCTGCTTATGGGAAGGTTGATCGTAACGTGTACGTTCGGTACGGTCGATTTGAACAATACGTCCATCATGTACGGTAATATTGACAGAACCATACTGCAGCCCATTAACTTGCTCAAGAATACGGTCCAACCACAATTGATCTACTTCCAACGGTTTTGCCATTATTAACCCCTCCATAATCAACCGATTTACTCGGTATTAGGTTTAAAAAAATTTTCACTCAACCTTTTCGCGCGATGCGTTTTGATTCGTTTTCCATTCGAACAAGGCTTTCACGAGTAGAGTCAGGACGGCCAGCATAACAAGCAGGGAAGCTACGGCAAAGGATGCCGAGAACTGGTATTCGTTATACAGAATTTCAATATGGAGCGGCAGCGTATTTGTCTCCCCCCGAATATGGCCGGATACGACGGATACGGCGCCAAACTCCCCCATCGCCCGGGCATTCGAGAGAATAATGCCGTACAGCAAGCCCCACTTGATATTCGGAAGCGTGATGCGCCAGAAGATCTGCCAGCCTTTTGCCCCAAGGCTTGCAGCCGCTTCCTCTTCCTGTACGCCTTGCGCCTGCATGAGCGGAATTAACTCGCGGGCTACGAACGGAACGGTAACGAAAATGGTAGCCAGTACAATGCCCGGAAGAGCAAAAACGATCTTAATATCATGCTCGTCGAGCCAAGGACCAAGAAAGCCCTGCGCACCAAACAGTAAAATATAAATCATTCCTGAAATGACAGGTGATACCGCAAACGGTAGATCGATTAACGTAATAAGAAGGTTCTTGCCTTTGAAGCGGAACTTGCTGATCGCCCATGCAGCCGCTATCCCAAACACAGCGTTTAGCGGTACGGCAATCAGAGCAACCAATAAAGTTAATCGCAATGCGGATAAAGCATCCGGGTCGGTGATTGCCGCTTTGTACACATCAAAGCCCTTTTTGAAGGCTTCGACAAACACCGAGATAAGAGGCATCGCTACGGCCAGCCCTAGAAATAACATGGCGATACTGATTAAAGTCCATTTTACGCCAGCCGATTCGGTAATATGCTTCGGTCTTTTGGACGCTTCTTGAGACAAATGCGCGGTAACTGCTCCAGCCATTGTTATTCCTCCCCTTAGTCCGCTATCGTACGGCGGTTAATCCGCCATTGCATAAAGTTGATAAGCAGCAGCAGCAGGAAGGAGACAATAAGCATAACCAGCGCAATCGCCGTTGCGCCTTCGTAATCGAATTGTTCCAGCTTCGACATAATGAGGAGAGGAGCGATTTCCGTCCTCATCGGCATATTGCCCGAGATAAACACGACGGAGCCATATTCCCCGATTCCCCGAGCGAAGGCCAGCGCGAACCCGGTTAATAGTGCCGGCATCAGCTCCGGCAGGATAACCTTCCAGAAGGTGCGCAGCCGGTATGCGCCAAGCATAACCGCCGCTTCTTCGGTTTCTTTTTCGAAGTCCTGCAAGACAGGCTGCACGGTACGGACCACAAAAGGAATTCCGATAAAAATGAGTGCAATCGTAATGCCTAGCTGCGTATAAGCAACCTTTATCCCCAGCGGCGCGAGAATCGAGCCTACCCAGCCATTTGGGGCATAAATCGCAGTCAACGAAATGCCTGCTACCGCCGTCGGAAGAGCGAACGGCAAATCGACGAGGCTGTCGATAATCTTTTTACCCGGGAACCGGTATCGGACAAGCACCCAGGCTACTAGCAGCCCGAATACAAGATTGGTCAGCGCGGCGAAAAACGATGTCGTAAAGCTGATCCGATAAGAAGCGATTACCCTTGGATTCGTAATAATCGCCCAGAATTCGTTCCAGCTCAGGCCGGTTGTTTTCACAAACACACCGGCGAGAGGGATAAGAACGATCAAGCTGAGGTAAGCGATCGTGAAGCCCATCGACAAGCCAAAGCCCGGCAATACGTTTTTGGACTTCCTTTTGGAACCTTTCATGTGAAGTCAGCTCCGTTCATCTGTGGTCACCATCATTATTTCGAGCCTGGCGTGTAAATCTTGTCGAAGATGCCGCCATCGTTAAAGTGTTTCTCTTGAGCCGTCTTCCAGCCGCCGAAGTCATCGATGGTGATCAGTTCAAGATCTTTGAATTGGTCTTTGTATTTCGCTGCAACCGTTTCGTTGATTGGACGGTAGTAGTTTTGCGCCGCAATTTCTTGGCCTTCGTCGGAGTAGAGGTATTGCAGGTAAGCCGTAGCTACGTCACGCGTGCCGCGTTTGTCTACCACTTTGTCAACGACGGCAACGGGAGGCTCCGCTTTAATGCTGAGCGAAGGATATACGATATCGAATTTATCCGGACCAAGTTCTTTCACGGACAGGTAAGCTTCATTCTCCCAAGCAAGCAATACGTCGCCAATGCCTTTTTCTACGAACGTTGTGGTAGCGCCGCGTGCGCCGGAATCAAGTACAGGAACATGTTTATACAATTGTTGTACGAATTCTTGCGCTTTCGCTTCATCGTTATTGTTTTGTTTGAGCGCGTAACCCCAAGCCGCGAGATAGTTCCAGCGCGCACCGCCCGAAGTTTTCGGACTTGGTGTAATCACTTCAACGCCATCCTTGATCAGGTCGTTCCAGTCCTTAATGCCTTTTGGATTGCCTTTGCGCACAAGGAATACGATGGTGGACGTGTAAGGTGCGCTGTTATGTTCGAATTTTGTCTGCCAGTCGGGTTTGATCAGGCCCGGTTCTACCAGTGCGTCAATGTCGTAACCTAGTGCCAGCGTTACAACGTCTGCTTCCAGACCATCGATAACGGCACGCGCTTGTTTGCCGGAGCCGCCGTGGGATTGCTTAACGGTAACCTTTTGGCCTGTTTTGTCCAGCCAATATTTCGAGAATGCTTCGTTATATTTAACGTACAGCTCACGGGTTGGATCGTAAGATACGTTCAGGAGTTCAACATCTTTAGGTTTTTCGGTTGGAGCTTCCGATGCAGTGCCCGCATTGGATGCTGCAGGAGTTTCTTTATTTCCACTGCTCGAGGAATTCGAATTGGAGTTGGAGTTATTGCCGCATGCTGCGAGGGCCAGCGTAAAAGTAAGAATAAGTACGAACGAGCGGATAATAGCTAATCTCTTCATTGTCAACACACCCCTATTTTTATTGACAGACGAATAATGATTAGCATCCGGTGGTCCGGGTAGATAATATTATTCCTACCTGTTTAGTTGGTTATGGATGAATATTACCAGTCCGCCCAATCATCTGTCAATAGAAAATTGGAAATTATTTATTGACTATATAAGGCAAACTTATAAACAGACGCAACAAAAGCCGGGCAGCAGCCCGGCTTTTATTGCGTTATTGAGCTAAACCTTCATCCAGCGGGAAATGGCAGGCGATTTGCCTTCCATCCTCGCGCTCCTTCAGAAGCGGTTCTTCCACGCTGCATTTGGCTTTCGCCGCCGGGCAGCGCGGGTGGAAACGGCAGCCGGACGGCGGGTTAGCCGGCGACGGCACATCGCCCTGCAGCACGATTCTCTCCCGCTTCCGCGTCGGGTCCGGCCTTGGAATGGCCGATAAGAGAGCTGCCGTATACGGATGGAGCGGTTTCGCGAACAGCTCCTCCGTTGGCGCAATCTCGACGATTTTTCCCAGATACATAACACCTACCCGGTCGGAGATATGCCGCACCACGTTAAGACCATGGGCAATAAAAAGAAAGGTTAACCCCAGCTCGCGCTGAAGCTTCATCAGCAGGTTAATAACCTGCGATTGCACCGATACGTCAAGGGCGGATACCGCTTCGTCCGCGACAATAAACTCGGGATTTAAAGCGATTGCCCTTGCGATACCGATCCGCTGCCGCTGACCGCCGGAGAACTCGTTCGGATACCGGTTGCGGCGAGTAGCGTCGAGGCCAACAAGCTCCATCAGCTCAACGACACGCTTGTCGATCTCGCGCTCCGTCATCCTCTCGTGCAGCCGCAGCGGTTCCCCGATAATATCCTTTACCAGAAACCGCGGGTTCAGCGATCCGAACGGATCCTGGAAAATAATCTGCATCTGCTTCCGCAGCCGGCGCAGCTCCGATCCTGCTAACTTCTGGACATCCGTCCCGTTGAAGTTAACCTCGCCTTCCGTCGCCTTATGTAGATTAAGCACAACCCGGCCAAGCGTTGATTTGCCGCAGCCCGACTCGCCAACAAGCCCAAACGTCTCTCCCTTGCGGATGGACAGCGACACGTCGTCCACCGCTTTGACCTGGCCAACTACCCGGTTCAGGAGACCCGACCGGATCGGGAAATATTTTTTCACTCCGCGCAGCTCCAATACGTATTCCGCGTTCATCGGCTCACCTCGGGCTTCGTTTCATTTTTCCATGCTGCGGCTCCGCCTTCCTCCGAATACATCCAGCAGGAAGCGTAATGATCCTCGGTTACGGCCATAACAGGTGGTGCCTTCTCCCGGCAAATATCCTTCGCATACGGGCAGCGGGGATGGAAGCGGCAGCCCTCAGGGAGCTGGCTTAACCCGGGGATATTGCCCCGTATCGTATACAACTCTTCGCCGCGAGCGCCTTCCAAGCCCGGCACCGATTTCAGGAGGCCTTCCGTATAAGGATGGCTAGGGCGTGCGAATATTTCGTTTGCGCTCCCTTCCTCCACGATGATGCCGGCGTACATAACCGCTATGCGGTCTGCCATCTCGGCGGCCACGCCCATGTCATGCGTAATGAGCAGAATGGACATGCCAAGCTCCTTCTGCAGGCTGCGGAGCAAGTCGAGAATTTGCGCCTGTACCGTAACGTCCAGTGCCGTGGTTGGCTCGTCTGCGATAAGCAGGCTGGGATCGCAAGCTAGGGCTATCGCGATAACAACCCGCTGGCACATCCCGCCGGACAGCTCATGGGGATATTGCTTGACCCGGATTTCAGGAGCCGGAATGCCCACCAGTCGCAGCATGTCAACCGCCATTTTACGGGCTTCCTTCTTCCCTTTTTTCCGGTGAAGCATAATGCTCTCGGCGATCTGATCCCCTATGGTATAGACCGGATTGAGAGAGGACATCGGATCCTGGAAAATCATTGCGATTTTGTTGCCGCGAATCCGGATCATTTCATCCTGGCTCTTTTTCGCCAGATCCTCGCCTTGAAATTTGATGCTCCCTTCCAGAATCGCGCCGCCGTTATAATCAATCAGCCGCATGACGGCCAATGAAGTGACGCTTTTGCCGCTGCCCGATTCTCCAACCAGACAGACGGTTTTCCCTTTTTCAATGGAGATGGACAGATGCTCGGTTGCTTTAACCGTACCGCCCACCGTCAGAAATCCGGCCGTTAAATTTTCGATTTCAAGAAGCTTTTCCTCCATCTGTCAATCCTCCTCTCGGACATTTTCTGCCGCGGGTTCAGGGAGTCTTGAATGCCGTCACCTATAAAATTCACGGCTAGCACAACCAGAAGAATGCAAACGCCGGGATAGACGGCCTGCAGCGGATCAACAAGCATAAACTCCTGCGCGTTGCTCAGCATCAGCCCCCAGCTTGTTTTCGGCGCTTGAATGCCTAAGCCGAGATAGGATAATGCCGATTCGCTCAAAATCGCTGACCCCACCATTAAAGTAGCGTTTACGATAATCGGAAAGCTTGCGTTGCGGAGCAAATGTTTGAAAATAATGCCGAGATTCGATACCCCGATGGCCCTTGCCGCTTCTACGTACTGCATCTCCCGAAGCTGCAGGAACATTCCCCGCACAAGCCGCGCCACGCTCATCCAGCTCGTTAGGATCAGCACGATAATCATGTAACGGAATTCGGTGCCGAAGATCGCAAGCACCAGAATATTAAGGAACAATAACGGAATCGAATTCATCACGTCTACAAGCCGCATAAAGCAGGTATCGATAAATCCGCCGAAAAAACCGGATATGGATCCGATAATAGCCCCGATAATGACAGATCCGGCAGCTACGGAGAATCCAACCGTCAAAGAAATCCGAGCGCTATAGAGCAATCTCGCGAAGATGTCCCGGCCTAACTCGTCCGTGCCGAGCAAATGCCCGTCCGTACCCGCTTTTACATTTACAAACATCATATCGATTTTTGCCGGATCGTATTTCGTAAGCCAAGGCGCTGCCGCCCCGCCGATTATAAAAATCAGAAGGACAACAAGACCGGTGACCGCATAAGGATTGCGCCTGAATTTGGACCAAGCCGTACGCCAAGGGCCCGGAGGGCGCTTAAGCGGCTTACTCGCCTGTACTTCAACTTGCGGGATAACCGTTGAGGTTTGCAAATTGGCTTCGCTCATGCCGACCTTCCCCCTCTCTTGCCAAGCTGCACCCGTGGATCAACGACGGCATACAACAAGTCAGCGAGCAGATTACCGAAAATGACAATAACAGCCGTCAATAGAGTAATAGCCATAAGAACGGAGTACTCTCGCGCAACCGCCATCTGTACGAATAAACGGCCCATTCCCGGCCAATTGAAGACACTTTCGGTTATGGCCGCGCCGGCAACGAGCAGCGGCAGGTCAAGCGCAATAATCGTAATAATCGGAATAAGCGCATTGCGGAGAGCATGTTTGTAGATGACTTTCCCTTCCTGCACCCCTTTTGCCCGTGCCGTACGGATATAATCCTGATTAAGCACTTCCATCATGCTGGAACGCGAATATTTCACGTAAGCAGCCAGAAAACCGAGAGTAAGAACGGTCACCGGCAAAACAAGATGCAGCATCAAGTCGCCGAATTGACCTTCTTTATCCATGGAATACATATCGGCCAGCGGCAGAAGATCCAGCTTTATCGAGAAGATCTGCTGAAGAATGATCCCGAACCAGAAGGTCGGCATCGCAAATCCAATATACGAAATAAAGGAGGCCGTTTGATCGGAGAGGCTGTATTCCTTCGTGCTGTTGTAGATGCCCCATGGAATAGCGATAACCAGTGTCAG
This sequence comes from Paenibacillus glycanilyticus NBRC 16618, assembly GCF_004000805.1. Lineage (GTDB taxonomy): Bacteria > Bacillota > Bacilli > Paenibacillales > Paenibacillaceae > Pristimantibacillus > Pristimantibacillus glycanilyticus. The sequence continues at coordinate 220,786 of NZ_BILY01000007.1, forward strand.
CAGCCAAGCGACACTCATCAGAATAAAAGTGTTTTTAACGGTTGGCCAAATAATCTCGCCAATCGGCACATGATTCTTGAACGTATAACCCAGGTCGCCCTGCAGCAAATTACCTAACCAACTTAAATATTGCATGGGAAGTGGTTTATCAAGACCCATGTTATGGGCCTGTATTTCCATGGCTTCCGGCGATAAGCCGGGCGCCAGCATGATTTGAAAAGGTCCTCCCGGAGCGGCATGGATAAGCCCGAATGTCACGAGCGTAATCAGGAATAGCACCAAGACGGACTGAAGTGTTCGGCGAATAATAAACTCGGTCATTTGCCCATCCTCCTAAAAAGAATTACCGCGCCTTTTGAGGTAATTCTTACTTCGTAAGCGTAAACCTAAGAATTGCCGCGGATTGGTTTACAAGGAAGAAGAGGGCCACGCCCTCTTCTCCTGCAAACGATTGATTACGCCGCTTATTCGGCCAGCCACCATTTGATCATATGATAGAAATATCCGGTTTGCTGCGTTGGTACAGGCGCATCCTCTTCCGCGAATTTCACTTTAGGTCCGATACCTTGAGGGTTGCCGTATTGGTACAGGAATACGTAAGGCAAGTCAGTCGAAATTTCGGTTGCGATTTGGTTGTAAATTTCTTTACGGGCTGCTTGATCCACGACGGAGTAACCGTCTACCCACAGCTTGTCGAGCTTCTCGTTCTTATACCAACCGCTGTTTTGACCTGCCGGCGGGAAGTATTTCGACGAGAAGATGCTTTCGCCGTCCGGATCCGGATTGCTAAGCGACCAGCCAAGCAGAATGGCAGGGTATTTACCAGGCGTAATGTTCTGATCGATCCATGTTGCGAAATCGATCGCCGTCGGCTTCACTTCGATGCCTACGTCCTTCAGGTTCTGCTGAATGATTTGCGCTACCGCTTCACGGCGGCTGTTGCCGGCGTTGTATTGCAGCTCGAAGGAGAAGCGGTGGCCGTCTTTCGCGAGAATGCCGTCTTTGCCGGCAACCCAGCCGTCTTCGGCCAGCAACGCTTTTGCTTTCTCGGCGTCGTAATTGTAATTAACCGCTTTGTCGCCCGGATCTGACCAGGAGCCTGGAAGGAACGGTGCATTCATTAGAGCGCCTGTACCTTTCAGAACGTTATCGACCATGCCTTGGCGGTTCAGAGCGTAAGCAATGGCTTGACGGCTCTTCTGCGAAGAGAACGGAATGAACTTATCCGGGAAGTTGTTGGCGTCAAAGTTAAAGCTGATATACTCGTAGGTCGAGGTTGATCCTTTAATGACATTGATTTTGTCGTTTTTCTCAACCGCTTCAAGCTGCGTGATCGGAATCGCCAGCGTCGTGTCCACATCGCCTTTGATCAGCGCTTGAACCTCCGTATTTTGATCGGCGTAAATTTTGTAAACGACTTTTTGAATATTAGGCTTTACTTCGCCCCAATAATTCGGATCGGCTTCAAGGCTTACGTACTGGCCGGCTTTCCACTCCGACCATTTCCAAGGACCGCTTGTCACCGTCTTGGCAGGGTCTTTACCGAATGCATTCGCCTGCAAATCTTCAGGCTTCACATCCTTGAGGATATGGCTTGGCACCGGATTAAGCATCAGGGAATATTGGAATGGCGCGTATACTTGCTTCAGCGTAATTTTGACGGTGTAGTCGTCGACTTTCTCGACGCTGCCAACTTTGTCAAACGTGCTGATGCCTGGCGCACCCGCTTTTGGATTGATGATCGTATTAATAGTAAAGACCAAATCATCTGCGGTAATTGGTTGACCGTCGCTCCATTTGGCCGTATTTTTCATTTTTACGGTATAGGTTTTGCTGTCTTCCGAAATTTGCGGAAGTTCGGCAGCCAGAGACCATGGCTGTACAACCAGGTTGCCGTCACGGTCCAGATCGTACAATTGGGCGAATAACAAATATTGCATATCTCCGGAAGCCGTATCATTCACAAAAATCGGATTGACCGAGACAATATCGGAGAATGTGCTTACCGTTAACGTTCCGCCTACTTTAGGCGCATTGGGATCCTCTGAAGGTTCCGCGGAAGGAGAAGCCGATTCATCGGCAGTTGTTGCCGAAGGCGAAGGGGAATTCGAGCTGTTATTAGTATTCTTATTGGAACAGCCTGCGATTAGGATAACCAGAATACTTAATAGGAACAAAAACTTCATAGATTTCTTTCGTGTAATCATCCTATCTCCTCCTTTAAATTGAACGTGATATCGTCCATATGCTCTGTTTAAACATCGCTGCCTTTTCATTTGTTCAAATCTTTTAATTTTTCTGATTATTTTGAACGTAAGTATTGCATTCTGTTTACGTCGCCTACATAATTTACTAGTAAGGCATTAATAGCAAACTCATTCTAAACTTCTGCTCACCGATTCCGTCTTCCATAGATGTACATCTTGAACTTTATTTTTCCAAGTATGTAACATTCTCTCACCTCCCCATGAAGAGAGTATACTATAAGTTATTAACGCGGTAAATAGTTAAAGTATGTTCAAAAAAAGAGGCTGCACATTTGAACAAATGTGCAGCCTCTTTTTTTATTTGCGTCCCCGCTTATTCTCTCCCGTGACCATAACAACCTCAACATAAGGCCTGATCCGGTTCATCAGGCGTTCTCCTTTATGCTGCTCATCGCCGTCTTTGCTCGTAAAGCTAAAGTGTCTCTCCAGAGCATCCAGCTCATAGTTGGAAGTATATAAGGTAGGCTTCCGGTTCATCCGGTAATTGAGAATCGATCCAAGGACATGGTCCCGAACCCACGGATTCAGGTTCTCGGCCCCGATATCGTCAAAGATGAGAAGATCGGTCTCCTTCATCATCTCTACCGTCTCGCGAAGCTTAGTCTGGTCATGCATCATCGATTTCAAATCTTCCACGAATTCCGGCATGTAAACGATAGCTCCCGAGTATCCCGCCTTCGCAAGCTCGTGAAGCAGATAACACATAAGAAACGTCTTGCCCGTGCCGAACTTGCCGGCGAGGTACAAGCCTTCCTTTTGCAAACCTTCTTCCTTCGTCTTATCGATATAAGCGAGAATCTGATAGGCTGCCTCGGTCCGCTTCGGATCGTTGAACAATATTTCATCGGCCGAATAACCGTTATTCAGCGCAGTCTCGTCCACATAGAAGCTGCGAATCCGGCTCTTGATCTGCTCTTCGCTGCGCCGCGCGAGGAACTTCTTGCAGGATACCTTCCGGTCAATCAATTGAACCTGATCATTTACCGTTTCGCAAGAAAGCAATGTATAATGGCCTTCGAAATCATTCGGACAATTGTTTAATCCCGGGCAGTTCGAACAATTCCGGTATTCATTCACATATTGATAAACCCGGTTCATATTCATCCGTACCGCACGTTCATCCAGCTCAGGGTGCTTGACGAACAGACGCTCAACAAGAGGGTCCGCCATTAGCTCTCTAAGCTTTTGTTCCGCTTGATCGTTCATTGACTTACCGCCAGGCCATGCTTTTAACATTTCACCAAGCGATTCCATTCGTATTCACCCCGCTTTATGGTTTAACCTTTGCCGTCCAGCTTTCTGGCCAGCTTTCGCATTTGTTCCAGCTTCTCCGGCGAAATTGCCGTATCTCCCGCTCCTTCATCCTGTACAATCGGGATTGAAGGCTTACGCGAAATACCTCCGCGCGAGCTGTTGCGCGACGTTCCTCTCGTGCCCGGAAGACCTGCTGCCGCTCTGGCATTCCGGCGTTCCTTGTCGGCCTCTACCTCGGCTTGTTCTCTGACGTAAAGAACGGCCTTCTCGAAGGTATCCACCTGCTTTACCAGCATGTTGGACACAACGGCCTCCACGAATGTTTTCGTTACGCGTTGCGCATCGTTCATGCCTATTACATAATGAATAAGTACGTTGATTACCGGTTCGGGGAGCTTGTAATTCAGATCAATCCGCTCAAAGGATCTTTCGATCCAATCCGGTACGGCCCCAGGGAAAAACCGCTGCAAAAAACGGGTATGCGGTTCGTTCCGCATGAGCATATTATATTGCTGCACGTCGCATCTGCCCGCCAATTGACTTGGCACAAGCATGTAATACTCTTCCTGAACGCCAAACTCGACAAGCTCTTCCTCCGTCTCGTTTGGTTGAACGGCTGCTGCCTGCACGCGGGCAATCGTTCTTTGCCGTTCTCCTTCGCGCTTCTTATCCTGGCGGTACAGTTGATTCGCGCGCAGTTGAATTTCGTCTACGATCAGATCGCCATTCGAAGCGAAAATGCCGTCTTCATCCAATAAACGGCAAATGTCCGCAACGGATAGATTGTATTTGTAAGCAACATAATTGACTTGCGCGAGCTGCTCGGAATTGCCGCGCATTCGCTCCACATAACTTCGGTTCGCCGAATTTCGCGGAAAACGAAGGATAATTTCCCCGTAAGGAATACCTGCCGTCTCAAGCTGTGCCCGAGGCGCAGCCTGACGGGTTGGCGCTACTTCCGTTAAAGCTTGTTCGAGCTCCTGATCCACCGAATGCGTGTTCAGTTGGAAGAGCTCATAGAAAGGCACCGATATGTTTTCTTTGGTCAACTGCTTCTGCGCCAGCTCGTCCGGCTCTTGCGCCCCAAACGATTCGCGAAGCGAAATAACCGCGTACTTGCCGATCTTGTCCCTAAGAAGCAGGGTCAAATGCTGATTGCGGAAAAATTCCCCCGGCGTTAGCGGCTGCGACAGTTCGTATTCGTACATGACATCCGCCTGATCCGGCAATCCTACCCGCGACGTCTGCAGAAGCCCAACCGCTTCGAGGCGCGATGCCTGATCGATCAAATATTTTCTGCCGCGTTCGTTCATGTCCAGTCCAAGTCCCAAGAACAGCTTGCGCTGCGTTTCAATGGCGGAATAACCGGACGTTCCTTCGGCAATGCCATGATAAAGCTGCTGATATAAAGCAATAGCAAATGCGCCTATCATCGGCTGATAGATAAGCGACAACATTTTATAGTCCAAGCTGCTTAGCGAAAAATCTCGAAAAATGTAATAACGGTGATGTTCTGTATATTGCAGTAGATTACCGATGCGCAATTGCATCTCTCCATCTCATTCGTACTTTCTATTATTCTAACATAAAAAGAAGGGCCGGGGACGAATACAAAACTAGAAATATGAGGTGACGCGGCAAGCAGCCGTCGCTATCCCTGGCAGAACGCGGTATACGAGGAAACTAATAATTTTCTTAGAAACGGAAAACGGCTCCGTGATTCCCTTCGGAATAACGGAAGCCGTTGAATGATTTAGAACATTTTATAGCCGCCGCGGCGCAGCGCGCGAATGGCCCATCCGCTGATATAAGCACCCGCCAAGGCGCCGATTACCGGGATAACATCTACATATGTAAACTCTGTGAAATTGTCGACAAACGAAACGGAATGATCCCATGTCGACCATATGCCGATAGGCAGCAGTACGATTATAAAGACATAAATAGGAAACCACGTTGTTTTGAGAAGCATGTTGAGAATAAAGCCGATGCCGAACATCATGACCAGGAACAGCACGGTGGCTACAAATAATTGAAGCATGTCCTCTTCTCCTTATGGAAAGTCTCGCTTTTCAGTTTAAATAATGGAAATAAGGAAGTCAATCGGAGCTGTCCATTTGTCACAAGTCCGCCATTTGCTCTAGCTGATTTATTTACGATACAATGTTAAAAGCAATGTGACGAGAGGAGAATTTACCCATGAGTGAAGTAGCCATTACATTAGAAGGCTGGTATGCGCTGCATGATTTCCGTTCGATGGATTGGGCGGCATGGCGGCTTGCAAGCGATAGAGAACGGAGCCAGGCGTTGGACGAGCTTCAATCCTTCCTTAAGGAATGGAGCAGCGTTGACGAAAACAAGCAAGGCAGCACGGCTGTTTATTCCATCGTTGGCCAAAAAGCCGATTTCGTGTTTATGCACCTGCGCGAAACGCTGGAAGAGCTGAACGAGATCGAAACCGCGTTTAACAAAACGCTGTTCGCCGAGTTCACGCAGCCGGCTCACTCGTATGTGAGCGTTGTTGAGCTTAGCAACTACGTCAATTCCCCGGGCAGCGACCCGATGCAAAATCCGGAGGTTGTGGCGCGTCTGAAGCCATCCCTTCCAAAAGCAAGGCATATTTGCTTCTACCCGATGAACAAACGCCGTTCCGGCAACGATAACTGGTACATGCTGAGCATGGAAGACCGCCGCAACATGATGCGCAGCCACGGCATGATCGGCCGCAAATATGCCGGCAAGGTGAAACAGATTATCACCGGCTCCGTTGGTTTCGATGATTGGGAATGGGGCGTTACGCTGTTTGCCGACGATGCCCTTCAGTTCAAAAAGCTCGTATACGAAATGCGCTTTGACGAAGTCAGCGCGCGTTACGGCGATTTTGGCGAATTCTTTGTAGGGAATCTGCTGACGGACGAGAAGTTTAAGGCGATGCTCTCGCTGTAATAGGTTAGAGCGAGCCTACACAGTCAAATGTTCTTCCGATCGCTGTTGTTCACGGATTCCTTGATTAATGGTTAATAGGTTGGAATCCGTGAACAAAGGCGAACACTTAAAAGCTTTCTGAAAGAAAGCTACTTCGGAAGCATAAATCTTTCTCCAGAATCATTTGAGCTGCTCCATCCTCGCTTAACCTTTTTATAAGACCGATAACGCCACCGGGTAATTCCGGTGGCGTTATTTTTTTAAGATAGATAGACGTCGTAAGACTGGTATTTCGTCTTGGTGGTTATTGGGCTGGATGATTTGAGCAGGCCAGGGTTAGAACCGTTGGCTGATTGGATGAATTGTTTTGCGAGATCAATGACCTGTGGGTCATTTAAAGCCTGAGACGGACTTTGGAATCGCAGATCGGAGATCTCGTTCTGATCCAATGCCATTAGTTCGCCGGATACATACTCCATTTCGAAAACAATATAAATCCCCGTCTCCCTAACATCCCCCACTTGCCTCACTCCGCTTCGGATGCCCACAATTCTTGTTGGGACAGCGGACAGCCCCGTCTCCTCCTGAACTTCCCGAATCAAAGCTTCCTCTAAGGATTCCCCTGCTTCAACAAATCCACCCGGCAGCAGCCATAATCCTTTATTAGCTCCATCATTTTGTTGAACCAGCAAAACCTCATCCGCTTTGCGCACGATTCCCCCAACCGAAATCGAAAATGGATATGTCACCTTTGCCGCCTCCCAACATTCCTGCTTTGGTTACAGCATAAGACCAACCTTGGTAATAACTGAAATATATAGACTCGATAGAGCTTATAGTTAATAACAATAATACTCCTGCAACTCTGTGTATCGAACACAGTCCGGAACCTCCACAAAAAAAAGCCTCAGCTAACGAAACTACGTATCGCTATTCGCTCGAATTTAGCGGTTTGGGAATTCTAACGAAACCTGGTATCGCTATTTACCGCTTATAAGCATCATAATGCCCGAAAAAGGGCAAATAGCGATATGACGTTTTGTTAGATTTGAAAAATGGCCTATTTGCGGCAAATAACGATACGACGTTTCGTTAGATCGCGAAGCGAAGCCGGGGCGAAGTCGCGGATCTGACAAACGTCCGATACAAAACAAAAAAGCTTTCACCGAAGCGCAATGTCGTTAAGTTTGCTTAACTTAATGACATTGTCGCCGAAGCGAAAGCTTTTTATTAATCTTCGTCGTCCTCGTCCAGGAGGCCGAGGCGTTTTTGTTCGAGATAGAGCTCGGTCGCTCGGTCGCGCTCGCGGCCTTTCTCCTTCAGCCGCTCGATGGCGGGCAGAATGAGAATATCCACTTCTTTTTGCACCGTATACGACAGATCATAACGCTGCTGGGACTCGAGGAACGAGCCCACCTCCATCAACGCATTGTATCGGTCGAGCTCATCCCGGGTCAATAATCCCCGGACTTGAACGCTGCAGTGGCGCATTACAGGAACTTCCCTTTCCGCAGCACAAGCGGAATACCGCCGATAATGAACAGGTAACGGAGATCGATCATCTTTTTCAGCCAAGCAGCCGTGCGGCCTTTGTATTTCTTGCCGAAGGCGATGCCAATCGCTTCGCCTTTGCCAAGCGACGCCACCGTGCCTTTGTTGCTGAAGACAAAGGCCTTCAAAGGCTGGTTGCGGATCGAAGCAATCAGGTTATGCGCGCATACGACGCCTTGCTGCATGGCGATTTGAGCGGTTGGCGGGTATGGACGGCCCTCAGGATTAAACATCAGAGAATTGTCGCCCACGATGTAAATATTCTCATGGCCTGGCGCGCGCAGGTTGTCGTCCACTTTTACGCGTCCGCGCATCGTTTCAAAGCCTGCATCCTCAATCAGACGATTGCCGCGGATACCCCCGGTCCAAATAACCGTCTGCGATTTGATTTCTTCGCCTTCGCCAACGACGACGCCGTCCGGCGTGCACTCTTTGATCGCCGTTCCGATGCGGAACGTTACGCCTTTTTTGGTTAATACGTCCATCGCGTATTCCACGAGTTCAGGATCGAAGCCCGGAAGCGCGGTTGGAGCAGCTTCAATATTATAAATTTTCACGAGTGCGGGATCGACGTCGAACTGCTTGCACAGCTCAGGGATACGGTCGGACAGCTCACCAATGAATTCGATGCCGGTAAAGCCCGCTCCGCCTACGATAAAGGTCAGGTAGTCGGTACGATGCGGTTCGCGCTTGAAGCGCGCGAATTGATATTCGATATGCTCGCGGATGAGGCGGACGGAGTTGATGCTTCTAATATTCATTGCATATTCGCCAAGCCCAGGAATGCCGAAGGTTTCCGGCTCGCCGCCAAGACCGATGACCAAGTAATCATACGAAAGAGTTCCATCTTCGAGAATAACCTTTTTGTCCTGCGGACGAATTTGAACGACCGTCGATTTCACGAAGTCGATCTTGAATTCGTCAATCAGCTTGGAAATGCTGACGCGCGCATTCTCAGGATTATCCGTTCCCGCAGCAGGCATATGCAAATGCGTTGTAATATAATGATAGTCGTGCTTATTCACCAAAGTGACGTCGGCCTCGTTATAATTAAGTTCTTTTTGCAACCGCAGCGCAGTAAGCACACCGCCGTAGCCAGCTCCTAAGATGACAATTTTGGGTATGTTGCTCATCGTATGATCCCATCCATTCCTTAGCTTGTTTATGTGTCTTTTTGTTTGTGAAAAATTACACAATCCGTGCTGGATCTATATTTCTACCCCAGCGAATTGTGTCATTTTTTGGTCCGATTTATCGCTCCGATTGTACGCTATAAATACCCGCGTTGCAGTCCTATTTATCTACTGTTGACTGTCCAAATTCGGCGCCATACATACAATACATCAGAAATATTACATAGTTTTCACTTAAACTTCAAGAGCAAAATATACGAAAAACTTTAGAGCAGCATACAAATTAATATTTCCTTCTTGGAAACGCCAGGCATATAATAGAAAGCAGATCATCAATATATTGGAGGTGCTTTCCATGTCATCCGTAGAGCAGCCGAATAACCTTGCAGATATTATCATTATTGGCGGCGGGCCTGCCGGCCTGTTTGCAGCCTTTTATGGCGGAATGCGCCAGGCATCCGTTAAAATTATCGAGAGCATGCCTCAGCTAGGCGGTCAGCTAGCAGCCCTTTATCCGGAGAAGTACATATATGACGTGGCCGGGTTCCCGAAAGTTACAGCCCAAGAGCTTGTTGATCGGTTAATTGAGCAAATCAGTCTTTTTCAGCCGGAAATATTATTAGAAGAAAAAGTCGTTGAAGTGAACAAACAGAGCGAACGTTTATTTGAAGTCATTACCAATAAAGCCGTACATTATGCAAAAGCCGTTATTATTACGGGGGGCGTGGGCGCTTTCGAGCCGCGCAAGCTGGAGCTGCCCGAAGCCGTGCAATACGAGAAGAGCAATCTTCATTATTTCGTCGGGGATCTGAACCGGTTCAAGGGGCAAAAGGTACTGCTCACGGGCGGCGGCGATTCGGCCGTTGACTGGGCGCTGATGCTTGAGCCCATCGCGGAGTCGGTTACGCTGGTACACCGCCGCGACAAGTTCCGCGCGCATGAACATAGCGTAGAGAATCTGATGAACTCGAAGGTTATCGTCCAGACGCCTAAAGAGGTTACCTCTCTCCACGGGGACGGCCGGATCAGCCGCGTAACGCTGACGGATGTCAAAACCAAGGAGCAAGCCGAGATCGAAGTAGATGCGGTAATCGTCAATTACGGCTTTGTGTCCTCTCTCGGCCCGATTGCCGAATGGGGCATTGAAATTCAAGGCGGCTCCATTGTCGTGGACACTAGAATGGAGACCAGCGTCAGCGGCATTTTTGCCGCGGGAGACATTACGACCTACCCGGGCAAGCTGAAGCTGATTGCCGTTGGCTTCGGGGAAGCCCCTACCGCCATTAATAACGCAAAGGTCTATATTGATCCGGACGCTAAGCTCTCACCGGGGCATAGCAGCAACATGAAGCTGTAGCGAATGTTAAAACGGAAATAAGAAGGGTATCCTAACGTTGGCGTTTCATTCAAGTGCAGGCAATCTGCACGAGCCAAGGAGGATACCCTTATGTTTTGTCCTGTATGCAATGGCATGCAGCCGCTGGATGCAGCTTGCTCCAATTGTGGCCAAGCGATGGAAGATTGGGGCCGAATGACGGACTGGATTGGTCCTTATGCACCTTATGTGCCACTTGAGACGGAAATGACTTCATGGAATCAATCGGCCGATAATAGAAACTGCTTGCATATTGTATACTGCTCGTCCTGCGAACGGACGGTTGAGGCTGCCGTTATGGAAATAGGGAGTACACCTTTAAATAGCGTTTGAGGCGGCAGCCTTGTTGAGTTGTCTTCGCTTCATCTCGAGCAGAAGCATTCGGATGAAGTCGTCTTCCAGCTTGTACTGAATAGCGGCAAGGTAGGTGTCTTCCAGCAGCTCGTCTGACAGCAGATCCATACCTGGACACTTCCTTTCTTCCTAAAGTTTCCTGAGCTGTCCCCATCGTAACATGCCCTTTTCCCTACAACAATGGCCCCCATTATACACATATCCTTGTGGACAGGCTGTGTATGAGATGTGAATACAAGTCGAAAAATGAGGATTTAACGCAGTGGATGATGTGGATACTTTTATACACAGCCTTTTTTTACCAAAACGCGATAAAAAACTTTAATCGAAATTCCTTGCCCCATTAATGGAATATATTGAAATTATGTGCATAAGCTTGTAGTTTCCCCGTGAAAAAAAACAAACCCGAAAGGGTTTATGATCGGCCTTTTCCTTCTTATTGCGGCCTCGTATTCACTTCGAAGATCCATATCTTGCCGTTAACGTCGATGCCGTAATCAAACCCTAACTGCCCAACGCCAGGGAACCTTTCCTCCAGTATTCGCGTTGATGCAACGGTCAGATCGCGCATTTTTTGCTTTTTCGCCCCCACCAGAGACGGAGATAAGGATCGGCGGATTCCCTCTGCCGCCGTAACCATCGTGCCGCCTTGGCACAGGTTCGTGACAAACAGACCCGGCTTTGCTATTCTCCCTACCATGGAGCGATATTCCCAGCCTGTTTCCGTCTTTACATATTTGACCCGGTAATCAATCGGACGTGCGCCAACCTTGGCAAGACGGATGCCCTTTTGAATCAGATAAGGACGATTTTTGCGTTTCTTGTCGAGTGCGGATTTGAGAGCTTCAAAGCTGGCATAAGAATGCGTGGTCGAATGAGAGGTAAAGCTGTAGCCCGAGCTTGTCTTCGATACCTTAATAACGCCGTGTCCTCCCGTGCCGATAACCGGCTTGATGACAACCATTTGATGCTTGCCGAGCATGCTTCTTAAGTTGCCGGCATTATATAGCTTTGTTGGCGGTATATGCGGGGCAATAAACGGATCGGCGAGCAGCGCCGCCTGCTTAGCCCATTTATCGGGGACTGGCCGGCCAAGTTGTTCTTCCATGCTATCAATCTCCTTTCCTATTAATAGCATATGAAGGACGAACGGTTGTCTCTTGGATGATTGTCCGAGCAAAAAAAGAGGAAGTACCGTTCTTCACGGCACTCCCTCTTCCGGTTATTCCTTATCTTGTTTGTTCATCGCGGCTTTCAGCGCATCGGCGAGACTATTGGACAGCGATACATTATCGCTGTACTGCTCGATCATCTTCTTCTGCTGATGCTTATTGATCTTACCGCCCTGCTTGTCGCCCAGCATCTCGATCACGTTGCATGGTCTGCACTGCGCGTACTTGCCTGCCTTGCCGTTATGAATTTCCATCTTCTTATGGCATTGCGGGCAGCGCTTATTGGACAACGCAGGCTCGGCCTGGCGGCGGTAGCTGCACTCCCGGTCGGAGCAGACCAGCGACTTGCCGCGCTTGCCCTTCACTTCCATCAGCAGCTTGCCGCATTCCGGGCAGCGCGAATGGGTCAAGTTATGCGGCTTGTATTCCTTCGTCTCATTCTTAACCGCCGTAACCCATTTGTCCGCCTGCTCCCGGATTCCGGCCATGAACCGCTTCGCGTCTCCCTGTCCATGCGCGATAAGCTCAAGCTCCCGCTCCCACTTGGCCGTCAGATCCGGGCTGCGCAGCTCGTCAACAACCAGCTCGATCAGCTGCTTGCCTTTGCTCGTCGGAACCAGGCGGTTCTGGGTGCGCTCAATGGTATCGGTCGAAAGAAGCTTCTCGATAATATCCGCGCGGGTAGCCGGCGTGCCAAGTCCATGCTTCTCCATTTTCGAGAGCAAAGAGGCCTCCGTGTAACGCGCCGGAGGAAGCGTGCGCAGCTCCTTCAAGCGGCTCTGCTTCACCGGAACAGCTTGTCCTTGGACAAGCTCCGGCAGCAGCTGCTCCGGAGTGCTCTTGTCCTCGCCGCGCCCGCTCTCCTCCTCGTCGTCCTCGTCTGCGGCAAGTCTCGCGTCACTGCCGCCGTACAGCTCTTTCCAGCCGATATCCTTCTGGACTTTGCCTTTCGCGTACAGCTTGTCTTGGCCAACCGTCAGCACGACGCTTGTCTCGTCGTACGTATACGGCGGGTAAAACAACGCGATAAAACGGCGCACGATCAGATCGTACAGCTTGCGTTCATCGTTGCTGAGAGCCGATAAATTCACGTACTCGTCGGTCGGGATAATCGCATGGTGATCGCTCACTTTGCTGTCGTCCACGAAGCGTTTCGTGACGGTCAGCTGACCCCGGAGCAGCTTGCGGGCAAGCGGTGCATACGGCCCCACCGCAACGCTCTCCAGGCGTCCTTTAAGCGTTGGCACGATATCGCTCGACAAATAACGAGAGTCCGTACGCGGGTAAGTAACGAGCTTATGCTGCTCGTACAGCTTCTGCAGGACATTCGACGTCATTTTCGCCGAAAAACCAAGCCGTTTGTTGGCTTCCCGCTGCAGCTCCGTCAAATCGAAAGCCTGCGGATGAGGCTCGGACTTCTGGGTTGTGCGAAGCTTATCAACCTTGGCGTTCTTCCCTTGCAGGCGTGAGACAACCGCTTCAGCTTCGCTTCTGTCCCACACTCTGCCGTCATGATTGTCATTCTGGCGCCACAGCGCCTGGAATGCTCCCAGATCCGCCGATACCGTCCAATAAGGCTGCGATTGAAATTGGTTAATCTCTTTCTCCCGGTCGATCAGCGCGCCAAGCGTTGGCGTCTGCACGCGGCCGGCAGCAAGCTGGGCATTGTATTTCACCGTAAGTGCGCGTGTGACATTAAGTCCGATCAGCCAGTCCGCCTCCGCCCGGCAGACGGCCGATGCGTACAAGTTATCGTATTGCCGGCCCGGCTTAAGCGCCTTAAAGCCATCCTTGATCGCTTTGTCCGTCTGGGACGAAATCCACAGCCGCTTGAACGGCTTGCGCCAGTGAACAAGCTCCATAATCCATCTGGCTACAAGCTCCCCTTCCCGCCCGGCATCGGTTGCGATAATAAGCTCGCCGATATCCGGTCGTTTGCACAGCTGCGCTACCGCCTTGTATTGATGCGACGTCTCGCGCATGACCTTCAGGTTCATTTTACCCGGAAGCAGAGGAAGATCCTCCAGATTCCATGTCTTGTATTTCGGATCGTAATCCTCCGGCTCCGCAAGCGTCACCAGATGGCCAAGCGCCCAAGTGACTACGTAGTTGGGGCCTTCCATATAGCTTTTATTTTTACTGCCGCAGCCGAGAACGCGCGCAATTTCTTTTGCGACGCTTGGCTTTTCCGCAAGCACTAACGATTTCATACTCGAATCCCTCTCCCTGCCGTAAAATCATTGTACAAGTATACTAGAAAAAAGGCGGCGAGACCAATGCCAAGCGCTAAATCCGCCTTATTTTACCCGGCAATTCCCGGTGTGATATAGTAGGTTCACGAGTTTAACGAAACCTATATGCGCCAAGTAAGGAGATGTCCGAGTGAAAGCTAGATTTATTCCCGTTATTACCGTCTTCCTCCTTGTATTTGGCCTGGTGAACTGGTACATCGGCTGGAATGGATGGGTATACCTGTCCACGCTGTTTGACCTGGGGAACGCCTGGCCGTATGGCATTATCGTCGGCATCCTCTCCTTCGCCTGGCTTGCCGGACGTTTTGGACAGCATTCGGCTTCGCCGGTGCGCGAAGTTGCCTATTTCCTGAAATACATCGGCTCCTACTGGTTTGCCGTCATGGAGTACGGTCTACTCATTCTGCCTCTGGCGGATCTGGCCGTCTGGCTGCTGACGCTTGCTTCCGTCCCCTACAAAACAGCCGTTGCTTCCGTTGGCACAATTGCTTTCGTTCTCTTGGCCTCGATTCTTATTCGGGGAGCTTGGAACGCCTGGACTCCGATTGTCCGTCATTATGACCTGACTATTCCGAAGCAGGCTGGCGCTATCCGGAAGCTCCGGATCGGGGTTGCCTCCGATATCCATCTGGGCACGGTTGTTGGCAACAAGCATCTTGGCCGCCTTGTGAGCCACATGGAGGAAATGAAGCCGGATCTGATTCTTCTGCCCGGCGACGTTATTGACGACAGCATCGATCCGTTTATTCGCCGCAATATGGCCGCTACCATGAGCAAGCTGAAAGCACCGCTTGGCATCTACGCTGTGCTGGGCAACCACGAATATATTGGCGGACATATTCAAGAATACATCGCCCAGATGAATGCAATTGGCATTCGGGTGCTTCTGGATGAAAATATCCTTGTGCAGGACAGCTTCTATATCGTTGGACGCAAAGATCTGGCGGCGCGGCATAGCGATCCGGAAGGCCGGCTCCCGATCAGCGAGCTGATTGCCGATCTGGATAAAGCCCGTCCGCTCATTATGATGGATCACCAGCCTTCCGATTTGGAGCAGGCGTCCGTCAACGGCATCGACCTCTCCTTATCCGGCCATACCCATCGCGGGCAAATGGCGCCTAACCATCTCATCACCCGCCGTATCTTCGAGCTGGATTGGGGCTATAAGCTGAAGGGCAGTCTGCACGCCATTGTCTCCTCGGGCTTTGGCTCCTGGGGACCGCCAATACGTCTTGGCAGCCGTTCCGAGATTATTCAGATTGATCTAACGTTTCAGCCGTAACCATATATCCGTCGCCAAGGAATGAAACTTAATAGTCCCCGCCCTCGTATAGAGTTTCAATCATCACCCTATTCCAGGAGGGAATTCCTGCTTATGACAAATTCTTTGTTGGATCGTTTGACGGAAGCAAAGGAACGCAAATACGAGCTTGATAGAGCCATTCGAAGACAGAGTCAATTCCGCTCCCGATTAAACGAATTGGAACGGCAAATTATCCGTCTGGAGCTTGATCTGGAATCCGAGCAGGCGGATGTCGATAAGCTTACTCGAATGACTCTGACGAATCTGTTTCATACGCTGCTGCGCAGCAAGGACGAACAGCTGGAGATGGAGCGTCAGCAGGCGGTCGCCGCAGCTCTCAGGCTATCGGAAGCCAAGCAGGAACGTGACAAGCTGAAGGAAGAAATTATGCAGGCCGGAATGGTCATTAGCGCGAATCACGGTGCCGAACAGGATTATTACGAGCTGCTAAAGGAGCAGGAACATTTCCTGAGAAGCATGCCGGACAAAGCCTCGGAGCTGCTAGCCATGGAAAGCGAGATTGCGGCTCAGCAGGTTACCGTACGCGAGCTGAACGAAGCTTTTACCGCGGGCAGACGGGTGCTTGCCTCGCTTGAGCCGGCTATCGAAAGTCTCGACAAAGCGATTAATTGGGGCAATTGGGATACCTGGGGCAACGGCGGGCTGATTTCCACCCATATTAAACACGAGCATATCGATGATGCGAAGGCCTCCATCGCAGCGGCTAATCATGAGCTGAAGAGCTTCCGGGATGAGCTGGCGGATCTGCAGCGCAGCCTGAATATCCATGTCGATATCAGCAGCCTGCTGAAGTTCGGGGACTATTGGTTCGACGGCCTGATTACGGACTGGATCGTCCAGAAGCGGATCAAAGAGACTCAGGACCGCACCTGCGAAGCTGCGCATGAAGTCAGAACGGTCGTAAAAAAACTGCAGGCCGAGTATACAGCCGCGGAAGCTGCGCTCAGCGGATTAAAAACAAAACGGATCTCATGGCTGGAGCAGCAGCAATCCACTTAAGAAAAAAAACGGCCGGCGCCTTAAGCGCTGGCCGTTCCTCTATTCAATCCTTTGGAGTAACTCATGCTTGCGAGCAGGAAGTAGATCGTCTGCATGACGACAAAGATGCCGATAATCACAAACGAATACAGCCACACGCTGGATTCCATCAATCCGTCCAGCGCCTTCATCGCAAACAGCGCATGAATAGTGCCCACCAAGCAGGGCAGATAAAAAATGATGGCGATCTGGGTCACCGTTATTTTTCTAATCTCCTGCCTTGTCATGCCTATCCGTTTCAACGCGTTGAACTGCGCCTGATCCTCCTGCAGCTCCGTGAACATCTTAAAGTAAATCAAGCTGCCCGATGCGATAAAGAACAGCAGACTGATGAACAACCCGATAAACAGGGTAAGCGAGCTTGTTTCCTTCATGTTGGCAAAGTTATCCGCGCGATTGCGGCTGACCTGCCCTTCAAGATCTTCCTTCACTTGCAGCTTCTTAATGGCCGGACCCGCGCTTTCCCAGTCCTTCACTTCGTAGCCGTACCAGACCAGCTGATCGCTCTCCGGCACACCTGCGAGAAGCTGCTTATAGTCGCTGTCCGCCACAATAATCGTCATCCAGTTGAAATCCGTCTGGTTCATTACGCTATCCGAGTGATCCGCCGATACGGGTAAATCAATCGTCGTGTTCTGTACCTTCCCCTGAATCCGTTCGATAGGGGGACTGAAAGATCCCGGCATTGCCGCCATGCCCGGCTTCAAATGAAGCTTCTTCTTCCCTTGCGCTTCCGCCAGGCGGTTATAATCCGACTCCGAGATCATCATGGTATCCGGATTATAATCGATATTGTTCCCGTTGCTCCGCGTCAGCTTAATATCGGTTACGCTTGCTCCGGCGACAATTTTCTCATCCGTAACCGGGTGGCCCGCTTCGCGAAGATGGGTCTTCAGCTCTTCCGGATCTATCACCTTGTGACTTTGAAGCCCTTTCTCCATAACGGCCATGGCATAA
>NZ_BILY01000008.1 GCF_004000805.1 Paenibacillus glycanilyticus NBRC 16618
TGTTGGCGTTGGTGTTGGTGTTGGTGTTGGTGTTGGTGTTGGTGTTGGTGTTGGCGTTGGCGTTGGTGTTGGTGTTGGTGTTGGCGTTGGTGTCGGCGAGCTGGACGCTGTTACTGTGATCTCGTCGATGTTAATGTTCGCGGAGTCCCCGGCATCGTATTTGTAGGTTATCGTATTATTGCCTGCATTTAGCGTAAGCGTCTCTACCTTGGTTCCCCAAGTATCCCAATTCGCCAGATTTGGCAGCGTTGTTTGACGAATCTTTGTGCCATTGACGTAAATGCTGACGGTTCTCGAAGCTCCGTTGGCATTGGCGTATTTCAAAGCGACGTCATAACTACCGGCGGAAGCTACGTTTGCGGTAAAAGCAGCCGATGCCCCTTGCGTCCAGTATCCGTCAACGAAGCCGGTACCGGAGAAGCCCGTATGATCGGTATTTACCTTGGCCCCGCCCGACAAAACGGCGGATTCCGCTTGATATGTACCGGGTGCTGCCGGAGTGCTCGCTCCATAAATTTCGAACTCGGATAACTGGGCTGCCGGCCATCCGGTATTTGCCGTAACATTCAGACGGACGTAACGGGTGCTTGCCGCGGCAAAGTTGATCGTAACCGTGTTGTTCTGAACGGCCGGATCAAACGCGTAATTGGCGGAAGCAACAATGTTCGAAAACGTCGAGCCGTCCGCGCTTCCTTGGACTGCCAGGGTTTGCGTCCGCGCTCCCCAGCCAGCGGGCAGCTTCAGTACAATCTGATCGATGCTTGCAACGGCACCTAGATCAACCTGAATCCATTGCGGGAACGCGTTATTCGCGCTTTCCCAATAAGTAGCCTGATTACTGTCTTTCACGTTGCTTGGCGTGTACGTTTGCGATTGTCCGCTTGCCGTAATGGTCTTGCCAAGGGTTAGATTCGTTCCTCCCGCAGCGGATACGGGTTCTCCAATGGATGCTAACAGGCTTGTGATCAGCAGCGTAGCAATTAACAGCCACGCGATATGCTTGTTGCGCATTCTATTCCTCCTCGAATGATAACTCTGATTGGCCTTTCAATTGGAAGCGATTACAAGTTGTCCCTTAACGGTCCTCCTTTCATTGGCATATCACTAATTATAGGAAGGATAAGGCTATTGGAATAAGATGCAAATCTACGGAAAATGTATGTAATTCCAAGATAATCAAGCCGGATGTTCGGGAATGCGGAGCAACAAAAAAAGCAGTGCATCCATTCGGGACACACTGCTCTGCTTATCACAATGATTAAGCTAATACGATTTGATCGTGTCTAACGCTTACGTGCCAACGGCCGCCTACCAGCATCCCTCCGGAAAAGACTGCTTCGCGGGGAGGTACAGCCGCGATAGCATGCCGGGCATTTAAGGCATTAACCAAAGAAAAGCTTGCGCGGTCTCCAACCTTCGGAAGAAGCGAATCCGATGAGATAAGAGGATAGGTTTGCAGTAGCTGATCGTCCGTAATCCAGCCGAATTTTTCAGCCAGCCTTGAGCCGCGCGCAAGCAAATCTCCGTTGCCGAACGGACTCCACGCATCCAGAATATTGTCCGAACCGACATGAACCCGAACCCCTTCCTGAAGCAGCTGATCTACCCGCGGCATAGGACGGTCGATAGGAACGCTGGTCATAATCGCAACTTGGCTTGCGCTAAGCTTTTGCGCCAGCTCTCGGGATTCGGCTTCACTGACCTGCCCGAGACAATAGGCGTGGCTGACAGCCGTACGACCGCTTTGGCTTGCCTCCAAGGTCAAGTCAGCGAATCGGCTAATCGTATAGGTTCCCAGATGCCCGGGGTCATGCAGATGCAGATCTACGCCGGCATTAAACTCCGTGCCGAGCTCGAACATCGCTTCCAGGCTCGCGTCAACCTGTCCGTCCAGCCCGGCCGGATCAACTCCTCCTACGTAATCCGCTCCTGCCCGAAGCGCTTCTTTCATAATCGATATGGATTGGGACCGCAGCAGGCCCTGTTGCGGAAAAGCTACAATCTCGATAGCCATCCGCCCTCTAAAATGCTCTCTGACCTCCAGGAGATCCTCCAAATGAGAAAGTCCAAGCTTGGGATCAACATCCACATGCGTCCGAATCGCCGTTGTCCCATTCATCAGCAGAAGCTGCAGCAGCCGGTGCGCTCTTTCCGCAGCACGCGTTGGCAGTGCTTCCAGCATGCGAGTTTCGAACTCTAGCTGCCCGGGTAACGTAACAAAAGGCTGCAGCGGCTTCCACGGCTCTCCGAGAAAATGTTTGTCCAGATGGATATGCATATCGGACAAGGCCGGCAGGTAGAGCAGCCCGTCAGCATCCCAGACTCGCGCGAAGTCCGCTGCGGACGGCATCGTTTTACCGCTGGCTTCAATCTCTGCCACGCAGCCTGTCGTCAGGTCCAGAGTCAAGTCATACAACCGGTCTTCGATCTTTACGTTTCGCACTATCGTTTTATTCGCTTCCATCACTGATCACCTTCATCCCTCTCTGGTTGGCTAATGGGCTCCCAAATAAGCTTCAACCATCCGCTCATCCCGGAGCAGCTCGTCGGAATCCCCGTGCATCGCGACCGAGCCTTTATCGATCACGTATCCTCTGCTTGCTAGATTAAGAGCTTTGTGAGCCATCTGCTCGACAAGCAGAATCGATGTCCCTTCCTTCGATAAACCGTAGATCGCTTCAAAAATTTCGTTTACGATAATCGGAGCAAGACCAAGCGAAGGCTCGTCGAGCAGCAGCAGCTTGGGCCTGCTGATCATCGCTCTCGCCAGAACCAGCATCTGCTGCTCCCCGCCGCTTAAGGTGTAAGCAAGCTGCGTCCGCCGCTCATACAGCTTCGGGAACCGGTCAAATAATGGCTCCAGCTCCTTGTTGAACTGCTCCTTTCGGACTGAGCCAATCCGTCGCTTTAAGCCCATCCGCATATTTTCTAGCACCGATAACGTACCGAACACTTCCCTCCCCTCCGGGACAAGCGACACCCCAAGGTTTGCGGTCCGGTTGGCCGGCATCGCGGTAATGTCCTTCCCCTCCAGCAGCACCTTGCCGGAATGCGGCTTCACAAGCCCTAAAATGGTTTGCATAAGCGTTGTCTTGCCGGCGCCGTTCGAGCCGATAATGGCTACAATCTCGCCTTTCTCCACCTCGATATCCACGCCCTTTAACGCTTCAACCGGACCATACCTGACGGATAAGCCATTAACGCTCAGCATCCGCAGCAACCTCCTCTTTGCCTAAATACGCCTGTATGACCCGCGGATCGCTCAGCAGCTGGGCAGGGTTACCCGTCCCAATGACTTTGCCGAAATCCAGAACAGTGACGGTATCGGATACGCGCTGAACAAAATCCATATGATGCTCGATCAGCACGATCGTGAGGCCATAACCGACAAGCCTCTGAAGAAGCTCCTCCAGCTGCTTGATTTCGGCTGCCGTCATGCCGGCCGCCGGCTCGTCGAGCAGCAATACGCTTGGCTCCGTCGCAAGCGCCCTTGCAATCTCCACCATTCGCTGATGACCGTAAGGCAATTGGCTGGCGGACATATGCCGGTTCCCGTCGTAACCAATCAGATCAAGCAACCGATGCGCCTTCTCCTGCAATTCCGCTTCCCTGCGGCGTTGTCCCGGTGTTCGAAGGAAAGCCGCTCCAAGCCCTGTCCTCGCCTTTACGGTCATTCCGGTCATGACATTTTCAAGAACGGTCAGTTCTTTAAACAGCCTGGAATGCTGGAAGGTTCGGGCAATACCTAATCCGGATACCGACGACAGCGAACCGGAGAGAGAAGCTCCATGCAGCTCCATTGCCCCTTGTTCCGGCGTATACAAGCCGGAGATTACATTAAGGAGAGTCGTTTTCCCGGCACCGTTGGGTCCAACAAGGGAATGAATCGTGCCGGCTTTAATCTCAACCGAAACTTCTTTTAAGGCCTGTAGACCGCCGAACGACTTATTAATGCCCTCTAGGCGAAGTGCGGCAGCAGGAAATCCGCCCTTTTTCCTATCGTTCGCGAACAGTAAGCCATGATCAGCCTTACCGCCGCTGCGATCCGCTTCCTGTGAACGCAGCTTTAAGCCAAACCGCGCTTCCAGCCAATCATTCATCGTTCCCATAATCCCTTTCGGGAGAAAATAAAGAACCGCGAACATGATCGTCCCGTACAGCGCCATACGCAGCTTCTCCATCTCCAGCACTTCAGGCAGGAAGACCAGTATAACTGCGCCGATGATGGGCCCAAGCAATCGTCCGGAGCCGCCTAAGATTACGATAAGCACAAGCTGAACCGAGGCCTGGAAATGATACGTATCCGGACTGATAAAGCTGTTCGTATGGGCATACAGCGTACCGGCAAGACCCGCTAGAACGGCGCTGACCGCAAATCCGACGTATTGCGGCTTAAACTTTCGAATACCCAAGGAAGCAGCGGCTATCTCGTTTTCCTTCGTGGCGATCATGGATCTCCCCCAAGCCGATCGCCGTATATTGTAGGCAAGGACAAGAGCCCCAATAGCAACCGCCGCTACGAGCAGATACATGCTCTGCAGATCAAAGGCATAACCGCCAAGCTTTGGCTTAGGAATGCCCGATATGCCAAGCGGCCCGCCGGTAACCCCATCCCACCTGATCAACGCTTCATGCACAACTACCCCGAAGGCGATCGTAATCATGGAGAGATACACGCCGCCCGCTTTAATCGTAGGAATGGCTATCAGGCTGCCGATAATCAGAGAAACCGCAATGCCGGCAAGCGCGGACAGCCAGAAGTTCAATCCGTAATGCGTGCTGGCATATGCCGAGGTATACGCTCCCGCAGCCATCAATCCGGCATGGCCGATGGAGACAATCCCGCAATAGCCGACCAGAATATTCATGCCTACACATGCAATCACATAAATGCCGATTGTAAAAAGCAAGTTCAGCATATAGGCATCAGCCGTCCATGAAGCGGAAGCAATCGCCGCTGCGGCAAGCAGTCCGCCCCATAGAGCTGACCTGCGGAAGATTATATTTTTCCAGGTATCATTCATTTCCGCTTCCCCCTAAGCAAGTCTAACCCTATACCTTGACGACTGTTTTCCTGACGTTAAACAGCCCCATCGGCTTCCAATACAACACGAGAATAACAATGCCGTACACGAACATCTCCCGGAATGCGGTCGAGATATATTGACCGATAAACACCTCGGCGACGCCAAGCAGCAGCCCCGTGCCTACGATTCCCTTGGGATTATTAACGCCGGCCAGAATGGCCACGGAGATGGCTTTTAGACCTAGCGGCAAGCCTACATCGACGGATACGGCATAGTTCGTAGACATTAAAGCCCCGCCAATCCCCGCGAGCAATCCGCTTAATACGTAAGCAACGGCCACGACACGCCCGCTGCTAATGCCCATCATCTCAACGGCTGTCCGGTTATCCGCCGTTGCGCGCAGCCACAAGCCCCAATGCGATTTTTGATAAAACAGGATTAACAACGCGAGCAGCACGCCAACGATAGGGAAGAAAATAAATTCCTTCCAATAGATGCCGGCATCCATAATGCGAAGCATTCCGCTGCCTGCCGGAGAAGGGACAACCCCTTCATCCGGACCATTGAAATAGAGGGCAACGTCTTGGATAATAATGCCGACCGCGATTGTGCTGAGTACCCATTCAATCGAATTCGCACCCTTATCGAACTTGCGTATGGCCAGCCTCTCGATCACGAGATTGAGCAATGCTACCAGCAGGATTGAAGCAGCAAACGCGAGAGGAAACGGCAGCCCCGCATGCTCGGAGAAACCAAACAGCAGGACTCCTCCTACCATGACGAGCTGCCCTTGCGACATATTGAGAGTACCGTTTACGACATAGGTTAAGCTGTAGCCGAGAGCGATAACGGCATAGAGGCAGCCGACCGCAAGACCACTGATGATTAATTGCAAGATAAGCGACATGCTGATCCCTCTTTTCCGCTCTGTTACTGTTTGTCGGATACGACAAGCTTGCCGTCCTTCCACACGGACATCAAATACGAATGAACGTCAATTGCATCATGGTTGTCTTTCGTGAACGCCTGATCCCAATCCTTGATAACCCCGCTGTATTGACCAAGATTGGTTTCCAGCGTGTTTTTGACCGCCTCGCGGTCTTTCTTCAGATTGCCCGTCAGCTCCGTGCGTTCAATGGCCTGGAACAGCATCATCGCGCCGTCATAGCCTTGCGCCGCGGAAGCAAACGTCGTTGGAATATGGCCGAATTTCGCCGTAAAATCCTTCAGGAATGCCGCCGCAGGCTCCCGGGTCTGATCAACGTTAAAGTTGGCTGTCTGAATCGCGTAAGTTCCTTCCGCCAGCTGCTGGCCTACCTCCTGCACGCCTTTGTTGGCCATGCCGTTCTCGCCAACGATCGGAACCTTCCAGCCGAGCTTATCCATCGCTTGAAGCACATAGCCATTGCCGGCTCCTTGCCCGAACAGGTAGATCACTTCGGCTCCCGCTTCCTTCGCGTGATTGACCTGCGCGGTCATATCTTTATCCTTGGCATTGTCGAACGACTCCACGGCTACCGGCTTCAATCCCTTTTCCTCAAGCGCTTTTGTCATCGCCGCAGCGGCGCCTTTGCCGTAACCGCCATTCTCATGAAGAATCGCGATTTTGTCGGTAGCAAAATATTTATTAATGAATTGCAAAGCGTATTGCGCGGTAATGTTCGCGTTCATCCGTACGCCAAAGGTCCAAGGCATGCCGCTTTCTACCGATGCGGGAACATTGGAGGTGGCTACGACAAACGGAAATTTCTCCTCCATAATAATGGGGGATTGCGCCAGCATAACGGTGCTGTAGAAGCCCCCAACTGCTCCAAGCACGCCTTCCTTCTGCCCAAAATCCCTAATAATGCTGATGCCTCGCGTAGGATTCTGCTCGGTGTCGCGAACGACCAGCTCAACGGTTCGGCCATGCAAGCCGCCTTTGGCGTTAATCTGATCAACGGCGATTTGAACCCCCTGGTACAAATTAATCGAGTTCATGGCGTTATCGCCCGTCGCTTCCGTAGACATGCCGATCAGAATCGGTTTATCGCTTTTGTTGCCATCGCCCGAAGCCGCTTTGTTGCCGCCGCAGCCCGCGAGCACCAGTACCATAACCGCCATCCATGCCGCACACCATACTTTCAGGCTATAACGTTTACTCATCTATGTTCCTCTCCTCTATCTTTCATAAAATGGACAATCTCTCTCGATTCTTGTATCCGCGACCTTAACGCCTCTTTTCCATACCGTCCTGGTCTCGGACTTATGCAGCAGTACGTCTCTTTCCGTCCTCTCCCGGAACAACACCATGTCAGCCGGCGCCCCTTCCCGAATCCCGTAGCCCTCGAGGGCTAACACCCGGCTCGCACCTTCCGTAAGCATCCCTAGCAAGCGGCTCGCATCCCTTTCGCCTCCCAAATAAGCGGTAACCGCAAGCAGCCATGCCGTTTCAAGGGGATCCGCTTTGCCGAACGGAGTGAAGGGATTCTGCACGTTGTTCATGCCAATGGCTACATTAACCCCTTTTTCCTGAAGCAGCTTGACGGGCGTCAAACCTCTGCGCGGCTTCTCCTCATCACCCCGTCCATTAATATAAAGGTCGGTTGCCGGCAACGTGATGATATGAATGCCCGCTTCGCTCAGCAGCTCTGCTGCCGCTTCCGCCTCCACTCTCGCAAGAGAACCAAGAGAGGTGACATGCCCGGCGCTGACGCGGCCTTGAAGCCCGTATTGCATGGTCCGCTTGGCAATCTGAACGATCGCGAGATCCTCGGGCTTGTCGGAGAAATCCGCATGGAAATCCAGCGGCTTGTTATACTTGCCCGCGAGCTCAAACACAAACTTCAAATGTTCGTCCAAGTCCGGATCCTGATACGTAATTCCGCCCACAACGTCACAGCCAAGCCGAATAGCTTCTTCCATCAGCTCCGCGGTTCCCGGACTTTTGAATATTCCCTCTTGAGGGAATGCGACCACTTGCAAATCCAGCAGATGCCGTACGGATTGCTTCAGCTCGAGCGCCGATTCAATGGCCGACAATCCTAGAATGGGATCAACCTCCGCATGACAACGCATATGGGTTACGCCATTGCGTACGGCTTCCTTAATCACTTGCAGGGACCGCTCTCTCATATCGCTTCTCGTAAAAATCATTTTCATGTCGGCCGTCATCCTTATCGCTTCCTGAAGCGATTCGGCTTCCTTTTCCATCCGGGTCAACAGATACGCTTTTTCCAGATGGATATGCGGTTCTACCAAACCTGGCAGTAGTACGCCGCCTTCCCCATTTACAACGGCATTCGCCGTCCATTCCTTTGCAGCCCCGCTGTTCTCCACATAAACGACTTTGCCGTCTGCTACTCCTACATCCTTCAATGGATGATGACCCATTACTCTGACATTCGATATGATTTGTTCAAGCATTGCAGCCCCCTCCATGTCATGTTTCTTGACTTCATTTAAGCTAAATTCAGAATAGCCGTTCCTATACGGAAAGTCATTGGCTGCATCAACTAAAAAATTATAAGAAAATTGGATGAATGATCCAAATATTGATTTACACCCGCCCAATTACATGTTACATTTCATGACACAAAACTCTTTTTGAAAAGGAAGGGATCCCATTGCTGCTAAGCGAGCTGCTTGCCAACGACATTTACAAGTATGCACGAGTTATTGCCGGGTTTAACGGACTTACCCGCAAGGTTCAAACCGTCAATATTATGGATGCCCCCGATATTATCCGGTTTCTGCGCCCTGGCGAGCTTTTATTGACCAACGGTTTTTTCATGAAGCAGACACCCGGCATGTTTATGGAGCTGATGCGGGATATGCAGCGTATGGAATGCTCGGGCATGGCTGTCAAGACGGAACGCTTCAAGCTCCATGTCCCCGAGGAAGCGCTTCTCGAAGCCGAGCGGCTGCAGTTCCCGATTATCGAAATCTCGGCAGTAGAGCTGTCTTTAGGCGAGATTTTGCAAAGATCCACAAGTCTGATCATGAATAACAAGAATGAAGAGCTGCAATATGCCTTGCATATCCATAAGCAGTTCTCCGAAATGATCATGAAAGGCAAAGGCATTACAGGTATTGTTGATGCTTTGACCAAGCTGCTTTCCTCTCCCATTCTGCTTCTTAACGGAAAACTGCAGCCCATTGCGGAATCCAGGCTCGGTTACGCATCTCTTATGCCTGACTTGGCAGCGGCAGCGGATGCCATTCTCGATGGAGCAGCCATACCGTCGTCCCCAACTTCCTTCTGTCTCCTTGACGTTTCGCTTCGCAATCGCTGCAACGTGCTGCTGTATCCGGTTCACACCTACCGCCACGAAGGTTATTTACTCTCCTTCCATTCCGGAGAGAAAATGTCCAATTTGTACGGTTTAACCTTGGAACAAGCTTCCAATGTCATCGGCATGGAGCTGACAAAAGCACAAGCGGTGAAGGAACGCTCGCGCCGTTACAAAAACGAATTTTTCTCCGATCTGATTGACGGCTACATCACCTCCGAGCAGGAAGCTATTCATCGAGGAAAGAAATACGGAATAAAAGCAAACGGAGCTTGGGTCATGCTTGCGGCTCGCCGGGATGGGGCAGGTTGGGGAAACGGTCAGAGGGATAGTCAAACAGAGCGGCAGGATGAACGGAACGTATCCGAGCGTGATGAGCATTACGAGAGGATTAAGCGGCATTTTTCCGCTATCGGGCAGTCCTTTGTGATGTTTACAAAAAACGATTCATTTGGACTTCTGCTGCATCTTTCCGATTCAGGCTGGGATGAATCCTTCTTCCTCCAGCAACTGGCCCGCCTGTCCGACCGACTATACGAGGAGATCGGATTAAGCTTGTCCATAGGTATCGGCAAGCCTGCAACAAATGCGCTTGGAATCAAGCACTCCTATGAGGAAGCTATCAAGGCTCTCCAATACGGCTACCGCTTGAAGCGAACCAAGTTCGTGCAATCCTACCAGTCGAAGGATATCGGTTATTTGTTCCACATGCTGCCGCATGACGAACTGAAGCAATTTTACGAGGAGACTTTTTACGGTATCAGACATACGGAAGAGCAGGAGCGGAAAGAGCTGCTTCGGACGCTTAGCGCCTTCTACGACACGCAATGCCAGCTGATGGAGACCTCAAAGCTGCTATTCGTGCACCGCAATACCGTCGTGTACCGGCTGGATAAATGCGAGAAGCTGCTTGGGGTTAAGCTGAAGGATCCCATTGAAAGCTTAAGGCTGAGAATTGCTCTTTCCATAGAACCGCTTCTGAGTGGAGACGGCTCCGTTTCTTTGTCGAGGTAACAAAAAAAGCCAAAAAAAAATAAAGAGGGACGCATGTTGATCATGCGTCCCTCTCCTGTGGCAGAGCCCTAGTTAACCGTAATGCCATCCACCGTTATCGTTGCTTTATCCGCATACCAGACTCTATACTCGAGATTCTGGTTCAGCGTCTTGTTGAAGGACAACGTGAAATCCTGGTATTGATTCGCCGATGCGAACTGCTGCCGCGTAATCTTCGCTTGTTTCACGACGGTTTTTGTTGCCGCATCCCAAACATCGATAACAGCCACTACGTCTTTGTCGGTCGTGTTGTTATCGATTTTCATTCGATAAGCAATCGTATGCTTCCCCATTGGAACATTCGTATCATTCGGACCGTTCAGCATATATCCCGTTCCATCGAGCGATGGCGTAGCTTGCCAGCCATCTCCGCTGGCACGTCCGACTTCATGCCCGACCACAGCACCTTCTGCTTCATACTTGCCGATTCTTTTTGATACCGTCACCTTATCAATACTGATTGTCGCTTTATCCTTGTAATAAGCCTTGAATTCCAGGCTGCTTCCGGACGGATTGTTAAAGGAAAGGTTGAAGTCCTGATACGCATTGTTAGCTTTGAACTGATTGCGGGACACATCAACCGAAGCAAGGGTATGCCCGGTTGCGTTATCGCGAACTTCAAGCGTAACGACGTTATCGTTGGTGCCCGCGTTGGAATCGATCTTCATTTTGAAGGTCGCCGTATTGCTGCCTGCAGGAATGGTATTGTCGGCATTGCCGGACAGCATGTAGCCTGCATCATCCGCGCTTACGCTAGCCGACCAGTCGCTGCCGCTCGCTGATCCTGTTTCATGCGAGAAGGCGGTTTCCGCTTCGTATTGCTTAACGACCGCAGACGGATCGATAGGCAGCTGGTTGTTTTCGCGCATTAATTGGAAATAAGTATCCGGTCTGACAAAAACGATATTGCTATTGCTGCTAAAGTTATTTACCGCATTGACGATCATCTGGTAATTAACATCCCACGGATTGGATTGGATGCTGACAAAACGAGGTGCCGTTCCATCCCAGCCGGCAATCGCGTGATTAATCTCGGAAATAATCGTTGCTTCGGAGTAACAATAAGTCGCGCTTAGCCCCTGCGTTGGCAGCGAGTTACCGTAGATCGTAATCGGACTGCCGGCGTTTTGACCCGTTAAGCCTAACAAGGACGGCGCGTATTGGGCAAAGCTTTCCCCTACGTTTGGATTAATGCCGCCGGTAATGGTATTCCAGATTGTAGCTACCTTTAATCCCGCGCGATTCATGTAATCGTTCGATAAAGCAACAAATTTATTCAGATAGGTTTGATTCGCCCATGCATTCGGATAAGTATAGCCGAACCCGGACGGCCCTGCTATAAGCGCGTCATTTGGCGTAGCGGAATCATACAAATAATTCAACACGCCAGGCATCGCATCGAGCATAGCCGGCGATACCGTCCACCCAAGCGGTACGGCTCCGCGGTTAGGCGAATCCCAAATTTTCTTGAAGCGGTGTTCCATATACTGCAGGTTATCGCCGTCGCTCAAAATGAGCGAGACATAAATTTTGTTCTGAAGAGGCGGTTTATTCGGCACCGGCTTCACGTTAACCGTTCTTGAAGTACCGCCAAATACTGTCAGGTTGGAAGACCAGTCGCTGGCAATCGTTGAAATGCCATACTCGGAAGCGGCTTGAACGCCAATCGCTTCATCCGGCCACCAGCCCATGTACACCCCGCTGCCGGCAGGCATATCGGAGAAGAAGCTTTGCAGGAGGGTCTTCTCTGCCGGGACGGAAGGATTCAGCCAGATGACTGCCGCGCCGGTTGCCGTTGCATAATCGCGCAGCGCGCCTTTAATTCCGGGACTTAATCCGATAATGAGATTATGGGACAACGAGGACCAATAATGATCGTGCAAATATTGATAGACTTCAAGCTTTGTGCTGAAATCCCCGCGCAAATCATCTAGGATCGGCAGATTGTACGGCGCGGAAGTCAGCTTGCCGACCAAGCTTGGCGGCGCAACAATGGCTCCGGATTGCGCAGCGATTGTCGTAGCCAGGTTTAACGTATCGGGCAAGGCATCGTCATAAACGACGATTCCGTTAATCTCGCTGGCATATTTGGTAATTAAGGACCAGTTGTCCGCTACATCCGTATGTCCCAATCCCAAATCATTCAACCATTTATCTTTTCCGTCTTCGTTTCTCACGTTGTCATCATACGTATAGATTCTCGGCTGCGTTTTATTGACAAGCCCCTTGAGAGTTGTAAACAAGACCGTTTCATCCGATTTTCCTTGCTGTATGGAGCCTACGGCATCTACTTTGGTGTAAGCCCGGCCGTACCAATACACCCTGAATTCCAACTCATGTCCGGTGGTCGGGTTATTGTAGTTGAGCGTAAACCGCTCGTAAGTGCCTACCTTCGTCCATTGCTTCCGGGTAATGTCGCGGCTTGCCAATACCTGACCCGTCGTATTGTCTCTGACATCAACCGTAACAATGAGATCATCATTAGCCGTATTGTTATCAATAATCATATCGTAATAAGCCTGGTTATCTCCTGCCGGAATATCCTTAGCGTACGGTCCGTAAACCATATGCTTATTTGGAGCATCGATGGAGGTTTGCGCCAGCCAGCCATTGCTTTCCGGACGACCGGTGCCATGGCCGATTCCGTTCCCTTCCGCCTCGTATCTATACTCCGTTACCAAATTCATAACGTCGAGCGTAGAAGCCGGCGCCGAGAAAGACGGCAGGATCTGTTCGGAAGGCCAGCTTAATCCGGCTGCCTCCGCTTTGGGAAGCCCCACGAATGGAGAAGATGCAGCCATTATAACGGTTGCAAGCAAGACTGCACCAAATTTCTTATTCCATTTCATCTTTAGTCTCCTTTTTCCTCTTAAAATGATTGGGTTTAACTTTTATGCAAACCAGTTGCGATTTCTTCCCTCCTACCACCTGCCTTCACCCTGACGTGAGATGTACTGACCTAAAAACGCAAATAAGCACCCCACAATCATGCCAAATGTGCCTGAATATGTAAGCGCTTATCTCGTTGAAGATTATATCACCCATATTATATATATTCAATATATCTTATTGCGTAATTCTTTCACAACCTTTAGACATGGTTTATATTGAGAGACAAGACTAATTTCGATTTTAAGCAATCGCAATTGAAGGGGGTACAAGCTTGAAGCAGGCATCAACCATTATGGTGCAAGGCACGGCATCAGACGTAGGAAAAAGCGTGCTGACTACGGCATTATGCCGCATCTTCGTGCAAGACGGATGGAAAACAGCGCCTTTCAAATCGCAAAACATGGCGCTTAACTCCTATGTAACGCTTGACGGCAAGGAGATTGGCAGAGCGCAAGGCGTTCAAGCGGAAGCTTGCGGCATCGCGGCGACAACCGATATGAATCCGATCCTAATCAAGCCTACCGGAGAGATGAAGGCGCAGATCGTCGTACACGGCAAGCCGCTGGAAGAAATGAGCGCCTGGCGATACCGCGAGGAGTATATTCCTTTGGCCGAAGGTATTGTTAGAGACGCATTGGACCACCTACGCGGGGAACATGATATTATCGTGCTGGAAGGCGCGGGAAGCCCCGCCGAGATTAATCTGAAGGACCGGGATATCGTCAATATGCGCATGGCCAAATGGGCCGATGCCCCTGTCGTGCTGGTTGCGGATATTGATCGTGGCGGCGTCTTCGCTTCCATTGTCGGAACGATGGAGCTCTTGGAAGAAGACGAGCGAAGCCGGGTAAAAGGATTTATTATCAATAAATTTCGAGGCGACATCAGCCTGCTGCAATCCGGCTTGAATTGGCTCGAAGAACGTACGGGAATTCCCGTGTTAGGGGTTATCCCCTATATGCCAAGGCTCGATATTGAAGCGGAGGATTCGGTTGTGCTGGAGAAGCGGACGGAGCAAACCGGGACTGGAGACTTGGATGTCTCGGTCATTCGGCTGCCCCGCATTTCGAATTTCACCGACTTTGATCCGCTGGAGGCAGAGCCGGATGTCCTGGTCCGTTATGTTGAGAGCCTAGATCAATTAGGGCAACCTGACGTTATCCTTATTCCGGGCTCGAAGAACACGATGGAAGACCTTCTCTTTCTGAAGAAAACCGGACTCGCGGAAGCCATCGCCAATCATGCCGCAAGCGGATGTTACATTGGCGGGATATGCGGAGGCTATCAGATGCTTGGACAAAAGCTGTACGATCCGCATCAAGTCGAATCCTCAATCGGCGAATCGAAAGGATTAGGGTTTCTACCGCTCTCTACAACCTTTTATACCCATAAACGAACGGAACGAGTCAGCGGCAATGTTTCCTGCGGGCATTCCGCTTGGACTGACATGCAAGGTCTTGCCATTGAAGGTTACGAGATTCATATGGGGCAGACCACTCCCCTCGCGCCGGTTCTTCCCCTTTTGTCCATTAACGGACAGGATGAGGGCAGCATTTCGGAGGAAGGCCGAATTTTCGGCACGTATGTACACGGCATTTTTCATAACGACGCCTTCCGTCGGCAATATCTGAATAAAGTACGCGCACGAAAAAACCTAGCTCCAATCGAAGAGATACTCCCCTTCCGCAGCAAACAGCTTGAAGCCTTTGACCGGCTGGCCGGGCATGTCCGCGCTCATTTGGATATGGAGAAGGTTTATAGCATTTTGCACAAGCAGTAACCATAAGAAAAGCCTCAGCGCAATCCGTGCAGCGGATGTGCGTTTGAGGCTTTTGACTTCCGTACGATCGTATGATCAAGCCGACAGGTAATGCCCTGCCTGAAGCCGGAACAGCTTGGCATAGCTGCCATCCAGCTGCATCAGCTCTTCGTGGCTGCCGGATTCGATGATCTCCCCGCGCTCCATCATATAAATACGGTCGGCCAAGCGGGTTGTCGACAGCCGGTGAGAAATAAAGATCACCGTCTTATCCTCCGCGGCCTCCAGCATCGCCCGGTTCAAATTGTATTCGCTAATCGGATCAAGCGCGCTGGAAGGCTCATCGAGAATGAGGACCGAGCAAGGCTTGGCGAATGCCCTGGCGATTGCGATCTTTTGCGCTTCACCGCCGGAGAAGATTTGCCCTTTGTCCGAAAACTCCCTTGTCAGTTCCGTATTCAGGCCCTGATTCAGACTGCTCAAACGGCCGGCAAAATCCGCTTTCCGCAGCGCTTCAATGATGTCGCCCTGACGCTCCGTATCCTCTTCTCCCACCCGATCCATCCATACGTTCTCCGCGAGACTAGCCGCAAACAGCTGAAAATCTTGAAACGCTACCCCGAACTGGCCGCGATAGTCCTCCGAACGGTAATCCCGAATGCTACGCCCATCGTAACGGATATCGCCATCGCTCGCGTCGTACAGCCTTAACAGCAGCTTGATCAGCGTAGACTTGCCTGCGCCGTTATAACCAACGATTGCGATTTTCTCCTTCGGCTTAATGCACATATGTATGCCTCGAAGCGTCGGCGCATCGTTATTGCCGTAGGTGAAGCTGACGTTGGACAACCGTATTTCTTTCGGCGAACGCGGCATTTCGCATGGCTGCAGCGGCTCCTCCATTTGCGGCGTATCGTTAAGAAAAGAGCGCAGCTGCCGGATATAAAGGTTATTTTTCTGAAACTTCGTTACCGTATCAATCAGATTATTGAGACTCCACCCCAGCGTCCATACGCCGTTCGTTACAGCCGCAAACGTCCCGTAGGTAATCGAGTGCTGCACAATAACCTGATAAGCCGTAATGGCAAAATAAATGCCGTCCATAAGCAGCGTGCGGAATACAAATCCGTTCAATATCCGCAGCAGGATTAAACGGGGAGCGTATTTGCGGACAACCTGCTGCATCGCCGCATTCGCTTGGCGGTAATCATCCATGAGCGGCGCCGCGATTCGGCTCGTGCGAAGCTCCTTCGCATAATCGGGCAGATAGAATACCCTGCTGGTATAATTCTTTTTCCGTTCCAGCGGCTTTAATTCCAGCTCTCTTTTAAACTCTGCTTTATTGGATAGAATCGTAATCCCGAATCTCGCCGCAAGTCCGATAATAACAACCGCAACGCCTAAAGGATTCAAGACCAGCAAGGTCCCGGCGATTCCTGCTACGGTAATCGTGCTTTTAAGCAGCTCGGCAGTCTGATCAAGCACATCCGCCGCTTTGCCTTCCGTCTGCGATGCCGCCCACACGAATTGATTATAATATTCGGGGTCGTTGT
Organism: Paenibacillus glycanilyticus NBRC 16618; assembly: GCF_004000805.1. Classification (GTDB taxonomy): domain Bacteria; phylum Bacillota; class Bacilli; order Paenibacillales; family Paenibacillaceae; genus Pristimantibacillus; species Pristimantibacillus glycanilyticus. Next base: position 16,556 of record NZ_BILY01000008.1, read on the forward strand.
ACCTTGCGTAATCCATTCGGATGGCTTTCCCGTACAATTCCGTCTGCATCGCCTTGTTCAGCTTCTGAAGCTGGATGGGCGCAAACATTTCGTAAACGTAACCGGCCGCAGTCTGAATGGTTGCCCCATAGATCAAATAACCTCCCGCGGCAAGCAGAACAGGGACGACCGAATGATGAACCGTTACCGCGTCAACGACAAGCTTGATGAGCAGGACGCCCCACATGACATCAAACAATCCGAACAACGCCTGCATGATCAGATGGACGACTGCATACAGCGGTACGATCCGGAACACGTACCTCAGCATAAAAAGATTATTGCGAAGAACGTCTCCCCGCTTAGCCATACTGAGCCGCCTCCTCCCTGTAATGCTCCGCCTGCTTGCGGAACATATCCGCGTATTTCCCGTTTACAGCCATTAACTCCTTATGGGTGCCGGTTTCTACGATTCTGCCCTCTTCCAGCATGAAGATCCGGTCGGCAAGCGCGGCGGAAGATAGCCGGTGCGAGATAAAGATAATGGTCCGGTCCGCCGATGCTTGCAGCAGCAGCTCGAACATATAGGCTTCCGCCGCCGGATCAAGCGCGCTTGACGGTTCATCGAGAATAGCGATCCGGCTATTATCCGCGAATAATCGGCTGATCGCAATCTTTTGAATCTCGCCGCCGGAGAGAACTAGTCCCTTGTCATCAAATTCCCTCGTCATGACGGAAGTGACCGAGCCGCCCATGATTTCAATTTTTTGATAGACGCCTACCTTGTCCAATACCTCAGCCGCCTGCGCATACTCATGCTGGGATGCTCTGCGCATAAAAACATTGTCCGCAAGCGGCATCGCGATCACCTTGCAATCCTGGAATACGGTTCCGAACAGCTCCCGATATTCGCTAAGACGATAGGTTTTAATGTCCGCGCCGTTTAAGCGAACGACGCCTTCCGTTGGATCATAGAGCCGCATCATCAGCTTGATCAGCGTGGATTTGCCCGCTCCGTTATGGCCAACCAGCGCGATCTTCTCGCCGGGCTTCACCTGAAGATCAATGCCGCTCAGGATTGGCTGCGACTGTCCGTCATAAGCAAAGCCGACCTGCTGAAGCTCCAGGCTTGGCCTTCCGGCGTCCGGAGCCACACCGTCTTGGCTCTGCGGAATAACCGGTTCATAACGCAGAAATTCCTTCACATTCTCAATATAAATGCCGTTTTCCTGCAAATTGGTGAAGAAGCCGGACACGGTAGCCATCGAGTGGCTTAAATTATTAATCGCATTCAGCAGGACGATAAACTGAAACGCCTTGATTTTCTGAAGGACAAGCACGCTATATCCCGCATACAGCATCGCAAGGGGATACGGAGCAACTCTGCCCAGGACATCGTCAAGCGCCCTGTATTTAGCGACCTGCCTGCCCAAGGTCAGGAAGTTGCCGCGCATGATGCCAACAGCCTTCCCGTAGCGGTCCAGCATCACCCGAAATATATTCGAGAGTCTGAGTTCCTTCGCATAGCTCTCCAGATAAGCAATCCGGTTTACGTATTTGCCGACCCTGACGGACGGCGTGTTGGCTTTGTTCAGTTCATACAAAGCGCGGTTGCGGCGGACCGTGATCGTAAGCTTGGTTACGGCCGGAAGAATAATAAAGACAATGGCAATCGGATCCAGATAAATAACCGTGATTAACAGCATGATAAATGAAGCAAGCGCCCCCACGAAATTCGTCAGATTGTCCAGAACGCTGGCCATGCGGGTGTCCGCTTCCAGCCCCGCCCTCGTATATTTGTCGTAAAATTCCGTATTTTCATAGCAGGCTAGCTCAACCTCCGCGGCTTTTTCGAACAAGATCCGGTTGAGCTCTTGCGAGATCATGAGATCGCACACCGGCTTGTAACGCTTTTCGAACCATTCGGAGACGACTGACAGAACGAAATACGTTGCGATCATGGCGCATATAAAATCCAATACATAACGATATGGCGTCCCGTTCTCCACCGCACCAAACACATAACCGATAAATAATATGGCATACAGATAATCCATTCCGTAGTTTAGAACAGCGAGTATAAATTGCAGGATTACCCGGCGGGGCGCCGTGCGGTAAGCGATTCCCAGGAAATACATATTGTTGTTCCAGTACATTCGAAATTGCCGGTAAACCGATTCTTTACTAGACATCGATCAATCCCCCCTCTTTGCTTTCACTGCTCCAGATCCCAATATATTACAACTTATTTGCTATGTCAAAATAAAAATTCGTATGTCTTTTATAACAAATTATTTTATTTGTTTTATCCTAAGCTACTTTCTATTGCAGGCAAAATAAAACAAAAGGGACATCGGCTGATGTCCCTTTTGTATGCATTAATATAATTGATTAACGCTTTGGCGCAAGCTCTACCGCTTGGCGCAGCGCTTCCTTGATGCTTTGGTCATCCGCGATGCCTTTGCCCGCAATATCGAAAGCCGTTCCGTGATCGACGCTCGTGCGGATAATCGGCAGGCCGACGGTAATGTTAACGCCTGCTTCGAGGCCTAACACTTTTACCGGACCATGTCCCTGATCGTGGTACATGGCGACAACGATATCGAAGTCGCCGCGCGTCGTACGGAAGAATAACGTGTCCGCGGGGAGCGGACCTTGCACGTTAATGCCCTCCTTTTTCGCACGCTCGACGCCGGGAATAACCTTCTGCTCCTCTTCGCCGTAGCCGAACAGCCCATTCTCGCCCGCATGCGGATTAATGCCGCAAACCGCGATGCGAGGCTCCGCGTAGCCGGCTTTCCGAAGCGTTTCATGAGCCATTTGGATCACCTTGTAGACGCGTTCCGGCTCGATCATTCTTACGGCATCAATGATGCCTACGTGCGTGGTTACGTGAATGACCTTCAGCTTTGGAGCGGAGAGCATCATCGCAAAATCCTGCGTCCCCGTCAAATCGGCCAGAATCTCGGTATGACCCGGATAAATATGGCCGCCCTTGTGGAGCGCTTCTTTGTTCAGCGGCGCCGTGCAGATGCCGTCAATCTGCCCTTCGTTTGCCAGCTCAATGGCGGTCTTCAAGTACATAAACGCGGCATGCCCCGCTTCCGGAGACACTTGTCCAAACGGAAGGTCGGCGGGCAGCAGATTCAGATCAAGGCAATCCACCGTACCGTATTCGTATTGCGCTTCCGTGACGGAAGCAATAGGGCGAATCTTGAGCTCGCTGTTCACGACACCCGCCGCACGTTGCAATATTTTCGCGTCGCCAATGACAAACGGATTGCAGCTCTCATACAGAGCCGAATCGCCAAGAGCCTTCATAATAATCTCGGGGCCGACGCCTGCGCCGTCTCCCATTGTGATCCCAATAATCGCTTTCATTGTTATTCCCCTCTTCCTTCTCGTATATGCTGCATGGCATGCCATAACGAACCTTTACGGCCGAACGCCCCTGCTTTCGTAATAGCCGGCAAACGGGAACCGCCAACCAAGGTGCCGAACGGGATACCCGGCTCCACCTCATGATGAAGCTCAAAGCCGCTGACGCCTAAATATCTGCAGACGGCTTTGGCCGTATCGCCACCGGTGAGCACGAGACCTTGTACGGAGCTGCCCGCAGCAACCCGGCTTGTTATTCGGCCAAGCGTATCCGCGATCCGGTTGGAGACATCCGAGGAATCCAGTCCAAGCGCCGCTCCCTTTTCCTTGGCGGCGCTGACTTGCTCCGGAGAAGAACCGGCGTGAAGCGAAATGTCTTTCCCCGCTGCAATAGCAAGCTGCAGCTCTGCCGTACACCTTGCAATTTCTCGCTCTTGTTCCTCAGCGGGCCCGATGGCTGCCAGCGGATCCATCTCCAAAGCGGCAACATTGGCCTGCCGGTTAACCTCCGCAACCTGTTCCCGGGTAATGGCCGATATACTTCCCGCTACGAGAATGACGGCACCCGTCGCAGATTGTTTTTCGTATCGTCCAGTGATCTTGGGCGGATCGGGCGTAATCAGGAATTCCGCCAAGCCGGCCGAGCCTCCCCACAATACGCTTGCCTGAAATACCGGCATCAGCGCGGCAATAACGGCAAGATCGTCATCCGTCTCCGCGTCGAATACAAACAGCTTTACGGCTTGACGAAGTTGTTCTTCGATAAATTGACGAACCGCCTCCGGACCTTCGCGTAACAAAGCAAGCTCTACATTCGCGCTAGCAAGGCCGGATTGCTTTTGCAAAATATGAGCGACACGGGAATCCGGTACAGGAGTCTTCGGATCTCTCGCCATCTCGGTTTCGTGAATCGGCGTACCGTTCAAGTAATGGATTCCCCCTACGGTCGTCCGGCCGATTCTTGGAAAGGCAGGCGCAATAAATGCGGCTTGGAAGCTATAGCTGTCCATAACCCCGCGTATTTCCTGTCCCAGATTCCCTCTAAGCGTAGAGTCCATTTTTTTGTAAATAAAGCTAAACCCTTTTTCTTTGAGCGCCGCGGCTGCGCTAACCGCCCGCTCATAAGCAAGCTCTCCGGGTATCGAGCGGCTGTCCGTGTCGATGACGATCACATCCAGCTCCGAATGGTCATCGGGAATGGACGACCAATCGAACAGCACCTGCGTCTTTAGGCCATTCCGTGCAAATTGAACGCCGGAGTCCGATGCGCCGGTTAAATCATCTGCAATAATCGATATCTGTTTCACGTTGCATCCTCCGTCGTTTTATTTGCTTCTAGCTTCCAGACGCTTAGCCCACCATGCGGTCACAATCGGCGTAAGGATGGCCGTCACAATAACGCTCGAAGCAACAAGCGCGGTTGCCGAAGGAACGAGCGGTACATAAATCGAGTTTGCGGCGGCAACCGCCGCCGGTACGCCTGCGGCATTGCCCGCGGTAGTAGCTGCGGCCAAGCCGGCTACGCCATTACCGCCCGTAAGCCGGTCGGTCCCCATCAGCGCCAAGCCTGTAATGATAACAACCGCAACGCCTAGCAGCACGCCAAGCGCGCCTGCTTTCCACACATTGCCCAGATTCAGACCGGCACCAAGCGCAAAGGCAAAGAACGGAACGAGGACCGGCACCCCTTTAGAGAGGAACTCGCGGAGCTCTTTATCCAAATTGCCGAGAATCATGCCGACTACCAGCGGAAGGATTGCGCCTACAAGCGTTTGCCACGGGAACGCGGCGAGGCCGGCTGCGCCAAGCGTAATCATGGTCAGGAACGGGCCGGACTCGAGGCTCATGATCGAATATGCGCCTACATCTTCCTTGCGTCCGAACTGCCCCATCAGCGCCATGTACAGACCGCCGTTTGTATCATTCATGGCCGCGACGATAGCCAGAACGGAAAGCCCGGCGAAGAAACCGTTATCAATCATGCCATTGCCAAGAAATTTACCGGCGATAAAACCAACCAGCATCGCAATGCCGATTTTGGTGATTAATAAGGTACCGCCTTTTTTCACGATATAAGGCGTTGCTTTAAAGTCGATGGTCGATCCCATACAGACATAAAAGACAGCCAGCATGGGAAGCGAGCCGGTCATCAATGCGCCGGTAAAGGAACCAAAGTAAGTCGAAATCGTTGGAAAAGCCGTATTTATGATAGCTCCAATCAATAATGGGACGATCATCATACCGCCAGGGATTTTTTCAATGCTCGCTTTAATCTTCACAAGTAGTCCCCCTAAGATGCATTTTTGCTTTATATTGAAACAGTATCTTCAATTTGTAAGCGCTACATTGCTAATTATAAAGCGAGTCAATGGGATGGACAACCTTAATTACGTTTCATTATTAAACGTTTTGTTCATTTTTCTCCAAAAGGTTGTCCGGTTCATTCCGAGCCTCTTGCAAGTTCTGGATTGATTCATTCCTTCCTCTTGAAGGACGTAAGTAATGATCCGGCGCTCGATTTCCTCCAGCGTTCCCCGCAGGTCTATCGTGGTAGACACCGTATCCGCATCGGCAATCAAGGACTCTTTATATTGTTCAATAACAGTCGCCGCATCCTTCTTCTCTACATAATTACCTTGGGTCAGGACAAGCATTTCGTGAATGGCGCGCTCCAGCTCGCGTAAATTCCCCGGCCAATCGTATTGCAACAAATCATCGAGAGCGGCTTCGCGGAAACCGACGATCTGCTTGCCGGATTGAAAATTATAATTCGCAATCATGACCCTGATGATCTCATCAATGTCCTCCATCCGTTCCTTTAACGGAGGAACTGCTAATTGAAGCTCGCCTAAAGCGGCGATTAGCTCATGATTGTAGTCCGCTTTCCCCTTCAGGCGGGTTAAGCTTGTTGAGGAAGAGGCAATAAACCGGATTTCTGGGTACCGGCGTATGGCCTGCAGCCATTGATCCTGCGCTTCGCGGTCCAGCCTGTCCACATTGTTCAGATAGATCGTTCCGCCGAAACCGGTCTCGGGCAAGCCAAGCTCCTCCGCCGTTCCTTTCAGCAGAAGATCGGTTTCCTGCCCCGTCATCCCTTCGCACGGAATCATATAGAAGCCTTGCGCATGGCGCCTGCTCGCCGAATGGATCGCTTGGGCGAACAGCGATTTGCCGGTTCCCCTCTCTCCGGAAATCCAAAGATTACGGTCGCTTAGTGCATACTTTTGCGCCTTGGCAATCGTTTTATTCAACATTACGCTGGAGCCTACCATTTGATTAAACGTAGTGAGCCTTGGCGGAATATAAGCGGCGAATCTTCGCTCGTTGCGCCAATTCTCGATCGAGTCCAGGGAAACCAGATAACGGAAGCTCCCTTCCTTGCGGCCCTCGCTCACGCTGACCTTGTATTGCTGCTCATTCAAATAAAGAAACTGCTTGGACCATTTGGCAGTACTGTCCGCCTCCTCCACTCCGCTTATCAGCTTATAAAGCGCGGGTAACGAGTATTGGATGCTGCTTCCTGACAAAGCGTCCGCATCCCCACTGCCGCTGCTGGCGAGCAGTTCTCCCGCCGTCTCGTTCATGAACAGAATCCGATGACGATCGTCAAGCGCGATAATCGCTCTTGTATCCTGGTCCAGGATATCCCGGTAGAACATCGTCTGCTCCCGGCCTTGCCGGTACACATCGTATACGCGCCTAACCTCCCGGAACATATCGCCGACCGATTCTTTGCCGGAGGTAATAAGAATGCCGTGATAGCCCATCTCCTGCGCGGCCCGGACCGTAACGGCATCCCCCAGCACGATCTGAACCTTGTCGCCACATGCCTGCCGCAGAGCGCCGCGCACTTCGGTCTGGTCGCTGATCTGGATAATCGGAATTTCAAAATCCAGCAGGCTGGACACCTCCGCAACCGCCTTGCATATATTCGGGAAGCCGATTATGGCTACCTTGGAATTCGTTCGGCGGATAAGCGTCAGCACCCGCAAAATATCGTAGCCGGATACCGGAATGTCCACGACAGGCAGCGAGGAATGCTTGCGGATCAGGTTTGCCGTACCGCCGCGGCTGATAATAATGTCATAGCCCTTTTCCTCGGCTTGCTGAATAAGCGGGAGAGCTTCTTCCAAATCCGCTACTTCCACATCCATCCGAATCATTGTTTCTTCCTGCACCATTTCCAACAGCAAATCCCGCAAACCTACATACGGAGCTATAGCCAGCACTTTTATTTTCATGATGACACCTCGTTTTTCGTTTCAGTTTGAAACACCATGACAGCATTATAATATACGAGCGGCCAAAACGGAAAAACGGAGCCCGCTTGCCGCGCGGCTCCGTTTCTGTCGGTTATTTTTCCTAAATAGGATCCTCGAATTCCGCCCCGCCCGATGCTTTGCGAAGAGTCTTGATATCCTGAAGGGGAGGCTGGCCGAACAGTCTTCGGTATTCCCGGTTGAACTGTGACGGGCTTTCGTAGCCTACCGTCAGCGCGGCTGTAGTTGCCCCTACCGGACCGCTAAGCATCAGGCGCCTCGCTTCCTGCAGGCGCAGCTGCTTCTGATATTGCAAAGGCCCCATTGTAGTGATGGCTTTAAATTTATGATGAAGCCCGGACGTGCTCATATTGCATGATTTCGCCAGCTCCTCCACCGTAAAGGAGTGGGTGTAGTTCTCCTGGATCCAGTGAATCGCCTTCGCTACCCCATCCGCCCGTTGGTCGAACAGTACCTTCTGCATAAACAAATGTCCAAAATCGCCCGACAGCAGGTTGAATATCATTTCCTTCTTCAACAGCTCGGACAGAAACCGGACTTCCTTCGGCTTGTCGATTAACTTCAGCAGCCGGTAAAAGATGTCCAGCAGATTGGCATCCGATTTGCCGATAAAGGCCGCGGAAGTTAAATCTTTTTCTTTTGGCTCCGCAAGGATCTCAGCCTCCACGACGACGGAAGCAATCTCCTGCGTCGTGAAATCAATGCGCAGTCCGATATAAGGCTGCTCTTCGGTTGCTCCGACAACCTGGCCAAATGCAGGGATATCCAGCAGCGACGCAACGTAATCCCCCGCGCTGTAATGAAAGATATCCTGGCCGAGATACAGCTTCTTCTCCCCTTGGAGAATCAGACAAAAAGAAGGTGTCAGCACGCCTGGACACCTCACCGTATCATGACTGCGTTTGACGATGGACAGGAAAGGTACGATCGTTGTATTCCGCCCTTCTTCGAGCGTCATCCTCTCCGTCATTCCAATAAGCTGATCCAGCGTTTTCTTATAAATCGAAATGCTTTTCCCTCCCGCTGACCGGGAATCCATGGTTTGCTCCGGCATATCCGCTATCCCTCCCGCCTTGATCCTGATTATATAAGCATTCTTGACGATTGGAAAGCAAAAGAACGATCGAATTGCAGCTTTAGGCAACTTTTAAGCAGGAACGATCTACTTCGAATCGCCGATTCCATTCATAATAGCTTTCAGGAACACTAACACGGGAACAAGAAAGGAACGTGAACATGCATCAATCCAAATGGATTATTCTCACGATTATTATCGCGTGCCAGCTAATCGTTGTGCTTGACGCGTCCGTCATGGTAACGGCCATTCCGCAAATCGGAAGGACGCTTCACATGTCGACAACCAGCTTGACTTGGGTTCATAACAGCTACATTCTCGCCTTCGGCGGTTTCTTGCTGCTTGGTGCCCGGGCAGGAGATCTCCTGGGGCGAAGACGAATGCTAGGCATCGGAATCGGGTTGTTCTCTTTGACCTCATTCTTTGCAGGCATAGCGCCAACGGCTGAATTTCTGCTTATCTCGCGGGCTCTGCAAGGCTTTGCCGCCGCACTCGCCACGCCTGCCGCGCTTGCCTTGCTGTCGGCTACCTTTGTGGAAGCGAAGGAACGCTCCCGGGCGATTTCCATGTACAGCGCCGTATCCGCCGCAGGGGGAAGCATCGGCCTCATTCTTGGCGGATTCTTCACCGATTTTGTCTCCTGGCGCTTCGGTATGTTTATTAATGTACCCATCGGAATTGTTTTGCTGTACCTGGTTTACAAGTTTATTCAGCCAACAAGCATCAGATCCGGCCGCTTTGATATAGGCGGCGCCCTTACTTCCGTTATCGGCATGACCTCGTTGGTTTACGGTTTGGTTCAAGCGGCGGATTACGGCTGGGGTAACCCCGCAACTTGGATTCCGCTTGCGGCCGGAGTTGTCCTGCTGGCGGTATTTGTTCTTATTGAAACCCGGGCGGCTGAGCCGATTATCCCGCTGCGGTTATTTGCGAACCGCCAGCGTTCCGGGGCATACTTGGGAAGATTTCTGATGGTTGGCGGGAACTTCTCCCTCTTTTTCTTTATCCCGCAATATTTGCAAAATGCCCTGGGATTCAGCTCCTTTGAAGCAGGTCTGGCCTTCCTGCCGTTTACCGTTGCTCAGTTCGGAATGATGTACATTATCCCGGGACTGGTTCGGCGATATGGCAATATCAAAGTACTGTCTGCCGGGTTAATCATTGCGATTATCGGTACGCTTCTGTTAAGCCGGATGGTCTCCGCTCAGACGCCGTTCTTTCCGGATCTGTTTATTCTTCTCGCTATCATGGGCATCGGTGCCGGAATGGTCTTTCAGCCGCTTACGGCAATGGGACTGACCGGTGTGCAGCCGCAAGACAGCGGCGCGGCTTCGGGTCTGGTCAATGTCGCCCATCAAAGCGGTGCTTCCTTGGGCCTTGCGGTTCTCATTACGGTGTTTAATACCTCGATCCGCGCGGAACACCCTTCCGTATCGGAGTTTGCGCATGCGGTCTCGAACTCCATATTGGGATCCGTCTTCTTTATCGTATCGGCCTTGCTGGTGACGTTTATCTGCTTTGCATCCGTTCGGCAAATGACCCGCAAACGGGCTCTGCAAGCCAATAAATAAGAACAGCAAAAAGGCTGCCTATCAAGTAGGCAGCCTTTTTGGCTTCGTATTTACTAACGACGGAAGTTAGTGGATGCACCGCCGAGGCTTTGCTCAGCGATTTCAACCAAACGGCGAGTAATCGATCCACCGATTTTTCCGGCATTATAAGTAGTAATATCACCGTTGTAACCATCACGCGATAAGGAAATACCGAGCTCTGAAGCCACTTCGAATTTGATTTGATCCAAAGCTTGCGCTGCTTGTGGTACCACTAAAGTATTGCTGTTGCTTCTAGACATTGAAAAGCCCTCCTAATGTGTTGGTTTGTGATGTAATTTTTGGTGCTGAAATTAATTTCTCCAGCTACCACCACATTATGCAAGGTAACGAAAAACTTTTTAATAACGGAGCCATACGTTCATTTCGCCAGGCTCACGGTTGCCCCACAGATAGTAAGGAATCGCTTTGAAACGGACGGATTCCCTATGCTTGGTTAGCGGCTGATAAGGCTGACCTTCCACCCAGCCGGAATTGTCAATAACAACTCCGTTGCCTTCCACTACGACGCAGCCTCCAAGCAGTTCCGAAGCTTTGCTTGCCGATAGTTCCGGCACTTCCGCAAGCGATAGAGATGCCAGCGGCTTGCCGTTGTCCGCTTCCTCTACGCAGTAGACAAGCGGCCCGCGTTGAATGGCGGCTTTACCGGCATCCGCGCGGATTAACGGATTCGCGGCAATCAACAACGTCTCGATTGGCAGCAGCCATTCCACCTGATCACCGTCCTGCCATACGCGGTATACGGTGGCGTAGCCTTTATCCACATGGTAACGGACTGATTCTCCGTTTATTTTCAATACCGGCTCTTTCGAAGAGAACCAGTTCGGAATACGAAGCGCAAGCATAAACGGAACATCGTCTTTATCTTCTTGCAGCGATATCTTAAATTCAACCTGGCCGTTCCAAGGGAGCTCCGATTTCTAGTTCATTACGATTTTCCGGCCTCCCGTCTCGAATGCTACTTCGCTTCCGATAAACAGATGGACACGGACGGTTGAGCCGTCCTCCGACACATCATAAATGTAGTCGTCGAGCGAGCCTAACAAACGGGCTACGTTAGGCGGGCAGCAGGAGCACCCGAACCATTTTTGCCTAACCGGCTTCACATGGAATTTATCCGGGCTCATGGCGCTTGCTTCCGGCCATACCTCAAGCGGATTCACATAGAAGAAATGCTTGCCATCCTTCGCCATGCTTCCGAGCACGTTATTGTACAAGGCCCGCTCCATCACGTCCGCGTACTCGCTCTTGGCCTCCAGCTGAAGCATCCGCCGTGCCCAGAAGATAAGGCCGATCGACGCGCAGGTCTCCGCGTAGACAATATCGTTCGGAAGATCGTGGTCGAAGGTAAAAGCTTCTCCTAGATGCGTCGCGCCAATCCCCCCGGTGATGTACATTTGCTTGCCGGTCGTATTCGCCCACAGCCGCTCGCATGCTTCGCGGAGCTTGACGTCACCGGTTAAGCGGGCAAGATCCGCCATGGCTGTATACAGGTATACCGCCCGAACGGCATGTCCGACGGCAACCGGCTGCTCCCGAACCGGAATATGGCTTTGGTACACCTCGAGATTAGGCTCCCCTTGCGCCCAGATCGTTGTCCGGCCGCGTCGTTCCCATTCCTCCAGGAAATAATTCGGCTTGCTGCCGCGTTCGTCGATAAAGTACAAGCTCAGGTTCAGATACCGTTCTTCTCCCGTAACCTGATACAGCTTCACTAAGGCCAGTTCAACCTCCGGATGGCCGCAATAAGCCTGCATTTGTCCCGGTTCCTTACCAAACAAGCTTGCGATAAGGTCGGCAAAGCGGCAGGAAATGTCGAGCAGCTTGCGCTTGCCCGTTGCCCGGTAATAAGCAACAGCCGCTTCGAACAAATGACCCGCGCAGTACAGCTCATGCGCTTCATACAGGTTGGACCACTCTTTGCCGGGCTCTTGAATCGTAAAATACGTATTTAGATATCCGTTCTCATGCTGGGCTTGTCCAATCAACTCGATCGCTTCATCCGCAATCTTTTCCAGCTCCGGATCGGGTTGACGTTCTAGCGAATAAGCAACGGCCTCCAGCCATTTGTAGAGATCGCTGTCCTGAAAAATCCATCCGCCGAATTCGCCCTTCTCTAGGCCCGCCGCAATCCTGAAATTGCGGATAGAATAGCTGGGCTCCGCGTCTTGAATGCGGTCATTCAAAGCCTCCCATTGATATGGGATGACCGTTGTTCGTACTAGCTCTGTATATTCATTCCAAAAATCATCCTTGATGCTGATCTGCGTGTCCTTCATTATAATCCTCCTTCAGATGACTGCCTAGTCGTTAAAAACGATAAAAATTGACTCCATGTAAGTTCGAGTATATGCTTTATTCGTCTGCATCAATAGGAATGGATTGAACTTTTTCTTATACAAAATGACACAGTAAGGAGGTGAATCGCATTTGAGCTTCGTAGAACTGCAAACCCCGCCCCTCCCTTATTACTGGGAGTCCGGCTGCTCCGAGTTCCGAGCCGGAGACCGGCATCCCAATCGAAGAAACTTCGGCCTATTCGACTTGATTGTTGTGGCTGAAGGGAAGTTGTTTATCGGGGAGAACGGTCAGGAATGGTCGCTAGGCAAAGGGGATACCTTGCTTTTGCTGCCTGACGGAGAACACTATTCGGTGAAGCCATGCGAGCAGCATACCGTTTTTTACTGGGTGCATTTCGAGCATCTGATCTGGCAATCGCATGCCAAAGAAGGAGCCTCGGCGCAATCTTTCTTGAATCCCCACCTCATTCGGATTCCGAAGCATATTGCCCTGAATGATTCCGGGAATGCCTTCAAGCTGATGCGTCAGCTGTTGAATCTGACCGTCGGAGACTCCTTCTGGGAGGAACAAAGCTTGCTAGCCCGGCTGCTCTCGCTGCTCGAGAGCGAAAGCTTAAACAAAACCATTACGCCGGCTACGCGTCTCGCGGAAAAAGCCGCCTTTTATCTGCAGCAGAATTTCCAAAAAGACATTACATACGAGCTGCTTGCCGAAGAACTGCACTTTCATCCTAATTACATCGTCCGCTGCATGAAGAAGCGATACGGCATGACGCCTAGCCACTACTTGCTTGAATTCCGGCTGGACCGGGCGAAGAAGCTGCTCGTTTCCTCCGAGTGGTCGATTGAACGAATTGCCGAAGAGGTTGGCTTCCGGTATGCCCCTTATTTCACGGCCTGCTTCAAGCGTAGGGAAGGCATCTCTCCGCTTCGCTACCGTAAATCGGTTCAGCAATGAAAAAGCGGAACAAAAAAAGCCGATAAGTTATCGGCTTTCTCTGTGCTTGAGCAAATTGATTATTCGTTCATAGTCATAAATGTTATAGGTTTTAAAAGCTAATTTATGTATTCCGCCGCTCTCCGTAAATGAAAAGATAACATAATCTTCATCCCTCTCGAAATCTGCCGAAAGACTATTCTTGCTGATCTCCTTAATGAGCACGGCTTCAGACTCCGCCTGGAACAACGATTTTTTCATGACTCTAACTTCGGTATCCGTAAAAACAAAGAATCCTTTAAAACGCACATCGTCTATTAGAATCGTCAGATCCTTAATTTTGGTGTCGGATGCTTCAGCGATCTTCTCCTGTATGCTGCTGGAGGAAGTTGGCTGGAACAGCGATAAGATTCCGGATTGAACCGGTTGATTTGCATCAAATTTATTCACTAGCTTTTGCAGCAGATTAACGATTTCCGATAAGCCTATAAAGATAAAGCCTGCCGTAACACCCGACAACCACCAATATAGAGCAATGGTCATATGAAAGCCATCAGGAGCATCCCCGAAAACTAAGCCTTCAATAAACCCAATGACAAGCAGCAGTATTCCGATTCCCATCAAGCATGTAGAAATATTGTTTCTCATTTGTCTATGACTCCTTGTTAGGTAAAAATTTTCCTATTGAAATCATAGCAAAATTTAGTAGATTGGACTAGTTATTTCTTCCTCAGCCTTCTAATCGACGATATTTCTTGCCTTTTTAATACACTCTTTTAACTTCTTTATTAAACCAATGAATATAACCGCAACGATCACAGATTAATATATTTGCTGAACGGTTAGCAAAATCGAGATTAAGGAAACTCATAAAAGCCGTGTTTAATTGCGCGTAACTTTTTTCGAATTTATTATAATGGCAATGTACGCAAAGGACTGTGATCCCATTAGCGCTATATTCGCCTGGACCCTTGACTTCCTTCAGATTTTTGGCAAACAACTTAAGAAAACTCTTCGCCCCAGCTATAATCGTTCATCCTCTCATGTGATCTTCAATTCTTCCGAGCTATTAATGCTCCTACAGTTCCAACTACTAACGTCACGACTATAAGGACGATATGGAATAACGTTTCTTCGAATTCATGGACACTATGTATTGTGTTTGAAAAACTAATCATTTCGATAATCAGAACCATAATCCATATCGCAAAAACAAGAAAACGAATCACACTATGTCACCTCAGCTTTCGTACTGAAAGATTGAATTTTAACAGGGATAAGTTGAACCATCTATCTTTCCTCCTGTTTTTTTAAAAATAGAATAGGTCGCCATAAGGTTAAAAAAATTGTACCACATAATGAAATCTCCTCCCCATTTCGAGGTAATTATTTACATCGAATCTTGCTTGCAACAATTTTGAATGTACATGCGTCAAAGCTAATGCAACTTGAACGGGGAACTTATCCCGACATCCCGAGGAGGTAAATCAAATGAAATTTTATAAATCCATGAAAAATATCGCAGTGGCTTCAGTGCTCGCTGGAACGTTAGCATTGTCTGCCACAGGAGCTGTCCCATCGCATGCTGCCGCTGCTCAAAGTACCGCTGCTGTCGACGATCACGCAAAAGCTTATGAGACGCTGATGAGTTTCTATAAGCCGGCTCTTAGTGGTCAATTCCCTAATTTCCACGGTTTTACGATTGGTTCGACTACGCACCAGTCGGTTATCAAAGCTATTGGTGAAGCTGAATCTCCGGCTAAGGATTCCGACGACTTTGATGTATATCATGCCGAGATGGGCCATCCTGGATATGCGATCAGCTATAAGCTGGGCAAAATCAGAGAAATGCGTTACTTCGGAACAAATGTGGAACGGCAGACTAACCTGGGAGGAATCTCCGTTAAAATGCTGGTACAACACTGGGGCACTCCAAATGAGTCCGTCCTGATTAAGTCGGGCAAAACCGTACAAAAGAAAATAACCTATGTTCGCGGTAAATACCAGCTCGAATTCATCTTTGACGGCACAAGCGGAACGGGCTTAAACCATATTAATCTTGTGAACAAAACGATTAAGTAAACAGCACTCTATTAAGAAATAAAGGCAGATGGTCCGCTTGAGACCATCTGCCCTTTTACAACTGCCCTATTTGCGTTTTCCCAAAAAAAGTTGACTCACCCGTTTAGAGAAATCTTCTATCCCGAAACTTGCCGTATCAATCCGGTTATACCAATTCGTTATCGTTTCCAATATCCATAAAGGGATCTGCACTCCGCTAATCATAGGATAAAAATGTTTGTATGACCATACTAAGTGTTCCCACCGGTTATCGTTTCCGTCTTTGCTATATTCCGATACATCGAGAACTTTTCCTCTTCCGCCCTGCAAAAGTACATTTTTAAGATGAATATCTCTTGGGTTCATCCCTTGGCTGCGTATAAACTCCCGGGCATTTTCGACGTCCTCTATCACCTGCTCTGAAACAGGGATCCCCTGTAAAAGACAATCATATAGAGTAACTCCTTGTTCAAAACTTAAGACCAGATAGTTGGAGCCGGCACCATAACAATGGGGAAAATAGGGGGAGCCTTGCAAGCGTTCATAGATGCCTGCTTCCACGTTTTTTTTCTCTAATGACTGAGCGGTATATACTTTATATGCGTAATTAGGGGTGTCAGAATGATAAAAGACCGCGGCATCCGTTCCTATGCCGATGCAACGCAAATCTTCCGAGAAGCCGATGACGGAAACCGGCTTGTTATTCTCATGTCCTACGACTTCAATGCTCTTTAATGCTTCCTCAACTTGGTTCCAGTCTTCACTCACAACGATCTTCTCCTTCTTGATTTGGCATTACATAAATCGTGACTGCTTACAATTCGGAGGAATGAATAATAGCGGGCTTCGATCTGGTTAGGTTATCGAATAATAGTTTTACGGTTACCATGCGATAACTGTTTCAACTATTCTTCCACAACAAAAAACCGACTGTGCAACATGCACGGCCGGCTCTCTAAAAAATCTCCTCCATCCATCCACCAACTATAAAAACGTTCACTCCGTTATTAGCTTTCCTCTAAAGATAAACTTGTTCTCGGAAGATATTTCGATACCGGTACTTCCCAGCTTCGTACGTCCGTTGTATGCCGTAAGCTTGATTATCGTTTTATATTGCAATTTATTCTCTTCCGTTAAAGGTGACCAGTATATTGTTTCACCAGGTTTAACTTCGGCCTTTTTCCCTTGGGAAATCACTTTTCCGTCTGAAGATTTCCATAATAGCAAATCCCCGTCTGAGGAGCGAACGATAATGCGCGTTGCTTCCTTATTTGCAATGGTTAACGGGAAACCCGGCACATTGCTCTTAAACATCGTGTACGCAGAGAGCGGAAACTCAACCTCTGGCGGATGAATCTCTTTACCTTGAGACCCGCTTTGATTGATTAGCGTATTCCCCATAAAAAAGATAAAGCCAAGCACACAAACCGCAATAACCAGAGCTATCTTCCGAATAGATTTGTTACCTCTCGTTGATTGTAAAGCATCCATGTTATTTATATCTTCCATTTCCGTTCATACTCCTAATCGTTTCTTGCCTTATTAATTTATAACGCCTATGATGCTAAAACCAATAAACAATAAAAGCATCCCTGCGCTGAAAAACAGCGGGTGGAAGCTCCTTTCGTCCGTAACCCTAAAAGCCCTCTTAATACTGCCACCGCCTAAAGTAACGATTACGGCAGTCAGCAGGACAGCAGCTAAATGGGATAAGTGAATCCTTCCTACTACGATAAATACAACTGCGCTGCTGCATACTCCGGCTAAAAACCAATATATATTCTGCCTGTTTGGTCTCAATTAATCAACGCTCCTTACACGAAAAAATTTCTTAGACTATTAGCTAAAATATATACGCTTCCAGCGATTGGAATGTTACGTTGAACAGCTTTAAAAGAAAAAAAGACAGCTGGTCATCATGACCAACTGTCTCATAATGAGATTATAGATCCGATGATCGTCCGCTTTTCACCGGCTTCGTCTGCTCTTCCAACGAATCAGCCTGCTCCACCTTTAACACGTCCAGCATAAACATAAAGATTGGAATACCAATCAACAGCCCCCAGATGCCCATGTAATGCTCGGACAAAATAAGAATAAAGAACGTGTAAAACATCGGCAGGTTTGTTTTGTGCGAATATAACCTTGGGTTCAAGAAGTACGTTTCAAGAGCATGAATGAGCAGTACCAGAACGATAACCCAAATGACGGTTTTAACTCCGCCAATCTGGTAGCCGATAATCCCGATCGGGACAAAGGAAACAACGACACCCGCAACCGGAATGAGGCTTAGCAAAAATACCATAATGGTCAGCGCGAACAGGTACGGGAAGCCCATGATCCATAGACCGGCAATCGTAAGGGCGGTATTAAATAAGGCAATCATCAGCTGGACTTCAAGCACCTTGCCGAAGGAAGCAATAAACTTGCCGCCAAAATAACGGAATTCAAGATACAGCCAGCCAATCGAGCTTTTGCTGAATTTTTCGGTAAAATTAACGATTTTACGCCTCTCCAGAAGGAAGAAATAGCTTAGCAGAATAACCAGCAAAATAATCTCGAGCCAGCCGCCAATCATCTTGGCATAAGCAAGCGCACTGTTCAGAAACGTTTTGTATTCGATTTTGTCGAGCGTATCCGCGACGACCTGAGCGATTTGATCGTTTTGCGCTGAACCTAGAAACTTTTGCACGTTGTTGACGATATCCACGATCTCGTTAATCAGCTTCGGCACGTAATTGACCAGACCGTAAACGAGGCCAAACACAAGCGCGACATACAAGACAGAGGTTACTACAACGGGCGACACCGGGATCACCCTGCGAATTTGCTTGGTTATAAAGCTCTGCAGCCGCATCATCACAAACGTGACCATAAACAGCAGCAGCAACAAATTCAACATATCGCGGAGACTGTAGAGCAGAACTACGACCAGTAAAACAAACACAATTCTTTTGATAATCGGATGAGTGAAAAAGGTTCTGAGTGTTTCCAAAGATTTCCCCCGCAAAATTTGATTGATTTAATAAACGTTTATAATTAATAATACCTGTTTTATATATAAAACGCATCTTTTCTAATCTATATAAGGTGAAACGGTTATCTCCGTCATTGGCGAAACGAGTAAAAAAATAAAGCTGCCGCAGCCGGCAGCTTTATTCATATAAACGAAACAGGTTGCTATTATAAAGCTTTACACAAAGCACAAGCCCGCCGTATACGGAAACGGAACCGGGAATAATTCCCGGTAGGCATCGGCTTCAGCAGGCAGCTGTATATCATTCGTTCCGACACGATCGAATAGCAATCGAATCAGTTCTTCATCGCTTAACGAGGCGGAGGGCCGGCCTGTAGAGTCGGACAATTGCCAGCTGCCGATGTCCTTCCGGTTCAAATGAAGGCCATTCGCGGTTTCTTGTTTCTCCAGCCATGGCGATAACTGGTCCATTAATGCCTCGCCGCTCAGAATTTGGACGGTACCCGGTTGACCTTCCTCCGCAGAAGGAATCGCCGACAACCGTTCATGAATGGCTTTTTCATGCCACGGAATAGGAATCTCCAAGGATTGCAGGCCAATTCGGTTTACGGCTTCGGCGAATAATCTGACAACCTGCGCCGAATCTCCGGCATAATCGAGAACCGACCCGTTTAATTGCGTATCCGACGTAACGCCAATCACCGCAAAACCGACAACCTTCCCATCCAACTCCTGCACAAATACCCGTTGACTCATCCGCATCACGCTTGCAATGGCTTCCGCCTTGAGCAGCGTGCCGAATTCATTAATGCCCAGCTGATAACGTATCTGCCGAGTTTCAGCAGCCTCCTGCACGGCAAACAAATCTTCCGGCCGCATCTCCCGGATCTCGCCTTTTTCTTCCGATCCACCGAGCAAGGATTCTGCTTGCAGCGCATTCATGCGATATTTGCTAATTCTCCCGAACAGCTTGCAGCCCGCCCGCGTGTATAAAGAACGGTCACCGGATACGAGCAGCAAGGAAGCCCCTGCATCCCGCGTGAATTGCTGAACTTGCTCCAATAGCTGACTCGCGTACCCTTTGCCTCTTGCCGACGGTTCCGTACAGACCGAACCAAGCGAGGCTACGCGCAGCGCTGCCTCGCCAATCCGGATCGTCCATAGGACAACGCCCATAAACGATACCAATTTGCCGTCTTCTTCAAATGCGCCGTAGGATAAGTGCAACGCCGCATCGGAGAAGAGGAACGGGAACAATTGGCCCATGGACGTCTGATTGCCGTCCCGGAATGTCGCATCCGACAAGCGCACAGCTTCTTGTATTTCAGCGCCTGTCAATCTTCGGATCTGCACCATTTCCATTCCTCCGATTTCTTCAACATCCTGTTTGTTTGCCTTGCTTCTTTCTTAAATTCTCTGTAACTTTGGAAAGAACTTCCGCGTCAAACTTCTTCGCCGTTGCATCCAGCAATTCCTTCACTCGCAAAATCACAAATACGAGTAATTTCGATTGATCACCAGCAAATTTATCCGCCAAGGCAGACCTTCGCATGAACGGAAATGCAGCTGTACGAAGCCATCCTTTTTTTGCGTAACCGGGATGGTATTCGTTGCGTATTCCCCCGCTTTGAGAGACTTCTCCGGTCTCCAGTGAAGCTGTCCAAGGATTATAAGCTCTGTGCAGGAGGGTGCTGCTTCGTCTCCCGAAACGATTAGGAGGTCATATCGGCCTTTGGGAAGCTCGATCCTAAAAACCGCATCGCCTGCTCCACCAATAAAGTCTCGTCGAAGCAAGTCGGGCGATCCGCGGTCGATAGCTGTTAATTGTTCCGTCCGCTCCCAGCCAATCCCGCTATATGGCGTAAAGATCAGATCCGGGGTTACTTTTCGGAATGCCTGACCAAGCACACCTGTAATATGAATCTGACGGGGAAGAGCTTCCGCATAATTTTTGCCCGGCAGTTCTTCCTTAACGCCAAAGTCCAGCCGGTATGCCGCAAGCCTCGACACTCTGTTGTTTCCCGCGTAATAATCGAAGGTAAAATGATCGAGCAGCCGATAATGCTCCGTGTCCCGGTTCTTCCCCAGAAATACGCGCCGACTTGTGTGCGCTTCATGAACATGCGGGCTGCTGATGGCATTGTTATCCCTTATCCCCCTTGCATGAACCGGCGGCCAATCCGACAATATAGTACCTTCCGCAAGATGAACATAGACGAGGTAATCACTGCCTTGAACCGTATCAAAAACCAGACAGCCTTGATCACGCGCATCGTCCTCCAGCGTCAAGGCACATCCGGACAAATTCACAACCTTGACGTTCTCCTTATCGTCAAACGGATTCCTCAACACAACTCTTCCGCCGGCAAGGCTTCGTATATGTACCCATTTCGTAAGTCCTGCCTGACGTCTGGCGCTGACTTCAAAGCCGCCAACCGCAAGCAATCCCCTGAAATCGCATGCTTCCCACTTGCCATAAGCCCGCTCCTCTAACTGATGGTTATACATGCCATTTGTCCGTTTCCGCTCCAAGGTTCCTTCCGGAACGGCAGGAAACACCTCGATTACGCCGTCATAGCTTTGCAGCAGCATCTCGTTAACGGCAGCGACAAGCTCGCCGGAAGCTTCCATCATAAACGGATGGTACAAGGGTTCATTGGTTATGTTACAGTAATTCATCCATCTTTCCGTCTCCTCCGCGAACAAACCGTTGCAACGAAGCGACAGGTCGATGCCCTGCTCATACAGCAGCCGCAGCGCATCGTCTCCCCTGCCTAACCGCGAAGCCGCGCAGGACAGCCAGCCGAATTGGAACATGCCGAATTCCGTATTTTCCGCCGCGTAACGAAGCGTATTTTCTGCCTGCTGTCGCAGTGGCAACTCCGCATTCCTATCGATCTCGCCAATCGGATAAATGGGCATTAATAATGACGGATGCCGCAGAGGAATATCCGGCGGCGCCCATTCGGAATCGAGCCATATTTTCCCGTAACGCGTAGAATCCGCTTCAGGATAAGGAGCCAGCTTCCCCGCAATGTCCTCCCATTTACTCCGCTCTTCCTCCGGCTCGCCGAGCAATCTGCTGGCTTCTATCGCCATGCGGAATAAATAGTTGACGGATGCCAGCGTACAAGTCGAGTTACGCGTAAGCGGTCCTTGCTCCGGCGAAATATCCGGGAAGACGTAATACAAACCGCTCTCGGCTTCAAATTGCAATAACCCTTCAAAAAAATGGGCGATCTTTCGAATCACCGGATAAGCCTTCTCCCGCAGAAACGTCTCGTCCATACCGTACCTGTAATAATCCCATAAAAACTGCGCGCACCACGGCCAAATGCTGTAATACAAAGCATGCGGGTAATCCCCGGCAATTCCGTCCAATCCGTAGAACTGTTTAGCCATTCGTTCGGCGGTGCCGGCATAGGAGAGTAAGCCTTCATTAAACAAGCTGGCCAGCTCCAGGTGATTGGACGTATACAGCGGCCAAAAGGCGGCTTGAATGTTCACATCCCAGTACCACATGCTGCCCCACTTGGTCGGCTGCTTAATATCCCATAGACCGTTTAGTCCACAAGCCTGTTCAGGCATGGTACCTCCGCGTCCGCTGCTGCAGGACAAAGCATAAAGGTTGATCCGGTATAAATCCTCGAGCAGCTTATCCGGAAGCGTAACGGACGAACGCCTCCAGAAGCTCTGCCAATAGGATTGATGGCGTTTTCTCGCCGCGGCTAGTCCGGGAATAAATTGACGCAGACGCTCGAATGCAGTCTGCAACGGGTCCTTCGCCTGCACTTCCGTAACGACCGACGTAAGCAAAGTTAGACTATTTTCTGCTTCATCTAACCGAATTCGAATAGCTCCGTCGCTATTCACGGCTGTTCCTTTCGCGCCAAGCAGCTTTGTTATCGCAACAAAGGAAAAGGGACGATGGCGTTCCTTGTCTTCCCCGTCCGGGTAGAAGGAGCCTGTATAATAAATGGTTGTATCATCATGCCAATGGTAGGAAGCTTGACTATCGGCATATCTTCTTAACGGCAGCGCAAGCTCGATTTCGCTTAGCAGAGTGCCTTCCGTTTGTTTAATATCCATGACAATGAAATCCCCGTCTTCGGCTGCCATCGTTGCAACCTCGAGCTTCTTGCCCTCTTTCTCGATCCGCAGCCGGACTTCCGCCTGGATTACGTCAAGCTGCAGCTCGTAATGATCCGGATCCTTCAGCTCCGCAGACGGATAGAGCTTTATCTCTCCGGTCGGATAATGGGAGCTTCCCCCGGGCGACTTGCCGTATTGCCGGTACATGCTGCTGTCGCTCAGGGCATCTCCGTATAGAAATAACGGTTCTTCTGCAGGGCTGCGGTACATCGCCTGGGCATGCTTCCGAAGCTCGGCATAGGTCCGGCCATACTGCAAACCGAAGTGCTGTCCCTCTCCTTGCCGAAAGGCTGTACTGTAACGGTGCAGCTTGCGATAGTACACCTCGTAGTGGTTAAGCGCCATGGTCATCGTCTCATCTTCGTAATAGACCATCCCGCCGAAATGCCCATTGCCAAGCGGCAAGGCTTCGTTCCAGCTGCTTGGCGCATTGTCGTACGTCACCGTTGTCATGGCCATCCTCCTACCCTTTGATCGCCCCGATCATAACGCCTTTAACGAAATACTTCTGCAAGAACGGATACAAGCAAATAATCGGCAAAGTCGACACGATAATGGTCGAGTATTTGATCGTTTCGCCAATGGCGTATTTATCATCGCTGGCCGCACCGGTCATCATCGAATCCGTGCTGTTGGCGATCAGAATGTCGCGGAGCACGAGCTGAAGCGGATACTTCTCCGTGTCGCGCAAATAGACAAGCGCGCTGAAATACGAGTTCCAATGGCCTACCGCATACCATAGAATCATGACGGCGATAACGGGCATCGACAGCGGAAGCACGATCCGGAATAAAATCGTCCATTCCCCCGCTCCATCCATCCTTGCCGATTCCTCCAGGCTCGCCGGAATGGTCTGGAACGAGGTACGCATAATAATCAGGTTATACGTATTGATAGCGACTGGAATAAGCAGCGCCCACATCGTATTCATCATGCCAAGCTTGTTAACGAGCAGGTAGCTTGGAATCAATCCGCCGTGAAAGACCATCGTGAGCACAATGAGGAACATCAGAAAATGCTGGAAATACAAATTCGGCCGGGAAAGCACGTAAGCGCCGATAGCGGTCATGACGAGGTTAATGGCTGTTCCGAGCAGCACATAGAGCAGTGTGTTCTCATACCCTTTCATGATCATCGGGTTTCGGAATACCGCCTTATAAGCGCTTAGATCAAATCCGGCTGGCGCCAGCAGCAGCCCGCGGTTCTGCAGGAAAGCCGTTGCATCGCTAAACGACGCGAATAGTACATACAGGAACGGATAGAGCGTCACCACGCATAGGCCAATCATTAGAATGACGTTTATCCCGCCGAATACCCTCTCTCCCATCGTTCTTTTCATAGCAAGTCTCCTCTATCACCACAATTTGGTCTCGCTGAACCGCTTGCTGATTTTATTGGCTGCCACAATCAGGATAAAGCTGATTATCGAGTTAAATAAACCAACTGCGGCGGTAAAGCTGTAACTGGCCTCCAATACCCCTTTACGGTACACGTAGGTTGAAATAACATCTGCCGTTGAATAGGTAAGCGGGTTGTAGAGCAAGAGTACTTTTTCGCTGCCAACGGACATCATATTGCCCATTTGCAGGATCAGCAAAATGATAATCGTCGGCATAATCCCGGGCAGCGTCACGTTTAGCGTTTGTCTCCACCGCCCCGCTCCGTCTATTCGCGCAGCTTCATACAACGTTGGATCAATCCCTGATATCGCGGCCAGGTAAATAATCGATCCCCAGCCCACGCCTTGCCAGACTCCCGAGGAGACGTACAAGAACCGGAACCAGCCCTCCTCCATCAGAAAATCGATTGGCTGGATGCCGAAGGAGCCAAGAAGCTGGTTCACTAGACCGGTGCGGCTAAGAAAATCGACCATCATCCCCGCCACTACGACAATGGAGATGAAATGAGGCAAATACGAGATGGACTGCACAATGCGTTTGAATGAGCTCTTCAGGATCTCATTCAGCAGAAGCGCCAGAATAATCGCAGCCGGAAAGCCAAACAGCAGCTCGTAAAGATTGAGCAGGACCGTATTCGTAATTAAGCGCCAGAAATAGATACCGTTAAAAAAGCTTTCAAAATGCTTGAAACCCACCCATGTACTTCCCCATATGCCATCGGACGGCTGAAAGTCCTTAAACGCAATCTGCAAGCCGTACATGGGACCGTAATGGAAAATAATATAGTAAGCAAGAACGGGAAGCGCCATTAAATAAACGCCCCAATGCCGCTTCATATCCGTTTTTATCGTGTGCCGCAAAGCTGGATTCCCGACGTTTTTGGACATCGATCCTTCCTTCCTCTCTGTTCAAGGTGACGCACTCGCGCCGGTGGAGACGAGCCCGCTCGCCCCCACCAAGCCGATTCCGGGGTTAACGCTTGGAGAAGCGTTCGAGCGCAGCCTGCTGGATTTGGACAGCATCGTCGATTCCCATGCTCTTAATCTTCTTCACATAGTTGTCGAATTGGTCGATAGGCTCAACGCCCATAATGAATTTCAACAGCATTTCGTCTTTGTAGGTATTGATATCCGTCATAATCGAAGCGAATTTGCTGCTCTCGTCCTGCGTTGGCGTCACAAGCGGCATCTTGCGCTCAACCGTTGGCTTGGACCAGATTTCGAGAGCTTCCTTCTGCTGCGGGAGAGCAAGATATTGCAATTGGAAGTTGTCGCTGAGCACGAACGGCGCGCTCCATGTGGCACGGTTATACTTGGCAATGGCTTGCTGGCTGCTGATTCCGTTGGACGGAGTCAATAATTCCGGCTTCAGGACCGCTTTTCCGTCCTGCATGGTATAGCTTTCGCCCTCAATGCCGTAGTTGAACAGCAGCTCGCCTTGCTCGCCGTACGCGTAATCGAGCCATTTAACGGTTTCGATCGGATTTTTATCGCTTGTCGTAATGGCCGCCCCAATCCCGTTAAAGGCAAAATCCTTTTGCCCCCAAATCGGCGTATCGCCGGCGTTTAACACCGGATAAGGAGCCGCAACAAGCTTGAAGCCAGGATCTTTATCCTTCATAAGACCGGCGTATTTGCCGATTCCGCCGCCGTTATAGGTAGCCGTTGCGCCCAGCAGGTTCGTTGTCATTTTATTGTCCAGCAGCTTGGCATTAGGCGCGGCGAAATCTTTGTCCAGCAGTCCTTCCTTATACCACTTGTTCATCGTCTCCAGGAAAGACTTGAATTCCGGCTGAATCGGGCCATACTTCACTGTACCGTTATCCTGGTAGAAGCTGTTGTTAATTCCCCATGCCCCAAGGAATGGAGCGTCTACATTTAACAGGTCTTTGTCCAAATAAAGAGGAATTTCATCCGCCTGACCATTGCCGTTGGGATCCTTTTCCTTAAACGCTTTCAATACGTTGTACCAGTCATCAATGGTTTCCGGCTTGCTTAAGCCCAGCTTGTCGAGCCAATCCTGGCGAATCGCAGGTCCGAAGAATACCCTTACTTTATCGTCGCCGCGGAGGAACGGGAAGGCATAGATACTGCCGTTGTCCGTCGTGATTTGCTTCTTCCAGTCCGGATGCTCGTCGAGCAGCTTCTTCAGATTAGGCGCGTACTGATCAATGAGATCGTTAAGCTTGATGATTTTGTTATCCTGAATCGCTTTCTCGGGACCGCCCAAGTAATCATTCCAGTTGTATTCAATGACATCCGGAAGCTTGCTGGACACGATCATCAGGTTAAACTGCTCCTTCGCTTGCGCCGGGTCAAGCGGCGGATGCTGGAATTCAACCTTGACGCCCGATTCCTTCTCCCTCTCTTGATACATGCCCATTTCCGCATAGGTTTTCATTTGCGCTGCGGCTGCGGCGTGATTCGCCACCCAATAAGAAAGCTGGCTAAGCTTTGGCGGCTGCGTTTCCTTGCTTCCTGCCGATTCGGTTCCGCTTGTCTGCTGCTCGGCGTTTCCCTTGCTCCCGTTATTCCCGCTGCTGCATGCCGCAAGCGACACAGCAAGAGCCGATACGGTCAAAATACTGCCGGACCATTTTAAAGTTTTGTTCATACGCGTGAACACTCCCCCTGAATTAGTGGCCATCGTCTTACAAGCGCTTACGATTCCAAGTTTACGTTCGGAGGCCGAGGTGCGCCTATGCTCTACTTTTCATCTGCGTTGTATTTTCATAAGATTTCGGCGCAAGCAAAAAACAAATCAGTTGGATCTTAAAACCGATCAGTACTCGATTTATAAAGGAAAAGACAGTCTCATGGAGACTGTCTTGCTATTCATTCAAGCTAATGGCATCCGGTACAATGGTCTCCCGGTACTTCCCCGGCGTAATTCCCTCAAGCTTCTTGAATCCCCGGATAAAAACAACATCATTGTTATAGCCGACCAGCTGCGCGATTTGCGCAATCGTCAGATCTTTATTGTCCATCAGCTGCTTTGCGGCTTTCATCCGCTTCTGGGTAATGTAGTCGATCAGGTTTTGCCCCTGATTTTTCTTAAAGAATGTAGAAATATACGGCGGGGTCATTCGGAAATGCTCGGCAATCATCGCAAGCCCCAGATTGGAATCGCCCAGCATCTGCTCCACATAAGCCAGTATGTCATGAAGCAGCTGGGTGCGATGATCGGAGCGCTCCACGTTGAAGGATCTCGTAAGCGTATCGTACAGCTCCTTTGTCTTCCGCTGCATCCCCTCTGCCGTTGTATAAGTAAACACGGCTTTTATCGGATCAAAGTCCTCGCCAAGCTCTTCCAGCTGATTCATATTCGTCGAATTCATGATTTTCAGGAAGGTACTGATAATATTGAAGAACAGACATTTCCCCATCTCCGGCGTGAAGTGGCTGGACGAGAAATTCATCTCGTAGATTTTGTCCAGCAGCTTGCCGGCATTGTCGGTATCGCCGCTTCTTACGAAGTTCGTCAGCTGAATCTCGATTTCAAGCGGATAGTAGTAATGCTGTTTCGTGCTGGCAAGGTCCTGAAAATAAATAATCGCGTTTTTGCCCAAAATCAGCCTGTATTCCAACGCGGCCAGCGCTTCCGGATAAGAGTTCCGGATCGCTTTCGGACCTTCGTGGACGCCTCCGGCCGCGATCGTGATTCCAATATTAAATTTCTTCGATAGAATCTCGTAGAGGGACTGCACGATATCGTGGATGACGGCTTCCTCGTTCCTCCGCTCCTTATCCAGATTAATTAGGAACGCAAGCCGGTCCCGTTCGAGCTCCACGACATATCCCTTCTGTGGAGGGCCGATCAGATCAATGCCAATGTTGGATACCACAAACCTGGCTCTTGCCCACTTCTCTTCATCCTCGTCGGAGAAGAGATGCACATCCTCGATTTTCACCAGAAATACGGCAAACCGGTCACTAATAAAGTTCAAATTCATGAAATGCAGCGATTCTTCACTCTCGGAGGACAGATCCACATCCATATAGCCGTGCAGCAGGCGGGATAAATAGTTCGCGCGTATGAACGGTGTCTGCCTGGTCAGCGTGTTCCGCAAATGCTTTTCTTCATGAATAGAGCCCTCAAACGTCTGCCTTATGAACTCGTATTCATTGTAGAAGGAGCGCCCGTGAATGGCTTTGCCGCGCATAATCGCGTGTATGGTGGCGTGCAGCGGCTTATAGCTGCGGTATACCCCCGCTACAACCGCAAGCAGACCGGCAATTAGGCATAAAAGAAATAATCCGAGCGACCAGCTTTGAATCTGGTTCACCTGCTTCATGAACACGTTATTCGGGGTAATCGATACATAGCGGAAGCCCGCTTTCTGAGAGCTTACGAACGATACCATCTGATCCACTCCGCCCATCTTGTAAGCAAAAGGGGCATTGGTCTGATCCATTCGCTTCAGCAGATCCGCCGGGAACAACGCGGAGCCGGTGCTCATAATCGTCTGTCCGTTGTTATCCAGAATATAAATGTCGCTGTTGCTTGCCGATTCGAGCTGGGCGAACATCGCCTTGATCTCATTTACGTCGATCAGAACGATAAAATTCCCCAGATGATCCGACGGTGAGCTGACGGGCAGCGTTTGCTCGTACACGATGACGTCGCCCGGAATAACCTCAAGGCTTGCGAGCGGATTTAGTCCTCGGGAGAGGGAAGTAACCGGCAGATACGCCGATTGATGCGTGCTTTCCAGCATACCGGTTTTCCACTGCTCGTAGGACTGATCTTTAAAGGTATAATTTGTTTCGTAAAACGTATGGGAATCGGTCAGCTGATCGGATTTGATAATCGTATCGCTTCGCGAGAAATAGACGAAATAATCAAAAATGAAGCTGCTGGTCATATTCCGGTAACGAGCCAGCTTGTCCCTCATAAATTCGACGAACTGATACCGGTCCGTGCTGCTTGGATGTCCTTGTATCTTCAGCATGTAATCCAGCTTGGGATCAAATACAACCTGACGGGCCAATAGATCGACCTCCGACAGTTTATTGTCGAGCGTCAGCCTAAGCTGCTCCAGCATCGCTTCATTGGACCGGTTCGTGCTTTTTTCCAGGCTGTTCTCAACCTTGGCATACAGAAATACACCCATGGCAAGGGGGATTAGAAGAATAAATAGATTGGAAATAATCATCGTTTGGAGCGCATGGCTTCGGTTGCGGAATAATCTCTTATGAATCGGCAGATGCAAGCTAATCACGTCCCATCCTGAAGTGATCTTACGGATGCTATACTTCCGAAGCTGATATGCGTGAGGAATAATTATTTACATATTCGCCTAATTTCCAAAAAGCTCCTTTAAGCCGGGCAAGAAATTAGCCAGCTCGCACAAAAGAAGCCGGCCCCTAAAGAGGGGACCGGCTTCTTTTGGCTTTAATAGACGGATTTTTTGTTACAGCTCGAATGTTGACGTATGGACGTCTGCCGCGTATGCGCTCTTTTGCATCCGTTATGCTGCACGCCATCACCATATCAAAATATGTTACTCCGAACCGGTCTTCATGTTCCACGGTATACTCATGCCTTACATACGGAATAAGGGTCATATCTTCAACTCCGATCAGCAATTTTCAACCATCTACCCGATACTTCTGCTCCAGAAAAGAATATTCGTTATTTAAAGTCAACCTTTTAGGACGGATTCCGATTACCTCAAACTCATCTAATTCATTAGAGGCTTGTTTAATGGCCAGTTGCGTAACGCGATTAACAACCTCATCATCAATCTCTACGGTTTCCATTTCATCTGCCAATACTACCCTTATAGGAATAGAAACAGATTGCATGCAGCGATGTTTTTGCCAATCCATAAATACGATATCAACGGTTATTGCATGATCAACGCAAGCGATTTGGTTCGTCGTATAGATTTCCAACATAAGATCATCCGTTTTTGCAAGTACGATTGTACCTGCCTCATCTTCGTTGTGATGATTTAGGTTTGGCAAACGAAATATACCTTCTGGCATACCAACATTTATTTGAATATCTGTGATCTCTGACTGATCAACTTCAGCCAATCGAATCCAAAGATGATTCAGTCCCTCCTCATTCTCCATCATCGATTTTGCAAGTCTATATTCGATATTCAATCGCGATCTCCCCTTAAAAGCATGGAAACGGATTCAATGACTTTTTGTTTTACCTCCTCCGATAAACGCGGACTCAAGGTAATCGCAACATCTTCCGTGATTTGATGCGTTTCGCTTTCCAAAACACGTTCAGGATTAAAAAGATTAATCTGGTCACCGATTTTTTCAATTTCCTCCATGGAGAGATTTCTTAACTTTTCTTGAATGGCCGCTAGTGTTTCACCCGTTCTACTTAAGGTGATGATCGCTCTAAGGTATTGTACATGCTTTTTCGTGTATACTCTTTTATTCCCCACTAACTCAAGAGGCGGGAGTATCCCGATTTGCGTGTAATAACGCACCGTTCTAAGATTCATTTTTGCATCGTCCAGCTGAATGATCTCAGTAACTTGTTTCGCGGTAAAGGTATCCATCGTCCCCTCCTGCACATGAAAGTGTTATATTGTCACTAAAGTGTGTTAGTTACAGCTTACTGTAACTAACAACTTACTGTCAAAGGGCAATTCGCACAAAAAAAATCCGCTATGGTAGAGGATTTAAAATGGACAATTTAAATTCCTTGTTATGAACGCAAGCTGCTATTTAAAGTTGCGAAGCTTATTCATATGCACGATGCAAAGCAGTTCTTATTTGTTGCCCGCAAAAAAACATGACTTTAGCCCTATATTATTCGTATATTATACTTACATTTAGAAAGTACTCATGCTATACTACCACTATTAACTATAAAAATTTACCAATATAGGAGGATATTTTTGAATAATAACAGCATCATGTTAAACTACACAAGGTATACGTTACATCTGGATAACGAACTGACCAACACGGCCGCAGGCATTTTATACTCCATTAAAGGTTGCGAGGTTCTGCAAGTCAGCTACGAAGCAATTGAGGTGGGGCAGACCCCTGAGGACAACGCAAAAACGTTTTTTGGTTTAATCGATTTCCGTATCGTAGATAACAAAATAAGTTTAGAAAGGATTCTGAACATTTTAAACCAAGAGCTCTTAACCTCATTTGAATTAAAGGATCAATAAAATAAAAGATGCCGTTCGCCTTCCCTAGGGAAAGTCAACGGCATTTTTAATATTATCCCTCTTATCACGTTCACTCATGTCATTTAATTGTAAGTCATCCACACCGTGCTTCCTACCACTTCAAACTGCTGTTTGTACCAAAAATTCTGTGATTTATCGAGCGAATAGACATACATCTTTTTATTCGGATATTTCGCTTTCAGCCAATTCACGAAATATGCCGCATACCCATTTCCCTCATGTTCCTTCAGCACATCCAACGCTTCAATAAAAATAAAGTTCGTCTCGTTCTTGATATCAATATAGAAATCCTTCTCCAGGTACC
This sequence comes from Paenibacillus glycanilyticus NBRC 16618, assembly GCF_004000805.1. Taxonomy (GTDB): domain Bacteria; phylum Bacillota; class Bacilli; order Paenibacillales; family Paenibacillaceae; genus Pristimantibacillus; species Pristimantibacillus glycanilyticus. The sequence continues at coordinate 48,180 of NZ_BILY01000008.1, forward strand.
TTTCATCCGGGTGAAAATAATCCTTTTCGGCATTCTGAATGAGCTGGTTGCCCTGCGCGTATTCCCGCACGACTCCGTATCCAACCATTTCGTCATTATGCTCAATCGTGTAAATCACTTCCGGCAATTCCGAAGGATCCTTCCGGCTCAATTCCCCGGCATGGTAACCAGAGCTTAACTCGCCTAACAGGCTTTGCATTTCTTTGTCGAACGGCTTAGTTATAATCGAAGGCATTTGTATCTCCCTTTTACTGTTTCATCGTTATATCAGAGTATAGCACGAGACGGCTGTAGTCAAATCCTATCTGATCTTCATGACAAAAATCCCGATCAACCATGATCGGGATTTTGTCGGGCTCTTATACGGCTTTTTGCCCTACCGTGTTTAATTTAGGCGCACTCGTGCCTCTTCTTACGAGCAGGAAGTAGGCGAGCATGGCCGCAATACTTGTAATTAAAATAATGATTCCAAGCGGAACAGCCGTATCTTCCCCGGCAATGCCAACGAGCGGAGCCACAACCGCGCCAAGCAGGAACGGAATAACGCCAAGCAGTGCAGCCGCGCTGCCCGCCTGATTAGCCTGGCTTTCCATCGCAAGCGGGAATGCTGCCGTTGAGGTTATGCCAATCGAGGCTACAAAGACAAAGAGCGGAATAACAAGCGTAAATAACGGTCCTTGAACAAGCGTTACCACTACAACGATGATGCTTGCCAATAAGGCAAGGCAAAGTCCAAATAGCAACAAGCTTCGTTCAGAAACGCGATGCGCCAGCCGTCCAACGATCTGGGAGCCGATGATCAGGCTGACTCCGTTCGAACCGAACAGAAGAGCAAATACGGTTGGCGATACTCCGTAAATATTTTGATAAATAAACGGTGTTCCCGATACGTAAGCAAATACCCCGGCGATCATAATGCCTTGTGCCAGCATGTAGCCGACAAACTGGCGATCACGTAACAGCGAACCGTAATTGCGCAGCTGCTGACCGAAGTTCGAAGGGCTGCGGCGGTCGACCGGCAGCGTTTCCTTGAGGCTCCATTTCGTCACGGAGAGCAGGTAGATGCCAAGCACCGCCAGGAAGATAAAGACGCCAATCCAGGAGGTAACCGACAACACCCCGCTGCCGGCAACAGGCGCCACGAGAGGTCCCAAATTACCTACGAGCAGAAGCAGCGAGAAGAATCGGGTAAGCTCGTGACCGCTGTACAAATCGCGTACGATCGCGCGGGAAATAACAATACCGGCCGAAGCGGCAACGCCTTGAATAAAGCGGAACAGGATCAAGAGAACGATATTCGGCGAGAATGCGCATGCCAATGAGGACGCCACATAAAAGGCCATCGAGATAAGCAGCGGAATACGTCGGCCATAGACATCGCTGAGCGAGCCCATCACAAGCTGGCCGATGCCAAGTCCGAGCAAGCAGGCTGTGAGACTGAATTGAACAAGCGAAGCTGACGAGCCAAGCTGTTCCACGATTTCCGGGAACGCCGGCAGATACATATCAATCGTAAACGGGCCTAGCGTCGAAAATAATCCGAGCAGCAAGGCTTGGCGAATAAAATTCGATTTTTTGTTTGCATTCATTGCGAATAAGAATCTCCTATCTCCCTAGTCTGTTTTCTCTATCTGTATCAAATGTGATTATACAACCCGGAGTTCACTCCAAGTCAAGAAAAATAAAAAGTAAAGTAATCAGCTTGCACGCAAAGAAACTCCCCGCCTGAGGAGTTTCTCCACTGAAATGTCCTATGCCTGATAAGTTATGTGGTAAGGCTTACCTGCTTTTACGGCTACTTCATAGGTGTTACTCCCGATGCTTCTAACTTCGGCGTCCGGGCATTTGGGAAGACTACTGCTCACAAAGATCAGCACTCCAGAGCCGCTTGTGCTTTTCACTTGAATGCTGGACAGATCCATCTTGACCGTGATCTGCCCTTCGCCAATTGGAACGGTCCCTTGCATATGCTGCAGCCCGCCCAAGTTTGGCCGAATGATGTAGGTTTCATAACCAGGTGAAGCCGGGGTGATGCCCAGATAATATTTTCCAATCAAGTAGATCGGACCTGCCCCCCAGGCATGGCATAGGCTTTTGCCAAATGGCATGCCATACATGCCGTAATGCTGATCGTCGGCAAGCGAAGGGTCGTACTCCTCCCAAAAAGACGTTGCTCCCAGATCCATCATGCCGCCCCAATAGGACAGCATTTCCTTGCGCACGACATCATGCTCGCCGCTGTCGCATAACACGGCTAGTTCATGGAATCGCATATAAGGAGTCCGAATCTGCGGAACCTCGGGATTCAGCATCACCTGACGAATGACGCTCGAACGTTGTTCTTCCGACAAATAACCGTAGGTCATCGCAAACATATTGGCATGCTTCGTGAGTATCGGCTTGGTCTCCCCATCCACCCGGTGATGCAGCAGTCCGCCTCTTTCGTTATCCCAGAATAAGGCCATCGTCTTTTCTTTAAGCTCCGCCGCCAAGCGACCGTAATTAGAGGATGCCTTTTCATCGCCAATCTGACCGGAGAACGCGCTCATCGCTTCCAGACTCCGGGCTAACAAAATTTGCAGGGTACTTACCGCGCCCGTATTGGTCAAATCCGCCCAATCCACAAATACCCAATCCTGCGGACGCCCTTCAATAAATCCTTCTTCATTACGCTGGTTTAGGCAAAATTCCATCAAGGTTACGGCACGATCGTAGTTTTGGCGGATGAAGGAGAAATCTCCAGTATACAAATAATAGTCGTAAAGAGAAATGAACCAATAGAGCGAGTAATCCACGATGGTATTAAGGTGCATGGCAAGAGGATCTTTCCCTCTCAAAGCCACAAGCGTCCTGCGCGTGACATCCAGATCAAAAAAGCTGTAGTAGTTCATCAGGAATGCTTGATAAGCATCTCCGGACCAAACCCAGCGATCCCGCTTGATTCCGTCCAGGAAAAATTCGCGCGTATTCAAATGCAGCGTATACAGCGACATTTTATAAATGTCGTTCAGTTTAGGTTCCGAGCATTCGAACGAGCTTCTGTACTGAACCGGCACATACTCGTAGAGCATCGATACCCGTTCCCACGTTACACCGGGATCGGCGTGAATCCACGCATACCGGAATGCTTTTGGCTCCTCCAGCGTGAATACGCCATTCACTTCCTTCCCTCTCGCTTCTTCCGCCTCGAAAGCATCCAAGGTCACGCATTCTTCCGGCGAAAGCGCCTCGGCGATTGATTCTCCGAAATAGACGTTTACGGAACCGTTGCCCCTCAAGTTATGAAAACGAAGATAGCCGAAGGTTTCTTTGCCAAAATCAAGAAGCGGATAGCCTTCTTTGTCCATAACCGAGACGGGGTCTTGAGGCGTAACCGCCAGTCGGAAGGCGGACGGTCTATTCTCCGGGGTATCAAACTTCCAGAAGCCCGCCGGCAGCCAGTCATTCTGATAGGAAGTCACTTCCCAGGAGGAATCAGATTGAATGGAGTGTCCCTTAACATAAAGTGCCGGCATTTCCGTATCGTTAAACACGCTTACCAAAATTTCATGGCGCCCTGCAGGAAGCGTTATCGTTGTATGGTTGGAGCGGTAATTATCTTTGCCATCCAAATAGAGAGAAAAGACGCCCTCTGCCGCAATCGTAATTTCTTCTTCATGCTCCAGCTCATAGGTGTAACGGAATTTGATATTGGAATAATGCCGGTCAAGCCGCCAATAAGCGGGATAAGCAACCCCTCGCGCGGTACGCTTTGCTGACATTTTCTCATGCAGCCTTATCTCGAAATCTCCGGGATACCAGATCCAGGTAGCCTTCTTCTTATCTTGTACAACCATCGGTAAGCTTGCCCCTTTCGATTCGTTTACGTAAATTGTATAATAAGCAAAACATCCGCGAAGCAGGAACAAATGACATGATGCATAGGGGAAAATGACATGTATTTAAACGACCCAAAAAAGGCGGGGAAAGCTCCCGCCTACCACTCTTCCATCGAGGAGCATTTCCATAATAAATTCCCTGTTTTTATTAACCGCTGGGAAGAGGGCTTTGAGCTTAGAGAGCATGATCATGCCTATCTTGAAATTGTGTATGTCATTTCTGGTGAGGGCTATCATTATGTTGCAGACAAAGTGAACAAAACGAGCAAAGGCAGCCTGTATGTCATTCCGATAGGCACTTCCCATATTTTCCGGCCTAATGGTACGTCTAACCGTCTCCAAGTCTATAACCTGTGCATTCGCCCCGATTGGATCGGAGAGCTCAGCGTATGGTTATCCCAATACTGCAGGGACACCGATGTATTTCATATTCTTGATGGTAAACCCGGGTCGTATCTGTTGCTCCAGGATACCCCGTTGGAGCTTGCACCATGGTTCGAACAAATGCACAGGGAATTTACAGAGGAGTTGTGGGGCTTCGAAACGACTATACTTGCCGGCTTGCTTCAACTGCTGACACGCATTTCCAGGAAACTGAAGATGCTGGATTCCACCGGCAACCAAACAACCGGCAGCACGAGACAAAGCGAGTTAGCTAGCATACTGGACCATATGAACAGACACATCGCAGAACCATTAAAGGTGGAGCATTTAGCGGAACAAGCCGGCATTAGCCAACGGCACTTCATCCGATTGTTCCAGCAGCAAACGGGAATGGGGTTTTCCGAATACATGCAGCACAAGCGTGTAGAGCTGGCTTGTCAATTGTTGACCGGTACCTCTCAATCGGTTGCCGATATAGCCAAGCAGGTTGGTTATCAGGATCCTGCGCATTTCCGCGAGGTATTTCGCAAGGTTATGGGAACTACTCCAAGCCAACATAGGCAATCCAATTAAGCTTCCTGCTGAAATAGGAATCGCCACTCTTTCGAGTGGCGATCTTTTTACTTTTGTCCGTAATCGGCCATCCGCAAAATAAGGGTTACGGCTTCGGCACGACTGGTTGATGCGTCCGGAGCAAAACGATTATTCCCTTGTCCTTGAATGATTCCGGCCTGCACAGCTGCCGCAATATACGGCTTGGCCCAAGCCTGAATACTCTCTGTGTCCTTAAACGGAATTGCTCCGGACTCGTTAGTCTTTAATTTCAATACGCGTGTTGCGATAACGGTCATTTCTGTCCGCGTAATCGGCTGATCCGGCCGGAATGTACCGTCATTAAAGCCTGTAACCCATCCTTCGGCTGCTGCTGTTGCGATATACGGCTTAGCCCATACCCCAATAGAACCGTTATCCGCAAAATTAAGCTCGGATTGAACAGCACCGGCATTCCCCTTCAGGGCGCGAACCAGCATCGCAACAAATTCCGCGCGGGTCACGGCGAGATTCGGTTTAAAGCTGCCATCCGGATAACCGGTCACAATCCCCATTGAGGCAGCGCGTTCGATAGCGGATTTGGCCCAAAAGCCTTCCGGCACATCCATGAAAGAAAGGGAAGACGGCTGAATGGATACGGTGGCGTTAGGCGTATATTCATTGGCCTTCAGATTTTTATCCACGGTCTTGATCCGCGTGAGCTTGATATCCGAACTCCCTGCTTCCATCGATTTGAATTTGATGGTCGCCAGATTGAAGGATCCGCTGACTCCCTCCGTTGTACTGCCTGTCTTCGTGTAGGCAAAGGTCAAGGTACCGTCTTTGACAATGGGGGGCACCGCAAATCCACCCTCCAGAGCGCTAGCCGCACTAACGAACTGCCACTTCTTCGAAGAATAAGAGAGATTGATTTCATATCCATAAAGAGCTTGCAAATAATCGCCATGAACGGTGACAACCACTTCACCGCCTGCTTGCGGGGTTGTCGTATCCGCCGTAATCGTAAAGCTTGGCGAATCGGCAGCATAAGCACCGCAAATCGGGAAGCAAACAAAAAGCATCAGTACGGCCAGTAGGCCGGTTATCATCCGTGACAACATGATGGACACTCATCCTTTCGGGAAACAGGAAGAAGACAGCAAGCTGCCTTCTCCCCTATTTGAGCTAAATTAAGCGTTCAGGATTTTTACTGCGAGCCATACCAGATCTTCAATATCGATTTTTCCGTCGTTGTTACGGTCATAAGATTTCACGGAGTTCCAGTTCGCGTCAGTCGACTTGGCGCCATATGCTTTAGCTACGATCGCAAGGTCGCCAACCGTGAGATTGTTATCTCCGTTCGAATCGCCATCTAGGGATGTAATCTTCGCATCCTTAAACGCCTGCAGCGCCGAGTTAAGCGCAGTAACCGCAGCTTGCATGTCCACAGTGCCCGCATTATCGTCAATCAGCACGTTAAGCGCCGAATCGATGGCTGCTTGCAGAGCTGCTTTGGAACCAACCGGATATTGACCAACCTTCGTGCCTTCTACCGCAGCTCCATGAACGTTTTGCGCTTCATTAATCAGCGTCTCCAGAGCTGTCCGGTCAATGACATTGATTTGCACGCCAAGCGTCGATCCGTCGAGTGACGTTTCATGCGCCTCTTCATCCGCAATCACGAGATTCGAAATGGAGATATTCGCGATTCCCGCGCCGGCATTTCTCTTCGCCTTAAATTTCAAGGTAACCAGATCACCGTTTGGATTTGTCTGGGCATCGCCTAAACGGACTCCCAGGAAACGGAGTTTTCCGGCTGCCGCATCCGGCTGTTGTCCCACGACCAGATATTTTTCTTCATCCAATGATGCCACCGATACAAAATCCATCTTGGAAGCATCATAGGTTACGGTAACATCCTCTGCCAGAACATTACCCGTATTTACGCCTGCGAGCCCATACTTCACGTCAAAAGCCGCACCCGAATTTACCTGGTTAGGCCCGCTTAATACTCCGGATGCCGCGGAACTGCGAACGGCAAGCGTATTCGTAACCGATACCGCAGCACCATTCGCATCGGTCGCCGTGATCGTCAGCGTATATGGACTAGCTTCCGATGCATTCTCATCCACGGTTCCTGTAATTTTCTTGGTATCCGCGTCAAAGCTCAGACCCTCAGGGAGACCCGTCACCGTCCAAGTATACGGAGCCTTGCCTCCGGTTGCTTCCAATTCAAGAGCTTGATCGTAAGCAACGCCTGGCACAGCGGAAGGTAAAGCAGCATTGGCCAAAGGCTTGGTAATGGCAAATGCGGTCTCCGTAACCGACAACGAATCAATGCGCAGATCCGGAGCGTCAAAAACGACGTAAACCGTGTGTAACCCTGCTGGCGCATCCGTGACGTTCACCTCTTGCTCCACATAGCCCAGCTCATTAACCGTTTGATCGGCTGCCCCTTGCATTGTGTAGGTTACTTTATCCGTAACTGGTACCGGAATAGTAGCAAACGGCTCGGCTGTTGGGGAATCCGCCCGCAGCGTGATGTTGCCGCCGGCAACATTTGTCGCAACCTTCGCGGAGATTTTCATGGCCCCTGTAAAGTCCGCATTCGGAATAGCCGTCCAAGAACCGTTTCCTTTGGACATTACGGCATAATAGCCGCCTACAAGCTCCTGTGCTTTCAGGTTATCAGCCGTACGCTGCTTGGAAGCTTCGCGGTAGACAACCCCATTTGAAGCAAAAGAATGATCAAATACGTTTAATCCGTCCGTTCCCTTCACGGATGCAACGGTGTCGCCGGCAATTTGAATAGTTGCCGTCTGGCGAATATCCGCGGAAGAATGACCTGCCATAAACGAATAAGAGCCTTTTTCCAATACATAATCGCCTTTATTTACGTCCCAGATGGCCAGATCTTTTGGATCAACCGTCAGATTCACAATTTTGTGCTCTCCAGCGGTAAGATCAACCTTCTCGTAAGCAACCAGCTTCTTGGATGGAGCATACCCGTCATAGCTGGAGTTATTGTGCTTGGCATACAACTGAACAACTTCGGAAGTAGCGACGCTGCCTTCGTTCGTAATCTCTACCGCTACGTTAAATTTGTTGCTGCCTGCAGCGCTTGGCGCCGAGAAATTGCTGTACGTGAATTCCGAGTAACCAAGTCCGTAACCAAACGGATAAGTAACAGGTGCCGACGTATACATATAAGTCAGCTTCGTTTGAACCGGATCGGCATCAAACATATCTTTGGTGTAACGAGGATCCAGTTGGTCCAGCGACGTAATAGTCGTATTGCCTTCCGGAATATCATACTTGTCGATATTAGGAAGAGCGGACATGTCCGCGTACCAGGTCGATGTCAATCGGCCGGTTGGCGCATAGTCGCCGTACAGCACGTCAACCAATCCTTGCGAATCGAATTCGCCGGAATAAGGCTGCGTGATGATAGCCGAGACATTCGGATCCTTCTGAATTTCATCAACAATAACCGGCGAATTAGCCAGAACGACTACAATCGTCTTTTTGTTCTTCGCCGCAAAAGCTGCAGCGACATTCTTAACAAGCTTATAATCGTTGGCGCCAAGATAAAGGCTGGCACGGTCATTGCCTTCTGAAGCACTGTTGCGCGGGTCAGCGCCCACAAACAACAAGGCGTAATCCTGTGTATTAGCCATAGCGGCAATATCGGCACCCGTTTCTTTGACAACCGTCTTCTCGTACTTCACGTCATCAGCGCGGGTATTAAAAGCTGCCATGTTGCCAATCGTTGCAGAATCCGTGGCAATCTTCCCGTCTGAAGCTGTTTTAATATATCTGCCACTGAATACTCCCGTTTGGAAGCCAAGTCCGTTTGCGATCATCGAAATCGATTGATCACTATTGGTCTCGATACGCAGCTTCGGCGGAATTGTGCTTGTTCTTGCCTTAGCCGTCAGCGTTGCCCAGTTCGAATCCGTCAAATACAAGGTTGTATTGGATGTATTGCTTACGCTGGAGCTGTTCGCCGATGGGGAAATCGCCCAGTAGCCGTTTGCTTTCGATTGCAGGCTGGTTGCATTTTGGCCCCAGTCCGCTACATCGAACAGCTGCGCATCCGTAAATTGATTGTCTGCCGGCGTATAATTGGCCACGAGCTGGCTGCCCACTCCGGTACCTGCGCTCAGGTATTGTCCGTTCAGCTTCGATTTTAATGCAATAACTTCATTACCGGTCGCGTACTGTACATGATCCGCTCCAATCTCATTCAAGACGGAATACAGCGGAGATTTGCTTGCTTCCGCAATATTAGGCGTGTTCAGGCCATTTTGCGCCACAATGCGGGTATCGGCATAAAGACCGCCGACAGCTGCTTTTTCCGTCTTGGAGAGAGGCAGGGTTACGTCCGTATTTTTCAACAACACAACGGTTTCCCGTGCTTCCTGCTTTGCAATTTCCTGATGCGCGGCAGTATTATAATCCGTCAGTGTCGATGCTACGTCTTTCGCCTGATTGGCAAAAGGATAATTTTTCGGTACTCCGTTTGCATCCACTTCGTTAAATACGCCGATGCGGACAAGCTGATTGATCAGCGGCCTGCCGGCATCCTGCACGTCCTGCAGCGTAATTCCGTACAAACCTTCTTTAACGGCATTGGCTAATGTCACCACATCCGTCTTATCTGTGCCCGAAGCCCTTGTCGACTCCGAACGGGCCAATACCATCAAGGCCAGGATGTGTTTCCGGTCCAGCGTATATTTGGTATCGTATCCATTACCCATACTGCCGCTCGCGAACGTATGATTTTCCGCATTAAAGTCCGGCGAAGAGTACATCCCGTATTTGGCAACCTTATTGCCTAACAGCATGTAAGGCGAGATCAGATTCGGAATTCCGTTCGTACGGCCGAATGCGGTCATAGCACCGGAGAGCGATCCCGATTCCAGCGCTTTGAAGGCTGAAGTCGCATGATACTCATAGATGCCCCTGGCACTAGCATTGTAACTGGCTGTCTGACGGAACCACTCCGCATTGTACAAAGAGAAATGCCTTGTGCCAACGATAGCCCGCTGCCAGAAGCCGTTGTTGCTCTCATCCTGATTCGTTCCGGCAAGACCGGCGGACATACTGTCAACCATGGTTGCCGTTAGAAATGGATCCTCGCCGTACCCTTCCGCGTAACGGCCATTCAGCGGGTTAACCCGTAAGTCCGTAATGGCGGTAAAAGCAATTGGCTTCGAAGCATTCGAGCCGTTATGAATGTTGGACGTACCTTGCTTCACGTTCAGCTGGCTGATTTTCTCGCTGCCCATCACTTGCCCTACTTGAGTCGCCAGCTCCTTGTTCCAGGTCTGCCCGAGGCCAAGCAGCGATGCAAAATCGGTAGATACGCCGTAAGGATTATCCGCTGCCGCAATCCCGCCGGGAACGGTTTTCCCTTTATTCGGATTATCATCCATAACGAAGGTATAATTATCCCGAATGCCCGTAGCGTACAAAGCGGCTCCTTCCAGGCCGATATAGTCGAAATAAGTATCCACGAAGGCATTAAGATGATCGGGATTACCGTCAAACAACGGCATACCGTCATAAACCCCGCCGGCTTGAGTCTTGAAGCTGCTCCCCTCCGCGGCATGCGCCGTATAATACCCTGGAGAAACAACAGAAATGGACAATGCCACCGCAACGGACAATGAGGCTACACGATTGCGGAGCTTCCTGCTTCTTTGATCTGTTCCAGCCATACTCCCTCTCCTTTACTAAGCTAATAGATTCGTAAAACGCTTACAAACCATATCCTAAAGGTTTCTATCAACCTGGAGAATGGAAATAATGAACATGCTCCCTGTAAAAATCGTACATTTATGAATAATCTTTTCTTCCTTATTTCCGGACGAAAAACAAAAAGAGCACCCTATGAAAATGAATTCATAAGGTGCTCTTCCGTTATTTTAGCTCAATCAGCCTTTCACCGATCCCGCTGTCATTCCTTCAATAATATATCGCTGTAAGAAGAGATACACGACTAGCATCGGCAGCATGACCGACAGAAGATCCGCAAAGACAAACTGCCATTCCGTGCCGTATTGCGAGACAAAGTTATAGACCGAGAACGGCAGCGTCCATTTGCTGCTGTCGCTTATAATATAAAGCGTGTTCGCAAAATCGTTCCAGGCATAGATCGAAATAAATACCGTTACCGTAGCGATGGAAGGCTTAAGCAGCGGAAAAATAACTCTAAAGAACGTATAAAAACTGCCTGCCCCGTCAATAGTAGCCGCTTCATCCAGCTCCCGCGGCAAAGTCTTTACAAATCCGCTCATTATAAAGATTGTAAGCGGCAGGTATAACGCGGCCAGAAATAAAATCAGCCCGATATACTCACCCGAAATATGAAGCGACTGCATGAGCTTAATCGACGGAATCATGGAAGGCGGAGCAATCATGCCCGCGAAGAAGAAAATAAATAAGTAAGATACCCAGCGGCCCAAACGGCGCGACAGGAAAAATGCACACATCGAGCCCGCGCCAACGGTTAAAGCAACCGTTGATACCGTAACCAGGACGCTGTTTTTAAAACCGTTTAATAGACGTCCTTCCACAAATACCGTCTTATAGTTGGACCACATCCACTTGGAAGGCAGGCTTAAGTCCAGCTTTGCGGCTTCAGCCGGGCTTTTTAATGAACCAAGAACAATCAGCAAGAGCGGCAATATGATAATCAAGCTGCCCAGAATCGCTATAAACGTACGCAGTACTGCCCCGTAGTTGATCTTCATACCGCAGTCTCTCCCCTCTTCATCAGCTTAACCAGGAGAAGAGAAACAATGGTTACCGACAGGAATAATACAACGTTAGCTGCTGTACCGTACGCATATAACCCCGCGCCAAACTGCTTGAAAATAAACGTATTCATGACTTCGGTAGCCCCGGCAGGGCCCCCTCCCGTCGTTGTGTAGATAAGCTCAAAGGTCTTCATGGATCCAATCATGCTGAGAAGAACGCTAATGGTTACTACCGGCGCAAGAATGGGCATAACGACGAAACGCAATCGTTGAAAATACGTTGTTCCATCGATAACAGCCGCTTCGATCATATCCTTCGAAATGCCTTGTAGTCCCGCTAGGTATAGAGCCATGGAAGACCCTGCCCACTGCCATACGGCTACTCCCGTAATGGAATATAACGCAAGCTTGGGATCTCCGATCCAATCCTTTGTAATAGAGGATAATCCGATTCCATCTAAAAATTGATTTAATATGCCGCTTGGATGAAGCACAATCGTAAACATATAACCTACGACCAAAGCGCTAAGGATACACGGTAAAAAGAATACGCTCCGGAAGAAATTGCGTCCTCCGATTGTGGTGTTCATAAGAAGGGCCAGGATAACACCCAGCCCGTTTTGCAGAACCGTAACTATGACGGCATAAATGACCGTATGCTTCATAGCCGTATACATCGGTTTTGTGCTTAACAGCTCCTTAAACTGGTCAAAGCCAACGAATTTAATCGTGTCCTTATACGGAGACCAGTCTGTAAGCGAGTAATAAAACCCGGATAAAGTCGGGAATACATACATAATCGCATAAATCGCAAGTGCAGGAACAATTAACCATAAGGGGTACATTCTTCTATGCAGCATATTCCCCCACTCCTTCCTTCGGGGGTTTAGAAGCCGGCTATCCCAGCTGCTTTTGCCCCTTTATCTATGTTGGATTGCAAGCTCTTCGCTACGCCTTCGGCAGACAATTGGCCGCCGTACAGCTGTTGAAGAATGCTTTGATAATCGCCGATATCAATGACGGACAAGGCATTAAAGAATGGTACCGCTTTGCCGCTCTCCACATACGTGTTCATGTCGGAAGTGCCCGGATTGAGATCAACGCTAAGACCTGTCCAAGTCGGAATCGACTTCACTTCATTGAAGTACTTCGTCAGCTCATCCTGGCTGCTGAAGAAATTCAGGAAATCCTTGGCTGCATCCACATTTTTGGAGTTTTTAAGAACATACAGACCGTTTGGATCGGAGATTGCCGCGTAGCTGTCGCCGTCAGCCGGAAGTGGGAACATACCGATTTGAGCATCCGGATATTTCTCAAGCAGCGGGCTTACAGCCCAATCGGCTTGGAAGATCATGGCGGATTTCCCGGTAGCCACTTGCTCCAGGGACATGTCATACGTTGCGGAGAACAGATCCTTGTTCACATAGCCGCTCTTCTGCAAGTCACTTTGTCTCTGAAGAACATCAACAAACTCCGGCACTTGGTCATAAGTAACTTGGCGGGCATTCAGCTTATCCATCAGATCCGGCTGCTTGTTGATGACATTGGCCATGGCGTCAAACGAGAAGATTTGCAGCGGCCAGCCTTCCTTGCCTGCTTCGTAAATCGGGGTAATTCCGGCAGCTTTGATTTTCTCGCACGCTGCTAGGAATTCCTCGTAAGTCGTCGGAATCTCGATCCCCAGATCCGAGAATACCTTTTTGTTGTACAGCACGCCGCCAACGCTTAAGCCCGTTACCGGAATACCGTACAATTTATCATTCGATTTAAGGAAATATTTGCTGACAGCAGGGTTAATGCGCGATACAAACTCTTCATTGCTGAGATCCAGAAGGTTTTTCTCCGGCTGAAGCTGGCTGATCGCACCTGCTTGGCTCCAGTAGAACAATAGATCCGGCGCATCCTGCGTAGCAAGGCGGGTATTCACCAGATCCTTGTAGCTGTTAACCGGAGCGCTTTGAATATCCAGCTTATTTCCGGTCTGCTGTTCGTAATCGTCAAATATCATCTGCCACTTTTTCTCTTTCAACCAATCGCTTGCTACCAAAACTTTAAGAGTGACGGGCTTTTTGTCAGTCGACTGCGTAGCAGCCGGAGTTGCTCCCGCGTTAGTAGTCTCACTCGAGTTATTTCCGTTATTACCGTTACCTTGGCTGCATGCTGACAGCATGACGGTCAGTCCGACTAATACAACTGCCGCTCTTTTCCCCATTGCCATGATGACCCCTCCGATTTGTATAATCGTGTTATTTGCTTAGTGCTTCTTTATCTTAGAGTATTAACCCCTGCATCGGAATGGAAAAACTGTACTTGAAGCCTGTAAAATCTGAACCTTTGCATAATCTCTTTTTGACTGCGTGCTATAATACCTTCACAGGAGGGGAACCTATGCAACTCACTATACACACTCGTTTATTCCTTAGCTTTACTCTTCTTTGCTCTATTCTTGTTGCCAGCAGCAGCTTTCTCTTCTATAGACAAACTTCTAAGGATCTAGCCATTCGCGGCGAGGAAACAAACAGACAACAGCTATACCGCTATCAGGAAGCGCTCGATAATATGATTGAAGATCTGGACCGTATTTCTGCGCAAGTGATCTATAGTTCCGATATTAAAAATTACTTATATGAACAAAGCCAGGAAGAGTCCTCTTCCTTCCAGAGTTATGCCAAGCGCAAGAAATACGAGGACTTACTGGCTTCCTTAAACGGTCCTTGGTTTATCGCCACTCAGATCAATCTGATTACATTAGAAGGCTTCTTTCTTACTTACGGTCAGAACATGAACAATACGGTCTCCGACCTTGAAGCTCAAATTCGCGATGCCCGCTGGATTCAGGATGCCATTAAGCTGGATGGCGAAAAGCTTCTCGTGCCGCCTCATCCCAGCAAATGGCAGCAAACCTTGCCTTTTAACTTTTCCCTGGTGCGAAGCTTTCGATTCCCCGCTTCTCAAACGCCTGCCGTCGTCGAGGTCGAACAAACCTACGAGCATCTATCCGATACGATGGAGATTGGCCGGAACGAGAATTCGCAAGCAAAGGTTTACGTCAAAGACGATGCCGGGAATGTGTTCTACCCCATCGCAGAACCTGACCGTGCCCAGCCCTCGCTGCCGCAGTGGACTGGTGACGTGAAAGAAATCGGTCGCGAGAACAGCAATGACACCGATATATGGAGCCAGCTTCGTTCCGACTACAGCGGTCTGACGGTTATGATTCAGCAGCCGAAGAACGAATTTATGCAGCCGATCGCCCATCTCCGACGGATTACCTGGGTCCTCGCTATTCTCGGCGAAGTCGTGTCGTTAATGATTGCGTACTTTTTGTCCGCGGGCATATCGGCACCGATCCGCTACTTACAGAAACGGCTAGAGAAATTAACCATAGACAATGTGAATACCGTACCTGTCAAGAAATTGAACAGAACCAAAGAAATCGCAGTCCTGTACTCCACCTTTGAGTCGATGAAGGAAAGTTTGAATCATTCTTTAAATGAAGTGCTTCAATCGCAAAAACGCGAAAATCTTGCTCATTTGCAAGCGATGTACGCGCAGATGAACCCGCATTTTCTATTCAACACCTTAACAGCCATGGCCTCTTACGCGGAAGAATCCGGGTTCCCCGATCAGGCAAGGATTGCTCAGAAGCTTAGCGGGATGCTGCGATACGCCACCAACTCTTTATCTGAAGCCGTAACCTTGAAGCAAGAAATGCAGTATACCGTGCAATACATGGATTTGATGCAGTTCCGGTACGAGGGGCAATTCAATTTTATCGTTCATGTTGACCCGGATCTGGAATATGAGCCCGTACCCAAGTTTCTGCTTCAGCCTCTGGTAGAGAATTCGTTCACGCATGGCTTCCAGATGGCCAGACCTCCTTGGAAAATCGAATTGACGGCTGTGGTGTCCGAGGATTTAGAGGAATGGGAGATTCGCATGAGCGATAACGGATCCGGATTTTCGGAGGAAGCTCTAAGGGAGACGCAAGCGCTTATTGCAGAGCTGAATGAAGGACAGATTCGCCAATTAGAGAACTTGTCCGCGCAAGGGATCGGTAATCTAGGTATTGTTAACACCTTAACGCGATGCCGGCTTTTCTGGAACGAAAAGGTTCAATTTGAACTCCGCAATCGGCAGCAGGGTATGGAATTTACATTACGTATCAGGAGGTCAATCTAATGTTCCGTACAATTATTGTTGAGGACGAGCCCCGGATTCTGCGTTATTTGAAGGATAAAATCATGAAACTGAATCCGGAGTTTAAGGTTGTGGGCACCTATAATAACGGCGAAGATGCGCTAATTGAGCTTCATTGGACGCAGCCTCATGTTCTTATAGCGGATATACGTATGCCCGTAATGAATGGCCTGGAGTTAATCTCACAGGTTAAAAATAAGCTGCCGGATATTCAATGCGCCATAATTAGCGGTTACGATGACTATGCTTATCTGCGCGAAGCGATCAAGCTTGAAATTACCGATTACCTTCTTAAACCCGCAACGGATTTAGAGATCATTCAGCTGCTTGAGAATTTGAAAAGCAAGCTGCTTCTCAATCAGTCTCTGCTGGAGCGAGAGGTTGGAAAACAGCTGATTGAAGCTTCCGTCAACGATCAATTGCAAATTCAATGGGATGATATTGCGCAAGAGCTTTTCTACCATGCCAATTACATGCTTGTATATACCTGGTCGCCATTCGGAGAGGTAACAGCAGACTTTAAAACCTGCTGCGAAGCCTTACTATATGATGGAGAGCGGTGTTTCCCTCTTACTTCCGGAAATAGCAATACGGCCATATGGATGTTCGGTGTTTATTCCTGCTCTCCTGAACGTCTAGCCGAATGGAAAGCTGTATTATCCTCGAGGCTTAGATCCGATTCCAACGATACCGTCTCTGTCTCTTTATCAACAAAAGGGCTAAAACCCGTTCCCACATTATTAGCGGGTGCCAAGAAACAAACGGTTTTGCAGAGCCGGTTTCGGCCCTTTTGCTTCCTTGGCGGAGAGGAAGGATATGAGGACTTACGCCCTTATTTAGATGCTATGACTCCGGCTCTGCACCGGTTGGCGCAGCATATTATTAAGCAGCAGAAGCAATATTTCGTTAAGGAATTAGGTAGGCTGCTCTTCCCTCCCCCAGCACATGCTCCAATTACCCGAAAGGGATGGGAAAATCTGCTGCTCTATCTTTCGCATACGCTGCATACCGTCACGAAGGAATCCCTTCGCACGACGTTTGACTCCAAGCAGTCTATGGAATCGGAATTGACGGAAGAGGTCTGGAAGACTAGAAGCACAACCGAGCTTGGCACTCAGGTTATGGAGATCCTGAGCTCCTATTTCTTCAAATCCGAGCTTGAGCAGCGCGCGCAAAAAGACTGGGCGGAAGATGCCAAGAAATATATACTGGCTCATTTCACGGAGAATATTTCGCTAAGCACTATCGCAGACACCTTCCAGTTGAATTCTTCATACCTTAATCGATTATTCAAACAAGCTTATCAAATCTCCATTCCCGATTTTCTCGTTCAGATCCGGATGGAGGAAGCTTGCCGCTTTATTAAAGAAAACCCTTATGTGCTAATCAAGGAAATCGCCGAGCATGTAGGGTATTTGGATGCCTTTTACTTCAGCAAAGTGTTTAAGCAGCACACGGGGCACAGCCCTAGTGATTATAAGAATCTTAGTTAGACTTCCAGGAAACGAAAAGGCCGCCGGTTATAATTAACCAGCGGCCCTTTTTATGGTTATGTTCTAATAGGCCGTCCAACCGGCGTCTGCTGTTACGGTTGTACCATTCACGAAGCTTGCCTCATCGGATGCAAGAAATAATGCGACCTTCGCAATTTCCTCCGGTTCCCCTACGCGAGGGTTGATGGCCATTCCTGCCATTGCACGCTCTGCACCAAATGGGCTTGGCGCTGTCATGGTCGCGGAGATATTTGTATTTACGCCGCCAGGCGCGATTGCATTACAGCGGATGCCAAGCGATGCGTATTGATAGCCGACGTTTTTCGTAAATCCGATTACGGCGTGCTTGGAAGCTGTGTAGGCCGCACCGGCGCGAGAGCCAAACAATCCTCCTGCAGAAGCAATATTAATGATCACGCCAGCTTTTTTAGGTACAAAGATTTCTAATGCTTTCCGCGTCGTCCGCATAGGGCCGGTTGTATTCACCGCAAATACTTTCTCCCATAGCTCATCCGTCAATTCAGCCGCAGGAACAAAGTTATCCATGATACCGGCATTGTTCACCAGAATATCGACCGTTCCGAAAGCGCTGGTTGCGGATTCGAATAACTTGCGTACATCGTCTTCTAACGCGACGTTCGCTTGTACGGCAATAGCCTTGCCGCCTGCTTCCTCAATTTGTTTCACAACCGTGGAAGCATGGTCTAGATTCAGGTCAGATACAACTACCATTGCTCCCTCTGATACGAACAACTCCGCTATTGATTTCCCCATGCCGGAAGCTGCTCCGGTTACGATTACTGATTTTCCCGATAATCTCATTTCACAACCCGCCTTTATTTGAATTAGGAATTATTTAAGGTAATCTGGTAGCTGCCGCTTCCCGTTGTAAATGTAATCCGGCCATCTGCATATCTTGCGTTAGGGAACCCGATCGTATCTTTCTGCCGCTCATCTCCCAGAAGCATAATCGTTGCGGTTGTATTAGCCGGTACCTCGAAACGGTAAGTTATCTCTTGATCCGACTTCTCCCAACTGGAACGAATGGTGCCGTAAAGAGATTCATAAGTTGCGGATGCATGGGACAACGTTCCTCCAACAAGCGGCTTTATTATAAAATGCTTGTATCCAGGGGTCTCCCATACCGGGCGTATCCCCGCAATATCCGCAAACAGGAAATCACATACAGCCCCGTAGGAATAATGGTTTAGAGATCCCGATATTTCGCCGTCCGGCATCATTCCCCTCCAGCTCTCCCAGATCGTGGTTGCTCCCTTGCTCACAGCATATAGCCAGGACGGACAAGTATCCTGCTCCAGCAAGCGGAAAGCCGTATCGGCATGTCCGTGTTCCGCTAACGCCTGAAGAATGAAAGGCGTTGAAAGAAATCCGGTATTCAAATGATAATCTTGCTCTTCAACCAGCTGTGCCAGCTTATCGGCAACGGCTTGTATGTTAACCTCATCAGCCAGCTTAAAAGCAAGTGTCCGAGCATTCGGAGCCTGCCGCTCCTCCAGAATAATGCCGTTATCTTTAATAAAATATCGATTGTATACACGCTGAATCTTCTTGTAGAGCTCGCGGTACTTCTCTTCCTCCTCGGTTTTGTCCAGCACGGAAGCCATATCCGCCAAAAGCCCTGTTGAATAGGCGTAAAAGGCTGTCGCAACATCCGGATGACAGCCCTGGGATTTACTCATTTCCGCTGCCAGATCATTAAATTCCGAATCGGCCTCCAGCCATTCTCCCCAATGGAACTTCGTATCCCAAATATAATTGGCGTCTAGTTCCCCATCCGTACAATTCTGATAAGCGGGAGTATCTTTAAACCGTTCGTTTGGATTTCTCGCACAGGCTGCCATATATTCCACCCATGCCTTTGCCGACTCAAACTGATTCTCGAGAATCGCTTTGTCACCATAACAGAGATACATCGTCCAAGGGATAATAACTGCCGCATCTCCCCAGCCCGATGAACCGTCAAGCATGCCTGCCGTTCCCGGTTTAGGTCTTCTCATAGCCAGCATTGGGTTCGTAATGAGCTTGGTCACACGCTCCCATTCCTCTATATGATGATGTCCGAGCACAGTCGGAACCGTACTTCCGACTGAACCGTCCTGAAATTGCTCTGCTGCTAAATCCGCCATCCATTTCTCAAAGAAGGGATACACATTCATGAAGTCAGCCGCCGTTCTGCTGAACACTTGTGCGTCTCCCGTCCATGCCGCCCGCTCCCGGGTTGGGCAATCGGTTGGCACCTCCATAAAGTTGCCTTTCTGGCTCCATCTGGAGTTCGATACAAGCTGATTAATTAACGGATTGGAGCAGGAAAAATCACCGGTCTCCTCCAGATCGGAATAAATCGCTACAGCCGTAAAGTTCTCGGTCCTGATCTCCCCAGGATAGTTCTTAACCAAGACATAACGAAAACCAAAGATTGAAAACTGCGGATGGTAGCTCTCTAACCCATTGCCCGCCAATATATAATGAATCTCTTGGAAATCCTCAACTTCTACATGCTCTGACAGATGCTTCAGCGTAAAGTTTCCGTCCCGGTCGAGTGCCTCTCCGTGAATCAGCACGACCTCCGTGCCCGCTTCTCCTTCCACGTTCATTTCGACCCATCCGGCGATATTCTGTCCAAAATCCAACACCGTTTCTCCATTTGGAGTCAGCAGTAGCTTAGGCGTAAATCTTTCTTTCCGCTTTACGGGAACGCTGCGGGTAGCGATCAAGTTATCGAATCCGTCCTCCACAACTTGAACAGGTTCCCAAGAAGCATCGTTGAACCCGGGCTCATTCCAGCCCTGAAGGGATATTCTGGCATCAAACAGATCGCCGGCCTTCATATCCGATTTTAACAAAGGGCCATTCGAGGTCTTATAGGTACCGTCGCTACCAATAACCTCTCGGTTGCCATCCTCATAGTCCAGTATCAGCTGCCCAAGAAAAGCCACTTTATAGCCAAAATTATTTTTCAAGCTGGCTCCGCCTGTAGCTCCTCTCCACCAGCCGTCCCCAAGCATAACTCCAAGCGCATTAATCCCTTCTCTCAAAAGCGGAGTCACATCGTATACTTGATACTGAAGCCGCTTGTAATATGAAGTGAAGCCGGGAGTAAATAAATGGTCCGTACCTTCAATCCCGTTCAAATAAAAGCTGTACAGTCCTTTTGCCGTAAGACAAGCTCTAGCCGACACCAACCCTTTCTTAACTTCAAATTCTTTCCGGATGTACGGAACGGGTTTATAAGCATGAATATCTACTTCTGTTTCCGGCTCGATCCAGCGCGCCTTCCAATCCGAAGCCTGCAGCAGCCCGGTTTCAAAGTGTACCGGCTCGCTGAACGGCGATACTTCTCCAAGATTGCTCCAGACCTTCACCCGCCAATAGATGCGCTGCAAGGAATCTAGTTCTGGGCCGTCATAAGAGATGCTTTGCGATTGACTCGTCTCTACCTTGCCGCTGTCCCAGATGGTAATTGTAAAGCTAAGTAACTCCGAAGCCTGTACTTGATAGGCTGCTTGCATCACGTTTCTTCCTTCGTTGCGAAGCTTCCAGCCTAGACGCGGTTTCTTGGCATCCAAGCCTAACGGATTGTCCAAATACTCCGTTCGCAATGATACAATTTCGAGCATAGTGAACTCCCCCACAATCTAAGCCTTGTAATTAAAATCCGGAATCGAAGTCCATCTTTTACGCAAATCATGCGCCACGTATTTCGGTTTACGGTCCCTGGTGAAGATCCCTTTCTTATTCCCTTGAACCCGGATAATGCTTTGACTCGTCTGGAAATCCGCAAAGTTCCATACCTGCTCTCCGATGAAATGCTCCATTTCGTCGAACACCTCATGATTAGCGCGGTAAAACTCAACCTGATACTCCTCAGTAAACATAACGGGATCAATATCATGAAGCCCGGCAATGGTATCTGTCCCATACTCCGTCATCATAACCGGCTTCCCGGGGCAACGCTTGCTCCATCCGTTTAATTCAGCTCGAAGAGCCATTTTGGCGGTCTCGAATTCTCCCGGGAAAGCGTACCAGCCATAGTAGCGGTTAATGCAAATCACATCTACCAGCTCCGCCACTTTATCCCGGTCGGGGGTAGCCGCAATATGCGTTACAATCGTAACCGGTCTTTTCTGCGGATCAATGACTTTAGCAAGCTCCACAAGCGGCTGGAAATATTCCACTGCGCCGTCCTCTTCAGAAGCCGGTTCATTTGCAATACACCACATCACCACGCAAGGATGGTTTTTATCACGTGCGATGAGCTCCCGAACAACCTGCTGATGAGCCTCTTGCGTCTGAAGGACCTCCCACGTATTTCGCTTTGGTCCATTGCTGTGGGCAACTACGTTAAAGCTGAGATGCAAACCAACCGCCGGCGTCTCGTCAATGACCACGATTCCCTCTTGATCCGCTAATCTCATGACTTCCTCCGAATAAGGATAATGCGCGGTACGGAAGGAATTGGCTCCCATCCATTTCATTAATTGAAAATCCATCACGTTTGCTGCTTCATTCAAGCCTCTTCCATTAATCGGCGTATCCTCGTGCTTGCCAAAGCCTTTAAAATAAAACGGCTTGTTATTGATTAGGAACTTATTGTCCTTTACTTCAACCGTTCGAATGCCAAACGGCTGCTCGTAGACGTCAACGACCTGTCCCTCTTCCATAAGCTGCAATCGGAGCTGATAGAGATAAGCATGAAGCGGTTCCCAGAGCTTCGCGTCAGCTATATGGATTGAACCGGACACCCCGGAGGCTTCTCCTACAACTTCTCCGCCTTGATCGACAACCACGGCCTTAAGCTCGCTGCCGCCTTCGACCAAAGCATCGAAGCGAACCATTCCTTCCGTACCGCTTAAGTCCGTTACGATACTTACATCCTTAACGTAGCTTTTAGGAGTCGTATAAATTTTGACCGGACGATGGATTCCCGCATAGTTAAAGAAATCAAAATACGGACTGTTTTTAACTACTTTGCCGGCTCCGGGAACTTCCGTTTCGCTATAACTCCCCATCGGAAGCGTGGTTTCGTCGACAATGTTGTTCACGGCAACGGTCAAGCGATTTTCCCCTGCGTTCAAGTATCCGTTGATTTCCGCTTCAAACGGAGTAAATCCGCCTGTATGCTCCACAACCTGCTTCCCGTTCACATAAACCTTCGCAAAATGCGTAGCAGAACCAAAGCGCAGCACAATACGCTGCGAAAGAAGGACGGTTGGTACTTTGAAGTCTCGTTCGTACCATACCCATCCCACATGATTGCGAATTTCGGAGGTAACCCCTGCATCATTAAAGGATCCCGGGACAGACATTCGGATTGGATCGGATAGAGCTTCTTGATGCCACTCTTCTTGAAACCCGGTTCCCTTGTCCAATTGAAAATTCCAAATGCCGCTAAGATCGATTACGCTTCGGGTTTCCGTTACGATTGGATATAACATGTTCATTACTCCCCTTATAGAGATTCAATTTCTACTTCAATTTCTATCTCTATCGTAAGCGAACGCATCCGGGCGAACTAACGGTTTGGCGACTTTAGGAATGCCACTTTACCGACTTTTTTCACACAAAAAAACCTCACTGCCAACAATGCTTTGTTCATCCAATCATGAACGCTTGCACTGTCAGACAAGTGAGGATATTACCCGTTGCCATATTGATTCCTGTACTCCGATGGCCCGATGCCGGCGTACTTCTTGAATATCTTCGCAAAATGCGAAAAATTCGTGTATCCGACAGAAGCAGCGATGGTGCTGATGGGAACCGAGGTTTGGGACAGCATTTCTTTCGCTGCCCGTATTCTTTCCAGCAGAATATAATCCGAAACCGAATGGCCGGTCTCCTTCTTGAACATGCGGGACAAATAATCGGGATTCAAGAATACCTGCTCTGCAATGGTCTCGCGCGACAAGTCCTGATCCATATTGATTGCGATGTATCGTCTTACTGTCTCAACCACCGAGTCGCTTTCCTTGACGGCCTCCGCTTGATGCATAGCCTTATTCACCGCGTAATGCACCCAAGCCAGCATATCCGTGACGGACCTGTCTGCCGAATCGGACAACCTCTGTGACTCCTGATCGCCAAACAATTGATGCGCCTGCACTCCTCTGGCATGCAAAAAGGAATATAAGCCTTGCAGGAAGTCCTGATGAAAGCGATGAAGATTATCCGCATTCATCTCTTGCTTACAAACAAGCTCGTCAATCAGCTTGCAGGCTTCTTGTATGACATCTTCTTTTTTTCCGTTCTTGAGCAGGAAGGACAAGCTGCTCAGACTTGGAATCAGCCCCGGCGGGGCAGCGGAGGTTTTAAAGAAGCCGTAAGGGAACACCTGATTATGGAAAGCTACATTATTACGGTCACTCAATCGCTGTTTTCCCACCATATCCGCAATCTCGAACGTCTTTGCAGGCTGCCCGAGATAACAGGATATTTCGCAATAAAAATAACGATTGCAGCAATCGATATACTCCCGGCAAGCTTGCATGAGACGTTCTTCATCCCATTCCGCAGCTTGATTACCGGCCAATATGATTAGAAGCTCTCCTCGTTCTAAGGGAAAGCATATACCGTTCCCATGGTTTCCGATGATCATTTCCTCGGCTGAATTTTTGAGCGCATACTCCATAATTTTTTCGTCCCTGCGTTTCAGCTCTTTTTTCCATCGCTGTACGGTTATGAGAACAGGCAAGAACATCGAGTTTTCTCCGATGGGAAGATGCTGAAGCTCAACCTGCCTGCGAATAGCATCGGGATGACTAGGTATGGACTGATGGATGAGATCAAGCCAGAATCGCTCGATAATCAAGGAATGATGGCTTAACCATAACTGATGAAATTCACTATTTCTGCTCATTTCGCTATTCCGGTCGATTACCCCTTGAGCTTTACGGATCGCTGCCTCCAAATCGTCTACTAGAACGGGCTTCAGAAGATAATCGACGCTTCCCAGTTGCATGGCTTCCTTCGCATATTTAAAATCAGCATGACTCGTCAGAAATATCGTCGCAGTATTCGGATACTCCTCCCGAACCCAGGATAGCAGCTCGAGGCCGCTCCCTTGCGGCATCTCGATATCGCAAAGCAAGATGTCGACAGCTTCTTCGCTGAACACCTGCTTCGCCTGTTTCATGCTATAGGCTGTGAACAGCTTTGAGATTCCCAGCTTGTCTAAAGCAAGGTCAGATTTTACGCCTTCGATCGCATGAATTTCATCATCAACAAGGAGAAGTTGATAGCTCATTGGTACCCTCCAGTTCCGCATCCGTTGGCAAGAGAATTTCGATGACAGCTCCGCCCGAATCCTTGTCATTCGAATAGCTAACGGTTACTTCATTGTTATACATCAGCCTTAACCTTCGCTGGACATTCCAAATTCCGGTATGCTCCCCTTGCCCGTTCTCAACGCTTCTGCCGGCTTGCAGCTCCTCTAGAACCTCTTGATTAAACCCGGGTCCGGTGTCTGCTATACGAATTCGGATATGGGAACCGCTGTCTTCATCGTCAAACCGAATCGTAACCGTAATATCCAAACGATCCTCCATGGTAACGGCGTGTTTAATTGAATTCTCGACAAAAGATTGTATAACGAGCGGCGGTATAGGCACATCCGATAAATATTCCGGCGAGTTAATGCTCCACTTCAGCCGATCCGGGAAACGCAGATTCTGAATGCGAAGGTAATTGCGGGTATGCTCGAGCTCGTCCTTCAGCTTAACAAGCGACGTATTGCTCCTGAACATAAAGCGGAAATAACGAATCAAAGACATGGTCATTTCTAGTACCAGCTCATAATTTTTGACCTTGGCCAAGTTGTAGACGATATTCAAAGCATTCAAGAAGAAATGAGGATTGACCTGAAGCTGAAGCCGCTGCAATTCCTCACGCTGTTTATTCAATTGTTCTTCGTATACGTTAACGCGAAGCTCTTCAATCTCCGTCATCATGGAGTTAAACGATTCTCCCAGCTGTTTAAATTCGTCGGAGGAATCCTCAAGAGACACCCGGCTTCCCCAATTGCCTATTCTTACTTTTTTCATCGTAAGAAGCAGCCGGTTCATTGGAACAAAGATGGACTTTCTAATAAAGTAAAATCCTAAAGGCACAAACAATAAGGAAGCTGTCGTAATGAACCATACAATGGACTGCAGATAAGGAAGATTGGCTAATATATGCTGATCGGGAATAAGGGCGAGCAGATTAAACTCCCCTTTGGTTGAAGGAGCGCCTATAACAAGAAACTTCTTGTTGGAACCGGTCAAATAGTACCCGCTTTTCTCTTTATTTAAATCAATGTCATATTGGTTTACTAGATTCGAATCCGTAATGGGCTTGCCTTGTTTATTGGTTAGAAGCACTCCCCCTCCCTCTCCAATCTTGAGTGAGTGAAGCGGACTTAACAGCTGATCATTCTTCACCCAGCTGCCCATATAAACATTCTCAACCTTGACGATAGTGATCAAATAATCCTCTTGTCCAATCCGGTAATATTGCCACCTTTTTTTCGGAGGAATTTCCGCAACTTTCCCCGATTGAATTAACCCAACAACGTAGTTGTGAACGAGGTCCTTTTCCTCATAGGAAAGATTCCTTTGGGATACATCCATATATTCATCCCGATCTCCGACATAGACAAAAAAAGAACCTAACGACGGAAATAGGGAAATATCTTTAATGAGCTTGTTATATAGATAAACCTTCGAGCTATAGTAGTCCGATTCGGTAGAAGCGTAACCAAGCGAAATTAAATCATAATTTCCAATACTGGTCATGGTATTCATATACGACTCTATATCGCCTAGGCCATCGTCGATCTGGTTCATATAGAGCGTCAGCATATTATTATAAGAATCAGCGACTTGTCCGCGGACAACCTTAATCGCATAGAAGTTATTGTATAGCAGCATACCCACAAGCGGGATGGTCATGAACAACACGCTTAGGATCAACTTAACCCGCAATGAGCTATGCCAGGGAAACCGCTTGTGAATGTTCATGATCTATACTCCTCCGATTGTCTCATAGATAGGCTGCCATTATGCTTCATCTTCTCATAGAAGAGAAGAAAGTCCAAGCGCCACAACCCATGGCGGGCGTGGCGTTTAGACTAGATTCTAGTTATAGAATAGACGTTATACGATCAGTTCATTTGTCCTGGCGATATTCCCGTAATGAATAGCGCTTGGCTTTGGCAAACGTTCCTGTGTCGAGCGGTCTACCGCGATGAGCCCAAAACGCTTAGAGAAGCCTAATTGCCATTCAAAATTATCAATCAGCGACCAATGCATATACCCCTTTACTGGGATTTCATCCGTTACACAGGCATATACGCCCTCCAAGGCCCGGTTGATATAAGCTTTCCGCCGTTCATCGTTATCCGTAGCAATGCCGTTCTCCGTAATGATAATGGGTTTATTCGTAGCTTTGAATACATACCGGACAACGGCCTCCAGACCCTCCGGATAAAATTCGTTGCCCATCTGCGTTTTCTCTGCCCCCTCCGGAGGCGCGAGATACCCTTCTGGTCCGTAAATCGCTCGTGTATAATTTTGTAATCCAAAGAAATCATCTTCCTCGAAATAAGGAAGGAATTGCAGAAATTCTTCATGCAATGCATTTGCCGCGTTCTCTTCACCGCCGGGCTGAGCTTGAATGTCATACAGTGACATGGTTATCCCGATTTGAGTATGCGGACTTACCCGGCGTATAGCAGCTCTTGCCTCGACATGAGCCCGGAAAATGTTTGCTAACCCCGCTTCCGTTCGAGCCATTAAGAAGCTATGAACTTCTTGAGCAGGCAAGCCAAAGGCTTTTGTTAATTCTGCGTTGTAAGTTTCCATCTTGGCCATGAATTGTGTATTGATGCCTACCTGCGCATTGGCGCTGGATTGATATCTTTTCATGATTTTTGCAATGCCAATGGAGATATTGGCCTCGTTAATGGTACAAACATAAGGGATATGCTCCCCTAGTTCCCCCATAACCCGTTCGCAATAGCGGGCGAATCGCGCCGGCGTATCCGGCGATTCCCATCCTCCGGCACGAATCAGCCATTGCGGAGAGGTAAAGTGATGCAGAGTAACGATCGGCATTATCCCATGCTCTGAGCAAGCAGCCAAGACGTCACGGTAATGCATGATTGCCGCCTCATTAAAAACTCCCTCCTCCGGTTCAATCCTGGCCCACTCAATGGAGAAACGGTAAGCGTTTAATCCGAGCTTTGCCAGCAGTGCAATGTCATCCCGATAGAGACGGTAATGATCAACTGCATCGCCTGATTTTTCGTTAAATGTAGATCCTTCCAAATGCTCCATCAACCAAAAATCGGAATTCGTATTATTGCCCTCTACTTGATGAGCCGCTGTCGAGGCACCCCAATAAAAGTTTTCAGGAAATTGAAGTTTCATCTTGTACCTCCGTTAAATTATTGATTTGAAGCCGCCCATGCATCCAGTTGCTTTTGTTTCTCGGCGATAACTTTTTCAATTCCTGCTGTCTTCAGCTTTGCAATAAACTCAGGCAGTTTATCTTGGGAATCTACCGTTCCCGTCTCGAGCACCTTCCGGTATTGGTCCATCACGTTATTCAGCGCCGTAATCTCGTTTTTAACAGGCTCCGTGTTGAACACAAATCCCAATGCTTTGGACTTCTTGGCCGATGCATTGTATTCTTTCACAAGATTTCCGATGTTCGGATCGTCATTTATTGAGGCATAAGCTGCATAGGGATTGCCCGCTACCCAGTTCTGCATGGTGTAACCAACGTTGGAAGCATTAATGCCTTCCGGATAATCAGCCTGATTGTCTCCAACTTTCACATAATGTTTGCCTTCAATGCCCCAGACCAATAAATTCGCGACTTCCGGATCTGTATACATCAGATTAATCAGCATCATAGCGCGCTCCGGATTCTCGGACTGCTGGGCAATCGTCCATAATCCAAGCAGCAAATCATTAGTCGTTGAGTATGCATCAGGCATCAGCTCGGCCATTACCATTTCCTTGCCTGTCAGTCGTTGATCTGCGGCCAAGATGCCTGGTTTGCCCATAGCAATGTAAGAGAAAGCTTTGTCCGCTTTCATAAGATCCGTGACGGTCGTTTGCGTGGTTGCGGCATCCTTGTTTATATAGCCAGCCTTGTACCAGCCCCGAACCAGGTTCAATAAATCTGCGTATTCTTGCGATTCGTAGAGATTGACTACCTTTAATCCGTTATCAAAACCAGGCAGTACGCCAAAGCCGTCCCCAAGCCGGTCATAATTTCTCATGTATTCGACGGGAGTAGTAAGACCTGCCGCCAATGGGGAAACTCCAGGTTCTTTTTCTTTGATTGTTTTAAATACAGCGTCCAGGTCGGCTACGGATTTTATGGAAGAAATATCGATATTATATTTCTCTACCAGGTCTTTCCTCATAAAGATTGCCGTCTTGCTGGAAAACGGATTGTTAATCGGTACCCCATACGTCTTTCCGTTGATCATGGCACCTTTCATGTAATCCGCGCCTATAACGTCTGCTGCACCCTGGCCATATTTTCCTATCAGTTCGTCTATCGGCAATACTTTGCCGGTTGTTGCCATGCTGGAGTAGAAACCGCCGGCACCAAAGGCGAAGGCCAAATCCAGCTTCTCGCCGCTGGACATCATCAGGTTCATCTGCTGACCGTAAGCACCAATGCTGATAGGGAGGATTTTCACCGTCGTGTTAATTTTCGCTTGCGTAATTTTGTTAAGCTCCGCTTCAACGGCCTGCATATCAGGCGGCATCGCTCCGAATATCGGCAGTGCCATCGTAAGCTCGTAAGGCTTCTTTATCGCTTCTTGAAACGCGGCATTGGGATCTTCTGCCGTTTGACCTGTGCTTTGCGAAGGTTCTGTTGAAGAATTGCCGTTGCTTGTGCTGCTGTTGTTGTTTGAGGAACAAGCGGCTAGCATGATCGTAATTAGACCCGCGACTAGCATTAGGCTGACATACTTCATTTTCCCTTTCATGTTCTTCCCCCCGTAGGTTTGTTTAACTTACATCTCTACTATATCTTTCGTCTTTCTTCTCCACTAACACTTTGCCGACCACTTCGGTAACGCTTTCACGACTTCCGCATGTCAGCCGCCTGATGATGCGGATTCGGCCATTAAGGCATATAGATTAACAGGTTTATCCTCCATCGGACAATAGTCAAAGTAGTCAAACCGGGCTGGCGTTAATGAAGCCTTTCCGTTTCCTGTCGCATACATCGCTAGATATACACCGGTAAATCCGCCGGCGACTTCCGTCGTAAGAAACATGGTTTCACCTTTACCCAGCGGAAGAGAGTTTTCATCTTCCCCTTTGTATGTGAAATAGTAGAACCTTTCATCCGCCTTAATGCCTAAGACGATACTGGGCTCATTATACTCTGCTTCCGCCTCTACTTGCACCATACTTCCTATACGACGGCGAAGCAGGATAACCGATCTCCCGTTCCGGATCGTTCTTGCTATCTCGTAATGAAAGTGTTCGTTCATAAATACGGTAAGTCCAGCTTCCTCCCCTTCCTCCAAGGGCAGGAATTCCAACCGTGCTTCGATCTCGCAGTTCTTATGCTGCTGTCTGCGTCCCAGGAATGCCGGCGACTCCTTGTCATTTAAGGAAGCTGCTTGTCCTCTCAGCGTTAGTGAGCCGGGACGTTCTGTCAACGACCAGGAACCGGGAACAGGATTACGATAGAAATTCCATGCGGCAGATAAGGTTCCGGAATTAAAATCCTCCCGATAATCCAGCTCCAGCGGCTCGTCTAGGGATAGTCCCATGGCCTCATGCTCGACTTCCGCAAACCCGTTATTTCCAAATACAGGCCAGCCGTCTTCATTCCAATAGACAGGTACCAGATTCGTCTCGCGTCCCAAATGGTGACGCTTTGAATTCCCGATTGGACGAACTCCCAGAAACACAGACCACCAGCTTCCGTCCACAGCTTGTACGAGATCTGCGTGCCCTGTCGCTTGAATAGGTCTAGAGGTGCTGCGATTCGAGAGAACCGGATTATTAGGATTACTATCAAATGGACCGAATGGGGACGTACTCCGCGCAATCGTCACCATATGTCCATATTGCGTACCCCCTTCGGCAGCCAGTAAATAGTACAGCCCGTTTACCTTATACAAATGCGGACCTTCCGGGTCGCTTCCTCCGGTACCTTCCCAAATCAATTGCCTGCCGCTCAACGGCAGCCCCGAATCGATATCCAGTTCAGCCTGATAAAGCCCGCCGCGTTCCCCTTGATGATTCGAAGTACCCGTAATATACACTTTGCCGTCATCGTCAAAAAACAACGATGGATCCACCCCGCCCCATCCTTCAATGTAGACCGGTTCGGACCATGGGCCTTCAGGTCGCTCCGCCCAGACAAAAAAGGATTTATATAACGTTATATTTGTTGTAATCATATAAAACCGGCCATTGTTAAACCGGATGGTAGGCGCAAAAATCCCTTGAGACCATCCGGGAGGAATTTGTCTGTCCAGCGGAAGCTGGCTTTCCCGGGTTAACACATGTCCCAGCTGTCGCCAATTCACCAAGTCTTTGCTGTGAAAGATCGGCACGCCGGGAAAATATTCAAACGAGCTTGTTACCAGATAATAGTCTTCTCCAACCCGGCATACGCTTGGATCGGGATGAAATCCCGGAATAATCGGATTTTTATAGTTCATGGTTATGCCCCCTCATCGTATCACCCTTTTACCGCGCCAATCATAATGCCTTTCACAAAGTACTGTTGGAAGAACGGATACGCGATCAGGATTGGTAATGCTCCGATAACCGCCATCGCCATTTTCACCGAATCCGTAGGCATTTTTTGCAAGGCGTCGCCTGAGCTGGAAGCCATGTTGCTCTGTAGAAACTGAATGTCCTGCATGATCCGGTTAAGCAGGTTCTGAACACTGAACAGGTCCGGATTCGTAATGTAGACCATACCGTTCTGCCAATCATTCCAGTACATGATTGCCGTGAACATACCGATTGTCGCAAGTACAGGTGTGGAAAGCGGAGCAACGATAGACCATAAGGTCCGATATTCGCTTGCCCCGTCCATCTGTGCCGATTCGATCAAGGCAGGAGGAATAGTGGTCTTAAAGAACGTCCTCATCATCATAATGTAATAACCGTTAGTGAGCAGCCCCGGCAGAATCAAAGCCCAAATGCTGTTCTTGATGTGAAAAATTTGAGTATACACCAGATAAGACGGCACTAATCCTCCGTGAAACAGCATCGTGAAAAAGATAAGAAACATAATTAAATTACGATGAGGCGTTACGCTTCTAGAGAGCGGATACGCCAGAAGGGTTGAAACAGCCAGCCCCAGCACCGTTCCGACCACCGTAACAAAGACGGTAACGCCATAGGAACGTCCAATTTCTGCCCCTCTTGAAATCAGATAATCATAAGCATCCGTGCTAAAAACTTGGGGAATAAACGAATAACCATGGGCCACAATCGTATCCTGATCTGTAAAGGATGCGGAGATAAGCAGCACAAAAGGAACAAGACAAGCTGCCGCGAACAGGAACATCGTAATATGGCTAAACCAGCTTAAACTTCTGCTTTCCTTCAACATAACCGCCTCCTTAGAACAATGCGTTGTCTTTGCTGTATCGTCTTACTGCGTAGTTCGCTAGAATAACCAGTACGAAACCAACGATAGATTGATAAACACCTGCTGCCGTAGACATTCCGATATCCCCGGAGCCTGTTAGTCCTCGGAATACATAAGTGTCAATGGTGGACGTTGTCTCGAACAAGGATCCCGAGTTAAGCGGTACTTGATAGAACAGACCGAAATCGGAATAGAAGATACGTCCGACATTCAGCAGCGTAAGCATAACGATGACGGGCGTCAGCATAGGCAGGGTAATCTGGGTAATTTGTTTCCAGCGGCTTGCCCCGTCTAATCTCGCAGCCTCGTAATATTCCTCGTCAATGCCAACCAATGCCGCGAAGAACACGATGCTGGAATAACCGACGCTTTTCCAGAAGTACACGAGAGTCAGAATTACCGGCCAGTATTCCGCCTCTGTATACCACGATATTCCTTCTTCGATTCCTAACCATGGCAGAAGTGTCCGGTTAATAAACCCGGTTTCCGAGCTTAACATCGCAAAGACCAGATAGCTGACGATAACCATTGAAATCAGATGGGGCAGCGTAATAATAGCCTGATAGGTTTTCAAGATCCCCTTCTTCTTAATCTCGTTCAGCAGAATGGCAGTCGCTAGAGACAACACGGTACCAAACGCAATGAATACGACATTATAGAGAATCGTATTTCTAGTAATGATATAAGCGTCCGAGGTTTTGAAGAGGTATTCGAAATTTGAAAGCCCTACCCAATCGCTATGCAGAATACCTTTCGCGAAATTAACGTCCTTGAATGCGATTACGATTCCCAGCATCGGAAGATAGTTATTGAACAGCACATACAATAGCCCGGGGACCATCATGATCAATAACGGGGCATACCTCCGATAATACGTTCTCTTTCTTTTCCCTTTAGGCACGGCTTGCACAGCGGTAACTGTTGCGGATTGTTCCATAGCCAAAATCCCTTCCCTCTATTCTTTACTGTGACCTAACCTCATCATAAGAGAATGGCGTTTCCGCAACTAACGCTAAGACGACTTTTTCAATATCGTTTTGACGACATTTTTGGATGTCGATGTTATAAAAAAAGAGATGCTGTTTCACTCAGCACCTCTTCATTCGCCCAAAGCTATTGAAATGTGATTTTCTTAACCGTAACTGGTCCGATAAGTCCGCTAGGCTCCTGCTGCGCAAAGGACGACAAGAAGTCGCGTTGATCCTTTGCAAGCGTATTTGTTACTTCAATGACAAGCTTATTGACGCCCTTTTTCAGCAGGCCGCTGATCTCGAGGCGGTAAGGAGGACAGATGCGGACGCCGGCCTGCTCACCGTTTAACCATACTTCTGCCGTTTCGTATACCTCTCCCAGTTCGAGGATAACCTGCTCCGACGCTTCGTTCCATTCAAATTCCATTTCATACCGGAATGTGCCGCTAAACCGCGGCAAATAATCCGGCCTGCTCATATTCGATAATGCCGCGAGTTTGCCCCATTCCTTGAAGCTAGGGTAATGCTCGGCTTCAGCGATCGAAACGCTCCATTCTCCCGTCAATTCGAATCCCGCTCCAACGGTATACGATGGCAGCGCGGTACATAGGTCAAGATCCTTTCCGTGCAGGAGAACAACCGATTCGTACGGAGAAAGGACCAGCTGTACCGTTTTTAAATCGCCGTTCCTTCCTATTGCCTCTACCTTGCTCAACCGATTCAGGTAGGCATCGTAAGCATAGACCTCCCCTTGGATCGAGACGGGCAAATCAAGCTTCGTATCCAGCGTTTGATACGGGTGTTCGTTAAAGAACATCCATACATCCAAGCCCTCATGTTTATATTGATAGTTTCTTAGATACGGCTGGTATTGATCAGCTCTAACTTCATAATAACCGCTTGCCGTAAGCTCCTGAGCAAGGTTGTCCAAAGCTACCCGCTTCACCTTCGGATGATGGGCAAGAGTAAATAATTCATCTAAAGCATCCAATCCCTCGCTTGCTCTTGCAGGCAAATCTTCGATAAAGAAGATCTCCAGACCTTGCTCTACGTATTGCACTAGGCTACGAATGATTGCCGCCGGAAGTGCCTCCGCGTAAGGTACGAGCAGGCATTGGTAATCTTCTTGATGAACAACCAGCCTATTGTCCTTTATGCTGGCCGATTCCAGTAGAACATCGATAGGTAGAATATCGCAGTCGATCTGATGCTGCATCAATACCTTTGCCGGTTTATGAAAATACATCGCTTTCCCGGACCACTCTGCTTCAGCATGATACATGACAGCGGCGGTCGCTACATGTCTTCCGCCTGAAATCAAGTGACTCATCCGATTCATATAGTGGTTCAAATGCTTATAGTACCGGTATTGCGGATTTTTTCCGTCAGCATACATATGCGGCGGGCAATCCGGTTCCGGGAACGCTTTTTGCGTAAAGGCATGCGGTACAAAGTAGTTCACGCCGCGAACCAGCATATGGTCGGTCAGCCACTTCATCAGCTTCAGACCTTCCGTCCAGCCATAAGCGCCGTACACTTCGCACATGGTCCTGCCTTGTTTTTTCGGGTCAATATGAGCAAGTGATACTCCTAACTTAGCTAAGCCATAATGAAAAAACTCGCTGTCTGCTTCACCCGACGTATTGCGGAAGCTTAATTCGTCGAAACCGGGAACGATCTGCCATAGCACGACATCAAGCCCCGACATGTCCTGCCCCCAGAGCGAACGGAAGAAATGCCCCGGACCTGGTCCAAGTCTGGCATGAACATTGTTATCCTCAAGGACATGCCCGATATATTCGACTCCCCTGGCTCTGCACCAATCCCCGATCTGGCTGCAGAAGTTATCCGCGTACAGCTTGCTGACGATATTCATATACGCATAGCGAACAACATTAAATTGTTCTTCCGCCTCCTCCTGCCAGAGAAGATACAGCTGCTTGCGGTATTCTCCCCCAAGTGCTTGCTCCAGCAGATCCGGCATATCGCTGCTCCACGGAAGCGGCACTCCCTTTTTACCTGGTCTCGATTGGAAATCAAAGGTCGTTTTATCGTTATAGAATCCTGGTTCATCGGAGAAAAATCCCGCAAAGGCGCTGCCGAAATCCGCTTTGTAGCGTTCATAGACGGCTTCATACACCGTATCGATCAGAATGCGGACGGAATCCCGAATCAGCGGGTTCAGGTAATCTTCTTGCGCGGCACTTCCCCCATCCTTGCTCTCCGAAATAACGAATATCCGCCAATACCCTTCCGGGATATCCCAATACAGGATGCCGTCCGTGATATGTTCGGTAAGATCTATACACTCGCTAAGCAAGGAGCCATCGGAAGAATTCCGGCGTACCGCCGTAACCGAAACGAGCTTATTTTTGCCCTTGGCATACTCTAACGTGGAAAAAGTCGGCCGAAGTCCATTCGTCAGCAGCGTGTCCAGCAAGAGGGAAGTACCCTTCGCCGGACCAACCGTATCGATATAACGTTCGGCCAGGAACTTGCGATGCAGCTCTTCCGGTGCCTGCTTGACCTTGCCTGCCGCATGCCCCGTCGGGAAATGATCGTCATCCAGCAGCCATACCTTCATGCCGCGATGTCTTGCCTCATCCATTATGACATCCAAATCCGACCACCACTTCGGACCAAGAAAATCCGGATGCGGCCGGGCTTCAACACAGACGGCGCCGATTCCCGCTTCATGCACGCGAGCCATCTCCTCCCGAATCCTGTGCTCCTCTTCCCCATGCTGCCAGAGAAATGGAAGAATATAATTTTGTTCCCGGCCTTCAAGTACTTCCTTAAGACGATTAGCCATGATTGCCTCCTGTGAGCTTTACTAAAAAATCCGCCCGTTTTGGACTCGGGTACGGGTCGATACGGGCGGATATCCATAGAGATTATTGATTAACTTTCTTGTACCACTCTCTTGCGCGCTTCGTCACTTCTTCACCGCCGGATTTGTTCCACTTCTCAACAAACTCGTCAAACTTGCTGATCGGATACTCCCCGATAATAATTTTGGTTGCATATTCCGCATACAACGTGCGGTTGTTGATATCCGGGAAGCCGTCGTAAATGCTTGCGGGCAGTCCGTCGCCAGCGATTGGTTTGGCATACTTCTGAGCTTCCTGCATGTTGCGGGTAACTTGGTCAATCTCCCACTTATTGTCTTCAGATGCGGTACTGTTAAGGAGATCGATGGTCATATCCAGTGTCGATATGCTTGTCGCAGGATTAATAATTTGATTCTCTTGCGTGCTCTTGTCATCCGGCAGCTTGATCGCTTTGCCGTCTTGCATCGTGTAGTGCATGCCTTCCACGCCCAGGAACAAATCTTTCCAATTCTTTTTATCGTACGCGTTATTAAGCAGCTTCAACGTAGCCATCAGCTTTTCCTGATCTTTATTGTTCTTGACGACCCATTGCGGGCTCGCGATTTTCTTCATCGTATAGAAGCCTTTATAGCCCGGAACCTCCGGAAGAGGGAGAACGGAATACTCCGCTTTAACGCCTGTGCTCTTATACAGATTCTCGAACACCAAATTTCCTTGCTCGACCCAGTGGAAATAGTTCCCTACTCGATTCGACTGGATTTTGCCTTCCCACTTATCCTTCGTATTAAGCAGCGATTCCTTGTCGATCAAGCCTTCCTTATACAGCTTAGCGATAAACTCCAGTGAAGCTTTCATATTTGGCGTTACCGCGGAATAAGTCAGCTGACCATCGTAAATATCCCAGTCCGGATAACCTTCAAACATCGCTACGCCGTACATGGCAAACAAATGATCCATCCAGCGGGCTTGTTCCCGGCCTCCTGTTGGGATTTCATCCTTTTGGCCGTTACCGTTCGGATCCTTGTCGCGGAATGCTTCAAGCACCTTTACGTATTCATCCTGCGTCTTAGGCATCGGCAAACCTAGCTTATCCAGCCAATCCTGACGAATCATGCTGCCATAACGTCCGTATTGCACCACATTTGGGATATAATAGATTCTGCCTTGACCGGTCGGGTCGTTCGCCTTGACCACATTCCAGATCTCTTCCGGAATCGCTGACATCACATTAGGCGCGTATTTAGGCAGTAAATCCGTCAAATCCGCAATTGCGCCGTTTTTGGCAAGATTGTCTTCAATGCCCTGCTGCGGCACGAACAGATCCGGCATTTCGTTAGCGGCGATTTTCAAGTTCAGCTGGTTGAGGTAGTTCGTGCCTCCGTTCCATTCCACATACGGGTTAATGACGCCAACCCCAAGCTTTTCTTTATAAAATTCATACAGCTTGCTGCCCTTGGTAACCGGCTTATAACCGATATTGGTACCCCATACCTCAATATCGACCGTACCATCCGCGCTTTCCGTTTGATTCTTGCCGGCATTCTCGGACGAGTTCTTTGCGTTTCCGCTACAGCCCGTTACGGCCGTAATGGCAAGGACGCCTGCAGCTAACAATAATCCCATTTTCCTAGCTTTCATTTCTTTTCCCCCTTATGTGTATGATGGATATGTTTAAGGCTGACTGCCTATAAACCGGATACGAATCCCTACCCTTTTACTGAGCCAATCATGGCCCCTTTGACGAAATACTTCTGCAGGAAAGGATACACCAGAATAATCGGGACAATCGCAAAAATGACGGTTGCAGCCCGCAAGGTCCGGCTATTATAGTTCAGATCCGCTGTTGATGCGGAGCCTGCCATAATCACGCTGTCATCCGTAATGAACTGGCGGATCTTGATTTGTAGAGGGAACCAGTCCGGATTTTGCAGGAAGAAGAGCGGATGCTGGAACTGATTCCAGAGCAGTACCCCATAGAATAACGCAAGCGTTGCAAGAACGGCCTTGGACAAAGGGAGCACCAGCTGGAACAGCATCCGGAAATATCCGCAGCCTTCCAGGAAAGCGGCTTCCTCCAGCTCCTTGGAAAATTGTTTGAAGAACGTCCGCATGATAATGAGATTAAAGGGATTCAGAATATGCGGTATGATGAGAACCAATGGATTATTATAAAGTCCAATACCCCGGACGGTCAGGAAGTAGGGTACGATTGGCGCTTTAAATATCATGGCGATTACGACGCCGATCATTATCACGCCGCCCCAGCGGAACTCCGACTTCGTCTTTGACAGCGGGTAGGCAAGCAGCGCGGTCATCAGAAGAGCCAACGCTGTTCCGATTACTGTCGTGACCAAGGTCAAGAAGAAAGATCTCCACAAATCGGGACGGTCGATAATATACGCCCAGGAGTCGAAGGTAAATTGCTTCGGCCATAAGGTTACCAGGTTCATGTCCACTGCGCTTTTGGAACTAAGCGAAGTGGAGATGACGGACAGGAGCGGTATGATCGCTATGGCGGACATGAGGATAAGAATGATCGTAATGCCGGAAACAAAAACCTTCTCGCTTCGCGATTCGAACATGTCTACCAGAGCCCCCCATCCGAAACTTTCTTCGACAGCCTGTTAAAGATATAGACCAGGATAAATCCGATAACGGACTGGAATAAGCCAACCGCCGTCGCAAAACTGTACTGTGCCTGCTGAATGCCTGTCCGGAATACGTAAGTATCGAGGATGTCCCCTACGCTATAGGTCATCGGCGTAATGAGGTTGAACACCTGGTCGAAGCCCAGATCCAGGAAATTGCCGATCTCGAGCAGGAACAGCACCAATACGGTAGGAAGCAGCAGCGGGAACGTAATGTGGCGCATTTGCCTGAGCTTGGACGCTCCGTCGATCATGGCCGATTCGTACAGCTGAGGGTCAATGGCGCTGATCGCCGCCATATACACGACGGTTCCCCAACCGGCATCCCTCCATATGGAGGAAATGACATACACGGGACGGAAGTAATCGCTCTCCTGCATCGCCAGCACCGGCTCTTGACCAAACCAGCCAAGGACGATGTTAAACAATCCGCTTAACGAGAAGAAATCAAACACGATGCCGGCTACGATAACCCAAGACAAGAAATGCGGGATATAAAGCGCGGTCTGAATGCCTTTCTTCAGCGCCGATTTGCGAATCTCGTTAATCATCAGCGCCAGCAGAACGGGTATCGGAAAGACCAATACAAGCTTGAGCAATCCGAGCATTAACGTATTCCCGAACACCCGGGCAAAATCCGGATGATGCAGCAGCGTCTCAAAGTGCTTGAAGCCCACCCACGGACTGTCGATAAACCCTTTAAATACCGAGTAATCCTTGAAGGCGATTACAGCGCCGGCCAGCGGAATGTATTTAAATACGACAAGAAAAATAATTCCCGGAATCGCCATGGCATATAGCGGCCAGTAGACCTTCATTCGATGAAATGCAATTGCTTTCAATAGGTTCCCCCCTGTATGTTCGTTGTTGAATTCGCTTACTGAATTCGCTTACATCGTAACTATACAGTCAGGGGTAAGCCTTCTCAATCGGGCTTTTTTAAGGATAAACAAGGTCATTTTTAAGTAAAAACCGGCGATCCGGCTTTCAACTGGCAACCAGATATAGCTATGCGTCGGACAGCCTTTTACGATAATCTCGAGGTTTGTAACCGGTCAATTTCTCAAACATTCTCGCAAAATGCTGCGTATCCGAATAGCCTACCATTTGGCAAATCTCATACACCTTCAAGTCGGTTCGCTCAAGCAGCTCCTTCGCTTTGTTTATCCGTATTTGGGTCAAAAAGTTAACGTAGGTATCCCCCGTCTTTTGCTTGAAATACTGGCTTAAGTAATAAGGACTGATGAAGAAACGCGCGGACAAATCCGCAAGCGTTATCTGTTCGCTGTAATGCTCGGCGACGTATTCCTTAACCTCTGCGATAATATCCTTTTTCTTCGGGATGTTATGCTCTTGCTTGAATACGATAATTTTCCGAATGACCTCAGCCATCCACTCCTCCAGGCTTTCAAGCGTCCGAAACCTGGACATCCCCTCCAGCGACAGGATATGGCGCCCCAGGAAATCATTTTGCTGCAGCTGCTGGAACGACATTTTACGGACGCTGGATAAAAGAATGTTTAAGCACTGCAGTTGAAGATCCGCCGGGCTTATGCCTGCTCTGGCTTCAATCGTCCGGAAAATGTCGCGTATGATGCTTATGCCTTCCTTCTCGTCGAGGTTTTCGAGCGCTGCTTCCAGCTTCGTAATCATCTCCTCGGGAACCGGCTCGCTCCGCCCTGTCAGATGATCAAGTTCAGGATAGGCGATTACTGCGTTTGCGCCCTTGATTACCTTATAGCTAAGCGCATGGCGGGCTTGCTCAAATGACAAGCTGATTCCGGCTGCCCCTTTTTGCACCGTGCCTACTCCAACCGTCATTGACAGCTCGTAATGCTGATAGACCTGCTCCTTCAACCGGTGCAATGAGCTTATCAGGTCCGCATAGCCGATCGAGCGGCTTTGAGACACAATGACCGCAATCTGGGTGCTTGAATAGCGAAACCGGTAAACTCCCCGGTATTTGCCGAGAATCTGGTCAATCTGAAGAAGCACCTGCTGAATAACGGAATCCTTCAAGGTATCCGCGGAGCCATAAAATTCAAGCAGCATGCAGCCAAACCAGGTGCCTGCCGACGGAATCCGCGCTATTTGAAGCAGCTCTTCAATTACTTCCTCGTTCTCGCTGCCGATATCCAGAAGATCGCGCAAGGCATTCTCTTGCATAAGGCTGTGCACCTCTTGCCTTAAATCATCGACTTCCCTGCGCTTCACCCTTTCCTCTTGAATCGCCTTCATCACGGTATACAGACAGTCCCGCAATTCCTCTTCCTCGACCGGCTTATTGATATAGAATTGCACGCCAAGCTGCATCCCTCTCCGGGCATATTCAAAGTCGGCGTAGCCGCTAAGAAGAATGAATTTTGTATGGACGCCAGCCTCCTGCACCATATGGATCATATCGAGACCGTCTGTCTGAGGCATCCGAATATCCGTAATAACAATATCCGGCTTTATTTTCTGAATAAGCTTGAACCCGTCCGCGCCGTTGTAGGCCGTATTAACAATTTCGCATTCCGGGATATAACGGCTTATCATTTTTTTGAGACCGTCCACAATGCCTTTTTCGTCATCCACCAAGATCAACCTCATATCCAACACCGCTCCTTGTCTCTTCGCATCCAGCATTCACTTAAAGCCGGGGGATTAAAATTTCCACAATGGTTCCTCGGTCCTGGCCCGGACGAATCGTCAGGGAATACCGCTCGCCGTAATGGAGCTTAATGCGTTCGGCAATATTTTTCAGGCCTAAGCCTTCATTCTCGGGCAGCTCGGCGTCTGCAAGCCTAGGCTTGCCCGCTCCTGCTTCCTCAAGCATTTGGAGCAGCTCCTTATGCTTCGATGAGGAAATCCCTGCCCCATCATCCGTAATCCGGATCAGAATCTCCCCTTCTTCCGTCCAAATGCCCTCAATCTCGATATTTAATGGCCGGCTGTAATCCTCGAATCCATGGTTGATGCTATTTTCCACAATAGGCTGGAATACAAGGGGAATAATGCTGCATGACAGCATTTCATCCGGGACCTTTATATGCAAATGGAAAGAATCGTCAAACCGGATATTCTGAAGCTGCAAGTAATTGGCCGTATACTCCAATTCATGACGCACCGAATGGTAATTGCCTTCTTTCCCCAACGTTAAGCGAAACATGCGCGCCAAAATCTTGATCATTCCCGCTGTTTCCTCGTCGTCCTTCATCAGAGCCTTCATGCGGATGGATTCCAGCGTATTGTACAGCATGTGGGGATTGATCTGGTTCTGAAGCGCGATAAGCTTGGCTTGACGCCGCTTGATCTCCGCCATATACACATCTTCGATTAAGGTTCCGATTGTCGTGATCATGTTGTTGTAGCTGCGCACGAGACTTCCAATCTCATCGCTCGACTGTACTTGTTCGATGGGCAAATATTGGCCGGTCTCCGCCTGCTTCATCCTTCTGCGGAGCGCCTTGATAGGTTTCGTAATCGTATAACTGAGTCCAAGCGAGATAAACGTAATAACCAGGCAGCTCATCAAAATAGCGATTACGGTCATCGCTTTAATTTGATTAATTTTCTGCAACAGCTTTGAGCGAGGAATCTCGGTCTTGATAAACAGCTTCTCCTGCGAAGTCGTCCCGGTTAAAATAATCTTTCCATGGCTGCTGTCATCCTGGATATATCTCTCTCCTGAGTCAAGCACCTGTTCCCAGGACAACCGGCCGCTGGCCGCATCGGAATGGTACACAATCTC
Organism: Paenibacillus glycanilyticus NBRC 16618; assembly: GCF_004000805.1. Classification (GTDB taxonomy): domain Bacteria; phylum Bacillota; class Bacilli; order Paenibacillales; family Paenibacillaceae; genus Pristimantibacillus; species Pristimantibacillus glycanilyticus. The sequence goes on from NZ_BILY01000008.1 coordinate 90,262, forward strand.
CTGCTCGCGATTGCTGATAATGACGCTGATCCCGTATTTATCCCTGGCTAGTATAAAATCAGGGTCAAGCTGCAGCAGGGCAAACGGATCCAGATCAATAAGAAGCATGCCCGCATACGCTCCGTCGGAGCTGAACAGCACTCTTCCTACCGTCACTACCGCCCCCGCGCCTTTATCCTCGTAATAGGAACGGTCATGCAAGCCGGTAATAAAAAAAGTATCCTCCGAGCTGCGGAGCTGCTTGTACCAGTCCCGCGATAACAGCATCCTTTCGTTTACTCTGCTTGTTGTTGTCGTGTATTGGTACACATTGTTCTCCTTGCTGATTAATATAGCCGTTCCTATAGCCGGCTTGAGTAAAGTAATGCGCATCAGTAATCTTTGAATAGCCACTCTTTGAATAATTAACTCGTCCATGGATAAGTTCCGCTCTTCACCAAGCTTGGAAATCACTTCGCTGTCGACCAGCACCGACTTCGTAACCTTGTCATACTCATCTATAAATTCGTTTAATGTCGTCCTGATTTGGGACGTATACAAGGAAGCGAATTCCTGTGAGGATTGTTCAAGCCCTTCCGCCGATTTATGAAAAATAAGCGTACTTACTCCAAGCAGAGGAATGACGCAGGCCAAAAGGTACCCTGCCATTAATTTGTTTTGGAATCTCATATTTCTGATCAATAATGCTGCCCTTCGCAGCCAGCCTCTTCGCTCCATATGCAACCCGCCTTCGTCCATGTTTGTAACCGATTACACGGAAATATAAATTAAGCATAATCGATAATCAAATAGTGTTTTTTAAGTTTTTACCGGGTCTTTTTTATGAATTATTGTAGTCCTTATCGTCCTGTAATCAAAATACCCTCCTCCCCGGAACGGCTCATACTTGACAGTTCTGGTTGGCAAAGCTAATATCCTTATTAAAACATACACCTGTATGTTTTAATAAGAGGGGGTGTTTGGCATGACGGATTTCACAAGCGTAAGCGGTAAAATAGCCATTGTAACCGGTGCAGCCGACGGTCTCGGCAAAGCTATCGCGCTTTGTTTTGCGGAGAACGGAATGAAGGTCGTTGTCTCCGATATTCATTCGGACAAGGGCTCGGAAGTTGTACGGGAGATTACGTCAAATGGCGGAGATGCGGTCTTTTTCAAAGCGGATGTCAGCAAAGAAGAGGATGTTAGAGGATTAATCGATTTGGCGGTTGAGACTTACGGCCGACTGGACGGTATCGTCAATAATGCGGGCATAAGCGCCGACAGCAGACCCATTCACGAATATTCCATTGAAGAATTCGATAAAATTACGGCTATTGATCTCAAGGGTGTATTTATGGGAATGAAATACGGGATCGAAGCAATCCTGAAGTCGAAATCACCGGGCGGATTTGTCATTAATGTGGCATCCCTGGCAGGAATTATGGGTAATAGTTCAATGGGTATTTATACTTCGTCCAAGCATGGGGTTGTAGGATTAACGAAAACCGCCGCCCTCGATTATGCCGCTTACAACATCACCGTCAACGCCATTTGCCCGGGAACGATCCGGACTTCGATTTGGGGAGACGCACCCGAAGAAGTGATCCAGCAATACGCGAAGATCCTCTCTCCAAACGGCAGGCTTGGCGATCCGAAGGAAGTGGCTCATGTCGCCTTATTCCTGGCCTCCGATCTTGCCCGTTACATCAGCGGTTCCGCCATTACGATCGACGCCGGCTCCCACGTTGGCAAGGTGACTCCTACGCAGTGGTCTCACCCTGAGATTCTGGACTAATAAACCTACTAAAAAATAACTTCCCGACCAGGAAGTTATTTTTCGTTTTATGCTATAATCCGCATTAAGAGCACGATTATTTGAGATTACGCTTACGATGTACGTTTAGTTCATGACCAAGAATAACCTTGAACTAAACGTTTGAGGAGTTAAAAAAAAATGATCACGACAAAAGAAAATATGTGCGAACTAGCCATTCATATGTTCAAGGAAATCGGCTTTGAACAAGTTAGCATTAATATGATTTGCAATCAGCTGAAGGTTACCCGCGGTTCCTTTTACCATCACTTTTCCAGCAAGAACGACTTATTATTATTCTGGTTTTCTTCCCAGGTCGAAAAAAATATAGCCGTTGATATGAGCTTGGCCTCTCCTAAACGGATTTTGAAGAAACAAACGATGGATTACGCTGCCATTATTCATCAGGTGGGGCATGATTTCATGTACCATATTCTAATGGCGGAATTTGAGCTTGAAGGCCGGCATTTTTACACGTATCTCCATGCGGAGGAACAGTCCGTCAGCTTAATCCATAAAGCTATCGAGCTTCAAGAAATCCATTCCGCTGAATCCGCCAAGAAGCTTTTCGACGCTTATACGGCAGCCATGGTCGGAGCTATCGTTATGTGGAAGTTTGACAATGGCCAGTTCGATATTGCCGATAAAATCGAATCCATATTCGATACGATTTTTAGTTAAGTCCCATGTTCCAACGCTCTCACTGTCAACTCTCATGCAGGCCCTTACCTTCACCTTCTATTAGGCGAAGTTGTCGTTTATAATAAGTATAGCGTTTACATTGTTTTAGGAGGGTTCATGGATGGCTGACATCGGAATGCCCGGCTTTATCCTTCTTATTATTGTTGCATTGGTGCTATTCGGCCCCAAAAAGCTTCCCGAGCTTGGTCGTGCGCTTGGCCGCACCGTTCGGGAATTTAAAACCGGCATGCATGGGCTGATGAATGAGGATGAGCCAATTGCGAAAAAGAACACAGCCGAAATCGAAATAGACCGCCCCAATTCAAAACAGCAGCTTCCGGAATAACGGAAGCTGCTGTTTTCTTATCGAATATAAAAAGGCTTTCGGCCTCAAATGATAATCTCGTAAATGCCAATGCAAATTAAAATAATTCCCCCTATAGCATTGGAATACTTTCCAACTACCGTATTAGATATTTGGTGTCCGAGACTTGACCCCAATGCAATGGTAATAATCGAGAACGCTCCTACCGAAATCGTGGTTCCCCAAGCCGATACACCGGTAACACCCGCCCCTAATCCGCTGGCAATGCAATTTAACGAAAGCGCAATTCCAAGCGTCCATGTTTCTTTCCAAGTAATAATGACCTCTCCGACTTGGTCCGCCCTATGTGATTTTTGAGCATTTGATGATTTCCTTCTGCTTGTCGCCATCAGGGACTTGATTATCGCCCACAAGCCAATGGCCATAATCATACTGCCGCCAATGGCATTCGCAAAGGATGGTGACGTATAAGTTGCAATCAGATGTCCGCATCTTATTGCGATATAAGCGGATAGCGTTGATAAAGCGGCAATAAGCAGGTTAGATTGAATAGGAATTTTTATACGCCGGGTGCCAAAGGAAAAGCCGATTCCCAAATTGTCTAAATTAGATGCAAGACCGATCCCCAAAATACTAAGCCAATGCAATTTCCTTCCCGTCTCCCCTCTTGCTGACAATAGTTCATGTTATGCCGGCTTTTCTTTATGGGTTCCTGCCTAGAGTTTCTGCGGTTTAAACGTACAGAGGCATGTCTCCGGCATGTACCGCAAGCAAAAAATAAAGAAGCATGAACGGAATACGTCCATGCTTCTTTATTTTACGATTCAGCCTTTTATCAAGTGAATTGTTTTGCGTTAATAGAGGAGGAGCTTCTCAGCAATACGGAAATGGAGCTTAACAGCAAAAATAGAAATCCACCTAACACAACGTACGGCGTACCCATTCCGGTAATAAATAGTCCGCATACCGTCGCTCCAAAGGTTGTTCCTAAATTGGCTGATGTCAGAAATAATCCGTTGGCGAACTCTGGCGCCTCCGGAGCAGCGGACGTTATCCAGTATTGGTTGATATTCGCTCCGATACCTGCCACTACTCCCCAAATTACTATAATGAAGAACATGGAAATGCCGATCTGTCCCATAGAAAACATCACGATGTAAACCGCGCCCAGCACAAAAGGAAAAATAACGGCGCATTTATAGGCGTATGTTGCGAGAAGCTTTCCTGCCAGGAAGTTTCCGACGATATTGGCCGCTCCGTAAAGGAACAACGCGAAGCTGACCGTGCTCCACGCCATATTCGTAACTGTTTCCAGATATTCGGCAAGATAACTATACACGCCGTATACGGCTCCGTTCATAAAAATAACGGCGGCGATGGAGAGCCAAATGGCCGATCTTTTCAGTACGCTTACTTGTGCCCCATAGGAAACTTTTTCGCTAACGGGCATGGCCGGCACAAAAAGGAAGGTTGCCAAAAACACGAGCGCAATCACAAGAGCAAGGAATATCATCGCCATGCTTAAGGAGGTAGCTTCGGCAATTAGACTAGTGACAGGCACACCTAGAACCATGCCAGCCGATACTCCGATAAATATTTTCGAGACTGCTTTTGGAGCCTCTTCCTTGCTGACCGACGAAGCAGCTGCCGTAAAGGCCAGTGACACATATACCGGATGAAAAAGGGCCGGAATCACCCGCGCAATTAATAACAAGGTAAAATTGGACGTTGCCGCGGAGACCGCATTGCCGAGAATAAAAATAGCGAGCACAAGCAGCATCGTTGTCTTGCGATTCATGCGCGAGAACAATAAAGGCGTAATTGGACCGGATACGGCAATGGCCAGCGCAAAAAGACTAACCGCCAGCCCGGCGGTGGCTATGCTAACAGCATAGTGCTCGGCTATTAGCGGCAATATTCCAATAACGCCCATCTCGGTATTTAGTATCCCAAAGACGCCTAATGCCAAAATAATAATCAGCCATTTATTCGGGTTTGCGGTCAATAGAAATCATCCTCACGTCGCCCCCAATCAGCCTTGATACTGATCGTCGCTTACTTTCTCCAGCCATTCAACCGCCTTGCCGTCGAGACGTTCCTGTATGGCAATATGAGTCATCGCGGTCGTTGGAGAAGCGCCATGCCAATGCTTCTCTCCCGGCGGGAACCAGACCACGTCTCCGGGGAAAATGTCCTCAATCGGTCCTCCCCAGCGTTGGATCCGTCCGCTGCCCGCGGTTACGATCAGCGTCTGGCCAAGCGGATGCGTATGCCATGCGGTCCTTGCTCCCGGCTCGAACGTAACGTTTGCTCCGGCAACGCGTGCAGGGTCCGGCGCTTCAAACAGAGGATCAATACGAACCGTTCCCGTAAAATAATCAAACGGTCCTTTGCCGGAAGGCACAGAGCCAATTCTTCTAATCGTCATTTTTATAATTCCTCCATTTCGTATTCGTTCAATAAGACCTTACTCATTCATCATCGTGCCAACGTCAATGACAAATCGGTACCGTACATCCGAAGCCAATACGCGCTCCCAGGCTTCATCGATCCGATTGGCCGAAATGACTTCGATTTCGGGAGTAATCTCGTGTTCAGCGCAAAAGTCCAGCATCTCCTGCGTTTCGCGAATTCCGCCGATAGACGACCCGGCAAACGAACGTCGCTGAGGAATCAACGAGAATACTTGAACCGGCAGCGCCTCCGATGGAGCACCAACGTTGACCAATGTACCGTCCACGGCCAAGAGCGAAAGGTACGCATTAATATCGATCTTCGCGCTTACCGTATTTACGATAAGATCAAAGGAACTAGCCAGTTGCTTGAACGTCTCCGGATCGCTTGTCGCATAATAATGGTCCGCGCCAAGCTGCAGGCCGTCTTCTTTCTTTTTCAGGGATTGCGATAAGACCGTTACCTCTGCTCCCATGGCGTGAGCGAGCTTAACGGCCATATGTCCAAGCCCGCCAAGCCCCACAACGGCAACCTTTTTGCCTGGAGCGGCTCCCCAATGTCGCAGCGGCGAATACGTTGTAATGCCGGCGCACAAAAGCGGGGCGGCCGCGTCTAACGCCAACGCGTCGGGAATTTTAACCACGAACTCTTCCTTTACGACGATATGGGTCGAATAACCGCCTTGCGTATACTGCCCGTAGCGGTCGATAGAACCGTAAGTGCCGGTCATTCCTTCCAGGCAGTACTGCTCTTCCCCTTTATGGCAGTTTGCGCACTTCCCGCAGGAATCAACCATGCAGCCTACTCCAACCCGATCGCCGACGTTATATTTGGTTACTTCCGAACCAACCTTAGAAACAATTCCGGCAATCTCGTGACCCGGAACAAAAGGATATTGCACAGCCCCCCATTCCCCCCTGGCGGAATGGATATCGGAGTGGCAAATTCCGGCAAACTTAATCTCTATAAGAATATCGCTAGGCTGCAGTTCCCTGCGCTCGATCGCCGTAAGCTCGAAAGTCCCTTCTTGACTAAATGTTGCGCGTGCATGAGCTGTAATCATGAAATAACCTCCCGGTTGATTTATTGATAATAAACATCAACATGAACTGGATAAACAAAACGCATTGTTTAATCAACTCATGTTCATTATTATATAACTTAGCAGATTGCATTCAATGGTTAAAAAGTCGGGAAATGTTGATATATCAACAACGAAGACAAAAATGTTAATTATCTTGCGAAGGCCAGGTGACTATTTCATGCCCAAAGTAGATCGAAGAATTGTTAAAACGCAGGAATCATTAAAACACGCGGTTATCGAACTCATGTCGGAAAAAAGCTTCGACGAAATTACGATTCAGGATATCGCGGACCGGGCAAATTTAAACCGCGGAACGATTTATCTGCATTATCAGGACAAATACGACTTACTGGATAAACTCATCGAAACACACTTAAACGAATTGGGGGAAATGGATAAATGGGCATGCGAAATGGATTGGGTTGACGCGCTGGTTCCTTATTTCAAATATTTCGAAGAGAATTATCTCTTTTTCTCCACGATGCTTGCCAGCAAAGAAGCGAAAGGTGCCCCGTCCTCTTTCCGAACGCGGCTGCTGAATTCTTTTATGGAGGGTTTCAAAGGGGAGATTGACAGGGAAAGCGACCGAAATACCGATTTGAGCGAAGATGTTATGCTGCAGTATGCAGGGACTGCTTATGTAGGGGTAATTGAGTGGTGGATCAGGAACGGAATGCCCCATCCACCGGAAGTTATGGCAAAGCAAGTTGGGGTTTTATTGGAACGAAGTCTTTAATTAAGAAAGCTGCCGGTCAACAAAAATAAGCACTGAGACCCTAAGGCGTCAGTGCTTATCCATTACCTTTGCATGTTCATCGCATGTACTTCCATAGAACCCAGCAGATCAGGGCGGAGATCCAAGATACGAATCCGAAAATAATGACGATCTTATTCTCGCTCCAGCCATATTTCAAACTGAAATGGTAGTGAATCGGAGCCATCCGGAACAATCTCTTTTTCGTTCGCTTGTAATACCAGACCTGCAGAATGACCGATAGTTGTTCCGCTATATAGACTGAAAATAAAATCGGAATAAGAATTTCAACCTTTTCAATAACAGCTAGAAAGGTTAGCGAACCGCCAATCGCAAGCGACCCGGTATCTCCCATAAAAGCTTTGGCCGGATAAATATTGTATAGAAATAACCCCAGCAGGCAGCCAATCATCACTAACGAAAAAGTCTTAATTTCTGTTTTGTCCGAGATCATAAAAAAGAAAAAATAAGTTGGGATCGAGACGTTAATCAGCAGCCCGTCGAGCCCATCCGTAAAGTTAATCGCATTCGCGGAGCCGACGATAAACAGCATCATTAGTATCAAGTATACCCACACCGGCAGATGAACCGCTAAGTTACGAAGCAGCAGAATATCGGAGCTCAAATGAAATTGAGTCAATAGAATATAGAGCAATAGAATCGTAAACGCAAACTGGAATACCAGCTTTGTCTTCCCCGAAATGCCCGAAGGATCCTGAAAGGCTGCCTTCTTCATATCATCCATAAAGCCTACCAGGCTGAATAGAACAAACGTTGCTCCCAGAAAAAGCACAAGCGGACTGGGATGGAAATAAACCGAGGTAAACACGCCGGTAAGCAAAATGAGTCCGGCCATGAGCGGCGTGCCGCGCTTGGCCTGATGATCCGCCGGCAGCTCAACCCGAATAGGCTGAAGCAGCTTCAGGCTGCGCAGCCCCCATATCAAGACAGGAGTAAACAAGGTCACAATAACAAATGAAATACTTAACGCAACAAGTAACGAAGTATCCACCTCAGCCTCTCTCCCCCAACCGCTAACCTGCACTTCTCCTACCATGCTTATCCAATATTTTACTGCGGTATGATTCTATCTACAATGACTCGTCAATGATAATTGCATTATAAATCTTCAAGAAAAGGAAAAAGGGAAGTACAGGACGCGCCTGTTGCTTCCCTTTTCATTGCATCAGCCAAGATCCAACGCGCTGTTCAGCAGCTGGACATCATCGACGAATAAATCTACCGAATTAGCCAGCGAACCGTTCATAATGAAGATTTGAGCTATAGTTCCTCCCGAAAAGGCCGGTTCCACGTGAAAGTAGGCGGTCTTCCAGTTGTTCGCCGTGCCATCCGGCAGACGGGAAGGTATCGTAGCCAAAAGACCCGTATTCTGAAAGACAAGCCCGGTCGTAAAGTAAAAGACTCCGATAATGACCGACGGTCCAAGCCCGGAGCCGTTCTTCGACAACGAAACCATCAGCTCGAAGCTGTTGCCGTCAGGTACGCTCACGAGCTTATAGATATAGGAGCCGGACGTCCCTCCTGCAACCTGGGCGGAGTTCGAGCCAGTCTGGCTGTAAGTCGAGTTGAGAGTGACTGTCCCGGAGGTTACCCATCCCGTCAGCCCCGATTCGAATCCGCTATTCGTGACATAATTCACGATACTCATCGCATGTTTCCCCCTCATAAATGGATTGTGAAGATATCTCATTTTATGAAGGCTTGTACGGCTTGGTTCTTCCAATGGCCTGTCTTGAAGCCCATTTCATAGAATTGCAAGAAAGAAATCAACCCCAGCCAAGTAATCCCGCATGATGGAGCGTTGATTGTGCTTATTCATATCGCGAAACGCAAGAGCTTAACTCCCCCGATCAGCAGATCGGGGTTTTCTATGCCTTCTTACAGCAATAATGGAAAGCAAGCTTTACATCATACGCGTTAAGAGTTATACTTTTTCCATGGAAAGTTAACTTTCCATATGGAGGGCGAATGCATTGAACAACCGTTTAGAAGAAATACGCAAGCAACGCGGAATCAAACAAGAAGAATTAGCGGCTGCGCTTGAAGTATCGAGACAAACAATCGGTTCGCTGGAAAACGGACGTTATAACCCATCAATCCTTTTGGCTTTTAAGATTGCTCGTTTTTTCGGTTTGAGTATCGAAGAAATTTTTATTTATGAGGAGGATGGAAAGGTATGAATAAAACGATTTCAACTTATTTTCTAGCCTTGCTAGGTATTGGGCTACTGGCGGGTGGCCTGTACTTTATCAAATCCATTGAAGATCCGCAAGGCATCCTGCAAGCCTTACCCTTCATCTGTTTTGGGCTTGGCTGTGGTATTTTCGGTCACTCTATGGGAGAAATATTCATGCTTTTCGCTAGGAAGCATAATCCCGCGGCAGCAAAGCAGCTGGAGATTGACAGGAAAGATGAACGTAATTTAGCCATCGTCAATCGGGCAAAAGCAAAAGGTTATGATATGATGGCCTTTATGTTTGTCCCCATGATTTTGGCGTTTTCTTTAATGGCTATCGATATAACCGTACTATTGCTTTTGATATTTTCCTATATGTTTATCCTCGGATACAGCACCTACTACCGTGTTAAGTACCATAAAGAGATGTAGCAATTAAAATCCTTACTCTCATTCCAGCCAGCCATAATAAAAAGCCTCGCTTCGGCTATCCCGAAGCGAGGCTTTCAGCTTTTGCCTAGTAGCCCAAAGCTGTTTTTGCGTCTTTCCATTTTTTATTTAATTTATCGAATGCAGCTTTGAGATCATCGGCTACAATATACTCTTGAACGTAATCGCCAGTTCCGATGCCGATTTGCGCTTTGTTCGCAATTTCATTGTATTTAGGATCCGTTGCTTCGCTTTCGATTAACGTCGGGTTCAGCGCTTGGAACTCCGCCAACTGCGGAATAGAGGATTGCGCCGACTTGTCGATTGGCATAAAGCCGGAATCTTCAACGTAGCCGGATTCTTTTACGAAGAACTCTACCCATGCTTTAGCGAGATCCTTGTTTTTGCTGTCTTTGCTTACGGCTACGAAATAGTCGGAACCAAGCGGTGCGTTGTATTTTCCGCTGTTATCGTATGGAAGAGGGAAGAAGCCGATATCCTCCGATGCTGCGCCAGCACCGATAATTTGAGGGATTACCCAGTTGCCAAGGAAATACATGGCCGCTTTGCCGCTTGCTACTTCGCCTTTGGACATTTCCCAGTTGTTCGTGTACAAGTCTTTCTCTACATAACCTTTTTCAACGAATGTACGGCCGATGGTTGCGAGCGTGCCCCAGGCGTTATCCAATTGGAACGGCGCATCCTCGGATACTTGCTTCGTAGCGAATTGCGGGTCGCCGTTTACGTACCAAGCGGAGCCATCTCCCCAGTTGCCCATCGGCCATTGCGCGCCATAGTTCATGTACAGCGGCGTGATCTTCGCAGCTTTCAGCTTTTCGGCATCGGCATAAAGCTCATCGAGCGTTGTTGGCACTTTATCAATGCCCGCAGCCGCGAATGCTTTCTTGTTGTATACGATACCTTGCGTGTTAACTCCGGTCGATAGACCGTAACGCTTGCCGTCAAACAACGTGTTATCCGCGAAATAAACGTTGTTGAACCATTCATCCGGAAGCGGCTCGAAATATTTGCCGTATTCCGATGTAGCCAGGCCTGCCGGGATCATCAATACGTCGCCGGCTTCCCCGGTCGTCAATCGGACTTGAATGTCGGTTGCATAGTTCGTAAGACCTTCGAATTCGATCTTCGCGTTTGGATATTTTTCCTTGAATTTTGCCGCATACCGGTCGAACGTTCCATCGTTTACGTAGTCCGTTCTTTGCGTAAGCACCTTAATCGTACCGCTCAGATCGCTTGGAGCATCAGTTGCCGTACCAGCATCCGTCGTACCGGCATCGTTAGTCGCCGCAGCATTGTTAGCGCCGGAATTCGTAGCCGTTCCCGCATTGTTATTACCTGCATTGTTGCCCCCGCAGGCTGCCGTTAGGACGACTGTTAAAGCAAGAACCAACGAGACCGCAAATCTTTTTTTCATCGAAAGTTACCCCCTGCAATTCGAATTTAACAACTTCCATTTGCTTTGTTTCAATCTTTGGTATCGCTTACATCATCATCATAGCTTCTGGAAAAACAAATTCATATGAAGTTTTTTTGTTTTTATTGTCATCAATTATGCTAACATTTTTTGTTTTGTTAGGTTAGAAGACAATAGAAGACTACGATTAGGACGTATCTCCATCAGTTCCTTCGCCCATAATGCTCGCTTATGACTGCAGCCGCTGTTTTGCCGTACATGCAGTAATCGTCATTGGCTGCAGCTTTCTCACTCTCGTACAATCGTGCCGGCCAATCCCAAAGCATATAACCTTGCATCCATTCGCGTTTCGAGCAGGCTGCGAACATGGCTTCGTAATACCGCTTCTGCTCGAGCTCGGAAGGACCTCCGGGAAGCGACCAATCATTGGGCCTTGCAGGCGAACCCTCTCGGCTTGGACAACCGGCCTCCATGAAGAAGAACGGTTTGTCCCAAGACTTCACGGCCGCTTCGATCCGATCGAGCTGAGCTTCCCATTGATCAATGGGATAATAGCCGCTGGAGGAAATAATATCGACGGCATCCCACCAGGTAACCCGCTCCTCCTGATACTTGTCGCAATTATAGGTAATAAGCCCGCTGTAGATTTCTCGAACCTCCGCAATTAAAGCGCGCCATTCCTTATCGCGTTTGTCGGTCTGCACCATTTCGCAGCCGATACAGAGCATCTCGCAGCCTTCCGCTTCGGCAATAGCGGCATAATGCTGAATGAAAGAACGATAAGAACGGAACCACTCCGCCCAGCTCGGTTCGCCCGGCACCTCATCATCGAAGAAATTAATGTGAGCCCGCCAAGTCCCGTTTGCACAGTTAACGACCGGCTTCAAGCATACTTTTAATCCATGCCGCTTAGCTTCCCGGATCGCCCACAACACTTCATCGTCTGTTACCGTTGGTTCATTCCAATAAGGAATCACGGTGGACTGCGGAGTTTCTTGATTGGCAGCAAGAGCGATCGCCACCCAGTTTACATTCAGCTTCGTCATCTCAGACATGGAGTGAGCAGCTTCGGGACTTGCCCAAGTACCGCGCACGCCGGTCCACCCCCACGTCATTCCGTTCACATATTCATTCCATGGTTTCAACGTTGATGCACTCCCTCATGAATTCCTTTAGTTAAGTCCATTAGTCCATCCAGCTGCTTCGTCCATCCAACTACTTAACCGCGCCATTCGTAACTCCCGCAAAAATATAACGCTGGAGGAACAGGAACAGCAGCAGCGTCGGTATGAAAATAATAAGAATGCCGGCAGATATGACGTTTAATTGGGCAGCATTTGGTCCGACAAAGGAATAAATGGCTGTCGATACGACCTTCAGCTTCTGGCTCGGCATGTATAAGTACGGGGTATAGAAATCGTTGTAAATCGAAATGGTTTTCAGAATAACAAGCGTTGCCGTGGCAGGTCCCAGCAGCGGGAAAATAATAGAGCGGTAAATCCGGAATAGAGAAGCTCCTTCCATCATCGCGCTTTCGTCCAAGTCCTTAGGAATGCTATTCACAAACTGCAAATAAATAACGATCTGCAGCACGTCTGCGCCTAAATACAAAATGATCGGACCGCCCATCGTATTGTACAGATGCAGCGATTTAATAACGCTGAACGTAGCAACCTGGGTCGTGACCATCGGAATAACTTGGGCAATCAGATACATCCCCATAATCGGTTTTTTCAGCTTGAAATCGAATCTTCCTACCGCATAAGCGACCATCGTTCCGAACAAAACATTGCCGGCAACCGCAATAACGAGAATAATTAGAATATTTTTAAAACCCAGCCCAAGCTTACCGATCTCGATAACCTTGCTGAAGTTCTCAAAGTTGAATAAATCAGCAGGCATTCGGAGTCCGGACTGATAATATTCCCGCTGCGTCTTGAAGGCGCCGATAAATACGGAATACAAGGGAAAGAACACGACGAACAAGGCCATGGCCAGCGTCACGTATTTGAATATCGTAAAGGAGAATGACTCTTCTCGTTTCATCCCGTTACCTCTCCTCTCTGAACAGCAGCTTGCGTTGAATAACGATGAAGACAAGCACCATGATGAGCAGTATCACTGCCATTGCGGAAGCTAGACCGAAGTTCTGGTATTTGAACGCCGTGTCCACGGTCTTAATGACGAAGGTCGATGTGTCGTTCGCGCCTAGCAGCATGACATAAGGAATATCGAAAGCCTCGAGCGCTCCGGTCAAGGTCAGGATTAGCATCAGCTCCGTTACTTTGCGGATGCTCGGCAGCGTAATGAACCGGAACTTCTGTCTGCCGTTAGCCCCGTCGATGGATGCTGCTTCGTACAAGTCGCTTGGAATGGATTGAAGCGCTCCGATAAAAATAACCATGTTAAGCCCCATGTACTTCCACATCGAGATAAAAGCAAGCGAGAAATTGACGAGATGCTTGTTGCCAAGCCAGCTCTGCTGCCAGGATTCCAATCCGATCGAGCCAAGCAGCACGTTAAGCGACCCGTATTCCATGTGATACAGGTTTTTGAACATGATCACGGTTGCAACGCTATGCAGGACGTAAGGGATGAACAACATGGCCCGGAATCCGTTACGGCCGCGCAGCTTGCCCGTTAGAATAACCGCGAAATAGAGCGATAAAGCAACCTGGACAAGTCCTCCAATAAAATAATAGAGGTTGTTCTTCAGCGCGCCGAACACTTCCGGCTTCGTGAAAATTTCCTTGTAATTGTCGAGGCCGATGAAATTCATATCCCAGCCTAGTCCACTCCAATCGGTCAAGCTGTAATAGAGCAAGGAGATGGCAGGATAATAAGAGAAGGTCAGCGACAGCAGAACGGGAATCGTTAAAAACCCGAATAAAATAAGATAACGCTGTGTTTTATAACTGAAATTAAACAATAGGCTCCCTCGCTTTCTGTTTGATGACTGCAGGCTGAGTTGTTAACGCTTACATCATATTATAGGAGAAAGGCTCTATTAATTTAATGGACTCCGTTATTTTTTATTGTCTTCAATTTTGCTAACTTTCACCTAACTACAATCACCTAACTATGTCACGGTATTCCTTGGGTGTTTTACCGGTCATTTTTTTGAACACTTTCGTAAAATACGCCGGATCCGCATAACCTACCATCTCCCCGATCATGTAGGTTTTCAGGCCATACTCGTCGCGAAGCAGACGCTTGGCCTGTTCGATTCTCTCCGAAGTCAAATAGTCGGTTATCGTCTCGCCCGTCTCGGTTTTAAACAGCTTGCTCAGATAGCTTGGCGTCAAATAGACAAGATCAGCCAGACGCTGCAGCTCGATTTCTTCCGTATAGTGCTTCTGAAGATAAGCTTTAATGGTTTCAACCGCTTTATTCTCGGAACGCCCCTGCTCAAGCGTATGGAAACGGTCGCTCATATCCGAGCGCAGCTGAGCGGCAAAGGCTCGCCAATCCTCGAAGCTCTCGGGAGCAATGTTCTTGCCGGGCTCTCCGCCAACCGACAGCTGCCGGTCAAGCCTTTGCTTTATTTCCTCGCTTATAAGCACATGCATGTCCGAGCATACTTCCCTCAGCTCATCCCAATGGAAACGGTATTGGGCACACTCCGTCAGCCAGTTCTCGAAAGCGCGGCTTGCCAGAGCAACGTCGCATACCTGAAGGGCTGGCAAAACCTCCTTATCGATAATGCGGAGCAAGCGATATCTCTCTTCCTTATGCGCCGTTTGGTTACTTACTCCCGAGCACCCGCGAAGCTCATTATTATACCAAGCCTGTTGAAAAGCGGCCGAAGCCTCGCGATAAGCCTGCCCAAGGCGGCTGCTGCCGCTAAAAACACTGCTATATCCAATCTTTGCTTTCGTAAAGCCAGGCAATCGCTGCAGCAGCGTTACCGCCAGATCCCGCACCGTATTGGCGTGATCATTCTGTCCGATTGCGATAATGACAGCTTGTCGCAAACTCTCGTTCCTTACGATTTTGCGTTCACGCTGCCAATCGCCAGTCCATTTCTCAAGATGCTCATCGGTTATAGCCGGATCACCGCCTATAAGCAATACGGCATAATGCTCAGCAAACAACCGGCTGCGATCAAGCTCGCCGCTTACTTCCTCTTTTAATAAAGCAGGCAGTTGCCTGTCGTCAGCAAACAGCAGCAGACTGACCAAATCTTCCGATTCCAGCCGTCTGCGGTTATTCTCCTGCCTGACTTCCGCCTCCACCTTTGCAAGCATACGGTTCAGTTCGTCTAAATTAACGGGTTTAAGCAAATAATCCTTAACCTCATAGCGCAGCGCCTCGCGCACGTATTCGAAATCATTGAAGCCGCTCAGGACGGCGAATTTCGCCTTTTTCCGCATGCCGGTCACTTTTGAAATAAGCTGAATTCCGGTCATTTGCGGCATTTTAATATCTGTAATAATTAAATCCGGCTCCAGATGCTCGATTTCGTCCAGAAGCTCCTGACCGCTGCCGTAAGAGCCGATAATGACGTAGTTCTCTCCTGCCTGTTCGATCAGCTTGCACAATCCGAGTCTAATTCGTTCTTCGTCATCGACTACGATAATGTTCATAAGGTCATTCCCCCCTGCTTGGATTGAATCGGAAGTTTAATGGACACCGTTGTTCCTTCGCCTGGAACGCTGTCCACCGTAATGCCGTAAGCAGCGCCATAGCGTAATTTGAGCCGTTCGTTCACATTTCTCAGACCGATGCCGCGGCCTTCCCATACCGGCATTTGCTCCGCATCGAGCATGCTTCGCAGCCGCTGCAGCGCTTTCTCATCCATGCCGCTGCCCTCGTCTTTGACGATAAAATATTGATCTCCGCCAGCTTGCCTATAACCGATTGAAATAACTAAGTCTCCCGTCTGTTCGTCGTACGCATGATTAATCGCATTCTCAACGATTGGCTGGAAAAGCAGCTTCATCACTTCGATTTTCCCAACCGCGGGATCCTCCGGCAGCTTTAAGGAATACCTCGTTCCGTAACGATAGCTTAAAAGCTGCATATACATTCTTAAATGCTCCCATTCCTGCTCAGCCTGTACGGTCTCGCTTCCGGCATGAATGCTGTAGCGGAGCTGCTGCCCGAGCAGCTGCACCATCTGCCCTACTTCCGGATCATCATTAATGACCGCAGTCATCCGAATCGATTCAAGCGTGTTATAAATGAAATGAGGATTGATCTGACGCTGCAGACTCTCCAGCTCGATTTGTTTCTTGCGCTGCTCGATCCGGTAAATATCGTCAATTAAAGAGACAATGCGTGACATCATCCGGTTAAATGCGTTACCCACCATGCCTACTTCATCACGTCGCTTGATGGGGAACATCACATCCAGCTTCCCGGACTGAACCTGCTTCATCAGCTTAACGAGCGAGCGCAGCGGTTTGGTTAACGCGAAAATAGTGATAAGAGAGATGACAAGCGCCAGACACATCGTGGAAATGGCAGCCGCCGTCGTATAATTGCGTGTTCGCAATGCCTCGGACTTAAGCTGCTTCTCCGGGATTGAGATCAGCATCAGCCAACCGGATACCTCCGATTTGCGGTATATGACCAGCTGCGAATGATCCTTGTCTCCGATATGGAAGCTGCCTTCTTTGCCGGTTACCTGCTTAAGCAGCTCATTATCCGATAGATTTTGCAGCAAGTATTTTTGCTCACTGTCATAAATGACGTTCTTCTGCTCATCCAGGATGAGCGTTGTTCCATGCGTCGTCGCATCCAAATCTCGCACAATATTTGTAATGACCGAAATGTTCGCATCAACGGCGATGAGTCCGATAGGGTTATAGGATTTATCAATGATTTCGCGGACAACCGTAAATACATACTGCTTGCGGTTAACCGTGGTCACTTCCTGCGTGCTGACCAGCACAGGCTTGCCATTCGCTTCATCCGCAATTTGCTGCCAGTTTCCATAATAGTCGTTTAGATTCGATCGTACGCCCCCGCTCTTTATCACATAATAGGGATTGCCATAACGGTCGAACAAATAGATGTTGCTTGTACCCTCTTTAATATTGTTCATGAAATAGATGCTGCTCTCGATCTTGCGCTGAATCTTAAGCCTGACCGTATCATCCGCTGCCGTTTTGTCCGTTAATGTCCCTTTCGCTTCAAGCTCCTTTGCGTAATAGTCGTTGGACTGTTTCAACCCGGCTTGGATCTCGTCCAAATAAGACGGGATTATCGAAATTTTTTTCATATCCACCGTGTAATCGTCCAGCTTGCCAATCATCTTATCGGTGAGCTCCGATGCATAAGATACCGTGTTCCTTTCAATCGTTTGCGTGTATCGCTGCGCGGACAATAAAGTAAGCAAAGCTATGGGAACCAGAATAAGCAGGACAAAAACGATTAAGAGCTTCGCTTCCATCCGCGTTGACGGCCACTCGGTCCATATTCGCAAACGGGAACTCCATTTACTCAAATTGTCATCTCCTTTAACCGGCTGACCGGTTAGCCGCCCACCGGAAGCGCTGTCGACTCGCGTATGATGAATTCTCCTGCAAGCAATATTTTTTCCTGAAGACTATCCGGATGCTCCAATCTTCTAAGAAGCATCTCCACGGCCCGGCGGCCGATTGCTTCCTTCTGGACATTAACGGTGCTCAGCGTAGGCTTGGCCCATGCGGCATCCTCGATGTTATCAAAGCCCGTAACGGAGCATTGTCCGGGAACCTGTACCGACAGCTTGCCCAGCACGGTCATCATGCAAATGGCTATGGAATCGTTCGCGCAGACAAAGGCGGTTGGAAGCCGATGCTCGTTAACCAGCTCTTTCACAATGACTTCCAGAGCCTCGGTGATCTCACTCCGATTCCCGCCTTCAAAGGTAAGAAGTCCTTCCTCCTGATTAAGAGGCAGCCCATGCTCCTCCATCATTGTACGGTAACCGATATAGCGGTCAACGAAGCTGCGCGAATAGCGGGTATTGCCGACAAATTGCAGCTTGGTGTGACCGCAGCCAATCAAATAATTGGTGACGCGTCTCGTGCATTCCATATTATTCATGAATAGAACATCCGAAGGAATAAGCGGGTCCTCGTGATCGACGAGAACAAACGGAATGCCGAGATTCCGAATTTCGAGCAGCATTTTGGAAGCAATATAACCGACGCCAATGATGCCCAGAACGCCATTCGGATTAATGAGATTCGAGAAGTTGTCCTTGAAATTCTCGGTAACGACCAGGGCGCTTATATCGCGGTCGGCGAGCTCCTCCGTAACGCCGTCCATAATCCGTCCCCAGAAATAGGAGTCCCGCGTCTGGAACCTAACTTTCGGTACGAGTAAAATGACCGTATCCCGAGTATTGGTTATGAAGGATGCCGGTTTATTCCGTTTCGCGGCGGTATTCGTTTGTTTATTGACAAAATAACCAAGCTGGGTGGCAACGCTTACAATTTTGTCCCTCGTTTCCGCGCTAACGCCCGGCTTCCCCGAAAGCGCTTTGGATACCGCGAATTTCGAAACGCCAAGATGATCGGCGATTTGCTGCATCGTAACTTTAATAACCATGGGTTTGAGCACATCCTTTTGGCTGAATTAGCTGTATAAGCGTTATCATAACACAACTTTTGTTAGGTAAAAATGAATTTGTTTGTGCTAACAAACAAGAAAAATGCACGTACAGATGTACGTGCCGGGTTTTAGTTCACTATAGTAATTTCGTAAGCACCGATAAGATGGTCGCTCAAAAATCGAGTCCACACTTCAATTTCCTGCCCATTTGTTAAATCATCAACGGAGGCAATTTGTCTTTTCCCATCGCTTTTCTTTTTGAAAACAATCGTATCTTTTGTAACGACGAACCCTTTGGGTGCTTCTAAGGCCTTGTCCACGGACTCCCCTTGAAAAGTTATAGATCCTTCAAAATCAACAAAATCGATTTCTTTTTTAGACATCTGCAATTCGCTTATCGATCCTACTGACAACCAATGTTCGTCATCAGGCGCTGGGGTCCTCTTATCTTGGTAATAGAGAAAACCAAATACGGACAACCCCGCTGCCAACACAATGATGATTAGTGTTATTATAGTTTTTGAATTTAATCCTCTCTGAGGATAACCCATTTACCGTCCTCCCATACCATGGCATAGTTTGGATCAATTATGGAACCGTCCTTCATAAAGTAGAATACTTTTATCAATTTCATATTAGAATTGTTGATTTGTAACCACTCTTTTAAGGCTTCGGCTCTATTGTCAGGATCGTTTTGTATCCATAATATTTTTTCAACCTTATCCCGCTGCTTGTAAAATGAAGTTAGAACGCCCTTCCTGTCCAACTCAGCGAATTTTGCCTCGTCGTTCTTCTGCATAGCCTCAAACAAGCCCGTAATAGTCGATGCTATTTCTAATGGAACGGAACTATCAACAACAGGCGTCTGATCTCCAAACAACTGCGTTACATTAGTGGAAACCATTGCATCTGCATGTTGTAATTGTTCGTTTAACACCTTATTTTTTTCTTCATATGCCTTTCTTTCCAATTCTAAATGGTAAGTTACCTTCAGAATCTCTTTCTTCTTAGTATCCATTTCGCTTTTGGTTGAGCTGATTTCTTCTTCTTTCTCTTTTAATTCCCGATTCGATTCATTTAATTGTAATCGGAGGATTTCGATTTTTTTGTTCTGTGCCAAGAAAATGGAGATTAGCACGGCAGCAAGCGAAACAGTGATCAACCAAGCTTTTTTAGTTATTTCCATCACACCCTTTGGCTCACGAATATTTATTATCGATTGGGCGGAATCCCCAAATTGGCATAGCTGCTTAAACCCCAGAACTGAATAATGCTATGCAAGCAATACCTACTAATCCAACTTTTATATATAGACTCACTCTCCCCTCCTAATCATTTTGTTGTAGATAGACGCAAAGTAAACGAAATATGTTTCCAAAAATGTTTAAAAATACATGATATATAGTTACTGTTATAGCCAAAGAATTGCGATATGTTTCCTAATGAAAAAAACCGTAGACAGTCATAAAAACTGCCTACGGTTTTCTTTAGTTTTTTAGGAGGTAAACCTAACTCACCAATGTATGCTTAGTTATTCTTGCTCGTATTCTTATCTCTAAAAGAACCAACGATTCCAGTAATAAGTCCAACAATGCCAATAGTAAGTCCATACCCGCCAGCTTCATTATAAGCTAGTAAAATAACTGCTCCGAACACGGTTAGTTGAATGCCGAGCAGTTGGATTTGAACTAACCATCGGTAGCTTAATCATTAGTTATTTTTGCGTTTATTGCAATACGCTTTAAATGATTTAATAACCGATCACTATAAGAGTAGAGTATTATATTTTCATTTCCTTTATATACGTAGATAGTTGTTCGGTCCCATCGTTTAGTTCTTGTAATTAGAGATATCTCTTCAATTCTCCATCTTTTAGTCCTTTTGAAATAGGTATGATACATCAAGTAATCATTAGTTAACTCTACATATGATAGTTTGCCTAACCCAAATAGTATAAATGCCATGCCACCGATGATTGATGAAATGCCGGCTATGACCCCAACGATTGTATGCTCGGTTATAGGTAATATTGCTAAGCAAATGAATAGAAATCCCAAAAAGACATTTTTTTTACTTGGAGTATAAATTTCCACAGCCTTCTCCTTATCTCTTTGTCGGACTAATTTTATCATGAATTATTGAGCTGAATCCGGTATATCCAAATGATCGGAGTTGGTCAAATCCTAATTCCTTTTAGACCTCATTGTAACATTTATCCATTACAACTGCCCAGTATCGAAAGAAAAGCTACCGATCTTATACCGGCAGCTTCATCTTTTAATCTATTAAATTATCGTTCTCCATTCATTCCGCAGATCTAAATGAGTTCTTTCGCCATAGACAGCTTCGCTCCTGTTCAAGCCTTAATCCGCTTGTTCGAGGTAAGTTGTTCATTCAAGCGTTCCGCCAGCTCCACAAGCGCAAGCGGCTCTTCAATTATGTAATCCGGTCGTTCCGCGGGATCCAGCGATGTTTTCGGATAGCGCGAGGTCCAGTTTAAATGCACGCTTGTAATACCTTCCTGATTAGCTCCCCTGACGTCCCGCGACAGATTATTGCCAACCATAATGATCCTCTCCTTGTCCTGCTCGCCAAGCTCCATCGCACCCATAGCCGCTCTAAACATGCGCGGACTCGGCTTCTCTACCTTCAACTGCTCGGAGTAGATCAGTACTTCGAAGTAATCGTATAGGCCGTTTACCGAGAGCAAATTTTTGAACGATTGGGCTAAACCGTCAGCTACGATCGCCAGTCGATAACCACGCTCTGCCAATAATCTAACCATCTCATCGGCACCGGGAATAACTTTTCCCTCTATGACCGTGCCATGCTCATCGCGTACCTCCGTACCTTCATCGATAATCGTATCCCCGCAGTCTAGAAAAATAATAAGTTCCTTCACTTCATTGTTTTTCGTCTGTTCCCCGTTCATGCCCTTGCTCCCCTCAATGTCATTTGTTCCGCGTAATGGCAAGCCGCCATATGGTTGTCTCCGATTTCCCGCAATGCGGGCACTTCTTTCATGCATCTTTCCGTCTTGTATGCGCAGCGAGGATGAAAGTGGCAGCCGCTTGGCGGATTCGCCGGATTCGGTACCTCCCCTTCCAAGACCCATCTCCACCACCTTGCCCAAGTGCATGACGGCCACGCGGTCAGAAATATTCTCCACGATCGACAGATCGTGCGAGATGAATATATAAGTGATTTTATATTGCTCCTGCAGATCCTTCAACAGATTAATGATTTGGGCTTGAATCGACACGTCCAGCGCAGATACGGCTTCATCGCATACGATCAGCCTCGGCTGGGTAATGAGCGCCCGTGCAATAGCGATCCGCTGCCGCAGCCCGCCGGAAAAAGCATACGGATAACGTTTAAGATAGCTGACGGTTAAGCCCGTTTTCTCCGCGATCGCCGACACATTCCGTTCCACCTCCGACTTGGGCAGTTTAAAGTTGCAGTAAACGCCATGCCTTACTTGCGTGAGATTAAATTTCTCTTTCAAACAAAAAAACTCCCGGAAAGGGAGTTAAGATGCAAAATGCATAATCAGGATTATCCTTTGACTGCCCCTTCCGTAATGCCTTGAATGATCCACCGCTGGAAGAACGCGAAAATCAGGACAATCGGAATCGACGAAAGGATCAGGGATGCAAGAATAAGCGCCCAGTCCCGGCTGTATTTGCCGAAGAACATGTTGATCGTCAGAACAAGCGTATATTGACGGTAATCGTTCAAGAGCAGCACCGGCAGCAGGAAGTCATTCCACAGCCAAAGCAAGTTCAGCACAACAATCGTAAACGTAATGGGCAGGAGCAACGGGAAAATGATCAGGAAGAACCCTTTCCACTCGCCGCAGCCGTCCATGCTCGCGGATTCGTCCAGCTCCCGGGGGATGCCTTTAACGAAACCGTGATAGAGGAAAATCGCCATATTGACGCCGAGCCCGGCGCAGACGACTCCGAGGCCAAGGGGCGAACCCTGCAGCCCGAGATCGCGAGCCATCTTAGTCAGCGTAACCATGATCGTCTGGAACGGAATAAGCATGGACGCGACGAACAGCATGAAAATCCAGCTGCTCAGCCTACTTCTGGTGCGGGACAGCTTATAACCAGCCAAAGAGCTGCACGCAACGATGCCTACGATGCCCGTTACAGTTACGATGACGGTATTCCAGCCGCTTCGGAGCATGTTCGCTTTCTTGAATGCTTCCGTGTAATTATCGAATTTCAATGCAGACGGCAAGCCCAACACGGAGTTGTATACTTCACCCTCCGACTTGAATGAATTGACGATAGCCATGTAGATCGGGAAAAGAAAGTATACCGCCAGAACGGCAAGCACGGCCCAGGCCAGAACGGAATAGATGCGTCTGCTCATGCTTCCACCTCGCGCTTCTTCATCATCGATACTTGAATCATGGTGATGACGAGAATGATCAGGAACAGGATGATTGCTTTGGCGCTGGCATAGCCGTACCGGTTATTGCCTTGGTATGCTTCCTCGAGAATATTCATCGTGATGACCTGAGTTCCCCGTCCCGGACCTCCCCCGGTTAAGGCATAGACCAGATCATATACCTTGAACGAGCTGTTTAAGGTTAGGAAGATACAGATCGTCAATGCGTGAGCGATCAGCGGCAGCGTGATGTACCTCAGCATACGGAATGGCGTTGCCCCGTCGATGATTGCCGCTTCCTTCAGGTGTAAGGGAATCCCCTGGATGGCCGACATGTAAATCAGCATCAGCGTGCCGACCCCGCCCCATAAGGATACGAGCAGAATCGACCAGAACGACACCTGAGGATCGCCGAGCCAGGACAGATTGAGGAATTTGAATACGGCGTACTCGGACAGGGCCGGAATAACCTTCGAAAAGACGAATACCCACATAAACGTACTAATAATGACGCTCAGCATGTTCGGCATAAAGAAAATCGTCCGGAACAGCCCTTTGGCCCGCGTACGGGATTCAATGAGTATCGCCAGCAGCAGGGCGACCACGTTCTGGAAGACGACCGCGAAGATCACATACTTGGCGGTAAACCAAATAGCCGAACGGAAGTAACGGTCATCCCTCAGCGCCTCGACGAAATTTTGAATGCCGACGAAGCCGTAGGTCTTGTTCAGTCCGTTCCAATCCGTGAAGCTGTAGTACGAGCCTTGGAGCATCGGGATAACCAGAAAAAGCAGATAAAGCACGAAGGCGGGCAGCACGAACAAAATGAGAGAAAAAGTCGCTTTGTAGCGTCGGCTCGTCATGATTGCATTCACTCCTTAGGGAAGACATACCCCGCTCCCGCTTGCCCCAGAGGAGGCCTTGCGGAAGCAGGATACGCTCGTTTTGATCCGGGTTCGGGTTACTTGGCGGCTGCCGCGTTGGCTTCCTTCCATGTCTTGTCCAATTGCTTAATGACGTCTTCTTTGGACAACTTCTTGTCGAAGTAGGATTGCAGCGCTTTGCCCGACTCGTCTTTAACCGCGGATGGAATCGCAGGGTCCCTGTAGGACTGGCCTTTGTTCACGTAAACGGCGGCGTCTTCTACCCAAGGGTAAGGCTTGAAGGTATGGTTCTTGGAAACCGGGTTGAATTTCAGGCTTTGGTACAGATCGTTCGACGCTTGGTCGTCGAGGATAAAGTTAAGGAGGTCGATCGCCACTTCCTTGTTCTTGCTTGTCGGAGGCACGGACAGAGCCGTAGATACCGATACGTTAATGCGCAGCGAAGCCGGGTCGTCGTTAATCGGCAGCGGAGCAACGCCGAATTCCGCCTTGTCGTTCATCTTCAGGATACTGTCCGCATCCCATGTGCCTTGTACCCACATCGCCGCTTTACCGTTCGCAAAGTCGGCCGCGCCATCGTCGTTGCCTTTCTCGAATGCGCGATCCGTGCCATTCGCGTTGACAAGATCGATAATGTCGAACATCTCCTTGATGTCCGCGAAGCTGCCTTGGTCGCTGTTCATTTTATCCATGAAGTCCGGGTGACTGCTGTTAACGAGACCGCCTACCGTCAGCGGCAGGAATAATTGCGGAATCCAGCTTTCCTTGTAGCTGAGCAGGAACGGCGTCACTTTGTTGTCCTTCAGCTTCTGCACAACCGCTTTCATCTCGGTGAGCGTATTAGGCGGCGTGATGCCTAGATCGGCAAAAATCTTTTTGTTATACAGGTAGCCCCACGACAAGCTTTCCATTGGCACTGCAACAACTTTGCCGTCCATGGAGACGAGGTCCTTGATGCCGTCGATCAACTTGCCCGCGAGCGGCTGGTCGGACAGGTCGGTCAGGTAGCCGGCTTTGTAGAAGGTAGGCATATCGTTTCCGGCATGCAGACTGAATACATCGGGTACGTCGCCCGTGGCGAGACGGGTTTTCAAAATCTGCGGTGCGTTATCCGCGCCCGGATATTCGGAGTTAAACGTGACTTCGATGTTTTTCTCGGCCTTCTCTTTCTCCGCGAATTTCTCGAAGTAGCCGTCGAACTGCTCGCGGAAACGGTCTAGGCCGCCGAGAAAGATCTTCAACTCGACTTTCTTCGGCGCTCCCGAAGGTTTATTATCGGCCGACGTATTCGAAGGAGCATCGTTCGCCGTATTTCCGGCTCCCGCTCCGTTATTCGCATTGCCTCCACCGGAGCAGGCCGCCGTTAGTCCCAGAATTGTAACCGCTGTCAAGATCGAAATCGTTTTCTTCATTTCAAGACCTCCCTAAGTATGGATAACGCTTACGTCATTGAGTATAACGGGAGGCAGCACCTTTGGCATTGGACCGCATTTGCGTGTTTTTATGGACGATATTGATATGAATCACTGCCCGGCCGATTCTTTTCTCGCCTGCGCGGGCGTTATACCCGTCACTTTCTTAAAAATGCGGTGAAAATAGGTGAGGTCGGAATAACCGACGGCTTCCGCCGCGTTTTTGATGGATACGGAGGATTGCAGCAACCGGTTCGCCTCTTCCACCCGCTTCGTCACGATGTAGTCCATGACCGTCGAGCCCGTTGCCTGCTTGAATGTCCGCGACAGATGCTCTTTACTGACGAAGTAAAGGCTCGCGATCGACTCCAGCGTGATTGGCTCCGCGAACGAACGGTTGATAAATTGGCGGATATGCTCGATATCGATGCGATGCTTGCTTTGGCGCAGCTGAATCGTCTGTTCCAGCACCGCCCCGTACGAGGATCGGAGCATGCCGATCCACTGCTCGAGCGGCGTGAAGTCGGTCACGAAGAACGATGCTGCCTGCTCCGGAAGCGCTTTAGCGGAATCGATGCCGGCTTTCGCCATCAGCTCGTCCAGCAGCAGCATGAAATGCTTATACAGTAAATGATGCAGCCCCGGAGCGGTGTTTGCCTGCAATCGCAGCAGCGTTTCGAGCCTCGCGAACGATTCGCAAACGTCCTCGGCCCGCAGCTCCTGAAACTGCCGCGAGATTTGCTCCTTGTATTCCGTCACCACACTCATGAGATCCTTATCCATGGGCTGCGCGGCATGAAGACCCCGCGCGATCCGCAGCTCCGATACAGCCTTCTCCAGCGCCCGGTTCAATTCTTCCGCTTGCACGGGTTTCAGGATATATTCATCCACTCTGGAGAGGATCGCCTGCTTCGTGTACGCGAAATCGTCGAAGCCGCTGATGACGATCTTCCGGATGAAGGGATAATCCTCCGTCAGCTTCTTCAGCAACTCCGCGCCGTCCATTCCGCGCATGCGCATGTCCGTGATTACGATGTCCGGATGGATCTCGTTGATGATCCGCAGCCCGCTTAGCCCCTCTTCCGCTTCCTCCACTTGCTCGATCCCGAATCGCTCCCAATCCGCGAGTCGCTTGATGCTGTCGCGCGTCCAGAATTCATCGTCGATGATAACCGCCTTCATGTCTTCTCCCCCTCTTCTTGCGCGGGGATGAGCAGCTTCACCGTCGTTCCCGCATTCCACTCACTTGAGATGAACAGTCCGTATTCGTCGCCGAAAAGCAGCTTGATCCGCGCGTTGACGTTGCTTATGCCCATGCCCTCTCCGTTCTCCTGCCCGTCCGCCGGCTGGCTGAGCTGACGACGGATTTCAGCCAGCCGCGCTTCCTCAATACCCATGCCGTTGTCGGCGATATCGATTTCAATTTCATCCAGCACCTTCTCCACACGAATGGATATCGTCCAGGCATCCATTTTCCCCTCCAGTCCGTGAAAGAAGCAATTCTCCACGATCGGCTGAAGCGAAAACTTCGGAATCCTGCAGTCCAGACATTCCTCATCCGCATCGATCCGAATCTCGATCATGCTCTGAAAGCGCAGCTTCTGAATCTGCAGGTAGTTCCGGGCATGCTCTATCTCGTCCGCGATCGTGACCAGATCCGATTTCATTCGGATCGTATAACGGAACAGATCGCTAATCGCGCGAACATGGTCATTGATCTCCGGCACGTTCCGGGACAGTGCGATGCCTCCGATCGCCTGAAGCGCGTTGTGCAGAAAATGAGGATTAATCTGCGCCTGCATCGCCTTTACCTGGGCTGTCCGTTTCTCGATGGTGGCTTTGTACTCCGTCTGGATCAACTCCTTGATCCTGCTCAGCATGGAGTTGAACCGGCGCTCCAGCGTGCCGATCTCATCGCTTCTCGGCTCACGGATATCTACCTCAAAGTTTTGGATTTCGACCGCCTTCATCGACTGCGTCAGCCGGATGATTGGCCGTGTCGTCATATACGCAATGAGCACGGAAGCCGCGATCGCCACGATCGCGAACGCCAGCGCCGTGATGAGACTGAAGTTCAGCGTCGAGGAGGCACCTTCGGTCACGTATTCAATCGGAATGAACTTCACGACCCAGACTTGGCCAGATACGCTTGGCTGATAGAACAGGAAGCCCCGCTTCGACTCCGTATAGCCCTGTCCGTTCGGTTCGGCTAGTGCCGCCTTCACCATCTCCGGATCGGTCGTGATCCGCTCGGAATAAGGATTATACATAACGTTGCCGTCCGCATCCGCCACGAACACCTCGCTGTTGGATTCCGAGCGGATCATGTCAAGCACGCTGTTCATCATTTTCCACCGAACCTCGAGCCTGACGCCCCCGAGCACCTCCCTGTCCGGGAACCGGTTCATGCTCCTCACGATAGAGAAGGTGTTCTGCCCGTTGTTCAGCAGCAAATTCAAGCTTTCGTGAGACTGTCCGACAGCCCCCCAATCAACCTGCGGCGTGTTCAACTGATCGGTAGAAATCCCCGCATCCTTGTCGACGACATAGAGGCGATTTTGCGATTTCAGATACAGCGCGACCTGCGTGATGTTCTTGTTATTAGCGCTGTATAACGACTTCAGCTTGTCGATCGTATATTGGTTCACGAACGACGGTGTGCCCTCGCTCTGAATGGCACCGCCGGTCGCGTTCGGAAACAGCGTGCTGTCCAGAAGAAGCGAATAAGACACCGCCTGCAATTGATCGAATTTCTCGTCGAAATATTTGGCCGCCCATTCCATCCGGGATTCATTCGACCGGATAACCTCCGAAGCGAGCGAATGCTTGGTCGTCTTCGTCGCGAACAGCGTAACGAGTGACAGCGGCAGCACGGCGATCAGCACCATGAGCAGCATCAGCTTGTACCGAAGACTGATTTGAAACGGACGGACCATTCCCCGCAAAGTATTCCTGACCCACTTGATCCTCATCGGCATCCCCTCTTGTACGTATGATGGCATCTACAGTTTGACCTCGGGCCTGCCAAGTTGTCAACGCTTTCATTATTCCAGGCTATGAGCTTATGAGACGAGTCGATTCATCGATGATTCACTGGAACCGTTAGCAACTCCATTCCCCTTAATAACAAAATCCGCTGCAGCTGTAAGCCGAAGCGGATTTTGTTGCGTCCAACATGTATAAAAAAAGAATAGGTTCCGTACGTCAACCTTGCCGCTGTCTTCTCTTCAATCCGCTAGTTTCTCCTATCCATATGGAGCCTAGTAACAAGACAGCGCCGATAAGCTGCTGCAACGTCATCTTCTCTCCGATAACCAGAGCTGAGATTAGTAAAGAAGTCACGGGGTCGATGTAGCTCAATACGGCGATGCTTTGGCCGTTTAGTCCTTTCATGCCGGCAAAGAAAAGATAGAAACCAATCCCGCCATGAACGACACCTAATACAAGGATCAAGATAACCGTGGTTCTGGTGACCGAAATAAGGTTGAAGCCTTCCGTAAACAGTACGAATGGAGATAGAATCATAACGGACAAGCCTAGCTGCAGAAGCGTATTGGTCAGCCCATCCAGATCCCGAATAAACTTGTTGACTAATGTCAATGCGGTATAAAATCCCGCCGCGATTAGTCCGTAGCCGATACCAAGCAGTTGGTGCCCGGTTGTTTTCACCCTGCCGTTTTGCAAAATGAAAAACAAACCCAGTAGAGCCATGCCGATACATAACGCCTTTTTGAGCGACAACTTTTCTTTCAGAACGAGAGGTGAGAGCATAACAACAAGAACAGGGGCAAAATAATAGCTTAATGCCGCATTGGCGATCGTTGTTTCTTTGTATGCCTGAAACAGAAAAATCCAGTTACCGCTTAAAGCGATGCTTGCAACAAGCAAAGCGGCAGCATTCTTTTTTACGCTGCGCCACGATACTTTCTGCTTTGTCCACACAAAGACGACAAGCAGAAAAAGGGCACCGATCAGGCTCAGGAACAATGCAATTTTGCTAGAGGAAAGATCGATAAATTTTGCAAATACGCCAACTGCACCAAAGATGATCATAGACAAGACAAAATACATTTTTTCCTTCATTTTTTATCGCATCACTTTATCCTTTCGTTTGAGTTCTGCTGCAATGTAGTGTATCATCCCTTTTATTATTACAAAAGCGAATGTTTGTCATAGATTTAATGATAAAACCAGATGTATTGGATGTGAATTTTAACATGGATAAAAATATCCAGAAATTTTTAGCTTTAATCAAAACAGTCGAGTACGGGAGCTTTACTAAAGCAGCCGAGGCACTGAACTATTCACAATCAGGGATCAGCCGCATGATTAGCGACTTGGAAGCAGAGTGGAAAATATCTCTTCTTGAACGAGGACGATCCGGCGTACGTCTGACTTCAGAAGGTCTTAAAGTACTTCCATACGCGAAAAATGTGTGTAATGAATATCAGAAATTGCAAACGCAAATTGACGAATTACACGGACTCCAATCAGGATTAATTCGAATTGGAACCTTTTCCAGTGTTGCTACCCACTGGCTTCCGAATATAATCAAAGCCTTTCAAAAGGAGTATCCGAATATTGACTATGAGCTTTTGCTTGGCGATTATACGGAAATTGAAAGCTGGATTGCGGAAGGGCGTGTAGATTGCGGCTTTCTAAGGCTTCCCACACACACAGAACTGGATACGATTTTTTTGGAGCAGGACAAGCTGCTTGTAATCCTGCCTGAGAATCACCTGCTAGCCGATTGTGATCGTTTTCCTGTCACAGCATTAGGCGAAGACCCCTTTATGCTTTTAGAGAAAGGTGCAAAGGCTGAAATATCGGAAATATTTGAGCGATGCAATATTACACCTAAGGTACAGTTTACAACCTGGGATGATTATGCCATTATGTCGATGGTGGAAAGCGGGTTAGGCATCAGCATTTTACCGGAGCTTATTTTGAAGCGTATTCCCTACCGAATCGTAGTAAAAGAACTCGAAGCACCTGCCTATCGCGAGATTGGCCTTGCCATGAAAGACAAGGAATCCGCACCGCTCGCGGTCAAGCGATTTTTAGATTATTTGCAGTACAGGACTCGCGAGAAAATCTAGAGCAAGGTATCATTCTACTCCAACAAAAATGGCAACTGATCATCTAGATCAGCTGCCATTTTCGATGTTCTTAACTAGCGCGTTCATCTCGTCTTTCACGCTTTTACGCCCCGCCGCGATCTACTCCACCGCCCGGTACTCCATCCAGTCAAAATGTGCCGGCGAAATAGAGCGTAACCCATTGCCTGTTGCGTACATGGCGATAAATACACCGGTGAACCCGCCGGCTACCTCCGTAGCCAACATTCTGCACTCCCCTTGACCCATTCGGACAGGGTCTTCCGCTTCGCTTCTGGCGAAGCCAAAAACATAATCGGCTCTATCCCCTCGAATGCTCAATACAACGGTGTCATGGGGCCACGGCATCTCGCTTTCCACCTTCCAGAGCGTGCCGAGCCTTCGGCGGAAAATCAGCTTGCGCGCGCCTGCTATTTGCGTGACCGCAAGCTCGTAATGGAAGCGTTCGTTCATATACACGGCGATACCCGCTTCTTCCCCATCCCGCTTTGGCGCAAAGGTGAGGTGAGTACTGGCCCGGAATGAAAAATGCTGCTGTCTGCGCCCGACAAAAGAAGGAACGCCCGTTTCGTTTAAGGTATCCCCGGAGCCGTATAACGTCAGGCTGCCTTTCTTCGCGGAAAGCGACCAATTGCTTGAATCCGGCGAACGCAGGAAATTCCAGCATGGGGCAAGCGACGCGTCTTCGAAGTTATCTGTAACCGCAGGCTCCGTCTTGGGCTGCAACGGAAGATTTCCCGCAGGCATAATTTCATCGGCTGTTCCGTTATCTCCAATAACAGGCCAGGCATCCTCCGTCCAAGCAACGGGGGCCAAGAAGGTTTCCCTGCCCAGATAATGATGATTAGGATAACCGGCAGGGCGAATGCCGAGGAAAACGGCCCACCAGCTGCCATCCGGCCCATGAGTAAAGTCAGCATGCCCCGTTGCGTGAATGGATTTCAATTGACTGCGATGGGTTAGGATCGGGTTGTGCGGATATCCCTCGTATGGACCGTCCGGCCTCTTGCTCCTCGCAACGGTGACCATGTGACCGTACTCCGTCCCTCCCTCCGAGATCAGGAGATAGTACCATTCGCCAATGCGGTAAACATGCGGGGCTTCCGGATATTGACCGCCGGTTCCCCTCCACAGCAAGCTTACCTCGGACAGGCGTTCCCCGGTTTGAATATCGATTTTGCTCTGATAGACGCCTTGCCCGTTGGCATCATGAGAAGTTGTGTAATAGACGGAGCCATCTTCGTCGAAAAACAAATCAGGGTCAATACCCGGCTGGTCTACAAAGACGGGATCCGACCACCTTCCTCTCGGGTCGTCTGCGTAGACGAAGAAATTCCCCCCGCCGGATACATTGGTCGTCGTCATGAAGAACGTTCCGTTGTTATAGCGTATGGTTGGCGCGTAAATTCCGCCCGAGCTTCCGGCCTTGCTTAAATCCAATTGTTCCGTACGCGTTAGAACATGTCCAATCTGCTCCCAATTAACGAGATCCCTGCTGTGAAATAAGGGAACGCCCGGAAAATATTCAAACGAGCTTGTCACCAAATAATAATCTTCTCCCGCCCGGCAGATGCTGGGATCCGGATGAAACCCGCTAATAACGGGATTGCAGTATGACTTCACTATTTTCTCTCTCCTAGGTCGAATTTCATTAAGGTCTATTCATTCCAAAGCTTGACGCGGTCCTGTACATACTTCGTAAAGCCTTTTTCCATTTTCTCGACTCCTGCATCCAGCAATTGCTTCTGGTAACTATCCCACATCTTATCGAAGTCTTCCGGCTTTGCCATCACCATTTGCGGAATCTGCTTCCATGTAATATCTTTCATTTTATTGGCGAGGATGGTCACTTCGTCATCACCTGGTACCGCTATATTCCAAGCGGCTCCCCATGCTTTGACCGGGAACTCTTCCTCTTTCGGGAACAGGTCTTTCCAGGTTGTAGCGTTATAAGCCTTGAGCGTTTCCTTATCGGTGCTTGTATACGTGCTCACGATTTGCTCCGGGAAATTCTTCGTATAATAATTGCTCGTGGAATCCTTGACGCCATCGCCGTAATGCGCGCCAATATTCGAATAGAAGCCAATGCCGGATTCTTGGCTAAAAGCCGTATTATCGTTAATAATGCGCTTCTGAACATCTTCCGGAACTACCCGTTTGCCATCCTGGATCGTATAATGCTTGCCTTCAATCCCCCAGTTGTTAAGTACCTGGGCTTGCTCCGATGCCAGATAATCCAGGAATTTAATCGCCCTTACCGGATCTTTGCAGGATGTTGTAATGCCTACTCCCCAGCCAGCCATAAAGCCCGTGGACTGGAAGCGGTTATCTTTATAAGCGTCCGACAACATTACCGAGTAATGCCCGTAGGTTTGGTCAAGCTTGTTGTCAGCTTTCAGTGCTTTTTCGCCGTCCGCATAACCCCAATCCGCGTCGATCAAACCGATTACCCGACCGGAGGCAATCTTCGCCAGGTACTGGTCATTCTTCTCTACGAAGCTTTCTTTATCCAGCAACCCGATGTTATACATATGGTTTAGCCACTGAAAATACTCTTTCTCGCCTTCCGTACGGTAATGATAAGTAGCTTCATTCGTTTTCGGATCAATATAATACTCGCCGTCGCCCGATTTGCCAGTCGTTTCGGCTGCCGGGTTGGTTACGGTAATATACGTATGCCAGTCATCCCCGTTAAGGGTAAGCCCAATGTTTTTATTCCCGTTTTCATCCGTCGGGTGCTTCTCCAAGTAGGATTTGATTACATTCTCGTAATCCTGCAGGGTCTTGACCTGCGGGTAACCCGCTTCCTTCACCGCGCGGTGCTGCAGCTCGAATCCGCCTCCCGCTACAAACGTTTGTCCGTCAACAGCCGAATAGGTCGGAATCACGTAGATGGACGGATCGTCGTTGCTGTAGCGCAGCCGATTAATTTGATCGCCAAACAGCTTCTTCAGATTCGGGGCGTACTTCTCGATCAAATCCGTCAGATCAAGCATGGCTCCCGCATCGACCAATTTGTTCAAATCCCCTTTGGGGCTGATCAGATCGGGATAATCCCCGCTGGTCGCGATGAGGGCTACCTTCTGCGCAGGATCGCCAACCGCAAACTCGGCATCAAGCGTAACGCCTGTCTGCTTTGTAATTTCTTTGCCTACATCATCCTGCATATTTCTCCAATTCGGATTGCCATCCTCGCTGAAGAACGAGAAGGTAACCGGGGAGGTCTCATTTCCCTGCTCTTTTCCCGTGTTACCGCTTACAACATTGCCATTGCCGTTATTTCCCGCGCATCCGGCCAATACGCCTACCGCGAGCGTAAAGACCATGCCCAGCTTCGAGATTTCCCCTGCTTTTACCATCCTGTATACCCCCATTTAAATTAAGATTCGTATATCGTATAAACAGGTTACCCTGCCGATACCGCTGTCAGATCAATCAGCTTTTCACCGCGCCAAGCGTCATCCCCGTAACGAAATACCGCTGCAGAAACGGATAGACCAGAAGAATCGGAACAGTAACAATGATTGTGATTGCCATTTTGACCGATTCCGGAGATATTCTGTTCATCACTTGATTCATGTTCGTCCCGTTAACCTCTTGACCGCTGCTGCCCACCTGGGTGCTCTGCAGCACTTTCATTAACTCGAACTGCAGCGTGGTCAAATGCTCCTTCGAGCCGTTGTACAAATACGTATCAAACCAAGAATTCCATTGGCCAACCGCCAGGAACAGCGCAACCGTGGCCAGTGCCGGCAGCAATAACGGAAGAATGACGCGCCAGTAGATCGTAAAATCATTGGCTCCGTCCAGCTTCGCCGATTCCTGAAGGGCATACGGCAGCCCGTCGATAAACGAGCGAATAATAAACACATTGAATGCGCTTACGAGTCCGGGCAGCACATACACCCAGAACGTTCCGATAAGATGCATATCGCGCATGAGGAGGTAAAAAGGGATGAGTCCGCCCGATACATACATCGTCAGAGCCAGGAATAGGGATAAAAACTTACGTCCGTCGAATTCAGCCCGGCTCAGCACGTAAGCCAGCATGGAAGAGCTGATAAGCCCCAATACCGTACCGGCCAAGGTCCGCAGCACCGAAATCTTGAGTCCCGTAAGCAGCCCTGCGAACGAGAAAATAAGCGAATAATTGTCAAACGTCAGGTGACGGGGAAAAACCGTAATGCCTCCCCTTACCGTGTCGGTTGAATCATTCAGGGATATAGCCAGCACATTCAGGAACGGGTAAAGGGTACAGACCGCTACCAGCGAAATAACGAGATAAACGATCACGTCAAAGAGCCGATCCGTCAGTGAGATGCGAACTTTCACTATTTCAAGCCCTCCTTACATAATGCTTTCTTTGGTGATCTTCTTGAAAATGCCGTTCGCGACGAATAGCAGGATCAGACTTACCACGGAGTTGAAAATGTTAATTGCGGTGCCGAAGGAATAACGTCCCATTCCCAGTCCGTAGTTAAGGGCATACAGGTCAAGAACTTCGGATTTCTCTTTTACCAGACTGTTCCCGAGGAGAAACTGCTTCTCGAACCCGATGCTTATCAGATGTCCGATTGACATAATCAGCAAAATAATAATCGTGGAACGAATACCCGGCAGCGTAATATGCCAAATCTGCTTCAACCTGCTTGCACCGTCAACACGGGCTGCCTCGTAGAGCTCCGGACCAATCCCGGCAATGGCGGCCAGATAGATAATGGCGTTCCAGCCGGTTTCCTTCCAAATATCCGCGCTCGTCACCAGGTACCAGAACAAATTTTCCTTGGCCATAAACTGAATCGGCTCATGAATGAGATGCAGGCCTACCAAGATTTGATTCACAACGCCATTCTCCGCTGAAAGCATCTTCGTCACAATCCCCGCAACAACCACCCAGGAGACAAAATGCGGCAGATAGGAAACCGTCTGTACGAAGCGTTTCAGAAACGAAATACGGACCTCGTTCAACAGAACGGCGAAGAGGATCGGAATCGTAAAGCTCGCAATGAGCCCCATAAAACTCATCGCCAAGGTGTTTCGCAGCGCATTAAAAAATTGATCATCCTGAAATAACATCCGGAAGTTATCAAAGCCGACCCACTTCTGGTCGAAGAAGGACTTCCCTACCCGAAATTGCTGGAAAGCCATCGTCCAGCCCCATAACGGCATATAACTGAATACAAAAACAAAAATGACAAAAGGGACCGACATGTAATAAAGATACCGCTGCCGGACAATGCGCTGCCAAATGCTTATGACGGACAAATCCGCACCACTCCTCTGCTGTTTTTCTTGTTCACTTAGCATTATAATGGAGCAAATTAGACCTAATCCTTGATTTTAGGGTCTTAAAATAGCATGATTAGGACATCAAACTAGCTTACGTCATGTTTTTGAGGGGAGTTTTAAGTCTTATGACAAGCGTCCATTTAAATTGGTTTACCTCCGACGAGCAATTTCTGTTCTATATCGGATATGGCGGGCATGACGAGGACATGTATCTTCACGATCACATGGATTTTTCCGAGCTCGTTATCGTTTTGAACGGAAATGCTACTCATATCGTAAACACCGAAGCTTCGTTTATTAAGAAGGGGGATGTCTTTGTTATTGACGGCGCTGCCTCTCATGCCTACAAGGATCCCCATGATTTCCGGATCTGCAACATCATGTACCGTCCGGACATCCTTGCATCAGCCGGTCCCGATCTGCGATCCTCCAACGGCTTCCGGGCGTTGTTCGTCCTGGAACCGTTTTATCGGAATATCCAGTCCTTCAGCAGCAAACTCAGCTTGCCGATCCCGGGCCTGGAATACGTATCCTCCCTCGTCGCCTTTATGATTGAGGAATACGCGGACAAGCTTCAGGGCTATCAGACTATGCTGCGTTCACGTTTCATGGAGCTTGTCGTTTATTTGTCCAGGCAATATCAGACTCAGGGCCAGCAAGGGATCCAAGGAAATCTGATGCATTTGGCGAATGCGATTTCCTTTATGGAAGACCACTATCTTGAGCCGCTTACGCGTGAGCAGATTGCCGAGAAATCGGATATTTCGGTAAGGCACTTAAACCGGATTTTTCAGTCCTATTATCAAACGACGCCCTTTGCCTATCTTCTGCGCCTCCGCCTGGAGCATGCGTGCAATTTGCTTAAGACAACCCATGTCCCGATTACGGAAGTTTCGTATAAAAGCGGATTTAACGACAGCAACTATTTCACCCGCCAGTTCACCAAGGTTTACGGGATGTCTCCGAAGGTGTACCGCAGGGAGCAGTTTAATTAACCCCACAAAAAAACACCGCGCTGCGTGCAGCGGACGGTGCTTCCGAAGGTTCACTTAAACATCGTGGAAATATATTTGGCGATGCGGACGCTAATCTCGGCGCGGGCCGCGTCGCGAATCATGGAGAAGCGGTCCTCATAGCCTCGGCAGACGAACTTGTAATGAATCGCTCCATGCTCGCTGTCGCTCTCCTCGAGAAAGACCCGGATATTGCGCTCCTTAAGCGCTTTGCGGACAGCGGTCAGATCATTGTGAATA
This sequence comes from Paenibacillus glycanilyticus NBRC 16618, assembly GCF_004000805.1. Classification (GTDB taxonomy): domain Bacteria; phylum Bacillota; class Bacilli; order Paenibacillales; family Paenibacillaceae; genus Pristimantibacillus; species Pristimantibacillus glycanilyticus. Next base: position 127,311 of record NZ_BILY01000008.1, read on the forward strand.
TGCCCCATTAAGACGCGCGAGGCTTTCATAAAGAGCTGCTTCATGGAGTAGAAGGACAGCTCGATTTCCTTGCAGTTCTTATCTACGATCGTCAGCATCATGGGGAGCAGCACGTAATCGCGGATAAGCTCAAGCTCCTCTTTGCTTGGGACGGGGACAGGTCCGGAGGCTTTGGACGGCTCGCGCCGTTCTAAATATTGCTCCCGGTGCTCAGGCAGCATCATACGGCTGGATTCCCAGCGGCCGTTTCCTTCCAGTTTCTTGCTCATTTATAGTGTCCTCCAATTTTGACGCTGCGCTCACGGGCCTGGGCTGATTCAAGCAGCGAGGACGCCCGGAGAATCGAGGTCGTTCCGAATTTATGGCGGATCGCGTCCGTGACGCGATCCAGCTTTCTTTCCTTCTCCCTGTTTCCGAACAGGGTCAGCTGATACTGGTCGTCGGGTACCAGCTTCGATAGGGTCACGCCAAGCTTGCGGACGGGGAGCCGGTCCCAATGGGCGTAAAATAACGTGCGCGCCGCAGCGAATACTTCCTTCGTAATATTCGTCGGATCGGGTACCGTCATCTGGCGGAAGAAACCGGTCGGACGGTCGAAATCCGCGCCCTGCGCGCCTGCTGCGATTACGCTGCCCATATAACCCTTGGCGCGGCTGCGGCGGCATACCTCCTCGCTAAGTTCCAGCAGAACAACGTCGATCTCCTGCGGCTTACTGTAATCCCTGGGAAGCGTCATCTGGTGACCGACCGCTTTCTGCGCGTCATGGGTGCTTGGCTTGACCGGGCTCGGGTCGATGCCGTTTGCCGTCTGCCAGAACAGCTCTGCCTGAATATCGCTGTTGCGGCCCATCCGCGCCTGCAGCCTGCGCTTGAATTCCGGGAGGGGAAGACGGCCGAGATCTCCGATCGTCGAGATCCCCATCCGCTGGAAATGCGCGGTCATCCGCGAGCCGACGCCAAACATTTTGTTCACGGGAAGCGGCCATAATAAAGATTCCACCTCGGATTTCGGAAGAGTGAACTGGCCCGTATCGTTTTTTTTCGCCCAAATATCCGTGGCCATCTTGGCCAGAATCTTGTTGGAGCTGATGCCTACCCGGGCCCATACGCCGGTGTAGAGCATAATCTTGGTCTGGATCTGCGTTGCAATTTCTTCGGGAGAGCCGAAGTAAGACAAGGAACCGGTAACGTCCAGGAACTGTTCGTCGATGGAGAAGGGCTCCACCAGATCGGTAAACGAACGAAAAATGTCGGTAATCATTAGCGAGACATCGATATAAGCTTGCATCCTCGGCTTGATAATGACGAGGTGCGGACATTTGCCCAGCGCCTCGCCAAGGGTCTCGGCGGTTGTCACGCCGTACTGCTTCGCAAGCGGACAAGCTGCCAGAATAATGCCCGAACGCCTCGAAGGATCGCCGGCCACAACGACCGGATCGTTCTTATATTCGGGATGCGCCGCCTTCTCGACGGACGCGTAGAACGACTGGCAGTCAATCAGCATAATGACACGTTCCATAATCCCCACTCCAATGCAAATGCGAAAGTATGTTCGTATATTATTATATACCGAATGTATGTTCGCTATGCAAGGGATATTTAAAGGTAATTTCAAACAGTTAGGGCAGAGATAAATATGCCGTGAAAAAGAAGCCTGAAGTTCCGATTGGAACATCAGGCTTCTTTTCGTTTTCAAGGATGCCCCTCCTGCCTCAGCTGCTGGGCAGCAAGCACGGCAAGCTCAATTTTGTTCAGCAGCAGGCCGTATTCGTTCGTCAACTCGAAGCTGCGGGGGAGCTTCAGCTTTCGGAAATACGGCAGGATGCCGTCAGCCGAGCCGAACCAGTCTTCCCGCTTCGCGGTCTCGAGCTCCTGGTTCGCCCAGGCATCGCGAAGCTCCGGGCTGTAGAGAGGCGCGGCTCCCGGCAGAAGCTTGCCGCCTAACAATCGCTCCTTGTACAGCGCTGTGGGCGGCTCCCGGCGTACCCGGGCGAACAGATGCGGGGCATAGTCCGCCCTTGACCCGGTATGGCGCGCATTCGCCGAAAAAGCCAGCGCCCCTCCCCGTACCCGGGGTACGCCGAACAATATCGCATACAATGATTTGCCGAATTCGATCCGTTCGGACAGATCGTCGAAATCCTCCATGATTAATCCGGCCAGCCGAAGCTCGCGTTCTCCTTCGGTATGATACGGGAACATCACCGCGTTCAGCTGCAGCAGCGACTGCATGCCGAAGAAGAGGGTGTCGAGCACGTTTTTGCGGAAGTAATCGTCCTGTACTACCCGCTGCTCAATGAAATGCTGCTCGTTCACAATAAGCGCCACCGTTAGAGGCACGGAATCGCGTCTTCGCCAGAATTGCTCCCATACCGGCTTCATAAACCGTGTTATCCCAAAGGCCGGAAGTAGATGAAACAACGGACGCTGCACGCGTACGCTTTCCTCGTAGAGCAGCAGCTGCGGATAAGCATCGCCAAAAATAAACGTATTCGCATGCTCTAGCAGCAAGAAGACCGACTGGCGCTTATCGCCCGGGAGCAGCTGCGGCAGCCATTCGCCTGCCAGATCCGTCATATTCCACCCGCCGTTGCGGGATACGAGATGGGCCAGCATCGCCCAGTGCAGCTCCGGATGCCGTTGATACATCAACCGGTAGGCTTCCGTCCGCGTCACGTTATTGCGGTTCAGACGGGAGGTCTCCGCCCGAATCCGTTCGATAAGGATTTTCTCTTGCCCGCTCCATTCGCCGGTCACCTGCTCCGCCTGCTGCTCCTCCAGCTTCCGCCATTCTCCCTCCAGCTCGGCGACCGCATCCTCGGCAAGCTGCAGCGGAGCTGCTTCCGCCAGCATCTCATGCGAAGCCTCGAGGCCATGCCATTTGCCCACCGCGTAATCCCATGCGGCGGCAGGCAGAGAAAAGAACTGTTTGATTTTGCGAAGCCGTAGTCCGAAGCGGCCGCGCCCTCTCCCCCTGCTTAACATCGACCGCCCTCCTCTATCCTGGTAACACAAGTATTTGCCGTCAGGCCGCCTGTTCATGCATAATAAAAAGCAAAGAACGGGCGTGAAGCATATGCTTTCCCAAAAAACTTTTTAGGAGGACTGGCCATGTGCGGAAGATATACCATCACCGTATCGCTCGAGGAGCTGATGATTCGTTATATGATCGGCGAGACGAAGGTGCCTTACCATCGTCCCAAATATAACGTGGCGCCTGGCCAGCAGGTGCTTGCCATTATTAATGACGGTCAGCGCAACCGGCTGGGCGAGCTGCAGTGGGGGCTTGTTCCGCCTTGGGCGGACGATCCGAAGATCGGCAATAAAATGCTCAATGCCCGCTCCGAGACAGCCGCCGAGAAGCCGGCCTTCAAGACGCCGCTCCGCCGCAAGCGCTGCCTGATCCCGGCAGACGGCTTCTACGAATGGAAAAAGACGGACGGCGGCAAGCAGCCGATGCGTATTGTCCGCAAGGACCGCTCCATCTTCAGCATGGCGGGTCTATATGAGTCGTGGCTTGCGCCGGACGGCACAACCACCGTCAGCACCTGTACCATTATGACGACCTCTCCCAACGAGCTGATGGCCCCGATCCACGACCGGATGCCCGTGATTTTGCGCCAGGAGGACGAGCCCTTCTGGCTCGACCGGACCGTGCAGGATCCGCAGGCCTTGCAGCGTCTTTTCCTGCCGTATGCGGCGGAAGAGCTCGAAGCCTATCCGGTATCCCAAGCAGTCGGGAGCGTCAAGAATGACACCGCCGAATGCATCGAACCGGTAACCCCGGGCGGCCAGCTGCATCTGTGGTAGATAGCTTTTAAATGCTACATTGGAATTCATGCAGCATATGACGGCAATCACCCCCTTGAATGGGATCTACATTGGATTGCGTACAGGATAATCAGCGCATTTCGGCGATAAGAAGCCAAATCAAGAGATTTTACTGTAGATAATCCAACGTAGCATCAAAGTCTCTTCATTCCAGCCCGATTTTACTGTAAATAATCCAACCTAGCATCATCAAACGAAAAAAAGGAACTCACCGGGTATTGAACACCAAATCAGAAAATAAAAAAAAGCCGACCGCAAAGCGGTCAGCGGAACATCCCCCATAGCTTCAGCAAATGGAAGGTGTTGTTTGGATCTATTTTTTGCGCAAGGACAAAATCGATAATCTGTTCTTCCTGAATATCCGTCAGCGGTTCCTGTAAAATAGAAGTCGCTGATTTCACCAGCTTCCGCACCTTTACCCGGTCCTGCAGATCATACTTCGTGACATTGCCCAGCAACAGCCGTATCCGGTCCTTAACGACCGGATTTTTTAGTTTGAATTTGACGCGTTCGACCAATTGCGGCCGAATGCCGTACTTTTGGTAACTCACCAGCCTTACACCTCCATCCGGCATTCCGATGATTCGATCGTTTAACTATATGCCGTAAGAGGGAAGATATTGCTTAGTCGAGCTGTTCCCCTTGAAAAATTTGATCCTTCAGCAGTTGGACACGCATCCGTTCAAAGGTCGGATTCGTCCAGAAATCATCCCGTCCGGCAAGCTCCGCCGCATCGTCGCGGGCAAGCTCCAGCATCTCGTAATCCGCTGCCATATCCGCGATCTTGAACTCCGGCAGGCCGCTTTGCTTCGTCCCGAAGAAATCCCCCGGTCCCCGCAGCTCCAGATCCCGGCGAGACACCTCAAAGCCGTCGTTGGTCTCCGTCATCACCTTCATCCGCTCGCGTCCGTTCTCCGACTTCGGATCCGCCACGAGCACGCAGAACGACTGATGCTCCCCGCGCCCGACGCGCCCGCGCAGCTGATGCAGCTGGGAAAGCCCGAACCGCTCCGCGTCCATGATAATGATAAGCGTGGCGTTCGGAACGTCGACGCCAACCTCAACAACCGTTGTGGCAACCAGCAGCTGCGTCTCGTTGGCGCCAAACGCGCGCATCACCTCTTCCTTCTCGGAAGCCGACAGCCGGCCATGCAGGAGCCCCACCTTCAAATCCGGGAAAGCCTGCTGCATTTGCACGTACAAATCAATCGCATTTTGCACATCCAACTTGTCCGACTCCTCGATCAGCGGACAGATGACGTACGCCTGGCGTCCCTCTCCAACCTCGCGCCGGATAAAACCAAGAACGCGGTCCATCATGTCATGCTTCACCCAATACGTCTTAATGGCTTTACGGCCGTGCGGACGCTCCTTGATCGTGGACACATCCATATCCCCGAACGCCGTAATGGCCAGCGTTCTCGGGATTGGAGTGGCCGTCATCGTCAGCACGTCGGGATTCAGCCCTTTGCGGCGCAAAATACTCCGCTGGTTCACCCCGAAGCGGTGCTGCTCGTCCACCACAACTAGCCCCAGGCTGCGGAAAAAGACATCGTCCTGAATAAGCGCATGCGTGCCGACAAGAATATCGATCATGCCCATCTGCAGCCCGGCAAGCACATCGCGGCGCTTCTTCTCCGTCAAGCTGCCCGTCAGGAGAGCGACCTCTATGCCCGTGTCCGCAAACAGCTTCTGCAGCGAGCGCAAATGCTGCTCGGCCAGAATCTCCGTCGGCACCATTAGAGCCCCCTGATGGCCGGCTTTGATCGTGCAATACAGCGCAATAGCCGCAACGACCGTTTTGCCGGATCCGACATCCCCTTGCAGCAGGCGGTTCATCGCCGCCGGTTGGCGCATATCCGACATAATCTCGTTAACAACCTTCTTCTGGCCGTCCGTCAGCTCGAAAGGAAGCGTAGCCGCAAAGTTGCGGATCGTCTCCCCGTTCACCTGATGAACAATGCCGTCCCCGCGTTTCCGCGTTAAAGAACGGTAAGCCTGCAGCTTCAGTTGAAAAAGAAACAGCTCCTCATAGACCATCCGCCGGCGGGCTTCGAGACCTTCCTTAACCTCTCCCGGATCGTGGATCCGCTGCACGGCATCCCGCCTTGCCATAAGCCCGTGGCGCTCGACAAGCTCATGCGGCAGCACCTCCTCAATCATGGAGCCGTACTGAAGGAGTGCCTGCTTGATCGTCTTGCGCATCCAGGCCTGCGTAATCCCTCCGCCCACGGAATAAACCGGCTGAAGCGTGCCCGACTTCACCATGCCGGCAGACTTGTCCGCAAATTCGGATTCCGACACGGTCATTTGCAGGCGCTGCTGCTCCCATTTGCCCGTCAGCATAATTTCTCTGCCCGGCGTCAGCTGATTTTGCAGAAAATGACGGTTAAACCAGACAGCCGTCACCAGCATATGGTTAACCTCGATTTTGCAAGTCAGGCGCGATTTGTTTTTGCCGTACCGCTGCAAAATCCCGTTTCCGCGAATCGTTCCCTGCACGGTCACCTTCTCGCCGTCTTTGATCTCGGCAAGCTCCCGGATGCGGTAATCTTCGTATCGAAATGGAAAATAATCCAGCAAATCGGCGACTGTCTGAACGCCAAAGGCGTGAAGCTCTTCTTCCTTCGGAGCGCTCACGCCTTTAATTTGCCGGACCGAATACTGTTCCAGCGTCATTGTTCTCTACCTCACACTCTGCGCATGAACACAGCCATCGTGCCGGGACCCACATGGGTTCCGATTACGGCACCGACGGTTGCGTATTCAACCCCTTGAACATTGAAGCGGGCTTTAATCAGCTCGAGGAATTCCAGAGCAGCTTCCTTATTCGTGTTCCAGGCGATTGTTACAATAACCGGATCCTGGCCGCAGGCATCGCCAAGCATATCCATAATCCGCGCCATTGCTTTTTTCGTACCGCGCATTTTATCTACGGCATACACGTAGCCTTCTTTGTCGAGCGACAGGATCGGCTTAATATTAAGAATAGATCCGATAAGAGCCGAAGCTTTGCCGATCCGTCCTCCTCTTTGCAAATATTCAAGCGTATCCACGAGAAAATACAGCTGCGTTTCCCGCTTCATCCGCTCGATTTCGGTCATAATCGCTTCTTTCGAAGCCCCTTCCCTGGCCATTTTGGCTGCTGCTACAACGCGCATGCCATAGGCGTAAGAAGCTGTTTTCGAATCGATAACCGTAATATCCGGGTCTCCGTCAATCATCGAGCTAGCGATAACGGCCGACTGGTAAGTTCCGCTGACCGCGCCCGACAAATGAATCGAAATAATCGTCGCCCCGGGATCCTCCCGCAATATGCGTTCGTATACCTCTTGATACTCCATCGGCGATGGCTGGGACGAAGTAGGCATTGCCGGCGATGCCGCTACCTTCTCGAAAAACTGCTCCGTATCAATCGTAACGGCATCATAGTAAGTCTCTTCCCCGAACAGAATTTTCAGCGGAACCATCTCAATGCCAAGCTCTTGCCTCAGCGCGAGTGGAATGTCCGATGCGCTGTCGGTCACGATGCGTATATTCCCCATACGTCCCCTCCCAACTTATTATGGCTATTCCATAGCGAACAAATATGGATATAAAGGCTGGCCGCCGGCATGAACCTCAAGCTCAACATCCGGGTATGCCTCCTCGATCCATTCGCATAGTTCGGCTGTATCGGATTCCTTCGCATCCTCGCCGGTCAGGATCGTCAGAAGCTCGCCGCCCTCTTCGGCCATCGCCGCCATCAGCAGCTGGCAAGCCTCAAGCAGGGTTGGCTTGGAGGAGACAATCGTCTTCTCTTTAATCCCCATATAGTCGCCTTCTTGGATGTCTACGCCGTCAATCGACGTATTCCGTACGGCCTGCGTCACTTGGCCGGATACGACCTGCTCCGCCGCGCTCTTCATCCATGCCGCGTTGCGCTCCGCCGATTCCTCTTCCTTGAAGGCAAGAATCGCGGCCAGGCCCTGCGGAATCGTTTTTGTCGGAATAACCGTTACCTGGCGTCCGCTCAGCTCCGCGGCTTGCTCTGCCGCGAGAATAATGTTGCTGTTGTTAGGCAGCAGGTAAATATGCTCCGCCGGCAGCGATTCAATCGCGTTCACGAAATCCTCGGTGCTCGGATTCATTGTTTGTCCCCCGGACAATACGATATCCACCTCGTTGCCGAGGAAAATGTTGGCGATGCCTTCGCCAAGCGCAACCGCAACGATGCCAAATGGCGCAAGCTCATGCAGCTTCTCAGGCGCGACCACCTGCGCAGCCGGTCCTGCCAGCAGCTCCGTCGACGAAATGTCGCCGGTCAGCGCGTACTCGGGTACCGGTGCAAAAGGCTCAGCCGCCGCTTCATGCTCAAGCAGGTCGCGGTGCTGTTCCCGCATATTCAGAATATGGAAGTCCGTCAGCTCGCCGTAAGCCATGGCAAGATTCAATACATCTCCAGGCTTGCGGGAATGGACATGCACTTTGATAATATCGTCGTCGGCAATAACGAGAATCGAATCGCCGTCTTTTTCAAGCGCCTTCTTGAAAGCGTATTCATTAAAAAACGCTGCAGGTTTCCCGCTGATTTTGCGATTAATAAAGAATTCCATATCGTACAGGAACTCGATATCCTCTGTCGCCAGCTTCGATTGCGCGGATGCCGGCACGGACGGTTTTAGGGCGGCCGACGGTCTGTTCGCCGCAGCCGGTTGCGCCGCAGCCACTTCTTCCGGTGCTGCCGCTTCGGACGGGAATGCGAATACCTTCTCCTGAATGGTACCGCTATGCGTCAAATACTGAACAAAGCCCTCGTAAATAAAGACGAGACCTTGTCCGCCGGAATCAACGACGCCAACCTGCTTCAATACCGGCAGCAGATCCGGCGTGCGCTGAAGCGCTTCATTTGCCTTCGCATGAATCTCTTGCATCAGTTCAACGACATCACTCGTTCTGCGGGCATACTGAACGGCATGCTTGGCCGCTTCTCTTGCTACCGTAAGAATCGTTCCTTCGACTGGCTTCACGACTGCTTTGTAAGCCATATCGACGCCGTTTTGGAAGGCGGCGGCAATCTGCAAAGTCCCGGCCTCTTCCAGATTGGAGAGCGATTTGGCAAAGCCGCGGAATAACTGGGACAAAATAACCCCCGAGTTGCCCCTCGCCCCCATCAGAAGTCCTTTGGACAATGCTTCAGCTGCCTTTCCCAAATGGTCGGATGGCTTGTTCCGCAGTTCACGAACCCCCGAGACAATCGTTAGATTCATGTTCGTACCCGTATCTCCGTCTGGCACCGGAAACACATTTAATGCATTAACCCGGTCTACATTTCTTTCTAAATATTCCGCACCGAGCAGTGCCATGGCGGTAAAATCAGATCCGTTAATGGAGCGCTTACTCAACGACAATTCCCCTTCCTAAAAGAATTGCAAAAGCAATTCTAACTTCGTAAGCATTGACTACGTAGATACCCTTACGTCTTGAACAAATATATGGACCTGGTCCACTTGAAGACCAATTACATCATTGAGGACGTATTTTACCTTGTTCTGTATATTATGCGCGACTTCGGAAATTTTCGTGCCGTAGCTTACGATAATATGCAATTCAATATGAAGCTGTTCATTCTCCCGGCGTACCTCGACGCCCTTCGACATGTTCTCTCTGCCGAGCAGCTCGGCGATGCCATCCTTAAGCTGTTTGCGGGAAGCCATCCCGACAAGCCCATAACAATCCATGGCTGCAGAGCCTGCAATCACTGCAATGCAGTCATCATTCACAATTATCTGTCCAAGCTCGTTCTTAATCTGCAGTGGTATGGGAATACACTCCTTTACCGTAAATAATATGGACTAAGGATTATTGTACTATAAACCGCTTGATTATAGAAGGGCGCAAGGCAAAAACGATGACAAAATCCATCATTTCATGTACATTTAAGTTGCTGATACACAACAATTGTGATACGATAGTCAAGTATGTTTATGTGCAGGCTTGACCCAGGTATTTTTTAATACAGCTTGTGCTAACAATGCAGCTAATGGCTCAAAAAGCAAACTCTAAGCGCATGCTTGCAGGAAAGCCCCGCTTTCTTGCGGCACAACCTTAAGGAGGTGTACTCATGTCCCGCAAATGTTTCATTACTGGTAAATCGCCTGGTACAGGCAACCATGTATCCCACGCAAACAACAAAAACCGTCGTTCTTGGGGTGTAAACGTGCAAAAGGTTCGCATCTTGGTAGACGGCAAACCGAAACGCGTTTATGTCAGCACACGTGCACTGAAATCCGGCAAAGTAACTCGCGTTTAATTGACGGATTCCAACCGAGCGGTCTAGCGCAAACGGCTGACGCCGTCATTCTGGCGGCGCAGCAAACGTTTCGCTATGAAATATAAGCGTCGTATACTTGTTTATACTTTCTTATATTTAGACAAAAAGCACCTGAGCTCAGGTGCTTTTTCTTTGTTCATTTCTCCGGAATGCGACCCGCCCTCTGACACGGAAATAGTGGAGCCGTTTCACTCTCCGGATCGGAACGCCTACCGCCGGCACTAAATGGCGGACCGTTCTGCCTTGAATTCTAAGGATCATAAGTTCACCTTTATAATCTCGCTTAGAATTCTACGGATCGGAACGCGTGTTGCTGCTTATAGACTGCAAAACCGTTCCGCCTTGCCCACGATCGTTCGTTAAGCCGTGCATCGGACCTAATTTTTTTGGAAGGTATTCAATATTGCTTTTACGAATCCGCCCAGAAATTTCGGCAGTTTGATCGTGTAAAATTTCATGCCCATCCCTCCTCAGACACGCTCATCGAAATTGGATGTGTACCAATAATGAAAACGCAAAAATGGCTACACGAACCTTCGTTCATGTAACCATCCTATGCGATGCTAAGCTGTCCTATTCCAAAGCGCCGGCTAGTATTCTATTAGCCTGCCGGCATCGGATTATCCCGCATATAAACCACGATTGCGATGACAAGAGCCGTAGCGAAATAAACGATTATTGCGGAAACGATAAAGGAAATCCGCGGTCCCCAGGTAGAGAAGCGCTTAAAGCATTTAATGGCGATAAAAAGAGCCACCAGGGAGAATACGTACTTGATAGGCGAGCTGATGGCCGTAAAAAGCCCTAGCAGAACGCCTGCTGTTATCGCGTAAAAAGCGATCCAGAACAGTTTCTTCCAAATACTTTCCTCTAACTCGAAATCTTCATCCACACTCGTTACCGAAGCGCAGCAATCGCGGCCGCGCGATCCCTTTCCCCGAATACGGCGTTGCCTGCTACAAGCACGTTCGCACCGGCTTCTACAACCTGCTTGGCAGTAACGCTGTTAATACCGCCGTCCACTTGCACGTGAACATGGCCGAGGCCTCGTTCGTTAAGCGTTTTGCGAAGCTGGCGAAGTTTATTGAGCGATTCCTCGATAAAGGCCTGTCCCCCAAAACCAGGGTTAACCGTCATAATGAGGATCAGGTCAACATCCCCCAGAATATGTTCCAGAACCGACAAAGGCGTGCTTGGATTAAGCGCAACGCCGGCAGGCAGACCCAAATCCTTAATCTGCTGGATTGTGCGGTGCAGGTGCACCGTTGCTTCGGCATGAACCGTAATCCGGTCAGCTCCCGCCGCTGCATAGCTCGGAATCGACAGCTCCGGGCGTTCGATCATCAGGTGCACGTCAAAAGGAAGCTTTGTAGCCGGACGTACGGCCGCGATAACCGGAGGACCGAAGGTTAGGTTCGGTACGAAATGACCGTCCATAACATCGACGTGAATCCAATCCGCTCCGGCCTCTTCGGCTGCTTTGATCTCTTCTCCAAGCCGCGCGAAATCCGCCGACAGGATAGATGGTGCGATAATTGCCATATGGTTTAGTACCTCCGCTTTCTCTCTTTCATTTCCGTCATAAACGTTAAATAATTCTGATGGCGGCTAGGCGCAACCGCGCCCTCCTCTACCGCCTTCAGCACTGCGCAACCCGGCTCGTGCACGTGGGTGCACGCCCGGAATTTGCAGTCCGGCGCAAGCTCGCGCATCTCGCGGAAGCAGTACCCCAGATCCTCAATGCCAAGCTCCGTGAAATCAAGCTGGCTGAAGCCCGGCGTATCCGCCACGTAACCGCCGCCTATCTCGACGAGTTCCACGTGGCGCGTCGTATGCTTGCCCCGGCCGAGTCTGTTGCTGATCTCGTTTGTCTCAAGCTCAAGGCCCGGCACAAGAGCATTCAGCAGCGAGGATTTGCCCACGCCCGATTGGCCCGCGAAGACCGCTACATGCCCTTTAAGTCGGCCATGCAGCTCCTCAACGCCTACGCCCTGGCGCGAGCTTGTGCCGTATACTTCATAGCCAATAGCCGTGTAAATCCGGTTTACCGCTTCGGCAGCGGCTATGGCTTCTTCCGTCTCCTCGCCGTCCTGCTCCAAGTCCTGCTTGCTCAAGCAGAGCACCGCTTCAATACCCGAATGCTCGATGTGCACAAGGAATTTGTCAAGCAGCTGCAAATTCAAGGTAGGCTCCGTCACGGAGAAGACAAGGATAGCCAGGTCTACGTTAGCGACAGGCGGCCGGATCAACTCGGAAGAGCGGGGCAGGAGTTCCTCTACCGTGCCCTCGCCGTTCTCCGTTAAACTGTACACCACGTCATCGCCGACTAGCGGCGTTAAGCCTCTCTTCTTGAATACGCCTCGAGCACGGCATTGCACCGTCTGCTCCGGCGATTCCGCATCATGCGGCAATACGTAGTAATAACCGCTGAGCGCCTTGACGATTCTTCCCTTGGCTTCACTAGTGCTGCTCATCTGGAGTGCCTCCGTTGTCGTTGCTATCTGTCGGATCCGCATTTGCCGGCTGATCCGGATTTTTCGTTTTCTCTATCGGGTCGGTGCTGGTCTCCGTATCCGTGTTGCCATTACCGTTATTGCCATTATTACCATTATTACCGTTATTGCCGTTACCGGAACCCGGTATCGTAAGCGAAGAGGAGTTCGAGCCCTGAGCCAGCTCCTCGTAAGTGATCGTGCGCGTATCCACGAATTGACCGTCCCGGTAAACCGTCACTCTGGCCTCCGTATTTGGCGCCAAAATAACTTGCACGGGGAAGGATTGCGTATCTTGAATTTGGCGTTTGCCCCACTCGATGTCCTGACCGCGAGCATCGGAATACACAATGCGGATTTCGCTTGTTTTCCCCGCTTCGGCCGGCGAGATCGTTACGTTGAACGTATGGTTCTTCGCGTCCTTAGGAGGACCCGAGCTTACGGTAATCGTTATTTTCGATCCTTTAGGCACCGGATCGTTCGGCTTGAATTGATCCTGGTCAATGACGAATCCTTTGCCTTGCGTGTAGCTCGGCTCTTCCAGAATATCGTCATCCTGCAGGACCAGCCCGTTAGACTTCACGATATCTTTCGCTTCGGCAACGGTATGGCCGATCAGATTCGGCATCGGAATCGTTTCGCGGCCTTTGCTGACCATAAACTTGACGGTCGCCGTCTTCGGATCGAATTCCGAGCCAAACTCGGGCGTCTGGCTTATGATCGTGCCCGGATCCTGGTCGCTGAATACTTGCTCCGCAGAAATCTGATTATCAGGCACGCCGAGCGCTGTCAGATCATCCTTAGCCTCCTGCAGCTGCTTGCCCTTATAGTCGGTCATTTTCTCCAACACGGCACCGTCGCTGACGGACAGCTGAATCCAAGAGCCTTCCTTCACCCGCATATTGGCCTTATCCTGCGCAAAGACCTCGCCTGCAGGCACATCGCCCATAAACTCGTGAATAACGGGCTCCTTGACCCTAAGCCCTTTTTCCTCAAGCATCGTCCGAGCCACATCCTCCTGTTTGCCGACCACAAAAGGCACGTCCACTTCCGGCACGTCAAGCTTGTTCAACAAAGCAAAGAAGCCCCAAATAATCAAACCCAAGATGACGAGGGTTACCGCTACAATCGTAGTGGGACGCTTCCAGCCTTTAGGCTTTCCGCTTGCTTTCTCGTCTTTCCATTCCGTTTCCGTCTGACTTGAGGCAGCCGTCGCCTTGTTTGCCCGTTCAAGAGGAACGGAGGCTTCGACAGACGGAACAGGCGTTAATTCGTACTGCGGCGCGGAATTGAGCATATCGCCCCGTATCGCAGGCATCACGCGGGTCTCATCGAGATCGCTGCCGCTCGTGAACGTCGCCTTCGGTTCGCTCAAGCGGCTTGGCTTGAGGCAAGTATCCAGGTCGTTAAGCATCTCACGGGCCGACTGATAGCGTTCATTCGGATTTTTGCGCATCGCGCGCAATATTACGTTTTCCACGCTCTGCGGGATATGAGGGTTCACCTTCCTAGGCTCCTCGAACTCCTCCTGCAGATGCTTAAGCGCAACGCTGATCGGGCTTTCCCCGAAGAACGGAAGCTTTCCCGTCAGCATCTGGTAGAGCACGATCCCTAGGGAGTACAGGTCGGATTTCTCCCCCGTACTTATCCCTTTGGCATGCTCGGGCGAGAAATAATGCACCGAACCGACAACCGATCCGGTCTGCGTAATCGTAGAGGAAGTTACGGCACGGGCAATCCCGAAATCCGTTACCTTCACTCTTCCGTTTTTGCCGATCAAGATGTTATGAGGCTTAATATCGCGATGAATAATATGATTCTGATGGGCGTGCTCCAGCGCATCGCCAATCTGCACGGCAATCCGCACCGCTTCGTCGGCCTGCAGCGGCGCACGCTCATGAATGATTTCGTTAAGATTATGACCCTCGATATATTCCATTACGATGTAATGGGTATCCTCTTCCTGCCCTACATCGTAAATACTGACGACATTAGGATGGGATAGAGCGGCAGCCGACTGCGCTTCCCTGCGGAATCTCCGAATAAATTCCTCGTCATGGACGAATTGCTGTCTCAGCACCTTTACCGCGACGTTACGGTTCAGCAGGATATCATGCGCTTTATAGACAAGCGCCATCCCGCCTCCGCCGATTCTCGTTAAAATTTCATAGCGTCCACCTAGTTGATGTCCGATCATCCGTTGTCACCTCCTCGATAAGCAGCGCTTTCCTCCTGAAGAAGCACGACCGTAACATTGTCGTCTCCTCCGGCTTGCAGCGCCAATTGAATGAGGCGATCCGCTTTATCATCCAATCCCAGCCCTTCCTCACGAACCGTCTGCAGCATCTCTTCGTCGCTGACCATATTGGTCAGACCGTCGCTGCACAGCAGCAATACATCGTTATCGGACAAGGCTGCGGTATAAATATCTACCTCGACTTGCGCGTCCGTACCAACGGCACGCGTAATAACATTGCGGCGCGGGTGATGCGCCGCTTCTTCCAGGCTGATCTGGCCCGATTTGACCAGTTCGTTGACGAGGGTATGATCCTCCGTCAGTTGCGCAATTCCATCTGCGGTAATGAGATAGGCGCGGCTGTCCCCGATATGCCCGATAATCAATTGCTGTTCCCTGTACAGGGCAGCTACGATTGTCGTTCCCATATTGTAGTACTGCTCGTTGCGTGATGCCATATCGTAGACGACGTCATTAGCCATGACAAGCGCCTGGCGAATCAGCATTTTCCCCTCTTGCATCGATAAATCCGCCTTCGACGCGCTCTTCTCAAGCATGTCTCTGAACGTATTAACCGCCAGCTGGCTCGCTACATCCCCGGCTTGATGGCCGCCCATTCCGTCGGCGACAATCGCTAAAGTAATGCCGTTATCCAGCTGTCCTACCCACGAACGATCTTCGTTAATATGACGAATTCGTCCGACATCGCTTCGGTTTGCCGTAATCAACCGTGATCACCTCGTCGTGGACTCCATATGTTTCGCCCTCAATTGGCCGCATGCAGCCGCAATATCATGGCCTTGCTCCCTGCGGATCGTGCAATTGATTTTGTTCTTTTCCAGAATGCGCTGGAATTCGAAAATGTCATTGCGCGGCGTGCGTACATAGTTCCGCTCCGGCACGTGGTTAACAGGGATCAGGTTGACATGGCACAACATGCCTTGAAGCACGTCGGCAAGCTCCTGCGCATGCTCGGCCTGGTCGTTAACGCCGCCGATCAAGGCGT
Source organism: Paenibacillus glycanilyticus NBRC 16618 (assembly GCF_004000805.1). GTDB lineage: Bacteria > Bacillota > Bacilli > Paenibacillales > Paenibacillaceae > Pristimantibacillus > Pristimantibacillus glycanilyticus. Next base: position 143,189 of record NZ_BILY01000008.1, read on the forward strand.
ATTCAAACGTGATGCGGCGGCCGGTCTTCGCAATATGATTGCGGCAGGCTGCCATTACATCCTCAAACGGGAAGCGACGGTTAACCGGCATCAGCTTGGATCTGAGCTTGTCATTAGGCGCATGGATCGAGATGGCCAGGTTGATCTGCGTATTCTCTTCCGTGAATTTATACATGCTTGGTACGATACCGCTTGTCGAGACGGTAATATGGCGCTGGCCGATATTCAGACCCTTCTCATGAATCATAATACGCAGGAAGGTCATCGTGGCGTCATAATTCTCGAATGGTTCGCCGGAGCCCATAATAACGATGCTTGATACGCGTTCTCCGGTTGCATCCAGCATCTGCTGGGCCGTTACCACTTGCGCAACGATCTCGCCCGCGGTCAGATTGCGTTTCAGGCCGCCAAGCGTCGAGGCGCAGAAGGTACAGCCGATCCGGCAGCCGACCTGCGTCGTTACGCAGATGCTGTTTCCGTAATCATGGCGCATGATAACGGTCTCGATCGCGTGGTTGTCATGCAGGCCGAACAGGAATTTGACCGTGCCGTCCTTCGACTCGAATCTCGTAATTTCCGACAGCGTCACGAACTGGAAAGACTCCTCCAGCTTCTCGCGAAGTGGCTTCGGCAGATTGGACATGTCCTCAAAGCTCTTCACGCGCTTCACGTACAGCCAATCGAACAGCTGTCCGCCGCGGAAAGCCGGCTCGCCGTTCTCTTTCATCCAGTCTTGAAGCTGATCTAGGTTATAGTCATAAATTATTGGTTTCATCTTCTTATTATCACACCTGACTCTGAAATAGCGCGCCGTTATGCCGGCGCTGATGATTTATTTTACCACAAACGCCCATGCCGAGCCACAAGGGGCCCTACGGGCGCCTGCGGAGACGTGCAATGAAGAAGCCGTCGCTGCCGTAATGATGCGGAAGCAGCTGCGCTTGTCCGTCAAAAGAACGGTCGACAATGCCTTTCTCGCGCAGCGGCGCGAGAGCTTCCTCCGGCCATTCCGCGTCAAGCTGGAATTCGGGATGCTCATTCAGGAAAGCTGCCACCTGTTCCTCGTTCTCCGCGCTTTCGATCGTGCAGGTGCTGTACACCAGCGTTCCGCCAGGCTTAACCAGCCCTGCAACAGCCCCAAGCAGCCTGCGCTGAATCGCCGCGATCTCGGCGACATCGCCCGCTGTTTTGGTCCATTTGATTTCCGGCTTGCGGCGGATAACGCCAAATCCCGAGCATGGCGCATCCAGCAGCACCGCATCCATCGAAGCCGGAGCAAACCGCTCGCCGAGCTTGCCGGCGTCTTCGGTAATCGCCTCGATATTTTGAAGGCCGAGACGTACCGCCTGATCGACAATAAGCTGGCGCTTATGCGGATGAAGGTCGTTGGCATAGACCTTGCCTTTGCCGCCCATTAGCTCCGCCATATGGGTGGTTTTCCCGCCCGGCGCAGCGCAGCAATCCAGCACCTGCATGCCTGCCTTAGGCGCGACCACTTCGGCGACCAGCATGGAGCTTTCGTCCTGCATCGTCCAGAGGCCGTCGCGGAAGCCTTCCGTATCGGCCAGATTGCCTCCGCGCCTCACCACGATACCGGCAGGCGCAAGTCTTGAGGCCTCGGCATCGCCGCCCTGCTCGGTCAACAGGCTCAGCACCTCGTTTCGCGATGAGCGGAGCGGATTGACGCGAACGCTGGCATGCGGCGGCTCATTGCCCGAAGCGCAAATCGCTTCGGCCGTTTCCGCGCCGTACGCTTTGACCCAGCGTTCAACCAGCCACTCCGGATAAGAATGCCTGACGGAGATCCGCACCACGGGATTCTTGTCCATGATGGCGTCAACCGTCAGCTCCGCACGGTTCCGGTCAATGCTGCGAAGAATGCCGTTCACCATTCCTGAAATTCCTTGATGTCCTCTGCGCTTTGCAATGGTAACCGCCTCGTTCACCGCAGCATGGGCCGGAATACGGTCAAGATACAGCAATTGATAAGCGCTCATGCGCAATAGCTGATGCACCCAAGGCTCCAGCTTGCGCAGCCCTTTGGCCGCGAACTTGCCAAGCCAATGATCCAGCGTCAGCTGGCGCTGAATCGTTCCGTATACCAGCTCGGTTACAAGAGCAGCGTCCGCGCGCTGCAGCTGTGCATCCTGAAGGACACGGTTGAGCTGCAGGTTGCTGTACGCACCGGTCTCCGCCACCTTCACCAGCGTATCAAGCGCAAGCTCGCGCGGCGTACGGACGCGTGCCGGACGCTGTTCCTTGCGCCCCTCCGGTCCGGGCCCACGGCCTTGGCCTTTTCCGCCTGGCTTCCGCTTTGGCTGCGGTTTTAAAGATTCCCGTTCACTCATGCTTCGCCACCGCCAAATACGGCGCCGGAAGACAATCTTGCACCCGGCAGCCAGTCCGCAATCGTCATAACCCGCTTGCCTGCAGGCTGCACTTCAAGCAGGCGAAGCAGCCCGTCACCGGTCTGCACGTCAATGCCGGAGGTGCTTGCCGCAACCACGGTACCCGGAGCAGTTGTTCCATTGCCCGCCTTGCCGTCAGGCTTCGCGCATGCCCATACTTTAAACACTTCGCCGTTCAGGTATGTAAAAGCGCCTGCCATCGGAGACAATCCGCGCACCTGGTTGTAAATGCTGCGCGCCGGCTTGCTCCAGTCGATCCGCTCGTCCTCGCGCGTTAAGTTTGGCGCGTACGTAGCCAGCTCGTTATCCTGGGGCTCGGCCTTCAGTTCGCCTGCAATCAGGGCGGGAAGCGTCCGTCCCAGCAATTCGGCGCCGGCAGCGCTCAGCTTCTCGAACAAAGTACCCGAAGTATCCTCATCCGTAATCGGAACTTCAACCTTGCTGATCATATCGCCGGTATCGAGTCCTTCCGCCATGAACATAATCGTTACGCCGGTAACCGTCTCGCCGTTAATAATCGAGCGCTGAATCGGAGCGCCGCCGCGGTAGCGCGGCAGCAGCGAGCCATGCACGTTGATGCAGCCAAGCCGCGGGATGTCAAGCAGCGCCTTCGGCAAAATTTGCCCGTAAGCGGCCGTGACAATCAGATCCGGCTGAAGCTCGGCAATGGCCGCAACCGCTTCGGGGCTGCGCATCCGCTCCGGCTGAAGAACCGGCAGGCCAAGCGCAAGAGCCGCTTCCTTCAGAGGAGGCGGCGTCAATACGCGTTTGCGTCCTTTCGGGCGGTCCGGCTGCGACACGGCAGCGACTACGTCGTAGCCCTGCTCGATCAGAAGCCGCAGAGAAGGAACGGCGAATTCCGGCGTTCCCATAAATACGATACGCATTCCTTTACTCGCCGCCTTTTCTTTGTCTTGCCGTAATGTCGTATACATTTTGCGCAATATCCGTGAACAGAATGCCATTCAGATGATCAATCTCATGCTGGAACGCAACCGCAAGGAAGCCGCTTGCCTCTACCGTAAACGGATTGCCTTCCCCGTCCTGCCCGTTTACGACGATACGCTCGTAACGTTTCACGTCGCCGTTCAGGTTAGGGATGCTGAGGCAGCCTTCCGGACCAACCTGCTCGCCTTCTTTTTCAACGATAACGGGATTAACCATCGAGATGAGCCCCGTCTCGTCGCCGATATCCACAACGATGACGCGCTTCGAGATGCCGATCTGCGGAGCCGCAAGCCCAACGCCGTCCGCGTCGTACATGGTCTCTGCCATATCCTTCAGAAGCTTCTGAAGATTGGAGTTGAATTTCGTTACTTCCTTTGCCGTCTCGCGGAGCACCGGATCGGGTTCTTTCACAATAATACGAATGGCCATGGCCGTTACCTTCCTTTACAATCGTTATCTATTTTATAAAATGACTTGTGGGTCGACATCGATGCTGAACTGCGCCTGTTTTGCCGGCGAGCCCTCCACAAAAGGCGCCATTGCATGCCTTAGCAGCGCGGGTACGTCGATGTTTCCACGATATTTTATCACACATTGAAAACGGTAGCGATCTTTCATTCTGGAAATGGGCGATGCGACGGGCCCAAGAATATCCATTGCCCTCGGCAGACCGCCTTCAAGCGGGCCAAGAACCCCCTCATCCGCCGCCAATCCCCTAAGCCGCTCGGCAAACTGTTCGCTGACCGAAGACAGCAAAGGCAGCTGCTCATGCGACATCGTCACCAGAACCAGCCTGCAAAAAGGCGGATAGCCCATTACGCTCCGGTGCTTCAGCTCTTCCCGCACAAATGCGGCGTAATCATGATGCTGGGCGGTAAGGATAGCGTAATGCTCGGGAGAATACGTCTGGATGATAACCTCCCCGGGAAGATGATGGCGCCCGGCGCGCCCGGCTACCTGTGTCAGCAGCTGGAATGTCCGCTCCGCCGAACGGAAGTCCGGCAGATTGAGCGACGTATCCGCGGCTATTACGCCAACCAGCGTAACGTACGGAAAATCGAGCCCCTTCGCGACCATCTGCGTGCCCAGCAGCACATCGGCTTTCCGCTCGCCGAATTGCTTCAGCAGCTTCTCGTGGGAATGCTTCTCGGAGGTTGTATCCACATCCATCCGGATTACCCGGATTCCCGGGAACAGCTTCGCAAGCTCTTCCTCTACCCGCTGCGTCCCTGTCCCGAAATAGCGGATATGCTCGCTGCTGCAGGACGGGCATTCCTTCGGAGCCAGCTCGGCATGCCCGCAATAATGACAGCGCAGCGCCCGCGATTTCTGATGATAAGTGAGCGATATGTCGCAATGCGGGCAAGCAGCCGTATACCCGCAGGAGCGGCACATCACAAAGGTGGAGTAGCCCCGGCGGTTAAGCAAAAGCACCGACTGCTCGCCGCGTTCAAGTCTGTCGGCAAGCGCGGCATGCAGCTTCCGGCTGAACATCGACCGGTTGCCGTCCTGCAGCTCGCCGCGCATGTCAATGACTTGCACCGGCGGCATCGGACGGCTGCCGACCCGCTCCGGCATCGGCAGCAGCGCCGATTCCTTGCCGGGCGCAGGCTGCCGGCTGGCGGCGGCGAACGATTCCAGCGACGGCGTTGCGGAGCCAAGCACAACCGTGGCACCATGCTGCCGAGCACGCCTTACCGCGACATCCCGCGCATGGTATTTCGGGCTCTCCTCCTGCTTGTAAGAGGATTCATGCTCTTCATCAATAATAATAAGCCCAATCCGCTCAAAAGGTGCAAAGATCGCCGAGCGCGCCCCGATAGCGACCTGGACGCGGCGGCTCCGGATTTTGCGCCACTCGTCATAACGCTCGCCGTTCGACAGCCGGCTGTGCAGCACGGCGACGGCTTCGCCGAAGCGTCCCTTGAACCGCTCCACCATCTGCGGCGTAAGCGAAATCTCCGGCACCAGCACAATCGCTTGCTTCCCTAACTCCAGACAATGCTGGATCGACTGCATATAGACCTCGGTCTTGCCGCTTCCCGTAACGCCGTGAAGCAGCAACACCTGCGGCTCGCCGCGGCTTACCGTGCCGGCAATCCGCTCATACACGTCCTGTTGGCCCGGCATAAGCGGCAGCGGCTGCGTCCGCTGGAAATCCCGTCCGGCGTACGGATCCCGTTCCTGCTCGACCTCATGAAGGCCAAGCAGGCCCTTGTCCGCAAGCGCCCGGACGCTGGCGGGCGAACCGCCTGCTTCCGCCAGCAGCGCCTGCAGCGTCATTGCCTCCCCTCTCTCCAGCATAAAAGCGAGCAGCTCCCGCTGCTTCCCGGCCCGGGCAGGGAAGCTCTCCAGCGCTTCGCGCGCCGCAGCTTCATCATCCGGCGGGAATACGGTCAGTACCTTGCGGATCGCCAGACGGTCGCGGATCGAAGTCTGCTCCTGAAGCAGCCCATCGCGGAGCGCTTCCTTTATCGCCGCCGAGTGCTCCGGATACCGCTGCTGCAGCGTCTCCAGCTTAAGCTGCTTCTGCCTGCCGATCCACGTCAGCATCTCCTCCGGCAGCAGCGCCGTCAGGCCATAGTCGTCCGCCGTATAATCCGGATCATCGTTCAGGCTGATATAGCGTTCCGCTTTCCCTTTCAGCGCGGCCGGAATCATGGCCTGCAGGGCGGTCGTCCAAGAGCAGCAATATTTGTCGCTCATCCATTTGGCCAGCTCGATCAGATCGGGCAGCAGCGGCGGAACCGGATCAAGCAGCTCGGATACGGCCTTAAGCTTCATGGGATCCACATCCGCCGTCTCCGCGAGCTCAATGACAAAACCTTGGAGCACCCTGGGGCCAAAAGGAACGCCTACCCGGCTGCCGACCTCAATCCAGCTCTCCATGCCGGGCGGTACTTTATAATCAAACGGCCGGTCCGTCTGGCGGCTCGGCACGTCCACGATCACTTTGGCAATCATTCTTCGCCCCGACCTCCGCTTTGGGCCGCTACCTCCGTAAGGCGCTGTGCCGCAATCGTTAGAATGCGTTGAGCCGTCTCGCGCTTGGACAGCAGCGGCATCGCCTCGATTAATCCGCTTGGACCGTACAGCTGTACGATGTTCGTATCCCCATTGAAGCCTGCGCCTTCCTGGCTGACGTCATTGCCCACGATCAGATCGGCATTTTTGCGCTTCAGCTTGTCCATGGCGTATTTCTCCAGATGCTCCGTCTCCGCCGCGAATCCGATCAAGAGCTGATGCGTCTTCCGCTCGCCAAGCGTCTGCAAAATATCCGTCGTTTTCTCCAGCTCAAGCGTTAAGGTTTCCCCGGACTTCTTAATCTTCTGGCCGTGTCTGGTCACCGGACGGTAATCCGCCACGGCCGCCGATTTAACCACGATATCCGATTCTTCGAACCGTTCCAGCACGGCATCAAGCATCTGCTGCGCCGATTCTACCCGAATCACCTTCACGCCGGCCGGCGGATCAACGGATGTTCTGCCCGCGATAACCGTAACCTCGGCGCCCATCACCTTGGCGGCCTCCGCGATGGCAAAGCCCATTTTGCCGGAAGAATCGTTCGTTAAATATCGGACCGGATCGAGACGCTCCATCGTGCCTCCCGCCGTTACCAGCACGCGCTTGCCCGCAAGCGTTCCTTGCTCCTTCGCTTTCAGCAGGGAGTGAACCGCTATGACGATATCCTCAGGTTCCGCAAGACGGCCTTTGGCTACGTAGCCGCAAGCCAGCTGACCCGTTCCCGGCTCCACAAACATGACGCCTCGGGATGCCAGCAGCTCCAGATTGCGGATAACCGCCGGATGTTCATACATATGCACGTTCATGGCCGGAGCGATCAGAACCGGGCTTGTCGCGGCGAGCAGCGTAGTGCTCAGCATGTCGTCGGCCAGGCCGTTAGCCGCTTTTCCTATAATATTCGCGGTTGCCGGCGCAATTACGACCAGATCGGCACGGTCCGCCAAGTCAATGTGAGTAACGACCGAAGGGTCCTTCTCGTCGAACGTATCGATGTGCACCGGATGCCGGGACAAGGTTTGCAGCGTCAGCGGCGTAATAAACTTGGTTGCCGACTCCGTCATAATGACGTGCACCTCCGCTCCCGCCTGCACAAGCTTGCTGCAGAGCGCCGCGCCTTTATAGGCAGCAATACCGCCGGTAATGCCTAATACTATCGTTTTTCCTCTCAACATACTGTTTCCCCCGATTTATGCTGTTAATCTATGTATTGACCGTTTAGGTGAGACCCATTCGCGCTTTTTCCTATCATACCATAGGTCATCCCAATTTGTAGCCTGCACCGTTCCCAGATGGAGGAATGGAAATCTTCTATTCAAATCCGTATACTAGAGAGTAGCTATTATTTTTTTCTAATCCTAACAGAGGTGAGAGCAACTCCATGGACGAACTGAAACGAGCTTACGAAACGATGGGTCTTCCTGAAAACGCTTCGAAAGAAGAGGTCGATAAGCGTTACACCACCTTAATGCGACAAGCTCGGGCGAGACAAAGAGAGAACCCGGAAGGAACCGATCAGGCCGACTTTGAAGAAGTCACGCGCGCTTACCGGTATATTCTGGACGAGGACAACCGGAAAGCCAATGAAGCATTCAACCAGCAAGAATACGGCAAGTATAAGAAAATGGCCGGCTCCGCCGAGAAAGTAGACCATTTCTGGCGCTACTACAAGTTCCATGTGCTTGGCGGCATTATTGCCCTCATTCTTGTTATCGTCGGCATTAACAGCTATCTGGACCATCGGGCTGAGCAGGAGCGTCTGGCCAAGCTTCCGCCGGTGGATCTGTCCATCATGTTCCTCGGCGAGTATTATATGAGCGACAGCGCGGGCAAGCAGACCGAAGAGGCCGATATCGAAGAAGCGCTCATTAAGCAGTTCCCGGAATTCAAGCGGTTTAAAGTCAACTTCACGTACGTACCGCTGGATGCGAAGGATCAAATGGACATTGCTTCCCAACAAAAAGCGATGGTCGTACTCGCCACGGAGCGCCCGGACATCTATATTACGGATACGGCTGCGTTTAACTGGGTTGGCCCGCAAGGCGCGTTTATGAATCTGGATTCGCAGACGGCTATTACCAAGCTGCTTAAGCCGGAGGACAGCTTCAAGCAAAAGACGGAAGAGGATCAGTCCGAGCATACGTACGGCGTAAAAATTTCCGGCAGCCCGATCATCGGAAATATTCCGATGCAAGCCAAGGACAATTATATCGCCAGCGTTCGCGAAGGCTCCAAAAACACCGAAAAAGCACTTCAGTTCATCGAGAAATTCCTCGAGACCAAGCAATAGAAAAAAATAAAAGCAGCAGGTTCCCGAGGGGAGCCTGCTGCTTTTATATGGCAAGAAACCGGTTGACCCGATTCACCCAATCCCCCTGCTCGTCGGCGAGTACATTCGTCCAGCCGCGCAGCTCGGGTTCCTTGAAGTTTTTTTCCTGATCGTCCACAAACAAGACGGATGCCCTTGATTCGAAATGCTGCTCAACCTGTTCGTAGATGGGTGCATTGGGCTTACAGAAGCCAGCCGTACTGGAGATCGTGATGCTGCGCAAATACGGACGCAGCGGCTCAACGATCGGCTCCAGCCATTCCAAGCGGTGGTTGCTGAGCAGATGGATATGGGCATGCTTGCTCCAGCGCGGAATTTGGTCCGCGGCAGGCAGCGGCGTAATCTGGGACAACAGCTGTATTCTGGCTTCATCCCTGTCCATTGCCGGAAACCGGCTGCAAATCTCGTCCCAGAATTCATCTTCATATATAACGCCCGTCCACAAACTCACGCGGATCTCCTGTTTGAATTGGGCCAGCTTGTCGTAGGGCAGCCCATACCGCCATACAAGCTCCTGCCAAAACCGCGGCGAAAAATTCGTCACAATCACGCCCGCCGCATCTAGCACGAGCTCCGGTTTCAATTTCACAGGCAGCGCCTCCTCCTCACGGATAATCTCATTGCTTTCTCCTACTAATTCAAGCCAGTACAGTCTTTTCCTGCTCTATAGCTATACTTGAAACGCTAATCGAGGAACATCCTAAAGCGTTTCAAGTATGAGTTTAATCCGTTGGCCAGGCTTAACGATGTATCACATCGCCAAGGAGTCCCTAAGAGGGGAAAAAGAGAGGCTTAACGATGTGTCACATCGTGAAGCAATGTGAAAATCAGACGAAAACGGAAAAAATGGCTGATTTGACGCTCCTTAACGATACGTCACATCGCTAAGGAATCTCTAAAGGGTGAAAAGAAGAGGCTTAACGATGCCCCGCATCGTTAAGCCTTGTAAAAATCGCCGAATCGCCGGGATCGTAGTAATGATTGATTTGGTGTCCCTAAACAAGGTGACTGTCGTTGCAAAAAGCCCTCAAGCTCTAATCCGGCGCAAAAGCGCCAGCCCATGCTTGAGGGCATGCACAAATTCAACCGATCAGCAAAGCATGGACTACGCCGGGTCCGTGCACGCCGATCGTCAGATCATTCTCGATATCGGCCGAACGGCTTGGTCCGGATATAAAATGAATCCCGGCCGGCAGCTGCTCGCGCCCCGCTTCATCGAAACGGATCAGGATCTCGCCTAGCCGCGTCTTCAAACGCTCCAGCGGGATCAGAACAAACAATACGGTCGGCAGCAAGCTCACCGAGCGGCCTTTATCCTTCGAGGATAGGACGGTTACGGAGCCGGTATAAGCGGCTGCATAGTCGGCGATTACAATACCGAAGTCCGATTCCGCCGCGCGCGCTCTCCAGTTCTCCTCCGCCTCGCTGTTCCATACGCGGACTTCCGCCCCGGACGCGGCAAGCGTCTCCTCGAGGCCAAGCCCGTTTAACTCCGGCTGATTTTGCCGGATGACGTATTTGGCGCCAAGCGCTTCCGCTTTCTCCGCGATAAACCGCTTAGCCGCCTCCATGTCGGCAAGCCGCTCCACATGCCCGCCGGCTGCCTTGAAGTTCGCCTCGAACCGGTCCACCCGTTCCTCAAGCGGCCATTCGAACGCTTGCCAGAAATCCGGCGCCCCGCGGAACGGATGCTCCGGCGCCGAAGTCACCCGGGGACGTCTCAGCTTCTGGGCAATCCCGTTCATGAACGCCTCCTGCTTCCGCTTCGAATCTTCCGCCTGCTGCTTCAGCCATTCCTCATGGGAATCCGCCTGCTTAGCCATGACCGTTGCCTCCCTTGCTGTCTCTGCCTTGCACAATGGCTTCCATCCGGCTGCGCACGTCGGGAGCAACTTCCTTCAATCCATGGCGCAGCTCCTGCTCAAGCGTCCCCCACTGGTCGCGGAACGACTTCTTCGGCAGGCTTGGCGTTACCCGGTACGTATTCCAGCCTTTAAGCGGGCCTAGCTTCAGACGGATTCCTCCGTCTCTTACGACAAGCTTTTGCCCCAGCTTGCCCAGCTTCACAAGTCCGGCATAACGCTTCGAGCTGCCCATGACGGCGGCAAAGCCCTTCATTCCGAACGACTCCGCCGCATTGCCATGCCCTTGCTCCTGCTTGCGCCGGCGCAAATAAATCAGCATCTCGTGAAGCGGAATTTTGACCGGACAGGCCTCGTAGCAGGCGCCGCACAAGCTTGAAGCGTTGGCGATATCATCCCACTCCGCTACGTTTTTCTGCAAAGCAGGCGTCAGCACGGCACCGATAGGACCGCTGTAAGTACCGCCGTATGCGTGTCCGCCGATGTGACGGTATACCGGACAAGCGTTTAGACAAGCGCCGCACCGGATACAGTTCAGGAGCTCCTGGAACTCCGGATCGCCCAGCTGCAAGGATCGTCCGTTATCGACGATAATAATATGCATCTCATCCGGTCCGTCCGCGTCAACTTCGCGTCTTGGGCCGGTAATGCCGGACATGTAAACCGTCAGCTTCTGTCCTGTCGCCGAACGCGGCAGCAGCGTAGCCATAACCTCCAGATCCGCCCAGGACGGAATAATCCGTTCCATCCCCATCAGCGTAATCTGCGTCTTCGGAACGGTTGTGACCATCCGCGCATTTCCTTCGTTCTCGAAAAGCACCATAGAGCCGGTCTCGGCAATCGCGAAATTGCAGCCGGTCATCCCGATATCCGCCTCCAGAAACTTCTCCCGAAGCTTTTTGCGCACGAAGCCTGCAAGAATGGACGTATCCGGAGCTAGCGTCTCCCCTGCTTCCCGGGACAAAAGATCAGCCACCTGATAACGGTTCTTGTGAATAGCCGGGATAATAATATGGGAAGGCGTCTCGCCGGCCAGCTGAATGATATATTCGCCAAGATCCGTTTCAATGGCCTCAACGCCAATGGACTCAAGCTCATGATTCAAATGCAGCTCTTCCGTAACCATCGATTTCGATTTTACAACCGACTTCGCCTGCTTGCGCTGCGCAATCTCGAGAGACAGCTTTACCGCTTCCGCAGACGTTTCGGCAAAATGCACATGCACGCCGTTAGCGCGCGCCTGATTCGCAAACATATTCAAGTAGTAATCCAAATGAGCGATCGTATGAAGCCGGATTTGCCGTCCTCGCTCCCGCCAGTCATCCCAATTGCCATGCTCGGCGGAAGCTTGTTTCTTGCCGTTCCGAAGCCGTTCCGTCGTGAACTTGACCGCTTTGCGCAGAAACTCGTCGTTCAGCGCCAGCTCCGCGCGTTCTTTTACCGTTGATGCATTTCCAGCCGTACTCATGCCTGCTTCACCCCTTCATACAAGAGCTCTGCCAAATGCATCACCTTTACCGGCTGATTGCGGTACCGCAGGTTGCCGGCAATATTCATCAGGCAAGCCAGATCGAGTCCTACCAGCACTTCGGCTTCCGTCTCCAGCACATGGTCCACCTTTTCTGTTACCATCGCGCCGGAAATATCGGCCATCTTTACCGCAAACGTGCCGCCAAAGCCGCAGCAGTCCTCCGCAAACGGAAGCGGCACAAGCTCAAGCCCCTGCACATGGCGCATAAGCTCCATCGGCTCCTCTTTAATGCCAAGCAGCCTGCTGCCGTGACAGGAAGGATGGTACGTCACTTTGTGCGGGAACACCGCGCCGACGTCTTTTACGCCAAGCACTTGAACAAGAAATTGCGTAAATTCGTAGGATTTGCGTTGAAGCTTTAATGCCCGCTCATGCATAACCGGATCCGCTTCAAACAGCTTGGGATAGTGATGAACCATGCCCGTGCACGAGCCGGAAGGCGAAATCACGAAGTCCGAATCCTCGAACGCATCCAGAATCGTCTTTGCGCTCTCCCGCGCTTCCTTCCAATAACCGCTGTTGAAGGCGGGTTGGCCGCAGCAGGTTTGCACCGTTGGAAAATGCAGCTGAATTCCGTACTTGGCCAGCAGTCTAACCATTGCCTCGCCCACTCGGGGATATATCGTGTCGCTAAGACAGGTGATAAATAATGAGACCTTCACCTCGTCACCTCACAAACGTATCGATTCGTTAAACCATCGTAACCGGTATTGAACGCTCGGATAGTCCGGCTGCGGCTTCCTGGGAAAGCCGGCGGTCCGTAATAATGGCGTCAACCTCCGCCAGATCGCCTACATGGGTAAACGCCTGAACGCCGAACTTGCTGGAATCCGCAAGCAGGATGACCTGCTCCGCAATGCCGAGCATTTTATGCTTAATGCGTGCCTGGAGCTCATTCGATTCGCTGATGCCGCGCTCCAGATGCACGCCCTTGCAGGATAAAAACAGCTTGTTTACATGATAGGATTCGAGTGAGCGTTCCGCGAGCGGCCCTACATAAGATAAAGAACGCGAAGCCAAAATGCCGCCGGTCGAGATCACTTCAATCTTCTCCTTATTGCTTAGGGCGACGGCAACTTTAATCGAATTGGTCAAAACCGTGAGCGGAATATCCGGCAGGATCGATGCCATATACCATGCCGTGGAACTGGCGTCCAGCAAAATCCGGTCGTTCGGCTTGATCAGCTTGACCGCTTCTTCCGCAATACGTCGTTTCTCGTCTGCATGCATAATTTCCCGTTCCGCTACCGGAGTCTCCGGCTGCGTATCCTTCACGCTGACCGCGCCGCCATGCGAGCGGCGAAGCCGTCCCGCCTGTTCCAGGCGGTCCAGATCGCGGCGGATCGTCTCCTCCGTGACCTGACAAAGCTCGCTCAGCTCCGATACCCGGATGCTGCCCCGCTCATTCACCAATCGAACTATCGTTTCGTACCTTTCCGCAACCAGCATAGCCTACCTCTTTCTCTTTCTTCTCAATTTTTCCATACCTATCGATATTTTAAGGCCAAGCTATTTATTATACAACGAAGGATCGGAACCAGAAGGACAATATGCCGGGTTAACAGGAATCCCATAACTTGCGAGCCATTTTGTTTTCCCTCCGATTAGATTTGTTTTTGTTTGTTTATATGTTATCATGTTTGTTTATTTTTGAAAACTGTTATTTCAAACAAAAACGGGCATGGGCGGAAACGAAAAAACAAAAAAAGGATGGAGCTGATCAGCTCCATCCTTTTTTCAATCAATCTTATTGTTGTTGTTTGTCCGCTGTTTGTTCAACTTGCACGATGTCGTGGAAAATTTCTTCCAGTGCAACGCCAACAAATTTGCGGGATTTCGGGTTGCGAAGCTCGGATTTTTCACCGTTGCGCAGCATGCGTGCGCGTCTGGAAGCCGCAACTACAAGCGAATATTTGCTATCTACTTTTTTCACCATTTCATCAATCGATGGATACAACATTGTTCTTCACCTCTCGCTCAGACTTTCTCGATAGCAGCTGACAGTTCTCCCAGATGGGAATAATACCGGTCTCTCCGGCAATGCTCAGCCGTAATAATACTTTGAATACGATGGCACGCGGCGTCGATTTCATCGTTAACAACCGCATAATCATAATGACGGATCAGATTCATTTCTTCTACCGCTACCGTCATCCGGTTATTGATTGTATCCTGGGTTTCCGTTCCCCTGCCCGTAATACGGGACTTCAGCTCATCAAGCGAAGGAGGCAGCAGGAAGACAAATACGCCTTCCGGGAACTTCTCTTTCACCTTTAATGCGCCTTGTACTTCAATCTCCAGAATAACATCTTTGCCGCTTGCAAGCGTACTCTCCACGAAATCGCGAGGAGTACCATAGCAATTGCCAACATATTCGGCATGCTCGAGGAGTGCGTCTTTTGCAATCATCTCCTTGAACTGCTCTTTCGTCTTGAAGAAATAATTAATGCCATCGATTTCGCCTTGTCTCGGCTTCCGCGTCGTGGCCGATACGGAATAAACAAGCTCAGGCACCTTTTGGCGAAGGACGGAACACACGGTTCCTTTACCTACGCCTGAAGGTCCGGACAATACAATCAACAATCCCTTATCCATATTACTCCCCGTATTATTCGTCGTTATCGTCATCCTTGGTCGACAAGCGATGAGCAACCGTCTCCGGCTGCACCGCCGATAAAATGACATGGTCGCTGTCCGTAATGATAACAGCGCGCGTGCGTCTTCCGTAAGTCGCGTCAATCAGCATGTGTCTGTCGCGTGCTTCTTGAATAATCCGTTTAATTGGTGCCGACTCCGGACTAACAATTGAAATAATGCGATTGGCCGAAACAATATTGCCGAAGCCGATATTAATAAGTTTAATAGCCAAGTCAGGTTCCCCCTCCGGTCTTCCTCGTGCAACTCCCGTATAAATCATATATTAGTATAAATGTATTGGACCCTGATGAATTGCTCCACCCTGCCAAATAACGACAGAACCATTGCACTATTGTTGACGAAAAAAGTCCGGAGCATACGTTCCGCGCCGCGCCTCCATGCCTGTTCCCGCTATTCCGGGGACACTGCCTGTCCCGGGAAAGATGCAGCCGGTTAAAAAGGCAGCCCGATCCATTGTTATATAGTTTAAAGGATTTTAGGGAAACGAACAAGAGAAAACAAGAGAAATTGCGAAAACGGACTATTTTAGCGCTTTTGCATCCCCGTTTTCGCCCATACGTAGTCCGTCAGCTCGACCGCCATTTCGTAGAACATAAACGGCGTCATGAAGTAAATGCCCTTGAAATGACGGATAGCGGTATCCAGCAGCTCTTGGGAGATTCGAACGCCTTCCGCGCGCCCCACCGCACCTTCGAGTCCCGCCATCCGTTTCCGCACTTCATCGGATAATTGGATGCCCGGAACCTCGTTATGCAGGTATTCGGCATTGCGCCCGCTCGCAAGCGGCATAATGCCGAGAAACAACGGAACGGATAAATGCTTTGTCGCATCCGCGATTTTCTCGATGAGCGCCGGATCATAGACCGGCTGGGTCATAATATAATCCGCGCCGGAAGCGATCTTTTTCTCCAGCCGCTGCACTGCCTTGTCCAGATGCTTGACGTTCGGATTAAACGCCGCGCCAACGACAAAGTTGGCCTTCTGCTTCAGCGGCTTGCCGGAGAAGGCGATGCCGTCGTTAAGCTGCTTGGTCATCCGGATCATCTCGAAGGAGGTCAGGTCATACACCGAGCTGGAATCCGGCAAATCGCCGAAACGCGCCGGATCGCCCGTAACCGCCAGCACATGGTCGATTCCGAGTGCGTCCAGCCCCATCAGATGCGACTGCGTTCCGATCAGATTGCGGTCCCTGCAGGCGATATGAACGAGCGGACGCAAGCCGATTCGGTCCTTCACCAGCGCGGCTAGCGCCAGGTTGCTCATACGGGTCACCGCCAGCGAGTTGTCCGCCATCGTAACGGCATCCGCTCCGCAGGCTTTGATGGCAGCTGCGCCGGCCATAAATTTCGTGATATCCAGATCGCGCGGAGGATCCAGCTCAACGATAACCGTATGCCTTACTTTTACGGTGTCCACCAGCGATGGTTCCGAAATAATCGGCGTGTCCGCCCGCTCCCCGGAAGCATTTTTCACCACTTCGGCAGGTTCCGCCCCAATTACGATAACCTCCGCCTCCGGGGAGTCGGCAATCGCAGCGGCTGTTGCACCGCTTAGCGGAACATAGTCCTTCAATGCTTTCGCCATGGCCGCAATATGCTCCGGCGTCGTTCCGCAGCATCCGCCGATAATCCGCGCGCCGCGGTCCGCGAATTGCAGAGCGGTCTCGGCAAAATACTCCGGTCCGGCCGAATACTTGTATTTGCCGTCAACGTAATCGGGAATACCCGCGTTGGGGAAGATGGACAGCGGCAGCTCTACCGGTCCGCTTATCGACTCAACCGCCCGCATGATTCCGTTCGGGCCGCTCCGGCAGTTGAAACCGACGACATCCGCTCCCTCATCCTTCAATAAAGTGAAGGCATCCAGCAAGCCGGTACCGTCCTGCGTCCGTCCGACATCCTGAACGGCAAACTGGCAAATGACAGGCAGCTGGGTTAGCTTGCGGGCAAGCCCCAGTGCCAGGCGCATTTCGTCAAAATCATAAAACGTTTCAAACAGAATTCCGTCCACGCCTTCGGCAAGCAAAGCGTCGAGCTGACGCTCAAACGCTTGGCTGACTTCGGATGTCCGCACATCCTTCAACTTGCCCGCGCGGATCGAGCCAACAGCGCCAACCACGTAGGCATCCTCGCCTGCTGCTGCTTTCGCAATCCGCACCCCGGCGCGGTTAATCGCTTCCATATCCGGCTCCAGGCCGTATTTGGACAGCTTGACCAGATTGGCCGAGAAGGTATTGGTCTCGATTACGCGCGCCCCTGCCTCATAGTACCGGCGGTGGACGCCTTCAATGACATCCGGACGGGTCATATTCAATTCTTCGTAAGAAACGCCGACAGGGAACCCCATCTGATACAGATAGGTTCCCATCGCGCCGTCCCCGGTCAAGATACGCTGCTTAAGCTTCGTTCTTAAATCGGGCTTCATATTCATTTCTCCCTATTCCCATTCGCCGCGGTAGACTTCGGCTGCAGGTCCAGTCATATAAACATGGTTATCCGCTTCGTTCCATTCAATCGTCAGGTCGCCGCCCTTGAGCGTTACGACCGCCGTGCGGTCCGTTAAACCGTTCAATACGGAGGAAACGACCGTTGCGCATGCGCCGGTGCCGCAGGCCAGAGTTGGTCCAGCGCCGCGCTCCCAGACGCGCATTTCCGCGTGTTCGCGGGAAGTTACGGTAACGAACTCCACATTGATCTTGCGCGGGAACATCGGATGCGTCTCGAGCTTGGGTCCCCAAGTCGCAAGATCAAAGTTAGCTGCATCGTCCACGTAGATCACGCAATGCGGATTGCCCATCGATACGGCCGTGAACCGGAATTCGCGGCCGTCCACTTCAATCGGATGCTCGATTACGCGTTCTTCGTCAACCGTAGTAGGCACCTGCAGACCGTTTAGAATCGGCTCTCCCATATCGACGCGAACCTGCTGCACTTTCCCGTCCGCTACTTCCAGCTGAACCGTCTGCGCGCCGGCGCCAAGCGTTTCGATCGTTAATTCCTCTTTATCCGTAAGGCCGTTATCGTAAATGTATTTCGCCGCGCAGCGAATCGCGTTGCCGCATTGCTCGGCCTCCGAGCCGTCGGAGTTGATGATGCGCATGCGGAAATCCGCCACTTCCGAAGGAAGGATGTACACCAGCCCATCAGCGCCGATACCGAAAAACCGGTTGCAGCGGTCTATAGCCAGCTCCGCTACATTGCCAGGCAGCTGCCGCTCGCCGGCGATAACGATAAAATCATTCCCCAAACCATGCATTTTTGTAAACTTCATCATGGTGTTCCCCCTTTACTGCAGCCAATGAATAAAATAAGCTATCATTTTTCCTTAGCATACCGCAAAGCAAAGGGAAACGCTATTCATAATTCCGATCATCATTTGTACTTCGTTACACATTTTTGAATGCCATTTTTGCCGGCTTGCTTTTAGGCTTGCTTGTTCCAAGCACGCTGCCGATACCCATCAGGAAGGTAGGAATGCCGGCGGCTACGAATACCAGGCACCATTCGCGGAAGTTGAGCGGCACCGTCTTGAAGATTGGCTGAAGCATCGGAATGTAGAGCACCCCGATCATCAGGACCAAGGACGATAGAACGGCAAGCACCAGGTAACGGTTCTGGAACAAGTTGCGGTGGAAGATGGAACGCGAGCTGCGGCAGTCAAAGACGTGAATGAGCTGAGCTAAGACCAACGTGGCAAAAGCGACCGTCTGCGCCTTTGTAAGCTGCTCTGCGGCTGTACCCGGAGCAAGCTTAAGCGTAATCCAGAAGGCGCCTAGCGTACATACCCCGATCAATACGCCGCGGCTGATGATTTTCCAGCCAAGCCGTCTCGCGAATACGCTTTCCTTGGCCGAGCGCGGCTTCTGCTGCATCAGATCCTTCTCCGCCTGGTCAACCCCAAGCGCCATCGCCGGCAGACCGTCCGTCACAAGGTTCACCCACAAGATCTGAATCGGCACGAGCGGAAGCGGAAGACCCGCCATCATCGCCAGGAACATCGTCAGAATCTCGCCGACGTTGGACGCCAGCAGGTAACGGATGAATTTGCGGATATTCTCATAGATGCTCCGGCCTTCTTCGATGGCCGACACGATCGTCGCAAAGTTGTCGTCGCTTAAGACAAGCGCGGAAGCTTCCTTCGAGACATCCGTGCCGGTAATGCCCATTGCGATGCCGATATCGGCTGCTTTAATTGCCGGTGCATCGTTAACGCCGTCGCCGGTCATGGCAACCACATGCCCTTTTCTCTGCAGGGATTTGACGATCCGGAGCTTATGCTCCGGCGATACGCGGGCGTAGACATAGATGTTGTCGACATGCTTGTCGAGCTGATCGTCCGTCATATTTTCCAGCTGGCTGCCGCTCAGCGCTACGCCGCCGCGCGGCATGATGCCAAGCTGGTGAGCGATCGCTTCCGCGGTCAACTGATGATCGCCTGTAATCATTACCGTCTTGATGCCAGCTCTGCGGCAGGTCGCGATCGCATCGCGCACCTCGCGGCGCGGCGGGTCGATCATGCCGGTCAGGCCGACAAATACAAGCTGGCATTCCACATCACTTTCCGTCTCCGTTGCTTCGCCGCTGCGGATATCCCGGTAAGCGAGGCCAAGCACGCGCAGCGCGTTTTGCG
Organism: Paenibacillus glycanilyticus NBRC 16618; assembly: GCF_004000805.1. Classification (GTDB taxonomy): domain Bacteria; phylum Bacillota; class Bacilli; order Paenibacillales; family Paenibacillaceae; genus Pristimantibacillus; species Pristimantibacillus glycanilyticus. The sequence continues at coordinate 162,575 of NZ_BILY01000008.1, forward strand.
CCATTTCTTCCGCGGCATCCGCGCATTTTTTCTTGAGCGTGGCGGTAAACGGCACTACCTTGCCGTCCCATAACACGTAGCTGCAATGGTCCATCAGCATGTCGGAAGCGCCTTTCGTATACACAACCTTGCCACCCTGATGCGAGACGAGAACGCTCATCCGCTTCCGTTCGGAATCAAACGGAAATTCCTTTTCCCTCTTATATAAGCCTTCCAGCGATTTGGCGGACATCCCCAGCTTGGCAGCGAGAACGGTAAGGGCTCCTTCCGTCGGATCGCCCTTCAGCACCCATTCCTCTTGCGGCTCCTTGCTTTTCCTTTTCTTCGAATCCTGCTGCTCCGCCTGCGTAACGGTCGCGTTATTGCAAAGCGCCGAAATCTGCAGGAGACGCTTGAGGGCAATATCGTGCTTCGCGTCCACCATGGAGCCATCCTCGAAAGCAGCTCCAACCGGCTCATAACCTTCGCCCGTCACCTGAAGATGCCGTCCGCCCAGCCAAACGTTCGTAACGGTCATTTTATTTTGCGTAAGCGTGCCGGTCTTGTCGGAGCATATAACCGAAGCGCAGCCTAACGTTTCCACGGAAGGCAGCTTTCGGACAATCGCCTTCCGTTTGATCATCCGCTGTACGCCAAGGGCAAGCGCAATCGTAACGATGGCCGGGAGTCCTTCCGGAATAGCCGCTACCGCAAGGCTGACACCGGCCAGGAACATGCCGTAGGCAGGCTGTCCATGCAGAATGCCGGCAACAACGACCATAATCGTAAGCCCGATCGCAACGGCGATTAATATTTTGCCTAACTGCTCCAGTCTGTGCTGAAGCGGCGTTTCCATTGATTCGGTCTGTTGAATGAGTCCCGCGATTTTACCCATTTCCGTTTCCATGCCCGTCCGGACAACAACCCCTTTGGCTGTTCCGCGCGTAAGCATGGTCCCCATAAAGCCCAAATTCCGTTGGTCGCCCAGCGGCAGGTCCTCTTCATGAATAGCGGCGGCATACTTGCCGACCGGCACCGATTCGCCCGTCAGGGCAGATTCCTCGGCATAGCAGCTGTTCGCTTCAATCAGCCGGATATCGGCCGGAATGCGGTCGCCGCTTTCGAGCAGTATAACATCCCCGTTAACCAGCTCTTTGGCTGCAATCATCAACTGTTGTCCGCCCCGAATCACTTTTGCCGTAGGCGCGGACAATTCCTTGAGGGCACTCAGCGACTTTTCCGCACGGAATTCCTGAATGAAGCCGAGTACCGCGTTAATCGCGATAATGGCCACAATCGTCACGGCATCCAAATATTCGCCCAAGAGCCCCGATATGAGAGTAGCGCCCATTAGCACAAGCACCATGAAATCTTTGAATTGATTCAGGAAAAGCACGACCGGGGAAATACGCTCGCCCTCCGCCAGCTCGTTTCGCCCGTTCTTCGACAGCCTGTCTTCTGCTTCCGATGCAGACAGCCCTTGCGCAAGCGAGCTGCCCAGCTTATTCGCCAGTTCGCCCGCTTCCATTTGGTGCCATTTCAATTGTTCCATTGTACGACTCCCTCCCGTATATGCCGAGCGCTCTCGGACAGCCTCTCAAGCCTAAATGTATTCGGACAAACTGCAAAATATCCCACTTAAAGACTTAAGTTTTTGGTTTAACTATGGCATGATAGAGAAAGACATTGATAAAGGAGACTTAAACCCTCATGGCCTTAGACGGCATTGTTATTCACGCAATAGTTGAAGAGCTTCAGCGCTGCATAGGCGCCCGCATTCATAAAATTCACCAGCCGACGGACAATGATCTCGTATTCAGCATCCGCGGCGCAGGTGCGCAGGGCAAGCTGCTCTTGTCCGCCAATCCGACGTATCCGCGCGTTCACTGGACGAATGCTTCGTACGTCAACCCGCTGGAAGCACCGATGTTCTGCATGCTGATGCGCAAATATTGCGAAGGCGCAACCATTGAAGCAGTCAAACAAATCGGACGCGAACGGATTATCCATATCGACGTCCGGCACCGCGATGAGCTTGGCGATGTTTCGCTCAAGACAATCGTTATAGAAATAATGGGACGGCACAGCAACATTATTTTGCTGGATCCCGCAACCGGGACGATTCATGACGGCATCCATCACGTGACGCCTGCCATCAGTACATTCCGGATTGTTATGCCCGGCAGCAAATATACCGCCCCGCCCGATCAAGGAAAGACCGATCCCCTTGCGATTGCAAGCGAACAGGATTTTCTGGCCGCACTCGGGCAGCATGCGGATGACGGCAATGAAAGCCTGCCGCCCCAGCGGCAGCTTGTTCAGGCGTTTAGCGGACTAAGTCCTCTGCTCGCCAAAGAGATCGTATTCCGCGCGGAGAACGGAAGCAGCAGCCTATGGAACAGCTTCCAGGCGCTTATGAGCGATGTCCGGGCACATGTCTACGCGCCAACCATAGCCCTGGATGCCAATGGCAAATCCTACTTCTCCATAACTCCGCTGACCCATGTGCAGGGCTCTTCCGAGCTTTTTGCTACAATCAGCGAATGCCTCGAAGCCTTCTATGGCGATAAAGCGGAACGGGATACGGTCAAGCAGCGGGCTTTGGACCTCATCCGGTTCGTCCAGAACGAGAAGATCAAGAACGAGAAGAAGATAGAAAAGCTGAAGGAAACGGTCGAGGAAGCACAGGATGCCGATAAATACCGCGTGTTAGGCGAGCTGCTCACTGCCTACATGCATCAGATCAACCGCGGGGACACATCCGTTGAGCTCATCAACTTCTATGACGAAGAGCAGGCAACGGTCACGATTGAGCTGGATCCGCAGCTCACGCCGTCGGACAACGCGCAGCGGTATTTCCGCAAATATACGAAGCAGAAGAACAGCATTGCCGTCGTTGAAGAGCAAATGGCGATCGCCCAAGGCGAGATATCCTATATGGAAACGCTGCTGCAGCAATTGGATAATGCTTCGCTCGCCGATATCGAAGAGATCAGGGATGAGCTCGTCGAGCAAGGTTATCTTCGCAGCAGAGTGAAGCGCGGACCGAAACGGAAAAAGCCGGCGCGTCCGACCTTGATTTGCTACACTTCCTCCGAAGGCGTAAGCATCTATGTCGGCAAGAACAATACGCAGAACGAATACTTAACGAATCGGCTCGCTTCCCCTTCGGATGTATGGCTGCATACGAAGGATATTCCGGGGTCCCATGTGGTCATCCGCGGAGGCGACTTTGGGGATGCCACCCTGGAGGAAGCAGCTATGCTATCCGGGTATTACAGTAAAGCGAGGGAATCCAGCCTGATCCCCGTGGATTACACGTTTATCCGCCATGTCCGCAAGCCAAGCGGCTCGAAACCGGGTTTTGTCATCTATGACCATCAGAAGACCCTGTTTATTACTCCCGATGAGCAGCGGATCAAAGCCATGCCATCGCGCAGCGTGAATTAAGCAAAAAGCAGTCCGTCCTCCATCCGAGGCGGGCTGCTTTTTCGTTTTTTGCTCGATCTATCCTAAATTAGAAAACTTTAACGAGCCCTAAACCCTTCGCTAACCTTCTCTGGAATAATGGCCCAATCCGCTGAATCGGGAAACCTTAAATTACCTAATCATACTTAAATATATAAATACAGATGAAAGATGAATGTTTATTATTGTTTTTCTTTCTATTATTGCAATTATAATTAGACATATTAGCAATTTTTGTTTTAAAGGTGAAATAAGGGTTTATAAAAGAATATTTATTTTAGTTCTTTTCAATGGAATTGGTAACTTTTATTAGCTGACTACCCCCTTAAAGAGTCATTAGTATTAAAAGTGCCAAACAAAACTTGTGCTGGCAGACTACACGCTTTCTTGCACAAAAAAACCATTAGGAGGATACATACATGACTAAAAAAACGATTTTCAAAAAAGGGATTATCACTTTGGCAGGCGTTATCGCTTTAACCGGGGCCGTACAAGCCCCCGCGCTTGGAGTAACTACTCCTAAAGCGGCAGCAGCAACCTCTACCCAAAGCACGCAGCTTAGCAAACTGATTACGAAAGGCAAAACCCAGCTTGGCGTGAAATGGCGCAGCGGCGTGCAAAAACCCGGTTACGGTTTTGACTGCTCCAACTTTACTTCCTGGGTATACAGCAGCACGCTCGGAATCAAGTTTTCCAGCTCTTCTCGCTCGCAGCGCTATAGCAGCAGCATCGGCAAGCAAGTTATCGTTGACTCCAAAAATAAATACAAGAACCTGAAGGTCGGAGACCTGCTGTTCTTTAAAAACTCGGCTGACCGTGGCGACGGATCTTTAAACCGCTCTACAAGCGGCGGCGGCGGCCATGTCGGCATTTATGCAGGAGTGGTTAACGGCAAGCATTACATTCTTCAAGCCGGCGGCGGACGCGCCAAAGTCACTTACGAGCCAATGGAAGGCACATGGTTTGCGTCTTCGCTGGTCTATGCTAAGAGAATCGTTAACTAACTGCAAAAATATAAAAAACAGCGGTGAAGGGATCTCTCCCTTGCACCGCTATTTTTCTTGAAAAGCTATCTATTCTTGCGAAGCTGTTCCAGCACCGCGGCGTCAACGGTTCTGCTGCCGATCTCGCCATGGAACACCTCGCCTTGACGCTCCCCGTGGAAATCCGAGCCGCCGGTTATAATAAGCCCGTGTTTCCTCGCCAGCTCCGCGTAACGCCGTTCTTCCTCCGGCCCATGGTCGGAATGGTACACTTCGATTCCCTGAACGCCCTTCCCGATCAGCTGCTCGACCAGATCATCCCTGCCATACAAGCCAGGATGCGCGATTACGCTTGTCCCTCCCGCTTCGCGTATCCATTCGATTGCTTCAAACGGATGAATACGCGGAGGATTCACGTATGCCGCGCCGTCTTCCCCCAGATACCGGTCAAATGCCTCTGCCATCGTGGCAACCGCACCTTTTCGGATCAAAAGCTCCGCAATATGCGGACGGCCAATCGTTTTCCCTTTGCCTTTATCGCTTCCGGCCAACGCCTGCTCGGCAGCAATTTGCTCGACTTCTCTCATCGTAACCGGAATCCCGAGCTGGACTAACCTCTCTATAATCATCTCATTCCGCGTGCCGCGCGTTGCCCGAAGCCCGGCAAGCCGCTCCTGCCAGAGAGCATTATGCCAGTCCGGGTAATAAGCGAGCATATGAATATCGCGACCGTCGGCAACCGTGCTCAGTTCAACGCCGGGCACGACGGCAATCTCGAGCTTCCGCCCTTCCTCGAGCGCTTCCTCAACTCCTGCCATCGTATCGTGATCGGTGATCGCAACAGCCGCCAGCCCCGCCGCCTTCGCGCGGGCAACAACGGCCGCAGGGGCCATCGTTCCGTCAGAGGCGGTCGTGTGATTGTGCAAGTCCGCTTTTCCTACAACCATTGCTGCAAATCCTTCTCTCTTAAAAAAGTGAGGAACGTAACTGCCGATATCGGCAGAAGAGTCGACTTCAAATAAATCGAGTAGAACTGCCGTTTGAACCGGGTATCTTCAATCGGAACCACATGCAAAAGCCCAAGCGCCACCTCGTGCTTTACCGAAGATTCGGAGACAAAAGAGACGCCGAGACCGGCTTCTACCGCCGACTTCACTGCTCCCGTACTGCCCAGTTCCATCACAATCTTCAGATCGGCCGGATCGATTTTTTTCCGTTTAAGCTGGTCCTCCATGACTAACCGTGTACCGGAGCCTTGCTCACGCACCACAAACGGATAATCGGCCACTTCGTCAAGCAGAACCGTCTGCCGCTTAGACAGCGGATGATCTTTCGGAACAATCAGCTTGAGCTCGTCGCTCATGACGGCCTCCATCTGCATATCCGGGTGATTGACCGGGGCTTCGATCAATCCAAAGGTCAATTGATGATGGATAATCTCTTCAATGATTTGAGCGGTATTCATCACCTTCATGCTGATCGATATTTCCGGAAACGTCTGCCCGAACGGACCAAGCAGGCGCGGCAAAATGTATTCTCCAATCGTGAGGCTGGCGCCAAGCTGGAGCCGTCCCTTGAGCTGCTTGGTAAACGCCGACATCGCTTGATCCGTATCGCGGATCAGCTCGATGCTTCTCCGGGCGTAAGGCATCAGCGCTTTCCCCGCTTCCGTCAAGTCGATTCGCTTGGTAGACCGCTGCAGCAGCTTTGTCCCGAAATAGTCCTCCAGCGACTGCACCTGCATCGTCACGGCCGGCTGAGTCATATGCAGCGACTGGGCGGCAGCAGAGAAGCTGCCCCGTTCCGCTACCGTATAAAAAATGTGCAATTGATGAAAATTAAGCGCCATCTGTCCGACCATCCTCTCTTCTTAGCGGTTATTATACTACAAATGCGCGCAAAAAAGCGCAGCACCCTTCGATTGGATGCTGCGCCCGGCGTTTCTTCGATTATTTCCTTTTTCGGCTGTTTTTCACCAAGGTCATTCTTCTGGAGTGACGAAGCCATGAATAGTATGATTTCAAATCCCGCAATTCGATCGTCTCCGACATGCGTCCCAAAAAGGTGACTACAATCATCTTGTGAAGCGGGTTGCCAAGCAGATCAATGTCCGTTTCCGATGGGGCAAATTCAGCAACAAACACCAGATCGTCGTCAATCAGGTAAACATCCTCTTCATTCCGGTAATAAGGCTCAACTCGTCCTTGCTTCAGGCATTCCCATAAGAATTCGGCAATATCCTCGTAGCCCGTCTTCTCACTTTCAACCCGATCCACCCACCGGCTCCTGGCATGGTTAGTAATAACGATGTCCGCCACTTTCTTATCGCCCAATTCGATATAAAAAGTCTCATAAGTGCTCCATCTTCTAGTCGTTTTGTCCTTCATCGTTCACCACACCTCCGTCTTAGGAACCAGGTCTTTTTTACCACTTTTTATGTATAAGGATATTTTAACCATGATTGTCCGAGATTTCAACAATAAAATAAACTCAGCCCATAAATGTAATTATTTGTAAAACTTAATAAAAGAAAGAAGATCGCCGTACATTGGTCTCTCTGTGTACCAGCGATCTTCCCGCAATTTTATTTAATTATTATTAACATCCATGCTTGAATTTCATAAATGTTCATGGCTTATGAAATTCTAGTTCTACATGCTGTAGAATCTGGTCTTATCCTCGGCATCTTTTGTATATTCTGTCTTTAATTCGTTGCGGTAAGATCGTTCAACCTTGCGCACGAAAGGCAGACGGCTTATTGTCTTTACCGCTTCCTCCGCGCGTTCTGCGTTCATATAGATCACGACATAATGCATCTTGCGCGACATATAATGAACGGTTCCGTACTTTTCCAGCGTTCTGGCCGCTTTCAGATCGCTCACCCATATGATATAACCTGTCCGTTCCGGTAACAACATCCATTCCCTCCGTCGAGTAGAATCAAGCAAAGGCTTATCCGCAGCCGCCGCTTCCGCAGCTGCAGGATCCGCCGCCACCGCAGCCGCCCGTTTTCCCTTCATTGCTCGGTACCTTAATTGTATCCGATACCGATTCGGCGATCATGCGGGATACGTCATACAGCATCGTATCTACGAGCTGCTCAGCCGTCTTGAACCGTTTCACCGCTTCAATCTGATCCAGCTCCCGCTCGATTTCCTTCACTTTATCCTTGGCTGCATGATAATCCGGATGAAATCTGCCGAACCGCTCGCATTCCGAGAACAGCTCTTTCGCTTTGGCGAATTGCTTGGTCAGCACTTTCACCTGCTCATCCTTCTGTACAGCTTCTTTCCAATATAGATAATCGGCTACCTCGGCCGATTGGTTAATAAAGTCACCCAGCTCGTAAGCGCACATCAACAGCGACGCCATATCCAGCGAAGAAACGCCGCTTGCACCATCGTAGGGCAGAACTGTGGTTGTTGGCATTTGTTCACCCTCTTTTCTTTTACACTTGCTTGAAATCTATCATATCATAATCATTCAATGAATAGATACAATTTTACACAAATCCACTCACTCCCGGCGCAACCAGCTTCATCCCTTCCCACATTTCCGGAGACAAGCATACTTCGCGGTGCGTCTCGGCTTCTCGCAGCAAGCCGGTGACGGTCCAGTTGCTTCCGCTTCTCTCCAGTCTGGCTGGCACAAAAGCCACAACGCTTTCGTTCATCCTTAGTTGGACCGGAGCCTGCCAGCTCAAAGCCCTCTCCAGAATTTCTAGGCGCGTGGAATGATGATATGATCTCAACTGCTGCATCCAGTTTATAGGTACCCTTTCAAGCTCGGGAAGAAACCGTTCTATTCTGAAATCCTCATGATTCATAAGCTCGCATCCCGCAAATGCACGACCGGAAGAACGGAGCGCGAACCCGCTTTCTTCCGGTCGGGGTTCAAGCGGCAATTCGGGATACGCGTCTGACGGCTGCTTAACAACCGCTGCCGTTTGTTTTCCCCAATCCGCCAAGCTGGTTTCGAGCAATGGCGGGATAGGGACTCCGCCTGATGCCGATTGCAATAAGTTTATAACCGAAGCTAAACTCCGTCCGTGAGTCATTGCCCGTTCTATTGAGCTTCGAGTTAATTGCCATACGGACAGCAGTTCGTCGCTCTTCCTGTCCGCCACAAGCTCCAGCTCCCACCGGACCCTGTAAGAACAGCCTGGAGGAACAAGCAAATCACCGTTAGGTTCTATCATAATGGGCTCATACCTTGCCTGCGGACGCTGCCCGTAATCGAGGGAGGACGGCATCATCGTCCACCGGAGCATTCTCTGGTCTCCGGCACGTGCGAATTCCATCCATCCGAGTCCGCGCAGCAGATTCAAACAGGCACTTCGGCTCTCTTCCCACTCCATGCCTTTCATATCAAGCAGCGGGAGCTGGGCTGCAATAGCCGCTTCCGAATACCAGGCCCCCGGTTCAAGCCGGGTCAACAACGCCATGACATGCCACATCGCAGGCTTTTTCTTCAGAAGCTCATCCAGGCACCAGTGAAATAATAAAGCCTCCCGCTTAAGCTCCTCCTCCGAGAACCAGGCAGCTAGCGTGTCTTCCTGCCACTTTAGCTGCTTTCCTTCAGCTTCCAACAGGCCTAATTGCCCGGTAAGCTTCAGCACAAAATTTACGGCAGGATTATAAGGATCCGTATCCTCCTGCTGCCAGCCGGCCTGAAGAAGATCCTCATCCGTAATGGAAACGGCCAGCGTAAGTCTCGCGGTTGTTTTCTTCGGCAGAATTCCCTTTGACGTCAAACCTAAACCGCTTCGGGCCAGCTCCGCCCAAACCGCCAGAAGCTGTCTCCCAAGCGGTTTAAGGGCTATTTCCTCCTGCCGCTGCTCCCAGATTTCGCTTGATCTATTCGCTGCGGGCAGTGGAGCAAGCGGAAACAAATAGGGATGCCACTGCATAAAACAATCGCTTGGCATCGCATACAGCCGCTCCCCCCAGCCTTGACGGAGCGCGAAAATAATTCCCGCATTTTGCAGCTGGATCATTCCGTAACGGAACTCGGCACCCGAGAACCGCTCCCGCAACGAAAAAAGCCGCTCCTCCGAAACGGGACCGGCTCCAAAGCAATTATAAAATGCCCGAAGGACGGCGGTGGTTGCTTCGTCCATCCGGTCCACCGCTTCTTCGATGGAAAGCCGGTCGATTACGGCTTCCTCCCAATGCAACCCGCGCTCCGATGCACCAGTCCATAAGGGAGACATCATATATTGCTGCTTCACGGGGCTTGTCAGTTTCTCCGACCACTGTTGTACAAACATGAAGAATAACCTCCCTACTGGTGTTTTTCAAGCTCGTATTGGTAGCCTTGCTCAAGCAGGAACATCTGGCGCCTTGCGGCGTATTCCGTTTCGCTGGTGTCATCGGTCACAATGGTATAGAACCAGGCTTCATTGCGGCCTTTCTTCGGACGCAAAATGCGGCCGATCCGCTGCGCTTCCTCCTGCCTTGAGCCGTAGCTCCCGGAAATTTGAATGGCAACGGCCGCATCGGGAAGGTCAACCGCAAAATTCGCCACCTTGGATACCGCAAGAACGGGTACATCTCCCGACTTAAACTGTTCGTATAGCCTGTGGCGTTCATTTTGCGGCAATTCTCCCGTAATGACCGGCACCTCTAACGAATCCGCAATAGAATGAAGCTGATCGAGATACTGCCCGATGATGAGAGTTGGCGTCCCCTCGTGACGCTCCAGGAGCTGGCGGACAACCGGTACCTTGCCGGGATTCTCCGCTGCGAGACGCAGCCGCGAGCGCTTCTCGGCCGAATGGTACAGCTCGGATATGCCTTGATCCATCGGCACGCGGATTTCCGTGCATTTAACCGAGGCGATATGACCCTCCGCTTCGACCGTTTTCCATTGCAGCTCGAACTGCTTTGGCCCAATCAGAGAAAATACATCCTCTTCGCAACCGTCTTCCCGGACCAACGTTGCCGTCAATCCAAGCCTTCTTGTCGCCTGGATATCGGCCGTCATGCGGAATACCGGTGCAGGCAATAAATGCACCTCGTCGTATATAATGAGCCCCCAGTCGCGTTCGGAGAACAGCTTCATGTGACGGAACGGATCTTTTTTCGACTTCCGGTGAGTCAGAATTTGATACGTTGCAATCGTTACGGGGCGGACCTCCTTAGAGGAGCCCGTATATTCTCCGACCTCCGCCGGCTGAAGGGTTGTCTTGTCCAGCAGTTCTTCCTTCCATTGCTGTACGCTGGTTGCGTTGGAGGTTAGAATAAGCGTAGCGCTGTTCAGCCTTGCCAATGCCGCGATTCCAACAATGGTTTTACCCGCTCCGCACGGCAGAACGATAACGCCGCTTCCCCCTTGAATCGTCCCTTCTTTATAAAAAAGATCAACCGCCTGCCTCTGATAGTCCCTAAGCTCGAAGAATCTGCCGCTCAGCGTTAACGGTCTAAGCGATACGGATAAAGCTTCACCCGTATGGTAGCCGGCCAAATCGATTACGGGGAACCCAAGCCGGATTAATTCCTGTTTAAGCTGGCCCCTGTACTCCGGATTTACTTCCCAGGAACCGCCGGTCCCGCGTTCCATCAAGCATTCCAGAATGATCGGATGCCCCGCGATCTCATCCAGCAAAGAATCGTCCCCGTATAACACGAGACAGTTCCCGCTTAATTCCAGCCGAAGCTTGCCGTACCGCTCCATTAGTGTGCGGATATTCGTCTCCAATACTCCGGGCAGGCCGTATCTGGCATATTTTCTTAGCGATTCGATAACCGTTGCCGCGTCCATGCCGGCAGAAGCCGCATTCCATAAGGATAAAGAGGACATTTTATACGTATGCCAATTTCCCGGACGCTTCACGAGCTCAGCGAACAAGATCAGCATCCTGCGCGCTTCCTCCGATAAAGGATGCTCGCAATCGAGCAGCACCGTCATATCCGATTGGATAATTAACGGTCCGTCCTGACGTTCCAACATAAGATCTCTCCCCTTGTACATAGAGGTAAGCATTCACCTCACAGTATGCAAAATTATCCAGAGTTTTATACGAAAAACGGGATTCTTCAAAGGCGTTCGCCCCGAAAGAATCCCGTTATTTCATCTAATGCACATGCTCCGATATTTCGTTAAGCGCCGCGCCTGCCTCGTGAATGAAGGCATCCCGGACAGCCAGATCGCCAATCGCGACAACTCCGACCAATTGACCGTTTTCTACAACAGGAAGACGGCGTATTTTATGCTTGGCCATTAGATCTGCCGCTTCCTCCATGGTTGTGTCCGGCGCGATGGTCAGCAAATCGGTTGTCATTACTTTCTCGACGGCTGTGGAGCCGGAATGCTTATCCGCATAGCCGCGTACGACAAGATCCCGGTCCGTTACGGCGCCAATCAGCTTCGATCCATCTACAATAGGTATAAATCCGATATCATGCTTCTTCATTAAGACGGCTAGCTCATATACATTATCCAGTAAAGTTGCCGTAATGCACGGCGAAGACATAACCTCTTTGATCATTTTACGCAAGGCGGACAAACCTCCTGTTCGGAATATCTTCCTTTAGGGTATCCAGCCAAAAGCGTTGTCATTCCGCCGCAAAATCTTCCGCCATTTGAATAAGCAGCTGGGCGGAATGTACCATGGCACGCTCATCGATATCAAAACGCGGATGGTGATGGGCGTATACGACTCCCGTCTCCTCGTTCCCCGCCCCGACAAACATAAAACATCCCGGTACCTTCTCCAGATAATACGAGAAATCCTCCGCGACCATCATCGCTTCCGAACGAAGGGTATTCTCGGCGCCAAACAGTTCGCCTGACACCCGGAAGAAACGTCCCGCTTCCTCCTCGTCGTTGACGACGGGCGGATACCCGATACGCATATGGTAGTCGTATTTCGCTCCGTACATGCTGCAGGTATGGTTAATCAATTGCTCAAGCCTTTCATGCGTAAGCTTTCGGGATTCCTCGTCGAATGTGCGGACCGTCCCTTTCATCGCGCAGCGCTCCGCAATGACATTATTGGTTGTTCCGGCCTGGAAGGAGCCGATTGTAACGACCGCAGGCTTCAAAGGATCAACGTTGCGGCCAACTATGGATTGAACCGCCTGCACGAGAGCCGAACCGATTACGATGGTATCGATCGTCTTGTGAGGCATGCCGCCATGTCCGCCAAGGCCTACAATCTCTAAAGTGAACTCGTCTGCCGCCGCCATAAAAGGACCCGGCTTGGTTGCGGTCTGTCCATACGGAATCGGCGACCACAAGTGCACCCCATAAATGGCGTCTACGCCGTCCAAGGCCCCGTCTTCAATCATGCGGATCGCGCCGCCCGGTGTCTGCTCCTCGGCAGGCTGGAAAATCAACCGGCGCTCGCCGGCCAGCTCCGCCTTATGCTGCTGGTAGTAATTCGCTACGGCAAGCAATGCCGACGTATGCCCATCATGTCCGCAGGCATGCATCACGCCGGAAACCTTGGACCGGTATTCGCATTCCTTCTCATCCTGAATCGGAAGCGCGTCAATATCTGCGCGCAGCGCGATAACCGGACCGGGCAGCTCCCCTTTTATCGAAACCAGCAGGCCGTGCCCGCCAACGCCTTCGCGCACCTCGCAGCCAAAGGCCTTTAATTGCTCTGCAATCCACCGGGATGTATGTACCTCTTGAAAAGACAGCTCCGGATTCTGATGGAGATGTCTGCGCCACCGGACCATTTCCGGATAAAGACGCTGCAGCTGCTCTTTTATATAGCTACTAGTCTTCATTGGACACACCTCCTAAACGTTTGTTGAATGTAAACGCATAGCCGTTCACACGCGTTATGAAGCAAAACTTATTTCCATCTATTCTAACAGAACGGCGCGATGCGGCAAAGAGAAAGCATGACTATAGCGGAGAGTAAGTCTTGCGCTGACTGGGGAAACATACTATCATGGGAAAAGATGTACAAATAAAGTTTTGCGCATTATGCAAAACGGGCTTTGCCAGCATAAACCTTACATTCCACAAGCAACTATAGGAGGAAATAACGATGATTATTGAAAACTCGGGTCTTAACGGCCTTCAAAGCGATCTGGCTCATCTGGACGAGTCTGCCGAGCAGCTTGGCTTTGTACGTTGGCAGTGGGAATACTATCGCGCTACATACGATCTGAAGCTTGAAGATCAAGCGACAAATTCGGAATACTTCCTGCGCGTCAACACTCGCGCCATTGAAGGCAAGCTCGAAAATCCTAATGCCGTGCTTGCAATTGAACATGTATATATCGGAAAAGCTACATTCCCTCATGGTCTTGAATACGAATCTCCGGTTCCGCAGCCGATCATGACGATTGCGAATCAACGCCTCGAAAAGCTGAAGCAGCTGCTTGCCTAATCTATGAAGAAGACACAGCAGAATGGCAGTCGTGGCAGACCGGACTTTCTGCTCCTTATTTTAACGCTGCTGCTGGTTGGATTCGGCCTTGTCATGGTGTTCAGCGCAAGCTCGAACATTGCACTTACAAATCCGAAATTCCACAATGATGCGTTATATTTTACTAAGCGGCAGCTCATTTGGGCGGTTCTAGGCATCTTTGCCATGCTTTTCCTGATGAATCTCCCTTACCAGATTTTTAAAAAGGGATTTATCTTCCTATTCATTCCGGTCATAGTCATGCTGATGATTGTACCAACCATTGGCTCGCTGAACGGTGCGAGCAGCTGGTTCCGAATCGGAACCATGGGAATCCAGCCGACGGAAATAGCCAAGCTTGCCATGATCCTCTATATAGGGGCTCTGATTACCAAGAAAGGCGAAAAGTTCCGGGACTTTAAAAAAGGCCTGCTTCCGGTACTAATCATTGTAGGATTTATTTGCTTCCTTATTATGATGCAGCCGGATTTGGGTTCCTGTCTCGTTCTTGCTTCGTGTGCGGGGATAATGATCATTGCAGGCGGCGCCAATCTCAAGCAGGTTGCCGTTTCAGGCGGCGTAATCGGTATCTTCGCCATCCTTTTAGCGGCAATCGGCATGGCTACCAATCCAGATGGTTGGGCTTACCGGGTTGCCCGGTTTACGGCCTATTCCGATCCGCTGGCGGATCAGCAGGGCTCTGGGTTCCAACTGGTATCCTCCTTGCAGGCGCTTGGACACGGCGGCTTTACAGGTGCGGGATTCGGGGAAAGCGTGCAGAAGCTGCATTACTTGGACTACCCTTATAATGACTTTATCTTTTCCGTCATTGCCGAGGAGCTGGGATTTATCGGTGCAAGCCTGTTCCTCTTGTTTTATTTGCTCTTTCTCTGGCGGGCGCTTATCGTTGCTCTTCGCTGCCCCGATCACTACGGAACCATAGTAGGAGTAGGAATCGTTGGTTTGTTCGGCATTCAGGCCTTCGTTAATGTCGGCGGCGTAACCGGCGCGATCCCGCTGACCGGGGTGACACTGCCCTTCGTCAGCTACGGGGGATCCTCCCTGCTGGTCTGTCTGATGTGTATCGGAGTGCTTCTCAGCATCTCTCGGGAGGCCAACAAGCAGGACAAGCCGGAGCGAGCGAAACGTCATCATCACTAAACTAAAAAAAGGCTGAACCCGTTTAATTAACGGTTCAGCCTTTTTTATGTAAGTTCCGCATACTATTTCAAGCGTTGCTGCGGTTCTTCCGACGTTTCTTCTTCTTTGAAGGCTACGCCTTCTACTTTTACATTAACTTCAACCACATTAAGACCGGTCATATTCTCAACCGATTCTCTTACATTCAGCTGCAGCTGTCTGCAGACTTCCTGAATCGGTATGCCGTAATGAACGATAACGCGAAGATCGATTGCCGCTTCCAGCTGACCTACTTCGACGGATACACCTTTTTGCACGTTTTTACCGCTAAGGCGCTTCGCCAGTCCTTCGGAGATCCCGCCCGACATTCCGGCAATGCCAGGAGTCTCAAGCGCAGCGAGTCCTGCAATCGTTGCCACTACATCGTCTGAAATACGGATAATGCCTGTTTGAAGGTCCTCGTTCATGTTATTCCACTCCTCAATTTGCCATATACCATCATTGTAATGGATGGCTCAATTTGAAGCAAGGAAGGAAGTAGATCTATATTAGGCCCTATAGCATATTTTTTTGGAAAAGTTTACATGGTTGCCTTTTTTCGTTATGATTAATAATGTTTTTTAGACTTACATAATTGAAGAGGTGGATTTGGTGAGACAGAAACTGTTTTTCGGCGGATTAATTGTCATGTTCCTCCTGAGCGCAATCGGGCATTTCGCCCATTGGGACATGACGCTTCAATTTATCATTTCCGCTATCGCCGTCGTGTTTGTGGCGGGCTTTCTCGGCAAAGCGACGGAAAGTGTTGCGCATTACGCCGGACAAAGGCTTGGCGGGTTTCTAAATGCCACGTTTGGTAACGCGGCAGAGCTGATCATTGCGATCTTCCTCGTTAAAGAAGGCTTGTTCGATACCGTGAAAGCGAGTATTACCGGTTCCATCATCGGCAACCTGCTGCTCGTCCTTGGACTTAGTCTCCTTGCCGGCGGCATTAAATTCAAACAGCAATTTTTCAATAATCAATTGGCCGAGCATAACGCAACGCTGATGATTATGGCTGTTATCGGTTTGTTTGTACCGGCTGTCTTTGTTGGCGCGGAGCATTTCACGCTTAATAAGGACCATTTCCTCAGCATCACGGTTGCCTGCATTCTGATCGTTTCTTACCTGCTGTGGCTTGTGTTCTCGATGATTACCCATAAAGACGTTCTCGCGGATAACGTGATGAATGCCGATCATGGCGAGGAGCCGATGTGGTCGAAAGGCGTATCCGTTATTATGCTGGTTGTAGCGACGGTTATGGTCGCTTTCGTCAGCGAATGGCTCGTGCATACACTCGACAGCTTTACCGAGAAATTTGGCCTGTCCCAGCTGTTTGTCGGTGCGTTCGTTATCGCAATCATCGGTAATGCAGCCGAACATAGCGCAGCGGTTATGCTGGCACTTAAGAACAAAATCGGCGCAGCAGTCGAAATCGCCATCGGCAGCAGCTTGCAGATCGCGTTGTTTGTAGCCCCGGTGCTGATTCTGGTTAGTGCGTTTATGGGCAATACAATGGATATTATCTTCACGCCAATCGAATTAACCGCCATCGGTGTTTCCGTCTTTATAGCGAAGTCCGTTTCCCGAGACGGTACGACCAACTGGTATGAAGGGTTCCTGCTGCTTATGGTTTATGTCATATTGGGCGTTGCCTTCTATCTAGTTTAAGAAAACAAAAAAAGAGTAGGCTCCAAATGGAGTCTACTCTTTATTATTTAACGCTTCATACAACTGGGCCAAGTTGCGCTCCAATCGGCTTAACATTTCTTTTCCACTCTGCTCGGCTATCAATCCCGCGCGCACAGCAAAGTCAATCTCCCGCGAGAATCCATACATTTGCGTGTCCAAAACTTCCTCGTACAGCGGACATTGACGGGTTGTCAAGTTCTCCATCTGAACTTCGATAAGTTTTTCTATTTTACTCGCATCTTCCGTTAGGAGACGAAGCGCTTTCTCATGCAATTGAACCGTGACTTCCGGTGAAGACATCGTTTTCCCCCCTGTGCGTGTACCCGCCGTCGTCTATATCTTTTATATTAGACGAAAAAGAGCCAATACACAAGGACAAAACAAAAAAGCGCTTCTTCTTTTCAGAAGAAGAAACGCTTTGTTTGCGACCATTCCGGTCTATTCGCTAATTACCGTTACATTCAAGTTATGTTTTGCGAAAATTTCTGCCATTTTTGCTTTCGCTTCTTCCGCATCAGGACCATGAACATGAAGTTCGTAAGCGTGGCCGCCTACCAACGTCGTAAACAGTCCAAGAATGCTCTTAACATCGATATATTTGTTGTCGGCTTGCAGAACGATTGAAGAGCGGAATTGGCTAGCCGCTTGAGAAATTTCTACGATAGCTGCATTGTTGGACATGGGGAATCCCTCCAGTTAATTAGTAAAGCTTTCCTTGACATCATGATAACCCGAAATATAACATCCATCAAGAGAAAAGTTCAAAAACGCTTCATTTTCATTTATTTCAAATTTTCGGAATTTAGTCCTTCCAGCTCCGGCAGTACGAAAACGCCGTCTTTTCGGATTAATACATCATCGAAATAAATTTCTCCACCGCCGTATTCCGGACGTTGAATCAATACTAAATCCCAATGAATGGAAGAACGGTTGCCATTATCGGTCTCCTCATACGCTTGACCCGGCGTAAAGTGAAGGCTTCCCGCAATCTTTTCGTCAAACAAAATATCGTTCATCGGATGCAAAATATACGGATTAAAGCCGATTGCGAATTCGCCGATGTAACGCGCGCCTTCGTCGCTGTCCAGAATCTCGTTCAACTTCTTCGTATCATTGCTGGTTGCGTTAACAATCTTGCCATTCTCGAACGTAAACGAGATATTCTGGAACGTTGTTCCGGAATAGACGCTTGGCGAATTGTACGTAATTACGCCGTTAACTGAATCCCGGACAGGCGCGGAGAATACTTCGCCGTCAGGAATATTCCGCTGGCCGGAGCATTTTTTCGCACCGATATCTTTGATGGAGAACGTTAAGTCCGTACCTGGCGAAACGATCCGTACTTTGTCCGTACGGGACATCAAGGCCTGAAGAGGATCCTGCGCGCGGTCCATTTTCGCGTAATCCAGGTTGCAAACATCAAAATAGAAATCCTCAAACGCTTCCGTGCTCATGTTAGCCAGCTGCGCCATCGATGGAGTCGGGTAACGGAGAACAACCCACTTCGTCCGCTTAACGCGCTCCTCCATATGTACGGGATGTGTGTATAATTGCTCGTATAGACGCATTTTTTCCTTTGGCACATCAGACAATTCGTTAACGTTCGAGCCCGACCGCACGCCGATATAGCCTTGCATTTGCTCCATGCGCTCAAGGTCATGCTTCGCCCAAAGCTCGATTTGCTCCTTGGTTGCATGCGTCAGCATCGTCCGCAGGACAGAGCGGTCACTCAGCTCCACAAACGGTCTTCCGCCACGCTTTGTTACTTCTTCGATAAGGCATTTGCCCAGCTCCAGCTCAAGGCCAATCAAATCGATCAGTACGTTGTCGCCGGGCTGTACATCAATCGAGTAACCGGCAAGGTTGGCCGCCAGCTTCTGTAATCTTGCATCACGCATCTTTATTCAAACCTCCATTACTTATGAGCACTGTTTTGTGAAAAACAGCCTTCGAACATATTAGCATGTTGCTTGCTTATTGAACAGTTCCTGTTCCGTTAAAGGGACTAAAGGTAACGCTGGTATCGCGTTTTTCCTGTTTGTCTTGTCCGGAGAGCGAATAATGAAGAACGGAATGCTCCTCCAGCTTAGTCGGTACAAGACTATTTCTGTCGATCAACACCGTATATTGTGCTTTTACCTGCAGGGATTTCAGCATTTTGTCCATCTGCTTTCGGGATTCGTTAAATTCTTTCAGCCAGGCTTGTTTATACGGCCCTTCTTCCAGCGGTTCCTTGGCAGCCAGCGCGTTCATCTCATCCTGAAGCTGCTCTTTCCAGAGCTTGTTGGCATCCTGATCGTTCAGCTCGATATGCAAGGCAACTTGGTTGGCTGTTGTGGCCGCGTCGACAAAGTCTACTTTCTTATGCGCGTTTTTCACTTTGTTCAGAACCTCAATCGGGCTCCACTCCAGATCCTCGCCGTCATCGCCTTGAGCATGCAGCTTGGTATGCTCTTCGACATGTCCTTGAAAGGTCCGGGGCGCGTAAGCCCATCCTTCCGCCGAGTAGATGGTTGTCTGGCCGGAGAACGCATACTGATCCTTGCCCGCAAGGCCGGCAATCGACATGTTAAGCCATTCCTCGGGCGGACGGCTGGAGGTTGAGCATCCGGTCAAGGCTAGTACAAGCGCTGCAAGCAGCGTGCTAATAAACGTATGTTTTAGGAGCTTCAATTAACACAACACCTTTCATTCAATCGTTCCATATAACCTTATCGTCCCCTGAACGGACAGCGCCTTATTCGGATCGTTTCCAAAAAGAAAAGGACACCTCTGGAGGTGTCCTTCGTAACAATTAGTTGGCTTGTCCGATATAAATCCGGTTTCTGCCGTTGTTTTTTGCTTCATAAAGCGCCATATCCGCTCTGTAGAATAGGGATTCCACGCTGATTTTCTCGTTCTCAAACGTCCATTCGGAGACACCGCAGGATACCGTCACAACCGGCTGAGTTTCTGCTTCCACATGGGTTCGGATCCGTTCCGCAATTCTGTAAGCCTGTTCCGAACGGATACCCGGCAAATAAACCGCCAATTCCTCCCCGCCCCATCTTGCGGCAATGTCGCCCTGCCGGATCGAGCTGCGGATGATGCTGCTGACCTGTACCAGAATCTGATCGCCAACCTGATGTCCGAACGTATCGTTGATTTGCTTGAAATGGTCGATATCGACGAGGATCAATGCACCGAGCGGATCTTTCCTCTGACGGCTTTGAATCTGCTCATTGAGATAATGGCGGGCGTGCAGGCCCGTCAAATTATCCGTAATCACCATTCTCCGGACTTCGGCATGAAGCGATGCATTCGTAATGGCCAGCCCTATATGAGTCGACATGACCTGCAGAAGCTTGTAATTGTCATAGGAAAAGAAATTCGCGCTTTTATGGGCAACCATTATAACGCCGACAACTTCCGAATCGACAAGAATCGGCGTAGCAATAAGCGAGCGTGCTCCCGTATTGTCCATAAGCTTGGAATTGACGACTCTCGTGTGCCAATAATCCGAAATGATAAGCGGCTCTTTCGTCCGATGCACGATGCCGCAGAACCCGTATTCGGGCGAGAAATGCTCGCTAGACATGGCAGGGATATTGCTCGCCATAACGACAAACTGATTTTTCTCTTTGTTAAGCTGAAGAACGCAGCAATAATCGGCGTCAAAGACGCTTAGAAGCTCTGATGAAGCAAATTTGAAAATTTCCTTCAGCTTCAGCGATTGGTTCAGCCTCTTCGTAAGCTCGTTAATCAATCTTAATTCATTAATAAGAAGGTTCGACTGCTCGTATAGCTTCGCGTTCTCAAACGCTGTGCCGGCCGTATCGGCCAGCAAAACAAAAGCCGGCAGGTCCGCATCATCCCAGCTGCTCGCGTTAACCGTCAAGCATAAAACGCCGTAAGCAGCCTGCTTGCCCGTCATAGGTACCGCAAGACGTTTAGTCCCATCCCGGTCCTGCTCGGTCACAAGCTTGCCTTCCAGAAACGACTTGGCTACCAGGTCATGCGCCGCATTTTTAAATACAAGGGGTTTGACTCGGGAATCCCCGTTGACATGATCCTGCGATAAATACAATTGCGCAATCGAATTCGGATATAACTGCTCCAAACTGCTTAGCATTTCGGACAATACCGAAGTGACGTCGAATTGGTCATACAGCCTTTTGGCCGCCAAAAACAAGGCATCGCGCCTGCTCGCTTCCTTGTCCGTCCGCTTTTGCTGCAATAGCAGATCTTTGATGTAGAGCTGCTCAAACCTTCGGTAAAAGCATGTCCGGAAATGAAGCGCGCTAAGCTGCGCGATGGACTTGGCCTGAGCTCCGTCAAGAAAATCTGTTACATAAACCAAGACGCAAAAAGGACGACGATCCGATCGAGTGAGTACGGGAACGGCCACGGCCTCCAACTTCCGCTCATCTTCTGTCGCAGATTCTGATGATGTCATGGAATCGGCAGCAGCCTGCCGCGCGGCGGCAATTGCCTCCGCCTGACGATATATCTCCATGGTTCCCGCGGAACCAATCACATTGCTGTTCAAATCTAACAATACGAACTGCCCGCCTACCGGCATCGCTTGCTCATCGGAATCCTTGCGCCAGCAAGCAAAGCTCTCCTGCAGCAACGGCAGCAAGTACGGTTCATCCGCAGCTTGAATATCTTCATTCTCAAACCATATTGTTCGCATATCCTCTTCAATCCGATGAGCTGCCGCGGCAGTTTCATCTAACGCCTGTGGATTATTATATAAATCCGCCATCGGCAACACCCAGCCCTTCCCTCTATATAAAGGAGACGAGTCTATCAAGCTATTATTTCAATTTATAATATACTTTATTTTTGAGAATTTTGCACTACTCAAAATTCCAACTTTTAGGTCTTTTGAACCGCGTCCGCTGACGTTGATGGGAAGTGCTGGCGCCTTGACAAAGGCAAGCAATTTCATATATTATCTATAAATGAATGCATGGGCGTACGGTTTTGTGTCACCCTCAGAAATACGTTCGCTGATATACCAGCGGCTGAACTGTTTATCAGGCTTCGAAGATTTCGAGCATAGAGCGTATTCGGCGAAACACAACCCCATCCTCAAAAATACAATTTTGAAGGAGTTACACAACTCATGTCCCGTTATACAGGTCCTAAATTTAAATTAAGCCGCCGTCTTGGTATTTCCTTGAGCGGTACTGGCAAAGAATTGAAACGTCCATTCCCTCCAGGCCAACACGGTCCTAACCAACGCAAAAAGCTTAGCGGTTATGGCGTTCAATTGCAAGAAAAACAAAAACTGCGTCACATGTACGGCTTGAACGAGAAGCAATTCCGCAACTTGTTCGACAAAGCGGCTAAACTGAAAGGTATCTCCGGTGAAAACTTCATGGTCCTTCTCGAAAGCCGCCTGGACAACCTCGTGTTCCGTCTTGGTTTCGCTAACTCCCGTGCAGGCGCACGTCAGTTGGTATCCCACGGTCACGTAACGGTTAACGGCAAAAAAGTCGACATCGCTTCCTTCACAGTATCGACTGGCGACGTAATCGGTCTGCGCGAGCGCAGCCGTGGTCTGAAATCGATCAAAGAAGCGATCGAAGGCCGTCATCACCTGCCGAACTACCTGGAATTCAACGATACAGCTGTTGAAGGCAAATACGTTCGTCTTCCAGAACGCGCTGAGCTTTCCCAAGAGATCGACGAGAAACAAATCGTCGAGTTCTACAGCCGTTAATCGCTTGACTCGGAAACCCCGGGAGCTTATGCTCTCCGGGGTTTTTACCGTTTACTTCATAGGTTAAACCTATAAAGAAGATAGATATTATATATTTCACTTATATGGCTAAAGGAGGTAAAACTAAGGTATAACCGATCGGAGGCGATGAAACATGATCAATCAAGGCACGCAGGCATGGAATCCCGGGACGTACGATACGCAGCTCGGGTTTGTATCAAAGCTCGGCAAAGGCATTCTGGATTGGCTGGATCCGCAGCCAGGAGAACATATTCTGGATCTGGGCTGCGGTACAGGCGATCTGGCCGTTGAAATCGCCGGATCGGGCGCGAAGGTAACCGGAATGGATCAGTCGGAAGCCATGATTGCGTCCGCAAGAAGCAAATATCCGGATATTACCTTCATCGTTGGGGACGGTGAGCAATTCCGCTTCGAGGCTCCGTTTGATGCCGTTTTCTCGAACGCGGCTCTGCACTGGATGACAAATGCCCGCGGTGTTATTGAATCCGTTCGGGATTCCTTAAAGGGCGGAGGAAGGTTTGTTGCCGAATTTGGCGGCAAGGGCAATGTAGATGTTTTTGTCCAGGCCTTTTACGAGGTAATGCCGCGATACGGCATAGATCCGGCTGAACGGAACCCTTGGTATTTCCCTTCGATTGGCGAATATGCAAGCCTGCTCGAACAAAATGGGTTCGAGGTCACAATTGCCGAGCATTTCGACCGACCTACTCCTTTGCCGGAAGGAGAAAAAGGGGTAATGCATTGGCTGGACGGATTCGGGGATGCTTTCTTCAAAGACCTCGATAACGCCGATAGAGAGTCTGCCAAGCAAGAGGTATACGAGGCAGCCAAACAGAAGCTGCAGGTCGTCAGTGGGGTTTATCAAGCTGATTACAGACGGATCCGTATATCTGCCGTGAAATTATAGAAAACCTATTCTATAACGGCAAAAGAAATCCCGGAGAGGCTCCTATTGTCCTCTCCGGGATTTATATGTTTCGTTATTCTTTTTTCTCCACAGGCTCGGCAGGCTGCGGGATTTGCACAGGCGCCTCTGCGGCAGCTGCCACAGGCTGAGTTAGAGAACCGGATACCCGGGACGTTAAGTTTTTCATCAGGGAGTTGACATCAATTCCGGATACGTTTTTCAGCATCTCCGGTGCTGTCGCCATTAAGCCGGTTACGTAATTGCTTAAGCGGGCAGCCCCTTCGCCATGACCGGTATCTACAACCGTCAGCTTGTCGATGCCTTTAATCGGCTCTGCCACTTTGCCCGCAAGCTCAGGCAGCATTTTTACGATGATATCGAGAACCGCAGCTTCGCCAAAGCTTTCGAACGCTTGAGCAAGCTTTTCCTTCGCTTCCGCCTCGGCAAGACCGCGCAGACGGATAACCTCGGCTTCGGCTGTACCTTTCGCGCGTTCCGCGTCGGCGATCGCAAGACCGTCCAGACGCTTCTGCTCGGCAAGCGCCTTCGCTTCCGATTCGATGCGGTATTGCACCGCATCCGCTTCGCGGAGCTTTTTGGTTTTATCCGCTTCGGCCGCTTGTTCGACCGCATAACGGTCGGCTTCGGCTTTTTTCTTCACTTCCGCATCATACTGCTTCTCGCGGCGCAAAATTTCTTTCGCTTCCAGGTCAATCTCGCGTTCTTTCCGGACGAGCTCAACCTTCATCTGCTCTTCTACCACGCTCTGCTTCGCGCGCGCTTCTTGAATCGAATAAGCTTGATCCGCTTCCGCTTTCGCCATATCCTGCTCGCGTTTGAAGGAAGCCACCTTCAGTTCTTTCTCTTTGGCAGCTTCGGCGATATTAGTATCGCGCAGAAGCTCGGCCTTTTGTCCTTCTTCCTCGGCAATCGCCTTCTTAATCCTGGAATCTCTTACGGCCTCCGCTTCCGCGATATCCGCATCGCGTTTTACGGCAGCGATACGCGGTTTACCAAGGGCATCGAGATATCCATGCTTATCCCGCAAATCCTTGATCGTGAAGGAAACGATCTGCAGGCCCATCTTTTTCAAATCCTTGGCTGCGACGCCCTGCACCTCTTGCGCGAATTTATCGCGGTTCCGGTAAACCTCTTCTACCGTCATCGTACCGAGAATAGCCCGGAGATGACCTTCCAGCACCTCTTGCGCTTCGCTCTTCAAAGCTTCGGTTGGCTTGCCCATGAACTGCTCGGCAGCCGTCGCCACATCCTCAACGATACCGCCGATTTTGATAATCGCGACACCATCCGCCATTACAGGTACGCCTTGTTCCGTGTATACTTCCGGAGTAGAGACGTCCAGCTTGTGGGAGAGCAGCGACAGAAACTCTGCCTTCTGGAAGATGGGAAGGATAAAGGCGCCTCCGCCGCGGACGATTTTAATTTTACGGCCGGTTTCATCCGCGCTTACGTTGCGGCTTCCCAAGAAGGAACCCGTTACGATCATCGCTTCGTCTGGGCTTACGGTACGGTAGCGCGCCCAAAAGGCAATACCGAGGATAACGAATACGGCAACTACAATAGAAGGAATAATAAGATACTCTGGCATGAACTTTCTCCTCTCAGTCTAGCACTTTTTAGTAAGGGTCAAGCTTGGAGACGTACAACGTATTATCTTTTACTTCCACAACAACAACCCGGGAACCGCCTGGTATGTCGTCACCGTCGAAGCTGGCGGCAATCTGGTTGGTATATCCCGCGCCAGCTTTGACAAGCACTTCGCCGTAGCCCTTGGATGGGATGGCCGTAATCACTTCGGCGATCTTGCCGCTTAGGTCCTTTTCCGAGAGCGCAATCGAATTTTCGCTTTCGCTCATCGGCTTTACATACAGGAAATAGCCGCTGCCGCCAATAACCACGCCTCCCGCAAGAGCAAGAATAAATACGGCTGCGAGCCCAAGCGACGTGTAATGCGCAAGCAGCAGCCCTGCACCGCCAAATGCGGTAATTCCGCCAACCAAGGTTGTCGGATTAAGCCATGGATGACCGTCCAGCGACAAAAAATCAAGAATTCCGCCCAGCGCGTGACCGATCAAATCCCCAAGCAGAGCGCTAATGATGGCATATAAAGCTCCGCCAATGAGACATCCCCAATATACCGCCTCCAACTTCCTCCTCCTCTCACAGCAACCATATGCTGTTAATTCATACGCGTATCCCCCCGCTTTTGTTTCGGAAAAATGGGAGATTTCTAATCGCAGGCTTCATTTTTTTAATTTTTTCAAGCATTTGCAGTAAAACTATTCTAATTACGCATACAACTTTTCTTGGCTTTCAACGTCTATATAGACGCAAATGCTGCTTAAGGCGTCCGTCGGCGAAAGCACGCTGCCGAAATTAATCATTTGGGCAATATAACAATACGTGAAGCATACTTCGTTACGATTTGACATCATTCGCCGGCATCTCCATGTCTACCAACGCATTTCAGCTTTACTACCACAGGGCTACAGGGAAGTCAATCATGCTAGTGCTCCAAATAAACGTTCTGTGTTATAATAGGTTCTGGTCATTTAGAGGGGGAATTTGTACATATGCAAGAAGAAGATCGCAAATCGCCGCCCCGCAGGAGCGGATGGCGTACTTTCGGAATCATATCATTGATGACTGTCAAATGGCTCATTTATTTCGGCATTTTTATCGGTTTATTAACCGGCGGGGCTTTAACCGGCTATGTCGCCTCGCTTGTCAAAGACGAAGCGGTGCGTCCTCGCACATTAATCGAGGAGAAAGTAAACGAAAATTCGATTACGGGATATGTGTATTTCAATGACGACACGCTGGTCGGACAGCTCCGGACCGAGGAGGACCGGACGCCAATCGAATACGACGATCTGCCTCAGCAGGTTATCGATGCCGTGCTTGCCATTGAGGATAACAACTTCATGCATCACAAAGGCGTCGATATCAACGGTCTTGGACGGGCAGTGAAACAGAAGCTATTAAATGAAGAAACGCAAACCGGCGGCAGTACGCTGACGCAGCAGCTGGCTCGGCGCGTATTCCTCAGCTTGGACAAGACGGACAGCCGTAAAGTAAAAGAGATGTTTCTTGCACTCCGCATGGAGCGTTATCTGACCAAAGGCGAGATTCTCGCCGCTTATTTGAACAAGGTCCCGTTCGGCAACGGTTCTAGCGGCTATAATCTATACGGTATTAAATCGGCAGCCCGGGGGCTGTTCAATATCACCGACCTTAATCAATTAAATATTGCTCAGGCTGCTTATCTGGCCGGCCTGCCGCAGCGCCCTTCGGCCTATACCGCGTTCACGAGCAAAGGACAATTCGATGAGGAAGGCTTCCAGCTTGCTATTGAACGCCAAGGCACCGTACTCTCGCAGATGCTGAAATTCGGACGGATTACGAAGCAGCAATACGATGAAGCAAAAGCTTTTGATATCCGCTCCTCCCTCGCACCTCCATCGGAAAAGGCATATACGACTTATCCTTACCTGATGCTGGAGGCGGAACGCCAGGCTGCTGAAATCCTGGTTCTTCAGGAGAATCCGAAGCTTACCCAGTCGGACCTGAAGAAGAAAGAAAACTCCGCGCTTGTAGAAGATGCCCGCCAGCGTCTGCTCAACGGCGGTTATCATGTCTATACTACGATTGACAAAGAGATCTACAAGATCATGCACGATATCGCGGCAAATCCTAAGAATTTCTCCGCCTTCAGCAAGGAGAAGGGTCTCGAGCAAACAGCTGCCGTCATGATCGATCACAAGACCGGCGCGATTCTGAGCATGCTGGAAGGCCGTGACTTTTACGAGGAGCAAATGAACTTTGCCACTCAGATGACGCGTCAGCCAGGCTCGGCGATGAAGACGATCGCCGCCTATCTGCCAGCTATCGATAAAGGACTCATTCAACCTGCAAGCATTGTTGATGATGCTCCCGTGGTACTGAAGGACGGACAAAAAGGCTTCCATATTCCGAAAAACTCGACGAACAGATACCTTGGGCTTGTGACGGCGCGCGAAGCGCTTAACCGCTCGCTCAACCTGCCGGCTATCAAGATCTTCCTTGACGATGTTACGATCAAAGGCGCATGGAGCTTCGCGCGCGATCTTGGCATTACGACCTTGCAGCCGCAGGACGACAATGCGCAGACCGGCGTAATTGGCGGTCTCAGCATCGGGGTTTCGGTTGAAGAGCTGACGAATGCGTATGGCGCGATTCCGAATAAAGGCGTCTTTAATGATGCTTACATGATTTCAAAAATTACCGATTCGCAAGGAAAAGCGGTTTACGAGCATAAAGCTGCTCCAAAGCAAGTATTCTCGCCGCAAACGGCATTCCTGGTTACCGACATGCTGAAGACGGTCGTATCGAGCGGCCAAGGTACCGCTCATTCGTTAACTTCCGACTTCAAGCAATACGGTAAAATTCCGATCGCAGGCAAAACCGGTACGACGCAAAGCTACGGCGACGTATGGTTTATGGGCTTCACCCCGGATGTTACCCTTGGCGTTTGGGCAGGTTACGAAGAGCAAATTCATACCTTGTCCGACCCTGGCAAGAAGCGGGCACGCTCGATCTGGGCGCTTATGATGAATGAGATTACAAAAGCTAAGCCCGAGCTCTTCCCGACGAAGGAATTCGAACGTCCTTCCGGCCTTGTGAAAGCTACGGTATCCAGCGCAAGCGGCAAGCTTCCAAGCCAGCTGACGAAGGAATCCGGCATGCTTGTCACGGACTGGTTCAATCAGAAGTATTTGCCGAAGGAAACCGATGACGCTTTGGTGAAAATGGCATATATTCCGTTCAACGGCGTCAACTATGTACCTAATCCGGCTACACCAAAAGACATGGTGCGCGAACGAATCGTTATTAAGCGGAAGAAACCGCTGGATGAATTAATGGATGAAATCAGGGCGGCGCAAGAGAAGCTTCCGGCAAGCAGCAGAAAATCGCTGGAATCCTATTTGCCTGCCGATGCGGATACCAATGCGCCATCCAAAGTGGATCCGCGGGTAGATGACGGCAATGCGCCAAATGCGCCAAGCAATGTGAAGCTGCAATCTATTGGATCCGGAGTCGTTATGCTGACCTTTACAGGCGGCACCGAGAAGGATATTGTAGGCTACCGGGTTTATCAATCCGTAAACGGACAGCCTGCCCAAAAGGTTGGGGATTCCATTCTCGTTGGCGATGAACTGAAAGCAAAAATGACGGTATCCGGCAATCAAGGCTACAGCTTCTATGTCACTGCGGTCGACGTAGCCGGCAAAGAATCTGCGGCAAGTCAAGTCGTTACATTCGGAAAAGGAGCTGTAGAGCTTCCTGGCCTTCCTGGTTTGCCTGGCGATAACACCAACACCGACAACGGCAGCAACACGGGTACCGAGCATCCGGATCTGGCTCCGCCTTCCTCACCAAGCGGCTTGGCTGCAGCACCAACTGATTTGAGCGTGCTGCTGATTTGGAACGCAAATGCGGATGCCGAATACGTTACGACTTATCATGTATACTTCAGCGCAAATAACGACGGTAAATACGTTGAGGTCGGAAAGACTCAAAAACCAAGCTTTGAATATGCTTCACCGCTTACGACCGGTACCTTCTACGTCATTGCGGAGAACGATACCGGCAAATCCCCTCCTTCTCAGCAAGTAAAGGTTGGGAAATAACGAAGCAGATTGAATAAAACATTTAAATGGCTGACTGCGCATTTGAATGTTCTTCCGATCGCTGTTGTACCCGGATTCCTTGAACAAGTTTATCAGGGTGGGAATCCGGAGTACAAAGGCGAACGTAAAAGCTTTCTGAAAGAAAGCTACTTCGTAAGCATAATCCCGCTTCTCCAGAATCATTCAAACTGCTCCGTTAAGAAAATGAACAGAAAAAAGCGCCACGGATAAATTCCGTGGCGCTTTTGTTTTATATAGGATTAGTCCTCGATAGTCGACAGGTCGCCTGTTGGGAGGTTAAGCTCCCAAGCTTTGAGAACGCGGCGCATGATTTTACCGCTTCGCGTCTTCGGCAGCTTGTCTTTGAACTCGATTTCGCGTGGCGCGGCATGAGCCGACAATCCGACTTTTACGAATTGCGCAATCTCGGCCTTCAGCTCATCCGAAGCCGTATAGCCCTCACGAAGGGCGATAAACGCTTTAATAATCTCGCCGCGCATGGGGTCCGGCTTGCCGATTACCCCCGCTTCCGCGACCGCTGGATGCTCTACAAGCTTGCTCTCTACTTCAAACGGGCCTACCCGCTCACCGGCAGTGTTGATGACATCATCAATACGGCCTTGGAACCAGAAGTAGCCGTCCTCATCCATATAAGCAGAGTCTCCGGAAATGTACCAGCCTTGAATACGGAAATATTCCTCGTATTTCGAAGGATTGTTCCAAATTTTCCGCATCATTGATGGCCATGGCGTCTGTACGGCCAGGTTACCCATGCGATATGGCGGAAGCTCGTTGCCTTGATCGTCGATAATCGCCGCTTTGACGCCTGGCAGCGGTTTACCCATCGAACCCGGCTTGATATCCATGGACGGATAGTTACAGATTAGCTGACCGCCGGTTTCCGTCATCCACCATGTATCATGGATGCGTTGATTGTAAACCTTCATTCCCCAGCGCACAACCTCCGGGTTAAGCGGCTCGCCAACGCTGAGCACGTGACGCAGGCTCGACAGATCGAAGGAGCTTGACAGGTCGTCCCCTGCTCCCATCAGCATACGGAATGCGGTTGGGGCACTATACCATACCGTTACGCCGTACTTCTGGATCGTGCCATACCAGTCGCTTGGACTGAAGCGTCCGCCGCGGATCACGTTTGTCGCTCCGTTCAGCCATGGCGCAAAGACGCCGTAAGAGGTTCCCGTAACCCAGCCCGGGTCAGCCGTACACCAGTAAATATCGCCTTCTTTCAGATCCAGTACGATTTTACCCGTGTAGTAATGCTGAATCATGGCGTTCTGTACGTGGAAGACCCCTTTAGGCTTGCCGGTAGAACCGGATGTGTAGTGGAGAATAAGGCCATCTTCGCGATCAAGCCATTCGATCTCGGCTTCTTCCGAAGCTTGCGCCATCTCCGTGTTGAAGTCGACGATAACATCGTCAGCCGCTACATTGTCGCCAAAGACAAAAATATGTTTCAGATTAGGCAGCTCGTCACGTTTAATTCGCGGAAGAAGAGCAGGCGTCGTAATAATCGCCGTAGCTTCGCTGTCCTGCAAGCGGTCTTTGACTGCCGTCTCCATAAAAGCTTCGAATAGCGGGCCTACAACGGCACCTACCTTCAGGACGCCTAATAGGCCAAAATACAATTCCGGCGTGCGCGGCATAAAGATAAATACCCGTTGTCCCTTGCCGATGCCGTATTTCCGCAATACATTCGCGAACCGGTTCGACTGCTTGCTCATTTGTTCATACGTATAAGATTCATCGCGCGCGCTGTCGCTGTAGTAAAGAGCGATATTCGCGCCTTTACCGGATTCCACATGACGGTCAATGGCTTCGTACGCCATGTTTACTTTCCCTGTCTCATGCCAGCTGAATTGGCTTTCAATCTCTTCCCATTTGAAATCATTCGATGCTTGCTCGTAATTCTTAAGATTCGGATTTGTTGCCACTGCTGGAATTCGTTCTTGATGCAAGTTGATCATTCTATCACTCTCCCATCAAATCTGTTAAACATTAACCGCAAAGAATACGCTTTCAATTGCTAGCCGGATCTTGCAGGCAAACAAGCCGTCCATCAATCGCATCTTTCCCGGTTACTCAACCGCCACAACAATTATAGCATAATGACTTTCCATTCGACTATGCTTTTCATTTTCCCCGATGTTTGCTATAACCTTAAATATAAGGGAGCTCACGGCCTCGGAAAGGAGATACCGTTATTGGAGCATCGCAAAATGTATCAACGGCAGCAGATAGAATTGCAGGACGGCCGAATCTGCATCATTGAAGGTCCCGTCTCTCCGGAGTCCTTGCAGACACTCGCCATGCATGCCGATCTGGACGCGTTCAGGCGGCCCAAGGATCAGCATGAAGCACTGGTGGAGATTGCAGGTCTTGAAGAAGGACGCATTATTTTAGCCCGCGTAGACGAGCTGATAGTCGGCTATGTCACCTTTCATTACCCGGACGAGCTGGAACGCTGGTACGAAGCCGGCATGCCGGATTTAGTTGAACTCGGAGCCATTGAAGTAGCGGATCAATACCGATCCTACGGGCTCGGCAAAAAAATGATTCAATTGGCTTTCGCAGACGGACAGCTTGAAAATATGATCGTCTTTACCACCGAGTATTACTGGCATTGGGATTTGGAAGGGACAAAGCTGAGCGTATGGGAGTACCGGGGAATTATGGAGAAGCTGATGAAATCCGTCGGCATGGTCTGGTACGCAACCGATGATCCGGAGATTTGCTCGCATCCCGCAAACTGCTTGATGGTACGCATCGGCAAAGAAGTACCACAGGAATCCGAAGAGCAGTTCGACCGAATCCGCTTCAGGCAGCGTTTCATGTATTAGCGTGTTTTTATTTGGGAGGTTAAGAAGTGACTAACGCAATATTCGTTCATCATTCTGACAGTACCCGTTATCAATTTGGAGAGCAGCATCCGTTTAGCCCTTTTCGTATTGCTCTAACGCTTGATTTGCTGCATGCCGCGGGAGCACTCCAACAGGATCAAATGAACTCCCCTTCCGCGACGGCAGACGAGGAGCTGCTTGCGCTCGTTCACCGGGCGGATTACATCAATACCGTTCAGCAGCTAAGCGCGGAGAGCCCTGCCCAAGAAGCGGCCGCGGCTGCCGGAAAATACGGACTTGATACGGAGGACACACCCTTTTTTCCCGGAATGCACAACGCGGCGGCGACTATAACCGCCGGCTCCGTTCACGCTGCTGAACTCGTCATGAGCGGCCAAGCTGTTCATGCTTATCATATGGCCGGCGGCCTGCATCACGCCTTTCCTGACCGCGGTGCGGGGTTCTGCGTCTATAACGACGCTGCCGTTGCTATTCAATACATACGCCAAACCTATGGCGCGCGCGTCTTGTATATCGATACGGATGTCCATCACGGGGACGGCGTGCAATGGAGCTTTTACCATGATCCCGATGTCTGCACCTACTCCATTCATGAAACCGGCAAATTCCTTTTCCCCGGAACCGGATTTGTCCATGAGAAAGGAGCAGACACCGGTTACGGAGCCTGCTACAATATTCCGATGGAGCCTTACACGGAGGATGACTCCTGGCTGGAATGCTTTCGCAGCTCGGTAACAAAAATCGCCGAAGCCTTCAAGCCCGATATTATCGTAAGCCAACATGGCTGTGACGCGCATGCGTATGACCCTTTATCGCATATTCATTGCAGCATGAGAATCTATCAGGAAATGCCGATGATCATCCACGAGCTTGCCCACAAGCATACGGAGGGTCGCTGGGTTGCTCTAGGCGGCGGCGGTTACGACTGGTGGAGGGTTGTCCCCAGAGCCTGGTCGCTTGTCTGGCTGACGATGACGGATCATCCGATCGTAGACCGGCTAATCCGTCATGAAGACGTTCCGCTGCCACAAGCCTGGCTGGATAAATGGTCCGCCTCAAGCCCTGATCCCCTTCCCGCAAGTTGGCTGGATGATAGAAGTCAGCTCCTGCCTATTCCGCGGAGAGCAGAAATTGAGAGCAAAAACCGCCAGACCGTAGCCATCGCCATTCAAGATCTATGAGAAACCAACGTATCTGAAAATAAAAAAACGCCCGTACCTTTCGGAACGGACGTTTTTTGCGTTAAATATGCTGAATCATGTCATCTATAATCGCATAAGAATTGTTGGCTGCCGTTACCGTAAACTCCGCGTAATTCACATGCGCCGAACCGTCAGCTTTATCCGACATCGAGCGGATAACAACAAACGGTACTTCATTCAAATCGCACACATGCGCGACCGAAGCGCCTTCCATCTCCGCACATGCGCCCTGCATGTTCTCATACAGCTCGCGAACCGTATCCCGGCTTGCGATGAACTGATCGCCGGACAATACTTTACCAATCAAGCTACGCCCTTCAAACAGACGCTCGCTTGCTTCCGATGCAAGCTTCACGAGCCGTTCATCGGCCGTGAACTCCGAACGCTCCTGATAAGGAATAACCCCTTTGGCGAATCCAAGAGGCGTTACGTCCATATCATGCTGCACGCAGATGGAAGAAACGACGATATCACCGATATTGAGACGCGGATCAAGCGCCCCTGCTACCCCGGTGAATAAGACGCTGTCAACACCCAGATCAATCAGAATCTGCGTGCAGACAGCCGCGTTAACTTTCCCTACACCGGATTTGCAGAACACAACCGTCTTCCCATGAAGCTGGCCTTCGTAATAGGTAATGCCAGCTTTCGTTACGCTGTTTGTTACATGAACATTTTGATGCAACAGCTCGATCTCTTCGACCATTGCGCCAATAATACCGATTTTATTAAAAGCCATTATGCTTGCAAACCTCCAACGGATTGCCGAACAACGATTTCATGCGGCAAAACCACTTTCGCGTGTTCAACAACTTCCTTCTTCATCAGCTTCGTGAGCAGACGCATCGATACCGCGCCAATATCATACATCGGCTGGGCAACGGCGGTCAGCTGCGGACGAACCATCGACGCCATACGCGTATTGTCAACACTGATTACCGAGACATCGTCAGGCACTTTCAGACCGGAGTCTTGAATACAGTGAATGGCGCCAATAGCCATTTCATCCGTAGCTGCAAACACGGCGGTAGGACGCACCGACAGATCAATGAAATATTTCATGGCTTCAACACCCGATTCGTAACGGTAATTACCCGTGCGAACCAGCGTTTCATCGTATGGAATTCCCGAGTCTTCAAGCGCACGCTTGTACCCTTGGAAACGGGCATAACCATTGGCCGGATCCTGCAGCGTACCGCTGATCATCGCAATACGTTTGTGGCCTTCCTGAACCAGCTTGCGCACGGCGTCGTAAGCCGCTTCTTCATGGTTAATGTCAACAGAAGGAATTTGACCGTTCTCATCCGTTGTTGCGCAAAGGACGATTGGCACATTCGCCGTCTTGAACGCCTGCATATGCTCTTCCGTCACAGCGCCGCCCATAAAGAGCAGCCCGTCCACTTGCTTTTCCAAAAGCGTGTTGATTACGCGGATCTCTTTATCCTTCTTCTTGTCCGCGTTACACAAAATAATATTATAATGGTACATATTCGCAATATCTTCAATACCACGCGCAACCTCGGCGAAATTCGCATTCGAAATATCCGGAATGACAACGCCGACCGTCGTCGTTTTCTTGCTGGCCAAGCCCCGAGCAACCGCATTTGGACGGTACCCGAGTCGTTCAATAGCCTCGTACACCTTTTTGCGCGTTGCCGGCTTCACGTTCGGATTGTTGTTCACAACCCGAGAAACCGTAGCCATCGATACTCCTGCTTCTCTTGCTACATCATAAATGGTAACCGTCACGGTACTTCTCTCCAATATCTCAAATTTTATTTACGTTCGCTGCATATTAACGTAATCATACGACAAAATATTACTTTTCGCAATGTTAGCGCATGTCTGGCGTCAATCTGTGCTTCATCATGCAGCGAATGGAGAGTGATATTCCCGTATGGCTTATGTATGCATGGACCGTCTGCTAAGTTGAGATAGCCTTTTGTTAATATCAGCAATCCATTCCTCATCATGAAGCGATTGCGCAATCAGATGCAGGTCGAGCAGATTGTTGATGCGCTCTTGCGTCAGCCGTTCGATATGATACGGATCCGGCTGGTTTTTGTCTTCACTCGCTTCTACGAGCAGGTCTGCCCATTCGTTGCATTCATTAAACAAAAATGTTTGCTTCGGCGGCTCCTGACCCAGCTTTGCGATGAGTCCGGTCAGATCCGGCTTCACATCGGGAAGTACTTCGCTGCGGCTGCATACCGAGCATGAATAGATCGGAACATTGTCGATTTCGACTTTCCCCGAATAAATCACTGTACGCAGTTTCATCTTCATGATGTCACCGCAATGACACCTTTTCTGCACTTTAGTCCACTCCCTTTACGCGCTTCTCTTCCGTTCCTCTTTTTCTATTTCGAGATGCGTAAAGGATTCGACCTTTTCTGCATAAAATCCTGCTTATCCGCACTATGTAATTTTTACTATGGAGCGACTTTCCGCCAGCGCTTCTTCAAGAATGGAATCGATACCAGAATGACCCAAATGGCCGCCCCGATCATATCGTTCCGAATATCCATCACATCGGGCATCCTGCCGCCAACAAAGGATTGATGGTATTCATCCGTCACTCCGTAAAGACCGCACCCGATAATTATCGACAGCTTGAAGAGGAGACGGTCGCCCTTTTGTCCAAGTCCGTAATCGAAAGAGGCAGCCAATATAAAGTAAGCGATGAAATGCCCCCAGTCGAAGCTTGCCATATGCGGGAAAAACTTACGGAAGAACGGCAGCATCGTATTCATCTCATCGCCCGTGCGGGAGGAAAATGCGAATATAACCGCCATCCAAATCACGGCCGGCACAAAACGGAGGATCCGGCGTCTGTTCGTTTGATTCATGTGTTCTCCTTCGTTACAATGAATATGAAATAATAAATACGGGAGGAAATCAATCATGTCACTACATAATAAAACGGTTATTTGTCTGCTTGACGACGAGTTCGAGGATCTCGAGCTTTGGTATCCGGTATACCGAGTCCGCGAAGCCGGAGCCACCGTCCTGTATGCCGGCCCGGAAAAGGGCAAGAAGCATATCGGTAAATACGGCGTCCCCGCTGTCGCCGATCTCTCCTTCGACGAAGTAAACAGCGCCGATATTGCCGGCCTGCTCGTTCCCGGCGGCTGGGCGCCGGACAAGCTGCGCCGTTATCCAAAGGTGCTCAAGCTTGTTCAGGAGCTTGATGCGGCCGGCAAGCCGATTGGCCAAATCTGTCATGCCGGCTGGGTTCTCATCTCCGCCAAAATCCTGCAAGGACGCAAAGTCACATCCACGCCGGGCATTCGCGACGATATGGAAAACGCCGGCGCCGAATGGTTCGACGAAGCGGTTGTGGTAGACGGAAATCTAATCTCCGCACGCCGTCCGCCGGATTTGCCTCCTTATGCAAAGGCTTTTGTTGACGCCTTGGAGCAGCAGGCCTAGCCGAAAGCGGCACTAAGACAAAAGGAGCCCTCCGCTAAATCGCGGAGGCTGCCCCTTTCCCGTCAACGGAATCCATAAATTGCTTCAGCTTCTGATGAATGTCCGCGCTTATGCGGCATTCCAGCAGCTGCGGCAGCAGCAAGCGGCTGTCTTCCTGCGTTGTGCAGAGCAGCCGCTCTTTCACTTGCAGAATGGAATGGGAGGACATGCTGATTTCATCCACGTCAAGCCCCAGCCAGATCGGCAGCGCACGCAGG
Organism: Paenibacillus glycanilyticus NBRC 16618; assembly: GCF_004000805.1. Lineage (GTDB taxonomy): Bacteria > Bacillota > Bacilli > Paenibacillales > Paenibacillaceae > Pristimantibacillus > Pristimantibacillus glycanilyticus. Next base: position 199,341 of record NZ_BILY01000008.1, read on the forward strand.
TCACCTGCAAGCTCGCCGCATACTCCAACCTTGATTCCGTTCCGCTTGGCCGCTTCAACCGTCTGCTTCAACATGCGAAGCACCGCAGGGTGAAACGGTTCGTACAGATAACTGATCTCCTCATTCATCCGGTCGACCGCTAGCGTGAATTGAACAAGATCATTTGTTCCGATGCTGAAGAAATCAACCTCCTGCGCAAGCAAATCCGAAAGCATAACGGCAGCCGGCACTTCAACCATAATGCCCACCTGGATGCCCGGATCGTAAGCGATCCCTTCCCTCTCCAGCTCCTGCTTGGCTTCCGCCAGCACCTGGTTAGCCGCTCTTACTTCCTCTACCGACGAAATCAGCGGATACATCACCTTCACTTGCCCATAGCTGCTCGCGCGCAAAATCGCTCTCAGCTGCGTCTTGAACAAGTCCTTGCGATCAAGCGAGATTCGGATAGCCCGGTAACCAAGGAACGGATTGTCCTCTTCCGGAATATTGAAGTAATCAAGCTGCTTATCTCCGCCGATATCCAGCGTCCGGATAATAAGCGGTTCGCCTGCCAGCTTTTCGGCGACGCTTTTGTAAACCTCGAACTGCTCCTCTTCCTTAGGGAAACGGTTCCGGTCCATGTACAGAAACTCCGTGCGGAACAATCCAACGCCATGCGCGCCGCTCGACAACGCGACTTCCAGCTCCTTCAGGGAGCTGATATTGGCCGCCAGACCAAGCACCTTGCCGTCCGGTGTCACCGACTGGTGGCCGGCAATGCCGCTCAGACGATGTCTCGCTTCCGCCTGCCTGGTTTGAAGTTCGGAGTAATGCTGGATTAACGAGTCATCCGGTTCAATGAACAGCAGTCCTTCCGTACCGTCGATAATAAGGGATTGACCGGTCTGGATCGGCTCCTCCAGCTTGGCTTCTACCCCTACGACTAGCGGTACGCCAAGAGCGCGGGCCATAATGGCGGAATGAGAGGTCGAGCTTCCGGCAAGCGTCACAATGCCAAGCACGTTGTTCGGGTTGATATGGGCCAGCTGGGAAGGCGAAAGCTCCCGCGCAATCAGAATAAAAGGCTGGGTATCCGATGGGAGAGTAATCTCCGGAGCGCCAAGCAGATGCTTGAGCAAGCGGTTCCCGACATCCTTGATATCGAGGGCGCGTTCCTTCATATACTCGTCATCCAGCAGATCAAACATCGTGACGAAATGATCGATGGCTTCCTTCACCGCAACTTCCGCCGCTTTATACTGACGCTGAATGATCCCCTGAATCTCGTTCATAAACACCGGATCGTCCAAAATCGCGAGATGCGCATCGAAAATTTGCGTTTCGTCGGAACCAACCACTTCTCTGAGCTCATCTTTGATCTGTTCGATCTCATGCTTGGATGTACGTATCCCCTCGTAGACTCGCTCGAATTCACGGGCGAAATCCGCTACATCCACTCGCTGCTCGGGAAATTCCCACTCCCAGTTCGGCAGCACAAAAGACTTCCCGATCGCAATGCCGGCCGAAGCTCCTATTCCTTGTATCATGGTTTTTCCCCTCCACCATTTCTCTCTTTAAGGACAACGGATAAAACCGAAGACTGCCCCTTCTTCACTGCTTTAAAAGGCGCGAAGCGCCAGGAATGAACAAGATCCGAATTGGTAATAACCATCGGCGTAGCAAGAGATTTGCTTTCCTTGCGGACGCGCTGCAGATCAAAGCGCACGAGCATGTCGCCCGGCATAACCTCCTGCCCCTCCTCGACAACCGCTTTGAAATACGATTTTCCGGTCAGCTTGGAAGTGTCGATACCGATATGAAGCAGAACCTCAAGCCCTTCCTGCGTGCGAATGCCTACGGCATGCATCGTTGGGTACACGATCATTACCGTGCCTTTAACAGGCGATACAAGCTCGCCTTTCTCGGGAATAAAGGCAACGCCTTGTCCAACCAGCTTGCCTGCAAATATCGGATCGGGAACATCCTCGAGCGGAATCATGCGTCCTTGCACAGGCGAGCTGAACAGCACCTGCTCCTGGTCGCGTTGAATCGCTTTTAGCATCTCTGCCCGGATTAATTCCGAGTACGTACCGAATACGACCTGAACGTTACCTCCGCCGAGTCTAAGCACCCCTGCCGCCCCCAGATTTCTCAAGGCATTGTTATCGAGCAGCTTCTCGTTGGAAACTTTAAGGCGAAGCCTTGTAATACAGGACTCCATCTGCACAATGTTGTCTTTGCCGCCGATTGCCTGCAGGATAAGGGGAGCTCGGTAAGGAATGTCGCCCGCCCATTCGTCGAGCTGCGAGCCTTCCTCGCGGCCCGGGGTAGGAATCCGGAACCGGTTGATTGCCCAGCGGAACACCACGTAATACACAAGTCCAACTACAATCCCGATCGGGATCAGCAGCCAGCCTCTTGTAGCCAGATGTTCGTTAATAATGTAGTCGATAACGCCGCCGGAGAAAGAGAATCCGTGCCGGATACCCAATTCATAGGTGACCCACATAATAATGCCCGACAAGATCGCATGCACCACAAATAAATAAGGCGCAACAAACAAAAAGGCAAACTCGACAGGTTCCGTGACTCCTGTCAGAAAAGAGGCCAGAGACGCATAAAGGAACGTCTTCCGGATCTTTGGCTTCAAATCTTCCCTGGCCTCGTGAATGATGGCGAACGCGATAGCCGGTAAAGCAAACATGACGATCGGATACATGCCGGCCATAAATGCCCCGGCAGTCGGGTCGCCTGCGAAAAACCGCGGCAAATCGCCGTATACCATCGATCCGTCCGCCGTCTCGTAGCCCCCCACCTGGAACCAGAACACATGGCTGAGCAGGTGATGAAGACCAAACACAACTAGAATCCGGTACAAGAATCCGAACAAAAACACGCCAAACCCGCCGCCGGAAGCGACGATATCGCCGAGCCCCTCCAGCATGCGCTGAATTAACGGCGCAACGCCGATCATGGCCATGGACAAGATAACGGTTACAACACTGACGAATAAAGGCACAAACCGCGGCCCGCCGAAAAACTGTATATACTCCGGTAATCGCAGGTTCTTAAAACGTTCGTAACTGAAGCCGGAAATCATACCGATAATGGAACCTACAAACACGGTTGGTTCGATTTGCGGATCGGCCGTTCCCGTGACGCCAACATAAATTACCATCCCCGCGAGCGCAGCCATACCGGCTGCCAGCGCGTTGCCCGTTAAACCCAGCGATACGCCTAGGGCAAAGATATAGGGAAGAAACGTGAAAATCGCATGGCCTGCGGCCTGCAAATAGTCCGCGGTATCGGGAATTCCAAGAAGATCCCATGGCAGCTGGCTTAGAAATAAAAAGATTGCCGCAGCGGGAAGTACGATCATAGGCAGCATAAAAGCCCGTCCAAGCTGCTGAAACCTTCCTAGAAAATTCACTTTTTCACCTCCTAAAAAGAATTATTGCGTTTTTTGCGATAATTCTTGCATCGTAAGCATTCGCTTAAAGAATTATTGCGTTTTTTGCGATAATTCTTGCTTCGTAAGCATGTACTTACGCGTTTGCGATAATTCTTCTTGCCTGATCCTTTTCTCTATAACGATGGTAAGGCGTTCAGGCTTTTTTGTCAAAGCAAAGACGGGCCTTGATGGCCCGCCAATGTAAGGTATAACTTAAAAGGCACTGTTTAGGTTGTCTGCTTCCCATGGGGCAGAAGAATCGAATCCTCCACCTTGATGCAGCGGTCCATAATGACCTGAAGTCCACCTTCGGATGCAATTCTCGCCGTTTCGTCATTCGCGATGCCAAGCTGTAGCCAAAGTGTCTTCGCACCGATAGCCACGGCTTCTTCCGCAATCGGAGGCGTATGCTCGGGACGGCGGAAGACGTTCACGATATCAACCGGCTCCGGAATATCTTTGAGAGAAGCGTAACTCTTCTCGCCCAGAATGGTCTCGGCAGCGGGATTTACCGGAATGATGCGGTAGCCCTTCTTTTGCATCGCCTGCGATACCATGTAGGATACGCGGTCCGGCTTGTCGGACAATCCCACGACGGCAATGGTGTTGCTCGCTTGCAGAATTTCCTTGATTTCATCTCGGGTCGGATTTTCAAATGCCATAATCAGCGCCTCGCTTTCATCCTTTTTCCTTTATTCTACCCATTCTACGTTTGCGCCTAACGCTTTCAAATGATCAAAATAAATCGGATAAGACTTGGCAACATGATGCGCGTCGCGGATCCTGATTGGATTTTTGGCGCGCAGGCCAACAACGGTGAGCGCCATAATAACGCGGTGGTCATAATGGGCATTAATCTCTACGCCGCCTTCAACGCCTTCCGGACGGCCGTGAACGATAATCTCGGCTTGGCGTTCTTCTACATTAGCGCCTGCTTTGCGCAGCTCGTTCAAGTAGTCCGTAATCCGGTCGCATTCTTTGTAACGCAGATTCTCAACGTCGTAGAAGCGCGAAGTGCCTTCGGCAAAGACCGCCGCGGCAACCATCGCGAGAACCGCATCCGTTGCTTTATCGCCATCGAACTCAACCGCTTTAAGCTTGCCGTTGCCTTTAACGTGAACGATGCCGTTCTCGTGCGTAAGGGGTACTTCCATCATGCGCAGCACGTCAACGACCGCGCGTTCGCCTTGCTTGCTGTTCTCAGCCAGACGGTGAACGATGACGTCCGAATTCGTTACCGCAGCCGCAGCAAGAATCGCCGCCGAACCCGGGTAGTCGCCTTGAACGACATATTTCTTCGCTTCGTATTTCTGGTTGCCCGGTACGCGATAATGCATGAGATCTTCGCTGGCGTGAATCACGATGCCTGCCTGCTCAAGCACTTCAAGCGTCTGTCCCACAACAACCTTCGATTTCAGATCATGCAGCACTTCGATCTCGCTGTCTTCCGGGAGAAGCGGAGTAAGGAACAGGAGCGCGCTCAGGAATTGCGAGCTGACGTTGCCGGATACTTGAATTTTGCCGCCTTTTGGCGCTCCGCCCTGGATGCGGATTGGCAGCTTGCCTTCGTTATGTTCAATCTTTACGCCCATTTGGCCAAGCGCATCGATCAGATCGTTATGCGGGCGTTTGCCCAAGGAATCCGGATAACGGTTAATGAAAGTAACATCCGGGCACAGCGAAGCAATGGCCATCAGAAAACGCAGTACCGCGCCGGCATTGCCAACATCCAGTTGATCTACCGCTTTCGGATTTTTGCCAAAGCCCGTGATGACGATTTTCTCGTCGTCCTCTTCCACGATTGCACCCAAATCGCGGATGCAACGGCGCATCGCGTCGCTGTCTTCACTGTGAGCCGGGTAATAGATGGTGCTAGTACCATCGGCAAGAGCAGCGACTAGCAGGTAGCGAGTCGTATAGTTTTTAGAGGAAAGCGCTTGAATTTCCCCTTGGAGTGTTGGAGTAGGTGTAACAATTACGTCCATTATGCAGCAATTCTCCTTTTAATTAGAGTGGTTCGTTATTTCTCCCGCAATGCCTTCAATATCGCCTCGGCCGCTTCATGCGGCGTTAATGACGTCGTATCCAATCGGAGATGAGCGAAATCGTAAGCATTCTTGCGCTGCTCCATAATCCGGTGAACGTTGGCTGCAATATCGCCCTGCAGCAACGGACGCGACGTATCGGATTTCACCCGATCGATAATATGCTCCGCATTTGCCGTAAGCGCAACGACGAAACCATGCTTCAGCATGGCTTCCCGGTTCTGTTCCATCAGCACGCAGCCGCCGCCTGTCGCAATAACGGAGCTTTCCTCCGCTTCCAATAACGATGCCAGCACTTTGCTCTCGATGTCGCGGAAGCCCGCTTCGCCAAGAGTCTCGAACAGACTCGAGATCGTTCCTTCGCGCTCTACAATCACTTCGTCCGAATCGTAACGGGACCAGCCAAGCTGCTCTGCAAGCAATCGGCTGACGGTGGATTTGCCCGTTCCCATAAAGCCTACCAATACAATTTTGCTTGTGCGTTGCTTCAATGCAAGAACTCCCCTGTCTTCTTTTCCCCTGCATACATGCTTTTCCACAACATCATATCATTTTTTATCAGGTATAGGGTATAAAAATGTTGCATATGCCGTATGGATGATAATGATGCATATTTCATAAATAGGAGTGAAAAGGCATGACCACTGAATCGAATTTGCCTGATAGCCGCCTGACCAACGAAAGAATTGACCGAATCCTGAGTCCCGATCATCCGTTATGCCGCGAAGACGTGGTCTGGATGCTTGAATATATTAAAAAAAAGGTGGCTGACGGGGACCCTGCACTCAGGGACCTTTCGCAGCCACGCTTATTGAAAAACTTTCATTATTTCGCCGAAGCCTCCATGCTGCTGATCCGCCGCAAGCATTACTCCGAACAGGAGGCTACCCGCCTGCGGAATTGCCTCATCGAAGCTTCATACGGGCTAAAATAATCAAACCGGATTAGGAATTCATCCAGTTGTAGTGGAACGTACCTTCTTTGTCCAGACGTTTGAAGGTATGCGCACCGAAGTAGTCGCGTTGCGCTTGCAAAAGGTTTGCAGGCAGACGCTCAGAACGGTAGCTGTCGAAGTACGACAATGCGCTTGCGAATGCTGGCACCGGTACGCCGTTAGCTACAGCTGTGCCAACCACTTCGCGCCATGCGCCTTGGTACGAATCAACGACACCTTGGAAGTAAGGGTCAAGAAGCAGATTGCTCAGGTTAGGATCGCGGTCATAAGCGTCCATGATGTTTTGCAGGAAGCGCGCACGAATGATACAGCCGGCACGGAAGATCTTTGCGATGTCGCCATAGCGAAGGTTCCATTCGTATTCTTCGGAAGCTGCGCGCATTTGCGCGAAGCCTTGCGCGTACGAGCAAATTTTCGAAGCGAAGAGCGCTTTGCGAACGGATTCGATGAATGCTACTTTGTCGCCTTCGAAAGGTTTTTTCACAGGACCGTTCAGTACTTTGCTAGCTGCGATGCGCTCGTCTTTCATAGCGGACAGGAAGCGGGTAAATACGGATTCCGTGATGATCGACAGTGGCACGCCAAGGTCGAGGGAGCTTTGGCTTGTCCATTTGCCGGTACCTTTTTGGCCAGCGGAGTCAAGGATAACGTCAACCATAGGCTTGCCAGTCTCAGGATCGTATTTGGAGAAGATGTCAGCCGTGATCTCGATCAGGTAGGAGTCGAGTTCGCCTTTGTTCCACTCCGTGAAGATGCTGTGAAGCTCTTCAGCGTTCAGGTCCAACGTGTTTTTCAGCAGGTCGTAAGCTTCGCAGATGAGCTGCATGTCGCCGTACTCAATGCCGTTGTGAACCATTTTTACATAGTGGCCCGCACCGTCCGGACCGATATATGTGCAGCAAGCGTCGTCGCCGACTTTTGCCGAAATAGCTGTAAGGATAGGCTCAACCAGCTTGTAAGCCGATTCTTGGCCGCCTGGCATGATCGAAGGACCTTTCAGGGCGCCTTCTTCACCGCCGGATACGCCAGTACCGATGAAGCGGATGCCTTGCTCTTCAAGAGCTTTGCTGCGGCGAACCGTGTCAGGGAAATAAGCGTTGCCGCCATCGATGATGATGTCGCCTTTGTCCAGATGCGGAACAAGAGCGTCGATTGTTGCGTCAGTACCTGCGCCGGCTTGTACCATGATCAGGATTTTGCGAGGAGATTCGAGCGATTGCACGAACTCTTCAACTGTGTATGCAGGAACAAGATTCTTGCCTGCGGATTCTTTGATCAATTCATCTGTTTTCTCACGGGAACGGTTGTACACCGATACAGTGAAACCTCTGCTCTCAATGTTCAGGGCAAGGTTTTTACCCATAACGGCGAGGCCGATAACGCCAATTTGCTGTTTAGCCATTTGGTTCTTCCATCCTTTTCTTTATAATATGGTGGTCTTCAATAGTCTTATATTACTCCTTTTGCAAGGAGATGAAAACCATTTGCGCGAATTTGTCGGCATTCGTCCATTAGTTTTCCTGACCGCTTTAGAAAGTTTACCTTATATTGCGGAGAAATGCTAACCAGAAAATGAGAATTCCGAACAGACAAAAAAACGAATCAATCAAATGATTCGCCAGGAACCATCCGTTGATTCGTTTTTGGGAAAAAAAATTATCTATGAGATCTCAAAGCTCCAGCTGCAGCATTTCCGAACGTAGCAGTACCAGCTTTTCCTTCGACTCGGCGACGGCTTCCTCGTTGTTCTCCTGGAGTGCGTCGAACAGAACCGTCAGCTCATAATCCAGTTCATAGCGCAGCACCGCCGCGCGTTCCTCGGCACGCTTGGATTGGAAAGCCTTAATCATTTCCTCTATAGTTACGAATGGCTTCTTTTGATAAATAATCCGATGTTCCATTCCGGACACCTCCACAAGTCGTATTATTTCACCAAACATGATGTTCTCAATGACGATCTGACGATCTTTGATCCGCTTGACTATCGCATGTCCGCGCGTGTCATTAATAAGCTTTTCAAGCAACTCCGACAGCTTCTCGTCCTTAATGGTGTAATCCCCGACGATCTTGTAACGGTTCTTCATCCGCTGAAACCTTAACTTCACGAGCTTACGACCTGTTCGAATTGAAATGAGGAACTGCCCCTCCGTCTCGCTCCAATACAAGGAGTACCCTTCCTGAATGAGATCACGGATGAGGTTCTGGATTTGCCGGCGGTCAAAACGCAGCTCCAAATTGCAATATTCGACTTCGTAGCTCTTATTCACGGCAATCCCTCCTTTCAAGCATTTGACGAAATAGTCTGACAATTTGGTCTTACTTCTATCTTATACTCCATCTTATGATCTGGCAACTTGGATTATTGACTAATTTTAAAGGATTGGCCGTCCAAATCGAAAAAAGGGCAGTCAAGCCGTCCAAAATGTGATGCTTGACCGCCTCTTCTCGCTCATTATGAACCGAAATAGCCCCTTACAAGCTTCAACGCTTCCTCGGTTGATACCTGCAGGTCCTCTCCTCCGATCCTATATCTCAGTTCTACCACCCCGTCGGCCGCTTGTCTTCCGACAACGATCCGGACCGGAACGCCGATCAGATCGGAGTCCTTGAACTTCACGCCCGGGCGCTCGTCGCGGTCATCCAGGAGCACATCAAAACCTGCGGCACCAAGCTCCTCGTATAGCTTGCCGGCAACGTCCATTTGCAACGCGTCCTTGGCGGATACAGGCACGACATGGACCTGATAAGGCGCCAACTCAAGCGGCCAGCGAATTCCCTGCTCATCATGATGCTGTTCCACAACCGCGGACATGACGCGGGATATTCCGATTCCGTAGCATCCCATGATGATCGGCTTCTCCGATCCCGCAGCGTCAAGGTAATTCGCCTGCATGACTTCGCTGTACTTGGTCCCGAGCTTGAATACTTGCCCCACCTCAATCCCCCGGAACATTCGCAGCTTCCCTTCGTCGCAATTCGGACATCCATCGCCCGGTACGGCATTGCGCACGTCGCCCAGCCGGGTCATCTCAAAATGCACGCCGGGACGGACATGCTTCCAGTGGTAATCCGATTCATTCGCGCCTGCTATGGCCGAACCGATATCGGCGGCGGAACAATCAACAATAACCGGAATGCTTAATCCGATTGGTCCGGCAAAGCCGATTGCCGCGCCAGTCAATCTCTCCGTCGTTTCCTGGTCGGCGAGCTCCAGCATATCTGCCTGCAGCAAGCCTGCAAGCTTGATTTCGTTGACTTCATGATCGCCCCTTACGATTACCGCGACAGGGTTGCCATCGGCAATGAACAGCAGCGTCTTTAGCATCTTATCCGCGGAAGCATCCAGCGCCTGAACAAGCTCATCGATTGTCCGGATGTTCGGAGTATGGATTTTCTCCGGCTCAGGGTAAGCATCGGATTCTTCGGTGCTTATTGCCGTTTCAGGTATCCTGTACCCGGCTTTCTCGAGATTAGCCGCATATTGACAGCGGTCGCAGACTGCGATTGTATCCTCGCCGATATCGGCAAGCGCCATAAATTCATGGGTGCCGCCTTCTCCGCCTATGGTCCCCGCATCCGCTTCCACCGGCCGGAAACGCAGACCGCAGCGGGAAAATATCCGGTGATAAGCGTCATACATCCTTTGATAGCTTTCATGAAGCCCTTCCCAGTCTTTATCAAAAGAATAGGCATCCTTCATCAAAAATTCCCTGCCGCGAAGCAAGCCGTAACGCGGTCTCTTCTCATCCCGGAATTTAGTCTGGATCTGGTATAACGTAACCGGAAGCTGCCGGTAAGAATTTATTTCCCCGCGAACCAGATCCGTAATCACTTCCTCGTGAGTAGGACCCAGTGCGAACTCGCGGTCATGCCTGTCCTTTAGCCGGACCAGCTCGGGTCCGTATTTCTCGTAGCGGCCGGACTGCCGCCATAGATCGGCGGGCTGCATCGCGGGCATAAATACTTCCTGGCAGCCGGCATTATCCATCTCCTCCCGAATAATCTTCTCAAGCTTGCGCAATACGCGGCGGCCCGTTGGCAAATACGTATAAATTCCGGCAGCAAGCTGCCTGATCAGGCCTGCGCGCAGCATCAGCCGATGGCTGATTGCTTCCGCTTCGGAAGGCGCTTCACGCAAGGTTGGCATTAATAGTTGACTTTGACGCATAGTTCTCACTCCCGACGATTGATAGAAAAACAAAAAAGAGCACATTCGCAAGGGACGAATGTGCTCGTGGTACCACCCTTTGTTAGCCGGGGCAGCAACGCTGCCGGCTCTCTAAATAGATAACGGGATTCTCATCCCGGCAAAGACCAAGCTGGAAGCGGCGGCCTTTGCAGCTCACAAGGCAGGATGAGTCTTAAGCGTTCATAGAAGCCTCGCAGCCGTGGGCTTCCTCTCTAAAATGAACAATCGCTTAACGCTCGACCTTGATCAAAGCTGTTGGAATATTTAGATAAATTTACAACAAGCGTTATTCCGCGTCAAGATGGTCATGATGCGCGGATAAGAACAAATGTGCTATAATCAAGCTTAATTATCGGCTTTCATTACGAGGAGAGATCAAATAGATGACTACGACACCAACAACGAGCGCATTTACGGGCTTTGAGCAGAAGGATTTCGACACGTTTCTGATCGAAGGACTAGAGCAGCGCATGGCTGCCATCGAGGAACGGATTCGTCCGAAGTTCCGCTATCTGGGCGAAAAGCTTGCCGGCGACATTGCCGTGCAGGCAGGCGACGAAATGTTCCTGCATATTGCGAAGCATGCCCGCCGGACCGTAAATCCGCCTAAGGATACCTGGCTCGCCATCTGCAACAATAAACGCGGCTACAAAGCGCATCCGCATTTCCAGCTTGGCTTGTTCGACGACCATCTTTTCTTATGGTTTGCCCTTATTTACGAGGCGCCTAATAAGTCCAAAATCGCTTCCGTCTATCTGGACCATCTTGATGAAGTCATCGCGGCTGTTCCTTCGGATTACGCGCTTTCGCTTGACCATATGAAGAAGGAGTCCAAGGCCGTAAGCGAAATGAGCAAGCAGGACTGGGTCAACGCCCTTACCCGGCTTCGCGACGTGCAAAAAGCCGAGCTGCTGATCGGCCGCCATCTTCCTGCCGGCGACCCGCTTCTTCACGATGGGGATGCGCTGTACAAGCTTGCTCAGGATACCTATGAAACGTTGATGCCTTTGTATCGTTTGGCTGCTTCTGTCTAAGAGGATCAGGTTACTATTTGCATACTGCGCATGAAATGTTCTTCCGATCGCCGTTGCTCGTGGATTCCTTCGATTAGATTGAACAAGGTTGGAATCCACTCACAAAAGCGAACGCTTAAAAGCTTTCTGAAAGAAAGCTACTTCGGAAGCATAAGCCTTGCTTCTCCAGAATCATTTCATGCTTCGTTTGCCCGTAACCTCAACAAAAGCAAAAAACAATACAAAGGCTGGGAGAAGAACAGAAAAGCTGTGCGGAATAAACTCCGCACAGCTTTTTTTGTTAACCTTTTTTGTTAGACCGCGGTTGCTGCTTTGGCAGCCTGTGCTTTGGCACGGCGCTGCTTGCGGGAAGCGCGGAAGAAGAACAATTCGTACATGCAAGGAACAACGATCAGCGTCAGAAGCGTTGCCGCGGCAAGACCGCCAATCACGACGATCGCCAAGCTCTGCGATACGATGCTGCCCGATTCGCTGGCCCCGAATACGAGAGGCAGCATCGCGCAAATCGTTGCAACAGCCGTCATGATGATCGGACGCATCCGTGTAGTTGCCGCTTCTACAAGCGCATCTCGGATCGACATCGTTTCTTCGTTTTGCTTCACGCGGTCGATTAGAACGATGGCGTTCGTCACAACGATGCCTATTAGCATCAACGCGCCAAACATCGCGGTAAAGTCAGGCGTAACGCCGGAGATCAAGAGGCCTACGACTGCGCCAATCGCCGCAAGCGGCAGCGAGAACATAATGGCGAGCGGAGCGCGCAACGTTTTGAAGGTCAGCACCATAATCAAGTACACGATGCCGATCGAGATCAGCGCTGTCATCCCAATGTCCGCAAAATCGCTTGCTTGGTCAGCCGATGCGCCTCCAACCTTCAGTTCGACGCCATCCGGCAGCTTCAGCTTATCTGCGGCATTCTTAATATCCGCACCTATAACAGAGAGCTTTTGCGGATCCGCATCAGCCGTAATCCGGACATAAACCTTGCCTTCCTTGTGGTAATACAAGCTTGGCTCTTCCGTGCGAACCAGCTTCGCCACGCTTGATACCGGAACCACGCCGGATTCCGTTGCAATCGTAAGATTCTTAAGAGCCGCTTCGGTATCCGGATTAACAACCGGCTGCACGACGACGGAGGTGTCGCGTCCGTCTACCTTGATGCTGCCTACAGGCACCGGATTCAGAATGCTCTGCAGCTGCATCGAAACTTCCTGGCCTTTCGCTTTTTCCGGGTCCACCTGGAACGTATAGACCGGCTTTTTCTCTTCCTGGTTGCTTTGTACTTTAAGCACGCCTTTAATCGGTTTGATCGCTGCAATCAGTTGATCCGCTGTCTGCGTCAGCTTCTCAGGATCATCGCCCGTGACGTCAACGAAGACTTGCGATCCGCCGCCGCCCATCATCAGATCCGTGGCATTTACGGACAGCTCGGCATCGCTGAAATTCGTTTTTTGCTTCTTCACTTCATCCATGAATACTTCGGCGTCCACGCCTTTCTTCAGATCAACCATATACATTACAAGCGTCGGCGAGGATACCGAACCGTATTGCGCGTTTTCGGAGCTGTTGCCAAGCTGCATAATCACCCATTCCACGCTCTTGCTGTCTTTCAGGAAACTTTCCAGCTGCGTGCCGCCCTGCTCAACCTTCTCGGAAGGCGTATCGCTTGGATACTGAAGGGAAATGTTCAGATTCTCCGCGCTGGAGGAGTCAAGCGCACCTTTCGGCATCATCGCGTAAGAGCCGATGGAGCCTACGAACAGAACTAAAGCGATAAGCAGCGTGACCCATTTGTGCTGCAGATTCCAGCGGATAAACGATGCGAATTTCTCCGACCCTTTATGCGGCTTTTCCTTCGTTCCGCGAAGCAGAATCGCGCTAAGCAGCGGTACTACCGTTAATGCAACCAGCAGCGAAGACAAGAGAGAATACGCTACGGTAAGCGCGAATGGCAGCAGGAAGGCCTGCAGCGAACCGCGGAGCAGACCCATTGGCAGGAATACCGCCACGGTAACCAGTGTCGAAGACGTAATCGCGGTTGCGACTTCTTTTGTTGCGTCGGTAATAACGGTAACCGAGAACGGCTCCTTTTGCAGCCTGCGGTAAATGTTCTCGATAACGACGATACTGTCGTCCACAAGGCGTCCTACCGCTACGGCCACACCGCCAAGCGTAATGATATTCAGGGTTACGCCGGACAGGTCTAGCAAGTACAGCGTGATGCCAAGCGACAACGGGATTGATACGATCGTAACCAGCGTTGCGCGGAAATTGCGCATGAAGAGCAGAATGATAATCGTTGCAAACAATGCACCCATCAGCACTTCGCGAAGCATGCTGTTAACGGAGTGAGTAACGGATTCAGCCGTGCTGAGCAGAACAACCGCGTCAACGCCTTTTACATCCTTGTTCAGACGCTCGACCGTCTTCTCCACGTTTTTGCCCGTAGATACGGCATTGGCGTTAGCCGACTTCGATACCGTGAACAAAATCGCGTCCTTGCCGTTCATCCGGCTGATGCTCTCCTGCTCTTTCGCCTGCTCAACCTTTGCAACATCGGACAGCTTCACGCCAGGGGCAACCGGAAGATTGCGAAGCGTATCGACGCTTGTTACTTCGTCATATACATTAATGTTGCCGGCAGCGCCGTCTACATTGCGTTCGCCGATCGAAGCGGATACGCCGCGTCCTTGCAGCACGCTGAGCAGGGTTTGAACCGGAAGTCCCTTTTGCGCCAGCTTATCCGTATCGGGAGTAATGTGGATCGATGGCGTTGACTTGCCGTTAACGCTGATCTGGCCCGCTCCCTCGGACTTTTGCAGCTCCGTATTGACCAGCTTGATCTTGGCATCCTTCTCTTGCTCGCTAAGACCTTCGTCAAACGTAACAACAATCCAGGAGATCGGAATCATCGACGTATTAAACTGGACAACAAATGGCTTCATGACGCCTTGGGGAAGCTGAACCTGATCAACCGAACGCTCGATCTCGGCCTTCGCTTCCTTCATATTCGTATTGGAATCGAAATTTACGTTAACCTGGGCGTAACCGTTCCCCGAAGTCGAGAACATATCGGTCTTGCCTTTCGTGAACATAACCGCTTCTTCGAGCGGGTTCGTCACTTGCTGCTCCATCGATTTGGCGTCCATGCCAGGCCCGATTACGGTCACCATAACTTGCGGGTTATCCGCTTCCGGCAGGAACTCCATTGGCAGCTTCAAATAACTGATGACCCCAACCGTCAATGCCATAACGACGATCAGGATAACGGCCGCCTTGTTACGGAACGACCATTCGGTTAACTTGTTCATTACAACTACTCCTTCTCCCTATTCGGATTTCTCTTTTATGTGTTTTTGACATTTCTAAGCATACCTGCATTGAAAATAATGTAAAAACGTCTCCAGACGGTATTTTACTCTCGCCCCGGGTCGGAGCTGTTCTACGACTTAGGTCCAGTATCCAAAATGAGCAAGTACTCACTTTACAGCTGAGCGGACTGCTTTTATACTAAAAATGAGTATTCACTCATTCCATTCAAAGAGGTGTTTCTATTGACGAAATCAGCGGAAAAGCCTGCTATTGCCGTCTCCCGAATCACAAGAAAGTTCGGGGACCGGAAAGTATTGGATGATATTACGCTCACCGTGCCACGCGGGGAGCTGTTTGGACTTCTTGGTCCGTCAGGCTCCGGAAAAACGACCCTCATCAAGCTCATAACCGGCATCGACCTCGCCGACGACGGACAGGTTGAATTGTTCGGCGAGCCGATGCCCCAGCTCAAGATGCTGCAAACCTTCGGGTATATGGCGCAGTCCGATGCTCTCTATCAGGAGCTGACCGGCAAGGAAAACATGGTTTTTTACGGCTCCCTCTACGGGCTTTCCGGCAAAGCTCTCGCTTCCCGAATCCAGTCCGCCGCCGCGCTTGTGAATTTGACCGAACATCTGGATAAAGCGGTAACCGCTTATTCCGGCGGCATGAAACGCCGCTTGTCGCTTGCCATCGCGCTGCTGCATGAACCCCGGCTTCTCGTGCTTGACGAACCGACGGTTGGTATCGATCCCGTTCTCCGTCAAGCGATCTGGAATGAGCTGCGCGCCCTGACGCAGCAAGGCGTAACGATTATCGTCACCACTCACGTCATGGACGAAGCCGAGAAATGCGACCGCTTGGGACTCATCCGCGACGGTAAATTAATTGCGCTGGGCACTCCCGAAGCTATTATAGAGCAAGCAGGAGTCCATACAATCGAAGAAGCGTTTATCGCCTTTGGCAGCCGGAAGGAGGCGCAAGCATGAGAATACGTGCGCTGGTTGTGCGCATTATCCGCCAGTTTGTCCGCGATAAACGGACTTTGGCTTTGTTATTCCTCGCCCCGCTTCTCATTCTCAGCTTAACAAAGCTTGTATTCGACGGCAGAACCGTATCGCCAGAGATCGGATTGACGGGCCCGGCCAGCGCGTTTGCCGAGAAGCTTGAAGAGCAAAATGCAAGCATTACCGTTTATGATTCCGTTAGCGAAGCGGAAGAGGCTTTGAAGAACGGGAAGCTTGATGCCGTCATTCAGATTAAAGAAGGCAAACCGGATATTACGCTAGAGGGAAGCGATCCGTCGGTAAGCCGCAGCACGCAGCTTGTCATGCAGAAAGCTCTGCAGAGCCATGTTCAGGAGCTTGCTCCTACGGTTCATTATCTGTACGGCGGACCGGATATGGCCTCTTTCGATTCATTTGGTCCCGTACTCATCGGCTTCTTTTCCTTCTTCTTTGTTTTCCTGCTCGCGGGAGTATCCTTCCTTCGCGAACGCACTAGCGGAACGCTGGAAAGACTGCTGGGGACGCCAATCCGCAGATCGGAGATTGTGCTTGGCTACTTGGCCGGGTTTGGCATCTTCACGCTGCTCCAGGCTTCCCTGATCGCCTGGTTCTCCGTTCAAGTGCTTGGCATGTCGATGGCCGGCCATATCGTCAATATGCTGCTGATTAATCTTCTGCTGTCTTTGACCGCGTTAACGCTGGGCACGTTGCTGTCCTCGTTTGCGAGCAGCGAATTTCAGATCATCCAGTTCATTCCGATTATTATCGTGCCTCAGGCATTTTTCTCCGGGTTGTTTAATCTGGATGCCATGAATCCGGTCCTGCAGAAGCTCAGCTTCATCATGCCGTTGTACTACGGCGCGGATGCCATGCGGGGAATTATGATTCGAGGGGAAGGCATTGCCGATATCCAGCTCGATATTTACGTGCTGGCGGGCTTGTCGATCCTGTTCGCCCTGCTCAACGTTGCGGCATTAAAGAAGCACCGCCGGATGTAGGCGTCCTTCTTTTTCTGCTATAATAACGGGAATGGGCAAAAAGGGAGTGTCTGGCATGAGCGAGCCGATTGAAGAATGGCTGGATGAGCTGAATAAGCTTGGCGAAGAGAAATCAATGACCGATAAGCAGCTGAAAATCGTCAAGGCTGCCTCCGAAATCTTTGCGGAAAAAGGCTTTGCCGGATCATCCACGAGCGAGATCGCACAACGTGCGGGTGTGGCGGAAGGTACGATTTTCCGGCATTACAAAACGAAAAAAGAATTGCTAGTCTCCATCGTGGCACCGGTGATGGCAAAGCTGGTCGCGCCGTTTGTGATGAGGGAGTTCTATAAAGTGCTGGACAGCAGATACGACAGCTACGATCAGATGCTTCGCGCGATTCTCGAGAACAGGCTGGCGTTTCTTGAGAAGCATATAAACGTACTGAAAATTTTTATTCAAGAGATCCCATTCCATCCGGAGCTGCAGGAGCAATTCGAGAAGCTGATTCTCGCGAAAGTATTCGAAAAGGTCACCCCCAACATTCTCAGGTTCCAGGAAGAAGGCACCCTTGTGAACTGGTCGCCTTATACAATCATTAGGCTTACGGTCTCCTCACTCATTGGATATACCGCCATACGAATGATTTACGGCAAACGGGAAGGCAGCAGCTGGAATGATGAGCAGGAACGGGAAGCGACTATCGCTTTTATTATGAAGGGGTTAGCGCCGTAAACGTACGAAACAAAAAGCCGAAGGCATCGCGGGTACCTCTCTCTTGCATGAGAGCGGCTTCCCGCGACGCTTTCGGCTTTTTAATGATGCTTGAATTGGTGATTATGCGGTAAATTCCACGTGCATAGACTTGTCGCCACCCCGCCTGCCGCGACCGTTATTAGAGATAACAGAAACGTATCTTCAGGAAGCAGAATGGCTCCCGTTCCGATAATGATAAAATCCGTTAAAAAAATAATAACCCCAACGTTTAACGGTATATACCTGGACAAGAAATGGGCCAGAAGATCCGTCCCTCCCGTGGAAGTACCGTTCCTTAGCATGATACCGAGGCCTGTCCCAATGCAAAAGCCGCCAAGCACCGCCCGCGTAAACGGAGTCCATTCAATGTAATAGAGAAAGTGGAACCGGTAGGGGCTGAGCAAATCGATGACATAGCTGGATAACAGCAGGCCGTTCAGGCTCTGGTAGATCATACTCCGGCTTTGAAACCAGACCAGGGCAAAAATCGGGATACTGCATAGCAGCATGGTCAGACCCACTTGAATGTGAAGCAGATAATTGACGATAAGGGCGATCCCTATAAGCCCCCCGTCCAGAATCATCAACGGAATCAGAAAAAAATTAATCCCGACCGATATCAGCAGGCTCCCCAATATGATGGCCGCCCACCTGCGCCATGACAGAATCCCCATTCTACCTTTCACCTCTTTTTGCTCTATCTCATTTATATGCGGGCCTGGTACATGCCATTCTCTGGAAAAAACAAAAAAAAGCCGGCCTCTCATATATTCATGAGAAGCCGGCTTTACGCCAGTCCTTATTCCTGTGCTGCGGTTGAACCCGCTGTGCCGTCCATTCTGCGGAACTGTACAAGCAGGATCAAAGCCAAGAGACACAGAATGCCGCCGGAAACGTATGGCAGGCGCAAATCGAGCGTAAACAAGAACGAACCAACAAGCGGTCCAAGAATACGTCCCAAGCTGTCCATCGAAGAGCTGAGGCCGGAGGCAACGCCTTGACCCACTTTCGTCTTCTGGGTAATTAACGAGGTTACGCATGGACGGATCAGCGAGTTGCCAATGCCGAATACGGCAAGCGACATCGTAGCCCACCACAAGGAATGGGCAGCAAGCAGCAGGAAGAAGCCAACGGCCGAAATAATCAAGCCAAGCGCGATATATTGAGGCTCCTGCCCCCGCTTGATTCTCCGCCGAACGACACCGCCTTGCACAAGCGCGCCAACAAAGCCACATACGAAGAACAGCATGCCCACCTGCACCGGCGTTACGTCAAAGCGCTGAATGCCGAAGAACTGCAGCGTTGCTTCCATGCCGGCAAGCGTAAAGGTAACGAAGAACGCAAGAACGTACAGAAACTTAAGCGGCCCGGTAAAAGCCGACCAGCGGGATTCCCGCTTCTCGCCCGCAGCTCTCCGCTTCTCGGGCGGCAGCGATTCCTTCAGCTTGGTTATTGCGAAGAACAAAGTAATTAATGCCATTATCGATGCCGCGTAAAAAGGGGCTTCGAGCGAAACCTGACTAAGCAGACCGCCTACGCCGGGACCAATCGTAAAGCCGAAGCCAATCGACATTCCGACAAGCCCCATGCCTTTTGTACGCTGCTCCGGCGGCGTAATATCCGCTACGTAAGCGACAATAACCGAAGTGACCGCCCCGGAGAACAAGCCCCCGAGAATACGGGAAAGATACATCATGGTTAAATTGTCGGAAGATAAGCCAAACAAGAAGAAACTGATTGCAAAACCGGTCACGCCAATGATAATAATCGGCCTCCGGCCAATCCGGTCGGATAAGCCTCCCCAATATGGAGAGAGTATGAACGATACAGCTGAATAGAGCGCAAGCATTAAACCCGTATGATGCTCGGCGTTACCCGGGCTGACGGCTTTAATCATTTCAGGCATAACAGGAATAATAATCCCGAACCCGATGAAGGTGGTCATTAGAATAGCCATTACTATAAGAAGTCGTTTATCTCGCATTTTGTCTTCACCCCATCCCTTATCGTATCATATCAAGCTGGCCATAGTTATGAACAAATGGAGAACAATACTAGTCCAGCTTCGGAATGCCTGACTTCATCAATAAAATTGTTGCTTGCATTCCGACTTGTTTTTGCTATACTCAACTTTGTTTGTACATTAGACATTAGACGACAGTCGAAAGGCAGGGACGAAAGCGATGGATCATAACAAAACCCCGCTCTTCAGCGCACTCCGCCGCCATGCGGAGAACGATCCGGTACAATTTCATATTCCGGGGCATAAGAAAGGTCTCGGCAGCGATACTGAGTTTCGCGAATTTATCGGCGACAACGCCTTGTCGATCGATCTTATAAATATAGCTCCGCTTGATGACTTGCATCAGCCAACCGGCGTTATTGAAGAAGCGCAAAAACTTGCGGCAGATGCGTTTGGCGCGGATTACACGTATTTCTCCGTTCAAGGCACCAGCGGCGCGATTATTACGATGATTCTTACGGTCTGCAGCCCGGGCGACAAAATTATCGTCCCGCGCAACATTCATAAGTCGGTTATGGCCGCCATTATTTTCGCCGGCGCGCGTCCGGTATTTATCTCGCCTGCGCGCGATTCGAATCTCGGTATCGACCACGGCATTACGACCCGCTCGGTGAAACGCGCGTTGGACCGTCATCCGGATGCCAAGGCCGTTCTGGTCATTAACCCGACTTACTTCGGCATTTGCGCGAATCTGAAGGAAATCGTGGATCTTGTTCACAGCTACGATATTCCCGTTCTTGTCGACGAAGCCCATGGCGTACTAATTCATTTCCATGAGAAGCTTCCGATGTCCGCCATGCAGGCCGGTGCCGATATGGCAGCTACAAGCGTACATAAGCTTGGTGGCTCCATGACGCAAAGCTCGGTCTTGAACGTACGCAAAGGTCGGATCAACCCGTTCCGCATCCAGACGATCCTGAGTATGCTGACGACAACTTCGACATCTTATATTTTGCTCGCATCGCTGGACACGTCCCGCCGCAATCTGGCGATTAACGGCCATGAAATTGCGGAGAGAGCGATTGAGCTTGCCCAATATGCCCGTGAACGGATTAATCAGATCCCTGGCCTTTATTGCTTTGGCGAAGATATTCTCGGCGACGAAGCGACCTACGATTATGATCCAACCAAAGTTACGGTTCATGTCCGCCATCTTGGCGTAACCGGCTACGAGGTTGAGAACTGGCTCCGCGATCACTACAACGTAGAGATCGAGATGAGCGACATGTATAACATTCTTTGCCTCGTGACGCCCGGAGATACCTCCGAGTCGATCGAGAAATTGCTGCAAGCGCTCCGCGGCTTGTCGGAGACGTACCATGAAGGCGCGGAAGCCCGCGAGCTTGTCGTGAAAATTCCGGATATCCCGCAGCTGTCCCTGACGCCGCGCGACGCTTTCTATGGCGAGACGGAAATCGTACCGTTCAAAGAGTCAGCCGGACGGATTATCGCCGAATTTATTTACGTCTATCCGCCGGGCATTCCGATCTTGCTTCCTGGTGAAGTTATTTCGCAGAAGAACATCGACTATATCGTGGATCATGTTGAGGTCGGCCTGCCTGTCAAAGGGCCGGAGGACCGCAGCATTCAGTTCGTTAAAGTCATCGTGGAAGAAAACGCGATCTTCTAAACGAAAAGCCAACGGCAGAGCTCTTAGGCGAAGCTGTTGGCTTTTTGCATGATTCCACTTATTGTAAACCTTTAGAGCGACATGCTATGATGAGGTGGGGGTGGGATGAATGAGTCAAAGCGCATTTATTAAGCTTGTTCAAGGATCTGCCGTTAGTGAGCTTCCGCTGGAAGAACTGAAGGAAAAGCTTATCCATTACCGGGAGCAGACCGCTTTAACCGGAACGCAGCTAGACTGGGATTACGCAAAAGCGGCTTTTCCGTATACGTTCGAATCGAAACAGGATGACCGATGGTTTTACTTGCAAGGCATTAATCCCGGATACAAATATATCGTGTTTGGCAATGGAGATGAGGACCCTTCCACGATTCAAGTCGTCCTTCCCGACGGGTCCACCCATGGCGACAAAGCCAAAGCTAACGAGCTTTGCAAGTATTTGGCCAAACAACTGCTTGCCGAGCTTACGATGTTTAACGGCAGAACGATTTATTATAATCCGCGTAAATGACATACAAAAAACACCCGTCTATCCAAGGCTGAAGCAGCCGTTTGGAATAGACGGGTGTTTTAGGTCGTTAACCTTCTTTGTTCTCGTTCTCGGTGCGCGCGATTTCTTCGTAGATCGCCGTTACGCGATCCCACTCCGCATCGTCTTCGATCCCAACGAGGAATGCTTCGTCATTCTCTTCTTCAATACGGAAGATAACGCCGTCAGCCTCCGGATCGTTGCGATCCAGCAATACCGCGTAAACGTTGTTCTCCGATTCAAATGTATAGACCATGACCATTTCACGCTCTTGGCCTTCGTCGTCTGTCACGATGAACACATGCTCATCATGTTCGTGATCATGTCCGCAGCCGCAGTCTTCGCCGTGCTGATGTTGATGCTCGCTCATGGAATTACCCCATTTCAGTTATTTATACATACTTACGTATCGTACCATGCGAAGAATCGCCGGTCAAACAAAAGACGCCCGGCCGTAGTCCGGAGCGTCCTTATTCAAAGCCTTATTTTTACTGGGATGTGATGAGCTTCTCCGATACAACCGTCCAGTCATCCGATGGCGATGTCTTCAAATAGAACCGTACCGCGTATTTGCCGGCGTACTCGAAGTTGTATTTGATATCCTCCGTCCGGTACCAGAAATTATCCTTCGTGATGCTGACATTCTGGGATTGAATAACCTTCTCGGTGCCGTAAGGGTCCGTAATCGACACTTTTACAGCAGAGATGTCTGTCTTAAGGTTGTCGATTTGGGAGAAGACATTAAACGTATATTTGTTGCCTTTGTCCACATTGCCAAAGATGACTTTATCCTGGAACAGAATCATATGGACATTAGGCTTGTTAATTGTCGCTTTCTTGCTCTGATTATCCCAGTCAACAAGCGCATTCAGGCTGTTTACCATCTGGCGAAGAGGCAAGTAGGTTTTGCCGTCCACAATAATGCCGCCGTCATCCAGCTCACTGCCGTTTACAATAACGCGTACTTTCTGGGATGCAGAATCGGCGAAAATGAGCGTACCTCCGAATACCGACAAAATAGCGAGCAGAATAGCTACTTTTTTGAATCCGACTTTCATTGCTGTTAACCCTCCCTCCATCCGGTTTGTCTGGATGTTTGGTTATACTCGGGTTTTGGCCCAAAGTTGCGCCCCGCAATAAAAGTTTTTAAGCCTGACCGTTCAAGGCTGAATCTGTCAAAAGCTGTTGAATCATGCGCTTGCCCAGGAAATACTTACGTATTGCCCGCGGTTAGCTGTAAGTGCGGGTCAAGATGCAAGGTACGCCCTTCCCCACCGCTCCGGGCTCCTGCATTCGCTTCCAATAGCGCATCCCACGCTCGCATGGCGTTTTGCATACCGCGCAAGTGTCGGACAACACAAGCTTGTAGTAATACTGCTTTCTTTCACTGGACGACTTTTTCTTCTTCACAACTTTGCCTTTGCCCTTTGCCGCTGCTGCACTCATCTTCGTTCAATCCTCCCGCCGTTTTGCTTCTGCATTATATGTAGGCGGAGGGCATTATGCATCTGTTGTTTGTCAACATCTTGCGTTATTTGATAAAGTGAAGACAACTATAAAGGGAGGCGATCTAAGCTTGCAAATCCAAATGCTTGGCACCGGCGGTGCTTTCGCGAAAAAGTATTCGAATAATAATGCTTTAATTGAAGTTGACGGTTTTAAGCTGCTCGTGGACTGCGGCATCACGCTGCCCCGGTCGCTTCACGATGCCGGTTACTCGTTTAACGATCTCGATGCCGTACTAATCAGCCATATGCATGCCGACCATGTCGGCGGGCTGGAGGAATACGCGTTCCAGATGATGTTCCGTTACGGCAAAAAGCCTGTCCTGTATATTGCCGATACGCTGGTTGAGCCATTATGGGAGCAGACGCTTCGCGGAGGCTTGACGCAGGAGCCGCTTAACGCGCTGTCCGATTTCTTTGATGTTCGTCCAATCAAGGAAGGCGAGTCGTACGAGATCCATCCCGAAATTCGCGTGAAGCTGATCCGGACGGATCATATCGCGGGCAAGCTCAGCTACTCCTTCCTCTTTAACGAGAACTTTTTCTATTCCGCGGATATGAAATTTGATGGCGGATTGCTGAAGGAATTGATCGAGGACGGCGTATCAACGATCTTTCATGACTGTCAGCTTGTCTCCCCGGGTGTTGTCCATGCGAGTCTGGACGAGCTGCTCACGCTGCCCGAGGACATCCAGGAGAAAGTTTGGTTGATGCACTATAACGACAATATGGAAGAGTTCGTCGGTCATACGGGAAAAATGCGCTTCGTGGAGCAGCTTGCCGTTTACGAAATTAAAACCTAACAAGCAGATATCCACCGCGCTACTGGCGCTGCAGACATCCGCTCTAGGTATAGCTTATGCAGAGGGATGCATTCCGGTTAAAGGTTAAAATCGACATACATGCAGGTACGTGCATGTATTGGGCCAAATCGATCCATACTATCATCGGGAGGATGATAATATGGATCACACACAAGAAGAAGTCGTTGCCGTACGCAAGAACGGAGACGGCGATATTGTTGAACTGCAATTAACGTCTGGCCGGGTCGTCGATTACAAAACCGCGCAGTCGATGGTTAAAAATAATGAAATTGCCGGATTAAACGTCTTTAAAGGCCGTGACCACGAAGAGCATCTTCGTTCTAACGCGGACGGCCGCAAGGACAATAATCTCGACAATCTGCCAACCTTCTAATAACCGGAAAATCGGCTGCCGCGATCGCGGACAGCCGATTTTTTTCTTCACCTCATAATTGATGGTCATTTTTTCTTTGTTTCGGGAGGCAGCTTTCTGCGCCATACATGCGTTTGATCATACGATAAGGAATCTTTTACGACAAACCTTGCCACACATGCGATTACCGTACCCACGATGCCAAACAAGCCCAGAAGCCATACGGCCATATAGGCATACTCCTGTGCCAAACGATACCGCCTCCTATTAGTCATGCAAATGCTTTCTATACAGGTATGTATGGCTAGAATAAAATATGCTAATTTTGTCACAAGTTCGCATCATAATTGCCGATCCGGATCATACTAATTGGCGGACAAACGTACTCACAATACCGAAGGGAGAGTAACTTCACGATGACTTTGGATTTGAACAGCAGCTATGATTGCGCAAATGCTTCTTCCGACTTGCCGAACCTTATCGCGCAGCTTGATTCGTTAAGAAACGGATCCGCCTCCACTGCCGAGCAGCAGGAGGAGATTAACCGGCTCGAGAATCAGATCCGGTTCATTCAGAACAAATGCGATATTCCGCATAGTAATCATTAATAACGAGACGCAAAAGGTCCATGCTTAAGCGCATGGGCCTTCCTCTTTTGCAACCCCGAAAAAAATTCAATTTCCTTCAAACCGCTTTCTCCTTTCCTTCGTTACCTCCTATAAGAGATCATTATTCTTTGAGGAGGATTATTCATGACCACTAAAAAATTAACCATGTTTATGTTTGCCGCGGTACTCTTAACAGGTCTGCTGTCGTCAGTTATCGGAGCCTCGGCAGCGGAAACGCAGCCCCCTTCCGTGACAACCGACGCAGAATCGGCGGCGAAGCTGGGACTCCTGCTGGGCGACGGCAGCGGCGTTAACGAAACTTACCTAGCCAAGCAGACAACCCGCATGCAGGCTGCCATCATTTCTTTGCGCCTGAACGGCCATTTGAAGGAGGCCATGGCGGGCACGGGCTCTTCTTCCTTTAAAGACGCAGGCAAAGCAGGCAAATCCAATGTTCCTATTCTCGCTTACTTGAAGCAGCATCCTGAACTGGGCTGGGCCGGCAACCCGGACGGTTCCTTCCATCCGAACGATCCCGTCAGCGCTCAACAGCTGTACAAAGTTCTTCTCGAAAATATCGGCTTCCGTTCCGGTTCCGAGTTCGCCTATGCGGATACGTTGACCTTTGCCGCTTCCAAAGGGATGGCATCCATTGCGGCAGCCAGTCCGCTGACCAACGCTCATCTTGCGACAGCGCTTATCGAAGCCTTAACCGTGCAAACCCCTCAAGGGCAAACCTTTTTCGTTAACCTCCAGCAGAAAGGCGTACTCCCGCAATCCGCAGCCCTTCCTCAAGGGAAAAGAATTCAGCTGCGAAGCCATCAAGAGCTGGGTGCTTATCTGACCGACAGTAACGGCATGACCTTGTACTATTTCACCAAGGATGCCGAGAATATCAATGCTTGCGGTGGACAATGCCTCGTCAACTGGCCCGTGTTCACATCCGATGAGCTGCAAATTCCCGCTTTCCTGAACAAAGCCGATTTCTCGAGCATCACCCGTGCCGACGGCACGAAGCAATGGACTTACAAAGGCTACCCGCTCTACTACTTCATTAAGGATGCACAATCCGGGGATGTGCTTGGCCAGAACGTAAACCAAGTATGGTTTGTTATTAATCCGTCTACCTTTAAAGGCATGACACCGGAAGCCAAAACCTACCGGATAGATATTAAACAGTTCTCTTTCGGCACGGAACCTCTGACCGTTGAAGCCGGCTCCAAAATTACTTTCACTAACTTAGACGAGATGGAGCATAACGCGGTGGCCGCCGACGGCAGCTTTAAAGTTCCCGTGCTCAAAACTGGAGAGTCCTATACGATTACTCTGGATAAACCGGGTACCTACAATTACTATTGCGAGCTGCACAAATCGTTTATGACCGGTCAGATTATTGTGAAGTGAGGGATTTATCATGAAATTTATAACTAGCAAAAGCCTGCTGCTCCTGTTATCCGGACTACTGTTTGCGTTTCTTCTGGCGGCATGCGGCAGCTCATCCGATAAGGCGGCCTCCGCTCCCCCTCCATCGCAGGAGGCGGCGACCGTCACGCCAAGCCCTACTCCGGAAGCATCTATGTCTAGTGAAGAGCACGAGAATATGCAGCATGAATCAGCCGCGCCTTCGGAATCGCCGTCACCGTCTGCAGCTCCAGAAGCATCGGCAACCGCGAAACCCCAAGCTTCGGCGACGGCCAAACCACAGGCTTCGGCAGCAGTCACGCCAAAACCTTCGCCAGCCCCCACCCATGATGATCATCATGGCGGGCGCACGAACGATGATGATTCGAAGACATCTCCTGCTGCCAGCGAGGATCATCCAAAAAGCTCGCCTGCCGCAACAGCGTCGAGTGCCGACGATGGCGGCAAGGAATATATCATTGAAATTTCGAATTTCGCCTTCTCCCCTGCCAAGCTGGAAATAAAGCCGGGTGACCGCGTCAAATTTATTAATAAGGACGAAATCAAGCATAGCGCGACAGCCGATGACAATTCTTTTGATACCGGGCTGTTAGCCGAGAATGAAGCTAAGACCGTTATCTTTGATAAAGCAGGCGAGTTCGCCTATCACTGTATGCCGCATCCGGGCATGCAGGCCACGATTAGCGTATCGGACAAATAGAAATAAATTTTGGGATAACCATACTTGGTTATCCCTGTTTTCCTTATGTATTGCAAGGCTGTAAACAGTTGATAGAATAGATTTATATTATCCTCTTGGAGGTACCATCGTATGCGGGAGCTTACGGATCATCAATTGATGCTGCTCATTCAGAGCAAGCAGAGCGAAGCGCTTTCTGTTCTATATGACCGTTACTCGTCTCTCGTTTATTCCTTCGCCTGGAAAACGTTAAAAGACGAGAATGTCGCGAAAGAAATCGTCCAGGCCGTATTTATGCGATTATGGACAACCAAATCCGTCTATGATCCCGAGCAAGGCAGGTTCTCCAGCTGGCTGCTGACCATTACCCGCAATATTACGACCGACTGGCTGCGAAAAAGACGGAGAGACACGGCTCCCCTCGTTCAAGTCGAACCGGAGCAGCTGGCCAAAATTCCCGACGAAGCTTCCGCCACGCCGGAAACGGCTGCCGTTAACAGCGAGATGAAGGACCAGATCCGCAGCGCTTACCGCGATTTGTCCGCCCAGCAGATCCATTTGCTTGAGCATTTCTATTGGCAGGGCTATAGCATCAGCGAGCTTGCGACCATATATAACCAGCCGATAGGAACGGTAAAGAACCGTCTGCATCAGACGTTAAAAATATTACGCAGGCATCTCGTGGCCGAAGGAGAGCAATCATGAAGCAGCAAAATGTGACGGTTTGCCATAATGCCCTTGACTATATTTCGGGTGCTTGTTCCGATAAAGAAAAGAAAGCTTTCGAACGGCATCTTCCAGGCTGCCCGGCCTGCCAGACCGAGCTCGAAGAGCTAAGACTCGTATGGGACTCCCTCCCTTCCGATATGGAGCTGATCGAACCGCCGGCTGAGTTGAAGCAGCAGGTCATGGACGCCGCGCTGGCCTCCGTGCTACCGCGCCCTGCAAAACGTTCCTTCCGCAAGCTGACCTGGGGTGCTGCCGCCGCAGCGGTACTCGCCGTATTGGTTGCGGGCACGGCTTGGAACGTGGAGCTGTATCGCAGCCGAAGCGGCCCATCCGTTATCCCTATCGAACAGGCGTTGTCCGTATCCGCTTCCCAGATCAATCAGCTTATCTCCTTGAAGCCGGTATCGGATGACGTCGCTTCGTCTTATGCCGTCGCCTGTATTGTGGATAACGGAAGCAACAAGCAATTTGTCGTCTATGTATTTGGGGCTCCGGCTTCCAGAGACAGCTCCGTCTACCAGGTATGGCTCAACCATGCCGGGCAAAAGGATAGCGCCGGAACTTTCAGGGTTGATGACAAAGGGATCGGAGTACTCGCGATGCCCATATCCGGCGATACGCTTGCCTTTGACTCTATTGGCATAACGCTTGAGCCTGACGAGCACGGTACGCAGCCAAGGGGAACAAGATTATACAGCTCGATCTCCTGATGCATAAAAACCGCCATCCGTACGATCTTACGATCAGGTACGAATGGCGGTTTATAAACTGATTAGGAAGGATATCTGTCTCCCCTGGTTGTAGGCTCCGATATGACAAGAAACTGAATGTCGCGATCCGATTGGTTAAACATCTGGTGCGGAGTATGCGGAGCTACGTGGATCCCTTCATGCGCTTCCAGCTCAAAGGTCTCTCCGGCAATCTCAATGGTCGCCGTCCCTTCGAGAACAAAGAAGAACTGCTGAGACTTCTCGTGGTAATGGCGCGTTTCAGCCGTATGCGGCGGCATTTTCTCATGGATGATGCTCAAATCCTGCCGCTTCAGCAGATGCCAGCCGTCACATTGGTCCCCCCATATGTAGTGTTCCGCGTTTTGTCTGCTTGTCTTCATTTCGGTCTCTCCTTGTTGTCAGCTTGACCTTTAATGTGATAAATATCGTAGCAGTTTTTCGGGTTTATGAAAAGGCAATAATTGTGTTGACATTCATTTTGGATGCTGATATATTAATATTCATCACTTACACGATCTGTTAGCTCAGCTGGGAGAGCACTATCTTGACAGGGTAGGGGTCAGTGGTTCGAGCCCACTACAGATCATACTTAGTAATACGTGGAGAAGCCTTTAAACTTAAGGCTTCTTTTTTGTTGTATAACTAGAACTGTTGTCTTGATTTTCAAATTATTCTAATAAAAACAGACTCCGAGCAGGAGTCTGTTTTTATGCTTAAGCGCGCCTTATAAAACAGCACATCCATAAGTCATTCGTTAATTTTGGTTCTATTTTTTCGAACGTTTCTTGGAAGATGCTTTAGCTTGTTTCCCGCGTTTCGCGCTCGAAACCATAACGTTTTTCTCGGTATGCGTGTAAAGATGCTGATAGACGGGACAACAATGATGTTGCTTCACCGTTTCAATATTTTGGACGACATTCACAAGCTGCGGATGGTAGTAGTTCTCATATAGAGTAATCGGAGGATCATAAATCGTCTGCGTTGGACAATCGGGACAAAAGTTAGCTTCATTCATACTACCTACATTGCCCATGCCCATGTAATAGTTGCGGTTCACCGTAATTATCCCCTTCCAGTTTTGGATTACAGCTTATTGTATTCACTTAGGGGAAATACGACCTGTACACTTGACCCTGAAGGCGATAGCCTCCGATATTCATGGGAGTTGAAAGGCGAGAGAATTGCCGTGTATTGGTTATTGCCTGTTCAAGCGGCTATTACGATAATTGTTACATTCTTTGATATCCTTATAGCTAAAAAAACGGTGCATGGACTATCCATGCACCGTTTTTTAAAACTCTGAACCCACACATTGCTCCTTATATTCGCTTGGGCTTAATCCCGTATGATCCTTGAACACCCTGGAGAAATAATGCTGGTCGCTAAACGAAAGGGCATCCGCGAGCTCCTTGATTTTCAAATCCGGCTTGGCCCGCAGCTGCTTGCAGGCTTCCCCGATCTTCAGCTCCATGTAATATTGGACAAACGTCGTGTTCGTATAACGCTTTATGATCCGGCTCACATAGGACGCGCTGACATGGAATTTGGCAGCCAGATCATTGATGGAAAGCTGCGAAAATTTATGGAGCTTGACGTAAGCATCCATCTGCTCGAACAGCTCTTCTCCGCTTTTCCGGTTGCGCAGCTGCAGCTGTTCAAAGCTGTGGGCACACCAGTCCACGCATCGCTCGCAGAATCTCTGGTAGCTGCCTTGCTCCAGCATTTCTTTGACAGTTGCTGCCGCTGCCAGCCTTTCCTCGGGTCCGCTGCTTGGCAGCGCATGGGCAAAAGCATCTCCTATCGCCGATACAAGCCTCTCCAGATCGACATAACGGGCATGCTGGCTATAGGAGATTTGCAGATACTCTCGGAGTTTAATCAGGAAGGGCTGCGATTGGCGCTGTTCAATCATATCGGTAAAGCTTCTGATACCTTCATCCTTCCCCGTCTGTTCGGGAATGCGATAATCCGTATCGAGCAGCACTCTTTTATCAAGCAGCGTTTCTTCATCGAGCAGACCTTTCAGCTTGTAGTATTGAAGCTGAAGCTGGTCGAGATCAACCGGCTGAAAACGACCCGCCATAGCGATTTCAATATCAACGCTAAGCAGCAGACGTTCAACGGATTCCATCCAAGCAAGAGTTGTTGCGAACCGCTCCTTCATAGCCGGCTGAACAAAAACAAGATAACGGTCCGAATCCTTGGCCGGAAACACCCAGCAGCTTAGCGGCTGGCAGATGGCTTTAAGCATCGATTGCAGCGTTTCGACCTTCCAATTGCCTGAATCCGGAGTAAAAGGCTGCTTGCCAATCAGAAACAGCGAGACCGGCTGTTCATGAAATTGCGGTTCAAGACGCAAGCCGGATAGAAAGGCAGGTGGCACAATCGACTTTAGAGGCTCGAGGCTATACTCCAGCTTATCAGCGAGCGAATCAACGATCCGTTGCATAACCTCGATCAGCTGGCTACGCTCAACTGGCTTCAGCAAATAATCAAACACCTGCAAATTAATCGCTTTCCGCGTATATTCGAAATCGCTGTAGCTGCTAATGAGCACAACTTTCAGAGACGAATGCAGCCTCATAGCCTGCTCGATAAGTTCAAGCCCGCCCAGCTTGGGCATTCGAATATCGGTAATCAAGATGTCGACGGGCTGCTTCTTCAAATAATCCAGTGCCTCTTCCCCATTATAGGCTGTAGCGGCGATCCGGATCGGCAGTTCGGAGGATTCGAGAAGCGCCTTGATATTACGCAGTATCGGCTTGCTGTCTTCGGCTATCAAGGCGGTAAACATAGGCTTTCTACTCCTTCTAGTAAAAGTCTTTCGTGAGAGAGGCGATAATTTGCACGGTTGAACCTTTATCCTCCCCCACGTTATTGTACAGATTGAAAAATAACCTGTTCTTATACATGAGCTTAAGCCGATTCACCGTATTAACAATCCCCATATTCCCAAAGCTTGAAGGCATATGGAGCTCATGCTCCCTTGCTTCGGAATTCGAGATATTTTTCATGATTTCATTAATCTTGCCGGCTTCGATACCTTCGCCATTATCGCTGATTTCAATGGCCCATATGCCGTTATACAGCTTGACCAGAATACTGATGCGCCAAGGCGGATCAGTATTCGTAAAGGCATGCTCGATACAGTTCTCGACGAACGGCTGGATGACCAGCCTTGGAAGCTGTATGAGATTGGCGGCAGCATCTTCGGCGATAATTTCCCATTCAAGATCGGTTTCGTAGTTTTGCTCGACAAGCGACAAATAGTTTCGGGTATGCTCCAATTCTTCCGCCAAGGAAACATGCTGGTAAGGAGACGTCACGATATACCGCAAGGAATCGGACAGATGCTTGCACATATCGGATACCGCTTTGTTTTTACCCTCTTGGGCGGCAATGCTAATCAAATATAACACATTGTGAATAAAATGCGGCGAGATTTGCGCTTGAAGAGCCGAGTTCCTCGCCTTCACTTCTTCATGCAGCGCCAGCTTTTCGTTTTCGATCGATTGCTGGAGACGACCTAACAGCTCCTGAAAGGATTCGCTTAAAGCCATCAGCTCGTTGTTATGGGAACGGTTGTCCACTTTGACATCCAGGTTGCTATAGTTGATGCGCGACATCTGGCCTCGCAGCTTCCGAATCGGCAGCAGCAGATTCCGGGTGCTGAAATAAATATACACGAATGAAAACAGCATCAGGATGGAAATAAGCGTAATCGATAAATATTGGACGGAATTGACCGGTCCAAGCACGGCCTGCTTTGGTGTAACCACATAAGTTGTCCAGTCGGTGCTGGCCGAATGGTTATAGGCGATATAATTGGAATCGCCGTCCAAGTACATCCCGCTGCTCTCGGGGTTAGCCTTCGTAAGCTCCAGATGATCCGGCTCCTTGGCATTCTGCGAGCGGGCAATCAGCTGATCTTTCTGATCCATGATATAGACGTCGCCAACCGCAACGTCTTCCGTTGGAAGCTGCAGCTCGGACTGGTCCAGCTGAATGGATAGATAGCCGTAAATCTGGCCATTCTGATTGATAATCGCTCTATCAAACGCCGTTATGCCGTTCTTCTGCTGGTATAAAATATAGTCGTTGTCATCCATTGCAGTCCGCAGTCCGGCCTCGAGCAGCAGCGGGTTTGACGGATAACCGATGTAAGAAGAAACCGCCCTTCCTTCAAGATCATAGATGATCATATCCCGAATATCCACGCTTGGACCGATTGCCTCGAACATCATCTGTTTCAATATGCGGCTCTGCGTCAGACCTTCAGCGGAATCCGCCGAATGATAGCCTCCGGATAATGCCGCCGCGACTTGCTGGTTAGACAAAACGCGCTGGGACAGCTGATTCTGGTTTTTAATATATTGGTCCAGCTGTCCGCTGATTTTGGCTGCAGTGAGCTGCTTATCGTTTTCATTGTTTTCCTTCAATGGCCGGATGACCTGCCAATTCACATAGGCCAAAAAGCAGCACAGCACAAATAACAGCAAGACTAAAAACATAAGAACTACCTTCGTTTGAAGGCTGGTGTGTCGTGGAGTAAATTTAATTTTTTGACTGAAGCCTTTCAAGAATGATAGCCTCCGATTCGATATGAGTTCAGAATTTTACACAGAAAAGGTAAAGGTCAAACATGTACCTCCTTTTGAAAAAAACCTACAATTGGATTGTAAACGGATTCAGTAGAAGATACAACAAAGGGCAACATGAGGGGAGAAAAACATGAAGCAAACAGCACGTAAGCTATCATTGGGCGCGGTAAGCGCAGTACTAGCCGTATCGCTGGCAGCATGCGGTAGCAACAGCTCGAATTCCGAAAGCGGAAGCACCGGAGGCGGCAAAAAAGTAACGATTGAGCTTGCTCTATCCAAAAGCTCGCAGGACTCCGCTTTCGTACAGCAAGACCTGCTTGACGAATTCGAGAAAGAAACGAATATCAAAGTGAATTTACAGCTGCTTCCCGCAGAGCAAACGTCGACCGTTCTCCAGACCAAGCTGGCAGTTAACGAAACGCCGGACATTCTGCAATACAACCTGGCTAGCGCGACGACCGACCTTAATCTTGAGCGCAACTTTGAAATCTTGGATGACCAGCCTTGGGTCAGCCGTCTTCTGAACAAAGACGTCCTGTCCGCATACGGCCATGTTTACAGCTTCCACGTAAGCCAAGATACGGGCATGCAAGGAGTGGTATACAACAAAGATATTTTCAAAGAGCTTGGACTTGAAGTTCCGAAGACGTATGACGAATTCCTTGCGGCATGCGAGAAAATTAAAGCAGCCGGCTACACGCCAATCTTTATGCCATTCAAAGACAACTGGGCGGCTAACGTCATGCCGGGCGCATCGTTTGGCGAATACGCGGCTAAAAGCGAACCTACCCTCTTCGACGATCTGAACGCAAACAAGAAAAAATGGACGGACATTCAAGCGTTCCAGACGATCCTTGACCAGCAATACGATCTGTATAAAAAAGGCTACACCAATACCGACGTCTTGAGCGACAGCTATGACATGGCTGCGGGTAAATTCCTGAACAAGGAAGTAGCGATGATGTTCATGGGCGACTGGCTGATCGAATCGGTACAGCAGCAGGATGCTAACATGAACCTCGGCCTGTTCGCTTACCCTACCGACAACAGCGGCGACGCGTACCTTGGCGCAAGCCCGCTTGGCGGCCAGCTGTTTATTCCGAAAAAAGCGAAGCATATCGAAGAAGCCAAAAAATTCCTAGACTTCATTGCAACAAAAGAAGTGGCGCAAAAAATCGTGAACAACCAAAGCTACGTATCCAATTTCAGCGACGTAACAACGCCTGAGCTTCCTGCATACAAGCAAGAAATTTTGGACAATTACATTACGCCTAAGAAGGTTGCCATGACGATGGACGCTTACATGCTCGTTGACCGCAGCGAACTGTATAGAAGCCTGCAAGACGAGTTCACGGGCAGCAAAACATCCCAGCAAGTGCTTCAAACCTGGAATGACAAGTTTGCCGAGCTGATGAAGGACAAAGGCGAAGCAGGCTTCTAAGCTACAACAATAAACCAATGCACGTTTCTGCGGCTGCTGTTCCATACGGCGGCCGCTCCTTCTAAGGAACACCGCAGCAAAAACTAGAATATAAAATCAACAATTTTGGTGGGATGAGAAAATGATGACACGCTCCAAAAGTATGTACGGCTATTATCTCGTATGGCCTGCGCTGCTGATCTATACGGTCTTCTTCGTAATGCCGGCCATTATCGGCCTGTATTACTCCTTTACCGACTGGCGTCTGGATCGTATCGGCATCAAGTTTATCGGCATCGATAACTTCAACAAGATCTTCACGGACGATACCTTGCTTCTTGCCATGAAAAACACGTTTATTTTTGCGCTAGCAACTGTTGTCGGAAAAAATGTGATTGGCCTTGTACTGGCCATCGCTTTAAATATGCGGCTTAAATCCCGCAATTTCCTTCGCGCCATATTTTATTCTCCATCTATTCTAAGCGTACTCGTAATCTCTATCGTCTTCACCCCCATCCTTCGCACGGAAGGCATGGTGAACAAGTTTTTTGACGCCATCGGCCTTCACTTCCTGAGCCAGGCATGGCTGACCGATCCTCATCTCGTTATTTGGACGGTTGCTCTCGTTGCCATCTGGCAGCAAGCCGGCTTCCAAATGGCTATATATTTGGCTGGCCTGCAATCCATCTCGAAGGAATACTATGAAGCCGCAACGATTGACGGTGCGGGTGCGTGGAGAAGCTTTACGAACATTACCGTACCGCTTTTGCTGCCGGCCATCAATATCAACCTGATGCTTACGCTGATTGGCGGATTGAAGGTCTTTTCCGAAGTATTCGTATTGACAAGCGGCGGTCCGGGCAATTCCTCGCAGGTAGTCGGTACGATTATTCTCCGGGCGTTTGGCGAAGGCAACTGGGGCCTGGGCACGGCGATCAATACGCTTCTGTTCCTCATCGTCAGCCTGATTGCCATTCCGTTACTCGTCTTCATGCGCCGTAAGGAGGTTACCGAATAATGAATTTCGCTCGAAAAATATCGCTGCGCAACTACCTGGTAGAAATCTTGCTGTTAATCGCTTGCCTAGGCATCATCATTCCGCTGTTGCTTATGATTTTCGGTTCGTTTATGACGAGCGCGGAAGTATCCAAATTTCAAATCCGGTTCCCGGACAAATGGATGTTCTCTAACTATGTGACCGTATTTAAGGAAGGCGGTCTCGCTCGGGCGTTTTTGAACGGAATCGTCATTACCGGTGTATCCGCCATTTTGAATATTATTACGTCTTCCGCAGCCGCCTTTATACTAGCGCGCCGCGACAGCAAGGTTGCAAGCTACCTGTATCTGTTTTTCTTTATGGGACTGATCGCTCCGATGTCCACGATCACAACGATCCGCGTTGTGCAGTGGCTGGGCTTCTACGGCAGCATCACGAGCGTCATTCTGATCTACGCAGCTTTAAATACTGCTTTCAGCATCTTTTTATACAGCGGTTTTATCAAATCGGTGCCAAAGGTGCTCGATGAGGTTGCCTTTCTGGAAGGCGCGAGCCTGATGGGCGTGTTCTTCCGAATCATTACGCCGCTTATCGTACCGGTTAACGCGACGGTTGCAATCATGGTATTTATGTCGGTATGGAACGACATCACGATTCCTCTGTATTTCCTTACGGACAGCTCGACATGGACGATGCCCCTTTCCATCTACAACTTCTACGGCAAATACAGCCGTGACTGGAATCTCATTTTTGCCGATCTCGTAATGACGTCGATTCCTGTCCTCATT
Organism: Paenibacillus glycanilyticus NBRC 16618; assembly: GCF_004000805.1. Taxonomy (GTDB): domain Bacteria; phylum Bacillota; class Bacilli; order Paenibacillales; family Paenibacillaceae; genus Pristimantibacillus; species Pristimantibacillus glycanilyticus. Next base: position 235,882 of record NZ_BILY01000008.1, read on the forward strand.
CTTTATTTAGCGGGACAAAAATATATCGTCAGCGGTCTTACGGCAGGCGCGGTAAAAGGTTAAAAATTGTCCTTCAGTAGAAAGCCTTGAGCGA
>NZ_BILY01000009.1 GCF_004000805.1 Paenibacillus glycanilyticus NBRC 16618
GATTTAATACAGTAATATGAGGTGTTTCTAGTGGAGCTGACGTTCTACGTTGGATTATCTTCAATAGAATTAGCTCAATTTTGATCATTCAGCTCATTTTTGGCTTTTTTGATGGGGTGATTCCAACGTAGCTCCAAATAGTTCCTCATTTTGCTGAGTTCACTGGAGGAAATCCAGCGTACGGCGACAAAATGGAGCGGCGGTACCATGGTATCCTAACCTTACATCATAAGAAACAACTCACGGCCTTAAAGGCGCAACATTATCGTCCCTGCCTTTTATTCATGAGCAAGAATGTTAATAAGCTTCCCGAACGGATCGCGGACATAGAATCGCCGAACGCCCCAAGGTTCATTAACAGGACCATATTCTATAGGAAATCCAGCCCTCTTCATGCCATCCAATGCAGCATCAAGATCATCGACTTCAATCGATAGATCGGGCGTTGGCGTTCCCGAGCCGCCCTGCGAAGCGAAACTAATCTGAATGCTCATCTCCTCATGTAAACCATAGGTTCTAATCCAACCATGATCCATCAATAAATCAAGACCAAGCACATCCTGGTAAAAGCATTTTGCCGCTGCGGCATCCTTTGCATGGATATTGGCGACGATTCGTTTGACCTTCATTTCAGACCTCCCGGATATAAGCATCAATATAAAATACATTCGACATCTGTCCGTTCATTCTTCCTTGATCAGAACATAATCCACTGGTTTTGAAGCCGATCATCAAATTTTCTTTCAAAAAGGAATTGAAAAATACAAGGCGGTATGTATAATGGAGTTAAGCGCTTAACTAATTTTACTTAACTTTGTTTTATATTGTCGAATAAAGTCTTTTAATTACTTATTTTATGTCTAATTAAGCGATTAACTAAACGGGAGGTACTATGACTACTATCCGATTGACGATGGCCCAGGCTTTGGTTCGGTTCCTCGATGCGCAGTATGTTTCAGTCGATGGCGAGGAGATCAAGTTCGTTCAAGGCGTCATGGGGATTTTTGGACACGGCAACGTAACGGGGATCGGCGAGGCGCTGGAGTATAGCCCCGGCAGTCTGACTTTGATCCAGGGTAAAAACGAGCAAGGCATGGTGCATGCGGCCGCGGCCTTTGCCAAGCAGAAGAACCGCCTGCAAATTTATGCCTGCACCTCTTCCATCGGACCTGGCGCGCTGAATATGGTAACCGCCGCCGGAACCGCTACCGTGAACCGCATACCCGTACTGCTCTTGCCCGGAGACAACTTTGCTTCCCGCCAGCCGGATCCGGTGCTTCAGCAGCTGGAAGTCGCTTCCGATTATACGGTATCCGCTACGGATGCTTTCAAGCCAGTCAGCAAATATTGGGACCGTATCGTACGGCCTGAGCAGCTCATGCCGGCAGCGCTCCAAGCGATGCGCGTGTTGACGGACCCGGCAGAGACGGGGGCCGTGACCTTGGCTATGCCGCAGGATGTTCAGGCAGAAGCTTATGATTACCCGGAAGCGTTTTTTAGTAAGCGCATTCATTATATCGACCGCCGCCCGCCTGCCGAGGGTGCGGTGCAACGCGCGGCAGAGCTGCTTAAGGGCAAGAAGAAGCCGCTTATTATTGCCGGCGGAGGCGTATTGTACGCATCGGCCGTGAGCGAGCTTCAAGACTTGGCGGAGACGTACGGCATTCCGGTAGCGGAGACGCAAGCCGGGAAAAGCGTACTCCCATGGAATCATCCGCTCAATGTTGGCGGCGTTGGAGTAACGGGAACGCTGGCCGCTAACCTGCTGGCGAAGCAAGCGGATGTCATCATCGGGGTGGGAACAAGGTATTCCGACTTTACCACATCTTCCAAATCGGCTTTTGCGGATGATGTTCAATTTATAAATATTAACGTGAGTCCGCTGGATTCCGCCAAATGGGGCGGCGCTGCCTTGACCGGCGATGCCAAGCTGGGACTTAAGCAGCTTGCAGAGGCTCTTGAAGCATCCGGTTACCAAACCGCTTACGGTGACCATGAAGTTGCGGATCTGAAGAAGACCTGGGATGCCGAGGTAGACCGGTTATACGCCTTGGAGCATGAGCAAGGACTTGCCCAGACCCATGCGCTTGGCGTTATTCAGAACGCGATTGATCCAAGCTCCGTTATTGTTTGCGCGGCAGGCAGCCTGCCGGGTGATCTGCACCGCTTGTGGAGACCGGCCGAACCGAAAACGTACCATATGGAATACGGTTTTTCGTGCATGGGCTATGAGGTGAGCGGAGCTTTCGGAGCGGCACTGGCAACTGCCGGTGAACGGGAGGTCTATGCAATTGTTGGGGACGGAAGCTACTTCATGCTTCATTCCGAATTGATTACAAGCCTGCAGGAAGGCGTCAAAATCACGATCTTGTTATTCGATAACCATGGTTTCCAGTGTATTCATAACCTGCAGCGCGGCCACGGAAGCGAAGGCTTCGGCAACGAATTCCGCTACCGCGACAAGGCTTCGGGACGTCTTACCGGCAGCTATATGCCAATTGACTTTGCAGCCCATGCCCGCAGCTTAGGGGCCAAAGCCTATAAGGCGAATTCCGCGGAGGAGCTAAAGGCAGCTCTCCTTCAAGCCAAGCAAGAGACGGTAACGACCTTGATCGAAATTCCCGTCGTGCCGGGTACCAATACAGCCGGTTACGAATCCTGGTGGAACGTTGGCGTACCGGAAGTATCGGTCAGCAATAAAGTGCTGGACGCGCATGTGGACATGAAACAGCGGATCCGCGCCGCAAGAATGATATAAGACGCTAAGGGAGCTGAGGCTGATGAAGACATTGCCGTTCAAGATTGGCGCCCATCCGATCAACTGGGTCGGAGAAGACGTGAAGGAGCATGGTGCCGACACAACATACGAGCAAATTATGGACGATATGCAGCGGTTAGGCCTGACCGGTACCGAGATGGGACGCAAGTATCCGACTGATATTGAAGTTCTGAAGCAGGAGCTGGCGAAAAGAAACCTGCAGCTGGTATCCCAATGGAAATCCGTGCTGTTCTCGGATCCGGCTTACCGGGAGGAAGAGCTTGCGGCTTACGAGCAGCATGTCAAATTCCTCAAGGAAATGGGCAGTACGGTGATCAGTACTTGCGAGGTTGGCGGTTCGCTGCATTTCGATCCACGCCGCACGCCTCACGAGAAGGAAGTTATTCCGCTTGACGAAGCAGGCTGGAAGAGTCTTGCCGAAGGGCTGAATGCAGCCGGAGCGCTGGCCAAGCAGCATGGCCTTAAGCTGACCTACCATCATCATGGCGGAACGGCCGTGGAAAGCCCGGAAGAAATCGACCGTCTAATGGAGCTGACCGACCCGGACCTCGTGTACCTGCTGTTTGATACCGGGCATGCCTACTATGGCGGAGCCAATCCGCTTGAGGTGCTTCGCAAGCATTATAACCGGATCGCCTACATTCATCTGAAGGATGTAAGACAACATGTGCTGGATGAGGCGCGCGCGGAAAAGGCCGATTTTATCACTTGTATCCGCAAAGGCGTATTTACGGTTCCGGGAACCGGCGATCTTGATTTCCGCCCGGTTGTGGAGGAGCTGCTGGCCCGCGGTTATAACGGCTGGGCAATGCTTGAGGGGGAACAGGATCCTGCCAAATCTCCGGCATACGAATTCGCGTCCAAAGCCATCACTTATCTGGAGTCGCTACTTCCTACGAAAGCGGGGGAATCCCAATGAACGACATCAAGTTTCCAGCTGACCGGTCTCTCGACTTCACGGCAATCGGCCGTCTCTGCATCGATCTGAACGCGAACGAAATTAACCGTCCAATGGAAGAGACAAGTACATTCACGAAATATGTGGGCGGATCTCCGGCCAATATTACGATTGGCATGTCGCGGTTCGATCTAAAGACCGCTTTTATCGGCAAAATCGCCAATGATCAAATGGGCCGCTTTATCCGCGATTATCTGAAGAAGAACCGGATTGATACAAGCAATGTCGTAAACGACTACACGGGCGCGGTGACCGGACTTGCTTTTACCGAGATTAAGAGTCCAACCGACTGCAGCATCCTGATGTACCGCGACAACGTGGCCGATCTGCTGCTTACGCCAGGCGAAGTGGATGAGGAGCTGATCGCGAAATCCAAGCTGCTTCTTATTTCCGGAACGGCGCTTGCCCAAAGCCCTTCGCGCGAAGCGGTGTTCCAAGCGCTTCAATACGCGAAGAAGCATGGCACGGTTATTGCCTTTGATCTGGATTACCGCCCTTATACATGGAAATCGCAAGAGGAAACGGCCGTTTATTATAATCTTGCCGCCGAGAAATGCGACATTATCCTCGGAACGCGGGAAGAGTTCGATATGATGGAATGCTTCGAGCAGGAGCATAACGATCACAGCACGGCATCGAGATGGTTCAATCATTCCGCTCAGATCGTCATTATCAAGCACGGCAAAGAAGGCTCCATCGCTTATACGAAGGACGGGGCAAGCCACCGTGCCAAGTCGTTCCCGGCCAAGGTGATCAAGACCTTTGGCGCCGGCGACTCCTATGCGGCTGGTTTCCTGTACGGCGTTATGCAGGGCTGGACGCTCGAGAAAAGCATGGAGTTCGGCAGCGCGTCCGCGTGTATCGTTATTTCCAGCCACAGCTGCTCGGATGCCATGCCAAGAGCAGAGCAGGTTCATGATTATATCGCCCGCTGCGAACGCGGTGAAATTGTAGTCTAATTCGCAAATACAAGGAAGAGGTGCTCCTATGACACAACAATTAAAAAACTGGATTGGCGGTCAATGGGTAGAAGCTGCAGCAACGCAAAGCGAGCCAGTCTACAACCCGGCTACCGAAGAAGTTCTCGCAAACGTTCCTTTGTCTACGAAAGAAGACGTTGATCTGGCCGTACGCACGGCTGCCGAAGCATTCAAAACTTGGAGCCGCACGCCGGTGCCGAAGAGAGCGCGTATTCTTTTCAAATATCAGCAGCTTCTGGTCGACAGCTGGGATGAGCTTGCGAAGCTGGTAACGCTGGAGAACGGCAAAAGCTACAACGAAGCCTACGGCGAAGTACAGCGTGGGATCGAATGCGTGGAGTTTGCCGCCGGCGCTCCAAACCTGATGATGGGCAAGCAGCTCCCGGATATCGCAACCAACCTGGAATCCGGCATGTACCGTTATCCGATTGGCGTTGTTGGCGGTATTACGCCGTTCAACTTCCCGATGATGGTGCCTTGCTGGATGTTCCCGCTTGCGATTGCTTGCGGCAATACCTTTGTTCTGAAGCCATCGGAGCGTACGCCGCTTCTGGCTAACCGTCTGGCCGAGCTGCTGCAGGAAGCGGGACTTCCCGAAGGCGTGTTTAATATCGTTCACGGCGCTCACGATGTCGTTAACGGCATGCTGGAGCATCCTACGATTAAGGCGATTTCGTTCGTGGGCTCCCAGCCGGTAGCCGAGTATGTGTACAAAACGGCTTCGGCGCACGGGAAACGCGTACAGGCGCTTGCCGGCGCGAAAAACCATTCGATCGTTATGCCGGATGCAGATCTGAATCTGACGGTAAAAGAAATCGTAAACGCAGCCTTTGGCTCCGCGGGCGAGCGCTGCATGGCGTGCTCCGTCGTTGTGGCCGTAGGCGAGGTTGGCGACACGCTTGTCGGCAAGCTTAAGGAAGCTGCCGACAACATTACGATCGGCAACGGCATGGAGGACGGCGTATTCCTTGGTCCTGTTATTCGCGGACCTCACAAGGAACGTACGCTTAAATATATCGACATCGGCGAGAAGGAAGGCGCTCTGCTGATCCGCGACGGCCGGAAGGATGCAGCTTCGGATGGTCAAGGCTACTTTGTTGGCCCTACCATCTTCGACAAGGTGCAAAGCGAGATGAAAATTTGGGAAGACGAAATTTTCGCTCCGGTCCTGTCGATTGTGCGCGTAGACACGCTGGACGAAGCGATCGAGCTGGCTAACCGTTCCGAATTCGCGAATGGCGCCTGCCTGTTCACCCAAAGCGGGGCGTCGATGCGCCAATTCCGCGAAACGATCGATGCGGGCATGCTTGGCGTTAACCTGGGCGTTCCGGCTCCAATGGCCTTCTTCCCGTTCTCGGGCTGGAAGAAATCGTTCTACGGCGACCTGCACGCGAACGGCACCGACGGCGTCGAGTTCTTCACGCGCAAGAAAATGGTTACAACACGCTGGTAATCGATCATACGGGAGGTTTACTCGATGTCAAAAGTGAAAATCGGCATCATCGGCGCTGGCCGAATCGGAAAAATACATGCGGAAAATCTGCTTAAGCATCCGGAGGTTGAGATCGTTGGCGTCAGCGATCTCTTCGCCGGACCTGAGCTGGAAGCGTGGGCGGAGGCAAAAGGGATTGGCCTTCTGACCAAAGATTCAGACGCCATTATCGGGCATCCGGATATCGATGCCATCTTTATCTGCTCCTCCACCGATACGCATGTGCCGCTGATCAAGCAGGCAGCGCAAGCCGGCAAGCATATTTTCTGCGAGAAGCCGGTCAGCATGTCCGTCTTGGAAACGGCTGAAGCGATAAAAGCGGTGAAGGAAGCCGGAGTTAAGCTTCAAATCGGATTCAACCGCCGCTTCGATCATAACTTCAAACGGGTAAGAGAGCATGTGGAAGCGGGAACCATCGGGGATTTGCATATCGTGAAGATCACATCCCGCGATCCGAACCCGCCGTCCAAGGAATACATTAAAGTTTCCGGCGGATTGTTTATGGACATGGCCATTCACGATTTCGATATCGCGCGCTTCGTATCCGGCAGCGAGGTTGTGGAAGTATTCGCGCAAGGCAGCGTTCTCGTTGATCCGGTATTCGAAGAATGCGGAGATATCGATACCGCCATCGTTACTCTGAAGTTCGCGAACGGCGCTCTTGGCGTTATCGACAACAGCCGCCAGGCGGTGTACGGCTACGATCAACGCGTTGAAGTGTTTGGCTCCAAGGGCAGCGTGGCGATTGCCAACGACCATCCGAATACGGCTGTTGTGAGCACGGCGGAAGGAATTATTTCCGACAAACCGCTGCATTTCTTCCTGGAGCGTTATATGGGCGCTTACGCGGATGAGTCGAAGCAGTTTATCGACAGTCTAGTTCACGGCACGGCACTGCCGGTAACCGGAGAAGACGGATTGCAGGCGGAACGGATTGCGCTTGCCGCGAAGCTGTCCTGCAAGCTGAACCGATCGATCAAGCTGGCAGAGCTGGACGAATTGCTGTTGCAGTCTGCCATACTATAACGGAGGTATACGAACATGTCCAAGCTTATCGTCACTCCAGAGAGCGCAGCGGGTCCGGACGGCTCCGTCCTGTCCATTACGCCTGAATCGGCCGGATGGACCTACGTCGGTTTCGAGGTTCTGAAATTGCAGAAGGGCCAGACCGTCGAGAGACAAACGGAAGACAAAGAAGTATGCCTTGTTCTGCTGAGCGGGCTGGCGAACGTAAAGGCTGCCGGCAAGGAATGGAGCGAAATCGGCCGACGGATGAGTGTTTTCGAGAAAATCCCGCCGTATTCGGTCTATGTCCCTAATGGTCAATCATACGGAATCGAGGCTCTTACGGAATTGGAGATTGCCGTCTGCTCCGCGCCTGGCCAAGGAAACCATGAAGCGCGTTTGATCGCGCCTGAACAGGTAGGGACGGAAGTACGGGGCTCCGGCAATATCGAACGTCTCGTCCAAAATATTTTGCCGGAGCAGGAGCCGGCCGACAGCCTGCTTGTAGTAGAAGTGTTTACGCCAAGCGGCCACTGGTCCAGCTATCCGCCTCATAAGCATGACCGGGATAATCTTCCGGAGGAATCGTTTCTGGAGGAAACCTATTATTTCAAGGTAGATCCCGGGCAAGGTTACGCGATTCAGCGGGTCTATACGGATGAAAGGGATCTGGATGAGACGCTGGTCGTGAAGAACGGCGAGGCCGTGCTTGTTCCGCGAGGCTATCATCCGGTTGCGGCACCTCCCGGCTATGAAGTCTATTACCTGAATGTCATGGCGGGACCGCGGCGTATATGGAAATTCCACAATGATCCCGATCATCAATGGATCTTGAACTCTACGGCCAAGTAAGCCCGGCAATTGGCGCTCCGAGCGGTTGCAACTGCTGATAGAAACACTCATAATAGGAAATCATGGGGATAGGTCATCTATCCCCCATCTTACTTTTCAGAGGGATTCGGCATGAAAGCAACCATATACGATGTGGCCAAAGAAGCAGGGGTCTCGATTGCCACTGTCTCCAATGCCATTAACGGAAAAGGCAATGTCAGCAAGAAAAGACGGGAACAAATCTTTAAAATTATGGAGCAGATGAACTACCAGCCTAACGTAAATGCTTCCGCCCTGATGGGGAAGAAGACCTATACGCTGGGATTGCTTATACCGGATATATCCAACCCGTTCTTCTCCGAAATTGCGCGGGCTATCGAGGATCAGGCGCATCAATTGGGATATAGCGTGATCATGTGCAGCACGGACAATAAAGACGAGAGGGTGGAACGTTATATCGCCCTTCTGGAACAAAAGAACGTCGACGGCATCCTGATTGGAACCGGGGTAGACAACCTGGACATCCTGACCAACCTGCAGGCCAGAAAAATTCCGATTGTGATGATATCGCGTGAAGCGTCAGCTTTGGAAGTAGATACGGTTGTAGCCGACGACTATGTTGGCGGGTTGATGGCTGCGCAGCATTTGATCGAAATGGGTCATACCCGGATCGCCATCTTGTCCGAGCAATTGAAGGTAAGCAGCGCCCGGGAAAGGATCCGCGGCTTCAAGCAAGGGCTGCAGGACCATCGGATTTCATTCGACGATCGCAATCTCGTCATCTGCGATTACATGGTCGAGGAAGGACGCCGCGGAGCCGGCGAGCTGCTGGGCCGCGGGGACCGTCCAACCGCGATATTCTGCTGTAACGACGTGCTTGCAATCGGAGCGATGCAGGAAGCGAGGAGTCTCGGGATCAAGGTGCCCGAGGAGCTGTCGATTGTAGGCTTTGACGATACAATCCTGGCGGCTGTCGTAGATCCGCCTCTTACTACGGTAGCACAGCCGATTGCCAGCATGGCGAAGCAGGCGTTCCAATTGATGATCTCCAATCTGGACGAAACCGAGCCGGTCAAAAAAAGAATCGTGCTGCGGCCGGAAATCAATATTCGTCAATCGACGGCAAAAGCAAACAGCTGATGAAATGCCTCCTGTAAGCCGGGAGGCATTTTATATTTGTTTCTGGCCGGATTGGATGGCTTAAGTTACGCAAAATTGGCTGGTTACAGAAGCATGCCCGGACTTTATGATGAGGTCACTAACATCATAAAGCAAAGGGTGGTACGCATTGAAGGAACTAATCTCCTTTATATTTCTGACGGCGGCGTTTATCTCCGGTCCGTTTCTTATTGTATTATTCGGACGTATGGCTGTACACGGCGAGGAGCTTCTGGAAGCGGAACAGAAGGCTCATTAAAAGAAAAAGACGTATGCATTGTGTCCGGAATGAGGACATGGCATACGTCTTTTTTACCACAATAGAAAATCTAAGTTTTGATAACAGTTGAAAACTGAAATTCGATTTGGCGATAAAACCTACCTATAAACGCGGTCGCTCATCTTCGAGAGGCCTCGACAGAGGTTTTCTCAATTGGACATCGTCTCTCTCAAGGCTGCGGCAAATTTATCAATCCCCGTCACAATTTCGTTGACGGAAGAACGGGCATAGGATAATCGGACAAACCCCGGCTCTGTGCCAAATACGCTGCCCGGAATGAATAATACGCCATGCTTGATTCCGTTATTAAGCAGGTGGTAATCTTTGATTTTTCGGTTGATTTTACACCAGAGATTTAACCCGCCTTGGGGCAAATGGAAGGAGACCTCGCTCCCAAGCCTCCGATGCAGCGCCTCCGCCATCATGTCCCGACGCAAACGAAGCGAATCCCTCAGTCGTTCCAGATGCGGAGCAAGCGAAGCGGACTCGAGCAAATGCGCGGCTATCCACTGCGGGAACAAGCTAAGGCCAAAATCCATCTGCTGCCGTGCATCCGACAGACGCTGGATAACGGTATGAGGCGCTGCCATCCAGCCTATCCGAAGGCCGGAAGCCGCTACCTTCGATAAGGAACCGATATATAAGACGCTCCCGTTCCGGTCCATGGCCTTGATAGGCGGAGGAGCGGCGTCATCGTAGGAGGTCAAGCTGAACGGATCATCTTCAACGATAGGTATTCCGAGCTGCTCGCAGCAACTCAAGACCTCTTCTCTCCGCTGGGCGCTCATGACCATTCCGGTCGGGTTCTGGAAATTCGGATTGAGAAATACCATGCGGATCCGGTGCTGCTTGTAAAGAGCCCGTATTTCCTCCGGATCAACCCCATCTTCGTTAACCGTTAATCCGAACAAGCGGATTCCCGCCGATTGGAACATGGGCAGGGAGTAGCAATACGACGGATTTTCGATCGCGATGGCATCCCCCGGATTCAGCAGGCATTGCGTAATGAGATACAAGGATTGCTGAGAGCCCGAGGTAACCAGAATGGAATCATCGGTGGCCCGAATCCCGCGCAGCTCTTGGAGAAAGCCGGTTATTGCCGAGCGGAGCGGGACATAGCCTTGAGGATCTCCGTATCCGAGCGGCTCATGAAACGGCTGGTTCCGCATAATCGACGCAATCTCTTCGTTAGGCGATAGCTCCGGGGCTAATTCTCCGTTTGCGAAGTTAATAAACGGCTCTCCGCTTTGAACCGCTTCCCGAATCCTGCGCATGAATGGAAAGTTAGGCAGGAACGAACCGCCTTCCACGTAGCGGCTCCAATTCGGCGCGGGATCCATGCCCCATAGATGCCCGCAGACGCGGGTGCCGCTTCCCGTCAGGCTTTCGATCATTCCGGAAGCGCGAAGATTCTCATAGGCTTGGACAATGGTGCTCCGGTTAACGCCCAATTGCTCGGCCAGCTTGCGTTCAGAAGGCAAGTGGCTGCCGGGAGGCAGCTCCCCTAACGAAATTCTTTGCTCCAGATAGTCCGCGATTTGTTGATACAACGGTTTTTTATCCGTTCTGTCCGGTCTCCACATGCTGTTCACCTCTAACCACTACAATACTATACGGAAGAGCCATCCGTCTAAATCTGAGGCAGGGACGTTGATTTTGTCATGCCGATTAAAGTGTGCTAAAATTAGCACATATTATTGCGAAGGAGGAAACGGTCCGGCAGCTATGGCACAATTGAAACGGTTTGGATTTGGCGTACAGGCCTTAATCGTATTGGCTTCCCAGACAGAGCTGCTGACAAGCAGCGAAATTGCAGAGCGGATTCATTGCGAGCCAACCGCTTTGCGCAAGATTCTGTCGCAGCTCGTGGAGGGCGGCATCATTGAAGTGAAACAAGGGCGTACCGGCGGCTACCAGCTGGCCAAACGTCCGGAGCTTGTTACGCTCCGCGAGGTGTATAAGACCGTGCATGAAGAGGAGCCTCCGTGGGACCGCATGCTGGACACAACCGGGAATCATCATTTCGGCAAAAAAGTAAACGAATCTTTCAAGCAAATCATGGCGGACATTTCCGTCCAGGTTTATTTTGTGCTGGGCAACTATACGATATCCGATTTATTGGACTAGAAATAGTCGTTCATCCATTCAAGAGCAGCCTCGACAGAGGTTTTCTCAAATTCTAAGAATTTATAAGATTTATCTTATAAACATGACTTAGAATTCTCCGGATTGAAACGCGCTACGCCAAGGAAGGCGATAGCCGTTTCACCTTGTTCCAAAATGTGCAAAAATACGCACATATTCAAAGGGGGATTTTTTATGAAAATCAAATGGTATGGCCAATCTTCATTCTTGCTGACGACAGACGAAGGCACGCGGATCTTAATCGATCCTTACGGACGCCTCCTTGGCTACAGGATGCCCAAAAATATCGAGTCCGACATCGTTATCGTCACGCATGATCATAAGGACCATAACCAGATTCAGGTGGCTTCCGGCGAATATATGCTGGTTAATCAGCCAAGAGGATACGGGAAAAAGGAGGTGTCCATCTCAGGTATCCCGACCTTCCATGACAAAGTAGGCGGCAAGAAAAGAGGCCCTAATATCGTTTTTGTGATTAAGGCTGGGGACCTGACGGTATGTCATTGCGGTGACCTGGGACATCTGCTGACAGCGGAACAAATCGCTCAAATCGGAAAGGTGGATATTCTAATGGTTCCGGCTGGCGGAAAGATGACCTTAAACGGTGCGGATGCCGCGTCGGTTATGAACCAGCTCGATCCTGCCATTACGATTCCGATGCATTACCGGACCAAGGCGCTTGGACTGCCCGGCAAGCTTTTGTTCGATAAAGTGGAGAATTTCATCTCGGCAGCCGGCAAGCCAAGCCGGGAAGTGAAGGAGCTTGACGTGAAAAAAGAATCGCTGAAGGATTATGCAGGCATCGTTACTTTCCTGTATGATTAAAGGGTAAGGGAAGGAAGGATTGTAACGATGGGCAGGCAAGCAATATCGGAATCAAACGGATTTAAATTTTTGATAACTCTCGTAACCGCCGTTGGCGGCGGGATCATATTTTACCTACTGAATACCCCGATACCGTGGCTGCTGGGGCCTATGATTGCGGTGTTAATCGGATCAAACGTATGGAAAGGCAAATATAGATGGCCTCGCCAAATTCGCAATTCCGGCATGATGATTGTCGGGTATACCATCGGTCTGTCCATGACGGGAACGGCCCTGAAAGAGATGGGGGCGCAGCTGCCGACGATGTGCCTGATGACCGTTATTTTGCTGCTATTATGCGGGGGAATTGCCTTTGCGGTATCGAGGCTTTCGGATACGGACTTCATGACCGCTTTGCTTGGCAGCATACCCGGCGGTTTGTCGCAGGTACTGGCGCTTGCCGAGGAGACGAAAGGCGTAAATTTGACCGTTGTTACAGTGACGCAGGTCGTCCGGCTGATGATTATTGTCATTGGGATTCCGTTACTCGTGTTCAGTCCGATCTTCGGACAAGTGCATGACGCGGCGGCTGCAGCCGTGCCGATCGCGGCCAAGCATGAAAACTGGGCAGCTCTATTCCCGAACATACTGATTTTTGCGCCGGTATGCGTCATTTGTGCGATTGCGGGCAACCGGATCAAATTTCCGACCGCTTTTCTGCTTGGACCCGCGATTTCTACAGCTATTCTCCAAGGAATCGGGCTGCACGGGCCGTCCCTTCCGTCTACGTTAATAAGCGCATCGCAGCTGATGATCGGCACGTATGTCGGGCTGCTGCTTAAGCCGGGCAAGCTCCAGCGGAAGGTAAGGACGTTTTCTTTTGCCATAGTAAGCGGATTGGTGTTAATGCTCTGCGCTTGGGCGCTTAGCGAGCTCATGACCTTGCTTCATCCGGTATCGCGGTCTACCGCTTTACTTAGTCTTGCGCCGGGTGGGATGGATCAGATGGGGATATTGGCCCATGAGATCAATGCGGATCTGTCGATGGTATCCGGTTATCAATTGTTCCGTACATTCTTTATTTACTTTGCGGTATCGCCGCTGCTGCGACTGTTATTGCGGATCAAGCTTAAAAGCCCGCGCACGGAGCAGCCGCAATAAAATCCGTAGTTGAAGGGAGAATGAAGCGTTTTGAAAATTATGGTTGCCGGAGCTGCCGGCGTTGTCGGACGATTGCTGCTGCCTTTGCTGACCGAAGCGGGACACGAGGTAATGGGATTAAGCAGAAGCTCTTCCAAGCTCAAGCAAATCGAGCAAGCAGGAGTAGCAGCCGTTGTTGCCGATGTATACGACCGGGACAGAATGTTTGAGCTGCTTAAGGATTACCGTCCGGATGTTGTGATTCATCAGCTGACCGCTCTAAGCGAATGGAATCTGGCGGATAATGCGAGAATCCGCATAGAGGGGACTCGTAACCTGGTTGATGCAGCCTTGGCTGCCGGGGTGCCGAGAATGATTGTGCAGAGTATTTCGTGGGCTTACGAGCCCGGCGAATCGGTCGCAACCGAAAAGGATCGTCTGGATGCGGAAGCGCCGCTGCCGCGAAAAATCTCGGTTGACGGTGTCATTGCGATGGAGCGGGCAGCAGCGGAAATGCCGCATTCCGTTATTTTGCGGTATGGGGCCTTGTATGGGCCGGGTACGTTTTATGACCATGAGAGCGGGATGTTTGCCGGGCAGGTGAAGCAGGGTAAGGTACCGGCAACCGACGGCCGAACCTCGTTCCTTCATGTCGAGGACGCGGCCCGCGCTGCCCTTCAGGCGCTGGATTGGCCGGCTGGTCCCGTAAACATCGTGGATGATGAACCGGCGGAGGGGAAGATCTGGCTGCCGTTATATGCCAAGTCGCTTGGCGCGCCGGAGCCGGTTACGCAGGATGGCATGAACCGCGGCGAGCGGGGAGCCTCGAACGATATGGCTAAGCTGCAATACGGATGGACGCCTAAATACCCGTCTTGGCGGGATCAATTGTTAAGGACTTGAGACATTATGTATCAAGTCCTTAATTTTACAACACCAATATTCTAAAGTTCACCCCTCCTTCATCTGGAAATGAAAGCGTTATTATTTAGCTAGACCTGCCACCTAGACTTCCATCCAATAAGATTTGGGAGGTAAAGAGGCAATTATGAAGAAGATGAAGAAGGTGACGGCCGCCGTTTCCGCGTTGGCGCTTGCCATCAGTCTTAACACCGTCTATCCCGCAGTCACGCATGCTGCCATTCCGAGTTCCCCCGCTAACTCCACGATTTTTGGTCCTAATGTGTATGTCTTCGATCCATCTATGTCCAAACCCGATATTGAAAGCGTTACCAGCGCCGTATACGGCAATCAGGAAAGAAACGAATTCGGCGACGAACGTTATGCGCTGCTCTTCAAGCCGGGTGCCTACAACGTCAATATGAATGTCGGCTTCAACACATCCGTAGCGGGTCTTGGTCAGAACCCGGATGATGTTACGATAACGGGCCCTCTAAACGTCGATGCCAAATGGGATAACGGCAATGCTACCCGAAACTTCTGGCGTTCCATCGAGAACGTGAAGATCGCTCCGGCAGATCCGAATGCAACCGTCAGATACGCCGTCTCACAGGCGGCCCCGATGCGCCGCGTGCATGTCGTAAGCAAGGATATGCATCTGTTTGATTTTACGGCATCCTGGGATGCGGGCTGGGCTAGCGGCGGATATCTGGCGGATTCTAAGATCGACGCCAATATTATTCCGGCTTCCCAGCAGCAATGGTTCTCCCGCAACAGCGAATGGAACAGCTGGTCGAACGGCGTATGGAACATGGTGTTCGTCGGGGATAAAAACGCGCCTTCCGGCGATTTCCCGGATCCTCCTTATACAGTCATCGATAAAACGCCGGTTGTGAAAGAAAAGCCTTATCTTTACGTCGATAACCAAGGACACTACCAAGTGTTTGTTCCTTCGCTCGAGACGAATACGCAAGGCGTCAGCTGGGCGAACGGCCAGACGCCGGGGCAGTCGATCTCCATCGATGATTTCTATATCGCGAAGCCAGACTCGGCTACTTCGGCAGCTATTAACGCCGCTTTGGAGGATGGGAAAAACCTGTTCTTCACCCCTGGCATTTATCATTTAAGCGACACGATTCACGTAACTAACCCGAATACCGTTGTATACGGCATCGGACTGCCGACATTGATCCCGGATAACGGGCAGGACGTCATTGTTATTGACGATGTGGACGGAGTTAACGTATCCGGACTTGTTATCGAGGCAGGCGAGCAAACCTCCTCTACGCTACTGAAGGTAGGTGAACCGGGCAGCGCAGCCGATCACTCGGCCAATCCGATCTTGCTCTCCGATGTGTTCTTCCGCACCGGCGGTCATGTGAATGGCAGCAATGACACGGCCCTCGAAATTAACAGCAACGATGTCATCGGCGATCACTTCTGGATCTGGCGCGCCGACCACGGAGCCGGAGCAGCGTGGACATCCAATGTCTCGAAGAACGGTCTTGTCGTTAATGGGGACGACGTTACCATCTACGGTCTATTTAACGAGCATCATAATGAATATCAAACGGTCTGGAACGGCAACGGCGGACGGTTATATTTCTATCAATCGGAAATCCCCTACGATGTTCCGGATCAACAATCCTGGATGAGCCATAACGGAACGGTTAACGGTTACGCCTCTTACAAAATCGGCGATCAAGTAACCAGCCATGAAGCGTGGGGGCTTGGCATTTATTCGTATTTCCGGGATGCGGCGGTTAAGCTGGAGAACGCGATTGAAGCACCGGCTAATCCGGGCATCAAATTGCATAATCTGACGACGATTTGGCTGAACGGAACCGCAGGCAGCGAGATTACGCATATAGTCAACGGCAACGGCGGAAGCGTAACCTCCAGCAGCAACATGAGACAAACGATGAAATTGTTCGTGGGGGGCGACGCGGAAGCGCCAACCGCTCCAACTGGCTTGATCGCAACGCCGGTATCCAGCAGTCAGATTAACCTCAGCTGGACGGCTTCGACCGATAACGTTGGCGTTGAGGGTTATGAGATATACCGGAACAACACGCTGATCGGATCTACGATTGCTACCGCATACAACAGTACGGGATTAAAGGCGTCGACCGGCTATACGTATAAAATCGTAGCAAAAGACGGAAGCGGCAACCGTTCGGCAGCCAGCAGCCCGGCAACGGCCGTAACGCCGGAAATATCCGGCGGCGCGCTTGACCGCACAGGCTGGACGGCGGAATCGTCGCCTTCCAGCGGAGATGCTCCGGCCAATATGTTCGATGGAGCAGGAACCCGTTGGAGTGCGGGAGTTCCGATGGCAAACGGCCAGTATATCATCGTGGATATGAAAACGGCAGCGGATATTACGAAGATTGTAACGGAATCGAGCGGGTCCGATTATGCCAAGAGCTATGAAGTATACGTATCCGCGGACGGCACGAATTGGGGAAGCAACGCAGCCAGCGGCAATGGAGCAAGCGGTGCAACAACCATTAATGTCACGGCCGCGGGCGTCCGCTATATCAAATTGGTTCAGACCGGTACATCCGGCAGCTGGTGGTCCATCAATGAATTTAACGTATACGGCGTATATCAGAATACGCAGGTGGACACAACTGCGCCGGATACCGCAATTGTTTCTTCACCGGCAGCCGTATCGGGCGACAGTACCCCGTCGTTTACGTTCGGCAGCAATGAAGACGGATCAACCTTTGAGTGCAGCCTGGATAACAACGGTGAATATTACGCAGCTTGTACTTCGCCGGTTACTTTTTCGAAGCTTGCGGACGGCTCTCATACGCTGTATGTTCGCGCGGTAGATATTTTTGGCAATACGGACGAAACGCCCGTCCCGTATACGTGGGTGATTGATACGGTGAAGCCGGTGATTACGATAAACGGCGACCCGGTTATTCAATTGGAGAAGGGAACGGCTTACACCGATCCCGGAGCAGCTGCTACGGATAATCATGACGGGGATTTAACCGGGCAGATTACGGTTACGGGAACGGTTGATCCAACAACGGCAGGAGACTATACGGTTCAATATAATGTATCCGATGCCGCCGGCAATGCCGCCGTTACCGTAACCCGTACGGTCCGCGTGCTGGAGCCGGTCGTGTCGGAAGGACCTTCCGCTACGATTACCGGCGCGCCTAATGCCCTTTCGAACAGCAGCTCGGCTTCTTTCAGCTTTATAAGCAACGAGGAGAATGCGACTTTTGAATACAGCTTGGATGATTCGGACTGGACAGCGTCGGCTTCACCTCTCGTATTATCGGAGCTTGCCGACGGACCACATACCTTGCAAGTTCATGCCGGGAATGGCCAAGTAACAGGCGAAGCCGCATCGTACACTTGGACGATAGATACGGTGAAGCCGGTGATTACGATAAACGGCGATGCGGAAATTCAGATCACGAGAGGCACGGCTTATCAAGATCAAGGAGCAACGGCAACGGACAGCAGACAAGGAAACTTAAATAACGTTGTTACAACAGGCGATGTTGTAGATGTAAATACCGTTGGCGTCTATACGATTCACTATAACGCGACTGATGATGCCGGCAATGCCGCCGACGAAGTTAGCCGTACGGTGCGGGTAGTAGCTCCGCCTCCGGTGATCAGCGGTCCATCGCTATCCAGTGATGCCAATTTGAAAGCCATCAGCCTGTCCGCCAAAGGGCAAGCCATCAGGTTGTCTCCAGCTTTCAGCCAGTCTACTACCGACTATACGGCTGATACGGAAGCTGATCAAGTAGAGATAAGCGCGACTGTATCGGATTCCAAGTCAAGAATAGGGCTCAAAGTAAACGGCCAGGTTCCGGCATCGCAAAGCTCCGTTCATCTAACGCTTGGAGCTAACGTGCTGGAGTGGACGGTAGCAGCGGAGAATGGCAATACAAAAACGTATAAAGTGACCGTTACCCGCATAGCAGTTCCGGCTCCGGTCTTTAAGGATCTTCAGGGGCATTGGGCGGAGGAACTGATCAAGCAAGCTGCGGAGAAAAAGATAGTGAACGGCTATGCGGACGGTACGTTCCGTCCGGACAATACCGTTACGCGTGCCGAGTTTGTCGTTATGCTCGTGAAGGCACTGCAGCTTCCGGTCTCAAGCAAGGAAGTGGCGTTTACCGACGGAGCAACCATTCAGGAATGGGCCGAAGATTCGATTGCAATCGCCGTCAATGCCGGTATGATAAACGGCTATGCCGACGGAACCTTCCGTCCGGACGCTGCCATTACCCGTGCGGAGATGGCGGTTATCATTGCGCGTATCCTCCAATTGCCGGCAGCTTCCGCCGGGACTACGGGATTCAGCGATGATGAGGCTATTCCGGCATGGTCGAAACAAGCGATAGAAGCGTTAAAGCAAGCAGGAATCCTTAACGGGCGCGGAGACAATCTGTTTGTGCCAAACGGAACGGCTACGCGCGCGGAGGCTGTTGTGCTGCTGCTCAGGCTTCTGGAGCAATAGGCAGCTAGAAAACCACGTCCACCTGCGTGGTTTTCTAGTATTAATTTCCATATTAAACATGGTATGCTTAATCGCGTAGATTAATAGATGATGGGATGTGAAAAGAATGGCCGAAATTACGGCAGGTCGTAATCAGCTTACGTTTGATATTGTTATTCAGGCTGCACCAGAGGATGTATGGGCAGCGGTTGCCACTTCAGAGGGGACTCAGGCAACCTTATTCGGCTGCACGATGCAATCCACTTTTGAGCCGGGAGCGCGAATTGAATTCCGCGGGCAAGGGGCGGACGGAGACAACACGCTGCATGTTTACGGTTTTGTACGCAGCTATGAACCCAACCATGAATTTGCTTATGAACAGCATGCCGCACCGGCTTACGATCCTCATCATGAGACAAATTATTGCGATATGCACTTCCGTATTTTGCCTGAAGGCGAGACAACGCGATTGATTCTTACCTGTGACTGGACGGCTGGCAATGCCGGCTATGAGCATGCCAAGGCCACTTATCCCGAATCCGATTATATGGATGGGATTAAGCGTTTTGCGGAATCGCGGTAATCGCCTTTTTTGAGGCAAGCATGACAAGCGCATACGCCATGCGGCTCTTGTCCCACAAGCGTTCGGAATTTTTATTAACGGCACCTTGCATCCCGCAACCACCTCGGGGCTAGTTGTAACCGACGGTCAGCAAGTCAATGACGTAGGGGCAACGGCTATAATGCGTCTAGCTGCCAATGATGTGGTCGAGCTTCGGGCGCTTATCCCTGCGACCAGCACTCAGACCGCAATCAATATTAGTGCGGTCATCCAATACCCTCCGTTTGGCGGCGTAGCCGACCAGCCTATCGTCAGCGCGTCGCTTAGAATCATCAAGCTGACCGCTTAATCGAATTTTTTGTTATCTTTGCAAGGCTAGACAGGATTGTCTAGCCTTGTTTGTTATGTCCGGGTTTGTTTATCGGTTGCGTGGTTCATTGCAGCGGTTGACGCCTAACTGCAACGTATGCTAATCTTGACTACGTTACTTATTTAGTAAATTAGTAAATAAGTATGAAGGAGATGATGAGCAAATGGAGAAACAGCGCAAGCGCGAGCTAGGGACGGCTTACGCCCAGACCTTCCGGAGAATGGGTGTTTATCAGATTCGGAATACGGAGAACGGGAAAATTCTGGTACTTGGCTCAATGGATTTGGATGGAGCAAAGAACCGGCTCGCCTTCATGCAGCAGACAAACATGAACACCGTATTCGAATTGCAGCAGGATTGGAACAAATACGGGGGAAGCTGCTTTGTTTTTGAAGAGCTGGATTCGATCAAGCCGCGCGAAGAGAATGTGACGGACCGTTCCGAGCTGAAAAAATATCAGGCGGAAGTGGATGCTCTACTCGAGCTTTGGATCGAGAAGCTTCAGCCCTATGAAGAAAAAGGCTATAACCGCCGGCCGCGCGCGAATTAAATCGTAACAACCTGTCATTCGATAATATACGGAACAACCCGCGACTTCCTTTGGAGGCTGCGGGTTGTTTTTGCATTCCGTGCGAATAAAACAAGCAGCAGGGATGCATACTAGCGGTGTATTTTTCACATTATTTCCAATTTTCGTTCTAAATCAATTCTGCTTGCTGCTGCGGCGGTTCTTGGCATTTCTTCTAATCACGTACCAGACGATAACCGGGGACAGGAAATTCAGTGCAAGCAGGGAACCGAAGATCAGCCACAGGAACCATTCGGTATTTAACATCTTCTGATAGATCCAGGAATGATAGAAATTCATAAGCCAGCTCCTAGCATGATATGTAAACCAATGTTTACCAGTTATTGTGATCGATCGCGGTTAAGCCTATACCACCTTAAGGGAAGAGGTGAGGGACTTTGTCCTCTATACAGGAATTGCTTAAAGGAGCCTTCAAGCCATCCGTGAAGGAAAATGCGGCTGTACTTGATCAGATACTGGGTAATAGCGCTGATGTTCAAAAGCGTGATTTTCTGCTATGCGGCAAAGCCGGCTCACCGGGACTTTTATGCTTTATGGACGGGCTTGCGGATACAACGCTTGTAGAGGCCATCGTCCGGGCGCTTGTCGTGACCGGCAGCCAATTAAACCGTGAACCGGCGGAGCTCGCAACGGCCGAATCTATCCGGACAAGCTTGTTGTTTAACGCCACCGTTAAGGACTGCCCGAATGTGAGAGAAGGCATTAACGGGATTCTCTCGGGCGATACGCTGGTTGTTGTCGAAGGACTTGATCAGGCGCTGCTTGTCAGCACGAGGGGATGGAAGGATCGCGGAGTAGAAGAGCCTTCCTCTGAAAATAACGTGCGCGGGCCGCGGGATGGCTTTATGGAAAGCATTCGTACGAATACGGCTCATGTACGGAGGCGGATTAAAGATCCGATGCTGCGTTTCGAATCGATGGTCATCGGCACCAGGTCTCAGACGGATGTAAACATCGCCTACATTTCCGATCTTGTCAAAGAAGGGCTGGTTGACGAGGTCAAAAGCCGTCTGAATCGGATTAAGATCGATTCTGTTATGGAGAGCGGCTATATCGAGGAGCTAATCGAGGATGCGCCGCTGTCCATGTTCAACACGGTACAAAGCACGGAGCGGCCGGACAAGGTCGCTTCCGCGCTGCTTGAAGGCAGGGTGGCGATCTTTATCGACAATACGCCGGTTGTTCTAATTGTCCCGACCTTCTTCTGGCAGTACATTCAGGCGCCCGACGATTACTATAACCGTTATTGGGTAGGAACCTTTTTTCGTATTGTAAGATATTTTGCTTTCTTGATAAGCCTCATGCTGCCCTCCGTATACGTAATGCTGGTTTCGTTCCATCACGAGATGATCCCAACCTCGCTGGCCTTGACGATTGCGTCCGGACGGGAGGTCGTACCGTTCCCGGTACTGTTAGAAGCGCTTATTATGGAGCTTGCTTTCGAGCTGATGCGTGAAGCGGGCTTAAGAATGCCCAAGCCGATTGGTCAAGCGGTCAGCATCGTAGGCTCGCTCATTATCGGCCAGGCTGCCGTACAAGCGGGTCTTGTGTCGCCGTTTATGGTTATTATTGTTGCGATAACGGGGATTTCCTCCTTTGCCATTCCAAGCTATTCCTCGTCGCTTGCGATTCGGATGTTCCGTTTCCCGCTGATGATCGCATCGGGATTCCTTGGCTTGCTTGGTTTTTCGACGATGTTTTTCGCGCTTCTCCTTCATGCGTTATCCATCCGTTCGTTCGGCGAATCGTACTTGGCGCCGGCAAGTCCTTACCGTCCTACCGATCAGCGGGATACGATGCTGAGACTTCCGATGTGGATGCTGGATGAGCGTCCTGGATTTGCCCAGGATGTTGACCGCATGGGGGATAATCAGATGCCCGCAACGCCTCTGCAAAAGGGTGAATAAATATGAGAACGTTTCTTCTGATTTTGTTGTTCAGCTCCATGCTACTGCTTGAAAGCTCCTGCGTGGGATTAAGGCAAATTAACGAGTTGGCTATTGTAACCGCCGTTGGAATCGATACGGGAAACAAGCCGGGGACGGTAAAGCTGTCCGCCCAGATTATCCGTCCAGCAGACGCCCGCGGACAAACCGGCGCTCCCGCCGGCGGCACCGGGCAGCCGATTTATTCAATCTCGGCGGAAGGGAATACGATCTTTGACGCTATCCGCAACTTAGGCCGCTTCTCGTCCCGCAGAGTCTACTGGGCTCATAACTTCATGATCGTATTGAGCGAAAGCTATGCCCGGCAAGGAATTCGAGACATGGTTGATTTCTTTACGCGTAATCACGAGCTTCGAATGAATACGTGGGTTGCTGTCACGTCCGATAAGCCAGATGAATTGATTTCAACCATTACTGGGATTGAGGTTGTGCCGGGGGAAGCGGTAGACAAGCTGTTCCGCAACAACCAGGTTGTCGGACTGGCGCCGGGCAGCAATATGATGAATCTGGAGGAGGCTTTGCTCAGCACTTCTGCCCAGCCGGTTGTCGCAAGACTGCAGCTGCAGCCAAGGGGGATCTCGAATAAAAAGCCGGAAGAGCACGGATCGCTCAAACAAGTCGAATTGGCCGGGGCAGCGGTATTCCGGGAGGATAAAATGATCGGTTGGCTGACGCCAAAGGAAGCACGCGCTGCCTTGTTTTTTCTCGAGAAGCTGGAGAGCGGGATTGAGGTCATAAACTGTCCGAACAATGAGAACAGGCGGTTGACGCTGGAGTTCAAAAATGCGCATATGTCCGTGAAATCGTTTTATGAAAATGAGAAGCCCAGGTTTCAAATCCGTCTAAAGTCAGCCGCGGATATCGTGGAGAGCGGATGTAATGTTCCAGTAGAACAATTGAGGGATGCAGCAGACGCCAGCCTGGAGAAATTGATGAAGCAGCGGATCGAGAATGTGCTGGACAAAGCACAGAAGCAGCACCATTCCGACTTTCTGAAGCTAGGCGATATCTTTCGGAATAAATACCCTCAGGAATGGAAGCGTGTAGGCAAGGACTGGAATCAAATATTTGCCGAAGCGAAATTCGAAATCGAGACAAACGTGGATGTGAAATCGGCAGTTGTCAAAGCAGCGGGGGACGGGATCAAATGAAAACCTTCAGAATATCCAACGGGATGTTTATCGCGATGATCGTTAATCTCATATTCGTAAAAGCGATTGGCGTGACGCAGGGCGAGCTTGCCCGGGTGATCGGCTCGGATATGTGGATCGCTACGTTCATCGGGATGCTGCAAGGGATAGTCATCATGTATATCACCTATCTGGCCCTCAGGAAAACCCCTGACCGGGATTTTATCTCGCTTGGCAGCGCCATGCTGGGAAAGTGGTTCGCCGCCCTGGTTGCTCTGGTCATTTTCGTATTTTACCTGGCTGCCTTTGGACCGATTATGATTACCTACGTCTATCATCTGCAGGAATATTTTCTGCCGGAGGCACCTATTTCGCTATTTATTATCGCCTCTTTGCTAGTCGGAGCGCTTGGCTGCTATTACGGCCTTGAAGTTATTGCTAGAATTGCCTTGGTTGGGCTGCTCTTTATCTTTTTCCTGAACGGGCTGATCATCATCGGCTCTACTCATGAGTTTGATATGCGCAATCTGCTTCCGGTGCTTGAAAGCGGTCTACCGCAAACGGCGGCGGCAAGCCTGCACTTCGACGCGGATTGGGCTATGGCGACAATGCTTGCGGCCTTGATCTACCCTCATGTGAAGGATGTGAAGAAATACGGCGCCAAGCTGGGCATTATCGGGATTGTGACAAGCGGGTTGATCATTGTCATTTGGGCTATTCTGGAGGGCGCCGTGCTTTCGGGAGAAGTTACCGCCCAATATACGCTTTCCTGCATGAAGCTGGCCCGTAATGCGCATATCGGCAATTTTCTGCAGAGGTACGAGATGATCATGATTGCCCTTTATTCCATCTCCGCCTTGTTCGAAGTGATGTTCTGCGTATACGCGACGTCGGTCTGCGCGAGCCGGGTATTCGCCTTAAAAAGCAATAAGCCGATGATTATACCGGTATGCCTCATCCTTGGCGCCTTTGGTTATTGGGTGGTGGACGATCATTTCTGGGCGCTTAAATACCTTGAGTTTTATTGGCCGAGAGTAGCGCTTCCGATTGCTTTTGGGCTGCCGGTGCTACTGCTTCTCCTGAGGCTGCTGTTCGGTAAAAAGCTTCAGAAGGCGAAGCCCGCGACGTAGTTAAGCTTGCTACTCTATCCTTGTTCACCTACAATCGAATTTAGGATATTATCGGAGCTTGACGTGGGAAGAGGGGAAGAGCCATGCAGACTTATACCGATCGGCAGTTTGAAGGCGTTGATTTCAGCGGGGAAGATTTCAGGGAAGCCGAGTTGACGCGCTGCGCATTCATAAAATGCAAGTTTATCGGCGCTCGGTTGGAGGAAGCTATTACGACGGGCTGCAAGTTCGAGGAATGCGATTTCCATGGCGCCGCGCTTAATGCTTCCGTGCATACCGAGTCGGCGTTTACGAATTGCTTGTTGGAAGGAGCAAATCTGTTTGTCGCAAAGTTCACGGCCTGCAAAATGACCGGCTCCGACTTTACGCGTGCCGAGCTGAGCGGAATAACGATTGTTAAAGGCGACTGGTCCTATACGAACCTCAGGCATGTAAAGCTGGACAAGCAAAATCTGAGGGATATCCGCTTCGTGGAAGCCGATTTGATGGGAGCTTCGCTCGAGAAATCCGATCTTCGCAAATGCGATCTGACAAGGGCAAACTTGACGCAAACGAACTTAAGCGGCGCGGACTTGCGGGGGGCCGAGCTTGAAGGCGTACCTTGGAAGACGGTTAATCTTAAGGGAGCCCGGATGGATACCATACAAGCGATTGTGCTGCTCAGGTCGCTAGGCGCTAAGGTAGAATGATGAAAGCGCATTAAAAATCTGCTAGGATAGAGTGGTTAGCACTTATCCTGTCATCATTTCATCATACATAAGGGGAGAAGCGGAAATGGCGGAATCTTCGGGCATTACGAGCTTTCTGGAAACAGTGGATATAGAATCCGGCGAGCGGAGCGTCCTGGCGTCTTTCGATTATCTGATTGAGGCGCCGAACTGGACAAGCGACGGCAAGACGCTTATTTATAACAGCAAGGGCCGGATATACAGCTTTAATATTGAACAAGGGACCAGCACGGAGATCCCGTCCTCCTTCGCCGTGCATTGCAATAACGACCACGTATTGTCACCGGATAATACCCGTCTTGCGGTCAGCCATCATACGAGAGAAGACGGACAATCCCGTATTTATACGTTCCCGCTGGAGGGAGGAGATCCCGTTCTTGTCACTCCGATGGGACCAAGCTATCTGCACGGCTGGTCGCCGGATGGCCGAACTCTTGCTTATTGCGCGGAGAGAAACGGACAGTACGACATTTATACGATACCGGCAATCGGCGGCGAAGAGACGCAGCTCACGAATACGCCGGGACTCGATGACGGTCCCGAATATTCGCCGGATGGCGGCTATATCTGGTTCAACTCCGTCAGAACGGGCCTTATGCAGGTGTGGCGAATGAAGGCCGACGGCAGCGAGCAGACGCAAATGACGTTCGACGAGAGCAACAGCTGGTTCCCTCATGTGTCGCCGGACGGCAAGCAGGTTGCTTATATCACCTACCGTAAGGGGGATGTGGCACCGGGAGATCATCCGGCCAACAAGCATGTGGAGCTCCGTCTGATGGACAGCAATGGCGGAGAATACCGGACGCTTGTTAAGTTGTTTGGCGGACAAGGGACGATTAACGTCAATTCCTGGTCGCCGGACAGCCGGAAGCTTGCTTTTGTCAGCTATCGTTTGGAATCCTAATACGGAATTATAAAAGCCGCTCTACGCCTGCCTTTTGAAAGGGGGCGATAGAGCGGCTTTTTCCTGTCTTCAGCAAGTCCTCTATAGGCAGGAATGCTTCATAAACTGGATGAAGGAGCGGACATGGAAAGCCATAATATCGGCCTTTCGGAAGGCCAGGCAAATATGGCGCTGCTGCACGTTTCCCGGCAGCTCGCGAAGCACCAGCTCCTTCGCCTGCACCTCTCTTGTCACGCTCCGCCAAGGCAGCATGCCAATGCCAATCCCGTGCTTGACGGATTCCTTGATCGTCTCGATCGCCCCAAGCTCCATGATAACCCTCCATTCCAGGCCGTTATCCCTAGCCCATAGCTCGGACAACTCTCTGGAAGTAGAGCCGTGTTCATGCAGAAGGAAGGATTCATTCTTTAAATCTTCAACAAGGATGGTTTCTTTGTGGGCAAGCGGATGATTATAAGGCAGCACCAGCTTCAAATCGTCATCCGCCAGCGGAATAATCTCGAGATCGTCGAAGGGGCGGACGATCAGCGATACAACCGCGACATCAACCTCGAATTCTCTCAACAGATTGATAACGGTACCTGCCTGCTTTACCGTCATTTGCGGCATAACCTTGTCGTATTTAGCTTGAAAGGCAGCTAAATAGGGTGGGAGGAAATAGGTAGCGGGCGTATAGCTTGCCCCTATCTTCAGATGCCCCCGGCCCTGCTCCCGGTGCTCCTTCATCAACTGGCTGGACTCATCCAATAACGCGCATATCCGCTTGGCATAAGGCAGCAAGGTTTGTCCCGCATCCGTCAGGCGCAGCTGCCGGGGATGCTTATAGAACAGCTCAACGCCTAGCGACTCCTCGAGTTTTTTCAAATGAAAGCTTACCGTTGGCTGTTTAAGCTGCAGCTCGGCTGCAACCTCGGTTAAGGTAGACAGGCGTGCGGCATGGGCAAATACGCGAAGCTGCTGAATATTCATCTTAGGCTCATCTCCTTAACTCTTCTTGTCATACTATAGATAATTTCGATGAAGCTATCAATATGGATAGATGTTATTTAATATAACTTTATCATTCACTTAATCTTCCATTTACAATCCGTCGTTAATCTGAGAATGAAAGAAAAAGACATTGGAGGGGTAAGAGAAATGGCAAACGGATATAAAATGAAGGGTCTTATGCTTGTCAGCGTCTTGGCGGTAACAGCAGCACTTTCGGCGTGCGGAAATAACGGCAATAACGAGGCTAATACGGCAGCAACGGGCAACGGCGCAACAAATGCCTCCGCAACAACGGAAGCAAGCACGGAGCCATCAGCGGATGCAGCGGCTAGTCCGTCCGCGGCGGATGCAAGCAAGGATGAGCCTCTCGTTGTATATTTGAATGATTTCGACGATATCGTAAAACCAATGTTCGAAGAGAAGACAGGCTATAAGCTGGAGATCGTTTCCGGCAACGGCGCCGAGATCGCTTCCCGTATCGAAGCGGAAAAAGGCAACCCGCATTGGGACGTCGTATGGATGGACTCGATGCCAACCATCGACCAAATGGGAAAAAACGGACAGCTGCTCGACAACTGGACACCAAGCAATCTGGATGGATTGACGGATTTCGCGAAGACGGTCGTTCCGGCGAACAACACCTACTTCCCTACGGGCGCGCATGCCGCATCCGTTATCGTCTATAACACGAAAGCATTTGACGCAAACAGCGCTCCCAAAACATGGGATGACCTGCTTGACGCGAAATATAAAGGCGTAGTAGGCATGGCCGATCCGGCAGTAGCGGCACCTGCCTATCCGTTCGTAGCGTGGTTCTTCCAATCCAAAGGCATGGATCAAGGCAAAAGCTACTTCGAAGGGCTTCTGAAGAACGGCGTTCATGTGTATCCGAAAAATCCTAACGTCGCTAAAGCGCTGACCGACGGCGAGATCAAAGCGGCAGCTCTTCAAGAAAGCAATGCGTATACGCTGAAAAATTCCGGCGAACAGGTTGATATTGTCTGGCCGGCAGAAGGCGCGCCTGCATCGGTACGCGTGGCAGCGATTCAAAAAGAGTCCAAGCATCAGGAAGCGGCAAAAGCATTCATTGAATTCCTTCTTGATCCGGCAACCCAGCAGGCGCTTATCGATAAAGGCGACGAGAGTTATTTCGAGCCATCGGTAAAGGGCGTTAACGCAAAAGCCGACCGTGCGGCAGACGCAAAGCTGCTTGTAGCGGAGGCTGGCTGGGCGGGCGAGCATGAAGGCGAAATTAAACAATGGTTCGCGGATAACGCGGTGAAATAATGCTGCGACTTCAATCACAAGGAAACCGGACTGGCTGGCTCGTGCTGGCCGTCCTGTTTCTTCTTATTCTGCTGCCGCTTATTGCCGTCGTTATTCAGGTACTCCTGCCTGGAGTATTTTTTGGTCATTTCGAGCTTGGCGATTTATCGCTTTTGCTGGATGTATTCCGGCGGCCGCTTTGGTATGTTTCCCTGAAAAATTCGGTCATTCTTGGCATTGGAACCACGGTGCTAGCCACAATGATCGGTACGGCCATCGCGATGGCCAGATCGAACTGGGCCTTCCGCGGCGCCAAGCTGCTTGACTTTGCCGTATGGATTCTGATTATTACGCCATCCTTTATTTTGGCGCAGGGCTGGGTCATGTTTGCCTCTGCAGACGGACTTGCCGCCAAGTGGCTGGGCTGGCATAGCCTGCATTCGTTTATTTTTCAGCCAATCGGGCTTATTGCCGTCATGACGCTCAGCAAATTCCCGCTTGCTTATTTAACCGTCTATTCCGCGCTCGAGTGGAAGGTAGACCGGCTGAGCGAAGCCGCGCGGTTGTCGGGCGGGTCCAGCTGGACGGTATGGCGTACGATCCAAGCGCCGCTCCTGCTTCCGGCCATTTGTTCCGGAGCCATGCTTGTCTTTATGGATACGGTAGGCGACTTTGGTCTCCCGGCGTCTATCGCGACCATTTTCCGTTTTCCAACCTTGCCTTATTCGATTTATTCAGCGTTATACACGTCGCCGATCCGGTTCGATATGGCCGGGGCGTTATCGTTCTATCTCGTGCTTCTCATTGCCCTGGCGATGAGCGTACAGCTGTATGCCATGCGCAAGTCGCGTTATGATTTCCTGTCTTCGAGAGCAACGCGCTCAGAACCGAAGAAACCGCGTAAGGGCGGGATTTATCTCGTTATTGGCAATATCGTGTTTCTTGCCGTCGTAATCGGTATTCCGTTCGGCTCCAACCTGCTGATGTCTATTTCGGGCAGCTCGACCGCCGGCAAAGGGCGCGAGTTGACGTTCGAACATTATAAAGCTTTATTTGCCGGTAATAACCGCACGTTGCTGGAAGGACTTGTCCATTCGCTGGAGATTGCGGCCGTAGCAGCCGTTATCGGCCTGTTTGTTGGGTTCCTTGTCGCGTACGTTCTGACGTATTCGCAATTCAAGCTGCGCAAAACCATTGATGTCATCTCGCTGATATCGCTCGCCGTACCCGGAATCGTGCTGGGGATCGGGTATATCTTCATCTGGAATCAGGCATGGCTCGAAAAGATTGGACTTCTGCTGTACGGAACGCCTTGGATTCTGATTCTGGCTAGCGTAGCCGGCGTGATTCCGGTTATTACGCGCGTAGTGGTCGGAGCGATGGCGAAGGTGCCAAGACAGCTACTATCGGCGGCGCAGATGCAGGGAGCATCGTTCGGCCAGAGGGTTACCACGATTCTGATGCCTCTAATAAAAGGGGCTCTCCTATACGCGGGTCTGGCTGCCTTTGGAGCAAGCGTATTTGATCTGGCTATCTCGTCCATTCTGTATCCGCCTAACTTTATGACGCTTCCGGTTGTCATTAACAAGGCATTCGAGGATCTCAAGTTTGGATATGCGGCGGCGGCAACGCTGACCGGCGGGGGAATTGTCATCTCGATCATTGCCGTAATGGAATTGCTTATTAAACCTTCAAGAAAGCGGGTAAAATCATGACGAATACGATACTGGAAGTTAAACGGCTGGGCAAATCGTTTGGTTCCCATACCGCGCTGCGGGATATTAACTTCTCGGTGAGCCAAGGGGAGATTATCAGCGTGCTAGGACCGTCCGGGTGCGGCAAATCCACGCTGCTCCAGCTGATTGCCGGCCTCCAGCAGCCGGACGAAGGCGAGATCCGCCTGCGCGGCGCAACGGTTGCGTCGGTATCCCGGCTGGTTCCGCCTGAGAAACGCGGCATCAACATGGTATTCCAGGATTACGCGTTATGGCCGCATATGACGATCTATGACAATATCGCTTACGGCCTCCGCAGGCAAAAGGTAGCGGCAGCGGCCATCCGCGAACAAATCGCGGAGCTTGTAGCACTCCTGCATCTGGAGGGGCTGGAGGATAGGCTTCCGCCGCAATTGTCCGGCGGACAACAACAGCGGGTAGCTATCGCGCGTGCGCTGGCAACCAAGCCGGATCTGCTGCTGCTTGACGAGCCGCTCTCCAATCTGGACATGCGGCTCCGCATCGAGATGCGCTCGGAGATGGCTTATTTGTTCCGTCAGCTCGGCACAACCGTATTCCATGTGACGCATGATCCCGATGAAGCCTTTGCCATGGCCGATCGTCTTATTATTATGCGGGCTGGCGCCGTTGACCAGATTGACCGGCCGCAAATTTGCTACGACCGTCCCGCAACCTTGTCCGCAGCCATGCTGCTTGGAGCGGGCAATCGCCTGAAAAGCAAGCTGGTCAGGGAGGGGGAGCATACAACCGTACGGATCGCGGGACAAGAAATAGTAGGCACGTCACCAGGCTCTCCCGGGGTACAACGAACAGATCTGGTTGATCTGCTGTTCCGTCCGGATTCCGCCGAGTGGAGGTCCGTGCCAACGGCTTCGGCGAACCAGCTGCCCGTCCAGGTGCTGCATAGCGTATTCGAAGGGAAACGCTGGCGCGTGCTTGCGAAGACATCCGACGGACAGCCGATCTCCTTCCTACACGACGAATACCTGGATGCGGGAGAGGAAGGCAATCTGCATATCAGCGCTTCCGACGCGTTCGTGTATCCGCAGCAATCGGCATAAAGGCATTCAAAAAGAGACAACCGTCCATGCGGTTGTCTCTTTTTGGTCTAATTAGCACCACAAGTGCGGGTTAGAAGAAATAAGGCGGGTTGGGCTGCTGGAGATAGCTGAAGGGTTGCGGATATTGCTGCTGTTGCTGCGGATAAAACTGGGGTCCAAAGGGACCGTGTGGGCCATAGCCCTGCGGTTCATTGGGATAGGGAGCATAGGGCAGCTGGGCCTCCGGCTCGCGCTGCATTTGCTGCGGCTGACAATTGGCCGGTGGACCGATGACTGTCGTATCCGTAATGGGTGCCAGCGTTTCCTTGACCATTTGCTCGTTCAGACAGTAAGTATGGGCGAGAACCCCGGGAGGCGTCAGGCGCAGCATATCGGAATATCCGATAAACTCCGGCACAGGTGCGTCAAAGATCGCAAGTAGATGGGTGTTATCTACCGTAGCGATTTCGTAATGCGGCCAGCCTTGCGGCACGTTCGCGACTTGACCGGGCTCTATCGGGAAGTTCAGCAGCTTTTTTGTAAACGGGTTAATAATGGATACAACGGCCGAACCGGAAATGCAATAGACCAGCTCGGTAGCGTTCTGATGAATATGCGGCTCAACTACATTCGAACGGCTGAGGTAAATATCCAGCAATGAAACGTTGCCTAGCGTATTTAATTGTGCAATCGACAAGGTATTGATGAAGTTGCGATTGTCTTTCTTGAACGTTGTGTTTGTGTTCACGTCATACCAGAACTGCACGTTAGGGGAAGTGAAGTCCATATAGGATACCGCCACTAGCTCTCCGCCTTTCCAGACTCTAGACTAATGGGATATCCTATGCATTCGCCCGGAACGACGTTCGCCTATTTCAAATAGGATTTGCCCGGGTATTTCACGACCGGCCACTTCTCCTTGCGCAGCGCATTCAGAAGCTCGGGGCCAACATGCAGATTATCCCTTATCAAATCTCTTGGCGTAAGCGCCATCCATTGGTTAAGGGATACGTCCATAAACCGGTCGCTCTTGAACATCTCCAGAAACCATAAGGACTCATCGCCGGTATTCTGAATGTAATGCCCATAAGCAAACGGCACGTAACCGACATCTCCCGCCCGGTAATCAAACGTTCTTGCGGCACCGTTCCCGGCAAAAACGGTCATCCGTCCTTGTCCGGTTAAATAATATTGCCATTCGTCATTGTTTGGATGCCAATGCAGCTCCCGCATAGCTCCGGGTTTGATCTCGACAAGCGCTGCGGCTATCGTTTTGGCGGCATGAAAGTTGGTGGAGTCTGCAATCCGTACCGTACCGCCGGGCGTTACGATGGGCGTCTGGGCAAGGAGGCGGTATTTGAAGCTCTGAGGCACCGTGCCGTAAGGCGAGTGAACCTGCTGACTTTCGATCGAGCCGGGTACTTCATCCTGGAAAATGTAAAGCTGATCCGTAGGGATGGAATCAAAGGCCGATTCCGATACGCCAAAGTTGGCGCATAATACCTCTTTTGGCGTGTGGGCGAACCAGTCGGAGATCGACAGCGTATTCAGGTCGGAAAATTTGCCGTCGTCAAAAACAAGCAAAAACTCGCAGCCATGCTCAAGCCCTTGTATGGAATGGGGCAGTCCTGCCGGAAAAAACCATAAATCGCCTGCTTCAACGTTCGCGATGAAATTACGTCCGTCCTGGTCGACGGATGTGATCCTAGCGCTTCCCCATATCATATAAGCCCACTCGGATTGTTGATGCCAATGCAGCTCGCGGACACCGCCGGGCGTCAAATACATGTTTACGCCGGCGAGAGTTGTGGCAATCGGCATCTCGCGCTGCGTGATCTCGCGGGACCAGCCGCCCTGATTGAGCTGCATATGCGTATCGGAGAACGAGAATTTCAGATTCGGCACCAGTCCGTTGTCGGTTATCGGAGGTCGAAGCATATCGGGATTTTCCAAATCCCGCATAATGTCCCGCGGACCTAAGTCAGGGCCTCCCGCGCAATCGATTGGCCGATAAGGCTGAGGAACGGCAAACGATTCGCTTTTCCCGCTATTCGCCTCAGGAGATACGTTTGATTCAGCAGGTTTATTATTGGAAGCATTGGCATTGTTAATGCCTGCGTTGGAGTCGTTCATTCCTTTCCCTCCTAAAATAAGCTCTTCAAGCATGCTTATGACGGAAGGGTTGGTTATTATGAGGCAGGCTGGCAGAAAAAAAGCCGGGCAATCCGCCCGGCTGTCATGCGTTTTAGAAATCGGCTGGTCCCATTTTGCCATCCTGGAAGTCGACAAACGCTTGAAATACTTCTTGTCGGCTGTTCATGACAAACGGTCCTTGCTGGAAGACCGGTTCATCGATCGGTTCACCGCTTAGAACGATCACAAGCGTATCGTCGGTCTGACCCTCAATCTGAATGGCTCCTGCGGTATTGGAGAAAAGGACAAAATCACCTTCAGCGGCTTTTCGCTCTCCGTTAATGAGGGCATTGCCTTTAAGCACCATCGCCGCCGTATTGTAAGAAGTCGGGAGCTCAAAGCTTGCTAGACCTCCCGCTTTAAAAGAAATGTCAAACAGATTAACCGGCGTAAAGGTTTGAGCAGGACCGGTTACGCCGTTGAAGCTGCCCGCAATGACGCGAACCGTACCGCCGCCGTCAGGAAGCTCCGAATACCCCATATCCGCTTTTAGCAGCTCCTGATATTTTGGCGCATGCATTTTGTGCGCGCGGGGAAGGTTAATCCACAGCTGAATGACGTGGAATAGTCCGCCGCGGCGGGAGAAGCTTTTCTCATGATATTCCTTGTGCAGCAGACCGGAGCCCGCCGTCATCCATTGCACA
The DNA here is from genome assembly GCF_004000805.1 of Paenibacillus glycanilyticus NBRC 16618. GTDB lineage: Bacteria > Bacillota > Bacilli > Paenibacillales > Paenibacillaceae > Pristimantibacillus > Pristimantibacillus glycanilyticus. The sequence continues at coordinate 34,175 of NZ_BILY01000009.1, forward strand.
TCGCCGGGACCGATAATTCCGTGGTGGCCTTTGTTGTCATGATGCTCGACGTAACCGTCATAAGAGATGGTCACCGTCTCGAATCCGCGGTGCGGGTGGGCGCCAACGCCTTTCACCTCATTGCTTGGCGGGAAAACAAACGGCGCATTGTAATCCATCAGAATGAAGGGACTAAAGCGCTCGCCGAAGTTCGTGCCGCCAGGGAAATAATTCGATACCCGGAAGCCGTCGCCGACCATATGGATCGGAGCCCCTTGATATACGCCTTCTACTGCCCGTAATGTTGTTGTCATGATTGAAGCAACTCCTTCTATGTGAATTTTGTCGATGAATAATTATCTTAATTTAAAGATATTGTACTATAAAAAAGTAAGTGTGTAAAGGGGAGGGTGTGACACGGAGAAATTCGTACCAGCTGTGTGAAGTCATAATTTTTGAGAAGAGATTCTAAATTAATGAGAAGAAAACTTCAGAATTGATGAGAAAACGGTGACAATGTATAACCATGCATACTCATGTATTGTCTGTTTTGATAAATGACGACAATTCTGGAAAGTTGGTGAGAAGTTGATATAGCCCCGCGATAATAATCGATGTTGAGGGAGGTACTACTCAATTGAAACAGCTGCTCAAGAGTATTGCCGGCGGTTCGCAACACTTGTTTAAAGAAATCAAAAGTGCCTTAATCCGCTTCATTACGCTGCTTTATCCGCTTCGACAGGGCGGAAAGCGTCTTCTCTATGCCGGGATTATTCTAGCTGTCGTATGGTACGGATTCATCTATTTGACAGAATCGCCTACGAATTCCTCTTCAGCGCTCATAATGGTGTGGGCGTCCGCGGTAATATTGGTATTTGCATTCTTTCCGAATATTATCGATAAAATCAAGAGATTCAAATTCAAAGACGTCGAGATCGAGTTAAACGTTTCTGTCAGCAAGTCCTATTATGAATATTTGATTAAATTCGATATGGCGAGTCAAATCACTGGATATAAAGAGGTTATGAAACACTCACTAGCCTAGTTGCTCAATCTCGCAGGGGCACTCATAAATCCATGCATCTTATCGTGAATAACATATTTCAATACCATTTCTGTTCGTTTACTTGCATTTTTTGATGAAGAGTGTTCCAGTTACCCTGGTATTCGTGAAAAGCGAGGGTAGAATACCTGCGGATGGCATCCTTGGCATAGTTTCCGGCGCGAAGTTCTATTCCAGGATCAAAGACAAATGGGAGCATTTCCAAATAAAAGGAAACAAAGACCAGGATGTAAACGATACGCACTTCTACGCGAATAATTATTTTGCACTTCTTCAAGGGGTAGGAGATATTTTCCTTACGAGAAAGATGCTAGAGGGCGAGTTTGGCAAAATCAACTCCTATTCCTTGATCAACGAAACGGAAGGTATTCTGGATTTAAACCAACTACACCGTTCCTTTCATAGATAATGAAGATTTTATTGGCGTGATGAAGCAGGGAGCCCTTGCCGACGTCGTAGCCGCTAGCGAGTTAGCGGTCAACATTACCATGAACATGCTTGCAGAATGGAAAAAAACCAGACCTAGACGCCATCGACATACGCATACACAAAGATTATATAGTAGGAATTACCCCCTATTTTGACTAGATATCAAGCAAAAACAAACCTGAAAATAGGCATTTAAGCATATTGGTAAAAATATACAATTAGCAGAATAATAGAGGTGAGCCTACTACTACTGTTCTCGTATAGCTGCTTTATGCTTTACGCAGCTTCGAGATATTACCTTGTATCGTTAGATACATTATGTATTGTTACAAAGATAGGAGGTTGAACACATTGTCGAAGCCGGAAAGTACAACTGCTCCCAGCAAGGAAGACGCAATATTGAAAGCTCCAACCATCTCACTACCAAAGGGAGGAGGTGCGATCCGCGGAATGGGCGAAAAGTTCGCCGCAAATCCCGTCACAGGCACAGGATCTATGAGTGTCCCAATCGCTACGAGCCCAGGGAGATCCGGATTTGGTCCACAGCTTTCTTTGTCATATGATTCAGGCGCAGGCAATGGGGTTTTCGGGTTGGGATGGAATCTTTCTTTGCCCGCGATCACGCGTAAAACGGATAAAGGTTTGCCTCGCTATCTGGATGCTCAAGATTCAGATGTCTTTATCCTCTCAGGCGCCGAAGATCTGGTACCCGTGTCCACGCAGGATGCGTCGGGAAACTGGATTCCCGAGGAACTACCGCCACGGACTGTAAATGGTACAGAATATGATATTCGCCGGTATCGTCCTCGCATTGAAGGTTTGTTTGCCCGCATCGAACTTTGGACGAACGTCTCCGATCCCAAAGAAATCTTTTGGCGTTCCATCTCGAAAGACAACATCACTACCTGGTACGGAAAAAGCGAAGATTCGAGAATCGCCTATCCAGAGCATCCAGAGCGCATCTTCAGCTGGCTGGTCTGCCTGAGCCACGACGATAAGGGCAATGTAATCAATTACCAGTACAAAGCTGAGAATGCGGAAAAAGTTGACTTCTCGAAAGCTCACGAAGTGAACCGCGGGGATGGAGATGACAAACGGCGTACCGTCAATAAGTACCTCAAGCGTATTTTGTACGGTAATCATAAGCCTTATCTACCTGAACTAATGGAAAACGAGCCATGGCCGGAACCGCCTGGGGATTGGTATTTCGAAGCCGTATTCGATTATGGTGAACATGATGAGGCTAAACCTACTCCTGAGGAGACTGGCGAATGGAATCTTCGGAACGACCCGTTTTCTTCGTACCGTTCCACATTTGAAATTCGTACATATCGATTGTGCCAGCGTGTGTTAATGTTCCATCATATCCCAGACGACGATCCACATGAGCCGAACGCACAGAAAGGGTACGACGGCCTTATTCGTTCAACAGATTTCACCTATGAGTATGAGAAAGACGCTGCAAATTCACGTACTCCCATTTATTCCAAGCTAGTCGAAGTGATCCAGCGCAGCTATAACCTTACAGATGACGGAAACTATTTCACCGCGCAGATGCCTCCATTGGAGTTCTTTTACAAAGATGCTGACATTCAGTCCGAACTGAAAGAACTGCACGGCGAGAGCCTAGACAATATGCCGATTGGCATTGACGGCGCCAACTATCAGTGGATCGATCTCGACGGTGACGGACTGTCTGGTTTGTTGGCCGAGTATGGGAGTGCATGGTACTTCAAACGAAATCTGAGTCCGATCACCTTGGTGGATGGACCGATCGAGGCGAAGTTCGGTCTGACAGAACTTGTATCATTCAAGCCTGCGGTAGCATTGGCTGATCGATTCCAATTTCTCGATCTGGCAGGCGACGGTCGTCCGGATGTCGTACAATTTGCCGGTCCGACTCCGGGATTTTATGAAAGAACCATGGACGGTCACTGGAATCCGTTCATACCGTTCGCCTCTCTGCCCAACGTGAATTGGGACGATCCTAATCTCAAGTTCATCGACATCGACGGCGACGGTCACGCCGATATCCTAATCAGCGAACATGACGCGTTTGTGTGGTACCCTTCGCTCGGTGAAAACGGCTTTGATGAAGCGCAGCGGGTCAGCAAATCATGGGACGAAGAGAAGGGACCGCATATCGTTTTTGCCGATGGGGAACAGTCGATCTATCTCTCGGATATGTCAGGCGATGGACTCAGCGATATCGTCCGTATTCGCAACAGCGAAATATGCTATTGGCCGAATCTAGGGTATGGCCGCTTTGGCGCGAAAGTCACAATGGATTACGATTCGGAGGATATCGAATTAATGCTCGACCACGCCGATCAATTTGATCCCCGCCGCATTCGGCTTGCCGACATAGACGGTACGGGCACGACGGATTTGATCTATCTTCATCGCGAAGGTGTGCGCCTGTATTTTAACCAATCCGGCAATAGCTGGAGCGTTCCGACCCTAATCCCAAGCTTCCCTGTGCCCGATAACATCGCCTCGGTGCAAACCTTGGATCTTCTCGGCAACGGCACGGCCTGTTTGGTTTGGTCATCTCCGTTGCCCGGGGAAGCTCACTGCCCGCTTCGATATGTTGACCTGATGGGCGGACGGAAGCCGCACCTGTTGGAGACGACAATCAATAACCTGGGCGCAGAGACGCAGGTTAAGTATGCGCCATCGACCAAGTTTTACCTACAGGATAAACGAGATGGTAAGCCATGGATCACGAAGCTGCCTTTCCCGGTGCACGTCGTCGAGCGTGTCGAAACCTTCGACCATATCAGCCGCAACCGTTTCGTCACCCGCTACGCCTACCACCATGGCTACTTCGACGGTGAGGAGCGCGAGTTCCGTGGATTCGGCTTGGTGGAGCAGTGGGACACGGAACAGTTCGCAGCCCTTGCAGACGGGGAGACGCCGGCGGCCAACATCGACGGTGTCTCGCATGTGCCGCCGGTGCTGACCAGAACCTGGTTCCACACCGGGATCTATTGCGGGGCTGACCGAGTCTCCAACTACTTCGCCGGATTGCTGAATCACTCGGACCGAGGTGAGTATTACCGCGAGCCAGCCTGGCTTGACAACGACGAAGAGGCCAAAAAGCGCCTGCTGCCAGACACGATTCTTCCATTGGGACTGCGCACTGAGGAGGAGCGTGAAGCGGTGCGGTCCCTCAAGGGCATGATGCTGCGCCAGGAGGTCTATGCGCTCGACGGCCTCGATGCGGACACCGACTACCCCCATGGCCACCCCTACACCGTGGCCGAGCAGAACTTCACCATCCGCCAAGTGCAGCCGCGTGGCTCGAATCGCCATGCCGTCTTCTTCACCCACGCGCGCGAGGCGATTAACTACCACTACGAGCGCAACTCAGCCGATCCACGCGTGCAGCACGCGATGACGCTGCAGGTGGACACTTTTGGCAATGTGCTTCGGTCACTGGCCATAGGTTATGGGCGGCGCCAATCGCCGCTAATCGACGAGTGGGACCGCGCAAGGCAGACCAGCACCTTGCTCAGCTACACCGAAAATGCGGTTACCCATCCGATCGGCGCGACGGGTGACCCCGAACTCGCGAAACACACCGATGACTATCGTGCACCTCTACCGGCTGAGGCGCTCACTTATGAACTCTGCGGCTTCACACCGCCCGACGATCCCGGTCGCTTCACCTTCGATGAGTGGGAGAAAGATGGATTCCAACGGCTGACCGCCTTGCAGGAGATTCAGTACGAAGACACAGCACCGGTCGGCAAGCAACGCAAACGCCTGATAGAGCGCCTGCGCACGCTCTACCGACCTGATGACTGCGGGACCAGCAAGGGCGATACAGGTGCGCTGCTCACACTAAAGGCGCTTGAGCCGCTCGCCCTTCCCGGCGAAAGCTACAAGCTCGCCTTCACACCAGGGCTGATAGATCAGGTGTTCAAGCGCCCGCGCCAAGCGCAACCCGACGAATCTCTGCTGCCGCCCGCGGCCCGGGCAACGATCCTCGGCGGCAAGGCCGGCAACCAGGGTGGTTACGTCGACCTGGACGGCGATGGCCACTGGTGGATCCCTTCGGGCCGGTCGTTCTGTCACCCGGACGATGTGGCAGCCCCTGTTGAATTGGCCGAAGCGCGCGGTCATTTCTTTCAACCACGCCGCTACCGCGATCCTTTCGGACACAACGCCGTGGTTGCCTTCGACGCCCACGACTTGTTAATGGTCGAAACCCGAGACGCGCTTGGCAACCGCGTAACGGTGGACACCAACGACTACCGCGTGCTGCAGCCGCGCCTAGTCAGCGATCCCAACCGCAACCAGACCGAAGTGGCCTTCGACACGCTGGGCATGGTGGTCGGCACCGCCGTGATGGGTAAGCCCACGGACGACAATCCGCGCCAGGGCGACCGGATCGATGCCTTGTTCTCTCCCGAGCCGCTGCAGGCACTGCTCGATGCCTTCGTCGACAATCCGGTTGAAGCATCACCCGATCCGAACGCCAGCGTAGCAACTCAGGCCGCGCACGAGTTGCTCGCCAACGCGACGACGCGCGTCGTCTATGACTTGACGCGCTACATGCGCTTGGGCGAGCCACCATTCGCGGCCACAATCGCGCGCGAAACCCATGTCAGCGATCTGGGCCAGGGGGCCAAGAGCAAGCTGCAGATCAGCTTTAGCTACTCCGATGGCTTCGGCCGCGAAATCCAGAAGAAGATCCAGGCCGAACCCGGCCCCGGCCCGTTCGACGTCAACGACCCCGCTTCGCCCGTCGTTAACCTGCGCTGGGTCAGCAGCGGCTGGACCATCTTCAACAACAAGGGCAAGCCGGTCCGCCGGTACGAGCCCTTCTTCAGCAAGCGGCAACGGCCAGATGGCAACTTCTACAGCGATCACCGCTTCGAGTTCGGCGTGCAGGTCGGCGCCAGCCCGGTGATGTTCTACGACCCAGCCGAGCGGGTCGTCGCAACGCTGCATCCCAACCACACCTGGGAGAAGGTGGTCTTCGATCCGTGGCAGCAAACGACCTATGACGTCAACGACACGGTGCTTCTGCCGGTGCGTGCCGACAACCCACTACGCGATGCTGACATCGCCGGCTACTTCGGCCGACTGCCGGATGCCGAGTACCTGCCTACTTGGCACGAGCTGAGAACCCTGCCTGCCCATGCAGCAGCCTTTGCAAACCGCTACCCGGCCGCCGAGAATCGCAAGAACGAAACCAAGGCCGCTGAGCGCGCCGCCAGCCACGCCGACACACCTGCTACCGCCCATTTCGACGCCTTGGGTCGACCTTTCCTGATCGTGGCGCGCAACCGGGTGATCTGCGAAGGCCACTTGCTCCACAACAACCCCGACGAGGAATTCCGAACCCGCGTCGAGCTGGACATCGAAGGCAACCAGCGCAAGGTGTTCGACGAACGCAAGCTGCCCGACCCGGCCAACCTGCCCTTGGGGGCACTGGAGCAGCGCGTCGTCATGCAGTACGCCTACGACATGCTTGGCAATCGCGTCCACCAGCTCAGCATGGAAGCCGGCGCGCGTTGGATGCTCAACGACGTTGCCGGAAAGCCTATCCGCGCCTGGGACAGCCGAGGCCATAACTTCACCACGGGCTACGACGCGCTGCGTCGCCCGATCGAGCAGTACGTGCGCGGCACCTTCAGCGACCCTGAACCGCTGAGACCGAGCTCAGACCCGCGCACGCTGAATCCGCCGAACGAGGCTGGTCTGCTGGTTGATAGCATCGAATACGGCGAACCGCCGCCAGGGGCCACGCCGGCCCAGGAAGCAGAAGCGCAGCGCCTCAACCTGCGCACCCGCGTCTATCAACATTCCGATTCGGCTGGCGTCGCCACCAATGCAAGACTCGACGCCGCCGGCAAGCCGAGCGAGGCCTACGACTTCAAAGGCAATCTGCTGTGCAGTACGCGCCAAGTGGTCAGCGACTACAAAGCCATTCCGGACTGGTCTCGGAATCCCCGGCCGAATCTCGATGCCGAAACTTTCGAAGGCTGTACCCGGTACGACGCGCTCAATCGCCCGATCCAGTCCGTCGCGCCGCGGAGCAGTCTGGGGCGTGGTAAGTTCAATGTCATCCAGCCGATGTTCAACGAGGCAAATCTGCTAGAGGGGGTGAATATCTGGCTGGAACGCGCGGCGCAGCCTGACAAACTGCTCGATCCGGCCGTGGAGGCGCCGTCGTCGATCGGCGTCGCCAACATCGACTACGACGCCAAAGGCCAACGCCTATGCATCGATTACCTAAACGGAGCCAGCACCTTCTACAGATACGACCCACACACCTTCCGCCTAACCCAATTGCTGACCAGGCGCAAACTAGCGGACTTCCCCGGCGACGACCCGCTGGCCGGTAACCCCGCCTGGCCCGGCAAGCAGGTGCAGAACCTGCACTACACCTACGACCCCGCTGGCAACATCACCCACATCCACGACGACGCGCAGCAGGCCATCTACTTCAAGAACCAGCGCGTCGAGCCGAGCAACGACTACACGTACGACGCGCTCTATCGTCTGATCCAAGCCACCGGGCGCGAGCACCTCGGCCAAGGCGGCACGCCGATCTCGCACACTTATAAGGATGCCGGGCGCGTCGGCATCCTCAGTGCTAATCCAGCCGGCGGCTTCGCGCCTAACGACCGGAATGCGATGGGCCGCTATACCGAACGCTATGTATATGACGCGGTCGGCAACTTCCTGCAGATGCAGCACGCGCGAGACAACGCCGCCATGGCGGACTGGGCGCGCGCCTATACCTACGGCGAAGCCAGCCTGATCGACCCCGTCAAGCAGAGCAACCGGCTGAGCCGTACCACCGTCGGCAACGCCGCGTCGGAACGCTACAGCCACGACGTCCACGGCAACATGCTGGGCATGCCGCAACTGCAGACGATGCAGTGGGACTACCGGGACCAGTTGCAGATGACACAGCGACAGAAGGTCAATGACAAGGACGCGGACGGCGTCGAGCGCCACGGCGAGCGCACCTGGTACGTCTATGACGCCTCAGGGCAGCGCGTGCGCAAGGTGACGGAGCTGGCCAACAACGGCGGCATCAAGGACGAGCGCATCTACCTCGGTGGGTTCGAAGTGTTTCGCAGCTACCAAGGAGTGGCCCCCGCGCGCACTCTGAAACTGGAGCGCGTGACGCTGCACGTGATGGACGATAAGCAACGTATCGTGCTGGTGGAAATGCGCACGCTGGGCGATGAGCAGGACGTGCCGCAGCGACTGATCCGCTACCAGTTCGGCAACCATCTCGGATCAAGCAGCCTGGAGCTGGACGAGCAGGCGCAGATCATTTCCTACGAGGAATACGCACCTTACGGCAGTTCGACCTATCAGGCGGTACGCAGCATGACGGAGACGGCGAAGCGGTATCGGTATACGGGGAAGGAGCGGGATGAGGAGAGTGGATTGTACTACCACGGGGCGAGGTATTATGCGGCGTGGTTAGGACGTTGGAATGCACCGGATCCCCTGGGTGTCACCGATGGCGTCGACTCCTACGCATATGCGCACTGTGCGCCTATCACCTACGTAGATCCGAATGGAAAGCAAAACAAGGAACCGCCCGGCGGAGAATTATCGATGGACTTCGAAGGAGAAAGTGTGACCTTCAAAACGATTCAGCGATCTCCCTGGAAGAAGGCTTGGGCAGCTGGGAAGGATGCGACCATGTCCGAGCCGGTGACCATCGACATTGACGAACCACTCGCCGTAGGCGAGAAGGGAATTTCCATTGAGGAGAAGTTCCGTCGTGCAACTGATGTCGAAAATCGAACATTCAGGTTGTCGACTGAGAATCGGATCACCAAATGGACACGCACCGAGGTGGGTGCCCAGGAAGTTCGCGGCCCTATCTCACTGGCGGACGACCCCTCGGCATTGTTCACGCGCCGGTTCGGCGACATCAAGGAAATGCGGGAGGTATTTGCTGAAGCAACGAAGAGATTCGCCGGAAGTCCTTTGGAGCCCGTAGCACTCAAGAACGCAATCAATGGCGAGGTGCGTAACATGATCAAGGCTGGCACCACGCAGGCTGCTCGTGAAGTCAGAGCAGCACTAGAAAAGCTCAATTGGAATCCCAACACCTTGACTCCTAATGTAGATACGGCAACGACTGCTGCCAGGTCAAATACCGAGCCGACGGACGTTGCAGCCAAACCGGACACCACTAAAGTAGTCGCGGAGACGGAGGGCCGAGCACCTACCGTGCCCGAAGCAAAGCCCAAGGCAGCACTGGAGAGCCGGATGCCAAGCGGCATGAAGGTTCTAAGTGCCGCCGGCGATGCGCTGTTGCTCGGTCAAATGGCAACCGCCGAAACCCCAGAGGAGACGCATGCCGTACTGGTGGATGCTGTCTTCACGCCTGTCGAACTCTCACTTAAGTATTCGCCGCAAGCGCTATTACTGAAGCATGCTTTCGGCATTGATCCGCTAAAACTTCCGTTGCCGACATTACCTTGGTCGGAGAGAGCCAAGTTCGAGGACGCAGCCCGTCGTCATGGGCGATAGTTAGTCACCTGAGAAGCGTAGGTCATTGCGAGTGTACGTTGGGGTGACGAAGGAACCCCAACACGCACCTGGGCACGGAAGTGGCGAAAAAAGTTTAGCTCGCAGGATCAACTCAGCCTAAATCGGTTTGAACGAGGTTAGGTGCGACTAACGAAGGGAAGGACTAACGTTTCGGTATCGACGCGCGGACGTGGCGGGCAGGACGTATCTCTTCGCCGTCAACCTCGCCATCCGCAATCGGCGACAGTTTTCACTGTCGAACTGCAGCACCTACATGTTCAAGTCGGTAAGGGGCTACTTGGACAAACTGATCGCGTTTTTCATTACTTCCAATACGTATTATCGGGTGGAGAGTATCGCTATGACGACTTTACCGCTGAGTAAGATGTAAGAAAAGTAACTATTCCAGGATGGTGTACCTAGTCGATTAGCTCAAATGTAAAGTATCAAAAGGAGGCCCTCCATGAACAAAATTATTTTTCCCCTAAAACCAGGAGACCGAAGCCCGGAGGTCGGCGATCTGCAAGACGCGCTGCAGCTATTCCTGGATAAAGCTATTATTATGTCTGGTAATGACAGTTTCAGGCAAGAGCTAGCTGCAATGATGCAGCAAGAGCGCGTTGATCAAGTATATAAAGATGGCACAATTAAGCTGGTCAGCATCTTTCAAGAGGAGCGGCACCTGGCAGACAGCGGAGTCGTGGATGAGACGACAGCTGCTGCTATCAATGAAATCCTGCAGGAGCTAGGAGTATTGAATGAAGGATTGGCTCAATTGGCTGATGCGCTGAAGGCGCAAGTTCAAACATTGAACTCGATCAACGCCGGAACAGACCATCTGGCGAGTATTGACGAGAAGATCGGTTCGCTTGGGAGAGCAGCCGCTCGGCTCTCGCTCAACATGCAAGGCGAAGCGGTCAGAGACCTTCATGCCAAATTGGTGAGCCTAGGTGCTACGCTTCCGGCGGGCGAGACGGAGAGCGGTATCTTCGGCGTCGGCACGCGCGATGTGCTGCTGCAGCTGCAAGCTAAATTTGACCTTGCCCAGACAGGCGTATTGGATGACGGGACGCGAAACGCTCTTCTCACTGCTGTCGGGGGCACCGTTCTTCCGAGACGAGTTGAGGGACGTATCTTTCTGGAAAACGGCTTGCCCGCTGCGAAGATTACGCTGCGCATCGTGAACAAAGGCTTCGGCGAGGACGAGACTTTGCTCGGCGAGATCGAGACAGATGATCAAGGCTTCTATGTTTTGCCCTATGACTTGGACAATTCGGCCGCACATATCGAAGTGAGGACCGTTGACTCAGATCTTCAAGAAGTTCGGCTCTCCATTCCGAAGTTTAACGCAGACCGATATGAAGTGCTCAACCTTGTTGCGCCTTCCTTCATTAAATCTCAGACCAACGAATTTTTATTGATGACGGGCGATCTTGGGAAAATCATCGGCGAAGACCCTGGCAAGCTCGCTCGGGCGCAAGAGAAAGGAAACAACTATGATTTGTCGATGCTCAATGAATCCACCAATTGGGACGCGCGTTTAATCGCTAGAGCCGCGTCTGCCGCCAAGCTCAGCACGATAACGGGTATTCGGCACGATGCACTCTATGGCGCAATCCGCGCCGGGTTGCCTGATGATCCCGAAGCGCTTGCCATGGTTACGCCGGAGGCATTCGCAACTGCCTTGACGCGAGCCCATGAAGCAGGTGTGATCACCCTTAATATGGATCAAATCACCCTAGCAGCCCGATCGTTCGAAGCCTTTGCCCTTGCCGCACGGCGTAAGATGATCGTTCCGGGCGCATTATCAAGCATTGGTGATATGCTGGACAAATTGAATCTGGAACAGACGCACAAGGACGAGTTTGAGAAGCTGTTGATGAAGTATGATGGCGACGACGAACAATTATGGAGGGAAGCCAAGAATAAAAGCATCCCTATCGCCGATTTGCAATTGCAAGGCAAACTGGCCTATTTGACTTTGAATAACGCTCCGCTTACCGAGTCTCTGATGAATGAAATCGGCTCGCAAGAGAACTTGGCGCATTTGGCCCAGAATGATTTATATATGCCAAAAGAATGGAGTACGAGGCTAGATAGCATGGCTAGCGAGGATGGCGTCGTCATCCCCGAGAAGCTTGCTGGACTGATCCCGACCGCTTATGGTCAGAAGGAACTTAACGACCGCCGCGACGCATACGCCGGCGACCTTGCGCGCAAGGTGCGTCAGAGCTTTCCCACTCATGTCATCCAACGGATGCTGGAGAAGAATGATTTGAGTCTGGGTCCGCAGCATGATGATATGAAGGAACCTGTTCAATCTTTATTGAAAAATGCGGCGAACAAGGGATTTCAGCTTGGACGAACGCCGGTGGAACAATTCCTTCAGCATCATGGGGAATCTTTGTTTGATGGGTTCACCAAGGACAATAAACGACTTGCCGAGGACGGGGTCAAGCTGTTGACGCGCGTTTACCAGATGACTCCGAGCGACGATGCAATGGCGAAATTGCTCGAACTCGGCTTCACTTCGGCCAGGCAGGTTGCCTCAATTCCGAAAGCTGCATTTATCGAACGGTACGCTCAAGATTTCGGTTCGCAAGCCGTAACGGATGTTGTTTGGGATAAGAGCGTACAAATTACTTCATCTACGTTTAATATTTACACGCTTGCCAAGAAGGTGGACAGTGCACCAACGATTACGGCGATCACTGGCGCAACGGAACGCCATGAGAACGCCAAGAGTGACTTGAAGTTGCTGCTGAAAGATTATCCGACGATGGAATCGCTCTTCGATTCAATGGATTATTGCGAATGCGAGCATTGCCGCTCTGTTCTAAGTCCTGCCGCGTATTTGGTCGACTTGTTGCGCTTCGTTGATCCCTCCGAACAAGATTGGGAGCATACCTTGAAGGATTGGGAGAAGAATCATAACGGCAAAACATATGCCAACTACAATTATCTAAAGCCATATGAAGCTCTCATTAAGCGCCGCCCGGATATCCCGTATCTGCCTTTGACTTGCGAGAATACCAACACTGCAATGCCCTATATCGATCTCGTAAATGAAATTTTGGAATACTACGTTGCCAATCGTCAAATAGATGCCAAAGCGGTGCGCGATACCGGGGAAGCCACCTCAGCCGAATTGATTGCGGAACCTCAGAACATCATCCCCCTGGCCTACGAAACATTAAAAGACGCTATCTATCCGCTGTCGTTGCCGTTTGATTTGTGGTTGGAGACGGTACGCCGCTTCTGCGACTATTTCGAGACGCCATTTTGGAAAGTATTGGATTCATTTCGGCCGAGCCATGAATTGTTCGTGCCTGTGGAAGAACCGAAAGAAGCCTACTATCGCGTACATATCTTCAGCGAATATCTTGGATTGACTCCCGATGAATATGCCCTGTATACCGCTCCGAATATAGCAAGCTGGCCCAGATTATACGGTTACGACGTGGAGAACGGAATAGAAGCCATCGCTATACTAAAATCGGCCAAAATGCTTTCTCGCAGACTGGATGTAACCTATAAGGAGCTCATTGAGCTTGTGCAGACCGAGTTTGTAAACCCGAGACTGCACACTCTGGTCACGCTGCGCAAGCTGGGACTTGATTTGCAAGAAGTGTTTCGCTACAAGAAGCATCCTGAATATGAGCCGCTTAAACCTGAGGAAGAAGAAGAGTTTGAGCGGTGTCTGACAGAGCTCACCGAAAAGTTCGGGCCTCACTCTGACGTCGCACTTTGGTTGCAACATTCAAGGGAAGCAGGGGATTTCGAGCAAATCGTTGTTTTAAAAGATCTGGATAACTCCGGCAGGTTAGATCAGCAAGAGCTGAGATATGCGGACGGTTCAGAAGTGGATGCCTCGTTCTTCCTCAAATTGAATGTATTCGTTCGGTTATGGAAGCGGCTGGGCTGGACGATGGAGGAGACTGATCTTGCACTAACCACTTTTTGTCATCTTCCCGTCAACGAAGAAATCACCGATGTTAAATTGGGAAATGCGATGCAAACCGCACTCGTTTATTTGGCGCATCTCAAAGAACTGTCGGAACGGCTTCAAACAGGCAAAGATTCGCGAATCAAGCTGCTGATGCTGTGGTCGGAGCGAATGCCGACGAAGGGTAAAAACTCGTTGTACGCGCAGCTGTTCTTAACTCGCAACATCCTGAAAGAAGATGCTGTATTTGACGACCCATTGGACAACTATCTAAGCGACCCGAAATTATTTCTTGCAGATCATTTACCTGCGATACAAGCCGCGTTGAACGTAACGGCAGATGAGATTGCCCTGATCCTGAAAGATAGCAACAAGGATGAAGAGAGAGATATCCATAAAGCCAAACTACTGCTAACCAACATTTCTACGCTTTATCGCTATGGTCTGTTGGCCAAAGCATTGAAGTTGTCCATCAGCGAATTGATTATCTTAAAGGCGCTTAGCGGATTGAATCCGTTTCATCCGCTCAGTCCGAATGCGCTGAGCAGCATCGAGGACGATTATCCGCTCGAGCAAACGCTTGATTTCGTACGCCTCGTGCAGGAAGTCAAGGGCAGTGCATTCACAGTCAGCGACCTGAATTACCTGTTCCGGCATCGGATGGATCCGAACGGCAGCTATCGCGAAGACGGCAGCTCCAAGGATTGGATCAGGCTATCGGCGGCGCAGCTGCGTGCCATTGCTGCCGACTTCGCCGTACCTGATAACGCGGCTAGCGTGAGCGATGACGAGCTTCGTCAGAAGATGGGGATGGCTTTTGCTCCCGATGTCGTTGAGCAGTTGCTAGACAAAGCAGTGTATAGCGCGACGAAAGAACACGTGCTCCCAACGCATCGCCTCGACCCTGCTATTTATGGGAATAACGGCGTGAATGTTTCATATGACGACATACGACAACAACAGAAGGTAACGTATACAGGTGTTCTGACCGCTGCTGATAAAACCGCATTGCTTGCCGCGATCCCGGAACCGTTACCGGGTGAACAAGATTCCATTGCTGCGCGTCAAATGTATTCGGAGCTGCTCGATGAGATCTCGATAAACTCAAGTGCTCAATTCGAGGTCTTCTTCAGCAAGAACTTCGATGGACCACTGAAATTCAATGAGCTCTATGGTGACACGGTAAATTTATCGCGAGATGCGAAACGCCAGCAGATATTGGCGACCATACTTCCTCTCCTTCAAGCGAAACTTACTCGCAAGGCAATCGTGCAAGCGATGACGTTGCAGACCGGCGGCGATCCAACGTTGATCGAAACACTGATGACGAACGAGAATTTTCTTGCTTTACCTAATGCAACCGATAAGTCGATTCTGTCCATACTTGAAGGCCTAAGCCAGCGAGGCTTTAGTGTGAAGCTTAACCCTTCTGATACTGAGGATCTGATCCAAACCATCGGGAACATTGAACTCTTGGACGACGACGAACGCCAGGAAGTGGTATGGGAGGGCTTTATCGAAGTCCCGCAGGAAGGAGAGTACCGTTTCTATGCCAAATTGGGCATGAAGGCTGCCAAAGTTGAGCTTTCTATTGACCAGACAACCGTTGCGTTTACGCAAGGCGGCATTGCTTCGGAAGATGGCGAGGAGCTGTTCGCGATTATTAACTTGAAGCCAGGTGTGCTTTATGACTTCCATTTGACAGCCACCAACTTGCAAAAAGGTTCTTTCCAATTGTTAATCAAAGGTGAGACCACGCCTAAAGCGCAATTGAGTAAGCTTGTGGTCACGATCCCGAAGGCAGTGTGTATTGGAGCGGAGCGTGCATACACCATGACAGCCAAAGCACTGCAGCTCGTGCTAGGGCTCGGCTTGAGCGAGAGGGAGGTTCGCCACATTCTGACGAATCCGTCGGACTTTGGCGGCGTGAATTGGCGTCTGTTGCCAACGGAGAAACAAAGGGCTAGGGAAGATTCAGGTGAGGAAGATCAGGATGAGCAAGCTTTCGCTGCGGCCGTGGCGAGTTTCAGCGGATTTAGGCCTTTGATACATTATGCTTCGCTTAAGCGCGCACTGGCAGGCGGAGGTGATGACCTCATCGCCATCTTCGAATATGCCCGATTGCGTTGCGAAGACAATGAGAAGGACTCAAGGATAGAAGAGTTATGTGAACGTATCGCGACTCTGACAAGGAGACAGGGTAGTGAAGTGCAACTGGCAGCAGCCGAACTTAAGATGAAGGAACCCGTACAATTCGCGGACGAAGAGTTGGTGGGACGTTTGTGGCAAGCGCTGCAAATCGTCGAAAGGTTCGGGATATCGGTGTCGACATTGAAGAAATGGCTCACCTCTCGGCCGGATGCAACCGTTGCCATGAATATTCGTAGGACGGTAAAAGCTCGCTTCGAGCCGGAGACATGGCAACGATTCGCACGAGCGATCTTCGACCCGTTGCGCCAACGTCAGCGCGATGCGCTGGTCGCTTACATCATGCACACGAACGAGCAATTGGTTAGCGTCGAGAAGCTGTTTGAATACTTCTTGATCGATCCCGGAACCGAGCCGGTTGTGCAAACCTCGCGGCTTCGGCTGGCCATATCATCGGTGCAGACGTTTATACAGCGCTGTTTCTTGAACCTTGAGCCTAGTGTTCATCCTTCGGTACTGAACGCGCAGCATTGGAGCTGGATGAAACGCTATCGGTTGTGGGAGGCGAACCGCAAGATTTTCCTTTACCCCGAGAACTGGCTTGAGCCGGAGTGGCGTGACGACAAAACCCATTTGTTTCAGGAGCTGGAGAGCAGTCTGTTGCAAGGCGATGTGACGAATCAGCTCGCCGAGGATGCGCTTTATGTATACCTGAAGAAGCTCGACCAGTTGGCGCGGTTAGAAATTGTAACGATGTACGTGGAGGAGAAGCCGTTAGGTCCACCAACTATTCACGTGATCGGACGCACCTATATGTCGCCGCGACAGTATTTCTATCGAAGCTACGCTCATCACATGTGGACCCCTTGGGAGCCGGTCACGGCAGATATCGACGGCGATCATCTTGTTGCAGTCGTGTGGAGAGAGCGACTTCATTTGTTCTGGCTAACCTTCATGGAGAAGGTAGAGGAGTCTACGACAGGCCCGACTATAAACGAGAAGAGCCCGCTAGGCGAGACTCCGTTAACAACGTTAATTAATAACGTCGTAACGGTCTCCAAAGGTGCGGTTAATCGAAGTCTCGATATTCAACTGAGCTGGTCCGAATACTTTCAAGGCGAGTGGTCGGTACGGGAATCAAGTGGTTTTGGGAATACGATCACTTCTCAGCCCTTTCTTGCAAGCGAAGTATTTGTAACCGTGTCAAAGGAGGAGGATTCGGATGCAGGTACAGATGCGGTTCGAATTCATTTGAACGGTTTAGAACACGACTTCAAATTGACTAGCAAAAACGGCGTTCCCCAGTTCGGACCAACTAGCTTGTCGACTGCTCCTTCACCATACTCGGTTAACGAGACGTCATTTAATCGTTACAAAGGGGAGACAGCATTAGCGGTATCATTCGTACAGCAAGTGGTAACGACAGACGGCGTCACGCAAGCCGATCCGCGCGCGCCGCACACCATTATGTCCAATATAGACAAATTTACGATATTACAGGCTAGTAATCCAATGAGTTGGCCGAATGAGGAGTTTGCGCCGCTAGTCAGTCCTGTTTTTTATGCCGACGATAGGCATACGTTTTTTGTAGAGCCGTCTTTGACGGAGACAACGGTCAAGACGTGGCAGGGCTATATCCATACCGAGAAGTCTCTGCGACCGCGCTGGAACGATTTTATTCTGCATCCGCCTCACGATCTCTTCCCGGTGATTCCGCCGAAATATAACCAGGTATTCGTGAAGCAGCCTCAACCTAGACCCGAATTGATGAGATCCGTTTCGCTGTATAGCATTAAACCCAATGTAGACGCGCAAACTCAGCCCAACATTGCCATGCAGTTCGGCGATGTCATCATCGGAGCCAAAGGCCGCATTCAAGAGACGGAGCAAATATCCCACGTCATCACCAGCGCCGGCGGCAGCATCAATCTGAGGAATAGAGGTGCTAAATGATATTGAATAACCAACGTGTGAAGGCTGCTCCATTTCACGGATTGGCGGACTCAGCTGCCGTCAAGTTGTTAGGGCCTCTTAACAATTTTGTCGAGGTCGAAGAAACCACAATGGGCGAACACCTTATTCTTACCAAATCTCGAACTCTCCGCTATCATATTTACCCTCATTTTCATCCCTATGTCGGAGAATTGGCAAAGCGGTTGATGGAGGGATCGGTGGCAGGATTGCAGGCTGCCGACACCGACTATGTGAAGAACAATGACGGGACGTATCAGACGCTGCCGTTTAGCTTTCAGATTGCCTTGCCGAATGGTCTGGCTTTGCAATTACCGCGGCCGGGCCAACCGACGGAGATCGAACCGATCACGCTGCAAGGAAGCGTAACGGTTGCGATTCCCGACGGTGTTGAAGTGAGGCTGGTTGGCGGATTGAAGACGACGCTGCCCGGAAGCGTCATTGCCACTGATCAACAACGGGGCATAAGGGTCGTGCACCAGAATGGGACCGCCGCCGATCTTGAAATCGGCGATGTCGTTATCCTTGAGTCCGAAAAGGTAAAAGTGGCCTTGCCGGAAGCCATTCTCATCATCGGCGAAGATGGGCAACTGCGCCGGCTAACCGAGCCCGGCATCGTTGAATTGCCAGTGGGGACGAACATCAAGCTGTTGGGCGGCAAGCCGCGCCCGAAGCTCTATCGGGAGATTTTCACCGAGACGCAATATTCGCCTACGGATCTGGTGCAGCAGCCTTACCCTGTAAGAGACCTTGACTTTACTTCGAGCGGTGCTTATTCCGTCTATAACTGGGAGCTGTTCTACCACATTCCGATCGCTGCTGCCATACATCTAAGCAAGAACCAGCGCTACGAGGAAGCACAGCGGTGGTTCCACTTTATCTTTGATCCTACGGACAGCAGCGACGGCGCGACGCCGGAACGCTTCTGGAAAGTGCAGCCGTTTCAGTACACGGAGGTCAAACAGATTGAAGAAATACTTGTGAATCTATCCGCAGGAACCGACTCAGCGCTGCAGAATGACACGATCAATAGCATTGGGGCTTGGAAGGATTCTCCGTTTCGGCCTCATCTCATCGCACGGTACCGCCATACAGCTTATATGTATAAGGCTGTAATGGCTTATTTGGACAATTTAATCGCCTGGGGAGATGACCTGTTCCGGCAGGATACCGGCGAAGCCATCAATGAGGCAACGCAGATTTATGTGCTGGCAGCGTTGATTCTGGGCGATCGGCCGCAAGCCGTGCCTAAGAAAGGGTCTCTGGCACCGCTAACTTATGCCTCCGCGCGCGGCAAGTGGGATGAATTCGGCAACACGCTGGAGAAGATGGAGAGCGAGATTCCGTTTGATCTAGCCCCTCTTCCCATGACGGGCGGCGCCATCGATCAATTT
This sequence comes from Paenibacillus glycanilyticus NBRC 16618, assembly GCF_004000805.1. Lineage (GTDB taxonomy): Bacteria > Bacillota > Bacilli > Paenibacillales > Paenibacillaceae > Pristimantibacillus > Pristimantibacillus glycanilyticus. The sequence continues at coordinate 53,625 of NZ_BILY01000009.1, forward strand.
GCGACTTTAAGCACGATTGGGACGTCGTTACATTTCTGCGTGCCGCGTAACGACAAGATGATGAGCTATTGGGATACGGTCGCCGACCGCTTATTTAAGATCCGCAACAGTTTGAACTTGCAAGGCATCTTTCGCCAGCTGCCGTTGTTCGAGCCGCCAATCGACCCGGCATTGCTGGCCAGGGCGGCTGCGGCAGGGTTGGATATCGGAGCTGTCATCGCGGGAATCAACCAACCGCTTCCGTTGGTGCGCTATCAATTACTTGTGCAAAAGGCAGGAGAGATATGCCAGGAAGTCAAATCGCTGGGTAACAGTTTGCTCTCTGCGATGGAGAAGGAGGATAACGAGGCACTGTCGATCCTTCGCGCCAGGCACGAAAAAGTCATTCTGGGCCTAGCAGAAACGGTAAAATATGCGCAATGGCAGGAGACGATCAAAAACCGGGAAGGTCTCGAGACATCGCTCTTCAACGCGGCTCAGCGTTACATCTATTATGAACGCATGCTCGGCAAACCGGAAAGTGAAATCGCGATTCCGGGTATGGATGCGCTGGATGCGGACAGCTTCGAAAAGTTTAAGTTCAAGAGCTCCGAGCCGGAAGTTGTCGGCCGAACTTATGAAGTGGATATTGCGCAAGATTTGGGAGAATCAGGAGGTAAGATTGTGAGCAGCTATGAAGCTGAGGAATTGGACAAATCTAGTTCTTCAAGAATGTGGCATGATATAGCAAAAGCCTCTATTCTGCTTGGGGAAGGTCTGTCCGTGTTACCGGATTTCAATATAGACTTCCACTTTTGGGGACTAGGGGGGCATGCCACCAAGGGCGGTACGGATCTTTCCAGAACGGCTCGTCTTGCTGCTGATTTAGCCCTTGAATGGTCCGATCACTTGAACTATCAAGCGGGAAGAGCGGCCAAAATAGGTAATTACGCCCGCCGAGAACAAGATTGGCTTCAACAAAGCAATACGGCAGCCGGCGAGATCAATCAGATCTTCAAACAATTACGAGCCGCGCAAATTCGCGAAAATATCGCCGAGCGCGAGTGGCGCAATCACCAGCAGCAAATCAAGCATTCGCAGGAAATCGAAGATTTCCTAACCAACGAAAAGAACGGCAAAAAAACCACTCAAGCCTTTTACGCTTGGTTAAAGCGCGAGGTACGCGGTTTATATGCGCAGGTATTCCAGTTTGCTTTCGATGTGGCGAAGAAAGCCGAATGCGCATTGCAGCACGAATTGGGTAAGCCCGATCTCACTTTCTTGCAGTATGGCTATATGTCCGGCAAGGAAGGATTGCTTGCAGGCGAGAAGCTGTATTTCGACCTGAAGCGCATGGAGATGGCTTATCACGAGTTGAATAAGCGCGAGTATGAGCTGACCAAACACATCAGTTTGATTCAGGTGAATCCGCTGGCCCTCATTGAGCTGCGCACGACGGGGAGAACGACGATACAACTGCCTGAAGCCCTGTTCGATATGGACGGACCTGGACATTATTTCCGGCGGATAAAAAGCGTGGCGATAAGCATTCCTTGCGTGGCGGGCCCTTACACTTCCGTGAATTGCTCATTGATTTTGACCAAGAGCTCCATTCGCAAGGAAGTCGGAGTGGGAGACGGCTATGCGCGGCTTGGCACGGAAGACAGCCGATTCAGTGATTATTATGGCAGCACGCAAGCCATTGTCACGAGCACAGCCCAGAACGACAGCGGGATGTTCGAGACCAATCTCCGGGATGAGCGCTATCTTCCATTTGAGAACATGGGCGCCATTAGCGAATGGGAGCTAGAACTGCCGACTAAACTGCGCCAATTCGAATATGACACGATCAGCGATGTGATTCTTCACCTTCGCTATACGGCTCGCGAGGGCGGCGGTTCGTTGCGTAGAGAAGCCGAGAATAGCCTCAATAGTCTGGCTGAAGTTGCTCAGGCGCCGGGCTCGGTTCGTCTATTCTCCGTGCGTCATGAGTTTCCGGTAGCGTGGGCAAATCTGCAAAGCCAACAACCAAGCGACACCAAGAGGTTCGAATTGGAGATCCGTTTCAAAGACGAGCATTACCCATTCTGGAGCAGGGACCGCCATAAGAGAATCGAGAGAGTCGAGATATTGGCGCGTAGCAAAACAGAGAACCCGCTTCCCCCAATTGTGGAAGTTTTCGAAAATGGAAGTAAGAATACTGATAAGAAGAAGGGCATGTTAGTGGCAGAAGGGAGTTTATATCGCGGAATTTTGTCTGACGGCTTGCCTGCAGCGCCTGTTGGAGATTGGAGCCTCTATTTCAATACAAAATCGATGTCCGACATGTGGATTGCTCTGACATGGTCCTCGACCTAACAATCATATTCAATGCTGCGATTTGTGAAATAACCCTCGATCTGATCATCGGGGGTTATTTTGTATGTTCTTTGTGTTTGTATGGGGCTTTAATTACTCGTATGCAATTTGTGTATAAAAATACAAGGGCGCTTTTTGCGGATATTATCATTAATTATGAAAATTCGTCCCACTTACGATCAAGTGTCCAATAATTTTTCTCATTAATTAAGGAAACGCCCCTTGATAAATCAAGATTTTCCGCTGCTGTTTTCTCGGTAATTATGACGCCACACACCACCAGCGTATGCTTATCTAATTGATTGGACATGAATATAAATGAAAAGAGTGAATTTATGCTGATAATTAATAAGGTGGACTCTCTTGAATATATGACCTCTAAGAACTAAAGTAATCTCAAAAAAATAGCGACTGAACAGGAAACTTCTGTTCAATCGCTATTTTTATTCTAAAGCGGCATCTGAGCGAGAATTCGCCTGCTCGTGTGCTTAGCCCAATTTGATTCCAATTGTTGCATTGTCATCCGGTGTTCCAAGCCAGTAGCCGTAGGCGATAGCGACTTGAACAAAATGTTGCAAAACTTCCGGCGAAGGAGGACCTGGTTGAATCGTATCAGCTGGACGGCCGATTTCAACGAAGAAATCTCCCATTTTCGCAGTCGAGGCGACCAGCAATTTGACGGTTTCATTCGTGGAATTTCTCCAAGCGTGCTTCACGTGGCCCGGAATATCGACCGTTTGTCCAGCATGAACGGTTTGCCAGCTGTCATTTGTAAAAGCTTCGAGTTGACCCTTGAGAACGACAAAGGTTTCGCGGTCATCGTGGCTATGAACTGGAACGACCACACCTGGCGGAACTTCCGCTTCCATAAGGCTGTACTCCCGATTTTCCGCTAAGTCAGTCAAAAGTTTGATACGTGGTCCCATAACATCTAAAAACGTCGACATAGTTGTATTCCTCCATAATGTGTATTGTATTTTGTGCTATATTTCGTTCTGACCCGATATAAGCTTCCTTTCATGTTCGTTATTATAGCCGTAATGTTCTTTCGGTTCTGTAATCTATTTTACGAGAAACAATTTTTATGTAATCTTTCATATTCCTTCATCGGGATTGCAGTAGCCGAAAATAATGATGCTTTATGGTGAATGCAGCAATTGAATAGAGGTAATATTACTCGATAGCGAATAGAAAGAGGAGGACTCATGTGGAGCATTTCGAGGCAATTATTATTGGTTTCGGAAAAGGCGGGAAAACGTTGGCCGCAGCTTTGGCTGATCGAGGCAAGAAAGTTGCAGTGATCGAACAGTCCAAGATGATGTACGGAGGCACCTGTATTAATATCGGCTGCATTCCGACAAAGGCGTTGGTGCATCATTCAAAGCTTTCCCAGTTGAAGAGACTATCGAGTTTCGAGGATCAAGCCAGTGAATACCGTTCAGCCATTAACAAAAAAACGGAGTTGATCGCTGCCATGCGGCAAAAAAACTTCGAAAACCTCGATAAGAAACAAACAGTAACACTTTTTACCGGTAAAGCTTCTTTTGCATCTCAGCATGAAATCTCCGTACAAACGGAGACCGGCAATGTGATGCTGCACAGCGAGCAAATCTACATTAATACTGGAGCAACTACTGTCATACCCGAAATTGATGGGATCCAGGAAAGCAAACATGTTTACACTAGTACTTCATTAATGGAACAGACAGCCCTTCCAAAACGACTCGTTATTATTGGTGCCGGTTACATAGGATTGGAATTTGCTTCCATGTATGCCGGTTTTGGCTCCGAGGTTATCGTTCTGGATTCGCATCGCAACTTGCTCGAAAGGGAAGATCGAGATATCGCGCAAGCCGTACAAAGCTCATTAGAGAAAAAAGGAGTGACATTTCATAACGCAACTATCGAATCCGTGAGAGATGTGGAACATGCCGCAATCGTTACATATGCAGAAGCCGATCAAAAGCGGCAAGAAACAACGGATGTTGTCTTGGTTGCAACGGGTAGGAAACCGAATATTGAAGGTTTGCAACTTTCTAACGCAGGAATTGCGATTACCGACCGGGGGGCAATCCAAGTGAACGAGCGTTTGCAAACAACTGTCCCTCACATCTTTGCGATGGGTGATGTAGTAGGCGGGCTACAGTTCACATACATTTCGTTGGATGACCAACGGATCATTATGGACCATTTGTATGGAAACAAACGTCGGACAACTCAAGACCGGCAATTCGTTCCTTATTCCGTCTTTATCGACCCGCCGTTGTCTCGTGTAGGATTAACGGAACAAGAAGCTGTCGCATCTGGACATGAAGTGAAAATTGCGCTCTTGCCGGCCGCAGCCATACCTCGAGCTAAATTGAGCGAAGAGACGGAGGGACTCTTAAAAGCGGTCGTCGATGCGCAAACGGATCGAATCCTAGGCTGTACGTTGTTTTGTGCCGACTCTCACGAGATGATAAATATCGTTCAAATCGCAATGGTAACCGGACAGCCCTATACCTTCTTAAGGGATCATATTTTTACCCATCCTTCGATGAGCGAATCCTTGAATGATCTATTTCAAATGATTTCGCACTGACCGGTGGAGACTGGGGAATGTTTGAACATCGGTTGGATTTATGATATCGAACTTCTGTAACTTAGATTACAGAAATATGTCGTATGCTGCGCTAAGATGAGCACATAACAAGGAGGGATGCACAATGAATAGAATTGAAAATGAAGCGCAATTCCAAGAACAAATCGGTCAAGATAGCTATACCATCATGAAGTTCGACGCAACCTGGTGTCCGGATTGTAAAAATCTTGATCGTTTTATCGGAGATATCATCAGTGAAAATAGCGACAAAACCTTCTTCGCCGTCGATTCGGAACAATTCGAGACGCTCGCAGAAAAGTATGACGTTAGAGGAATACCAAGCTTGCTTGTATTCAAGAATGGTGAGAAATTGGATCACTTGCACAGCAAGTTTGCAAAAACTCCAGCTCAAATTAGGGAATATCTGAGTAAGTTGGATTCACCTTCAAAAGATCAATAAACAAAAAACGATGGAACAGGAATAGGGGGAGTCATTGTGTCCAATCAACAAGTTCAACTAAATATTCGCTTCAAAGCTAAACCAGGGAAAAAGGAAGAATTCCGCAAGGCGTTATCTTCCCTTATCGAAGAAATGTCATCCGAGAAATCATTCATCAGTGCTATCGTCTCCGATGATCTGGATCAGCCCGATGATTTAGTCATTTATGAAACATGGCATGGCACAAGAGACAGCTGGATTGCAGAGGAATTCACCAAGCCATATCGTAAGAACTACGAAGGAACTCTAAGCGATTTAATCGTTGATAGAAATGTTAGTTGGCTAGAACCTAAGGGTGAATGGGGAAGTCAAATCACAAACGCGTAATCATACGGGTAATCGTTTTTCAGTTCAGGCAGAGGAGACTAATTACAGCTCCCTGCCTGATTTTCATATCCCGGCGTACGGAGGATCGGCACCTGTTGTAGAGGAATGATCCTGTTCCATTTCGATTCAGTAAAAATGTAAACACAAGGAGAGAGCGTAATGATTAACGTATACCCCGCAGAATCGAGACATTCCTTCGATCTGGGTTGGCTGAAAGGCAGCCATAGCTTTTCATTCGGTAATTACTTCGATGAGGAGAATACCGCGTTTGGCCCGTTAAGGGTCCTGAACGATGATACGATTTCTCCAAAACGTGGTTTTGGCGCACATCCGCATAGCGACATGGAGATTCTTTCAATTGTTCTTGATGGAGCGCTCCGTCACGAGGACAGCTTAGGAAACGTGATGGTGACGACATTTGGTGGCGTTCAGCGAATGTCTGCTGGTACTGGAGTGGTGCATACCGAACATAATCCTTCGGATACCGAAGATGTCACGCTGCTTCAGCTCTGGTTCGAGCCAGAAAGAAGAGGATTAGCGCCGTCTTATGAGACAACGAAGTATGATCCGAGTTTGCTCCCCGGACGGTTGCTGCCGATCGCTTCCAGCAATTCGGTTGAACATTCGGTTGCAAAATTGCATCAGGATATGACTGTTTATCTAAGTAAGCTGCAAGCTGGCTCAACGGTGTCATTTCAACAACAACCGGGAAGAAGGGTATTTTTGTTCGTCATTGAAGGACGGCTAGAGGTAACCGGCACGAACGATGCAAGGACGCTGCTGTCCAGACGGGATTCCGCGCGCCTCGTGAATGAAACCGATTTGAAGCTTGAAGGAGTACAAGAAGCAGATGAAACGTTCTTTATGTTGATAGACTTGCCTTAAGGAGGAGCCATAATGCCCAGATTTTTGATCAAGCATGCTGTAGGCGGGAGGACGTTCGTAGATACTGATGCTAACCCGCAAATTCAATTTGTAGTGAAGGAACTAGATAAAGGCAGAAAGCAGATAACCGTCTATCTTCCTGTGGAGTTGGAACCGGAAATAGCTGAGTTGCTAAAGTGGAGACAAGAACTGAATGTGTTTATATTTGACGAGCTTGAGAATGGGCTTCAGCAGAAAACCTGGTTTTATTCGGGAGATGGCGACTTTCATTACAATGAGACCGATCGAGTCTTAAATATCGGCAGCAGCCGCGATATTCGTTATTTGCCTTCCAATTTCCTAGAGTAGTATCAGTAAGAAACGCTATTCAAGGTCTCAGATGGGCGATCTGTTCATATTCATACTAAGACGGTTGAACTTGCAAGGAGGGGGAGCTATAGATGTCCTTGGCTGTGCAGTATAAGAAAATGAACATCGAAGGGATAGAAGTCTTCTTTCGCGAAGCAGGAAATCCGCGGAACCCGGCGATTATTCTTCTTCATGGATTTCCGAGTTCATCCCATATGTTTCGGGATTTGATACCGCTACTGGCCGATTGCTATTATGTCATTGCACCAGACTATCCCGGATATGGAAACAGCAGCATGCCCTCAGTGGATGAGTTCTCGTATACGTTTGAACATCTTTCATTGGTAATAGAACAATTGATTAATGGACTTTGCATTCCTCAGTATATTTTATATTGTCATGATTACGGTGGCCCTGTCGGTTTCAGGCTCGCTATCCGTCATCCGGAGCGGGTATTAGGCTTTGTGATCCAGAACGCAGTTGCGCATGCTGTAGGGCTTGGACAACCATTTGATTTATTCAAGGCGCTTTGGGCAGATCCAAGTCTAGAGAACAAGAACAAGTTTGCCACGCTTGTTGATGCTGAGTTCACCAAGAAACAATATACCTTTGGTGCGTGCGATCTTTTTCGAATTAGTCCGGACGGTTATATAATGGACCAATATTTCCTCGATCGGCCGGGCAATGGCGCTATTCAGTTGGCATTAGGCTATGATTACCGAAATAACGTGGAGCAGTACCCGAAATGGCAGCAGTATTTACGGACCTATCAGCCTCCAACCTTGATCGCCTGGGGCAAAAACGATTTTATTTTCACCTTGGCGGGGGCATATTCGCTCGCAAGGGAACTAACATGTGTCGAACTCGTGCTTTTATGCGGCGGGCACTTTGTCCTCGAAGAAGAGAGCTTCACGGTTTCTAGATTAATCAAATCATTTTTTCGTCGGGTTTATGGATTTTAGTGAGCAATTATTAAAACAGATGAAACGGATGGCGTTCAGCCGATCCGTTTTTTTTGCGTTGAGCGATAAGGGTTAAATTGGATTTGACGTTTATTTATAAAACATAGTAACATACAAAAAGTAAGAAGCTTAATAAGTGTTAAATGCGTTTATCAACAAAAACGTAACGGAGTAAATTCCGATTAATAAAAGAAAGAAGGATTAAGATTATGTCCACAGTTTTGTATATCACCGCACATCCGAATGAAACCGAGGCTTCGTATAGCTTGGCGGTCGGCAAACAATTTCTTGAAGCATACCAAGCAGCCAATCCGAATGACGATATTGTTCATCTTGACCTGTTCAAGATGGATATCCCGCGCATCGATGCTGACGTATTTAGCGCTTGGGAGAAGTTGGGATCCGGGACGGCATTCAATGAACTGACGATCGCGGAACAAACGAAAATCGCTCGACTCGGCGAGCTGGTTGATCAATTCGTAGAAGCAGATAAATATGTATTCGTTAACCCGACTTGGAATTTCTCTTATCCTCCAGTATTGAAAGCATACATTGACTCGATTTGCGTCGCTGGAAAAACGTTTAAATATACGGAAAATGGTCCTGTAGGTCTTCTAGACAACAAAAAAGCCATCCACATTCAAGCTAGTGGAAGCGTACTTTCCCCGGGCTCCGATTATGCTGATTTTGAAATTGGGCACCGTCATCTGGACGTCATTATGAAATTCATCGGTGTTCCTAGCTTTGACGCTATATTCGTAGAAGGCATGGCGGCAGCGGCAGATCAGGCTCGTCAAATTAAAGAGAATGCCATTCAACAAGCTTGGAAACTTGCAAGAACATTCTAATGTGGAGGGAGCCATATTAACTTGATCCAACTTTTAAAAAAAATCTTCAGCTCTAATCATGACAATGGCCGCAAACATAAAGTGTTGTATATAACGGCTCATCCCAAAAATCAAGACACTTCATATAGCATGTCCGTTGGCGCGGCGTTTATAGAGACATATAGAAAAGCAAACCCTAACGACGAAATCATTCACCTTGATCTGTATAAATCGAACATACCGGAGATCGATGCCGATGTATTGAACGGTTGGAAGAAAGCGGGGGAAGGCAAGCCATTATCCGCTGCAGAACAAATCAAAATTGATCGTTTAAACGAACTCGTGGATCAATTTGTGGAAGTCGATAAATATATTTTTGTGAACCCTATATGGAACTTTTCTTTTCCGCCCGTGTTGAAGGCCTATATCGATTCTATCTGCGTAGCGGGGAAGACATTCCAGTATGTCGCAGGCAAAGGTCCGGTTGGGTTATTGGAACACAAAAAGGCGGTTCATATTCAAGCCAGCGGCAGTGTATTGTCGCCTGGTTCTGACTTTGCCGCTTTCGAGATGGGGCATCGCCACCTGAACGTAATCATGAAATTTCTTGGTGTTCCGAGCTTGGAAGGGATCTTTGTGGAAGGCACGGCATCAGCTTCGGATCAAGCAAAGACGATTATTGACAAAACCATCCGTAAAGCGCGTGAGATTGCGAAGACATTTTAATTATGGAATTGAGGATCAAGCCGGGTCGATATAATCGATCCGGCTTGATTTATGTAGAAAACACATACGACCTTGTGCATTTAATCTATGCGAAAGTCATCCATGAAGAGTCTAAGGAGAACAGTAATATACATTACAACAAAGTGGTTATGATTAGTGATTTTATTTTGGGAAAAACTAAAGCGGTAAAACTGCGATTTCGCACAATTTGAGTGTTATTGTTCAGGTTTGAGATGATCTATACAGAATTCAGGAGGTGGGCACCTCGGAATGTTAGATAAACGATATTACTTATCACAAATGAGCATTTTTGATGTACTGACTCCCGATGACTTAGATGAACTGGATCATATATCTCCGATGACACATTTTAATACTGTCCCTAAAGGGACTATCATACAGAAGCCTGATACTGCTCAAGACGGATTGTATTTTATTAAAGAAGGAAAAGTACGTTTATATAGAATTACTCCGGAAGGTAAGCAATTTACGGTGGTCATTTTAGGTAAGGGTAACATCTTCGGTGAAATAGAAACATTTTCGTTTGGAACGAATGGTTATTACATCGAGACCATGGATGAAACGTTGATCTGTTCGGTGTCTAAACAAAATTTTGAAGGATTCCTTGCTGAACGGCCTTTGCTTGCTATGAAAATGTTAACGGAATTGAGTAAGGTTCTTAAGGATAAGGATGAGATGCTTGAAAAGTTGGCCCTTGGTGATGTCCGAGAGCGCATACTTCATTTATTATTCAAGCTATCCGAACGATTTGGAGTCGAAGATGAGGGGAATATAAGAATCGACTTGCCAATCACACACCAGGATTTAGCGAATATGGTAGGCGCTACTCGCGAAGCGGTTTCTGTTATATTGAAGACTCTTGAGAGGAACAATATTATTCAAACGGGAAGAAAATCGATTTCCATCTCACCCTTGAAAGTAGCGGAAATACTCGAACTTACCTACTCGTGAAGAAAGTAAGAAAGCAAAACATAGCAGCTCCCAATGCGGGGGCTGCTTTTCGTTCCTTTTGTAATCTAGATTACAGATGAGATTCAGCTTGCTAAGCTATGATGGCACTGGAGGGTTTCAAATGAAAAAAAACTTTTTATCGGGAACTAACGGAGCATATGGAAGCTAAATTCAGCATGTCGCAAATTAAGTTATTCGAATCTCTTTCGTCGGCAATAATTGATGAGATGAATCAGGGCATGAATGATTCAAATCTGATTACGAAGCCGAAAAACCACATCATTCAAACACCTGGTCATGAGAAAAATGGTTTGTTTTTCATCATTTCCGGTAAAGTTCGATTCTATAAAACCAATTCAGCCGGTAAAGAATATACGGTTTGCATTCTTGACGATGGGGGAGTGTTTGGCGAAGTTGACTCGTTCTCTTTAGGGAATAAAGGAACTTATGCAGAAACGCTGGAGGGAACGACATTCTATAGAATGCCGAATGAACAATTCGAGCTTCTTATTACCAAATATCCAGAGCTTTCTTTACCCTTCTTATCCGAAATAAGCAGGCGATTGCGACTTCAGGATGAATTAATTGAAAAACTGGTTTTTAGAGATCTTCGAGGAAAAGTACTTTACTTTCTCAACAGACTTTCCAATAAATTTGGTATTGAAGAAGACGGATACCTAAAGATCGATATACCGCTAACACATCAAGAGCTGGCTAATATGATTGGTGCTACAAGAGAAGCTGTATCGCTTACCTTACAAGAACTATCCAACGAAGGAATACTCTTAACCAGCAGAAAAATGATCATGATTCATATTGAAAAGGCAATGAATGAATTGACATGATTGTAATCTTTAGCTGTAGCGTATAAAGCACCGCTTCGTTCACAATAATGGATTCTGTATGACTTGAGAAAACCAAAGACGGTTATTCGATTAAAAATTGAGAGCTACACGAGGTGCAAGTGAGTGTATCCAATAGTAATGTCGTGGGATGTCCCTGCGATGCTAGTGATGTTCATGCTTGGTTTAATCGCTTCGACATTTGGTGCCATTGTGGGTTTAGGCGGTGGGGTTGTAATCGTGCCCGCGTTGCTCCTGCTCGGTCCGTCCATGCTCGGCAAGAACATAGACACGCCGCTGGCAGTTGGCGTATCGCTTGGTGCTCTCGTGTTTACATCGTTTACATCCACGCTAACGTTTGTGAAGGAGGGCAAAGTTGACCTTCGCAGTGCCTTATTCTTCTCGATCTCGAGTGGTCCATTATCGGTATTGGGCGCAAGCCTGACCTCGCTGTTCGATCCGGAAATATTCCGGCGAGCATTCGGGTATTTCATGCTGTTCATGGTCATGCTGCTTCTGTTTCGAAAACACATCAAACCTTATACCGGTAACTGGCGTTATGTGCGGAAATACACCGATAGCGCTGGAGTGGAGCAGGAATACGGTTATAACGTGTTACCAGCATTGTTAATTGGGGGGGCCGTCGGCTTAATTGCCGGATTGCTCGGCATCGGCGGTGGTATATTGCTCATTCCGACCATGCTGCTTTTATTCCGCTTCCCGCCGCATATGGCTACCGCTACCTCAATGGCGGTTATCTTCGTCTCGGCATTGTTCGGCAGCGGCATGCATCTGATCCGCGGTGAATGGGACTGGTTGCTTGTATTGTCTCTGGCCCCGGGAGCGCTGCTTGGCGGCTGGATCGGCGCACGCATATCGCGACGGATCAGCAGCGTGCTGCTGATCCGCATCATGTGCGGCACCTTGCTGCTGTTCGCAGTGAGGATGATTCTTACATAACTCGGGAAAAAGCAAGCCATACAAAAATCCCCTCCAGTTCATGGTGAGTTCGTTGTAAACTCAACATGAACTGGAGGGGATTTAATCAATTATTCATATAACTTCAATTTCACAGTTTCAAGAAAAATGCTTGCCTACCGTAATCGTAGTTCCCCACTCAGCTGTCGGTGTGTAGAAGCTAAGCTCCCTTCCCAATAAAAACTTTGCTGCCTTCGTATAAGGACCTTGACGATAAGCCTTCGATTCCTCTTCTGCCAGCCAAGTCTCTTTTGAACAGTTCCAAATTTCATAGAAGACAATTTCATCCGGATTGTCAACATTCTCATGAACAATTCCATTTACAAATGTCGGTTCTTTTGACATGGTATCAAACAGTGGCTTTAGATTATCAAAAAAGGCTTGTTTGTCCGAGTTCGGCTTTAATTGAAAGCGTGCAATAATTACGCTTTGTTCTTTTGCGTTCATAATAATTACTCCTTTAGAGATGATTTTGTTTGTTTCCCGGGAATACTTCAGATTATATCGAGAACTTTACGAATGGTCTGTATGCTAAATTACAAATCAGGTCTGGCAAAGTTCCACAACATCCGTTTTAGAATTTCCTCCAGCCCATTAGAATTATTCAGAACCCCCAAACACGGACCGTATATATCCGGAAGGAAATGAGAATTGTATAAATTGCATTGCAAGCTGCTCTCTTGAGCGTCACTGGCATCATTACAGGAGGAGATCTGATGAAGGTATTTCCGTTAACAGAAGAAAATTTCCAAGTGCAAATCGACCATGGGATTACACTAGTGGGCTTTTTTAAATCCGAATGTGAGGCCTGCCAACAACAGCTTCCTATCTTAGAAGAGCTAGCCGATGAAGTAAAACATCAGGCAACACTTGTTCAAGTTGATATTGAACAAGAAGGAGAACTTGCCTCGACATATGGCGTAATGAACACTCCGACTTTCATGCTATTTAAGGACGGATACCAAGTAGAAACACTACATGGCTTTCAAAATAAAGAAAATCTGAAGCAGACCATCCTCCGATATTCAGCAATTGGAGATACGTGCTGATCTCATTCTTCAATGATTTTGATGGAGAACCTGTTCGTTATACTGAACAGGTTTTTGTGTTTTTTCACTGTCTCAGCGGCGAATCATTTTCCACATTAAGGACATACTGGGGGGATAAGAAGGGGAGAATGGTAAATGGAATCTTTGCATGCGTCAGCCAGCGCAAATTTGCAGGAGCTAAAGCGCCTTTATACCGGAAACGAACTATTCACGATCCATAATATAGGTAAATCAGATGCCTACGATGAGGCAGTTGTTATCTATCTGAATTCGCTCGTGGATGAAAAACGATTAAACCAGTTCATTATTCGAAAAATGAATATGGATTTACGTGAACACAGTGGACCCGCTGGAGAAGTCTTATTGAATTCGTTGCATACACTTGGCGAAGTCACCATTCTCGAAGGGATCGAAGAAATCATAAACCATATTGCGGATGCCAATTTCGTATTGATCATCAACGGGCATGTCGAGGCTTATGCCATGAAATTGCCGGGCTTCGAGACGAGGGCCATAGAGGAACCGCAGGTTGAACTTAACATTCGCGGCCCGCGCGAAGCCTTCACCGAGGACTTGCAAAAAAACTTGGGCATAGTGTTGCGGCGGATAAAGTCGCCGCAATTGAAAGCGAAATCGTATGTGATCGGGAAAGACAGCCAAACGAAAGTGATGCTTCTCTATCTTGCCGACAGAACCGATCCCCAAGTGTTGAACGAGCTCAGACAACGGATTGATGCCATTCAATTAGACGTGCTATCGGATAGCATGCAGATCGAAGAGTGGATCCAAGACAGCACGTTTTCGCCATTCCCGCAATTACTGAATACGGAAAGGCCTGATCGGGTCGTCAAGGCGATGAGTAGGGGCAAGATTGTCATTATGACGGATGGTACGCCGAATGCTCTTATTGCCCCGAGCACGTTTTTTGAAATGCTTCATCCCAGCGAGGATCAATTTGAACGGTTTTACTTTGCCAATTTTTTACGTACGATCCGACTCATTACTTTGATTGTTTCATTAATCGGTCCTTCATTCTACATAGCATTGACTACGTTCCATCTTGAGATGATTCCGACGCCTTTGTTAATGACGTTTCTATCTGCAAAGGCGGGGATTCCATTTCCTACCTTCATAGAAGCTTTGATCATGGAGGTCGCTTTCGAGGTGCTGCGGGAAGCGAGTATGCGTCTGCCTCGCATTATGGGACAATCCGTCAGTATCGTAGGAGCGCTAATCATCGGGGAAGCAGCCGTTCAATCCGGGATAGTTTCTCGTCCAATGGTAATTGTCGTTGCAATGACGGGAATTGCTTCCTTTACAATCCCTTACTACAGTACGGCTATCGCACTTCGCTTGTTGCGTTTTCCGTTAATGTTCCTGACGGCCTTTACGGGGATGTTCGGATTATCCATAGGAATGTTTATTGTCATTTTCCACGTTTGCTCCCTACGGTTCTGTGGCGTTCTGTATCTTGATCCGATCGGTACAGAAGGTTATAAGCATTCAATAAAAAAAATCTTCTTGCCCCCAGTCCGTTACAGAGCAAGATTGAAACGCGAAAGGAGTGAAATCGATGTACCCAATAGACAATCTCATTATTTTCACGGGAAGGAATGGGATTAGTCAAAAAAGAGGAGTAGGCTTTTTTTTAGTTGCACTATGCTTGCTTTCGATAACAGGTTGCTCGCCGGACGTAAACGAAATCAGCGATATTGCTTTGGTTACAGCAGCTGCAATCGATTACGATGTCGAAACGAATAAATATTCGTTTAGCGCCTTTTGCGTCATGCCCTCAAATACAAGCCAGGAAAAGGCTTCGGCACTCACCCAATGGGTTTCAAGCGCTACAGGTAAAACGCCATTAGATGCTGCAAGAAAAATGAGGTCACGAGTCGGAAAGAATTTAATCTTCCAGCATAATAAATTTTTTATTATCAGCGAGAGCGCGGCAAAACATTCTCTTTTTGAGGTGATGGACTACCTGTCGAGGAAAAGAGAATTTCGGCTTACGGCATATCCAATCATTGTGCCAGGGCAAGCATCCGATAAACTTAAGCTCGGTACGGAATCCGGTGATATGTTATCCAACGACTTGCTGGGTCAAGTCCGTAATAATAAGCTGTCCGGTCAAGATGTAGCGTTAACGATTAAAGATTTTGTGGATTTATTCGAGAATCCTACTCGGGGGTTCGTGGCAGGCAGAATAATGATGAAAACATCAGAGACTAATAAAAAAGAGTTTCTCACTGTGACCGGGGGGGCAGTTATATACAAACAGAAATTTGCAGGATGGGTGGATGGTAACGACGTATTGATTCTTAATTCGTTATCGAAAAGGAAAGTATGGAAAGATATTGAGTTCAATGATGTCATTCATTCGAAGAACGGTTCGGTATTTTCAGCATTATTCCATGAAAAAGATTTGGACATCCATGGCGATATTCAGAATGGAAGACCCAAAATGAGTGTGTATCTTAAATACACTGCTTCTGTGGAGGATATCAACAAAGATTCCGATGTCGGTGATGCGAGTGTTATTTCACAAATGGAACAAGCAGCCTCCAGTCATTTGGAGGAAAAAATAAATAAGAGTTTAGCGTTTTTTCAAAAAAATTTGAAAATAGATGTTCTTGGATTCTCCGATTATTACAGTCAGTATCACTCGAAAGCATGGAAAACAATGCAGAAGGATTGGGAGACTCTTTACCCCATGATTCCGATCCAAGTTCACGTCACCGTTCTGATTGAAAAATCCGGCATGACTACATACATAAAGGAGGAGTCGTAAATGTTTAATATAGCTATTTTTGTTGGCTCCCTTTGTTATGGCGTTGTATATTTTGTCCTGTTGCGCAAACGAGGAAAGCTATCCGATGCTGTAATTATGCTGCTTCTTTGCGGTTTCATTGCGGGTTATAACGCTCCATATATCGGGAAAAGGTGGCCAACGGTAGAAAAGCTGTACAACGGCTTATATACTCCCCTCTCCCGGTACATCTTCAGTCATCTATTGAGTTTTAATAAGTGAAAAGGCGGGTCAAATGATTGTGAAGGAGAAAATAACTCATCTTCAATTAGGGTTTCTACTATTCGGATTTATCGCCGGTTTCGAAAGCATGTTTTTAACCGAATCCAAGCTGATGAAACAGGATGTATGGATCGCGAACCTTTTCAATACTGCAGCCGGGCTTGCGTTGTTCTGGATTATTTCGTTTGTTCAACGTCAGTTTCCGAACCTTAACTTGACCGAGATTTGCGATAAGCTGCTGGGAAGATGGTTCAGCAAAGTGCTGCTCTGCGTATATCTGCTCAATAACTTGGAAACCATATCGGGAGGTTTCAGGGCGGTATCCATGTTTTATACCACGGTAATTTTGCCAAATACGAGTTCGGATTATCTAATATTTTTGTACGCGGCATGTTCAACCTATGCTGTGTACATCGGCCTCGGCACTTTGGCGCGTACAAACCTGGTCATCTTACCGTTCTTTTTACTCGGTTTTCTTGTCACGTGCTTGTTTATCATTCCGGAAATCCAAACCAATCCTTTTCTACCTCAACTCAAGAGTTCGTTGCCGAATAGGTTGGTCGGAAGCATGCATTTGTTTACCTTTACATTCTCGCAAGTGATTACGTTTGGATTTCTTATGTCGCGCGTTGAAAATATGAAGAAAATTTTCCCTTCCTGCGCAATCGCAATATTGATGACAAATATTTATTTAATTATGATTTCTTATTTGACTTTAAGCTCTCTGGGATTTAACTATGTACAGACATCGACGTATCCGTTCTTTTCGACGATTCAAATGGTAAAGTTCGGAGAGTATCTAGAGCGGATTGAAGTTCTATTGGTGGGTCTATGGACGGTCCTTACCTTGGTCTATGTGGCAGTCATGCAATATGTGTTTACGCTTGTAGCTGGCCATGTTTTCGGTATTTCAAAGATGAAACCGTTTGTGGTAGCAATGGGACTCCTATGCTTCGTACATACTTCAAAAAGCTATATTCGCACTGCGGATCACTTTACGTACGGCATAAAGATTTATCCGCTTTCCTCATTATTGCCCTGTATTGCCTTTCCGGTCTTGTTACTGGTTATGACATTGATTAAGAGGAGAAGAGAAGTGAAGTCCTTATGAAAAGTCTCCTTGCAAGCAAGGCGTAAAAAGGGATGTCGATGGGTAGTATTCAATAATGACGGTTCGAAGTGTAAAGCCCCAGCAAGCCGGGGCTTGCAAAATTGATCCAATCGTAAAAGCTTGGGACTCATTTCCCTTCTTTAATAATGGAAGAAGCCGCTACGACCACTAACAATCGGTGTTTCTCCACCTGCAAGCCAATTCGAGAAGGCTAAAGCGGCGGCATTAGCTACTTCAATATCTTGAGCACTTGTGCCTCCGCTTACGCCAATGCCACCAATAACTTTTTTATCAACCACCAAGGGAACGCCTCCGCCTAATATGACAAGTTTACCATGGTTCGTAGTATTAATGCCGAATGATGGAAACCCAGGTTGAGCCGCTTGGGCTAGATTAGCTGTCGGCATCTGCATGGCAACGCTAGTCCAAGCCTTATTTTGTGAGATTTCGATTCCTGCAATTTTGGCACCATCCATGCGATGGAAAGCGATTAGATTCGCTCCTTCATCTACGACTGCAATATCGCTTGACAAGCCCAATTGTCGTGCTTTCTGTTCCGCGACAGCAATCAAATATTTTGCTGTTTCTAAGGTTAAGTTAAACATCAAATTCACTCCTCGGTATCTGGTGGCTCATGTATTGTATGGTCATTCCCCCAATACGGTGACCTCATGTTTTTGGATTATGAGTCATTTGCGATTGTGTTATTGGCATGCTTCGACATGAGTGGAACAGCGGCTTCAGACCGAACAATTTATGGGGATAATGTAATGCAACTTACAGAAAATTATATGGTACTTGTATTAAACTAAGTTGAAGCCGAGATTTGAAAAGCTTAATGGAGCAATTGGCTTAAATTGCTTCTTAAATAAAACGTAAGAAAGGGAATGAAAAACATGAATCAAGCCATAATTGAAAAACATATGTATTCGGTCTGGAGCGAAACAGACCGGGAAATGAGAAGAGCAGCTATTGATGAAGTTTATGCGGAGAATTGCTTAATTTACGATCCGCTGTTTCAAGAGCCTTTCCAAGGGCACAGCAGGCTAATGGACTTAATCGATAACGTACAAAATCAATTTCCTGAATCCGTCTTTCGCATTGAATCTTACGATATACATCATCAAGCGGTTCGACTCCACTGGTCGTACGGTAAGCCCGAAGAATCTCCAGTGGTAACAGGTGTAGACTTTATGCTCTTTGAAGGGGATAAAATTCAAACCATGTATATTTACATTGACCAACTGTCTTGATTAAACTGGCATGATTGATAGCGCAGGAAGCAATTTCCTTCGGTTGCTCATCCCGTTTAGTAATTTAGATTACGGTCGAAAAATTCATCTAGCGTTATGATTTCTTCATCCGGTAACGGAGCAACACGATAAAATAAAATTTCAAAGGAGCCACTATTATGAACCAAACCGAATTGCAACAAAGACGTATTGATTCGGCAGTTAATTACTTTCGATATGTTGAAGTCGGGGATCCACGCTTAATGGCACTTTTTAAAGATAATGCTACAATTTTTTTTCCGAAGGTAGGTATGGTACACGGCAAAGATGAAATTGGGCTTCTTGCTCAAGGATTCGGGGCTTTAGATGTAGCCTCTATGGAACACGACATCAAAAACTTTAATATTATGCCAAGCGGTGATTATGTAGTAATTGAGGGACAAGTAAAAGGTACCACAAATTCCGGCGAGGCTTTTCCAAGTAACGCGTATTCGCATGGCCGCTTCTGTAACGTTTTCGAATTTGACGGCGATCTCATTAGTGGAGTAAATGTGTACCAAGATCCTGATTTCAAGGGTGAGGATGCTCCGCGAGTAGAGTGGGCGAAAAAGGTTCAAGAATCCATTGCACAGCACAGAAACTCTCGCTAAGCGTGGTTTATGTTCCCATCTGAACGTTTTAAGATTAAAGGAGATTAATAGATATGGGTATTTTTGATGGCAAAGTAGCAGTTGTAACTGGTGGTACAAGCGGCATTGGTCTCGGGGCAGCGCAGATGTATGTTAAGGAAGGTGCGCATGTTTTTATTACTGGACGAAGACAGACAGAGCTCGAAGAAGCTTTAAAAATACTCGGACCCAATGCAACTGGTGTACAAGGTGACGTTTCTAAGTTGGAAGATATCGATAAATTATTTGATACCGTTAAACGCGAGAAAGGCCATATAGATTTTCTTTTCGCGAATGCAGGTTTGGGCTCGCTCGTTCCTCTTCAAGAAATTACAGAGGAACATTACTACAAGACGTTTGATGTTAATGTAAAGGGAACCATTTTCACGGTAAAAAAAGCATTGCCGCTATTCCCGAACGAAGTAGGTTCAATTATTGTTGTCGGATCCTTGGCGGCTGCCCATGGCGACCCAGCATTTAGTGTATATGGCGGAACGAAAGCAGCCATCAGACAAATGGTGCGGAGCTGGATTTTGGACTTGAAGGGTACGCAAATTCGAGTAAATGTCATTCACCCAGGATTCATTAATACGCCTGCATATGAATATTTATTTGGTAAAGAAGCACTACCAGCTGTTTTGGAAGGGATGGCAGAGAAAACCCCACTTGGTAGAGTCGGCACAGCAGAAGATATTGCGAAAGTCGTTAAGTTTCTTTCTTCGGACGATAGTGCATATGTTAATGGAATCGATTTGTATGTAGATGGCGGAGCAGGTCAGTATTAAAGCAAGACTAAAGTAGCCTTTTCCTCTTGGCGTAGCGGGTTTTTAAAAGTAATCTAAAAAATAGAATGTTTTCGTTAATTAAAAATCCCGATCAGCACTGCTGATCGGGATTTTTTTGTGTTGAATTCATACTGTTTAAGCTATATACATTTCATGTATATCCAAAGTGACATTTGCGGTTGGCTGGAATTATTTAAACTTAAATTGTAAGTATTGTTTTAAGAAATTGGATATTCAATATTGGCGGATTGCTTCCATCGCATAATCACCATTCGCCGAAGGAAGCGGACGCAGCAACGGCCGAAGCATCCCTTTCTTTCAGTGCATTTTGGCGTAAATAGCCTAAGGTTTTGTCCATATTTGAGAGCAATTTCATACATCTTTTAATTATAATAGCGCTGAGGTGAAGGTCATTGATTCGCTCTATAATTTTTATTTCATCCGTAAGTGGAGGTTAATGTGGTAAAAACCTATCAAAATGTCTTTTTAAGAAGGGGGTGAATGTCATGTCAAACGTGCTCGCCTTTGATTTAGGCGCCGGTAGCGGCCGAGCCATTCTCGGTCGATTGACTGGCCGAAAAATGGTTATCGAGGAACTGCACCGCTTCTCGAATGATCCAGTGTTGGTCCATGGCAGGCTGCATTGGGACATATTGCGACTGTACCATGAGGTTAAATCGGGACTACTAAAAATGAAGATTCGTAAAGAAGAGATTGACTCCCTTGGAATCGATTCTTGGGCTGTCGATTTTGGATTTATTGGTGCTAACGGAGAGCTTCTGGCATTCTATCACACTGATCTCGCAGATTGGGGAATGGCTTTGCAGCTCGCGAACAAGCTTGGGAAGCAAGCGGAAGTACTGGTTGATCTAGGTCATCATGCTCCGGGTACGAACGTAGAGCACATCGTTTCCTATTTAATTGATGAGCAGCGCCTTGGCGGTTTTCACTTTAATAGCCGCAAGTATGCAGATGATGATCTTATCGTTGGGACAATCAATCCTTATGAACTATTCTTAATCTTTCACCAGATAGTAAACGCTTCTACCGATCCGAATCCTAACGTTCGAAGTACCGTGGAAGGTATCGCCTATATGATCGACCAGTCGCACAACATCGAGTCTAAAATAGAAGCCATGATTCGATCAGTAGGCAATGTACAAACACAGTATGCAAAGGCACTACTCGTAGACACAAAAGAGTTAAAGCAGGCTCAGCAAAATGGTGATGTACTAGGGGCTGAATTTGCCATAAGAAGAGCTTTCGAGTATGATGTAACCCCTCTGTTGCGAGCTGTACGCGAGGAGTGTGGGCTGCCGGTCGACCCTGTTACGGCTTACCGAAGCAGCACGTATGCAAAAAACGTAAACCGCCGAGGATGTTAGAAAAGCAACTCATGCGTGTAATAGTAGTTAGAGTGAAGTTTAGGTAAAGAGGCTGAGTGAGGGGAGAGTTGAAGTTGCTTAAAAGCGAACCTTCAGTTGCAGCAGAGCAGTTGATGAAGTCAATTGAAGAATTGCGTATCGAACTGTACGAGACCGTCAATCATTTAGGACGAATGTCTCCTCTGGTTTTAAAAAAATCGCGAGACCTGGATATTTTACTGAATCATTACAATGACTTGGTGTTAAATGAATACCTTGCAGGCTATTAAAATTACTTCTTTAATTTTGATTTAAAAAAGGGAAGGTGCTTATGAGCACTTTCCCTTTTGCTTTTTGTCATGATTTTGTTGTAATGCGCGATCATCTCTGTGTGGTTTTTAATTCCTAATTGTTGTTAGATCTAAAATCCGAATGTTTAGTTAAGCTCGAAGTCATCACCCCAAGTGAATCCGGTTCCACTGTCTTGCCAAATTCCGATATCCGCGCTTGTTGTGCTTGCACCGGTTGTAAACGTGATCGTATAGAGGCCGTAACTTGTTCCGGTAATTGGAGTATTAATCTGCGCCCCTCCATAATTGCTGACATACATGTAGGAGGTTATTCCACTCGATTGTTTCTTCCCCCAGCCTTTCAAAGTATAAGTTGTATTAGGACTGAGGCCGGTAATCGTCTGCCACACATAGGCGCCGTTACCGACTTGCGCCGAATACGTTCCTGTTCTGGCATTGCTGGCTTGTCTCGTACCGTAGTAGTATCCCCAATCCGATGCACTTTCAAGGCTATTATTCAAAACCTTGTTCGGGACAGCGAGACTCCCCTCATCCATGACAAGAACCGTCACAGAGTTGGCGGGTATCGAGTAACCACTGCTTCCAGTTAATGTACCATGCGTTACCGACGCGTAATTGACTCCCCAAGAGAGTACTTGCTTGGCAGTGTAGGAGGTGCTGGACGTGACATTTGAAGAAGCACCCGAAATTGCCAACTGCACTGTTTGATCCGTTTCGGATCGATTCACTATCGCTATTTTCCTCCAAGAACCGGATTTTACGGCCATGACAGCGAGTTTCGACCCATCGCTGACTGTTGAGGCTACAATATCTCCTTTCATATCGCTGTTAAAAATATTATAGAGATTCGCGGATGCCCTTTTGTTGTATGGCGACCAGCCCTCAAGCTTACCGTAGTAGCCGTCTGCTTCATTCCATGCCATCGTTCCGGTAGCTCCCGCTTTTGCCATGGAAATCATTGCGAGCGAGTCAAAGATCATGCCGATTTCATTATTCATGCGATTGTCCGGCGGACACCAGCTTATATTATATTCGTCGTGAAAGGTCTCGATATTTCGAGTGGTGTACTTGGCAATTTCGGTCTTCATCGAGGTGGTAACCCAACCTGCATCGGCAGCGTCGAAGAGTTGCTGATTTGTCAGCGGCGTAGCTCCGCAAGCCGTATTGCCCGAAGCGTAGGAATGGTAAGACACAAAGTCTAATTTGGCGTGGCTGCCGGCTAGGAAAGCATCAACTTGGGCGGTGAGGTCCGCTCTAGCGAATGCTGGTCCTCCTACTTTTATGGAGCTATCCTTTAGTTTGAGTGCGGTGGCGACTTTGTTATAGATGACAGCCAATTCGCCCATATTATTGGAATAGGGACCAGATGGTCCGTTCTCAAGCTCGTTGAACACTTCCCAATATTGGATATTGTAGTGTTTCACATTATTTAGATAGTCCACTAAATCCGCACAGAAAGCAGCATAGGCATCATACATGTTTGTTTTTAACTTCCCGGTACCGTCATCCATATAGGACGGCCAGTTGGCGAAGTCTACCATTCTGATGGGAGAATTGCTGAAGGTATTCGAGAAAATGGAGTCTATTTTGGTATAGTCCCATGCATAGTTTGCAGCTCCCGGATTATTTACCCATCCTCCTGGGCTATAACCCGCATAACCCGAACGGGATTCCGCCATTTGATCGGCTCTGTGATAGCGTAATATACCGTTGTTCATATAAGCTACGTTGGTTTTGTAGCTGCTGTCGCCGGCAACAGTCGATCCTTCAAAAGCCTTGTAAATATTCATACCATAACTAAGATTCCCTGCGGTTTTTCCAGTCGAAACGTTCCAGTTCACGTTTGCCGAGACAGATGCAGCAAATGCATTGGAAGGAATTGCGATGACAGCTGTAAGTAGAACGGCGGACAGAGTTAGTGCAGCAGCTTTCTTAAAGAGAATAGATTTGCCCAATGACATAAACAACCTCCTTGAATATAATGGAGAACGCTTTTTGTAAAGCGCTTTCAAACAAAGTGTAGTAGGAATGACAATCCTTTTCTATATCGCTAATCAACGAAAAGTAATTGGGATTCAATGATTGGATAAGTAATGACACGGGGGACGTTTCATATTTTCGTATAAGCTGAAGGAACAGTTGAAAAAGTATTACTTATCGTTATTTAACTCAATATGAGGGAGCATTATATTCATTTACAGTTAATTAAGTTAAAAACTATTTGCCAAAGCGATAAGAATAATTAAAGACTGAGGAGTTGGATTTCGATGCCAGGTTGGGCTCAATTAAAGTTATTGGTTGAATTGGAAATTAATCAGCGCACTGAAGAAGGCTGTGATACGTCTGGATTTCGTGAGCAATGGCAAGATGCTGGCGAAGATCATGACAGGCTCATGAAAATTTATTATCAATTATCGGAACTGGAGGTCCACCCTGATTTTGCTTACCGGGAGCCGTCGGAGTTGGAGGAAATTCGGTCTTTGAGACCGCCGGGTTCGCGTGAGTATAAAGTTGAGCATAGCGAAGCCATTTGGAAGGACAAGTTCCACGGAGCATGGCTTGGCCGCCTCGCTGGTTGCGCGCTAGGCAAGCCGTTGGAGACAAATGATTTCACTACCGGGAGCTTGAATAACCCGGGCTGGAGAAACGTGCAAAGATGGTTCGAAGGTGCAGATGCCTGGCCAATCCGAGGCTATACGCCGATTCATTCTCGAGCCGAGCAGACTGGAATACAAATTCAGCATGGAAGCATTAAGAGCACTCGTGAGCATATCTCGTTTATGGAAAGTGACGATGACGTTCGTTACACGCTTCTTGGTCTTATTATGCTGGAAGAGAAAGGGCTGAACTGGGACTCCTGGGACATCGGTGACTTATGGCATTCCCGCTTAACCTACAAGCAAGTATGTACAGCTGAAACACAAGCTTATTTAAACTACGCCCATGTGACCTCTCATATGGATTCATGGGGGAAGAGACCTTCTTATGGCAAGGGTGCCAAGGAATGGGTACGAACTTATCTCAACCCTTATCGGGAGTGGATTGGAGCACAGATTCGTGCAGATGGCTTTGCATACGGGGCGGCCGGAAAACCGGAACTTGCTGCGGAGCTGGCCTGGCGGGATGCTTCATTTTCGCATGTGAAGAACGGAATCTACGGAGAGATGTTTGTTGCCGCTATGATAGCTTCAGCTTTCGTGGAGTCGGATCCGGAGAGAATTGTGCAAGCAGGACTAAGCGAGATTCCAACGACTTCACGCTTAGCGGAGGATGTGCTTAAGGCAGTTGAGATTGCTCGCTCAACCAACGATCAGCTGGAGATGGTTCGTTTAATCTGGGATTCCTTTAATCACTATGACTGGGTGCATACAAACAATAACGCCGCCCTTGTTGCGGCCTCCCTAATCTTCTCGCAAGGTGATTTTGAGGCAGGCATTACGACGGCTGTTCTTGGCGGTTGGGATACCGACTGCAACGGGGCTACAGTGGGATCCATTCTTGGTGCATGTTTAGGTGCAAAGCGATTGCCGGCTTCATGGGTCGACCCTCTAAACGATACCTTCTATGCCGACTTGGTTGGCTATGATCCGATAAAGGTCTCTGAAGTTTCCAATCGGACATACGAAGTATTTCGTAAAATCCGGCATGAGTTTGCTCTTATGGGATCTCACTAGTCTATTACAATACTTGCCGATCAAACAGCCGACGCTCTCCGAGAACGTCGGCTGCTTAATTGAGGAGGCAAGTCTTATATTCTGCCCTGCAGTAATGTAGCCATAACGTTGAAATAGTATTACTTATCGTTGTTTGAATGAATATGAAAGCGCTCTATATATAATTAGACTTAAATGAGCATCCACTTAACGGAGCCTGCAACCAGGAGTGTTAGTAAACGTAGGCAAATCGTTGAAATGTATGCTTGAAGTAAATATATCAGTTTAAGGGGAGAGGTTTATGAAATCACGTAATCACAACAAACATCTACAGTTTGTCGTACTTCGCTTGTTATTAGCATTATGTGTAGTTGCAGGATGCTTCTCTTCCATTGGTGGATTGCATGCTCGGGTGGCGCATGCGGATGCAATGGATTCCAATTTATTGGCAGATCCGGGTTTCGAACAGCAATCAGACGGAAATTCGTTTTCCCCACCATGGGTATTGGAATCAAGCGGGGGAGGCATTGCTGGTTTAAATATTAATAAAGTGAATAATTCCGAAATTCATACGGGCGTCAATGCCGCTTGGATCTGGACGGACAGCGGCTCATCTGCCTTATCTCAAACGGTCAACGTAACAGTCGATACCCGCTATACCTTTGGAGTATGGGTTAGCGGAGGCTGGACGACAGTTAATGGAAGGATAGGTGTTCGAACAGAGAACGGAACGATTATTCGCGAGGAACCCTTATCGGCTGGCAGTACCTATACACAAATTAAGCTTCCATTCAATTCGGGGGAAAACTCCAAAATAATTGTTTACGTGAAATTCGAGAACCAAGGTGCAGCACCGTTAATTGATGATTTTAGTTTGTATGCCGTTCAGAATTTACTTCAGGATCCTGGGTTCGAGAACCAATTAAGTGAATCAGTAAGCGATCCGTGGTCAATTGAGGGCACGAGCGGTGCGACAGGCGGAATTAACACGGACACCGACTTGCATTCAGGCCATAAAGGCGTATGGATCTGGACGGATACCGGGTCGGCGACCTTATCTCAATCGGTATCGGGACTTGAGCCGAATCAACATTATACCTTCAGTACCTGGCTAAGTGGCGGCTGGACAACCGTCTCTGGCGTAATCGGAGTGAAAGATGGGAATGGCGATCTGCTGACAGAAGAAACCGTCAGCGCTCAAGCATGGGGGAAGCGCTCAATTGACTTTATTACCGGAGACGTGCCTAATGTGAAAGTCTATCTATCTTTTACAAACCAGCCTGCAGCCCCGTTAGTAGATGATTTTTCACTTGAGCTAGCTACTGGTTCTAGAATTGCTTTTGACAAAGTGAATTATCAAATAGAAGCCGGCAGCACGGCACAAGCAATTGTAAATGAAGTTGATGGCAATGGCAATCGGATACCGTTAGATGGGGCATCGTTTACAATAGATAACCCTCAGATTGCGAGCGTTACGTCCGACGGCTTGATTACTGGGTTGAAGCCAGGGAATGCCATGTTGACAGCGGCCTATATGGGAATGGAGACGTCAGCCCAAATCTCCATTACCCAGCCGGCTTTGCCGCCAAGTCCTTGGTTGTCTGAAGATCTCGGAACACCGTCAACCGTAGGGAAATCAAGAGTAGCAGGGGATGTCTACACATTAAACGGCTCAGGTACACTAAGCCCGAGAATGGATTCGTTTCATTATACCGTTCAGCCGTTAGTCAAGAATGGCCAACTTATAGCAAGAATTGATAGTGCTCCGGCCGCGGGGGCCGCGGGGTTATTTATTCGCGAAAATATGAGTGAAGAAGGGGCCTCCTATACGTTCATTGGATCTTTGAATGGGGAGGCAATGATTGCCGAGCGCTCGAAGGCAAATGAAGAAACTGTCTTTTCAGCTATTAACGAAGCTCCTAGTGCCCCTTATTGGGTCAAGCTTGTTCGTGCGGACGCCGAAATCAAATCCTTTATTTCGGCCAATGGAACGGATTGGACAGAAGCCGGGGTGAGCAGAGTCGGAACAGGCAACGAGGCAATGTTCATCGGGATGCTTGTTAATAGCAACGATGACAAACAAGATACCGCAATTTTTTCCCATGTTGACCAAGAAACCATTGTCAATGCTTCGGTAAATTGGAGTAAATCAACCTCTGAGACGGGCCCATTAAGCTTCGGCTTAAATGCTTTTAAAGCTTTCGATCCTGATACGAGCGGAAATGCCAAGTATAATGAGAACATGAAATTCATGAATCCAGGCCTCGTTCGATATCATGGATGGGAAGTATTACGGGATAAATCGGATCCGAGGGGTTGGATCGATGAAGCGAATCATACCTGGGATGCCAATAAAATCAAGCTTGCACTGGGGAATTTCGAGCAAACAGGAGAGAAGGTAATGAATGTTCCTGGCTTCCCCTCCTGGATGGATGTGGATGGGGATGGTTTGCTCGACCAGGGACAAGAAGATGCCTATGCAAATTTTCTGGCTGAACTTGTTCGCATAATAAATGTGGAAAACCATTTTTCGGTTAAGTATTGGGAAATTACGAATGAACGAGATGACGTCTACTACGTGCAGCAGCATAACAACCAGCAAACAGATAGGCTGAATCAATTGATTGAAATTTATAATAAAGCGGCGATCAAGATGAAAGGGGTTGATCCCTCCATTCACACGGGGGGGCTCGCATTTGCCCGGGCAGATCTCTACGAACAGGTGGAGAGATATGTCGAAGGGACGGTACATCAAACAATTAATCCCTCGGTTAATACGCTCGATTTCTTGTCCTATCATTTTTATGCAAGCGGGGATTTGAATGAATCGGATAAACAAATTTACGACCGTGTAATCAATCCTGATCCATCCATTGGCTCTGCGGCTAAACATACGAAAGATATATATGACATCGTTAACCGAATCAGCCCTGACAGGCATATTCCGATCTGGCTGGATGAATATAATATCAGTTGGGGCTGGTATAACGATGACACACGGATGCGAGACAACAAAGGTGCTGTATTTGACGCATTGGTCATGATTAGTGCTCATAACAACGGAGCAGATGCGACAGCCGGGTGGAACGAAAAAGATGGTATTTACGGTAAAATGGGAGAGGATTACACGCTCCGTCCATCAGCCTACTTATACAATTTGATGAACACCTACATGATCGGTAATGTGGTTCAAAGTTCTTCGAGCAACGAAAATGAGATTGTTACCTTTGCTGTTCGCAATAACGTCGGACAAAGGTCTTATATGATCGTAAATCGCAGTGATCATACGGTGCGCGTAGGATCAGACTTTCATGGCTGGGTACCTGCCCAAAATGAGCTTCAACAATTTCGCATTGATTATAGCGGCTATTCAGAAAATAAGGTTTCTTTTGTTGAAGCGGGAAGCATGCTAGTTCCTAGCAATTCGGTTACACTGCTGACCCTGCGAGATCCTTACGTTGAAACCAACGGTTCTAACGGAGGTAGTAATGGAGGATCCACCAATGGTTCATCAGGCGGAGACCCATCAAATCCGATGTTTACTGCAGAGCAGAAGATATTGGTGCAGAACGGGATTAACAACTTGCAGAAACTTCTGGCAAGCCAAACGCTGACATCAGAACAGAAGCAGAGCAAGCTTGAGCAGGAAATATCCTTAAAACTGACGGCAATCTCAACGGTTACTGTTTCTAACGAAGGACACGTTACAGCAGATCAATTAAATCAAGCGGCTTGGGCATACAGAGAGGCCTATTCCATACTTTCAGTCTTCCTTCAATCATTTACGGGAACCAATTCAGCGTCTTTAGTAAACCTTAATGTCGATGCAAGTGAAATCATTGGAGACGAAATATCATTCCCAGCTGATTGGGTACTTCAAATGAAGGAAATAGCGCCAGCTGGCGTAAAAATTCATTTGAAAGAGGGCACCGTGAAGCTGCTACCGAATCAGATATCACCAGAACAACTTCAGAAATCAGGACAGCTCAAGATTTCCTTCGTAACTACAGAGAAGCAGTTGGGGAATCATCTACTTCCTACATGGACATTACGCGTAAAGACCGAGAACGGCCAGCTTGTGAAATGGAGCAGCAAATCATTGCTTACGTTTACCGTTCCGTATTCGTTAAGACCGGATGTAAGCATGGATTCAATCGTTGTTTACGAACTCGGAACAAATGGAACTGCCAGGGAAATCCCAGTAAAGCATGTTTTTGATCCATTGACCCATAAGCTAACGATTCAGACAGACCCTGCAGCATCCTTTGCAGTCAGTGCAATAGGTCCGTTGAATGGATTTACAGATCTTCAAGCTTTATCTGAAGAATCCCGTGGTGCAATCGAGAAACTCACGCTTCTTGGCGTCTTGAAAGGACAAAAAGAAAATGTGTTTGCCCCTAAAAAGACCGTATCTAGAGCGGAATTTGCCGTTATGCTCGCGAGGTTACTGGGATTAAAGGCTGACGATAGCGGAAACTTCTCTGACATAGACGAACATTCCTGGTATGCAGAGTCCGTTGCCGCACTTCAGCAAGCAGGACTCATAAGAGGCAACGGGCAAGGAAAGTTTGATCCGGGCAGAGCGATCAGCCGTCAAGAGATCGCGGTTGTTCTGGCGGCTGCATTGAAATTTGCTGGTAAATCTACTTCAAACGGAGTCGGCGAGGACCAAAATAAGATTGATTACAAAGATAGAGATCGTATTGACGCCTATGCACGTGAGGCGATTCATGAGCTCTCTGCAACCGGATTGTTCAAAGGACGATCTGATGGTAGTTTCGGTCCAACTTCAGCATTAAGCCGCGAGGAGGCGGCTCTCTTGCTTAGCCGTTTGGATGCACTGCTGCTTCAATAATCAAGTATCTGAAGCTTAAACACGGTTAATATCCCCTTCAAGTAGACACTGAAAAACCTTCATGGTTTGAGTGGCAATTGGAGGGGATATTTTTATCTATCTGGTCGACAGCACGTAAAACGATTGCGTTGATAAAGTATTACTTTTCGTTGATCATCCCCATAGGGGGGAGGGATCACCTCGTATAAAATAAAGGTACTAGATAAGAAAAGGCGGTAGATAACATGACAGCAACAGAGCTTGCACAAGCTCGCAGTAAGGTGAATTTAAAGAAATCTCAGCCGTCATTGTGGAGGAAGCTTAAGGGGCAATGGGACCTGCAACTCATGGTTATACCGGCCGTACTCCTCATTTTATTATTCAGCTATTTTCCGATGTTCGGGTTAATATCCGCATTTCAAGACTATAACCCGTTTAAAGGATACTTTCATAGCGACTTTGTAGGGTTTAAGCATTTTCATCGGTTTTTAAACAACCCTGATTTTGCTCTAACTATGCGCAACACAATTTGCATTAGTTTATTAAAGCTCTTCATTTCATTTCCGGCGCCGATCGTACTTGCTCTCATGCTAAACGAGGTTAATCGAATGGCGTTCAAAAGGATTGTCCAGACGATTACCTATTTGCCTCACTTTCTGTCCTGGGTCATTGTTGGAGGATTAGTGATGTCGTTGCTTGCTGTAGATGGTGGAAGTGTGAATACCATGCTAATTAAGTTACATCTGATCGAGGAGCCAATTAATTGGCTGTCGATCCCGGAGTACTTTTGGGGAATTCTTATCGGGACAAGCGTATGGAAGGAGATTGGTTTTGGCTCAATCGTATATCTAGCGGCGATCGCCGGAATCAATCCCCAGCTTTATGAAGCAGCATCCGTAGACGGGGCAAGCCGCTTCAAGCAAATTTTCCTAGTAACAATCCCGAGTATCGCACCCGTAGTTACAATATTTCTAATCCTGGCGGTGGGAAATCTGCTCAATGCAGGCTTTGAGGATATCCTAGTCTTGACCAATAACTTGAACAATGCGATAGTATCCGATTATTCAACGGTGATCGATACTTATGTATATCAATCGGCCTTTAAAGGATTCAGTCAATATTCATATGCTGCTGCGGCTGGGATGTTTAAATCCGTCATTAATGTTGGCCTTCTGCTCGGAGCCAATTATCTGGCTCGCAGATACAGACAGGAATCGCTTTTTTAAAGCAGATAAATTCGTGATAGAAAGGCAGTGATTTACAATGAACTCATCCATTAAGATAAGCACCGATGATCGCATTATGAGAGTGGTGATTTACGTCCTGTTAACACTGCTAACGATTGCTACGTTCTATCCATTTTGGAATACGGTTGTAATATCGTTCAACAACGGTATGGATACTTCACGCGGCGGACTTTCCTTCTGGCCTCGTCAATTCACATTAGATAACTACGAAGTGGTGATGCATAACCATTTGTTCTTCAAATCGCTGATGACGACTACAGCACGGGTCTTAGCAGGTGTCATCAGTTCAATCTCCCTCACAGCTATGTTTGCCTATGCAATGTCCAAACGTGATCTTATCGGCAAAAAAATGTATATGACGATGGCTATTATTACGATGTACTTCGGCGGGGGGCTCATTCCTACTTATTTGGTTATCAAAGAGCTTCACTTGGTCAACACGTTCTCCGTCCTATTTATACCGTTTACGATCAGTGTTTTTAATATGATTGTATTTCGTTCTTTTTTTAAAGAGCTTCCTATTGCCTTGGAGGAATCGGCTAAGCTTGATGGCGCAAATCATTTCGGTATTTTGTTCAAGATCTATGGGCCGCTTTCAGGTCCGGTACTAGCTGCTCTATCATTGTTCCATGCTGTGTTTCTTTGGAACGACTGGTTCTATGCGGGGATTTATTTAACAACTGAGAAGTGGATTCCCGTACAAACCTATGTGATGAATCTCGTGAACTCCAACGCAGCAACTGCTCAAATGGCTGCCTTAACTGGCGTTTCGAGTTCGTCTGCACCAAGTAGCGTTACGTCCCGCTCGCTTCAGATGGCTACTTTGATTGCGGCGACCCTTCCAATAATTATTGTGTATCCTTTTCTTCAGAGATTCTTTGTAAAGGGCGTATTGATCGGTTCGGTGAAAGAATAACCATAATCGCTAACAAAGGTTTAAAAGTGTAAACTTTTAAATAAATTATTCAAACAGGAGAGGGGTTTCAAGGACATGAAGACAAAAAAAACAGGGTTTGCGCTGATAACGATTATGCTGTGTTTGACAGCGGCGCTTAGCGCATGCAGCGGCAACCAGAACAACGAGAAGAGAAACGAAACCAGTAATGTAGAAACGAACAACGGAACAAAAGGTGGTAACGCTGACGGCACTAAAACGGAGAATACGCAGCCGGTCGTTGAAAACAGCGAGTATCCGACTCTTGGAAAGGAAGAGTTGAAATTTAGCTTTTATGTAAACTATGACTGGTACGCGCCCGTTGGCTACGGCAACGATCCTACTACCAAATGGCTCAAGGACACGAAAAAAATCAATATTGAGGAAGTATCCTCCGGAGGAAACGCTCAGCAAAAATTTGGTACGATGGTTGCAGGTGACCAATACCCGGACGTCATTCAACTTGATCGCGGTTCCAAAGAGTTCAACAGCCTTGTAGAAAACGGCAAGTTGGTGGCAATCGATGATTATTTGAATAAATACCCTGCCTTGAAAGAATTATTGGATCCAGAAACCCTTAACTCGCTTCGTTCACCAGACGGCAAAATTTACGGAATCCCGAATTGGTTCAACAGTACGCGTAACCCTAATCAAACGCTTGGCAATGGATGGCTTGTTAACCGTAAAGTATATAAGGAACTTGGACAGCCCAAATTAGAGACTTTCGATGATCTGTACGCATTCCTAAAACAAGTTAAAGAAAAATATCCGAATATGGTTCCCATTGATACGGGGAATGTAACGGATGGTAACCCGATGCTTGTCGACTATATCTATGCCGGCATGGGCGATAATCGTAATGCTTTGCCAACAAGTAATGTCACAGGAGGCGGGCGCGTCAATTTGGAAACAAGCCAAGTCGAATCGCTTTTTGACGATCCCGCTTATAAGGAAACGTGGAAGTTTTTAAATTTACTATTTCGTGAGAAGCTGCTTTCTCAAGACACGTTTACGCAGAAAGCGGAGCAATTCAAAGAGAAAATTAATAGCGGGCGTATTGCGATTATGGCTATTAACGATGCGGCAGGCAACGGAAAAGAAGCAAACAATATTTTAGGCGACAATGGTTATGATTTTCTTCCGCTTATTCATAAAACGGGCGTTGACGCGAGCAAAGTGAAAAATGCAGGAGTTGGCACGCTAGGGTGGAACCTGGACGTGATTACGACTTCGGCAAAATCTCCAGAACGGATCTTTGAGTTCCTAGATTGGTGGGCAAGCAAAGAAGGGCAGCGTATCATGAACTTTGGACCTCCTGGGCTTTTATATGACCAAGTCGATACAAATGGTGCTCCTATAGACAATGAGAAAGCGAAAACAATAACGGATAAAGAGAAGCAAGACTTGAAACTGTTTAACTTCCGTCCGCTTGGTTCTTGGTATAATACAATTATTGTAAATGCCAAAACAGCACAAGATCCATCCAAAGAAACATGGGATAGTAAAGCTAGTAAATTTTATGGTCAGTTTGTAGCGAAAGAAATCAACACGGACCAATTTAATAGCTTCCAGGGAATGGACCCGAATTCCGAAGCGGGCGTTGCTTCCCAGCAAATTAAACAAATTGCTCTAAAGGAACATACGAAACTCTTCTATGCCAAGGATGACGCTGCTTTCGAAGCGGAATTCAGTAAGTATATGGATGAAGTCAACAAAGCTGGCTATGATA
This sequence comes from Paenibacillus glycanilyticus NBRC 16618, assembly GCF_004000805.1. Classification (GTDB taxonomy): domain Bacteria; phylum Bacillota; class Bacilli; order Paenibacillales; family Paenibacillaceae; genus Pristimantibacillus; species Pristimantibacillus glycanilyticus. Next base: position 87,854 of record NZ_BILY01000009.1, read on the forward strand.
AAGTTCTGGCATATCAGAATAAAACTTGGGCTGAAAATAAAAAGCAGTTGGGCATTCAGTAGAGACAACGAGCCTACCATTCATATCTATAAAACGATAGGGTATACTTGCTACACAAGTATACCCTATCGTTTATACCCGAGGTGAAGGCAGATGGTTTACAAAGTTATGCTGGTAGATGATGAAAGCATCGATTTAGAGTGGCTGCAAAGACGTATTCCTTGGGGGAATATGGGAATGCAAGTAACCGCGCAATTTAATAGTAGTTTTCACGCATTAAACAAGCTATCGGAACAACCGGTAGATATCTTGATTACAGATATCAATATGCCAATTATGTCAGGGCTTGAACTCGCTCGAAAAGCCAAAGCGCAGCAATCCGAACTTATCATCATCTTTGTTAGTGGTCATGAAGAGTTTGATTATGCAAAACAAGCTCTTCAAATGAGTGCATTCGGATATGTGCTAAAACCATTCCAAGACTCAGAGTTATTGCAGTTGTTGGAGCAAGCAATTGATCACTTAAATGCGGCTCATTACAGAAATAATGAACAGCGCCAGTGGGCTGAAGCATTGCCTTTGTTGAAAAGCGAACAAGTTATTCAGTGGCTGGAAGGAGCCTTTGTTCAACATAGAGAGGAAGCTGAGGCATATATAAGATCTTCTTTTTACGGTCATCGAAACGAATGTGGATTTATGATCATCATGATTGAGATCGATGATGTGGAGTGGAAATTGAACCGTCTCTCGGTAGCTGAGAAAGAGGCTCTTATGAATAAAGTAATCGGCATAATAGATCAAGCGGTAGGGAACCTAAATTATACACAAGTCAAGCTGATTAAACCTGCTGCGAATCGTTTTACCGTTATTATACCGGTTCCAAAAGTGGTAGATCCAATTATTGATACGCTGACAGAAGCCATTAATCAGGTTAAACAATCGACCCTCTTAACCGTCACAATCGCACTTGGGCAAAAAGTGGAGCACATTGAAGGGTTGCCTCAAAGTTACGATACAGCAAGAAAGTTGCTTAGCTATAAAATGTTTCTAGGTAAGAATAGAATTCTAGAAGAGCAAAGTGTAAAAGGGAATGTTTCCCAAGAAGCAATTGATTTAGAACTAAAGGTTGAGTCCTTGTTCATCGCTATGTCCGAATATAATTTAGTTAGAATAGATGATCTTATTCAACAATTATTTCGGTTTATGACGGGGTTGGAGTCACGGGTAACTGTCTATCAGTTCGTTATTCATCTGATTAGCAGGCTGGGAGAAAAATTTCGCCAAGCCGAAGAAAATTTATACGATTTACTTCACTGGGACTATAAACATCTGGATGTTCTCTTCCAATTTGAAACGATCGATGATATACAATCTTGGCTGAGGAGAAGATTCTTTGAGCTTTCAGAGAAACTTTATGCAAAGAAGCAGAGACAGAACCGCAAGACAATCGATCAAATAAAAAATTACGTAAAAACTCAAATCGAGCATAAACCAACTTTACGGGATGTTTCGCGCGTATTTGCGTTTTCGCCAAATTACTTAGGATATATGTTTAAAGAGGAAACAGGGGAAAACTTCAGCGAATTTCTGGTGCGTATGCGGTTAGAGCGAGCCTGTGAGCTTCTGCTTGATCCAGCCATAAAAATCTACGAAATAACGGAGCGAATAGGGTATAAGAATATTATTTACTTTAATCGTCAATTCAAGGAACATTACGGTATGACACCATCCGATTATCGAAGGCTTCATAAAATATGAGGAGTTGCAATTGGTTTAAACGCCTAAGAAGGAAGTCTTATTTTCCTTTCGCATACCAAATCATGATTCCTTATTTGATCCTTGTCATGTGCACCGATATCTTAGTCGGAACTTTTTCCTACACTAGTCTAATTAACTCAAAAACGGAATCCACTCAAACCAATATGAAGCGCACGCTCGAGCAAATTCGCGATAATGTTTCCTACAATGTGCGCGATTTTAATCGAATTGGCAATCAGTTGTTCAGCAGCACAACCTTTCAACAGCAGCTTCAGGTCAAGGATGATCCCTATCATGTGCTGGATGTCACTCTAACGGGCATATTACCTGTCCTGGAGACAACCACTGCGCTCTCCGTCAATAATCTGCATGTCTATGTATATGCAAATAACAATATGATGAAAGAGGTCTACGACAAAGCATCGGAGCAGATTCAAGATAAATCCTATAGCTTACTTAATTTAAATCGAATAGCAAATAGAACGTGGTATCAGGAAATGTTGGTTAGCAATAAAGACAACGTTTGGCGTCAGGTCGAGGCGGATCGTGAATGGGGGAACATTTCGCTGCTTCGCAAGCTTATTTCATTTTACGATTTTAAAAAGCAAATAGGGTATTTACGTTTATCTATTAAGCTCTCGGATCTTTTTCAATCCGTACAATCCTATAAAATAACCGAAGGAACGGTGGTAAGGGTTCTTGATAAAACGACTGGTCAGACGATCTATGATCCAACCCCCAATCAAACAGTGAAGTTATTAAGAAAACCTTTGCTCCAGATTCAGGAAGACTTGCCGAACACCAATTGGGTGCTTGAAGCAGTTGTACCGAGAACTGACTTAAAGAAGGAAGCTGTACGGATTCGCAATATGATGTTAATCATTTGTTCTTTAAGTTTTCTGGGCATGGCGCTCATTGGTCTTATTGTCGCTAAATATTTTGCTCGGAAGGTTAAAAGAATTGTGACACGCATTCAAAATTTCCAAGAAGGAAATTTCGATATCCGTATTCAGGTTCCAGGCAGAGATGAATTCAGTTTGATTTCGATTTATTTTAACAGGATGGCCAATCATATTGAGGAACTGATTCGCGAGGTCTTTATCCGTAACATCCAGAAAAAAGAAGCAGAACTTAACGCCCTGCAGGCACAGATTAGTCCTCATTTCTTATACAATACCCTGTCTTCAATTAACAGTCTTGCCAGTATGGGGGACATCACTAGGTTAACAAAAATGGTAACGGGCTTGGCTCGCTTTTATCGATTAACGCTTAATGAAGGGAATATGCTAATCTCACTGAGCAAGGAAATCCAGCAAGTGAAATCTTATATAGAGATTCAACAGATCAAGTACGCTGACCGTTTCAGTGTTAATTATGACATTGATCCAAATTTGCTAGAACTACATATTCCGAAATTAATTCTTCAACCCTTTGTAGAAAATGTTCTGAAGCATGCCTGGTATGATGAAAGGATACATATACGCATTGTGGCTGAATGGCAACAGAATGAAGTTGTTCTAAAAATTATTGATGACGGCGTCGGCATTACCCAGGCTGTCCAACAAAAGCTGAAGCAGTTAAAAAGTGAAGAGAATGAGTATTCTTCAGGTTACGGGATTCGAAATGTCGATCAACGGATTCGTATCCAATATGGGGAAAGTTGGGGAGTTTCGATTTTCAGCCGCCTTGGTATCGGAACAACTGTAGTAATTCGGATCCCGTTGCCTTTATCTCTATTAAAAGAAATGAAAAATAGTAATCTGGAGGATGTTAAAAGATAATGAACGATTCAAGTCTACGTCACGATAAACAGGTAAGGCAAGCCAATGCCGCCCTTTTAATGGCTATTGATGAACGACAAAAAAAAGACCGAAAAGACCCCTTTAGACTTGATTATCATTTTATGGCTCCAGCAAACTGGATTAATGACCCTAATGGTTTTATCTACTTTAAGGACAAGTATCATCTTTTCTACCAACATCATCCCTTTAGCGCAATATGGGGGCCAATGCATTGGGGACATGCGATTAGTGAAGATTTAGTTCATTGGGAACACGTTCCAATTGCGCTTGCGCCGAGCGAGACCTACGATGAAGGAGGTTGCTTCTCAGGAAGCGCAATAGATAACGATGGGGTTCTGACCTTAGTTTACACGGGGCATGCTCCGAACCGCAAACCTAAACAGGTGCAATGCATTGCATCAAGTCCGGATGGCATCAAATTCGAGAAATGGATGAATAATCCGGTTATTGCATTCCCTCCACCCGATGGGTCAGAGGAGTTTCGAGATCCAAAGGTATGGCGCTCGGGAGAATATTGGTACATGATAGTCGGTACATCATTTGAGGGGAATGGAAAAGTTGTTATCTATCGATCAAGCAATTTAACGGATTGGAATTACAGAGGAACTCTCCTGGAGAGTAGCGGTATGAAGGGTACAATGTGGGAATGCCCCGATTTGTTTACTATAAATGATCGAGCGATATTAATTGTATCTCCCATGGATATGGAAGGATGTAAAAATCGTTGTATTGCCATATTAGGGGAATACGATGAGGCGAACGGAAAATTTATGGAACAGGAATGGGTCGATCTCGATTATGGGACCGATTATTATGCGGCGCAAACCTTATTGGATGGCAAAGGTCGCAGAATTGTAATTGGTTGGATGGATATGTGGGGTGCAAAAGCACCTTCAGCCCAATATGGATGGTCAGGCGCTATGACGCTACCGAGAGAGCTTTCTTTGTTTCCGGATCATTCATTATGCATTCGACCGATCATTGAACTGCAGAAGCTTAGACACACGCCACGTTTATACGAGGATTTTATATTAAATTCCGAAACTATCGAACTTCCGGAAATACTCAGCACTAGATTAGAAATGCAAGTGGAGTTGGATTTAAGAAGAACTACTGCGGCGAAGATCGGAGTTCATCTCCGGAGCTCGGCAGATGGGCAGGAAGAAACTATCCTTGTATACGATTCAAAATATGAAACGATCAAGATAGAGAGAAATCGTTCCGGTATTGGTGACAAAAACAGTTGCAGCTATAAAGTTAAGAATGGCGAAAGTGTTCTCAAATTACAAGTTTTTTTGGATCAGTCATCTATAGAGGTATTTATTAATGACGGAAGAGCAGTTATGACCTCGCGTATTTTTCCGCGTTCGGACAGCAGAGGGGTAAGGTTGTTTGCCGAGCAAGGTACGGCTACATTTCGTTCGCTTCGTATGTGGTCGTTAAAGTCGGTTTGGCCTCAAGCTGATTAGGACAATTGGAGAATCTCATATTAAAAGGGAAGGTGCTTAGAGCGCACCTTCCCTTTTTTTAGAAGCTTATACTTAGATTTGATTAGCAATGGCTTTTTTCCACTGATATTTAGCGAGCTTCATTAACTTAAGTGATTGATTCCACCTTGAAGTAGCATCGTCTTGTCGAGGTCCATGATTGTTTGGGGTACCGATTCCATATGGGGTTGGACCTAACTCGCAGACGAATGGAAGGGAGGCATATGGATCAGCAGAAGATAGCCAATATACCATTCCCTGTCTCCACCAGGATGCAAAAAGTTGCACCAATGGGTCTTCTTCGTTATACTCGGAATCAATTTGAATTTGTTGTCCGTTTGAAATACGCCCATGGATACAAGAGGTTCTGCTAAGAAGCTTATTCAGATGCATCTGCGCTTTAAATTCATAATCCGGCAAAAAACCGTCCATCTCACCAGCTAATACGTAGTGAGAAAAATCAATTGTCAGCCGAAGCTCGGGAAGTGCATCGACATAGCCAGATGTTCGTAACAGATCTTGGGTTATACGTCCACGGTGTGTTTCAACAAAATGGGCAATACCTATGTCAGCAGCAGCTTTATTCATATCTCGAAGAAGTGAAACAGCTTCGTCACCGATAACAAGGCTATCCCTTACTTGAGAACTGATATATGTCGCACCGAATGCAACTGCCTTATCCGCATCTTCCTCGAGTTCTTTAACAGAGCCTGGAAACCCACCTGTACCAAAGCTGAAATCATAGTAATCTAGGAGCCTGCGCCATTTTTCTTGTTCTTGCTCAGGGGGAATGGCGGCATGGATCCCGGTAAAACCCGCCTCAGCTAGCTTCTCGAACTTTTCCTCCAATGACCATTCTCGTCCATCTGTTCCAACGCCGCTCATAGCCCACCAGGACTGTTGAATGTCCAGCTTTGGGTGAATGGGGCTGAGTTTAAATTGATCTGCCATGATGATCAACCGATCCAAAAGTCTTCATGAGGATAACGGAAAGTGGATGGTTTTTTAGCTTCACGAATCTCTAATTCACCTGTTGGACGATACACAAATGGTTCTTCTTCACATGCATAAGGGGCTTGTTGACGAAGCTCGATGCATGCCTGAAGTACTTGCTGTTTTGCTTTCAGGTAATCCTTGTTGTGCGGGCCAAACTCCAGCTCAATTTCGCCAGGACGGAACTCGAAATAGACGGTACGGCGCAGTGCATTACCATCGCCGCTAGGTGAGCCGTGAACGACTGTGATGTCATGAATAATAGCATCACCAGCTTCTAGAGGAACCGGAATGGCATCTTCCGTGCTGAAGCCTTCGCGGCTGCAGCGCTCTTTGGAAGCTTCAACCGTCCATCTGTTGCTGCCAGGGATGACCCACAGGCAAGATTTCAAATCTGCGTCATCCAAGTAAAAGTCCATGTTGAATATCGGACGTTCATCAGTACAACCGACTGGACGTTCTGCATCGCGGTGCCAAGGCACGATGATACCTTCATTTGGCATTTTAATAACCATAGAATCCCATGTAGGAATAAAGTTATTGCCTTGAAGTTTTTCAACCGAATTGAGGATAAATGGGTGGGCTAAAAGTGCTTTTGCCGAGTCACTTTTGTCAATAACATACTCAATTCGCTTAAGCACGCTTTCACCTGTTTTTGATCCTTTTCCATATTGAAAATCTTTATCTGTAGATATGCCTTGAGCTCCTAATTCCAGCAGAGCCTGCATGTCCCTCTGAACGGCTGTTAGTTCATCTTTTTGAAGGACACCACGGATGACGAGAAATCCATTCTCCCGAAAAAATTGGGCCTGATCGTCAGAAATTACTTTTTGGGTTCTTGCATCAGCTACGGGCATTGCATTGATAGAATTCATTATATTCGCACTTCCTCTACGTTTTATAAGTTGTCTCATGTATGATAATAAGTGTTCATAGACAAAAAGTATTTAGACGAAACCTATAAATCGGTTGCCAAAATCACTTAAGAAAGAGGACTTAATATGACAGACTCGATATCAAATATTGACCTAATAGAGATGAACCCTACGGATACAATACCGTGGATGAAAGACTACTATTGTCCCCCATATATTACGATGGCTCATAGTTTCAATGCTCCACTAGGATGGATGATTGAAAATAGAGTGCTCAGACAATATGCACTCCAATACGTTGTGAACGGTGCGGCTGAATATCCGGTATCCGGGGTAGAATACAATACCGTTCAAGGCGATTTGCTGTTTCATCGGCCAGGTGAGCCTCATTCCATTCGTACTATTGAGGGGAAACCTTATGTGTGCCTATCAATTGTATTTCATTTTGGTTCTTCTGTTTTTCCGTTTGATCAACTATTTCAAGAACGGCACTTGCTAGGTAATTTCGCTGGACAGTCAGTGGAAAGGAAGCTGACTCAGTTAATCCGATTATATGGTGTTCCCGGCTTAAGTAATCAAATGCAATGCCAAGGGCTATTAATGCAGATTCTTGCTGAGGCAGCTAAGAGCGGAACGCGTGAGGTAGAGACCAAAGGTGGAACGCTTGGTCCGATTTTGGCGAAGATGGTGCTTGTTAAAAATTATTTAGTCGACCACTATATGAGCGATGTTAGTCACATGGACTTGGAGCAGGTTTCAGGTCTTTCACGCAATACCATTATTCTTAAGTTCAAAAATACATTCGGCATGACGCCAATGCAGTACCTTACTTGGGTCCGTATTCAAAAAGCAAAGGAGCTGGCTATTCAAACAAATCTCTCAATCGGGGAGATTGCTCGAAATGTCGGTTACTCGGATGTACATACATTTGGGAAAATGTTCAAGAAAAATACCGGTGCTAGCCTTACGGATTTCTGCAATACGTTGACGACGGATTATCTGAACACGAGACCTCGTATTGTCCCACATGAAGTCGATTAAAACTAAACGATCTTTCTAAAGGAGTTATTCGAATTGTATTTCAGCTTACTGTGACCCCTTATGCTATAATGATTGCTGAATTAGAGCTATTACAAAAAAACAAGTACATAAAATAGGCACCTAAGCTAGAAAGGATGGCTCATCATCAATGATTATGAACAAGCTGTATCTTAATTGGCTTCGTCATCAAGTAATCCGTACTAAAATTATCGCCATTTATATTCCGCTCATAATCATACCATTACTAGTGCTCGGATTTTTATCAAACCGTATCTATTCGGATGCTATTGTAGAGAAGACTATTGGCAATGTCACCGATAGTTCCTCACTAATAATCACGCGCATCAATGGTATTTTGACTAATGCTGAGAGCTGTGCAAACATTTTGACAATCAATTTGAATCGAGTCATTCAGGATTATCAAAAAAACGAACCTAACAGCGAATATAACAGTGAATATGACAGTGAATATGACAGTGAACATAACGGCGAGCGGAGTCTCGAGTTATCGACATTAATAACGAATCAGCTTAGCTTCGCTCTCCTAGTATTTCCGGATGTAGAGAGTGCTGCGTTTATTGATAACAATGGAAATATTTATGGAACCTCCTCTGCCATTGAACAAAGCTCAACGGTGGGAAACATTTTAGAGATGCCTATAATTAAAAAAATCGAAAATACAAGTGGTCAGAATATCTGGTTTCCTATGGAACGTCGGGACTTTTTAACTCTCAATAATTCGGATCCTGTCCTTACTGTCGGAAAAAGAGTTAACAACATATACACGGGTCAAGAACTTGGCCGATTGGTACTGAATGTCAAAGAGAGCGCACTGTCGTCCATCTTTAAGCGTATCGGAAAAGATGCTGACAGCACTTACTTTCTTGCGGATCAAACTGGAACTATCGTATCTTCTGCCGATCATAGCCAGCTACTGCATTCTATTGAAGATCCCTCTTTGCGTGCTTGGATCAACAGGACTGAGAACGGTTCAGTCGTCGATCGTTTTCAAGGAAACAAACAACTCGTAATTAGTTCAAAGGTGGATAATTTCGGGTGGAAATTAATTTCGATAGAACCTTTTGAGAAGTTGACTGCCGATAGCCGAAAAATTACAACGATAATTGCAATTATTGGTTTGTTTTGCTTTCTATTTGCTTTAATGGGCGCGGGTATTTTGAATCGCTTAATAGCAAGGCCGATTGTGTTACTGACCAAGAATATGAAGCTCGTTAAGGAGGGAAATCTTAGTCTTAGGCTGTCTGTTCGTACAAATGATGAGCTGGGCTTATTGGCCTCCGGTTTTAATACAATGATCGAACGGATTAATCAGCTTCTAGATAATGTTCGTTTTGAGCAAAAGAAGAAACGTGAATACGAGCTTGCCCTTATTCAATCTCAGATCAAACCCCATTTCCTATACAATACACTTGATGTTATCTATGCTCTCTCGGAGATTGGACGCATCAAGGATGTTCAGCGTACTACAAAGTCACTGGCTGATTACTATCGAATTATGTTGAGTAAGGGAAGAGAAGAAATCATACTACAGGACGAGCTTCAAGGCATACGCGATTACCTTGCCATTCAGCGAATCAGGTATGCTGATGTGTTTGATTACCACATTGATGTTCAACCAGAAGCATTAAAATGTACGGTTCTCAAACTGATACTTCAGCCATTGGTTGAAAATGCGATATACCATGGACTCAAAACAAAAGGTGAATTTGGACATCTTTCGGTAACTGGAGGATGCCAAGGAGATGAGCTCGTTCTTATAGTTAGGGATGACGGAGTTGGAATCCCTGCTGCTAGAATCGCATCTCTCCTTCAGGATGAAATGGTTCAGGGCATTGATTCGTCTTTTTCCAATTCAGAAGCAGAAAGCGGTGGAAGCTCGTTTGGGTTACGTAGTGTGAACAGCCGCATCAAGTTGTATTTCGGCGATAGTTATGGCCTTACAATTAAGAGTAAGCAGGCCCAAGGGACGGAAATCATTGTACGATTACCGAATAGTTATGCGGGACAGCAAAGGGAACAAGACTAAAATATAAATGAAGCTGAACAACGAGATAAAGGAGTCTAGGGACATGCTTCAAGTATTAATAGCAGATGATGAATGGATATTCCGTGAGTATCTTAAAACAGTGTTTGACTGGGAATTATATGGTTTTCGGATTAGTGGAGAAGCAAAAAATGGGGTAGAAGCTTTGGAGCTGGTTAAAGCTACACCGCCAGATATTGCGCTTGTGGATATTACAATGCCATTTATGGATGGATTAGAATTAGCCGAACGTTTGAGGATAGACCATCCTCATGTAAGTATTGTTCTAATTACAGGGCATAACGAGTTCGATTATGCACGGCGAGCAGTAAAGATAGGAGTAGAGGATTATATCCTGAAACCATTTTCCAAAGATGAGTTGATGTTAACTTTACTCAAACTGCAGGAAAAGCATTCGAAGCAGCGGGAAGAACAGTTAACACTCCAGCAACATATGACGCTTATGCGTGAAAGCTTACTGCTTCGTCTTATTACCGGAGAACTTGCGGAGCGAGAAGACTCACTGAAAAAACTGCTGGCTTCCTACCAGTTGAGGCTTGAAGCACCTGCCTATGCAGTTGCATGTATTGAAATCGACGACATGGATCGTAAATGGAGCGAGGTCAGCGAGCGTCTGCTCTGGAAATATGCGGTAACAAATATTCTCGTAGAGGCTATGGAGGAATCTGGAGGCAATCCTGTCATTTTTAATGGCCCGGAGGGAAGAATTGTATGCCTTTACGGCCAGTCCGAAGAGCACGGAATAAGATTAGATGCAAATGCACAAGATCAGCGAGCCTCGGGAGAAACTGCTATCTCTCTTCGTCGATTGGAGCCGTTCGAAAAGCTATGTTTGCTAATAAAACGGTATCTGCACTTTACGATTACAATAGGAATAGGCAATTTGTATGATCATGTCGATGGTATTCGCAACTCCTATGATGAGGCGTTAATTGCGTTACAGAACAAATTCATTCTTGGCAACGATCGTGTCATTGAATATGGGCAACATGTTTCCGGAGGGAGCAACACTCGCTATCCCCCAGAAATAGGTGAAGAACTGCAGAGGCTGCTTCGAGCACAAGAAGATGAACAAATGAATGAGAAGCTAGGCGAGTTATTTCAATACATTCGTGATGAAAAGTTAACGATTGATTATACCTATGTAATCTGCATGAACTTGGTTTCGATTTGTCTGGGGTACGTGACGGAAGCGGGCCATCCCATTGAGGACTGCTTTGGTGAACATTTCTTTCCTTACAGCGAAATTCGCCAACTTGCCTCTATTGACGAGGCAGAGCGATGGATGATGTCTTTGTATAAGAAATCAGTAGAATATACGCGACGTTATAAAAAAACGAGATCCTCTATTATTGCTCAATCTGCCAAAGCCTTCATAGAAGGGAAGTACGGCGATCCTGAGCTTGGTGTTGATATGGTGGCGCAGCATGCTTACATTAATGCTAGCTATTTGCGGGCAGTCTTCAAGAAAGAAATTGGAATGACGGTTACGGATTATATTACGTATACTCGGATGAACAAGGCCAAGGAGCTGCTTAGCGGCGGCAACCGTAAGCTTGCTGACATCGCAGAGACGATTGGCTATAATGACGGGAGTTATTTCAGTAAGAGCTTCAAAAAGTTTTTTGGCTTTACACCAAAAGAATATGAGAACCAAGCGAAAATGAAATAAACGATGCGCGGATAGTACAAAACGCCATCGTTTTTTCCATTATCGGGCTGTTATTTGCATCTTATAATAAAAATCATAACTCACGTAAGTATGAAGGGGAGGATATTCATTATGAAAAAGTGGGCGCTTGCACTAATTGCCGCGACTATGGTAATGAGTTTAGCCGCGTGCGGAAGCAATAACAAAGACAGCAGTGCGGCAAATTCAGGTGAAAAAGCCACAGAGGGAACCTCGGATAATGGAAAAGGCAGTAGTGCAGAACCAGTCAAGCTTCGCATTTACGCGCAGTACTCAGATGAGGATACTAAGGGACCTTACGACTATGCAGTCGCCGAGTTGAAGAAAGAGATGCCTAATGTGGAGCTTGATTTGGACATTCAAGCCCAGGATGACGGACAAAAGCTGAAGACTTATGCGGCGACAGGGAATTTGCCAGATATTTTTCAAGTGGGATTGGATTTAATTAATACATTCAAGAAATCAAATAACATTTTGCAACTTGACAGTTACGTAGAGCAGTTAGGTTTTAAGGACAAGGTATTGCCAAGTGCAATGAATACACTCGTCACGGATGATGGTCACACCTATGCTTTCCAGTATGCCGGCAATGAAGTTGCTATGTTGTTCTACAATAAAGAGATTTTCGAGAAAAATAACGTGAAAGTGCCAACGACTTATGACGAGATGATGGCCGCTGTCAAAACCTTTAATGCAAATGGGATAACGCCAATGGCCTTATTTGCTAAAGAGAAATGGCCTACTGTTGCTCTCTTTGATATGTTTGCTTCTCGATCGGATGCAGCTGGCATTACTAAACTGGACAAAGGTGAAGCCAAAGCAAGCGATCCGGCATTCAAACAAGCAGCGGAAGAGATCGTAAAGCTTGTTAAAGCAGGTATGCTTCCAAAAGGCGCTACAAATCTTAACTACGACCAGGCTGCTGCTTTGTTCCATGAAGGGAAAGCGGCTATGTTTTTGAATGGCCAATGGGAGATCGCGGCTTCCACGGAAGCGCTTGGTGAGAAACTTGGTTTTATGTACGTACCTGCTCCGGATGCTGCAACCTATGAGAATGCAAAGCTGACTTTTAGCGGCGGCGGCGGTCCGGGAGGATATGCAGTAAACCCCTCTAGCAAAAATGTAGAACTGGCGGCAAAAGTCGCTGCATTTATGGCTGAGAAATACGCAGAATTCAAGTTCACCCAAAAAGGAACTCCAATGGTAGCGCTTAAGGTTGACAAGCCAATCATTAATAAGTTCCCGCCGGTAATGGAACAATTGGCTGCCGATATTCCAAGCATGAAAACGACATCCTTTTCATGGGGTCTAAGCAATCCGAAATTCAAAGCTGCCATCGAGGACGCTTCACAAAGCTTAATGACAGGTACCTATTCAGCGGATGACTTCATCAGCGATATCAGTAGCGCGATACCTTCTAAGTAACAATAGAAAGAATTGCGAGTAACGGAAAACCCATGCCGATTCGTAAGGGTGTGGGTTTTTTCTTTTATAAGTAATGATTAAGACTGTAAATGGTGTTTTTCAACATAAGAAGGAAGTGAAAACATGCGAAAATACTTGGGGAACAAGACGGCAATACTTCTTTTTATTTTGCCAGCCCTACTTCTATATACAGTTGTTGTATTTTATCCAGTCGTACAGGTTTTTTATAGAAGCTTTTTCGACTGGGATGGTTTGTCCGAAGCGAGTTTTATTTATTTCGATAACTATATAAGACTGTTTCACGATCATATTTTCTATACTTCTTTATATAACAGCGCCGTGTTCGCAGTCATTATTGCGATCGTTCAGATTACAATCGGTACGATGCTCGCGTTTGCAGTTGCCGAAGTGGCTATGCGCGGAAGGAAGTTCGTTCGCATCACGGTATTCATCCCAGTTGTCCTTTCCATTACAGTAGTCTGTCAATTATGGCTAGCCATGTATAACGGTGAATATGGTCTCATAAATAAATTGTTTGAAATGCTTGGACTTCACTATCGACAAGATTGGCTGTCCAATAAAAATACGGCAATCTTTGCATTGGCAGCGGTTAATGCTTGGCAGTACATGGGATATCATTTCGCTTTGTTGCTGGCAGGTGTTAAATCCATTCCTGAGAGTTATATGGAAGCGGCCCGTATTGATGGAGCAAGTAAGATGAAGGCACATCTGAGCATTACGATGCCTCTTCTAGGTGAAACGTATAAATTCTGCTTAATATTAGCATTTACTGGTGGCTTAAATGCTTTCGCCAATATGTATATTATGACAAGCGGAGGGCCGGGGACGACAACGTACACACTTACTTATATGATGTTTCGTTCAGCATTCCGAGTTGGTGAATTCGGTTACGGTAGTGCATCGGCGGCATTTCTAGTCATTGAATGTCTGGTGGTTACACTTATTATAAATAAGCTTATTGCGCGTGATCCCATTGTCTACTAGGAAAGGAGCCGACATCCATGAAGCTTAGAATGAAACACCCCCTAACTAATGTATTAATCTGGCTGTATGCGTTGCTTTCCATCTATCCGTTATTTTGGATGATTTCGTATTCGCTAAAAAACAATAATGAAATATTCGTTACCAATCCTTTTGGATTTCCATTGCACCCTCGTTTTGAAAATTACAAGACCGCGTGGACCAGCTTTAATGTACCTCAATATTTCATGAACAGTGTGATCGTCTCCGTAGTAACAGTCGTATTTAGCTTAAGCATGGCCGTTCTGTTTGCCTATGCAGTCGCCCGAATGAGATGGCGGTTCAGTGGTGCGGCGCGTACGTACATGACTATAGGTATGTTCGTGCCTGTGCAAGTCATTATGATTCCGCTTGCGATTCTAATGCGAGACTTTCATTTAGCCAATTCCTATTTGACACTAATCGTTCCGTATATTGCTTTCAATCTATCGTTTGCTACACTCGTATTTTATGGGTTCTTTAGAGGAGTGCCAGTTGATTTGGAAGAAGCGGCCTGCATTGACGGTGCGTCAATATACCGTACTTTTTTCAGCGTAATGTTGCCGATTATTCGCCCGTCTATCGCTACCATGATCATCTTCGTTTTTCTTGCGGCGTGGAACGAATTTCCTATTGCGATGATGCTGATTTCGAAGGAGTCACTAAAAACGCTTCCGCTTGGCTTATTGTTTTTTCAAGGACAATTTACTACAGACTGGGGCGCAATGGGAGCGGCAATGACAATAGCTAGCTTGCCCACACTATTGCTTTATATACTATTTAGCGAGCAGGTTGAGAATGCATTGACAGTTGGATCAGCTGTTAAAGGATGATGAGATTGTTGAATCGGTCGATAATACGGAAGCGGTAGCCCCTAGGGGCTACCGTTTTCTTATAAAAACCTGGTGCATTGGTTTATAAGTAATTACATGGGATTCTAAAAGGGGATTTGTATAAAATGAATGCTATGGCTATAACAAGAGAATCAGGTCACGAGAGTATTGAAGAACAGAGACTTAGAATCATGGCTTTTGCGAGTTTCCTAGGTATTCATATAACTGATTGGCATCTGCTTACTGAAGATAATTATGGTGATATTTACGAGAATTTATCAAAAATAACTGCGGTAATCGTAACTAACTTATCTTTAATATCAAAAGAAATAGCAACACTTGATGAGTTTAAAATGATTCTACATTATAACAGTGTTAAATTAATATCAATGTATAGCTAAGATACTTCTAATAGTATAAAGTGGCAAACCGAACGGCTGATAAAACTGTTCGGTTTCTTTAATACATCGAGCTATAATTTTTTTTATAGGAAGATGACTATTTCATTATTTGTTTATGGATGATAACGGGTGTAACATAATACTCGTCTTTAACGGCCATAAGTAAATGTGGATGAACCGGTCATCCCTCCACATGATTAATGAGGATATGTATGAATGCCGCGTGGCAAGGCGATATTAGGTCGGAAATCACCTTTTTTTATTATTTTTATTATTAGATACCAGGAGGAAATTCATGATGACGAAACATATTTTGATGGTTGTTACAACCGCAGACAAAATGAATGACGATAAAGATACGGGTCTGTGGCTGTCCGAGTTTGGCGAAGCTTATCTTGAGTTTATGAATAAAGGCTATGAAGTTACGGTAGCAAGCCCTCTTGGCGGACAGGCGCCTATCGACGACCGTAGCTTGAATGGGGTATCCCAAGAGATGCTGGGCACGGCGAACTATTTGAAGGATACGGTCCGTCTGGACCAAGTTCAGGAAATTAGTAAGTATGACGCCATCTTTTTGCCGGGCGGACACGGAACCATGTTTGACCTGCCTGACAACATGCTTCTACAATTTATGATCCGTAGCCTGTATGAATCGGGTAAAATCGTAGCGGCTGTATGCCATGGCCCCGCTGGCCTTGTCGGTGTTACTCTGTCGGACGGCTCTGCTCTGGTAGCCGGAAAAACGGTTGCCGCTTTTACCGATGAAGAAGAAAGAGAAACGACGCTGGATCCATACATGCCGTTCCTGTTGGAAAGCCGGCTGCGGGAGCTCGGCGCGAATGTAGTGACAGCACCGAATTGGAGCAATAACGTGCAAATAGATGGGAATCTGATTACCGGGCAGAACCCTCAATCGACGGAGAGTGTTGCTAAAGAAGTCATCCGACATTTGGGTTAAGAGTTACAGAGAGGAGAACAGGACATGAAAGCTTTACTGCTGCACGGTAAAAATCAGTGGATTCCGTTGCCATCAGCTGGAAAAGGGGAAATCGTCGTGGAGGTCCATGCGGCCGGGTTAAACCCGGTCGATTACAAAACCGCGGCAGGAGGCAACCCGAACTGGAGTTATCCTCATATATTAGGGCTTGATGCGGCGGGTATCATCCATGAAATCGGGGAAGGCGTAACAGGTTGGAATAAAGGCGATAGGGTCGTTTATCATGGGGATCTCAACAAAAAAGGTGCTTATGCCGAATATGCTGTGACTACAGCACATACCGTCTCCCGGATTCCAGAAGGGGTCTCCTTTGAGGAAGCTGCTGCGCTGCCTACGGCCGGGTACACGGCTTACCAGGTGCTGCATCGAAAGCTGCCATTGCAGGTCATCCGCACTATTCTTATTCATGCAGGGGCTGGCGGGGTCGGAGGATTTGCGATTCAGCTTGCGAAGCTGGCCGGATTAACAGTGTTGTCTACAGCATCCGCGCGAAATTTTGAAGCCGTTAAGGCTTTAGGCGCGGACCATGTAATTGATTATCAAACAGAAAATGTATATGACAGGGTTATGGAGCTGACCCGGGGACGCGGAGTGGATGCGGTTGTGGATCCGGTCGGCAGAGATAATGCAACCGCCTCACTGGACTTGATTGCATATAACGGGCATATAGCCCACATAGCCGGTACCCCGGATTATACTCGAATCAAACCATTTACGAAGACCATTTCCTATCATGAAATTGCATTGAATGCAGCCCATCATCATAATGATCCTATTTCGGAAACCGATCTGGCAGTAATCGGTCATGAAATGCTCTCTTTGCTAGAACAGAAGAAGCTTTCGCCAATGCTATCCAGAATCATATCCCTGGAAGAAGTGCCTCAAGCACTGGCCGCCTTATCAGAGAGGCATGTGCAAGGGAAAATCGTAACAAAACTAAAATAATAAAGTAACTCGAAAAGACAGGAAGTGTAA
Organism: Paenibacillus glycanilyticus NBRC 16618; assembly: GCF_004000805.1. Lineage (GTDB taxonomy): Bacteria > Bacillota > Bacilli > Paenibacillales > Paenibacillaceae > Pristimantibacillus > Pristimantibacillus glycanilyticus. The sequence goes on from NZ_BILY01000009.1 coordinate 105,216, forward strand.
AACATGGAATGTTTTCAATATCATAATCCAACCAAATTATTGTTTGGCAAAGGCCAGCTAAGTGCATTGCCTGATGAAATCGCTGCGTACGGCTCTAGAATTCTGTTTCTTTATGGAGGAGGCAGCATCAAGAAGAGCGGTCTATATGATCAAGTTATGTCTTTGCTAAAGGGCATGAATGCGGAAGTAGCAGAACTGGGGGGCGTTGAACCAAATCCTCGCCTGACCACTGTAAAAAAAGGAATTGAGCTCATCCGAAAACGCAAACTGGAGTTTATTCTAGCCGTAGGAGGTGGTAGTGTAATTGACTGCGCCAAGGCTATTGCGGCGGGCGTGCCTTATGAAGGAAATGTATGGGATATCGTAACCCGGAAGGCCCCGGTTCCGTCATCGGCGGTTCCGATCGGAACCGTGTTGACACTTGCTGCTACCGGTTCCGAAATGAATGGGGGATCTGTTATTACGAATTGGGAAGAAAACGACAAACGTTCCTTTGGTTCGATTCACGTGAATCCTAAATTCAGTATTCTTGATCCCGAGTTGACGTTCTCCGTACCAAGAGACCAGACGGTATACGGCATTGTCGATATCATGTCCCATGTGTTCGAGCAATATTTTCATGCCTCTTCCAATGCGCCTTTGCAGGAGCGTTTCGGCGAATCTATTCTGCGGACTGTCATTGAGACCGCACCTAAGCTTGTGAATGACCTGAACAATTACGAATACAGGGAAGTCATGCTGCTAAACGGTACGTTTGCATTAAACGGTACGTTATCCATGGGGGTAAAAACTGATTGGGCCACCCATATGATAGAACATGCCGTTTCTGCGGTCCACGATATTCCGCATGGCGGAGGACTTGCCATTCTGTTCCCGCACTGGATGGATTATGTGTCCAAGCGCAACCCTGAAAAGGCTGCACAGCTAGGCGTCCGTGTTTTTGGTTTGCATGCTGAAGGGAAGTCGACTGCGGAAATGGCTTCCGAAACGGTTCAGGCTTTAAGAAAGTTCTGGACATCAATCGGTGCGCCTGCCGCATTATCTGATTACGGAATCGACAACAAAGAGATTGAGCTGATGGCCGAGCGTGCTATGGTAGCGACTATGATCGGCGGCTATGTACCTCTGCAAAAAGATGACGTTAGAGAGATCTTAACCCGGTCACTGTAAGTCAAATAAGTTATGGAGACGAGGAGTGCGTTATATGTCTGCAGTTACAATTATGGCCCTGCTAAAGGCGAAGTCCGGGAAAGAGGACGAGCTTCGGTCCTCGCTTAAAAAGGTCGCTGCTCCTTCAAGGGCTGAAGCGGGCAATGTTGAGTACATTGTGCACGAATCGCACGATCTGCCGGGACAATTCGCCTTCTATGAAACATGGAAGGATGAGGCAGCCGTGCAAGACCATCTTCAAAGTGTGCATTATCAGGCATACCGCAAAACGATTGAGCCTTTGCTGGAGTCACGCACAATACACCGTTTGCGCAAACTGGACCTGCAAGGATGATTGATTTCGAGTGGTACCGGAGTTTTGTCAGTATTTATAAACATCGTTCTGTTTCAGCGGCTGCACAAGCCCGCATGATGACCCAGCCTGCTATGAGCCAACATTTGGCCGCTTTGGAAGCGGATGTCGGGGGGCCGCTGTTTATCCGAGCTCCACGCAAAATGATTCCGACGAACAAAGGTAAGGAATTATATACCAGAATTGTGCCGCATATCGAAAATTTGGAGAGCATCTCGCTGGAAGTGAAATATGCCGCACCTGAAGGGGCGGCACCTGTAGTGCGGATCGGCGCTCCGGCAGAGTATTTCACCTATCAGGCCGCTTCGAGGCTAAACGGGTTGGAGCTTCGGTTTATTGTTCGCTTCGGTATCGCGGAGTTTCTTTTGGACGATCTCCAAAAAGACGAGCTTGATATCATTATTACTACGCAAAATCCCCAGATCTCCGGGATTGAATATGCAAGGCTGGAGATTGAGCGGTTCTTCGTTACGGCACCGGCGGATTGTGAAGTCGATGTGGACGAGATCAGCGGGATCGAAGGTTGGCTGGCGTCATGTAATTGGTTAAGCTATGGACTTGAGCTCCCTATTATCAGACGGTTTTGGCGGGAACATTTCGGCAAGCGGCCGGAGTTGCAAGCAACGCATATCATACCTGACTTAAGAGGTATTCTGTCAGCCGTGGAGCATGGGATGGGGATAAGTGTTTTGCCTGCCTATCTTATTGAGGACGCTGTCCGCCGCCAAAGATGCCGGGTATTGTTCCCTGAACTCTCTGTAGAAAACATCATCTATGCTGCGTTCAAACTGGAGAAGAAAGAAAACCCGTTGTTGGCGAAGCTACTTGAGTCGCTGCAAGATAGCGGATCGGGGGCAAACAACCTCAGCTATGGACGTTCATAATTGCTGGAATTAAACGTTACAAGAGTCGGCCCTCGCGGCCGTCTTTTGTTTGTGCTGGTGAAAAATGAAGCTTATTAAACATATTCATCATTAAGGTTATGTGTATGATTTTGAAAGAGAGGGGATTGTGAGGGGACGGAGAACGTTAGTTTAAAAAAACAGCAGCAGTCTAGGACTTTATTTTCACGTCCATGACTGCTGCTGTTCCGTTTCTAAGGGGCAGTCTAACGTCAATTCTTAACTACAAATACTGAGTTCGGTATAAACGGAACAGGTCATACTTGCTACCAGATTAATGTTACAAATAAATTACATCTTGTATATACTTTTGAAACATGTTTTTTGCATGATTAATACATAGAACGTATCCGGAGTATCAACAAGTTAGGCCAGCAGAAGCAGAAATCGAGGAGATAATAGAGCAGCTGCTGAGCGACTTCGGTTGTGACTGTGTCGTATAGCTATTGCAACATGAACGGGGAGCACCCCCGACATCCCAAGGAGGTAGAAAATAATGAAAGTTTATAAATCCATGAAAAAAATTGCGGTGGCTACAGTTGCCGCCGGAACTTTAGCTTTAACAGCTGTGGCAACCGTCCCATCCCATGCGGCCGCTACTCAAACTGCTGCTCCTGTCGACGCACATACAAAAGCTTACCAAACGCTGATGAGCTTCTATAAGCCGGCCCTTAACGGTCAGTTCCCTAATTTCCATGGGTTTACGATTGGTTTAACTACGCATGCATCTGTTATCAAGGCAATTGGACAAGCTGAATCCCCTGCTAAAGACTCCGATGGCTTCGATGTTTATCACGCCGAAATGGGGCATCCTGGGTATGCAATTAGCTATAAGCTAGGTAAAATTAAGGAAATGCGATATTTCGGAACAAATGTTGAGCGTGAGACCAACCTAGGTGGGATTACCGTCAAGATGCTTACTCAACACTGGGGTACTCCCAATGAGTCCGTCCTGATTAAGTCCGGCAAAACCGTACAGAAGAAAATCACCTACGTTCGTGGCAAATATCAACTTGAATTCATCTTTGATGGTACGAATGGATCGGGTCTGAATCATATTAATCTTGTGAACAAAGAAATTAAGTAACTATGCACGATAAAATGATGTACTAAGCGGCCTTGTTCCTAAATTCCATCGGATCAAGGCTGGCCAACACAGGCTTCCTTTCATCAGGAGGTCTGTTTTTTGTTGAGTGCGTGTCTAGAGGCACGCTATTAAGCATTTCCTTGCGTCTTGCGGTATTGGCTTGGCGTCTGCTGGTAGGCTTGCTTGAATATCTTCTCGAAATGGGGCACCGTGTTGAAGCCTGCCGCAAAACATACCTCCGTAATCGTAAGTGAAGTGGAGGCGAGGAGCGACTGCGCGAATTTCAGCCGCAGCTGCTGCAGATAAACCTGATATGGAACGCCAACCTGCTTATGAAAGCATTCGCTGAAATACGTAGGCGATATGCCTGCATAATTGGCAACTTTAGCTAGCGTCAGCTGTTCCCTGAAATGATGATGCATATAGACGAGCGTTCGTCGCACGGAAGGATGCAAGACGTTTGATATCGGATGATTCACAAGGGGGGCGGAGCTCGCCGCTCGCTTGCAGGCTCTCGCCAGATCAATAAGCAGACGCTCAAGAGCGCCTTGCATGATAATGCGATAGCCAACGTCAGCATGCACGCTTTCATCCCATATCCGCTTGCAGATTTCTTCCAGTTGATCGGCTTCCTTGCCATGGAATTGATGGATATACGCCGTATCCGCAGCAAAGATTAACTCCAGCAATTCATTGTTAATGACGGATTCCAGAAAGATGAGATCGTACAGATATATCGTTTCGCCAGGATCTGGGATAATCTCATGGAAGTCGGCAGGCGTCATTAGAAACAGCATCCCTCGTTCAAGTCTTGTCGGGACGCCATTCAACGTATGAACGCCGGATCCGGAGAGAACAAAAGCAATTTCAAAAAACTCATGCCAATGCGTATCGATTTTCTCATTGATCGTATGGTGGAAGATCCGAAAGGGGGAGGAGCTGGCAAGATAGTTTTCATTTAGTAATCGTTCAGGCGTAATCATGGAATTAAAGTCGTTCCCTTCCTTCTGTTTTGTATCTGCTACTACAATACCCTATGGACATCCGGTTATAAATCATTTATTGCCTAATCCGAAGATATGCATGGTTTTGCCTAAGCAAAATGTAGAGGGATTATTGGATAGAAATTATGATAGAGGTGTAAAGAAAACGACGCTAAGGAGCGATTTTATAATGACTGCTCAACAGCTTACCCAAGAAGAAGTATTCCATTACGAGAAAAACGGTTTTCTACTTCAGAAGAAACCATTGTTCTCACCAGAAAAAATGCAAGAGTTGTCGGGCATCTTCGAAGAACAGTGGGCAGCGGTTGGAAAGAAGCTCAACAGCGAGCTGGATACCCCGCATTTCCGCGATGAGCGCCTGCTGAAGTTTTTGCTCAGCGATGAAGTACTTGATCTAGTTGAGCCGTTAATTGGTCCAAATATCGGCTTGTGGTCCAGCCATTTCATCGCGAAGGAGCCGCTTGTAGGCAAGCAGACGCCATGGCATGAGGACTCTGCTTATTGGAAAGGCAGAATGGACAGGTTAGACAAGATTGTTACCGTATGGCTGGCTATCGACCGAAGCAATCAAGAAAACGGCTGCATGCGCGTTATTCCGGGCACGCACACGAACGGATTCTCCGAATACGAATCGGTGAGCGAAGACAGCAATATTTTCAATAGCCAGATTAAAAATATCGATGAGTCCAAAGCCGTTTATTTCGAGCTGGAGCCAGGCGAATGCTCTCTTCACGACTCGAGAATTATTCACGGTGCGAAGGCGAACACGAGCGAATTCCGAAGATGCGGCTACACGATGCGTTATTTCTCCACAGAAGCTTACGTTATTCCAGAGAAGAATCCTGGCTTCAAAATTTGGCTGGCACGCGGGAAAAACATAGCTGGCAGCCTGTTTGTTAACGAATAATTCCAATTTAGACGATAAGGGGATTCGTATACGATGCAGTTAAAGCTGTATAAAGCACTATGGGGGATGCCCGGTACGTACGCAAGCCAGCTCCAGCAAGCGAAAGAAGAAGGGTATGACGGGATTGAAGCTCCGCTTCCGCCTGTAGCGGATGAAGCAGCGTTCAAAGGTTTGCTCGAGACATACGAGCTGGATTACATTGCCCAGATCGTGACAGCAGAGGAGCACATTGCTTCCTTCGCGGAACAAGTGAAACGGGTAACCGAATTTAATCCCCAGCTTATCGTTTCCCATAGTGCCAAAGATTGGATGCCGGAGGCCGAAACAGACCGTTTCTTCGAAGCTGCCTTGAAGGTAGAGCAGCAATACAAGCTCCCTATTGGGCACGAAACGCATCGGGCACGGGCGATGTTCTCTCCTTGGTCAACGGCCCGGCTGCTGAAAAAGTTTCCCGAGCTTCGTATAACCGCGGACTTCAGCCATTGGTGCAATGTATGCGAATCGATGCTGGAGGATCAGGAGGATACTATGCGGTTGGCCATCAAGCGAGCTACTCATGTACATGGAAGGGTAGGCCACGCGGAGGGTCCGCAGGTTTCGCATCCCGCAGCGCCGGAGTATGCTTATGAAACCTCGAGGTTTCTGACTTGGTGGGGACAAATCGCGGAAGCAATGGCTGCTGCGGGCAACGCTTCGATGTCACTCACGCCTGAGTTTGGACCGCCGGGCTACATGCCGCAGCTTCCGTTTACAAAGCAAGCGGTAGCCGAACTAAACGAGGTCAATCAGTGGATTGCCGAGCAAGTTAGATCTCAGTTTGCTCTTTGGTTATAAAGTTATTCGCACCACTATTAAAGCCACTTTGTTTGCAGTAAAAATGAATCCGACACAGATTCCAGGATGCGTATTTTTTTATTCTTGGGCACTTTTAAGATGCCCCCTTTAAAGAAGGAATTTGGCAGTTAATATCTGAGGGATATCACGTTATTTAGTTAAACTAAAAAGAACGTTAGTTAAAAAACAGCAGCAGTCTAGGACTTTATTTTCACGCCTATGACTGCTGCTGTTCCGTTTATAGATGTGGAAGGAATGTTTAGACAAACCCTATATATTTTTGTATAATGACTGTATAGGTTATGAAAACATTAAAGCAAAGTTTTACCTTAGGTTTAGGCGCATTAAGAACAGAAAGGAAGTATCCATCATGTTTACAATTAAGCAAGTCTCAGCGATGCTGGATATCCCTGCTGTCACCCTTCGTGCTTGGGAACAGAGATATGGAGCTGTAACCCCGACCAGAACGGATACCGGTTACCGGCTGTTTACCGAACAGGATGTCGAAGACTTGCGCTGGCTCAAAGCAATGACAGAGGAACGTGGTATGTCGATCAGTCAGGCTGTCACGTTGAAAAAGAGCCGGAAGAGCAATCTTTTCAGGCTTGAGACGTACGACTCAACTGTGGCCGGTGATAAACATGATAATCATGAACAAACGGTTAAGAATCTGTATGACCTCCTAAGCGCTTTCCGATCCCAGCAAGCAAAGGCGTTGCTGGATATGGGATTTTCGATGTTCGGTTACGAAACGATGATTATCAAGGTGCTGGTCCCTTTACTTATTAAAGTCGGTGATGAATGGGAAGCCGGACGCGCGTCGGTTGCCCAGGAACATTTTATTACGCAATTCGTTACCCAGCGCTGCTATGGTTTTTTTCAACTTTTCCCATTTGATGAGACGCTACCTAAAGTGCTTGCCTTTTGTCCTTCTAAAGAGCAGCATCATTTGGGTTTAATGCTGTTTTCCTTATTTCTCAGGCAACGTGGAGTCGAGGTGCTGTACCTCGGTCCCGATACGCCGGAAAGCGGAATCGAACAGATCATCAAGGATCAACGCATAGAGGTTATTGCAATTTCACTGTCCGATCGACGACTTTTATCCGATACGTTAGCTCTTATCGACAAGTTAAGAGAGAGGTTCGCAAACCTATCCTTCTCGCTGGGCGGAAGAGGATTCGAAGGTGTTAACGAGCCTTATAACTCCTGGTGCCAGCCGGGAGGCAATCAGGGCGAATGGGGAAACTGGGTTGATCGACTTTTACTTGCTCGCAAGCCAACAGTATCGGAGAGTGGTTCTTAGCAAGGTTTTAAAGCGGGAATAAGATTTGTTTTTGAGCAAGTTGACCTGGAGTAGAAACAACATGTTCGGAATTGGTGCCTCGAATATTCTGGAGCTTAGAGGTACCAATCTTCTTTTTTACATAAGTGAGGTATAAAAGCACGAAAAAATATACATAATTGTGCCATTTACTTATCTATGGCGAGATCGCTCTAATCTAGCAATAATCGTCTGAATAATGCGACATATTTGTTCGTCGAGCGGTGTTTCTTGCACATAAAGAAACGATTAGGTGCCTGTAGGGTAAGAAGGGGAGAGGTTTATGGTCTCAGAGCAAATGAGAGCGGACTTTGCTTATTGCGAATCAATTATTAAAAAACATTCTAAAAGCTTTTATTACGCATTTTCGCAGCTGCCGCCGGAAAAAGCCAATGCCGTCTATGCTATTTATGCTTTTTGCAGAACGGCAGACGATTGTGCAGATTCAGATCGACCACATTCGGAAAAGCTCGAGTCGCTGCAACAATTAAAACAAGAACTCGATTTATTCAGGGATCGGGCAGAGGTGGATCATCCCCTGTGGCGAGCGCTCAGGCTGGTTTTTACCAACTATGAGATGGACATTCAAGCATTCTACGACCAGTTAACCGGACAGTGGATGGATTTAAATTTTTCTATCCCTAGAACGATGGAAGAACTTGAAAGATACAGTTATTATGTTGCCGGCTCGGTAGGTTTAATGCTTTTGCCAGTCTTGGCTTCCAAAGCTTCTGCCGATTTGCGTCTATCTGCGATTGAACTTGGCATCGCCATGCAAATCACAAATATTTTGCGTGATGTCGGCGAGGATTTCCAAAAGAAGCAACGAATTTATTTGCCCGAAGAAGAAATGGAGCGCTTCCGGTATACACAGTCGGATCTACGACATGGTCTCATTACCGAGAGTTTTGTTAATCTGTGGGAGAGTTTGGCTAAACATGCCGATTCCTTGTACGACGATTTCTATAAGAGCATAAATCTATTTGATGCTGACAGCAGGGTGCCTCTCTTTTTGTCTGTAGGCGTGTACAGAGGCATATTGGATGCTGTCAGAGGCAATGATTATGACTGTTTCTCCAAGCGCAACTATGTATCGAAGGAAAAAATGACCATGATTAGCGCTGCCGTGGGCAACCGCTCCCAAATTGTCTGAAAGGTGTTGTTTGAATTGTCAAATGAAAAAAGCGTATTGATTATCGGCGGCGGGCTTGGCGGGTTATCCGCTGCCATATCTTTGAGACAAAGCGGCTATAACGTTTCTTTATACGAACAAAACAATCATATAGGCGGTAAACTGAATCGGCTTGAGCAAGATGGTTTCGGCTTTGATCTTGGCCCTTCCATTCTCACAATGCCGCACATCTTTGAAAAATTATTTGCATTAAGCGGTAAAAAGATGACGGATTACGTTCCAACTGTAAAGCTGAACCATCAGTGGCGATCTTTTTTTCCGAATGGCAATATCATCGATCTCTATGAAGATATCGAAGAAATGAAAGCGAAGAATCAGACTCTGAGTGAGCATGATATGTCCGAGTACGAGAATCTGCTCCGATACTCCAAAAAGCTGTACGAGATGACGGAGCAAGGATACTTCAAGCATGGGGCTGATAATACCAAAGATATCGCGAAATATAATGGCGTCTTTAATGCTCTCAAGAACTTTGATTTGTTCTCCACGGTACATAAGTCTATTGCAAAACGAATAAGCAATCGCGATCTGCGAGATATGCTTTCTTATTTCATCAAATACGTTGGCTCTTCTCCTTATGATGCGCCGGCCGTACTAAACATGATGATTTATATGCAGCATAAGCAAGGATTGTGGTATGTTCCTGGCGGGATGCACTTGCTCGCCAGCGGTTTAGTGAAGCTGGCAGAAGAAACAGGCGTAGCTATTCATACGGGTAAACGAATTGTCCATCTAAAGAAGAAGGATGGACAAATCACCAGTGCCTTATTAGAAGACGGGACAGAACTCTCGGCAGACTACTACATTTCCAATATGGAAGTCATTCCGTTCTATGAGCGTCTACTTCAGGAAGAGAAGCCTTTTATCCATCAATTGAAAAAGAAATATGAACCGGCAAGTTCGGGCCTAATCATGCACCTCGGCGTAAAAAAAACATACCCGCAGCTCGCCCATCACAATTTTTTCTTTGCAGAAAATATGAAGCAGCAAATGAATAAAATATTTCACCGCCATGAGCTGCCGGATGACCCGATCATCTATCTGGTGAACGTCAATAAAACGGATCCCGCGCAGACCCGCGAAGGGTATGAAAATTTGAAAGTATTGCCCCATATTCCCTATATTCAGGATCAACCTCTTACACAGCAGGACTATGAGCGTTTTGCCGAATTGGTGCTGATGAAATTAGAAAAAATGGGGCTGGATGGATTGCGTGATAACATTGTTACCAAAGATTTATGGACCCCGGAAGACATTAAACGAATGTATGGATCCGACCGTGGAGCCATATACGGCACATTATCCGATCGCAAAAAAAATAAAGGGTTTAAGCATCCTAAGCAGAGCACGCTCTATGACAATCTTTATTTTGTCGGCGGAACGGTAAACCCGGGAGGCGGTATGCCCATGGTGACATTAAGCGGTCAACAGGTGCGGGACAAAATCGTGCAGAGGGATACGAATCATGGGTGATAAGGGCAGTGCTGCGCTGCGTGCGATATTGGAAAAGCAACAGGAGGCTATTATTCAATGCCAGTTCCCTGCGGTGAAAGAGCGTACGAATACACTTCTGAGGCTGAAGCAGATGCTAATCGACCATGAGGCGGCATTTATCGAAGCACTTGTTTCCGATATGAAAAGACCCGCTTTTGAAGCCTTTGCATTCGAAATCGCAATTCTGTTGAATGAGATCGAGTATGTATGCAGGTCGTTGAAGCAATGGGCGAGATTCGAGCGATCCTATCAGTTCAAATTCGGTTACATAGAAGCGGTTCGCAAAAAGCGAAGTCCGTATGGCAGTGTTCTCATCATCAGCCCATGGAATTACCCGCTGCAGCTCGCATTGATGCCAGCCATTAGTGCAATCGCTGCAGGAAACCGTTGCGTGATCAAACCATCGGAATACGCGCCGGCAACAAGCGAGCTGCTGCAACAGGTTGTCAGCCAAACGTTTCCGCCTGAAGTTTTAACTGTTGTGACGGGGGATAGGCATCTTGCCAAGCAATTAACGACGATGCCATTTGATCTCGTGTTTTTTACAGGAAGCCAAGAGACAGGAAGGGCCGTATCGCAGCAGGCTGCCGAGCAGCATATCCCCGTCATTTTGGAACTCGGCGGCAAGAACGCTTGTATCCTGGATGAATCGGGTTTTTCGCCTGAAGCTATCCGGGAAATCGTCTGGGGAAAATTTCTGAATGCAGGCCAGACCTGCATTGCTCCTGATACGTTATTCGTACATGAGTCCGTGTATGAAAGAACACTCTCCGAAGTTTCCTCGGCATTACTAGCATTTTATGGGGAGTCCCCAAGCGATAGCAGAGACTACGCCAGGATTTGTCATGATCGACACTTTCAAAAACTGATGCATTTTTTCGCGCAAGGCAAGGTTTGGTATGGAGGCGCCTTTGATGCGGATGATTTATTCATCGCCCCGACTGTATTAACAGATATACAACCAGAAAGCTCGATTATGCAGGAGGAGATTTTTGGCCCAATCTTGCCTGTTATACCTTTTCGCGATCTGAAAGACTTATTAGAACTGAAGGCGATTCCGCGTGATGCATTGGTCGCCTATATGTTTAGCAAGAATAAGCAACACATTGAATTGGTCAAAAACTACATGCGATCAACTACTGTCAGTGTGAATCAAGTCATCCATCATGGGGCCAATCCCCGAGTTGCTTTCGGTGGCGTGGGGCGCAGCGGACATGGCAGCTATCATGGTAAAGCGGGCTTTCAAAGTTTCAGTTATGAGAAAACGGAATACAAAGCGTATCGCTACTTCCATGTGTCCGATAAATTTCCGCCGTACTCGGATCAAGACATGCGCATTGTGCACAAGTTTAGGAAATGGCTGTTGTAAAGGAACAATAGAGATCGTCTAGGAGGATTGCCGTGCCCTATTTATCTTTTCCTATCTTTTGGACTGTCAGCATCGACATATTCGCTTGGGCTTTTTTTCATGTCATCGTTTCCGTCTTTTGCTTGAAGCTTCCTTTGTCGTATTTTCTGAAAGACAGTGTCTGGTACCGGCTTTTCGCTTGGGAGAAGTCTGGAAGTTTATGGCAACAGTTGTTTCTCGTAAAAAGATGGAAAGGGCGTCTGATAGACGGTACGGCGATTCTAAAAAAAGGGTATGGTAAGAAAAAATTGCATGGTACCCAAATAAGCGACTTGAACGAATTCGCCGCGGAAACCAAACGAGCGGAGCTGACCCACTGGTTGTCGATGGTGCCTGCTCCGTTATTTTTCTTATGGAACCCCATATGGGTGGGCTGGTTCATGATTCTGTATGCGGTGGTGTTTAACTTGCCATTCATTATTGTGCAGAGATACAATCGCGGGCGAATAGAGGCCATTACATCAAGTGCGAATAAAACGGGAGCGAGGGCATTCTCATGAGCAAGAAGGTTATTGTTATTGGCGCAGGTGTCGCAGGGCTGGCCAGCGCTATCAGACTACAGCATGCCGGATATCAGGTCGAAATCTATGAGAAAGAAGCCTCTCCGGGCGGGAAAATGAACCGGATTGAGACGGATGGCTACAAATTTGATTTGGGGCCAACGATCGTCATGATGCCGGAACTGTACAGGGAAATTTTTGAACTTTGCGGCCGGAATCCGGATGATTACATCCCCATGGAGAGATTAGACCCGATGTATCGGGTTTATTACAAAGATATTCCTGACGCGCCTTTCGATATTTCCTCCAATCTTGTGCAATTGACGAAGACGATAGAAAAAATTAGCGAAGAGGATATGGAGGGCTTCTTTCTCTATCTGCACGAAATTTATAAACGATTTATGGTCGCCAAGCACAACATTATCCAAAGACCTTTCCGTAAATCCCGAGATTTCTATAACTTCTCGATGCTGAAGAAAGCGTTAAAACTAAAAACATTCGACACGGCAGATCGTTTTATGAGCAAATATATGAAGAATGAACGGTTAAAGCAGATGATAAGCTTTCAGACCTTGTACATTGGCATTTCGCCGTTCAAAAGTCCATCGTTCTACACCATGATCCCGATGATACAATTTATGTATGGCGTCTGGTTTATTAAAGGCGGCATGTATACCATGGCTCTAGCTATGGAAAAGCTGTTCAAAGAACTGGGCGGGACCATCCACTATAACAAAAGTGTGCAGGAAATTGACGTACATAATGGTAAAGCAACAGGCATCCTTGTAGACGGGCAGAAAGTGCCGGCGGATTTCGTGGTATGTAATGCAGACTTCCCGTACGCCATCAAAAACTTGGTGAAAGACCGGGTGGCAAAAGGGAAATTCACGGATAAAAAAATCGATAAAATGAAATACTCCTGCTCTTGTTTTCTTCTTTACTTGGGCATGAATAGAAAATACGAGGAAATCGAGCACGTTCATAATTTTATTTTTACCGAGGATCTGAAAAAAAATCTGCATGACATTTTTGCCGGGAATAAACTGACCAATGGTTCGTTTTATGTTTATATCGCTTCCAAAATGGACGCTTCGCTTGCCCCCGAGGGTAAAGACGGTTTATACATTCTGATGCCGGTTTCCCATGTTGCCGCGGCGAATTACGAATGGAATGAGGAGACGATTCAGGATTACCGTTCCTATATTCTAAACACCTTAAAGAAGATTCGCGGTTTTGAGCATATTGAACAGGAGATCGTCACTGAAACTTGCATTACCCCACGTGACTTCGAGTCCAAGTTCAATGCCTATAACGGTTCGACTTTCGGTCTGATGCCGATCTTGTCTCAAAGCAACCATTTGCGTCCGCAAAGCAAGGCCAAGCATTGCGACAATCTGTACTTTACCGGAAGCAGCACACATCCGGGCGCGGGTGTTCCGATCGTGTTATTATCGGCTAGAATTACCGTACAGGAACTGATACAGGATGACCAAGGGATTATATTCGACTATTCCGGGAAATGAAGCAGAGATCCATGCGATTCCGGTTCTACCTTAAGGAGGGAATGCAGTGCCCGTTTCAGAATGGATCAATCTTGCAATTGGCTTATTGGCTCTTCTAGTCGGAATTGTCATGTTCTGGTCTTTTCCAGTTATTAAGAATCTCGATACGAACGCCGATTTTCCGTTGCTGTCCATCATTATTCCTGCCAGAAACGAAGCTGGTCGGATTTCCCCGTTGCTGCGTTCATTACAGCAGCAGCATTACCAGTCATTCGAGGTTCTTGTTGTTGACGATCATTCGACAGACCAGACTTCAGCGATCGCCAGAAGATACGGTGCCAAGGTTCTGCAAAACAAAGCGGTAGAATCAGGGTCAGGGAAATCTAGGGCCTGTTGGCATGGAGCAGAGCATGCTAAAGGGCAGTGGCTCCTTTTCTTGGATGCAGATACATCTCTAACTGATGCGGATAGCCTGCTTAAGTTACTCGGTTTCTACCAACGAATAGGTGCTAAAGGGATTCTATCCCTGCAGCCTTATCATACCGCGCATCGGTTATATGAGAATTTATCGGCCATTTTTAACGTAATTGTAATTGTTGGAATGAATATATTCACATGCTGGGGGTCTCGATTTAAAGCAGCAGGCTCTTTTGGCCCTTGCATTATATGTAATAAAGAGGATTATTTTTTGACAGGGGGGCATCACAAAATCCAAGGCGCAGTAATGGATGATCTGGCGCTGGGACAGGCTTTCATGGATAACAACCTTCCTGTCTATTGTATCGGGGGGAGCGGTGTAATCAATTTTCGCATGTATCCGGAAGGTTTGATAAGTCTTATAGAAGGATGGTGCAAAAGCTTTGCCGTTGGTTCAAAGTCTACCCATCCGGTCGTGATGCTAATGACTATCCTTTGGATTACAGGTGGTTTTATGAGCACTGCGGCGCTCATTTCCTCTATTACGGCATTCCCTAAAGGTGCCATGGTGCTCAGTGCTCTGTTGTACACGGCGTATGCTTTACAGACGATGCTATTTGCACGCAGATGCGGCAATTTCAATCGGGGCATCTTCTTGATGTACCCGTTATTGTTTTTATTCTTTGTGACCATTCACGTATATTCCCTATTCCGAGCACATGTTCTGCATTCGGTAAACTGGAAGGGCCGTAAAATCGATGTATAATGCGCTTGCTTTGTTAATCCATTTATTGGAGATTGCAACCTAAACTGATACCAGTAGACTGTGAAAATAAAGTGTTTGACTCCTTGGGTCCTTCGGCAATACAGCGAACTGAGTTTATCCATCATGAGCATAACCCCCGTAACTAGCGTTACGGGGGTTTTTTGCAATCAACGTCCTGGGACTCCCGGTATCTGGTTGACGTGTATCTAGAGTACGCTTAGAAGAGCGATTTCATTGTAGACCATTCATTTACAGAGGCAGATCCTTTCTTCTGAAAGTAACGATTCCAGCCGCAAAAAAAATGATTCCGATTACGATCAAGATGATTAGTCCACTCACATAGCTGCCGTCATTGATTATGGCCTTCGAATCGTACAGCGTGATTATGGTAATATGCTTCAACGATTCTAGTTTGCTGCTCAAGCCGGAAAGAAGGTTCGCCACGAAGAAGAAGATCGATATTCCAGCACCGAGAGTAAGCGATTGCGATGAACGATTAAACACACAGGAAGCGACAAAGACAATTCCGCTAAGCGCTGTTTGCAGCAAGAAGAATCCGAAGGTGAGCGTAAGGAAGGTCGAGATATCAAGCTTTCCCGGCTGTGCAATTTCAGCGACTCCGCATCCGACCCCGAAGACGATCGCAAACATGACGGCAAGCGAGGAAACGAGATAGATGGCGCTGGTAACTGTCAATGTCGTACGTGAAATCGGAGCAGCAAGATGGTAAGCCATGCTGCCTCTATCAACTTGCCCTGCGATCATTCTATTACCTAGAACTACGGTATATATAATGCACAGAATAAGCGCGAACATACCGAAATACTGGTTGCCCACAAAGTCGCTAAGCGTAGAAATATCCCCTAATGGATTGAGCCCTGCGTTCTTGTTCGCCTCTGCGATTTGACTGATGGTGGACGGGACGAATACGCTCATAATCACCGTTATTAATGCGCTCAGTATCGCTGTGATAACAATGAACAGCTTGTGATTAGAAGCAGCAATTTGCCTGAATAGCGTTGAATTAAACATCGATTTGCTCTCCTTTATAGTAGCCTCTGAAATGTTCTTCAAGCGAGGATGGAACTTCGCGCATCGACTTAACATTTATGGTGGATAATGCTCGAAGCAGTTCATTTATTTTAGAATCTTCAATTTCAATGACTACCCGGCCTACTTCCGAATCGACTTCCTTCGGCTTGAAAGCATCGTTCTCAAATAATGCCATGTCCGTTCGCTCGAAAAACTCGATCGCATACGTTCGTTTGGAGCTATTCCTGATTTCTTCCGTACGCATATTCGAGATGATTCTGCCTTGCTTGATAATCCCGATTCGGTCGCAAGTACTCTCGATTTCTTCGAATACATGCGAGGACATCAGTATGCTTCTGCCCTTCAGCTTCTCTTCCTGGACAAGATTGATGAAGACGGCTTGCATTAACGGATCGAGCCCGGTAGTCGGCTCATCCAAAATTAGAATTTCCGGATCATGCATGAATGCACAGACTATGCCAACCTTCTGCTTGGTTCCCTTGGACATGCGGCTAAGCTTTCCTGAAGGGTCAAGCTCGAAGCGGTGAATCAATTCTTCAGCTTTTTTCATATTCCGAAGCTTGCGCAGATCGGATAAATACCGAATCAGATGCATACCAGTCATGTTCTCTGGAAATGCAATCTCCGCCGGTAAATAGCCAAGATGCCGCTGAACTTGCTGGGACTGGCTCCAGCAATCCAGATTTAGTATGGAAGCCTTCCCGCTCTGTGGCTTTGTAAAGCCAAGCAGATGACGAATCGTGGTCGTCTTGCCCGCGCCGTTCGGACCGATAAAGCCGAAAACTTCTCCTTGATTAACTGTAAGAGATAGATTGAAGATGCCTTTTGTTGTAGTGAAAGACTTGGTTAGCTTCTCAACTTGTATAATGCTCATTCCTAATATTCCCTTCCTGGCTTCTGAATTGAAAAACCCAACAACTTGTCGTATGTTTAAAGTGTAAGGGAGTCCCCTAACTTGCTTCAACCGACAGTCTTGGTTCAAATGTCGGATATTGTTGCGTCTTAAGGAGCTAATTGTATTATGAAAAAGCAGTCGCAAACGACTATTCAGACAAGACAAAACTTAACCGACGCTTTTTGGTCGCTATACCGAACGAAGCGAATCGAGAAGATTTCCATTAAAGAGATTACGGCCAAGGCCGGATACAATCGGGGAACCTTTTATGAATACTTCAAGGATGCATATGACGTGCTGGAACAAATCGAGAACGATTTGCTCGTCAAACTGCAAGAGCGGATGTTGACCCCTCTTCAAACAGATGTAGCGATAATGGATATTTCCATGCAAGTCGTCTTGTTAATTCAAAGTCTCGAGGAACTGAATGATTATTACATGGTTTTGCTTGGAGATCAGGGCGATCCGGCTTTCCTCAGTAAAATTAAAAACAGCTTCAAGCCCCTCTTGATGGCCAGACTAACGGGAGATGGCGCTAAGGAAGGGTTTGAGTTGGACTACACGGTCGAATATACACTGAACGCCATGATCGGCATCTTTCACTATTGGTTTTCCCAATCTAATAAACCACCTCTGGAGCAGTTGTTCGCACTCATGAACGAGCTTTTGAATGATGGTGTGATGAAGAAAATAATCGCTTTACAGGTGAAATCTGATTCAGTGGAAGCAACTGTACCCTTTCACCGCTAGTATCCATAATTGGTAACTTACTTGCAATTCAACCTCCATACCTTCATAAGGGGGTGATTTGTTATTTTATAGGCTGTACAGGGGATAACCTGTTCAGCCTATTGGTTTATAAACGATTCTATATGTACCTAGTCATTTGACGTATTTTCTATCAACATGTATAATGCGTTTAAATGTTTAAACATATAAACATAATAGGATGATGAATGGAGAATCTATATAATGAAAAAAACAGCATTAATAACGGGAGCCAACAGCGGATTAGGCTATGAGTTCGTAAAACGATTTGCACAGGATGGTTATCATCTTGTTCTTGTAGCAAGAAGCGGCCAAAAGTTGGAGGAAATCAAAAAGACGTATAAAGACATTCAGGTAACTGTCATTCAAAAAGATTTGAGTAAGCCTGGCGCCGCCAAAGAAGTATTTGATGAGGTAGAAAAACAAGCCATTACCGTTGATGTACTTGTCAATAATGCCGGCTTTGGTTTATTAGGTAAATTTGACGAGTTGGATATCCAAAAGCAATTAGACATGATTCAATTAAACATAGCTGCTTTAACGGAACTAACTTACTATTTTCTGCAGAACATGAAAAAAAGGAACACTGGAAGAATATTAAACGTAGCAAGTACAGCCGCATTCCAACCGGGGCCTATGATGAGCATTTATTATGCAACGAAGTCTTATGTGCTCTCCTTCTCAGAAGCGCTTGTAGAAGAGCTGTCTGGAACTGGAATTTCGGTTACTACTCTTTGCCCGGGAGCTACGAAAACCAATTTCGGTACCGTTGCTGCTGTAGAGAATACGAGAATGTTTAGTCGAGCAATGGATTCTGAGGAAGTTGCAAAAATAGGTTATAATGCAATGATGAAGGGGAAAAGAGTGGTTATAACCGGCGGCATGAACAAGGCAGGTGCTCTTGGGGCAAAATTCTTGCCGCGTAGTCTGGCGGCGAAAATTGCCAAGTATGTCGCAGGGGAAAAATAATACTCCCTCAATTGTTTGTCGAACAGGAGGTTTCTTGAAATATGTCCCAACAAGCGATCGATATTTTTCGAGCATGCATACCGTTATTTAACTCTTTAAGTGATCCGGCAAGGCAGGATATCATCCTCCTATTGGCTGAACGGGAGCAGTTAAGCGTGAATGAAATTGCTGAGCATTCGAACCTTTCCCGTCCCGCAATCTCCCATCACTTAAAAATACTGCGCGATAATCATCTCGTTAAAAACGAACAAAAAGGAACACTGCGTTATTACTCACTTTCATTAGAATATAGCGTACAACAGCTTAAACAGTTGATTGACGTTGTAGAGAAGGATTGCATTTTGTAATACGTATATGTAAATATCTTGACTCCGGAACAGTTAGCAGCAGCTTTAGCTTTTTTAAGCTCTTTATTTAACTGACATAAATCCTCAACCGGTACAACAGAGAGTTATAATCTGTAGTGCCTTTTTTTATTTTGTTACGAATGTTTAAGTGACCCCGAATGCTGAAGATTTTTGAGTTTTCTTTAGAAATTCTTTAGAAAAATCCTTAGTGGCAGCTAAGAAATTATTCTTATAGTTATCAATGTGAAGAATATTTTTTTGCCAGATTTTTTACCGGGACTCTTTGAATACGCCGGACAGGAATGAGGTGAGGATAATCCCAGCAGTTATGATGGACACTCGCCGGATGTTTTATTCTGAGTTTACAAGCAGTTATACGTAAGAAAAGGACGTGAAAATTGATGGGCGTGAATCAATCGATATTGTTTTTGAAAAAATATGTACAGAATCCTAAATACGTGGGTAGCATAGTGCCGAGTTCACGATTTTTGGCAAATCGGATGCTTGATCAAGTATCATGGGAGCAAATAAAAACGGTTATTGAATTAGGCGCAGGGACTGGTGCTATATCCAGACTAATGGCGAAGCGGTTAAATCCCAAAACAAGAGTAATGATATTTGAAAAAGATGAACAGATGAGGGGAAGGATACAAAATAATTATTCGGAGTGGATCTGTGAAGGGGATGCGATGCAGTTATTATGGCAGTTAGAAAAACACAACATGCACAAGGTGGATTGTATTATTAGTGGGCT
Source organism: Paenibacillus glycanilyticus NBRC 16618 (assembly GCF_004000805.1). Lineage (GTDB taxonomy): Bacteria > Bacillota > Bacilli > Paenibacillales > Paenibacillaceae > Pristimantibacillus > Pristimantibacillus glycanilyticus. The sequence continues at coordinate 124,858 of NZ_BILY01000009.1, forward strand.
TCCTTTTTTTAATTTTTCCGCTGAGATGCGTCATCACCTTATTCGGCAATGCGTTGATGCTCTTAAACCTGGAGGTCATTTAATTGCCTTTCAATATTCATTACAAATGAGAAGGTTGCTTTCATAGTACTTCGATATAGAGAAGATATCTCTTGTTCCATTGAATTTTCCCCCCGCTTTTGTTTATGTTTGTAGAAAACGAATATGCGATGAGGAGTAGGAGGGGAGCAATCTAATGGCTTTAATCCTTGTTGTAGATGATGACTCAGAAATCCGGGACGTGATTCACATCTATTTGCGAAAACAAGAACACGAGGTTCTTGAGGCGAAAAATGGATTAGAGGCGCTTGATACATTAATGAAATGTGAAGTTGATCTAATCATACTCGATATAATGATGCTACAAATGGATGGTATTCAGGCATGTATGAAAATTAGAGAAAGATATGCCACACCAATTATTATGCTTTCTGCCAAAGAAGAAGATATGGACAAGATTGTAGGGCTTACTACTGGCGCAGACGACTACATGACGAAACCCTTTAATCCTATGGAGCTAATTGCAAGGGTTAAAGCACAGTTGCGGCGTCAATCCTTGCTTAAACCTAAGATATCGGAATTTAAGACCATCTGTATTCAAGATCTTGTTATTGACGAGACAAAACATTATGTATCAATTAGGGGACAAGAGGTGATGTTGACCCCTCTAGAATTCGGGATCTTAAAGTTGCTTGCAGCGAATCCTGGGCAAGTTTTTAGCGCTGATGCCATATATGAAGCAGTGTGGAAAGAACGTACAGGGTACTCAGATAATACGGTGATGGTCCACATACGCAATTTAAGGGAAAAGCTTGAATTAGTGCCAAGGGAGCCGCAATATATAAAGACGGTATGGGGTGTTGGTTATAAAATCGACAAATATTAGACTATTACGAAAACATAGTGTGCGTTATTCCTTTCTGTGGGCCACAATTTTTTCTATTCTCATTGCATCAGTTATAACCTCGATTATAGGAGGAGCAATAAATTCGACTGCTCGGACAACAATAGGATCACAATATTATCGTTTCATGGTCTATATAATTCCCATCATATTTTTGGTTTTTTTTCTTATTGCATTCTATTTTTTTACAAGAAGAATTATTAAATACATTTCCCTTCTAGCTGAAGGGCTGGGTATCATATCAAAAGGTAATTTAAATTACAGAGTTCCAGTCAACCGGAAGGATGAGTTGGGTAATTTAGCCATAAACATGAATGAAATGGCAGAGAAACTTGGAAATCAGAAGGAGAAGGAGACAGCAAATGAAGAATTGAAAATGAATTTAATTACCGGTATATCCCACGATCTTCGGACACCGCTGACAAGTATGATTGGTTACCTTGATTTGCTCCGGAACCATTCGTTTCTAAACGAGTCAGAATACAATCGTTTCGTGAATAATGCATATAGGAAAGCTGAACAGCTTAAAAAGCTTATTGATGATCTGTTCGTTTATACGCGAATTTCCTCTGGAAATTTGAAGTTAATTAAGAAGGAAGTTGACTTGCGAGCGCTCCTTGAGCAGATATTATTTGAGTTTGTACCCATTGCAAACGAACAAAATTCCATGATCACATCTCAAATCAATGTTGCGGAATCTATAGTATATATCGACCCCGAACAAGTGGTAAGAATTATTGACAATCTTTTAATGAATGCTTTAAAGTATGCAGTCGCTCCAAAAGTTATTGATGTTACACTGGAATGCGATGAATTTTGGATTTATTTAACGATAGAAAATGAAGGGGAGTGTATAACGCAAGAGCAAGAGTCTAAGCTTTTTGAACGATTTTATAAAACGGAACATGCCACCAAGAATCCTGCCATTCATGTTGGCGCGGGGTTGGGACTTGCGATATCGAGACAACTTGCAGAACTTCAATCCGGAAAACTCGAGCTTGTCCATAAAGCTGGTCATTATGCATTTACTCTTCTATTGCCCCTACGGCATATGAAAAATGAAAACAGTCATGCTGAACAACGTTAAAACGTTCCAAGTGTGGCTGTTTTTTTGTTGTCATGTTTAGGTTATTTCTACCTAATCACGAGTTTTTTTGCAGTGCAAAAACATGTGGGAATGGGTGAAGGAAATGGCTAACCATTTTCTAACCAAGATCAGTCAGAAATCCCACTTAGCTTAATAAGGTTTTCATATAACATATAAAGGACATTGAGTTCAAGAATCCTGTCATTGCAGCGGAGGCATGCTCCGTTGATTTGGAGATATGATTTCTATTTTGGTATTTAAGCATTCAGGAGGACATTTCAATGACGATTAGAGTAGGCATTGTAGGGGCAAGGGGGCTGAGTACGCTTCAGGGCTTCCGTTGTATGGCAGACGTCGAGATCACCGCGCTGTGCGATCTGGATGCTGATTATGTGAAGGAGGCGGCATCCAGCCATGGCATTCCAAATACGTACCGGGTGTTCGAGGACATGCTCGATACCGATATTGACGCGGTTGTCGTATCGACGCCGATGCAGCTTCATGTTCCGCAGACGATTGCGGCGCTTCAAGCGGGTAAGCACGTACTGAGCGAAGTAACCGCCGGCGTCACAATGGACGAACTTTGGTGGTTGAAGGAGACCGTTGAGGCTTCCGGTAAGGTTTACATGATGGCGGAGAATTATTGTTATATTCCACAGAACCAGCAAATTCTACAGATGGTGAAATCCGGCATGTTTGGCGACGTCTATTTTGGAGAAGGCGAATATCTGCATGATATTCGCAGCTTGGCGTTCCGCCACAATCGAAAGGGCGCCGGAACAGGCGCACCGACCTGGCGCAACTACTGGCAGTTAGGCAAGCGAGGTGCTTTTTATCCGACACACAGCTTAGGGCCAGTCATGCAGTGGTTCGGCGGTGACCGGATTCGGTCTGTATCGTGCTTCGGATCGGGATGGCATACTGACAAAAGATTCCGCCAGGAGGATACTTCGATAACGCTTTGCCAAATGGAGAGTGGCAAGCTAATTAAATTACGAGTGGATTGTATTTCAAAGCGGCCGCACAATATGAACTACTACACTTTGCAGGGGACTAAAGGATGTTACGAGGCACCTCGAGGGCTGGGAGATACGCACAAGATCTGGCTTGATAGTATGGGCGACCCTGAAGATCGCGAGCAATGGCGTCCACTGAGTGATTATGGTGAATATCTCCCCGAGCGTTATAAGAACGTGACGGAGGAACAACGGGCAGCGGGTCACTGGGGAGGCGATTATTTCATTATCGAAGACTTCGTAACGGCAATTAAAGGACTTCGCAAGCCGGTGATCGATGTTTATGATGCATGCGAGTGGACAGCTGTTGCGATATTGTCAGAATTATCCGTTATGAACGGCGGTCGTACAATGGATATGCCGGACTTCCGCAACAGTAAGTCTCGTGCGAATCAAATCATCAAATTGTAACCAATAATCCTAGAATAGAAGGAGCGAATGATGCAATGGAACAGCAACAACAGACGCAATTGCTCATGTTACGGGAAGATCTCGGCATGCTTCCCGATCTTGTACTGCCTAAAGGTTATGTTGAACATAGTCTGCGTTCGGGAGACGAGTATGGGTGGGAACGTATTATCATGGCCTCTTTCGGGGGAGAACATCATTTCGACAAGGAAATGGCATCAGATGATTCTTATAAGCCGGAGCGCGTAAGATTCATATCCATCGAGAATGGTGAGCCGGTGGCAACCGCTTCTGCTTGGTATCGGCCGCAATGTAAAGAGAATACAGGTTATTTGCATATGGTCGGTCTTCTTCCTGAGCATGCGGGGAAGAAGCTTGGTTATGCTGTAAGTCTCGCAGCCTTGCATCATATGGCAAGGGAAGGCAGAACAAGAGCCGTGCTGCATACAGATGACTTTAGAATTCCTGCGATCAAAACCTACTTTGATTTAGGATTTATCCCTGAGCTGGCCGACGACAGTCATCTCGGCAGGTGGGTTGCTCTTGCCAAACAGCTTAACCGTGTCATTCTCGCTGTTCAGGAAGGAACGAGAATGGAAATCAAACCATAAGCAGGCTAGGAAAAGATGGGGTCAAAGTTTCGAGTGGATTATTACGAGAAAACCGGCGGCGCATTCGCGAAGCTGAGCTGGTCCACCGCAACGCAGGCGAAGCAGATTATACCATCTACGCAGTAACTTTATAATGGGCAATACGTCAAAGCTTATTATTAGCTTATTGAAGACGTCGATAAACAAGATACACCAGAAATAAAAAAATCATATAAAATAATGTGATCCATAACACATTACTAATATTGGACAAAAATTGATTGCCAACAATAGCAAATACAAACATCACTGGTATTTTACCAACAAAAGTTGCGACAATAAAAGTAACAAAACGCATTCGGCTAATAGCCGAATAAATATTCACAAAAGCTGCGGGTACAAAAGGAATCAGCCGGGCTATTAAAACGGCAAAAAAGGCATTCCTTTCCATGAGCCCGGTGAACTGCTCCATTTTTTTGAATTTTTTTAAATAGCTGAGTCCTTGCTCTTGAAACAGGAATCTAACTAAGAGAAATAATAAAGCAGCAGCAATGGTTGAACTAAGAACATTAATCGTACCGCCAATAAAAGGTCCGTATTTTAATCCCATAATTCCTGCGACTATGCCATATGGTATGACAGGAATAAACGCGAGCATTACGGCAGCACTAAAAAGAATAATAAAATTGTTGTTATATTGGATCCATAGAAGGAACTGTTCCTTATTCATGAGGAGTGCAATTATCAATAACCCATAAACGGAAAATAAAACTGGCTTCAAAAGCTTCATTACTCTGACTTTCTCCTAACGGTTACCTTCTTTTTTGGTCCCTTATTTTCGTTATTTCTTTTGTCTTATTCGTAAGCTGTGTGAAAATATTCCAAGCGAGTTTTCAGGCTTAGAGTTACAACTATGCAGCGAAGCAGTTTCGTTGCCCATTCCATATAGCCAGCCATGTTTAAGGCTTAGAACGGAGATCAAAAACTTCTCCGTATTTTCCTGAAAATACAGGTTCTCCAAAGGCGTTCTTCCATTGCTTCTGATGTTGGGAAGATGAATAGTTTGGAATGATAAGATAATCTGGGTGATCAGCAGTTACGATCTCGGGAAGTTTGTCCGAGAAGCCATACATTGAACGTTCGAAAGCTGTCCAGCCGAATATACTTTTGGAAGCATCCGTAATAAAAGGATCCTCGCGGCCGTCGCATAAAATGTCAGCACCACGGTACATAGCATATCCGGATGTTCCATAAGTGGAGAGAACCTTTGGCCTGGTTCCATTACTCTGGTGATCGAGAATATAGTTCATTTCGTCTACCGGATACTCCTTATCATCTACCCGAGGCGGATGTGCAAATACGATAACGCTATTCAGGACAAGCCCGGCTGCAAACCCGTATGCAACGCTTTTCGGATTAATAGCCATTTTCAGTTTGGCTAGATAACGAAGTCCAGGAGCATAAGAAATGGACGTTGCTGCAAAGTAAGGAACGAATAGCCACAGAAATAAGTTTTGTTTGTAGTTGGTTACGCCCAGATAGACGATACCAATTATCATCATAAGTCTGAACATTTTGTTATGTATGGAGAATGGAATGATATAAGCAAAAAATATTAGCATCAGCACAATTGGGGTGTTTTCCCAATCGAAAAAATCAATAGGTTTCCATTCATTAATTAGATGGTTGTAATTGTGTTGGGTGACAACGAACAAATAGGTTATGCTGCGAATCCCTCCAGGGTTCACAATTGCAATAAGAGCAGTTGCACCATAAACAATGAGGTGACGTAGCCGAAGAGCCCTCTCCCATAAGTCTGCTAAGATCTGCATCCCGGAAAAAACAGCAATAACCGGCCATACGCCCGCATGTATATTGGCAATAGAACAGGAGCAAAGGATCATCAACACACCGTAACGCAAGTTCTCGGTCATTTTGAAGGATCTCATCCAAACGAAATACCAGACGATTAAGAAGGCCGATATCATTTGCGGACGGCTTGTAAAGTAAACGTAATAAACCCAAAAACCGACTGGAATTAATATTAATGTGCAAGTAAACGGCATATCCCAAAAGCCAGTCTCTTGTCGGGATATCTTTATTAGCCGGTATAGCCCGAGCATAAGAACTCCAAAGCTGACAGCAGTAAGCAGATAGATACCCGGCCAGCCAAATAAAAGGTAAAGAGTTGCTTCGATTATTTCAAAGCCATATTCATGTGGGATATAAGGAAGACGATCCCCATAAAACGTATGAATGGCATGATGCAGAATGGTTTTGTGTTCTATCATATATCTGCCGTTTTCGATATGCCAAAACGTATCCGAATCATTATAGCTGCTTGTTGGAAACAGAAACAATACAAGCAGTGTGAAAAAAACAGGAATTGCCCAATGTGTTACCTTTGTTAGGTGCATATTTTGTTTGAGGACACCTCTGGGACTAGTGGTGAGAGGTGAATCATACTCAAATCTCCTTTCTTTTTTCTTAGTTCAACTATAACAATAAGTTCTTAATAAATTATTAATTTGATTAGTGAAGACAAACAAAAGTTATCTTTTAAAACTAGAAGCCGTGAGGCTGGTTACGGTGGACAACTTGGCTCACCGTGAGGTCGCGAAGTGAGAAGTCACTGTCAAGGGAAGCGAAATATGGAGAAGGGCTGCCGATCGGCAGCCCTTCTTTTTTATACGACTAGCTTCGTATTCATTATCGTCCGCTGTGCAGAAATGGTCTGTACTTCCCGGCATGATGCAGGCGAGTGCTTTGATGCTCAAAGGAATTAATTTCCCCTTTTTGCCTATCTCAGGAACGCTGGCGGTTACAGCTTGCGTAATTCGCTTATTATATCCTCAGGCTCAAACCGCTTTATGAAGTCCGGGTTAAAGTATGCCGAACGGATGAAGCCACTCTCGTCAATCATGAATGTCGAGGGCACGGGAAGAATCCAACGGCTCGTGGCGTTGTATTCAGCCAGATTGAGACCTAAGCCTTGCTGGAATATGTCCTGTACGTAGAAGGGTACGTCATATAGGATACGATACCTCGCCGCAACCAAACCGTTCCGGTCGCTTAGAACATGGAAACGCAGCTCTTCCTTTTCTATTTGGGACAGTGTGGCATCGGGGCTTTGCGGACTGATTGCGATCAGTTGAGCGCCAAGCTTTTCGATCTCGGGCAGCACTTGCTGATAAGACTTGAGCTGTCTGCTGCAGTAAGGGCACCAGCCTCCACGGTAAAAGGTTAATACGACAGGGCCTTTGGCCAGTTCATCGTATAAATGAACTGCCCGGCCGAGTGCATCCTGCAGGGTGAAATCCTTAGCTTTCTGTCCAACAGGAAGACCAAACGGGTCTGCCGATTCCTGTTGCTCCCGGATTAGCCGCGACAGAGCGGCCTGTGCTTCCATCGGCGTATGAGGGTCAAACGTCTTCTTCATCTGCGCTAGTTCTTCATTTAAGGTCATTGTCATTCTCCTCTTATTTTTATATTTTCATAAACCCAATAACCAGAAAAACGATGCCAATCGCGATGGATAGGTAACCGGCAACTTTCCTTACAGGACCGCCCCATCTTGCTAATTTGCTTAGAATGGAAATAGAAAAGACGGCTACGGCCAAGAGTATCACGCCTTTCCCTAACGAATAGGTTGTCATGAGCAACGCACCGTGCAGCGGACTCCCTTGAAGCGCGATATAACTAATCAGCGCAAAAAAGATGGGAATCGCGCAAGGCGAAATAACAAGCCCGTAAGGAATTCCTAGCTTGAAAGCAGCCAAATGGTTTTGAGGGTGCTGTGGCCGGTTCAGCTTTTGAAACGCAGGCATTGCAAATGAAATGACACCAAGCAGCTGGAGCCCGGCGAAAATGTCAAAGAGGGGCGGAACCCAGGTTAGCAAACGATATTTTTCAACAGCGGGCAGGAACTGGTGGCCGAGCAGTGCCATGATCAAACCAAACAATACCGAAGTGACAACCATACCCAAGATAAAGCTGACAGCGATCCGGATGGCTTTTCTTCTCTCTCCGGCAGCCCCTTTCTGTACATAACTTGCAAACATAGCAAGCACGGGCAAATAACAGGCCAATACCGCGCTTACGATTCCGACGATGAACACAAGAATGTAGGTAGAGGCGGAAATTCCGCCTGTAATCGTAAAATGATATAATTCTTCCATTTGTTTCTCCTTTTATCTAGTGGATTATTGATGAAGTAATTCATACACGCGTTTACGAAGCTTAGGCAGTGAGGGCAAAGTGGCAAATTCCGCTTTTCCATTGATAAGAATCGCTCCGGCACTGAAAATGTTCAGTTCCTGGAGACGTTCAAACTGATCAACCACATGCAATTCCTGAATGTCGATTTGCGGAAACTCGGCCGCGACTTGCTTCACTGCCTTCATCGCTTTTCGACAAACGGAACACCCCGGTCCAGCTGTTACAACCTCGATTAACAATAGATCTCCTCCTTCTTTTCCTTTTTCATAAAAATCCACCATGCAAAAGGAAGATTTGTTTTGATTATAAAGATCACGCTGTTAAATCCTTGTTAAGTCAGCGAAGCTTCGTAAGAATGCATCTTTTTCCTCGTTTCGCCAAAAAATGTGTGATATCCTATTTTCATTGTCATGGAAGGAAGGAGTTGGTGATATGCGAATCCTCATTGTCGAAGATGAGGAGGATCTTTCACGCGCATTGGCCAAGGGTTTAAGGCGGGAAGGTTTTGCGGTGGATATCGCCGTTGACGGGCTAACGGGGTGGGAGCTCGCAGATACCAATGATTATGACGTGATTCTCCTTGACATCAATCTTCCGGAGCTGGATGGGATTTCGCTTTGTCAACGAATTCGCCAGTCCTCGCAGTATAACGATGTTTTTATTCTCATGCTTACAGCTCGCAACCATCCGGATGAGGTGGAGGAAGGGCTTGATTCGGGTGCGGATGACTACCTCCGCAAACCGTTTATGTTTAATGAATTGCTTGCCCGCATCCGGGCGCTTCTTCGCCGGAGCACGTCCGTGAAAAGCCCCGTCCTGCGGTTCGAGCGGCTTACTCTTGATTCAAAGACAAAGGAAGTCTGGCTGGATAATGTGCTTATCCCATTAACGAAAAAAGAATTTGGTTTGCTTGAATATCTAATGCTGCATCCAGGCGAGGTCATTTCGTCGGAAAAGCTTCTTGAGCATGTTTGGGATATCTTCGCGGATCCTCTTTCTTCAACAGTGAGGGTTCACATTAATTCCTTGCGCAAAAAGCTCTCGAACCATGATCCGGAGGCAGGAGAACGATATATTCAGACTGTTCAAGGTTATGGGTATAAATGGGCTCAGAGCCTTGAAAAAGAGGAAACGACATGAAACCATGGAACCGGCTTTCACTGCGTGCAAGATTGACGTTATTCGCTATTTTATTTTTGGGAATCTTGATCACTCTATATGTAGGGATAGATACTGTATTATCCGTTTACAAGTTTTTACCGGAGATGCAGGGGCGACTCCTAAGCTTGTTTGTCGTATTGGGAGGCATGGTTCTCAGCGCGCAATGGCTCGCAGTGATTATCCTGAAGCCTGTCAAGCGAATGAGTGAAACCGCGGCGGGAATAACGGCAGCTACGCTGCATCAACGTCTGGAGATTGACCAGCTTCACGATGAATTGAAGAAGCTAGGGATTGTATTCAATACGATGCTGGATGGGCTGGAACACTCTTTCACTCAACAAGCTCGCTTCGTTTCCGCGGCTGCGCATGAATTAAGAACACCGCTATCCATCCTTCGAACGAATCTGGAAGTGGCCGGAGACGGTGACAGCATTGATTCAAGCGAATGGAGAGATTATAGGGCGACAACAGAGCGGACGCTTGCGCGCCTGGAATCCTTAACGGAGGATTTATTGCTGTTGGCTGACGGTACTTACGACCGGGAAAATAACATGCACAAGGTTACGCAGCTTGCTGACATTCTTGCGGACGCAACTTCCTTCATGAAACCGATGGCAGACAAATACGGGGTGACGCTTTATTTGGTAGAGCCCTGCGATGCCCTTGTTAAGGGGGAAGAAAGCTTCTTATTCCTGGTCTTTCGCAATCTGCTCGACAATGCGATACGGTATAATCGGCCAAATGGGAACGTTACGCTGCAGGTATCGCAGGAAGAGGGACGGATTGTGGTTCGGGTTTCGGACACGGGAAAGGGGATACCCCTTTCATCAAAGGAACTGGTTTTCGAGCGGTTTTACCGGCTTGACTCCTCACGGGCACGTCGTCATGGCGGGGCTGGGCTAGGCTTGTCAATCGTTCGCCATTTGCTGGCAATCTCCCAGGGTACCGTTGAGCTCGAGTCGAGTTCCGAATCGGGCAGCGTGTTTAAGGTTACCTTGGTCCGGGGTTAAGAGGCAGACAAGATACTTACGACAATTTTTGTTCAAGAGCAGGAACGAAACCTCCATTCGGGCACGAACATTCGTGTAGGATCGGAGGTTTTTTGGTTGAAGAGGCATTTTTAATTAAAAATATTTACAGGTTCGTTACAGGCGCGAAAAAAGATCGAAATAATCTCTGTATATAATGAAACCCATGAATACATTTCAATCAAGAAGAGGATAAGATAAATCCACAGTTAGGACCAGTTGCCTTATAGTATAATTCAAGGAAGGATGTACGACGAGAATGACTACGGCTTCACCAACCCTGCAAAAAAGGGACAATATTCCTCAACTGCTGCTCATACGGGCAATGGCTATCATAGGCGTCCTATCCGTCCATTCCACTTCGTTTGCCACCGTTGATATGGTGAATTCCAACTATTTTTTTCTTTATAACTTCTTCAATATTTTCATGAAGATGGGAACCACAACCTTTATCTTCCTGAGCAGCTTTGTCCTTTTCTACAATTACTATACCCGGCCGTTGGACAAGCGGCTGCTCGGAGGCTTCTATAAGAAACGGCTGTTGTACATTATTATTCCGTATTTGGTTTTCTCATTGTTTTATCTTGCGGTCTTGCATTTCCTCTATTATCCGGACCGCTCACTATCAACGGAAATCGAGAACTTTATCGATAAAGCACTTACCGGCAAAGCTTATACGCATTTATATTTCGTGTATATAAACATACAGTTCTATCTGATGTTTCCGTTGTTCCTGTGGCTGATGAAAAAATATCCGCGCACGATTAAATGGGCCATTCCCGCGGGGATTGCCATTCAATGGGCTTTTTTTATCATCAATAAGCATGTGCTTCCCGCTCCCGGCGTTCCTAACCGCGGCAGCTGGTCGTTCTCTTATTTCTCTTATTACTTGCTTGGCGCTGCTCTAGGCATCTATTACCCGAAAATCAAAGAATGGATTATTATTGCAAGAAATCATATTACTAACGCTCGCGTCGCAGCATGGGTTGCTCTTTGGGCATCATGGCTCGCGGCGGGCTTAGCCCATGTGTATTTGTATTACGAGACCCGGCTTCACCTGAAATCGTTCAACACTACATGGTTTGATCTGGTGTGGAATCTTCATGGGTTGCTGACGGCGCTGGTATTATTGCAATTAGCGTTTGTGATGTCGAAGAAGCTGCCGAAGGTCCTTACTAAGGTTATCTCGAGACTCGGCGCTTTATCGTTTGGCGTATACCTGATTCATCCGTTCTTCCTGCTTCTGTATCGGGAATACCCGCTTCTTACGGGTACGGCATGGCTGCTTCATCTTTGGTATCTCGGCGGCTTCGCGCTTGCCTTGATCGCATCCTGGATCGTCGTTGGTTTCTTCGCCCGTTATGTGCCATTTAACTGGATCGCTTTCGGCAATCTGCCCAAAACCGATAAACGGCCTTCTCGGTTGGTTACGCCGGCAAGACAACAAGAGATGTAATCCCTCCTTAGAAGGTGAGTATCTATTGCAGACTTTTTGGGCGGCACCATACGTCTTTGAAGTCAACCTTGCCCCATACATTCATAGTAATTCCACTAAGTGAATTTTGATGGCCGATCACTCGTATATGCTGGTGTAGAAATAGCAGGCAGAAGTTTTTCACGAGCTCATCCTGAAGTTCGCGAAGAATCGCAAGACGGTCCGATTGTTCAGGCATACGCAAGCAAGACGAGATCCGGTCATCTAATGTTTTTTGCCAGCTGCAGGGCAGCAAATTCCGAATTAAGCTATTCCGCGAGCGGTAGGTTTCCATCAGTGTCATATCTGGCTGCTCGCCTAGTACTTCGCCAACCGAGATCATGTCTGCTTGTATCATCACTTCTGGATCAATGAGCTCCTTCGCCTGGAGGAAACTTATTTGGATCTGTATGCCTAATTTGCCAAGGGCTTTTTGCAGCCAAATCGCGTTTTCTCTATTGGTGGAATTATCGTAGGTATAAAGCTGCAAAAGTTCGCCTTTATAAGAGGATGCCGCTAGAAGCTCTGTTGCTTTGGTCATATTGTATGGCGATTGCATGCAGGATCGGTCCGTTCCGTCTGTAAAGATAAATCCGTTAGACGGTATAATTCTGCCTCCATTTAACTCTTCGACGGTGTCCCAACGATCAAGCCCGAAATGAATGGCCTGTCTCAGCCGAATATCCTGAAGAGGGCCCGGTTTAACTTGATTAAAGATAACATAGTTACTTCCATGCTCAAGCTCCTGCAGGGTATGAAGCTCATCCTTGCCTGCTTCGTGGTTCAAATGTGCTTCGTTGTAAAGCAATTGTACATTCTGTTCCGAGGCTGTTTCCGCAGGTACACCTTCATAATTCGGCCATACCCACATTTCAATGCGATCCAGATGCGGCCGTCCCTCGAAATAATGCTCATTTGCTTCAAGGACAAGTATCGAGGAATTGTTCTTCACTATGCGGAACGGGCCTGTCCCAACAGGCATGCCCGGATGTTCTCCATCCCAGCCTGTTGGAACAATATAGCAGCGATCGGTACCTATCATATTTGGAAATGCACCGATCGATTCGTTAAGTTCAAAAGTAACGCTATGCTTGCTGGACTTATATACATCTGCAATGACCAAGCTAAGCCAATCAGAAGGGGACTTCGTTATTATACGTTTAAACGTATGAACGACATCGTCGGGAGAAAGGATATGACCATCATGAAAGCGGACGCCTTTTCGCAGATAAAAAGTCCATCTTTTGCAGTCAGCATCAGATTCCCAATGATGAGCGAGCTTCGGAAGCAGTTTTTTCTCCTTGGTTGAATACTCCACAAGTTTGTTCATCAATTGCCGGAGCCAATTTAAATCGGAGCTGCGCAGCACCAGCGCGGGATCCAGAAGCGGCACCTGACGATAGTAGGGGAACCTTAATACGTCGAGCTCATCTTCATCCGTTTGAATACCAAACTGCATGTTGATCGATCTCATAAATTCATGTTTTTGCAGCTCATCTAGTGAAGCTATTAACTGCCAAGCCTCCTGTATGCTTTCCTTGCCAATCAATTCCTGCACCTTGCGCTGCAACAATTCCCGATTTGGTACGAGAAATTTAATTTCCGATTGATTTCCCCGGCCTCTGCCTGGTTTCCATTGAATAAATTGTTCGGACGACATTCGCTGCAGCACAAGTTGCGTATTTCGGCGGGTACAATCGAGCACCTTTGCAATCTCATCAACCGATACCGTGAGGGTTTGACAATCTGCAGTTGCCGCATAGCGGTCACGCAGTTTTTCATAATAATCGAGTATCTTCATGCCTAATTGTCATCTCCAACATCGTTAAAACTTCGAAGCTTATAACTATAAAAGCCCGCAAGATTACTAGTTGTTCTCATTATAGTAACAAGCATAAACTCAGACTCCTTGCAAAAAAAGAGAAATCTATTGAGCGAATTATTCACTTTTTACTCTTTTCTTATACCCGCGGACGGAATTCAAGGTTAAATGGAAACGATTACGCACACTTTGTTTACCAATTAAACAAAGTGTGCTACGATAGAATCGAAGTTTAAAGCGCTTTCTTAAAAAGACAATGAAGATCAGCAACGAAGACTAGCAATGAAGATTCAAACCAGCCTTGTAAAGCATTCACATTTACCAATGAGGAGATCCGAAAAATGAAAAAGCAAGGTTTAAATCCCTATCTTCCTTCATGGGAATACATTCCCGACGGGGAGCCGCATGTCTATCATGACCGAGTGTATGTCTACGGTTCGCATGACCGCTTCAATGGGCATGTCTTCTGCTTGAACGACTATGTCTGCTGGTCGGCACCGGTGGATGATTTGGCAGACTGGCGGTATGAAGGCGTAATTTATCGGATAACGGACGATCCGCTCAATCCGGATGGCCGGATGTGTCTTTATGCGCCAGACGTTACGCAGGGTTCCGATGGCCGTTATTATTTGTACTACGTACTGGACAAGGTCTCCGTCGTTTCGGTCGCCGTTTGCGATACGCCTGCCGGCAAATTCGAGTTCTATGGTTACGTACAGTATCCCGACGGCACGCGTCTTGGCGAGCGGGAAGGCGATCAACCTCAATTCGACCCAGGCGTCTTGACAGAGGGAGACCGGACGTATCTGTACACCGGATTTTGCGCAATCGGCGATAAGTCCCGCATGGGGCCTATGGCAACGGTGCTCGGTCCCGATATGCTTACCATTGTGGAAGAGCCTGTTTTCATCGCCCCAAGCGAGCCTTACAGTCAGGGCAGCGGGTACGAAGGGCATGAGTTTTTCGAGGCGCCTTCCATTCGCAAAATAGGCGATACCTATTATTTCATCTATTCTTCTGTCGTCATGCATGAACTTTGTTATGCTACAAGCCAGCATCCGATCTGGGGCTTTGTCTACCAAGGCGTCATTATCAGCAATAACGATCTCCATATCGATACCTACAAGCCTTCAGACAAACCGATGTATTACGGCGGTAACAACCATGGAGGTATCGTGGAGATACGAGGACAATGGTATATTTTCTATCACCGCCATACCAACGGTACGAGCTTTTCCAGGCAAGGCTGCATCGAGCCGATTGCATTCCTGGAGGACGGGACGATTCCTCAAGTCGAGATGACTTCTTGCGGGGCTAATGGGGGGCCGCTGATCGGCCGCGGGGAATACCCGGCCTATCTGGCCTGCAATCTATTTTGCCAGGACGAAGCGGTATACACGGGCACACACGGAGCTTGGATGGACGGCCGGTTCCCGAAGATTACCCAGGACGGTAAGGACGGAGACGAAGAAATCGGGTACGTTGCCAACATGCGGGATTCCGCGACGGCAGGGTTCAAATATTTCGACTGCCAAGGAATCCGTCAGGTTAAAATCAAGGTTCGTGGCTACTGCCGCGGTTATTTTGCCGTGAAGACGGCATGGGACGGACCGGAGCTCGGCAGAATTCCAGTTGACTTTACGAACGTATGGACCGAATATTCGGCGGATATCGTTATACCGGATGGCAAGCAAGCCCTATATTTCACGTATGTGGGAATGGGTAACGCAAGCCTGGCATCATTTACTTTAAATTAACATAGCGAGCAAAAACGAAGGAGCATGCTGCGGCAGCTCCTTTTGTCATTTTTGCCGATAGACCGGGTAACGCTGTTAGGCTATTCAAACAAAGTAGTAGACAGCATCAAGAAAAAAAAGGTAAAATTGATATTGTAGAATAGAGTTCTATAATATCAAACTGAAAGAAGACCGAACTCATGCCGATCATCCAATCGCTCGATCGGGCGCTGTCCATTCTGGACCTGTTCGACGAGCGGAATAGAGAGCTGAAAATTACCGAGATCAGCGCACAAATGCAGCTTCACAAGAGCACCGTTCATTCGCTGCTCAAGACGCTTCAACTGCACCGGTATATCGAGCAGGACGCGGAGTCGGGCAAATACCGGCTGGGCATGCGGCTGCTCGAGAAGGGACAGCTGCTGCTTCAGGGCTTTGATATCCGGGAGATTGCGCGTCCCCATCTGGAGCAGCTGTCGCAGGAGACGGGGCAAACGACGCATTTGGTCGTGCAAGACGGCTCGGAAGGGGTGTATATCGACAAGGTGGAAGGTGCGAAAGCAGCCATCCGATATTCCCGAATAGGCAAACGCGTCCCGCTGCACAGCAGTGCAGTCGGCAAAGTGCTCGCTGCCTATTTGCCGGTAACGGAACTGAACCGGATCCTTGCAGCGTATCACTACCAGATCCAGACACCGCATACGATAACGAACGAAGCCGATTTGCGCGCCGAGCTTGAGCGCATACGGGCAAATGGCGTCGGATTCGACCGTGAGGAGAATGAACCGGGAGTGCGGTGCACGGCCGCGCCGGTGTACGACCACAGCGGTCATGTCTCAGCCGCTGTCAGCATCTCCACAATGGTGTCCACTGTTAACGACGAGGAGTTCGCCAAGTTCGCCGCGCTGGTCGTTCGGACGGCAGACAGTATCTCTAAAGGGCTTGGCCGATTATAAGTCCGTGTTCTCACGTACATGCCGTTAGGCATGTACGGATGACTGCTCAAATATGAGAACGTGGTTTTATAATATAAAACTGAAATGGGGTTGAGCGTATGCGTATCGTTCGTTACCGGGAAGCATCGTTTTCACGATTAGGCGCATTAACGGAGGAAGGGGCCGTCTATCAGCTGGAAGCGTCGGACCTGATGGAGTTGGTGGCCGAGGCGCGAGCTAAAGGACTATCTCCGTCCGAGCATGTAACCGGCTTGATCGCTGGGAAGGTGCCTATTGCTTTTTCTCTCGAAGAGCTTGAACTGCTGACACCGGTCGATGCGCCGGAAGTATGGGCAGCCGGCGTCACTTATTTGCGCAGCAAGGAAGCGCGGAATTATGAGGCAACCGGGGGTAAGCTGGATGCCACTACGTTCTACGACAAGGTGTATGAGGCGGAGCGGCCGGAGCTGTTCCTCAAATCAACCCTTGCACGCACCGTTGGACCGGGACAGCGGGTATGTCTCCGCAGCGATTCGAATTGGCAGGTCCCTGAAGCCGAGCTGGGTCTCGTGCTGGACCGAGAAGGGACTATCATCGGTTATACGGCCGGCAACGACATGAGCTGCCGAGACATTGAAGGCGAGAATCCGCTGTACCTGCCGCAGGCCAAGGTATGGAGCCGTTCCTGCTCGATCGGGCCAGCCATCCGTTTGGCTGAAACGGTTGCGGATCCGTATGCGCTGCAGATCATATGCCGGATTTACCGCAACGGCGAGAAGCTGGTCGACGAACAGGCAAGCACGGGCATGCTGAAACGCAGGCTGGAGGAGTTGGTAACGTTCCTGAAGCGGGATAACGAGCTCTATGACGGTACGGTGCTGCTGACCGGCACCTGCTTGGTACCGCCTAATCAGTTTACTCTCGATTCGGGAGACCGGATTGAGATTGAAATCGAAGGCATCGGCATCCTGGCCAATACGGCTGTCTATAAGCATGAACTGACGCAGCCGTTTTATCAGACCAATTAGGAAAGGGTGAGTGTTCATGAATGAACAAGCAAGAATCATAGACAATTATATTGACGGAGAATGGACGGCCCCGCTGTCCGGCAAGCGGCTGCCGAGCATCAATCCGGCAAATAAGAGAGAGGTTGTCGGCGAGGTGCCCGATTCGATTGATGCCGATCTGGAGAATGCCGTAGCCGCCGCCGAAGCGGCCCGGGTTCCCTGGCGGAAGCTGACCGGTGCGCAGCGGGGGGCCCTGCTGTTCAAGGCTGCGGATCTGCTCGAGGCGAGGCAAGAAGAGATCGGAAGAATGATGACGCGCGAGATGGGAAAAACGTTGCCTGAAGCCAAAGGCGAAACGGTGCGCGGCGCGGCGATCCTTCGCTATTATGCAGGCGAAGGCATGCGCAAGGTTGGGGACGTCATCCCTTCAACCGATGCCGAAGCCCTTATGTTTACGACACGGGTACCGCTTGGCGTCGTTGGCGTTATCTCGCCCTGGAACTTTCCGGTTGCCATTCCCGTCTGGAAAATGGCTCCCGCGCTTATTTACGGAAATACGGTCATTTGGAAGCCGGCTACTGAAACCGCTGTCACAGCTGCTCTAGTTATGCAATGCTTCCATGATGCAGGATTCCCGGCCGGCGCGGTGAACATGATTGTCGGCAGCGGCAGCGTAATCGGCAGCGGGATTGCGTCGCACAACGGCGTTCACGGCGTCACATTCACCGGCTCCAACGCGGTCGGCAAGCGGGTCGGGCAGGCAGCGCTTGCGCGCGGAGCGAAATACCAGCTCGAGATGGGCGGGAAGAACCCGGTCATCGTGGCTGCGGATGCCGATCTTGAGCTTGCCGCAGAAGCTACGATCAGCGGCGGGCTGCGCTCCACCGGCCAGAAGTGCACGGCGACCAGCCGCGTCATTGTCGTTAGCGACGTTTACGAAGCTTTCAGGGAAAAGCTGGTGGCCAAAGTAGCGGAGCTGCGAGTCGGCGACGGACTCCAGGAAGGTACCTGGCTTGGCCCGTGCGCTAACGAAAGCCAGCTCAATACCGTCATGTCCTATATCGGCAAGGGCAAAGAGGAAGGAGCGCGGCTTCTTGTCGGCGGCGAACGGCCGAGCCAGCCTGAGCTCGCCGACGGCTTTTATGTAACGCCTGCCGTATTCGACGACGTGAAGCCGGATATGGCCATTGCAAAAGATGAGATCTTTGGCCCCGTACTGTCGCTCATTCGCGTAGACAGTCTGGAAGAAGCCATCCGGGTAGCCAACGATACCGAATACGGACTCAGCGCTTCCATCTATACACGCAATATCGGCAATTTATTGACTTTCGTTCAAGATATGGAAGCGGGGCTAGTCAGGGTTAATGCCGAAACGGCTGGCGTTGAGCTTCAGGCTCCGTTCGGCGGGATGAAGCAGTCCAGCTCGCATTCACGCGAGCAGGGGCAGGCTGCGATTGAATTCTTCACCTCCATCAAGACCGTTTTCATTAAGCCATAGGCCTTCGAGAGGGGCAATTCGGGATGAATGAGCAGATTAGAACCATAATGGGCGGAGACAACGGGACCTTCTTCTCCGTGAAGACACATGCGCCTGGGCCTGCGGGCAAGCTCCCGCTGACGCCAGACTTATTGCTTCATGCGCCAAGCGGCGATCTGTTCGGACTAACGCAAAATGTCGGCATGGGCTGGAGCCCAAGCCGACTTGGCGGGAAACAGGTGCTGATCATGGGGACGATGGGCGGCATCCGGAACGAGGATGGGAGCCCCGCGGCGCTGGGCTATCACACCGGGCATTGGGAAATTGGGATGCTTATGAAGGCAGCCGCTGACGAGCTGACCCGTGCCGGCCACATCCCGTTCGCCGGTTATGTCAGCGATCCGTGCGACGGGCGCAACCAGGGAACGACGGGGATGTTTGACTCGCTGCCTTACCGTAACGATGCGGCGATTGTGGTTCGGAGGCTGGTGCGCTCGCTGCCTACCCGTTCCGCCGTCATCGGAGTGGCAACCTGCGACAAGGGACTGCCAGCCATGATGCAGGCGCTGGCCAGCATGCGAGATCTCCCCGTAATTATTGTACCCGGCGGCGTAACGCTGCCTCCGACATCCGGGGAGGATGCGGGCAAGATCCAGACGATTGGCGCCCGGTATGCCCACGGGGAACTCAGTTTGGAGGAAGCGGCGGACCTCGGCTGCCGCGCCTGTGCGACGCCGGGCGGCGGCTGCCAATTCCTCGGAACTGCAGGAACGGCGCAGGTGGTCGCAGAGGCTCTTGGTTTGACGGTGCCCCACGCGGCACTCGCACCTTCCGGCCAACCCGTCTGGGAAGAGATGGCGCGCCAATCCGCGCGAGCTGCGGTTTCTATGGCGGAGCAGGGCATTACATCGGCCCATGTGCTGACGGATGCCGCTATCCGGAATGCGATGGCGGTTCACGCCGCATTCGGCGGCTCTACGAATCTGCTGCTCCATATTCCGGCGATCGCGCACGCTGCAGGACTGTCAATACCGGACGCAGGCGACTGGACCGCGATTAACCGCAGTGTTCCGCGACTTGTCAGCGTGTTGCCGAACGGACCGATCCCCCATCCGACCGTCCGCGTGTTTCTAGCAGGCGGCGTTCCGGAGGTCATGCTTCATCTGAGACGGCTCGGAGTCATTGACGACCGGGTACTCACTGTGACTGGATCAACGCTGGGCGAAGTGCTCGATTGGTGGGAGGGCTCGGAACGCCGCCGCCAGATGCGCAGCTATCTGCTGGAGCAGGACGGGATCGATCCGGACAGTGTCATCTACAGCCCAGAGCGAGCCAAAGAGGCGGGACTAACCTCAACAGTGACGTTTCCGACCGGCAATCTGGCGCCGGAAGGGGCGGTCATCAAATCGACGGCCATTGACCCGGCTGTCATCGACAGTAACGGCATTTTCCGACATGTCGGGCGAGCCAAGGTATTCACAACCGAGCGTTCGGCCATCCGCGCCATCAAGACGGGCGGGATCGCAGCAGGCGACGTACTGGTGCTGATCGGCCGCGGACCTTCCGGTACGGGGATGGAAGAAACCTACCAGCTGACATCGGCTCTGAAACATCTGCCTTACGGCAAGCATGTCTCTCTGCTCACCGATGCCAGGTTCTCAGGCGTATCCACCGGAGCCTGTATCGGGCATATCGGACCGGAGGCTCTCGCCGGAGGGCCAGTAGGTCGGCTGCGCACCGGCGACTGGATCGATATCCGGATTGATACTCGCCGGCTGGACGGCACCGTCCATATGGTCGGCTGCGGCGACAAGCCGGAGACCGAGTTGGCGGGAAATTTGATACTTGCCTCCAGGCCGCAGCATCCCGAACTGGCTGAGGATCCCGCATTGCCGGATGATACCCGGCTGTGGGCTGCGCTTCAGGCTGTAAGCGGAGGCACCTGGAAGGGCTGCGTCTATGATGTGGACCGGATCCTTGAGGTCCTCTCGGCCGGAATGAATGCGCTTACAAAGGTAAAATCGGGACCGCATGCAGATTGAGGCCATAGACGACTTTGTTTTCGTTGACGGCAGCAGGCAGCGGAAACTCCGGGACCAATGGATTCGGAAGTGATAAACGAGATAGCGAATAGTAAATCATGTCATGTAGAATGGCTGATAATCCTGGAGCAGTTTGCCGCCGCGGCAGCTGCTCTTTTTGTCGTTAAGCTATTGCCCAGAAGTGAATCTGCTTCGTCTAGTTTCCATAACACTGGCCACAGAAGAAGGATGAACTCGTCGCAATATATTTAAAAAGAAGACACCTTATTTAAGCCTTGTGTTGATTATGGTAAAATGTGGATTAAATCTAAATAGAAACGATGAAACATATTAGGCTGGTGATAGAATGTGAAGATGTCTAAACTAGGGGAATTGGCCGTTATTGCTATTGTTGTTGTATCCGTTGTTTTATGCGTCCAATACACCAAACGCACCTACTATGGGAATGATGGGGTAGTCATCAGAGCTGAAAGTAAACCTATGTTAAATGAGGTGCCGTTAGAGGTTAAAGCAACTATCGCAGAAGTTCATGGAATATTAGATGATTTACTCGGCTGGGGTGCGGATGAGGAATTTCAATTTACGGATTCTGATAAGGAACAGTTAAAGGATGCCGTGGACAAATTGGATGGCGTTCCGCCGCTTTCAAGTGACTTTTTAAGAGAGGATTTACAAAATGCACAAGACCTTCTTACATTCGGTGTCATGCGTGAGGACCTGAAAGCTATACAGTATGCGTACCGTATCCTAAATGATTTAGATATTGCCTTTAATGATTACTTTGGCGATAAAGTTTGGCACTATTCGCTTGCTGGAGCGGGTAATGGAAAGAATGTCGAGAAGGTAAGAAAATATCTGAATCTCACGGATAATGGATAAAGGATTTCATTTACGAGGTTAGTGATTACAACGGAAGTCGCATAAACTGCGGCTTTTTTATTTTTTGTATAGAAGTCCTTGTCGTCTGCTCAAGACAAGAACTTCTATACATAAGCGACAAGCGCACAACCAGGTTCGACCCGAGCGGCCCGTGAAGAGATGATGGTCATGCTGATGCGAGCAGGACGCAAATTCTGATTAAGTTACTATCGGAGGGATATGCTCCCTTCCTTATTTATCTTGTCTCTCGATGAAGCGTCATCTTTTTATGAGAAGGACAATATTTGCTAAGCTCCAGGCGGCTCGGATTATTTTTCTTGTTTTTCATTGTCGTGTAATTACGGGCACCGCATTCCGTACATGCTAAAGTAATGATCACTCGCATGATGATTATCACCTTCCTTTATCACCATGTTATGTATGAGCTGAACCACGTGATCAGCACATCATCATTTTTTATTTAGGACATGAAAAAGCATCAACTACTTCATTTATGCCCAACTGGGCAGTCAACGCGGAAAGGTTTATACAATTTTTAGGAGTATCCTTCGTCCCGAAGGATACTCCTTTTACATTACGAAAAAATGCGTTACAGTCATTTTTTTATTCGATTATAAATCGTAATATTGTTGTATAGATCGTTTTATATTTTTATTGATATGCATAATGCAAACGTATACAATTCACCTAAAGAGCGTAATATTACGTTACCATTCCGGCCGGAAGGTATTTTCGTTCTTTAGAGAGGGGGGGATATTTTTGGCGCGGTCGCTTATGAGTCAGAAATATTTATACATGATGGTTTTGCCAGGCTTTCTTCTCGTCTTGATCTTTAGCTACTTTCCCATGTATGGGATTCTTATTGCATTTAAGGATTACAGTGTGGCCAAAGGGGTATGGGACAGCCCTTGGGTAGGTTTTAAGTATTTTACGCAATTTTGGGATAATCCAATGGCCATTCGCACCGTTAAGAACACAGTGTTGCTTGGCGTCTACAGCTTGCTGTGGGGGTTTCCCGCCCCAATCATATTGGCGCTGCTGTTTAAT
Organism: Paenibacillus glycanilyticus NBRC 16618; assembly: GCF_004000805.1. Taxonomy (GTDB): domain Bacteria; phylum Bacillota; class Bacilli; order Paenibacillales; family Paenibacillaceae; genus Pristimantibacillus; species Pristimantibacillus glycanilyticus. The sequence continues at coordinate 147,728 of NZ_BILY01000009.1, forward strand.
GAACTGCGAAGTATGAAGTTCAAGAAGTTTGTACAAACGGTATCGTACTTTCCGCACTTCATTTCAACAGTGATTGTCGTCGGGATGATTAAGGAATTCACTTCAGTGGACGGACTAGTGAATCATATTACCGAATTCTTCGGAATGGAGCCCATCAATTTTTTGTCGGAATCGCCATATTTTCGAACCATTTTCATAAGTTCGGGTATTTGGCAAGGGATCGGTTGGGGGACGATACTGTACTTGGCTGCATTAAGCAATGTCGATCCTACCCTGTACGACGTTGCGTCTATCGACGGGGCGAATCGTTGGGAGAAGATGAAGCACATTTCACTGCCCAGCATATTACCGACAACCATCATTTTGTTTATATTGGCCGTAGGCGGTATTCTCGGGAACGATTTTACGAAAGTCATGCTTATGTATAATCCAGCTACGTATGAAACTGCCGATGTGATCGGAACTTACGTGTATCGTGAAGGTTTGCAGGGCGGACGACTGGAGTATGCAACCGCGGTAGGGTTGATGCTGTCCGTCGTGGCTTTCTGTCTCATCTTCATTACGAACAAAATAGCAAGAAAATTTTCCGATTCGAGTCTATGGTAGGTGATTAACGATGCATTACAAACAAAGTTTCAGTTCCCGGTTGTTCGACGTAGCGAATTATGGCTTCATGATCCTGCTGGTCATCGTTATGGTATACCCGCTCATGAACGTTATCGCGATATCGCTCAGCTCTCCCGATCATATTGATCTTGGGGATGTGGGTTGGTTTCCGAAAGGCTTCAACACCGTGGGGTATGAAGTGATATTGGAGAAGCCCAATTTGTACATCAGCTATAAAAACACGATTGTTTACGCAACAGCGGGAACTTTGCTAACGTTGCTTATGACTTCTCTGATGGCGTATCCGCTGACGATTGCAAATTTTCGATTGAAGAAATTCATTACGGTTTTTCTTGCGGTGACGATGTTCTTCGGCGGCGGAATGATACCCACGTACATGTTGATGAGAAGTTTGCACTTGTTGGATACATTTTGGGTTATGGTTGTTCCCGGCTGTATCGGCGCTTTCAATGTTTTCATTTACCGATCATTCTTCCAAAATATCCCTGCTGAACTGCGCGAATCCGCCTTAATGGACGGGGCTAACGACTTTACGATACTATTTCGCATTTATTTGCCTTTATCGAAAGCTCTGCTTGCCACTTTCGCATTGTTTTCTATTGTCGCTTTCTGGAACGAGTGGTTTAATGCGCTGCTCTATTTGAAAGATGAAAGTAAGTATCCGCTTCAGATGTTTTTACGCAGTCTTATCATCGAGGATAGCGGAGCTTCGTCGCAGGACATTCAAAAAATGGTAATCGGCAGGGAAGTGAATCCCAAGAATATCCAGATGGCTGCGATTATCGTGACGCTGGCACCGATACTATGTATGTATCCTTTCGTGCAGAAGTACTTCGTCAAAGGCGCATTGGTTGGTTCTATTAAGGGATGACCATCATTATTAACAAGTAAACAGGGGGGTTGAACAGTGAAAAAAGGTTGGATGATCGTAATTGCACTTATGATGACAGTAACGTTAATGGCTGGCTGCAGCAATAATAATAGCTCTGAATCTGGTACCACGAAGGAAAGCGCAAATACACAGGATAACAACAGCGTCAAAGAATTAAGCTTCGAAGTCATGATTCCTAAATTCGGTGTCGATCCTGCGGACACATTGATTCAAAAAGAATGGCAAAAGGAAATGGAGAGCTATCTGGGAGTCAAATTGAACATTAAGTGGAACCGCTTGCAATGGGGAAATGAATACACCGAAAAATCGAAGGTGATGTTGGCGAGCGGAGAAATTCCCGATGTCATGCTTGTTCAAGGAAAGGATCAGATCGATGATTACGGTGCGGAAGGGCTTCTTGCAGACCTTACTCCATACGTTAATGAAAATCCGAACTATAAAACCTTCGTAGAAGCAACGCCTGATTCGGAGAAGTATCTTTACTCCGCGGATAAAAAGATATATGCCTTCTTCGACGGCTACAATAATCCGACAGACTTGGAACCGTCCCAATTTAATCCGGCATATCGGCTTGATATTTTCGAAAAGAACGGAATCAAAATTCCCGAAACAATTGATGAGTTTTATGATGCCGCAAAAAAACTGAAGGAATTGTATCCCGATGTGTATCCGGTTGGTATCAGCCAACCGTGGCTGCTCTACAACGGCTTCTTCAACTCGTTCCATGCGAATAGCGGGATTTACTATAACGGTGAAAAATTCGTTTTCGGCCCGACAGAAGAGAACTTTAAAGAAGCTTTACAATTTATAAACAAACTTTATTCGGAAAAACTGCTGGATCCAGCCTTCATGACAGACGATCTGGATCAGTCCAGACCGAAAGCAACAACCGGCAAAACCTTTATGTACCCGGATATTTTTTCAGGATATGTTACCGAATTCAATACGAACAACCAAGCCTCAGTGAAATGGACCAATTCTCTGTTCCCGTCTTCGAAATACGGGAAAGGCTGGCAGCAGTGGGCCGAGCCGAGTGGCAAAGGACTGAACAACGATTCCGGTATCGTGATTTCCGCTAAAGCGAAACATCCTGAGCTTCTTGCTAAGCTGATCGATCATCAATACTCCGAAAAAATGATGGACCTGATGAACTGGGGGGTCGAAGGGACCACGTACGTGGTTAAAGACGGTAAGAAGGAATTAGCACCAAATATTTTGAACGCATCGAATATTTATGAAGAATTGAACAAGTACGGTGTGGGTACGACTAACAAAGCTCGGGCAGGTATCGTATGGACACCTCAAGACAAACTCGCCAAATACACCGATCCGGGCAGCATTACTACGTTCTACCATGATGGGAAAGCAGAGGAAATCAGCTATTGGGTCGCAAATGGAACCTATGCAAAAGATGCAGTTTCCCCTAACGATTTTGCGCCGCGTGTCGTATTTACGAAAGACGAAAACGATAAGAAGGCTAGCATCATGACTCCTATTGACACATACGTGAACGAATCGATGATTAAGTTTATCAAAGGGGAAATGAAATTCTCCGAGTGGGATGATTTCCAGAATAAGTTGAAGAAGATGGGCGACTACGAAGAAGTTGTCAAGATGTTTAACGATAAATTAAATCAATAGCCATTTCGGGGGCCGAAGCCTACTTCAGCCCCTTCTTTGCGGTTGCGGCGCTTTTCATCAGATTTGTTAGTTTCATTTTAAGTGAGTCTTGCGAAATTCTCCCGGGGTTACGCCCTCCATCTCCATAAATATTTTATTGAAATAACTGACACTGGGGTACCCGGAGTCGATTGCAATTTCTTTGATAGACATATGCGGGTCGGCGAGAAGCTTATGTTTGCTGTTTTGAATTCTGCATTTCGTTATGTAGGCGAGAGGCGTTATCCGGGTTACCTTTTTGAACAGGCTACAGAAATAGTTCGGCGTCAGATTTACCTTATCCGACCATTCTTCCAGAATATAAGGAAGATGGGCGTTTTTTTGCATGGAGGGCAAGAGCTGAATAATCCGGTCGACATTTTGAGTCCCTCTCTTATTGGAAAACGGAATCGCATTGCACATGAAATCAATCAGCACGGCGTAAGTCAGAGCGGAGATTTTGGCCGGCCGCGAGAACTGGTTTCGTTCAATTTCATCAAGCAGCTCGAGCCAGGATTGCTCCAGCATCGTGAAATCATTCATATACCATATGGACGGTTCGCGAAATCCTCTCTCCAGTAAAAAATCTGCGAGTCCTTTTCCGTTAAACTGCAGCCAATAGATTTCCCAACGATCGTCTTCGGAGGTGTAGTAGCGCATTTTCTGCTGCGGACAATGGAGGAAGACGTCGCCCTTTTTCAATGCATGGACAGTGTCGTCCAGCTCGATATATCCCTTGCCTGCAACAACGAGGTGCAAACTGAAATCTCTAAGCCCCGTTTCGCGATTGACATCCTGATCACTTGGCCGCGTGTATTTCCCGAGGGCAAGAGGAAAACAAAAAAAATCGAATTCCTCGAAGCGTGGCAAAAAATAATGGCGGTACATCATATAGGTAAGCCCCTCCTTTCGCATGATCAATTATAACATTTCGACAAAGAGGGGGAAAACATCGTAAATTGCTGGGCAAAGCAAAGAACCCGAAAGAACGGTCACTTTTCAAAGTGTCCATCTTTCGGGTTATAGTGCATGATCTCAAACGGTGTTTCTATCCGATCAGATAATTTTCACCAATTCCTATTGCTGCTTCAGGTTGCCTTGGTACAAATTCTGCTGAATCGGAGCAAGACGAAAACAGATAGATGAAATGATCGAGAAGAGCTTACCATCAATGGTTGCAATGAAAGTATTTCACAATCCAACACTAAGAGACTATGTAAAAAAGTATATAGCCAGGCTTACCTTTTAAAGAGCCGTATTAGGATAAGAACTTCTATACAATCCCATGATCCCCGGGAATGCACGAGTTATTAAACTACCATGAAAATTCATTGAAGTAACATCAAAAATAGACAGAATCAGAGAAGGGTGCGTCTTTTAAGTTTTTTTAAAATTTCTTTTCGGTTTATGTCAGTGGCACAAGAAAGCCCAGGCTGACCCGAGTCTGGGCTTGCAACTGTTTGATGGGCTTACCATCATGTGAGCAATTTCGTATGTTTGGACTCATATAGTCTCTCAAGCTGCGAGGCAATTGCGACCAATTCATGCTGCGATTGCAGCAGGCCGAGCAAAGCGCGAACGAGCACCATCCGCGGCGACTCGTCAGCCGCTGCCTCTTGCAGCAGATGGGCCGCTTCGTGCAGCTCGGACTTGCGGGCGTTCGTCACTTGGAGCTCTTCAATGCTGGTCATGAGCTTGGTCAGCGTCGCATGCAGCTGCTCGCCGGCTGGCGCGTGACAGCCTTTCATCCCTCTTGCGACGAACTGTGACATGACTTCGGCATCTAGGATCGGCTCGTGTGTGGACTTCTTAATGCCTGCGACCATCTCATCCATACGATCAACGACGAAATTCGCCATACGAGCATAATTGAACGGGCTGCTGATGAGTGTGGTCATAATCATATATTCCTTGAGAATACCGGTGTATAGGGCGATTAAATCCCATTTGTTTTTCTCAATTTCCGGCCCGTATACACTAATCATCAGCTCAGCAAAATTAACCAGCATTTGCGAGCGCATCTGTTGAAGAAATTTGGAGAAGGCGCCATCCTCTTTCATGGGCAGTTCGTAGAAGTCCTTTATGCTGTATTTAAATTCCAGAAAAAATTCAAACTGGCGGTGCGTCTGCAGCACGAATTTCTCTCGCGGCGACAGCTCCGGATTCGACTTTATTCGATCAGACTCCTCGAACATCACCTGCGTCCGGGAACGATACACCTCAACGAGCAAGTCCTCTTTAGATGCAAAAAATTTATATAATGATCCTTTGGCTATGCCGCAGTCGTTCGCGATATCTTGGATGGAAGTGGCCGCGTAGCCTTTTTTCGAGAAGATTTGCATGGCCGATCCGATGATTTTCTCTTTAAGCAAGCTCATGGTAGTTCCCCTCTTCAAAAAAAGATTGACAACGGAATGTCTTTTGATGAGAATATTGTATGTCATGACTGATGAGTTTTCAATAAAAACCTTCGGTCATGAAAGTAAAGAGAAGAATTTTCATGGAGAGAAGGTAGAAAGATGTCTAAGCAAACAGCAGCGGCATCATTATCATCCGAATTCTCGATCAAGAGCATTATTGCCCCGCTCATGGCCGTCATCGTCGGTATGATTATGGTTATTCTAGACAGCACAGTCGTTAACGTAGCGCTGGCGAAATTTCAAACGGAGTTTGACGCGACGATTAACACGGTGCAATGGACGTTCACTGGTTATACACTTGCATTGTCGGCGGTAATACCACTTGCCGGCTGGATGACCGATAAATTCGGTTCGAAACGGATATTCCTTATTACAATTGCGCTATTCACGCTCGGTTCCGTTCTTTGCGGAGCGGCACAAACGGTAGAACAATTGATCATCTTCCGCGTCATTCAAGGTCTTGGCGGCGGTATGGTTATGCCAATTGGTATGGCGATTATTTTCCGACTTGCTCCTCAGGAGAAGCGCGGTTCGGTTATGGGTATGCTAGGTATACCGATGCTGCTTGCTCCAGCATTGGGTCCGATTCTGTCGGGCTGGCTGATTGACGCGGTATCATGGCACTGGATCTTCTTGATTAACTTGCCAATCGGTATTGTCGCTCTGTTCGTTGGTATGAAGTATTTGCCGAATTTCGAGCAAGGTAAAGCACCTGCTCTGGACATTATTGGTATGATTCTTGCCCCAATCGCATTTGCAACGCTCGCTTACGGCGTAAGCGAGGGCGGACGTGTGGGCTGGTCAGCGGAAAACACGCTGTGGGGGCTTATTGTCGGCGGCATAGCATTACTGTTGTTTATCTTTGTTGAGCTGCGTCATAAGCAGCCGCTGCTTGAGCTGCGCGTGTTCCGTTCATCGGACTTTACTCGCGGCACGCTTCTGGTCTGGATCGTTCAAATTGCGCTGTTCGGCGCGATGATTCTGATGCCAGTATTCCTGCAGCAGATTCGCAATTACACGCCGCTGGAAACAGGGATTATCATGCTTCCGCAAGCGATCGGCTCGATGATCTTCATGCCAATCGGCGGTCGTCTGTTTGATAAGATCGGCGCGCGTCCACTCGCAATTGTCGGTTTGGCTCTCGTAAGTGGCGCGATGTTCCTGCTCCACAACATCGCTCTCGATACAAAGCTTATCATGGTCCTCATTCCGCTGTTCATGATCGGCTGCGGTATGGGTCTGTCGATGATGTCACTGAACACGCACGTATTGAACTCGGCGCCTCGTCACCTCGTGACACGCGTTACGCCGCTTACGACAGCAGCGCAGCAAGTCGTTACGTCGTTCGCAGTCGCTGGCCTGACTGGTTACATGACAACACGCGCAGCGGATCATATGAAGACGCTTGGTGCCAACGGCAATCCAGTGGATGCTGCAGTCAGCGCATACAGCGACACGTTCTTGCTGTCGTTCTGTCTGGTTCTGTTCGGTATCCTGTTCAGTCTGTTCCTTCGCAAGCCGAAGCCACAGAAGGAAGTTCCGGATGTTGAGCAAGTCGATCCGGCTATGATGATGGGTCACTAATCGTTGGTTGACGAAGAGGTTGAGTAGAAGGAATTCCTTCTGCTCAACCTTTTTTGTATCTGGTGTTAGCGACCTGCTGGCAGAATAATCGGTCTCCGTTATTGATCTTGCTACACAGTCCTACATCAATCGGCAGTTGTTTTTTATTGAACGATTTGACAGGATAACGGAAATGATTTGTAGAAAAAACTAAATGATAGGTGACAAAAGTAGTGTAGGGTATGTGGATTCCAGATCTCGCAGATGATGCAGAATCATATGCCTACCCTCTCTGGCGATTTTCAATCTGGACAATTCTACCGGCAGTTGAATAAAGCGGATGTGACAATTCAACCAGCGCTTGATAGGATTGGGTTTGCGGAAATGCTATGCTGTTTTGGACAGTGCGCACTGTACATTTTCTTTTATCGGAGGTATACGATGCTCGACTTGCGTAAAATTGGAGCTTATATTTCGAAGCTTCGCAAAGACCAAGATCTGACCCAATTGGAACTTGCCGATCAACTGAATGTAAGTCATCAAGCGGTATCGAAATGGGAACGGGGTGACTCGCTACCGGATATCGGAACGCTTCCGCAGTTAGCGAGGTTATTCGGCAAAACAGTAGACGACATCTTAAATGCAGAAGACAACGCAGAAAATCGAGAGCACCAGCACCTGGGAACGATCGTTAAGGAGATCGCAGAGAACAGGCCGGTACAAGTTGCAGAGATGGTCAATACCGGAAAGGTGAAGGTGGAAGAGCTTGTACAAGTAGCGCCGTTTGTAAAGGCAAGCGCTCTGCATAAGGTTACAGAACGATTAGACAGCAGCGTCCTTAAGTTAGACGTGATCATGCGGCTGGCTCCGTTCCTTGGAGCAGATACATTGGATGAACTGGTTCGTCAGGCAGAAGAGGGCGAAATTGAGTGGAATGCCATTACTGGACTCGCTCCGTTCGTCAACAGCGACACATTAAGCCGACTGGTAGATAAATCGATTGACGGTTCCTTAGAAGTGCACAATCTTGTTGGAATTGCCCCGTTTCTTGGAAGAGAACATGTAGATCGGTTGGTACAAGAAGCCGAAGAAGGCAGCTTGAGCTGGCATTCCGTCCAAGGGCTGGCACCTTTTATTAGCAGAGAAACATTAAGTCGTTTGGTAGACCGGGTTGTAGATGGCACCATCGATGCGAACCGGATCGTAAGCCTCGCACCTTTCCTGGGTAGGGAGCAAGTGGATCGGTTGGTACAAGTAGCCGAAGAGGGCAGCTTGAGCTGGCATTCCGTCCAAGGGCTGGCACCTTTTATTAGCAGAGAAACATTAGGTCGTTTGGTAGACCGGGTTGTAGATGGCACCATCGATGCGAACCGGATCGTAAGCCTCGCACCTTTTCTGGACAGGGAAAATCTCGAGAAGTTGATTGGTGGAGTTGAAGGTGAACATCTTAGCCCGGATCTGCTGGCAAGTCTTGCTCCTTTCGTCGATCAAGGTACATTGAGCAGAATGGTGACGAATTTATTAAATAAAGTAAAGTAGATATGTATATCTGAGAACGGAGATTGGTGATGCATAGACCGTCTGCGATCTGAAAAGCTACCGGCTTGAAATTTGGTAGCTTTTTGTTTTGAATTTCGGTTCATTGCGAGCCAACAATACACAGACTGCGGCTGTCTTGGGAAAATAAAAAATTAGACTGAAATAAAGTATTCGATTGTGAGAATAAAGTTCTAGACTAGGCAACGGCGTTAAGCTCCCTAACGGAGAACGTTAGTTCAAAAACAGCAGCAGTCTAGGACTTTATTTTCACGTCCATGACTGCTGCTGTTCCGTTTTTAGGGGGCAGTCTAATACTTTATTTTCTCAAAACAAGAATTCCAAGCGCTAATAGACTTAATCCAATGATTTTTGTGCGGTTCACATTAATCTCCTCCAGAAGCGCTCTTAAAGTGTGATTCACAAAGGGACACAAAAAAACAGCCGTGGCAAGTCATGATGTGACCTGCCACGGCTGCTCTAATAATGCTTCATCGTCGCCTGGATATACGGCCGGAGTATTCAAGACACAACTTCCGTGTTTGTCACTCCACACCATCTTTAAAATTCTTCTCGTGATATTTGTCTCCTTTGTGCTCAAGGTCATCCAATGTCCTCTCCAACGTCAGCAAAATCTGCTCTTTCACTAGCGCTAGTGTATCGTAGAACAGAACTTCTTCGTCGCCGATAATCTTATAGCCGCTGATTGCATGAGCGGCGCTCAGCAGCCGATGCTGCTCAGACAAATCATCAATGGCTTTGATCGTGTGCTTCGTGTGTAAAAATAAATCCATATGATGTTGGTTCGTGAGGCGCTGCTCTAGATTCATTAATCGTTCCCTCGTATGAACTCATTCCCCTCTGCTGATTTAACGCCATTATATAGGGGGTGCAAGTAGACGTCAATGGCTGGTTATGTTTATTTGTAATGCGCATTCCGATGCCAATGATTAGGAAAATGTTGGTAATATTGTCCAAAGGTATGTTTTCGCCGGAAATCCCACTTGCAATGATGGATTAGGTAGTCTACTGCATACTTTATTCCTGTCTCACATAGCCATGTACTATGGAATCATGTAAGGGAGGGGGACTATGCTTTGGATCGGATGGCTTATTCTGTTCGCTATTTTCTTGTTGATTGAACTGAATACAGGTACCTTTTATTTTCTGTTGCTCTCCATTTCGTCTCTCATCGCGCTAGGTATGGTGTTCGTAAACACTTCATTTCTAGTGCAATGTTTTGTTTTCGTGGGCTCAGCATTTCTGATGTACGTATGGTTAATTCCAATTATACGCAAAGTCATTCCTACTTCAACGGATAAGATGCCAGAGATTAAAGAAAGGCTGATCGGCCAAGAAGCCTTTGTCGTGCAAGATATTGTACGCGGCGAGATTGGACTAGTCAGCGTGAACGGTGAAATATGGTCGGCCGTCGCGGATGAATCGATAAGCAAGGGGGAGAAAGTGCGAATTAAGGGGTTAGGCGTAACAAAACTGATTGTAGAAAGGAGCCGATAATAAATGACAGGCGTAATCGTATTTATTATCATACTCGTGATTGTTGTTGTCATTATTGCAAGAGGCGTTCGCATAATCCCTCAGCAATCGGTAGCGATTGTGGAGAGGTTAGGCAAATATTCAAACACGCTGCATGCCGGGGTAAATCTCATCATTCCGATTATCGACAGAGTTCGGATCCGTCATGATCTTCGTATGAAGCAGGAAACAGTACCTTCGCAATCGGTGATTACGAAGGATAACGTGGCCATCGGCGTCGAACTGGCAACCTTTTTTACAGTAGTCGATCCGAAGCTGGCAACGTATGGCATTGCGAATTATGTGGAAGGGATCCACAATATTGTCGCTTCCGCCCTGCGAGCCACGATAGGGAAGATGGAGCTGGACGAAATATTGTCCAACCGTGACCGCATTCAAGCAGAATTGCGGCAGGCGCTCGATAATGCATCGGAGAATTGGGGCGTTCGGATTGATCGGGTAGAAATTTTGCAGTTGGGAATTCCAGCGGATATTCAAAATTCGATGGAGAAGCAGATGAGAGCGGAGCGTGAGAAGCGCGCCAGCATTTTGCAGGCGGAAGGGGAGAAGCAGGCGACCGTTCTGCGCGCAGAAGCCCAACAAGCAGCTGTCGTCTTGGCAGCAGAAGCCGAGAAGAAGCGGCAAATCTTGGACGCGGAAGCCAAGCAGAAGTCGCAGGAGCTTGAAGCGATGGGGAAAGCGGAAGCGATAAGACATGTCGCGCAGGCGGAGCGGGCTCGGATCGAAGCAATCAAAGAGGCAGGCTTAGATCCGCAAATTTTAGCTTACAAGTCATTCGAAGCCTTAGCGCAAATGGCAGAGGGGAAGGCGTCGACGATCTTTGTTCCGACCGAGGTTATGAATGCGCTGGGATCTGTCGGTATGATCAGCAAGATTTTTGATGTGCAAAAATGAATGTAAGTGTAAAATTCACAATCAAAACACACAAAAAACAGCCATGGCAGGTCACAATTGTGACCTGCTGTCTTGAAAAAATAAAGTATTAAACTGAAAAATATAGTATTAGACCATGTTAATTGTAGTAACGTAAATAGAGGATGGTTAGTTCATTATATGAGCTAATCTCCTCTATTTTTTGTTCAAAAGAATTATTAACTATGGCTTAAAAAAATAATATAAATTGTTTAATATATTGAGGATAAATGCTTTCGTTGGGAGTGGCGCTGTGAGAGTCCAAGAAGTAATTCTTAATGATAATAAAAAGAGATATTTGTTGTTGGATGAGGTAGGTGTTCCAGTTGTTCCTGTGATGAAGTATTTAAAATACCTGGATCAGACAGGTAAAAGTAACAACACACTTAAGACTTATTGCTATGCATTAAAACAGTATTTCACTTATCTTGAAGAGCAGAAGTTAGATTATAAAGAAGTAGGTGTTAAGGATCTTGCTGACTTTGTAGGGTGGTTGCGTAATCCGTTTGAAAGTGGGAAAGTTACTCCTTTACATCAGATTGAAGCGAAAAGAACAGAAAAATCAGTGAATCTTTTAATCACAGTGGTAACAAACCTATATGATTACTTTTTCCGTATTCAAGAGATCCAAAACGATATGGTAGATAAACTGGTAAGACAGGTATTTAGAGGAGGTCGTAGTAAATATAAGGGATTCCTACATCATGTCAATGAAGGAAAACCGACGAATAAGAACGTTTTAAAGCTGAAAGAACCCAGAAGAAAACCTAGGGCTTTGCATAAGGAGGAGGTCGAACACATCTACGAGTCCACAACGAACGTTCGTGATCGATTGTTGATTCAGCTGTTGTTTGAAACGGGACTACGTATCGGGGAAGCATTATCACTCTTCATGGAAGACTTCGTATTCGATCATAAGAATGGTCATCGAATACGTTTAACGGACCGCGGTGAATTGGAGAATGGAGCTAAACTCAAGACGGGTGAACGGGAATTGTTTGTTTCGCAGGGACTCATGGATTTATACGACGACTACCTATACAACGTGATTGATGATCTTGAAATCGATACGAATTTCGTATTTGTTAAACTACGGGGAAACCGAGTGGGACAACCGATGAATGACCGTGATGTACGCGCCTTATTTAAAGTGCTGCGTAAGAAAACGGGGATGCATATTCACCCTCACTTGCTGCGGCACACGCATGCAACAATATACTACCGTCAAACGAAAGACATCAAACAAGTACAAGAACGATTAGGCCACGCCAATATTCAAACAACTATGAACATGTATGTCCATCCATCGGAAGAAGATATTCGTGAGAATTGGGAAAAAGCTCAGCATGCATTTCAGCTTGGCAATATACAACCAGAGGAGATAACTGACAGTGGTGTTACAGAATAAAAGACAAGTCAATGCGATTAGGTTGCATTATAATCGGCTTGAACAAGAGATTTCCAGCTATCAAGAGAGGTTAGTTCATGATGATGGATCCGTGTCATTTCACAAAGTTGAGGACCCCTATTTCTTGACTGAAAATACTTGGACTGTAGGAATAATAGGTTCAATAACAAATTTTCAGGATCAACGAAACAAATATAATCGATCTAATAAAAACATTCGGTTCGATTTTAATAATCCGTTTGTTAATCTTGAAATGAAGTATGTTGTGTTCAATAAGTTATTTAGTGATGAATGGTCTTTTTCAAGCTTATTCGGAACTAATTTCACAAACATAAACCGTCTCACAAGATTTCTTAATGAAAAACATCCTCGACTAGAATCTTTGCTAGATTTGAACATTGATAAGGCGGACCAGGAGTGGTTGTTCTGGTTGGAGAATCAAAATATTCTTACAAAAACCATAAGGAAACATGACGTATACGGTGAACAAATAGTCAAATGTTCAATTACCAACTTTTTAAGACATATGCATTCTACTATATCTAAACTTATTGATACTCGCGAGGAGTGGGATAAAGAACGTTGGGACATCCGTACTTTGCATGCTACATATGGGATTAATTATATTAAGTCACAATCTCAACATTTTGTTGACTTCTCGAAAATATGGAACCCCTTAATACGGAGTAATGTTAAAGGGTACCTTAAACAACGTCTTTTAAACAAGAACAGTTTCTCTTGGTCTACTGCAGTAATTTATATGAATGTTATTCCTGGATTCTTAAACTTCATTTGCAACTTAGAGCCTTTATGGAATGACTTAAGAGATCTTCAAAGAAGCCATATTTTAAAATATATTGAATCGCTTCACCAAAGTGCAAAAAAGCTTACAAGACGTAATTCAAACCCTGAATCATACATTAAATACAATCTATCAGCCGTAAGTAAGTTTTTGGATGACATTCAGCGTTATGAATATGACATCGCTCCTAAAACGAATACAAGACAACTGCTTTTTCCCGAAGACAGACCAAAACGTAAAAAGAAACCTTACGATCAAATTGATTACATACCGGAAAATGTATTAGAACAACTTTTTGCTAACTTAAATTATTTGCATCCAGAGGTCCAACCTCTGGTATGGATAGCATTCAAGACTGGTTTGCGTATCTCAGATGTATTGGGATTAACACAAGATTGTTTAGTAAGAATCAATGGAAAATACTACATTGAAACTGATATTGAAAAGACATATGTGAAGGGCCATCGTATCCCAATTGATGATGAATTAGCTAATATGTTAGCGGCTTTAATAAAAAAATCAATTGAGAACAGCAATGAGGATAACAATCCGGATAAATACGTCTTTATTCGATTTCGCGGTTCCAGAAAAGGCAGACCATATTCTCAATTCTGGGTTGGAGAGAAATTGAATTGTCTGGCAAGAAATGCGAACATCACTGATGAATGCGGAAACGTATTCTACTTTAAAACTCATCAATTTCGTCATACCTATGCTATTAAGATGCTCAACGGCGGGGCAGATATATTAATCGTTCAAGAGTTATTGGCGCATGCATCTCCTGAGATGACAATGCGCTATGCCAAACTTCTGGACAATACTAAGCGAAGGGCGTTTGAAACAGTTGTCAAACAAGGCGTATTTAGCTTTGATATGAATGGGAAAATACATGAGATCCATAAGGATGAAGATATCCCATACGATATCCTGGAAACGCTCTGGCGTGATCAAAAGCTAAATGCGATTGATAATCCCTACGGCTCTTGTCGGGCCCGTGTAAACGGAAATTGCCCATACGCGGAAGAACCCCCCTGTTTAACTTGTAACGGCGGCAGCCCTTGTAAAGACTTAGCTGTAGGTCTCTCTGATATGGACTTACCTAAGTACGAAATTCATATTCAATCCACCTCAAAAATGATAGAAGTTGCCAAACAATACGGCCGCGACGAAATTGCGGAGAAAAACCAAAAGAACCTTGATCGTCTGACCAGCATCTATGAGACGATCAGGAAAGGCAACATCGTCTTTGGGCGAGTGGAGCGTATCAAAGGAAAGCAAGGTGTAAAACATGTCTGATTACGATCGCAGAGCGCATTTAAAGCAGGTTCATGAGGCTCGCAAAGCAAAAACCATACAAAGAGTGGATGAGTCGATTAGACGGCTTGTAAAAGCCAAAGAGGGCATCAATTTTAATAGTGTAGCAACTGATTCTGGCGTAAGCAAAGCAACGCTCTATAACAATCCTGAGATACGTGTGCGCATTGAATCGCTTCGTCAGCAGCAATCTCTAGTACCGACACCAAAACAAATCAAGCAAGAGATGGATGAAAACAATAAGGACGCCATCATTGCTGCGTTAAAACGAAAGATGAAGAAGCTCGAAGATGAAAATAAAAAGTTGCGAGAACAGCTTAAGTTTTCCTATGCAGAGGTCTATCAAAAGATTTGAGGGAATGTCTGTTACCTTTATTCAGCTAACTGGTAGTTTAATTGAAAAGTAATAATAAAAATGTGCTTATTAAAAAGAAGAAAAACCTTAACTCGTTACAAATGTGAAAGCAGCCGCTCACAATGGGCGGCTGCTTTTTTCAACTAAATGGCGGTTAATTTATTTTAAACTTGTCTTTATTTTTTTCTGCCCATTCTTTAAACGAAGTTAATTTGATATTGTAAGTCTTCAATAAATCAATATCTACATTATAACCAACTACGTTATTCCATTGCTCACCTCGTACAGCTAATGGATGTATTCCTTGCTCTAATGCTTCTTCAATACCAAGTGTTGTGATTTTAAGTTGTTTTCCTGTTACTTCCGAGATGATCTCGGCAATTTTTTTATATGAAATCGATTCGGCAGCTAACTCAATATTATGTTTATTGAATTTTTTAGGATCTGCAAAGGCTGCACAAACAAAAGAAGCAAGATCTTCAATTGCAATGTGATCTATAGGTGTATCCGCAAACGTAACCGTTTTTATTTCCCCTTGTTGTAAGTCAGGATACATGAATGCAGATTTTTCAGAAGTGAAATTTTCCATAATACATGCTGGTTTCACGATAGTCCATAAAGGAAAACCTGCTGAACGAACAGCTTCCTCTATATCCCATTTATCTGTCCAATACTTTTCAAACCAGTAACCTGTTCCCCATTCTGGAAATTGCGTATATCTGCTTGTGGCTGCAACGGATGTATGCACAAATTGTTCTACGCCACTTTTTATTGCACTTTGAATTAATGCAAATGCCTGTTTTCTCTCTCGATCTGTTTCATTGGTATCTATTCCAGAAATCGGCACTGAGAAAACAGCATCGACATTTTTCATAGCATTTTCCAAAGAGGTTGGGTCATCGAAGTTACCTATTACAGCTTCTGCCCCTTTTTGAATAAGTGCTTGGGCTTTAGTAGAATTTTTATCTCTAACTAAAATACGAACTTTAAATCCCTGTTTCAATGCTTCATTTGCAACTGCACCGCCTTGTAATCCAGTAGCGCCCGTAACTAAAATCAATTTTTGATTATTCATTTTGATATCACCTTTCTTGGGTATATTTTTAGTTTGGTTTTAGATTATAGAGCTCAGCAAGTTTCTCATACAGTTTTAATCGCGTATCAAAGCCTTCTTGGGCAGTTGACACGATGAGTTCTTGGACACCTAGGGTATCCGCCAAGAAGTCCAATTTCGGCTTTAATTCGCTCCACGTACCTATTACTAGCGTAGATAAAAACGATTGTGCAGCTTGATGATGAGCCTCAGAAAACCGTAACTCATGTGCCTTCAGTGGATCAAAACCGTTGAAGTACCCTAAGCTTTGTAAAAATTTTAAACTTAGGATTTTTTGTTGATATTCTACTTCTTTATCCGTATCGCCGCCGATTACTGAAACGCCTAAAATAACATCTGGTGCTGACACTCCATGATTTGCTTGATAAAGCTTGCGATACAATGAGATGGCTTCTTTTGCCCCTGCAGGATTAAATTGATATGCTAAAGAGTAGTTGGCTGCATTAATTGCAGCAAGTTGGGCACTATAAGGGCTGGACCCCAGAATCCAGATTGGCGGAAGTGGTGCGTCATGTGGCATCGCAATGATCTGGGCAAATGAATCATCGGACAACGACTCCGAAAGATGGTCATATCCTCTTAATTCACGAAGCAATTCCTGTAAATCATCTGCGTTTAATGAATTCTTAGAGCGCCGTAAGGCAAGCGCAGTTTTACTGTCAGTTCCAGGTGCACGGCCCACACCCAAGTCAATGCGATCTGGGTAAAACGTCTCCAGTAGTTTGAAGTTCTCAGCTACTTTTAACGGAGAATGATTGGGAAGCATGACGCCACCTGAACCAACCCGTATGCGATGCGTATTCGCAGCTATTTGACCGATCAATAGTTCGGGCGAAGCGCTGGCTACGGAGGAAAGATTATGATGCTCCGTGACCCAAAAGCGTTCGTAACCTAGTTCTTCCCCTTTGCTCGCTAGATTAACCGAATTTATTAAAGCTTGTTTGGCTGATGTCTCATGATCGACTGGAGCCATATCCAATATAGATAAACGTTGAACCACGTTCTGCCTACCTCCTTTCTACTGATTGTTTCCGCGTCCATATTGAAAAGGAACCCTAAATGCTCAATTTCCATTCCTCCATCGTGAAACAAATTATTTTAAAACCACGGCAAACGTGGTACTATTACCTTATTTCTTATGAGTGATAATAACAAGTACTGTTATTTTTGATAGGTACTATGTATTTTGATAGTAATGAGATTTCATTAGGCTATTTTAGGAGGAGAAATGTGACTAACAATACGAAGTTCCATTTACCTGACTGTGGTTTAACAAAAGTCCAACAAATTTTAGGAGGGAAATGGAAACTCTTACTACTATGGTATCTCTCAGAGGGGCCTAGACGTTTTGGAGAGATCCGTCGATGTTTCCCAGAGACTACTGAGGCCATGTTGACAAAACAGTTGAGGGAACTGGAGCAGGATAAATTAATTCATCGTGAAGTATTCAAGGTAGTACCGCCAAGAGTAGAGTATTCATTAACAGATTTAGGATTAAAATTTTTTCCAATTATACAGGCAATGAATAATTGGGGGGAAGATAATTTGAAGGATTAAACCCATTCGATAATTACTTGATATACTTGTTTTTTAGTCGCTAAACACGATTAACGTTACTGTTAGGGGATTCGTTTCTCATATTTGAACGATAGTTAAACATAAAGGGTTCCACATATTAGTCATGTATAATATGTGGAACCCTTTATGTTATCTGACTTATCTAAATTTAGGTCTTGATAAACTGAAAAAATATAGTTGTAGACTGTGGGTGGGACGGAGAACGTTAGTTGAGTAAATAACCTGGAGAAGCTGCTGGCGCTGGTCGGCAGCTTCATTACGTTAAGGGCAGTTTAGCGTGGAGACTTGTTTTTGAAAATTTGAAGACACCGCCTACCAAATTACTCTTCAATTCAGGATAATTATGACTCCTCTCAGTTCAGCTAATAGGCAGTTTAACGCAACCTTCCTTATAATACCAACGTCAAAAAGATATTGTAAAAGGCACAATTGTGAACGGGGGATGATTAGTATCAAGAAGTTCATTATACTTTTAATGATAATTTGTGCGCTGTCAGGATGCGCAAATAAAGCGAGTAAAGTGGAAAGTGCCTCGTCCAATTCTGAATCGTCACCGACTACTCCCATTTATTATACTTCTGCTTATGACGAGAAAGAATTAGAAGAACTTGGTATTACATTAAACTCAACAAAAATAGCCCCTAAAACAGGTAAAACTGAAGTGCGTAGAATAGCTGAAGATTTATTGCGTCAAACCGCAATACAACCAAAAGGTATTTATATTGAATACGGTCTAATAACGGCGCCTAATGTTGGATTAGGTGCATTATCAATTGACGCAATGGAAGCAAATCCAATATTGAAAAATAAAAAGTCAATATCGGAAATACCTGTCTGGATAATCACATTAAAAGGACTGCTTCCAGACGACTACAAACCAGACACCAGACCAGGAAAACAACCTTTGGACATTAGTAGTACCGTAATTGATGCGATGACAGGCAAGGTTTTATTTGGATTCGGAAAAGGGAAATAAGTAAACGGTTTCAACTAACGGGAGACATTAGTTTCAAAGCATGCATAATACGGCTGCAGATTATAGATCCGCTGCCGTTTTTATGGAGTAAAAGAGGGTTAACGCAACAAATTATGGAGGAGAAGGTAGCTCAACATAAACAGTTCAGTAGCCGTTCAATACTGACCGGCTGCTTACGTTTTTCAATTAAAGGGCAGTTATGCGTAACTTCCAGGGAATGTAAACGTCTAAATAAAGTAAGGAACGAGGAGGCAGACATTTTATGGGAGGAACGAATGTATGGGATGCGGAGTGGGAGGTTAACGAAGAGCAGGCGCGGACGCTGATCGGCAGACAATTCCCTCAGCTGTCATCGAAGCAAGTGAAGCGATTGGGCTGGGGCTGGGACAATACGGTTTTTCTCATCGGTGACGAGTACGTGTTCCGGTTTCCAAGAAGAACGATTGCAGTTGGCTCGATTCGTATGGAAGGGAAGCTGTTGCCGAAGCTGGAGGCATATATGACCATCCCCTATCCGAGACCGTTATTTTATGGCGAAGAAAGTGAGGAATACCCGGCACCATTTCTTGGCTATGCCTACGTGCCAGGAGATTTTCCCATCGGTTTGACGGAAGAACGCCGGGCTTTATCGGCAGAAACGTTGGCGAAATTTTTGCGGAGATTGCATGAGTTTCCGGTGCAGGCGGCGCTGAAGTGCGGAGTTCAGCAAGATCATCGAAGCTTGACGGACATAGCATCGCGCAAAGTGAAATTGGAGGGCTTTCTATCGAAGGTGGTTGAACACTTGTCGCCGGAGGAGTCCGGTGTGATCGAAGCGTATATTAGCAGGCTACAAACGGACCGTGTCGAGGCGGTGAATGTACTGCTACATGGCGATCTTCATTTCAAAAATATGCTTGTGAATGAGAACGGAATTGTTTCCGGCATCATTGATTGGGGCGATCTGAGCGTAGGCCATCCGGCTTGCGATTTGAGCGTTGCTTACAGCTTTTTACCACCTTACGCTCGCGGCGTGTTTTTCGAAACTTACGGAGGAGCGGACGAGGAAACGAAGCTGTTGGCTCGGCTGATCGCGGTATATATCCCCGTACTGATCTTGATGCAAGCGGTGGATGACGGAAATGAAGCCATTGCGGCAGAGGCGAAATCCAACATCATGCGAGCACTGTCGGATTAGGCTCATTATTTCGTTGTAGCTATGGGGCTATGGCTATCGGCACCATTTTGTTGTTTAAAGGCCGCGATAAGGTGTGATTTGCCTTCTCTGATGCCGCTTTATGTTGAGGAACACGAAATTTAACAGAGTAAGTCGTTGTGCTAAATGGGAAACGTTAGTTCAGAACAAAACAATGGCAGCTGATCTTTTAATCGGCTGCCATTTTTGCGTAGTATAGGTCTGGTCATTCAAAAGTAAAACGGACACCATTATGTGCTGGTTAAAAGGACTTGCTATAAATGCCATGGATATATACTACTCTATAAAAAAAATAGCATAAGTCTATTACTTTTTTTGCATTAATTGTATTGTAATTATGCGAACGCGGCGCGATGTAAAAGTGATAATGATTGCTCATAGGCCCTGTATTTATTTTGCTCCTAAGGAGATAACCGAATGGAAGATTACTATTGGAACGATAAATTTGATTATTTAAGCAAGACCAGATGGTTGTATTACAATGATGATTATTTAAACTTCCTTATAAGCTCTGTTTGGAATATCAACAAGCCTGTTCGAATCATCGATTTTGGCTGCGGCTATGGGTATTTGGGAACCAAGCTAATGTCGCTACTCCCTATGGGATCTACGTATACGGGTATAGATGCTGGTGATAAGCTAATTGATCAAGCTAGAGAGATTTTTCGAAACGCACCATTCCAAACAGAATTTATCCTTGGTGATATTCAAGAAATGGATTTTAATAAAACGTACGATGTTGTAGTTTGCCATGCCTTCTTATTGCATATGGATAATCCAAAGGCAATACTACAAAAAATGATAGATAGTTTGGTGAATCGAGGCAGAATAATTTGCTTTGAGCCTCATTGGATCTCAAGCATGGCAAGCTATCATCTTGAAGGTCATGCACTATCAGATATAGTGCAATTGGGGTTCCTCCAGGAGTTATATGAAAGGGATGCGCAACGGAGTGGGAGAGACGGCAATATAGGAATTAAGTTGCCTATTTATTTAAGCCAGTTAGGGGTTAGACAAATCGAATGTAGAGTCAGCGACAGGGTAAATTTTTTAGATCCCAATTCTGACTTTGAAAAAAACAGTGTACTTTACAACTCTCTAAAAGAAGATGGCTTCGGGGCTGATCCGGGGGAAGAAGAGCCGTTTATTAAGAATTTGGTGGACCGTGGTGCTGCCCTTGAAGAAGCGCAAAAGGAACACAGGCTGGAATCTTCCTTGTCGGTAGCTTTTAACAATGATGTTTTTTTGTCGTATGCACCAAGTATGAAGATAACTTCAGGAATCATTGAAAGATAGGAAACTCATTAAGCCCCTCGGTACGATTCAGTTTCTCACAGCAGCCGGTCAATAATGACCGGCTGCTGACGTTTCTCAACTAATGGGCAGAGGAGTTGAATTCGAAACTACCGATGGCTTATGGCTTTCCTTGCGCTCCGTTCGAGACAGCTTCCCATGTCTCCCAAGTGGCTAAACGATCGGCATAGGTTTCGCGCACCAAAGGCAAGACCCCAGCGCCGACCGCAAACCGCAGAGGTGGGTCCTCGGCGTCTACGATTTGAAGAATCGCTTCGGCCGTCGCCTTCGGATCGCCACGTTCTTCGGTCGATAAACGAGTGGATACCCGATTTCGAAGCTCAGCGTAAACTTCCATTACTTGTGATGTCTTCATGGACAAGGGGCTTCCAAAGTCGGTGGCAAAGGCGCCCGGCTCGAGCAACGTGACCTTAATGCCGAAGCCTTTAACCTCTTGAGCGAGGCTATCGTGCAGCGCTTCGACTGCCCATTTGGAAGCGCAATAGAAACCAATGAGCGGCGCCGCAACAATTCCCATGGCGCTTGATACGCCGAGAATGTGCCCGCTGCCCTGTAGTCGAAGCAGAGGCAGGGCAGCTCGGATGACACGAAGCGTACCAAAGTAATTGGCGTCAAATAGTTCGCGGACGTCGGATTCGTTAGCCTCCTCAGTCGTGCCAACCAGCGTATAACCGGCATTGTTTAGGACGACGTCCAGCCTGCCGAAATGCGCGTGAGCCTGCTGAACGACATGCTCGACCTGACGAGAATCCGTTACATCGAGCGCTAAGGGGAGAACAGCGTCTCCAAAACGTTCCTTAAGGTCGACGATGCTTTCCGGTGTGCGAGCGGTCGCGGCAACCATATCCCCGCGAGAGAGTGCGGCCTCTGCCCAGATGCGCCCTAATCCGCGAGAGGCTCCTGTAATAAACCAGACTTTTTTTTCCATAGTATTATCCTCCAATGCCGTTCCTGTGTGTAGTATTTTTAAAGCTTCTGTTTTCTCTTTTGTTCACCTCTAATGTTACGGCTTAGTAGCTT
Source organism: Paenibacillus glycanilyticus NBRC 16618 (assembly GCF_004000805.1). Lineage (GTDB taxonomy): Bacteria > Bacillota > Bacilli > Paenibacillales > Paenibacillaceae > Pristimantibacillus > Pristimantibacillus glycanilyticus. The sequence goes on from NZ_BILY01000009.1 coordinate 169,970, forward strand.
GATACGGAATTTCAAATAAGTTAGCATGGTATTAACTTATGGTTTATACAAAAGGAGGGGCCTTCCTGAATGATTGAGCAACTGAAGACTTTTGTTCAAGTGGCGGAGTCCGGAAGCTTCTCTAAGGCAGCCGAAAAGCTTTTTATTTCTTCAACCGCTGTGATGAAGCAAATGAATTTGTTGGAAAAGCAAGCTGGAATCCCACTATTTATCCGTACCAACCACGGTGTCAGGCTCACAAAGGCAGGAATAACTTTTATCAAAGATGCAGAATTTATGCTGCAGTATTTTCAAGAATCTCTTATCCGTATGCATCAGTCCGCACAGACCAATCGGCATATGGTTCGGGTGGGCACTTCTATGCTTAACCCCTGTAATGTTTTGATAGAATTGTGGAATGGAATTGGCGCCCTATACCCGCAATTCGGAATAAACATCGTTCATTTCGAAGATGACGCACATACACTCCCAACCACTTATCGCATGATTGGCCAATCACTCGATATCATTGCGGGGCCATTTCTTACAGATAACTTGAAGGATTACTACCGTATGCTTAAGCTGGGAAGTTACCGTGTTTGCTTTGCCGTATCTCGGCAACATAGGCTAGCTTCAAGAAAAACACTTTCTGTCAAAGATTTGTATGGGGAAAGATTGGCTATAGTGAACGGCGGCGAGAGTGCGATCATTCATGACATACGTGATTTCCTGATCATGAATCATCCTCAAATACGAATTAAGGATGTTCCGCGTCTCTATGATCTTGATGTGTTTAATCGCTGCGAGGAAAGTAATACGGTTATGCTAACATTGGAGGCCTGGGCAGATATTCATCCATCTTTGGTGACGATCCCTAGTGATTTGGATATAGAGATTCCATATGGTTTGATATATCCATTACATCCATCCCAGGAAGTTGATCAATTCTTAGAAATCATAAAAGAAATGCAAGGTAATGTTCTAGCTAAGGTTGAGTGATTCGAGGTGCAATGTGTAGAAGTTGGTGACTGGAGCTGGAGCTATCGGTGAACGATATCTCAATTAGAAACGCAGCCGGTCAATAATGACCGGCTGCTGAAATTTCTTAACTAATACGGTACCCCTGTCCTTTTTTTAGATGAAGATAATGCATGTTGAGTTTTCGCTTAATCAAGTTTACAGATCGACTTTCCAGTTCCCCATCATCTTTGCAACTTCCGGATCACGGTACGATAAGAAAAGACTTTTTCGCGTATCGAGAGTGGAAATTTGTTCGATGTCGTCCGTGCTCAATTCAAAATCGAAAATGTTAAAGTTTTCGACGATCCGTTCTTTTTTTACCGACTTCGGGATTACAACGATTCCACGCTGAACAAGCCAACGAAGCACGACTTGAGCGACGGACTTGTTGTGTTTTTCTGCAATTGAGACCAGTACTTCGTTCCCAAACAAGTTGTTCAGTCCTTTAGCCAAAGGTGCCCAAGACTGGTGCTGTACTCCCTGCGCTTTCATAAATGCGGAGCTCTCGATCTGGTGGTAGAACGGGTGCGTTTCGACCTGATTGACGGCGGGCACGATTTCGTTATGCACGATAAGGTCCATCAAACGGTCAGGCAGGAAATTGCTCACCCCGATTGCCCTGATTTTGCCTTCACGGTACAGCTCTTCCATCGCATGCCAAGCTCCATAGTAATCGCCGAAAGGCTGGTGAATAAGGTATAAATCCAGATAGTCGAGCTGGAGCTTCTTCAGGGATTTGGCAAACGCCAGCTTGGCACTCTCGTAGTTGGCATCCTGAACCCAAAGCTTGGTTGTAATGAACAGCTCCTCACGTGGTATATTGCTGCGCTTGATCGCACGGCCCACCGCTTCTTCATTCAGATAACCGGAGGCAGTATCGATTAGGCGGTAACCAGCCATCAGCGCTTCATATACGGCTTTCTCGCATTCTTCAGCATCAGGTACTTGGTAAACACCGAAGCCGATGATCGGCATTTTCACGCCATTGTTTAATGTTATGGATTGCATTGTAATTCCTCCCCGTGTTCAAATGTATAACAGCAAACGGCGCTCTTCCTAAATCGGACGCTGCAGCGAGGTTTCAGATACGACACGTTTGCGTTACACTAAGCTTAGAACCTTCGTGTTACACGAAGTCAAGCTGTTATACTATTTATTTTTCAAGGGGGATTTCACGTGTATACAGTTAAAGAAGCCGTTCAAATAACGGGACTCACCGAGCACGCAGTACGTTTTTACACGGATAAAGGTCTGGTTCCAAGTGTACAACGTAATAAAAACAATATTCGGATGTTTGATGATGAATCGATCAACTGGCTGCATGGCATCAAATGCCTCAAGCAATCCGGGATGCCGATTGAAGTTATCAAAATGTACGTTGATCTCTGTCTTGAAGGGGATACGACCCTCTCGCAACGCTATTCACTCATGATGGAGCATAAAAAGGAGGCAATCGCTAGGCTTGAAGAAGCCAAACAGCACGTTGCCCATTTGGAACAAAAAACCCTGCTATATCAGGCCATTCTGGAGCACCGCTCTCCAGACACGATGAATCCTGGAAACTGGGATAAAATCAAGCATATGCATAGTGACGTATTTTACTCGCAAAAAACGTAAGATATCACAAGAGACTTAACCCCTTTGAATAATAAACTCGGACATACAATAAGCGTCTTCCATTAATAAGTAAGCAAAATGGCAGCTGATCAATGATCAGTTGCCATTTTTGTTGAAGAAAAGGACAGGATTACGTTATAAAACAATAAATTTTTGCGTCTTTATAGTAGAGATGTTTTTTATTGACCTATGTGAAGGATGGAAAGGAGTTAACCATGTCACAACACCGTAAGATTATTTCTACCATAACCGTACTCTATACTATTTTGATTCTTTATTTTTTATTTCTCGCTTTCGGTAGAATAGGCGCCGCAGAGCAAACGACGGGCTACACCTTTATATTTTTACCGGACGATTTCTTTAAGTTGCCAAGTATATCGGATCTTCTACATCCTACCCTGATGGATTTTGTAGGATTTGGAAACCTCGCAGCCTTCATTCCTTTCGGCCTATTGATTCCATTGTTATATCGGATCACCTTTGTTAGATTCATTACAGTGTTCTTCCTGTCGATTCTCTTAATGGAAACCATACAGGCACTAACGTTGCTCGGCAGCTTCGATATTAACGACGCGATTCATAACGCATTAGGCGCGGCAGTCGGTTTTGGGGCATACAAGCTTGGTGTTCGCTCAAAAAAAGGTTGGCGCAATATTTTGATGACTGCCATCTCCTGCATGGTTCTTTTATTAGGAGTATGGGGATTGTTTGGGATTGTAGATAAAGCGTTCACCAAAGAAGAAGGTCCCTTTGTGGCGATAAACGAATTGAAAGACAGCTCTGGAAATTCATCAACGGGAGAAAAAACAAATAGCTTTATAATTAGCGGTCAAAACGTAAAACCCCGCAATAATATGTATGGCGTCGAAGGTGAAAATTTAGAAACGTTCACCTATACGTTTAAGGAGAAGTCTATTTTCTCCTTGTATTACGGAATACCTGATCAAACGGATGATTCCGGAAGCATTCGTGTTTCCGTCAATGGGAGCGAGGTAATGACCGGTTCTGGAGAAGATCAACGCCGTTATCCGGAACTATTCCCGGCTATGTGCGAGATTCCTATCGAAGCGGGGAGCGAGCTCACGATAACAATTGAGGGGAACGAAAAAATATGGGATGTTGGGTATAGGAAGATGCAATATTTCTGGAACTGAGTCAAATAAAACAGCTGCCGTGATTAAAACGGCAGCTGTTTTTCATTGAATCATAGAGACAGGATCGTTTAATCAATCCGCCGAATACTTTAGGCACGGCGAAATATGCGGACCGATGTACTTAAAGATCATCAACAAATATTTCACATTGTTAATACGATGGGGGAATGAATAAATGAAACATAATGAAAATATTCTCTATCTGATATCGGGACCACTCGGAGTTGGCAAATCAACCACTTCGAAAGAACTTGCACGAAATGTTCAGCAATGCGTACTTATTGAAGGTGATATTCTACTTGGCATGTTAAATGACGAACTCTCACTTTCGTGGGAAGAACGCTTACGACTCACATGGGATAATATACTGACATTAACCAGGAACTATTTGCTGCATGATTTAAATGTCGTTATTGATTTTGTAGTGGAGGAAGAACTGGAATGGTTTTGTAAACATTTATCGGACTTGAAAAATGTGACTTTAAAATACGTCGTGCTGATAGCGGATAAAGAAAAAATAATCGAACGGCTAAACTCTCGAGGGGATATTGATTCCTTGGAACGTTCCTTGTTTTTATTAAACAAGATGGAAAGTTCACATTATAATAAAAAATTTAGCTATAACACTACCCATAAACACCCCACAGAAACGGTAAAAGATATTATCGAAAACTCTCGTTTTCATGCCATTGAATCCTTTTAGATTGAACTAACGGCAAAGCAAAGGACAAATGGTTTTAATATATGCAATCGCATATTTACATGGAATCTCCTGAAATGGTAGAATACCAGGAATGTCTGGATCTTTAGGGGGAGTTTACTTGATAAGTGTAGGGTCTTTAATTGCATTTGGTTTGGTTTCTCTGGGAATGGTCTGCACCCCTGGTCCAAACATGATTTATTTAATATCACGGTCCATCACACAAGGACGTAAGGCAGGAGTCGTATCCTTAGGTGGTGTGGTACTCGGATTCGTGATTTATTTGTTTGCAACATTGCTCGGGCTTACAACCATATTTCATATTGTTCCGTTTCTATATACTGCGATCAAATGGGCGGGCGCGGCTTATTTACTTTGGCTGGCATGGAATGCAATTAAACCCGGATCCAGGTCTGTTTTTGAAGTCAAGAAACTAACCATAGAGAGCCCGAGGAGATTGTTCTTTATGGGGTTTATGACTAATCTGTTCAATCCGAAGATTGCTGTTTTGTATATATCGCTGCTGCCGCAATTCCAAGTTCCAGGACAAGGCTCGTTGCTCTTACAAGGCACGGTGTTAGGCATGACTCAGATTATTATCAGCTTGGCAGTCAATCTACTGATTGTTCTTCTAGCGAGCAGAATTGCGTCATTAATCGGAGGACGTCCTTTATGGTTAAAGGCACAACGCTGGATTATGTCTAGCGTATTAACAGGACTTGCCTTTAGGTTAGCATTTGAGCGCCGCTAAGGCGGAAGTGAACTTTGTATGCATATGATGAGGTTAACCATTTAATGGTTAACCTCATTCGCCGATAAACCCGCCTTATCATAAGTAGGGCGAAACCCCGAATTTCAGAGCAAGGACTACTTGAACCCCCCTATAAATGATTAATCCGAGCAGTACGGTCTGATCCAGATAGACGATGAACATCCCGACGATAATTGCGGCCATCGGCACGGTCAAATGACGGACCGATGTGGAGGACGAATCTGTTGTACCATCCATAGCGGCCTTAACGGATGACCTTCAGATTGAAGTTCGAGTGACCGAGAACGCCATATATTCTGGAAGTCAGCAGCAGAAGGCCCTCCGTTGCGCGCGCGGACGAAATGTCGCCTAGATCAATAATGTTCTTCCAGCCGAACCATTGTCGCAGGTACTCCGAAACCTTATTTTTAGCTTCTGTATCATTGCCCCCGATAAACATATCATGCTGTCCCTCGGCTAGATTAAGCGGATTGATCATAAGGGCAGACGTTACGGTATTTAGAGTTTTGACGACTTTTGTCTCCGGGAAGGCTTGCTGGATCTGCTCTCCAAGCGAGTCGTTAGGGGCGACTGACAATCGCAGCTTACCATTGGTGAATTCAAGCGGCAGCGCAACATCGATGAGAATTTTGCCGGCAAGCGACTTCTGACCAATCGACTGCAGCACTTCAAGCGAGGCGACTCCCGGAGTAGCGTTAATCACAAGCTCGCCATGTTCGGCTGCTTCCCGATACGTACCAACGCTTGCAAGTCCGCTGTTCTCAAGAGATTGCTTCCAATTCGTCAGCTTGGCCGGTTGCCTCGCTCCTAATTTAACATCATGACCCTGCTCAACCAGAACATGCCCCAACGTTTGCCCGACATTGCCTGAACCAATGAATCCAATCTTCATACCTTCTCCTCCTTAGAAAAGTATACATACAAGTCTGTATACTTTTGGATTTTATTGACAGTATACATACCGATCTGTATACTGTCAACTATAGAGGTGAAAAATAATGAGTGTTGCAAACGATCGGAAGTCTGCCGCACGAGAGCAATTGCTGTTGACCGGGAGCAAGCTATTTTTCGCGAATGGCTTCCATGCCATCGGCGTCGACCGCATTGCTGGCGAAGCTGGCGTTACAAAGATGACGCTTTACAAACATTATCCATCCAAAGATCACTTGATCGTTGCCATTCTGGAACGCTCGAGCGAGAGGTACTGGGCTTGGTTCGAGGAGACGGTCGAGGGTGAGGCTGAACCGAGGGGCCAACTGCTCGCGCTTTTTCAAGCGATCGCAAGCCAGCACTCAAAGTCGCCGCAGTCGAGTTTTTGTCTGTATCAATCGGCCGCAGTCGAATATCCATTCCCTGACCATATGGTGAATCAAGCCGTAAGCCATCACAAGCAATCTATCGTTCAGCGATTGGAAAGCTTGTGCCGGCAAGCAGAGTTTCGGTCCCCCGAGGTCTTGTCGAGGCAGCTCTTCGTGCTGATGGAAGGATTCTGCATGACCGCACGGTTAATTGGCCCCGGAGCTCCGCCGGCTGAAATCGTGCAAGCCGCGATGACGCTGATTGAGGCATATGGCAAGTGAAACTTTAATTGTTATGAAGGTTTTCAAAGCCGAACCGAGGCAATCGGTACGGCTTTGTATGCATTTCGTCGATTTTAGCTCCTGGGTACTGAGTTGACAGCCATCCAAATATAGGATAACATGATGTCAGTCACCACTGACAGACATTAACGGGAGACGAGGTGTTTATCATAGACATCAGCAAGTTGGGAAGTAGCGAAAGACTCTTGCTAGTGGCGATCGATCTCATCTCGGAGAGAGGCTACAATGGGGTTACCACGCAAGAGATCGCTACGGCCGCCGGCCTGAGCGAGAAGACATTGTTCCGGCACTTCGGCAGCAAGCTGAAGCTACTTGAAGCCGCCTTCGAACGGTATCACTACGCCGAAGAGATGAGAAAGATTTTTGCGGAAAAGCTATCATGGGAGCTGGAAAAAGATCTCCTGACGATCAGCAAGACCTATCACGAGATCATGAACCGCAATCGCAAATTGCTCAAGATCAGCATCAAGGACGAAACTCAGATGTCGGGATTTAAAGAACGATTGCTTAGGCATCCTCTGCAGTTGCTCGAGTTTCTAACGAGTTACTTCAACACGATGAGCGAGAAAGGGAAGCTGCGTTTGACGGATCCGAGGATGCAGGCTTTTACGTTCATGATGTCGCAGTACGGAGCATTTATGAACGATCTGGAAGCGGGGAGGAACTACCCGGATATCGCGCTGGAACCTTTCATCGAGGAAAGCGTCAGAATGTTTGCTAGGGCTTTAACCCCCTAGCTTTTTTTTCAAACCATATGTCAGTAAGTACTGACAGACAACGGGGGGGGGATTGAAATGGCAGGACTAGAAAACCTGTACGATGTAGCGGTGATTGGCGGAGGACTGTCGGGTCTTACGGCCGCCGTATATCTGGCTGCAGGCATGGCAAGCGCTAAGAAAGCTGCTTTGGAGGTGATGAGCGATGAAAGGGGTTAAACTGGCCTACTTGCTGGCCGTCGTCAATGCCGTCGTAATTGGGATGTCGTTCCTAGTCGTCAAAAAGTCGCTTGACTACGCAAGCCCATTCGATACGTTGACTTTTCGCTTCGCCGCAGCGTTCGCCATCCTATCCATCATGGCAGCATCCGGCTTGTTCAAGTTGAACTACCGCGGCAAACCGCTATACAAATTGCTGATGTTGTCCAGTATGTATCCTCTCGGTTTTTTCACCTTGCAAACGTACGGACTGCAGTACACAACTTCCGCGGAGGGAGGAATTATTAATGCGCTTTCGCCTCTCGCGACGATGGTGCTCGCCTCCGTATTTTTGAAAGAAGCGACGTCCCGGCCGCAGAAGCTTTCCCTTATCCTGTCCGTGTCAGGCGTCGCCTTTATATTCATCATGAAGGGCAACGGAATCGGCTTCTCCAATATGAAGGGCGTGCTTCTGTTGCTGCTGGCTTGCGCGGCTCTCGCCGGATACAGCGTGCTTGCCCGTTCCGTGTCGAAATCTTTCAGCCCGGTGGAGATCAGTTATTTCATGGTAGGAACGGGATTTGCCGCATCGCTGGTATTCTCCCTTGCTTTCCATATATCAGACGGAACGCTGAGCAGACTCACGGCACCGCTTGCGAGCATGACATTCATGATGCTGATTCTTTGCCTCGGAGCGGTTCAAGTCGCCACGGCGCTGATGGGAAACTACATCCTGTCTCGAATCGAAGCCTCGCGAATGGGAGTATTCATCAACTTGTCGACGGTTGTCTCCATTGCTGCCGGCGCTGGGGTCCTCGGTGAACCTGTTGCCTGGTATCATTTTATCGGTTCAGCACTTATTGTTGCCGGAGTTATTGGAATGAATCTGCGCATACGGAAGGAAGGACTGGCCTTATGATCAAAGGCTCCGCTATAGCGGAGCCTTTGATCATAAGATTTCGATGACCTAAGCCTTTGGAATTTTCAGCACCATGCCGGCTTTCACATCATCCATATTATCAATATGATTGTAATCCGCGATGAACTTTACATATTTGTCGGAGCCGTAATAGATTTTGGAGATGCTGTAGAGCGTCTCACCACTCTTTACGGTATGAACGGATGTCTTCAAGGAAGGAATGATGAGGTTGGTGCCAGCTTTCAAGCCTGCATTTTTATCAAGCTTATTTTCTTTCGCGATATAATCCACATATTCCACCGATTTGTAGAACATTCTGGAAACCTCCGACAGCGTGTCGCCTGCTTGGATTAGATAGGTAGCGGGCAAGTGTATTTTCGAATAGTCTTTAGTTCCTTGCTGGGCTCCATTAATCGAGCCGTTTGTTGAGGACAAGGCGGGGATCTTAAGATGATCTCCGGCTTTCATATCATTAATAAACAAGATATGGTTATACTCTGCAAGCAGCGTATAATACTCCTTAGATTGATAAAACTTCTCTGATATCATTCTTAGCGTGTCGCCTTTTTGAACCACATAGGTGGTTGGAAGCTTAACCGTTTTAGCGGGGGCTTCCGTTGATTTATTGCCATAATCCTTATTTTCTTGCATAGGTTTTTCTGTCTGTGCAGGCTTAGGCGTCTCCGTTGGCGTATCGCTTTCACTGACCGGTGTGTTGGATGCAAGAGGAGCAGGTTTCTCTATCAAATCATTGGAAGCAGGCTCTTGTTCGTCTTCACTGTTAACGGTTCCGGCGGGGCTGGGGTCATCTTCCGATAGCTCGTTTCCGCCATTTCCATTATTAAGGGAATCCGAATCAGCTGGCTTGCTAATACTGCTCTGCCCATTGGCTTGCTCGGCATTCTCGGCAGCTAGCGGAAGTTTAGAGTCAACTTTATTCGTATATTTCCCATAAATTACTCCGCAAATGCCAATAAGAATGATGACTATCGCCAGATAGATGATGAGATTTGTTTGTTTTAAAGATACCAATCTGCCTTTGGAATGTTTGCTGCTGCGTGTTGTTCTCTTATCCAAAACGTAATCTTCTCCTTTATTACAAATTTAAACCTATTCTATCGGACTTATTAACCTCTGTGGAATGGGCCTTAATAGCCAATTCATTCTCAACGAGCATGTACACCGATTGAAGAGTAATCCTATTTAGAAAATCTAGTTCTTTGGTGGCGTATGAGAATGCGGGTTAATATAGGTCTGCACGAATCTAGTAAATTCAGGTATAATAGTAAGCCTACATAACCTAAGAATATTAAAGGAGACTTATAGGCTTATATGAAAAAAATTGTATACCTGACAATTTTGATCTGTGGGTTGATTAGTATTTCCGGTTATATGCCAAACCGGGCGGAAGCAAGCGGTAGTTATACGGCCAAGGTATACACCGACTCCTTGAATGTCCGGAGCGAGCCATCGGGTGATTCGTTGATTGTAGGCGGTTTGAAGAATGGCGATATTGTCACCGTTTCAGCGGAAGAGTACGGCTGGCTGCGCATCAAGTCGAACCGCGTCTCCGGTTGGGTGGCAGGACATTATTTGAAGAAAGTCAATGCCGTTACGGCACCAGCGACAGATCAAGATGACAGCGTGAAGAAGAGCTCTGCAGCCGCACGTGCGACTGTGCTGGCCGATGGGCTTCGGCTCAGGGCAGGCGCCGGATTAGATCATGAAATTCTAGGATATCTAACAAAAGGTGAGACTGTTACGATAATAGACAACCGGGAAGGATGGGCTCGGGTCAAGACTCTGGATAAGCAACTCGGCTGGGTATCGGATCGTTATATCGCGAAAGGCGAAACACAAACGGCGGCGGTTGCATCGGGAAAATCGAAGAGCCTCAAGGGGAAAGTAATCGTAATCGACCCCGGTCACGGCGGAGACGATCCCGGAATGATCGGAACTACATATGAAACGATTGAGAAAAAGCTTAATTTGAGCACTTCCTTCTACCTAGAGAACGAGCTTCGCAGCCGCGGAGCGCGCGTCCTCATGACAAGAACGAAGAATGAGGAGAAGCCCGGGCTTTCCGATAGGGTCAGGATAAGCGAATCCGCCGGTGCGGACGCATTCGTCAGCATCCATTATAATTCTTCGGAGAAAAACACGTCCGGCATACTTACCTTCTATTATTCGAATACAAAAGATCGGCCGTTGGCCCGTGCCATAGAAAACAGGCTTGCGGATGGTATCGGCTTGAAGAGCAACGGGATATCATACGGCAATCTTCACGTTTTGCGGGAAAATGATACGGTATCCACACTCGTAGAGCTCGGCTTCTTGTCCAACGCATATGATGAATCCATCGTCCGCGGCTCCGACTATCAGAAAATAGCAGCCAAAGCAATTGCGAAGGGGCTTGAGGATTACTTCAGCAGGTAACTGAGTGGTTCGTACTCCTCGTTCCTGCAGCCTGGTTTATTTTCCACTTATGTATGTACAGAAATCATACCAAACTTCGTTAATCCCCCTACAAAACGGTGGCCTTCATACAAGGCTGCCGTTTTTTGAAATAAAGGGCAGTTTAACGCAACTATCCAAGTATTGGAAGCGTAAAATGTGTCGTATAGTTTTTCTGAGAAAGAAGAGGGGGAAGGAACCTCCCTTCGGGAAGATCGTTAAGGGAGGCCGAGATGAACGAAACCGTATTTGACGAACCATTATTTGCAAGCCTGAGGCCGGGCTTAACCTCGTTCTGTTACCGAATGTTAGGCTCCATGGACGATGCGGATGATGCCGTACAGGAGACGAGTATTCGGGTCTGGCAGAGCTGGAGCACGTTCAGACAGGATTCCTCATTCAAAACTTGGGTCTATCGGATTGCCTCCAACCTGTGCTTGGACAAGCTGAGACAATCCAAACGCCGCGCGCTTCCCGTTGACCTGTTCGATCCGGCCGTCTCCATCGTCGAGCCGCGCGAAACGCTGCCGGACTCTGCCTGGATCTGGCCGTCTTCCGACTTTGGGGGCAATCCGGAAGATCTGCTCCTCCGCAGGGATACTCTTCAACTGTGCTTCATCGCTCTCCTGCAGACCTTGCCTCCGCGACAGCGCGCGGTACTCATTTTGAAGGATGTATTTGAATGGTCCTCCAAGCAGATCGCGGAAACGTTGGCGATGTCGCCGGCAGCGGTGAACAGCGCCTTGCAAAGAGCCCAAGAGACGATGGACCGGGCGCAGCTTCGCTCGGATGAGCTCAGCAGCATGGACGTTCAACCGGAGCAGCAGCTGCTGTCCCGATATGTGGAAGCCTTCGAGCAATTCGATATTGCTGCGCTCGTCGCGTTGTTTCACGAGGAAGGATGCATGTCGATGCCGCCCTTCGAGATGTGGATCCGCGGCAAGGAAGATTTGTCCGCCTTCTATTCGCTTACTCGTTGGCATTGCGAAGGTTCGCGATTTGTGCCTATTACGGTGAATGGCGGTTACCCGGCGTTGGCCCAGTATATGCCGGACAAAGAGGGCCCTGGCTTGATACCCTGGGGCATCCACGTCATCGAAACCAAAGAAAATCAAATCCTGCATGTTCAAAACTTCATTCATACGCCATTATTTTCACGATTTGGGCTGCCTGAGCGAATTGACCGATGAATTTCGTCATTGGGTTACGTCTATAGCATTGAGAATCACCAAACAACGAATATCATGAGAGAGGTGTCTATTTAAGATGGAAACGAGTCAACCGACGAAAGTAACCGTGCAAGCCGTCATTCAAGCCCCTGTCGAGAAGGTATGGCGCTATTGGACCGAGCCGGATCACATCACGAAGTGGAATCAAGCATCCCAGGACTGGCATGCGCCGAGAGCCGAAAACGATCTGCGGGTCGGCGGCAAGTTTCTGACACGGATGGAAGCGAAGGATGGCAGCATGGGCTTTGATTTTGGCGGCGTCTACGATGTCGTGAATCGGTATGAGGCGATCGGCTACACCATGGAAGATGGAAGAAGAGTGGATATTGCTTTCGTCGATCAAGGGAATGAAACGAAGGTCATTGAAACGTTCGACGCGGAAAGCTCCAATCCCGTCGAGTTCCAGCAAGCAGGTTGGGAAGCGATCATGGACAATTTCAAAGCCTATACCGAACAAAACTAATCATCAAGAAGAAAACGCCGGGGAAGATGCCCGGCGTCTTTCTTTTAGAACCCTGGTACGAGCGTGCTCTCCGTTAGCCTTAACCTTGTGCCGCATCCATGTTCATGCAGTTGATGGCCCACAGATGACCGTCCAAGTCCACGAAGCCCCAATGATACATGGACCCATGATATTCAGGTTCAGCGTGCAATTTCCCGCCCAAGGAGACTGCGGTATTTACGATTTCATCGACTTTTTCGCGGCTCTCGAAAGCCAATGCGATCGTCATCTGCGCATACTTGCTCGTATCGACGGACTGCTTCTCCGTTAGCGTATTAAAGAATGCTTGATTGATCAGCATGACCTGCAGGTTGTCGCCGATTACGATGGCTACCGAATTCTCGTTATCGGGGAATTGCGGGTTGAGTTCGAATCCGAGTCCGGTGAAGAACGTTTTCGATTGTTCAACGTTCTTTACAGGCAGGTTAAAGCTCGTGAATGCGGACGTTAATGCCATTTTCAAAACACCTCTTCGTCAAATTGGTTTGTGTTCATTTAAGCCTTCGTTTATATAGACGACAGCCGATCCGGGAATTCATCGGTCTCATGGATAAGGAAGTGTAATCATGTTCAAGTTTATGCCAAAAATTTTCAGTGTTGTAATTCTGGTTGGAATGCTTGCATCTTGCGGTACCACTAGCACGACCGTTGGGTTAATTAAAGTTGTTGATAAAGAGCAACCAGAGAGGGACTCATACTGGATTAAAGTCGAAGATTTAGGTAATCATCCCGAGGAAGTCCGGCTTAAAGTGAATAATGAAAATACATGGAATCTGATATTAATAGGTGAGCTTTACGCTGTATCATACGATTTTAAAACAAAAGACGAGAACAAACACACCGGGAAGCTAACATCAATAAGACTGGCTGCTCAGCCTAAATGATTAGATACAATAGCTAAGACACGAGAAATTCGTATTCGTAAATCGCTTGAATCCTTTCCAGAACGTTCCGCGCCTGGTCTTTAAACTTTAATTCCGCAACCCGTCCTTTCAGCAAAAACACGCCGCTCTCATGATGGTGTTCCCCGAGAGCACCTTCGTACAGCTTATTGGCGCCGAGGGTAGGAGGCGAGAAAAATAGCTTCATCAATACTTCAACCACAACGGGCAGTCCGGATTGTTTCCCTTTTCTTATCGTATTGTTGCCACCCGGGTCAACGCTGCGGATCTTGATGTCGTCCTTGGCGAGCTGCGATGCCACGGCCTCAGTCCATAGCGAAAGAGCTAGCTTCGAGGTCGCGTAAGGACCAAGCAGCTTGCGAAAGGTTTTGGGATGCTCCAGGACTTCGATCGAAAATTGTTTTGTAAATTTAAGAGCGGAGGATGAGGTATTGATTACCGTTTTTAAACGGCTATTTTTCAGGAGTTCCTTCAATTCCATCAGAATAATATAAGGAACGACCGTCATCAACTCATAATGCTTCTCGCGCCCTTGTTTCGAATAGCTCAGCTCGGGAAAGGATCCTCCGGCGTTATTGAATAAAATATCGATCCGCCGCTCCTTGCTTTTAATCTCTTCCAAAGTAAGTCTCAAGCTTGCGAAGTCGGCAAGATCATCCGTTTTATAAATACGAAGCGCTCCGTTCTTGACCGCATTGTGGATGCTCATATCGTCGGCAGGAAAGTCAGAACGGTTTACAGCAACCACATGCCAGTTCTCCGACAGTAATTTCCGTGTGAGCTCCAACCCGATCCCGGCGCTTGCGCCTGTAATCAATGCGATATGTTCATGCTGGTGCTTGTTCATTGTGCATCTCCTTTTTATATCGGGATATTTGATTCGATAGCGCAAATTCTATAACTTGAAGTCGACTCCAAGTCAAGATGCGAATATAATGTTTTTTCCAAGGATAATTGGTTTGACTTGGAGCGAGCCTCAAGATGTATAATGTACAAAAATTAATCAATTTTGGGGAGGGAACGGGATGAAGGAAGAGCAACGTTTTACGATAAAACAAACCGCCGAGCAAACGGGAATTACTGAGGATACAATCCGTTATTACGAAAAGATCGCGCTGCTGCCTCGCGCAGAGCGGAAGGATAACGGGCACCGCATCTACCGGCAGGAGGACATCGATACGATCCGGCTGATAGCATGCCTGAAAAAAACGGGGATGCCGTTAGAGGAAATTCGGCCTTTCTTGGAAGTCTCAGTTGATACTGATCCCGCGGAATATCCCGAGCTTGTGGAACTCCTAAGAAGTCATCGTGAAAATATTGTCAGCCAGATTACTTCACTGCAGCAAGTTGTAGATTTTATCGATATGAAGCTGGATGAAGGGAAATATAGACGGGATTGTTCGGATGAAGAGAACGTATGGGTTGAACCGAAATCAAAGCCTGTTTCACCCGGCGAGATGAGGTATTTTTCCGTATCGGCCAAAACGGGCAAGTCACAGGCCTCCGCCAAATAAGCTCGTCATAACAGGAACGGCTGCTTCTCACGTAGACAACTTTAGTCCATTGAGTTAACGGAGGAATTATAGATCAGTACGAAACCAGGCTGCCGATCATAGGATCAGTAGCCATTTTTATTAAGAAGGAGGTTTTATTTCTGAAGGTTTTTATCCTAATTATTCTTTTACTCATACTTATTACAACGGTTGGATGTCAAAGTGAAACTGAGGTAGTACCGAAGGCTAGTATGTTCAGTATTAAAGTACATACTTCTAGCCATTTACAAGCTAATCAGGTGTTTGCTGTTAATATGATGAAGGGGAGCATGTTTTCCCGAAGTATAACGAGCTTTCGTTACAGGAAGGAAGGTATGAAATCATTTCAAAGGCGAAATTCAGAATTAAAAAAGAGGGGAAAGACTTTGAATTTGAAATTGAATCAAAACCTTTCAAAATCGATGTTTATTAAGCTTGTTGGACGCTGGAAGAAACACTGCTTCTATGGACCGGCTTATTAAGAGCTCTTAAATATCTTATTAGTCGCCGCATAAATTGCGGCTTTTTTGTGTTTACCGATGTTATGAGAAATAAACGGTTCATGCAACACTTGATCTTAATTAAGTAAGTCTCTTTTTGCTTCATTATGTAATTAAACATAACACGAATTATTCTTCTTATAAAAAATCACAACAAACAAGTTCATGTTTTTGTGAGATTCACAAAGAAAATCGGTATTTTATGTGATATAATGTGACATATAAGAAAGAAGAACATCGGAAATGTGATGGATTGTTATTAATTCTTACAAAATGAGAGTGAGGAAAGGGGAAACCTAACATGCAGGTTACAGCAAATCCCTATGCATGGCCGTACGATGGCAGGATCGATCCTGCGAAAACAGCGCTCCTTATTATTGATATGCAAATCGATTTTTGCGGCAAAGGTGGTTATGTAGAGCAGATGGGATACGATTTGTCGTTGACGGCCAAGCCTATTAGACCTATCAAAACGCTGCTGAACCGGGTTCGCCAGATTGAAGGTATGACGGTTATCCATACCAGAGAGGGCCACAAGCCCGACTTGTCCGACCTTCCTGCAAATAAACGCTGGCGAAGCAAGCAAATCGGCGCGGAAATCGGCTCACTTGGTCCTGCCGGACGCATATTGGTGCGAGGTGAACCGGGCTGGGAAATCATTGAAGAACTTACCCCGATTGAAGGGGAGTTCATTATCGACAAGCCGGGCAAGGGAAGCTTTTATGCAACAGACTTGGATCTGGTCTTAAAGAACAGGGGGATTACTCACTTAATACTGACTGGCATCACGACTGATGTTTGCGTCCATACGACAATGCGGGAAGCAAATGATAGAGGTTACGAATGCTTAATCCTTGAGGACTGCACAGGCGCGACCGATCCAACCAATCATCAAGCGGCGCTTCATATGGTGACGATGCAAGGCGGGGTATTCGGCAGCGTCAGCAGCTCAGCGGATGTACTGGTGGCTCTGGAAAGCTACTAACACGGACTATCGCGAAACTTCTATTCAGCATCCAGCTATTATTTATCCATAAATAGAGACATACCGGAGGGAAATATAATGTGGAATAAAAAATCATTGTTTATTGTTCTGGCGGCTCTGATGCTTGTAGTAACGGCTTGCGGTACCAATGCAAAAACCAACACCAGCTCAAATGCGGTCTCTTCCAACTCGGCAGCCGGAGAGACAAAGAAGCTGAAAAAAGTCGTGCTGAGGCTGAAATGGATTCATCAAGCGCAATTTGCCGGCTATTACGCAGCGGTTGAGAAAGGCTTCTATAAGGAAGCGGGATTGGATGTTGAAATCAGGCCGGGCGGAGCCGATTTCCCTTCCGTTCAGATGGTCGCTTCGGGAAGCGAGCAGTTTGGCGTAACGGGCGCGGATCAAATTCTGATGGCTCGGGAGAAAGGCGTACCGGTTAAAGCGTTGTCCGCGGTATACCGCAAAACGCCATTCGTATTGTTTAGCTTAAAAGACTCGGGCATTACGAAGATCGAAGATCTTGCCGGCCAAAAGGTAGGCGTGAAGCTTGGCGGCAATGAAGAGCTGACCTTCCGAGCGATGGTCAAAAGCGCGGGCATAAATGCGAAATCGATTGATGAAATGCCAGTGAAATACGACATGAGCCCGCTGCTCAGCGGTCAAGTGAAAGCGTGGCCGGGTTATGTCATCAATGAAGTGCTTGCCGTACAAGAGCAAGGGCATGAGGTGAATATTATCCAGCCTGGCGACTACGACATTAATTTTTATGCAGATACGTTATTTACGACGGAATCGTTGATTAAGAAGGATCCTGAAATGGTGAAAAGCTTCGTTGAGGCTTCGATGAAAGGTTGGGAATATGCGATTGCCAATCCGGAAGAAGCAGCCGGGTATGGTCTGAAGTTCGGCGATAAGCTGAACCTCGAGCATGAGACAGCGATGATGAAAGCAAGCATTCCGCTGCTGGAGCCGGATAAACTGCCGCTTGGCAAGATGGATACCGAAGCCTGGGACGTTTTGCAAAAAAGCTTGATTGATTTGAAGTTTCTGAAGAAAGAACAAGATCTGGATAAAGTGTTTACGAATGACTATATCGAATAGGGAGTGATTGATGTGCAAGCGACGGTAAGTGAATGGAGGAATGGAGTGGCAAAGCAAGAACAAGCATCGGTTTCTTCGATGAACGAAATCGCGGTTACATTAAAGAATTGCTCCCTTTCGTTCGGCGATGTTCCTGTACTGAACAATGTTTCCTTGGACATCTATAACAATGAATTTGTTTCTATCCTTGGCCCAAGCGGCTGCGGCAAGTCCACGCTTCTGCGCTTAATGCTGAGTCTCCTCCAGCCGAATGCCGGAGGGGAGGTTAAGCTCGCAAAGGATCTCTCAATCGGGATGGTCTTTCAGAAGCCGGTTCTGATGCCTTGGCTTACGGCCATTCAGAATATCGTACTGCCACTGACGATCGGAGAGAAGCGCTTCTCGAAGAAAGAAGCCCGGGACAAAGCGGAGGGAGCGCTTCGGCTGGTTGGCCTGCAGGACTTTACGAATCACTTCCCGCATCAACTAAGCGGTGGCATGCAGCAACGTATCGCTATCGCGCGA
This sequence comes from Paenibacillus glycanilyticus NBRC 16618, assembly GCF_004000805.1. Taxonomy (GTDB): domain Bacteria; phylum Bacillota; class Bacilli; order Paenibacillales; family Paenibacillaceae; genus Pristimantibacillus; species Pristimantibacillus glycanilyticus. Next base: position 188,355 of record NZ_BILY01000009.1, read on the forward strand.
GCGCTTGCCGCTGACCCGGCCGTGCTCTTAATGGATGAGCCGTTTGGCGCGTTGGATGAATTTACGAGAGAGAAATTGAATTTCGAGCTGCTGCGGCTGTGGGAAAGTCCAGACACAAGCTTAAGCACAGTCGTTATGGTCACTCACTCGATTCAAGAATCGGTCATTATGTCGAACAGAATCGTCATGATGTCCCCAAGACCGGCCGGTGTGGATGCCATTATTCCCGTTCCGCTTCCTGCGCACCGTGAAGTGGGCATGGAGGAGCTTCCGGAGTACCATCATACCGTTAATGAATTAAGAAAGAGGGTCAAGCACTTATGATGAATAAAATAAAAAGCAGCATGTACCCTATCAGTTTTGCGCTTGGCTTTATTGTTTTGTGGGAGCTGGCCGTCCGGTTGTTCCATGTCCCCGTGTATTTACTTCCCGCTCCTTCTGCCGTCATTGAGGTTATGGACGGATCGCTGTCGTCCCATATGCTCGTCACGCTAACGGAGGCGTTGGCAGGTTTTGTGCTCGCTAATATTTTGGGGATGATAACGGCCGTTATTTTCGTTCACTCCAAGTCCATTGAGAAGGGAGCCTTCCCGCTCGCCATTGCGCTTAAGACGACTCCGCTCGTCGCGTTAGCTCCGCTGTTGGTCGTTTGGATGGGAACCGGCTATTCCTCGAAGGTTGTCGCATCGATGCTTATCTGCTTTTTCCCGATTCTCGTCAATAGTGTCAAAGGTCTGAAAGCCATTGAACATGAGGCTTGGGAGCTGTTCTCCACTTATAAAGGAACAAAAGCGGAAATATTCTGGAAGCTGCGCCTTCCGACGAGCTTGCCTTACGTATTCTCTGCTTTGAAAATATCCTCGTCGCTTGCAATCGTAGGAGCGATCGTCGGGGAATTTGTCGGAGCGAACAAAGGGCTAGGCTATGTCGTACTCGTATCTTCCTATCATATGGATACGCCGATTATGTTCTCGGCCATTATTGCATCGGCATTATGCGGACTGTTGCTTTTCTGGGGCATCAGCTGGTTGGAGAAGAAAGTTGTATTCTGGCAAAGGGCGGATGATCTATGATGAAATGTTCAGTTATTAAAGTACCGGCTCGTTCACCGAATGATATGACTGTGCTTCAGCGCTATATTGACGAGTCGCTTATTAACCCGAAGGAAGTTGTAGCCGTGCTGGGCAAAACGGAGGGGAACGGCTGTGTCAACGACTTTACCCGTGGGTTTGCGGTTCTGGCATTGAAAAACTTGTTCGCTCCTTATAAGGAAGCTTCTGCTGAACCGGTCTCGTTCGTGATGTCCGGAGGAACGGAGGGGATATTAAGCCCTCATTTCTCGGTCATTACCCGGAGTGAATCCGATTCGATTAGGAGCAAGCAGGAGTTGTCTTCATTAGCGATTGGCGTAGCAAGAACTCCTGATTTCATGCCTGAGGAGCTTGGGCGTCTCGCCCAAGTGGATCAAGTGGCGGAGGCTGTTCTCCGGGCAATGGAAGGGGCGGGCATTAACGATGCTGCCGACGTGCATTTTGTTCAAATTAAATGTCCGCTGCTGACGGCGGAGCAAGTGCAGGAAGCGGTTCTTAGAGATGCCTCCACTGTAACCGAGGATACTTACAAATCTATGGGCTACTCTCGCGGGGCATCGGCGCTTGGCGCAGCCGTAGCGCTTGGAGAGATTGAACGGGAGCGACTGCAGGATACGGATATTTGCCACTCGTGGGAGCTTTTCAGCCATGTGGCATCTACGTCGGCTGGCAGCGAACTCGCCTATTGCGAGGTTATCGTATTCGGCAACTCCGCTTATGCGGAAGGGCCATATTTTATCGATCACGATGTGATGAAGGATGCGATTGACGCGGGAGCACTAAAGCGGATTCTGGAGAAATATCCGGATGCCGAGATGGTGCAGGTGCTTGCTAAGGCTGAGGCTGATCCAACCGGAAATATAAGAGGCAAACGGCATACGATGCTCGATGACTCGGACATTAATCATACCCGTCATGCACGCGCAGTCGTCGGAGGCGTTCTCGCTTCCGTATGCGGCGATCCAATGATCTACGTATCCGGCGGCGCGGAGCATCAGGGTCCGGCGGGCGGCGGCCCGGTAGCGGTTGTTTTCCGGCGTAACGAACATAAATAGCGAATGATAGGAGACTGATTATATGACAATTGCAAATGAGACAGAGGTTATCGTTGGGGAACAAATGGAATGGGGGCTGATGCCAGACCATATTCATTTGTATCATAGAGAAATCGTATCGGCGGCGCAAGCGGATAGGCTGGGAATCCGTTCGAGCTCGATTCTATGGGAGAAAATCGGTGTCGGCGGGCAAGTACTGCCTCACTATCACGATGTCGCCGAAATTATTTATATTTCCGTCGGAAAAGTAAAACTGCTCTGTAACGGCGAATGGAAAAGCTACAAAGCTGGCGATACGTTTCATGTGCCGGCCGGGGTTATTCATTCCGTAGCGAACGATGATGATCAGCCGTCCGAACAAATCAGTATTTTCCTCCCCGTTGAGGAGAACGTGCCTGCCAACTCGTTTTTCAATACAACTCTCGTGGAAGATGTTTATTCCATTAAGAAATAGAATAGCGGGGTAGTGCCATTGGAGACTAACAATCAGGCAAGCTTCACCTGCGGAGACATCTTGCTGATACCCGACTTCAAGGAAGCAGTTGTACTAGCCGGTGCCGGCGGTATGCATCGGAGCATTAACCGGGTCAATGTCATGGAAGTGCCTGATGTCATCGATTGGGTGAGACCGGGGGAATTTCTCATTACGAGCGGATTCCCGTTCCGGGATCAGCCGGAGGCAATAGCGGACATTATTCCGCAGTTGGTTGAAAAAGGCGTTGCCGCGCTTGGCATTAAGACGAAGCGGTTCATTGACGAGATTCCTGAGCGGGCGCTTGAGCTGGCGGACCGACTCGCTTTTCCCGTCTTCGAACTTCCGGCTACGACCGTGTTCTCGGATGTTGTCCGCGATATTATGGAGCGAGTGCTGGTGACCGAAGTAAGGGAGCTGTCGCTTCTGCAGAGCCGATTCCAAAAGTTATCCCAGCAGCTGTTGTACGGAAATGGAATTGAAGAATTTTTGCAAACGCTCGATGGTATGTTGAACAATCCAATCGTGCTGCTCGATGATACCGATCAGCTGTTTCTATCCCCGCAAGCGGGGATGCTTGCCCAAGCGGCGAATGTCGAGCTCTGGTCGCAGCTGCGGATGGAGACGAATCTTGGCGTCAGCTTCATTTCCCTTGGCGACCGCCGTATTCGGGTATACGTCTCGGAGGTGAACGATAAGCAGCATGAGAAGTGTTTGCTTATTCTGCTGGAGTGGAATCAGGAGCATTCCATCGTCGATCAACTTACGATAGATCGGGTTGGCATTCTAGTAGGCTTGGAAATGATCAACGCAAACGCCCGGAGAGAGGTTGAATTGAAATATATTGACCAGTTTCTTCAGGATTGGATTTCCGGGCGGATCGTGGCAATGGAGGATTTGAAACTCAGGGCAGAAGCATCGGGCAGCCAGTTGGAGGATCAGCAGCAGCTATTCGTAGCGCTTGTGCGCTGGTTAAATGGAAAGCCTGCGGTTAAGCAGCTGCAGCAAGTAGTCAAAAAGCTTCGTTCCAAGTCTCTTCGCGAAGGACTGCAGTTCACGATAGCGGAAGGGGAATTGATTTTTCTTATTCCGGTTTCCGCGCAGCACTCGAAGCAGACGGCGCTGGACCGGGTTGCGGCAGACCTGAGATCGGTTATTGGTTCGTCAACTGCGTTCTCGCTTTGTATCGGCAATGTCGCCAGCCGGCCTGACCTGGTGTGCGAAAGCTATGAAGAAGCCAAAAAAATTCATCACATCAGCACGATTTGCAATTATGAAGAGCCCTATGTGGATTTTAAACGGCTTGGAGCTTTTCAACTGTTATATCACCTGCCTCATTCAGAGGCAGTTATTCAATATCGGGATCAGTATATCGTTCCACTGCTCGAATACGATAAGAAACATCAATCTCAGCTATATGAGACGATCCGCGTTTATTTCAAATATAACCGGAACGTAAAAAAGACGTCCGCGGAGCTGATTACGCATTACAACACCGTTTCTTACCGGGTGGAACGAGTATGCGAGCTGCTAGGCATTAACGTCGATGACGGCGACGATATTTTACAGCTGTATTTGGCCGTTAAGCTAAACGAGATGCGGCCGGTAACGTTATGAGAGTAGGAGGTTGGTCATGAGCAAATCAGGTATTCCGGACAAGCTGACCATCGAGCGGCTTCGAGAGTTGTACGCAAGCGGCGCGCTTGCGCCCGAGGCTGTTATTAATGGAATTATGGAGCGCGTTCAGGCGGATGCCGGCATGAATATTTGGATTACGCCGCCAACTATGGATAGTGTGCAGCCCTATTTGGATCGGTTGAAAGGGACGGACCCGGAAAGCCTTCCGTTATGGGGGATTCCGTTTGCCATAAAGGATAATATCGATGTTGCTCAAATTCCTACGACGGCGGCATGCCCGGCATTTGCTTATACACCTCAGGAGCATGCAGCTGTTGTGCAGAGGATGATAGATGCAGGTGCGATTCCACTCGGCAAAACAAACCTGGACCAGTTCGCGACCGGACTAGTAGGCGTGCGCAGCCCGTATGGCGAGACGCATAATGCGCTGCGGCCCGAGCTGATTAGCGGCGGCTCAAGCTCGGGCTCGGCGGTTGCTGTTGCACGCGGCCATGCGGCTTTTGCCTTTGGTACGGATACCGCCGGTTCCGGCCGGGTTCCGGCTGCATTAAACAATCTGGTCGGCTATAAGCCAAGCCTTGGAGCCTGGCCGACCAAAGGCGTGGTTCCGGCTTGCGCCAGTCTTGACTGCGTCAATGTATTTGCCCACTCCCTCGCGGATGCCTTAGAGGTTGATAAGCTTGCGCGCGGCATTCATGAATCCGATCCATGGTCCCGCAGCATCGAGCGTTCCGCATCAAAGCTCCCGAACAAAGTTGTATTGCCAAGCGTCAAGCTGCAGTTCTATGGACCTTATGCCGCAGAGTATGAAAAAGCTTGGGAAGCTGCAGTAGAGAGAATTACTAAACTTGGAGTCGCTGTGGAATATATCGATTATGATTTCTTCTCCCGGGCGGCGGCGTTATTATACGACGGGCCTTGGGTTGCGGAGCGGTGGGCGAGTCTGGAACCATTCGTGACAGCTAATCCGGGCGTAACGTTTGAGACGACGGAGCGAATTTTGAGGTCAGGTGCTTCCGGGAAGCACAGCGCTGCTTCTGTGTTTAAAGCTATGCACCAATTGCAGCAGTATAAGCTGGAAACGAAGAAGCTGCTTAAGCAGGCGGTAATGGTGATGCCGACCTGCGGAGGCACATGGACGCGCGAGCAGGTGAGTGCCGATCCAATAGGGGCAAACTCGGATATGGGGCGCTATACCAATCATTGCAATTTGCTTGATTTATGCGCGGTTTCGATTCCTGCAGGCTTTGCCGCTGATGAGCTGCCATTTGGGATTACGCTGTTCGCGCTTGCAGAAGAGGAGGCACTCATTACCGGCGCTGCTGAGCTTTTCCTTACGGGAGAATGTGGCGCAGCTAACCCGCCTATACCTAATTCCGTAACGGAGCAAGCAATGGTACCCGTTGCCGTATGCGGACTTCATATGCGTGGATTTCCTCTGGAGAAGCAAATGCTGGAGCATGGTGCCCATTTTGTTCGTGAGGCGGCTACAGCCGCAAAATATCAAATGATTAAATTGCCGACCGTTCCGGCTAAACCCGGCTTGATCAAGAAGGGTAACGGAGGGCAGTCCATTCAGTTGGAAGTATGGGAAATGCCGAAGGCGGCATTTGGCGCATTCACAGCCCTTATTCCTGCACCGCTTGGAATCGGGAAAGTCGAGCTTGAGGATGGCACCGAAATTCCCGGCTTTATTTGCGAAGGTTATGCGGAGCAAATAGCTGAAGATATTACCGATTCTGGCGGTTGGCGTTACATTAGCGTATAAAGGTTTTTACGCTAACGGCGAACTTTAGTTGAGAACAACAAAATGGCAACTGATCTGAAAAATGATCGGTTGCCATTTTTGTTGAAGTAAGGGGCAATATGTTATCACCTAACGTAAAGCTTATTAATCAGGCGATACTCTTTGGCCAGAATGGCAAGCCCGGAGCATTTGGCCGAGGGATAAAAAAGAGGCGGTTGGTTACCTAGTTTAAGCTAACCAACCGCCTATTTACTGCCTAATTACAGATAGACCGTTCCGTCAAGATGCACAGGACCGGTTATGGTAACGGAATTTTGACCGATTTGTTCTACGGTCAGAGCATATTGCTGGAAAGTACCAACTAGAGCGGCTGTTGCCATTTCCGTATGCTGGAAGGCTGTCGTGAAATCAAGCGATACCCAAGGACCCTCATCTCTTGTTCCGATAAAAGCAGAATCTGTTGTCTGGTAAATAATAGGAGCAGGAGCAGCGGTTCCGCCTCTCCGGATGCGAAAGAGCAGCTTCGGAACAATTGTGAGTAGAAGCAGCTGTGCCTCCCAGCCAATTGTTGCTTTTATTTCGATCCGATTGTTGATGTTGTTCACTTGGAGAAAGAATGAGGTCAACAGGTATTCCGCACCAGGAGAGATTATAAACGGAAGCGAACCCGTTCCTGCTGCAACATCTTGATATTGGTGATCTACAATATTAACTGACATACTATCACCTCCTTTCAAAACGGGCTCCAATTACGGTAGTCGTACTCCTACCAGCTGTTTCTGTAGAACGAAATAGGACCTATATGATCTGTCCCTTATCGGTCTGGGGGATTTCACTTTAAAAAAGTGTAATAGAGATTGAGATAGCGTACTTCGGGGGGATAACCTATGGGGGGCGGCTCTCAAGCAGACGGAGGCTCAATTATTTGCGATGCGTGGAAGAACACCTAACTGCAAAGCTAATTCCTGTCCTCTTCTTTATCTTATTTTCATATATTAGATTCATAGATTCAGTACTATGCAATGTACAAATATACGATGGAGCATGGAAAATTAATTTCGCTGCCAGTATGTCAACGAAGGCAGAATCGTTATAACTAAAGTCTTCCGTAAATTGGTAATTCCATTTGATATAATCATCTAAGCAGCTGCTGATTCTCGCAATGTGGATTAAGTAAACGAAGAAAATGGAGGAATTAATGAATATTGAACATAAGAAGCTTATTTATGCTTTAAACCAACGCTTCAAGATGGATATCATCTCTGCCGACTGCGAAACTATTCCTTTACAGGGCGGAACTGTCGGAAATGTGTACCTGTTAAAGGGGATCGCTGAAACCGTGGACGGCGAAAAATTGCCGTACCGTATAGTACTGAAACACCAGAATAAATGGGAGCGTTACGGCGATCCGGGCTCATGGCGTCGGGAATATGATCTGTATTCGTCTGATCTAGGATCGACGTTCTCGCCAGCCCTTCGCTCGCCGACATGTTATTTCGCCGAACTCAATGCGGAAGAGAATGAATACCAGCTTTGGCTGGAATATATAGATGGCTTAACCGGTTTAGACTTGACCAGTGACATGTATGAAAAAGCTGCGCTAGAGTTAGGGCGCTTTCAAGGCAAATTGTATGCGGAACAGCCCGCTGTGCTACAGAGCCTGACCAACCTGAGTCATACGGATTTCATGAAGAATACTTACTTGCATTATCGGTCATGGCCGGTCGTCTACGATTATATCCGATCGGAAGACTGCCAATTTCCGCTACACGTGCGACAAATGCTTATAGACATCGATGAGCAAGCAGATCAGATATTCGCCCGTATCGAAAAATTGCCCCTCGTGCTATGCCACCGGGACTTCTGGGTAACCAACCTGATATATGTTGACGGGAAATTCGCGCTCATCGACTGGGATACCAGCGGATCGGGCTACCTCGGCGAGGATCTCGCAAGCCTGATTGCGGATGAAGCAGATATCGATCACATGGTAGAACACTACCAGCGATGCATCCCTGCGTACTATAAAGGCTTTTCGGAGTATGTGGATGTATCCCTTATTACCGATCATTGTGTCTACGAAATAATCCTTCTTGTATTTGGATACAGGCTTGTGGAGCAGTATCTCCATACGGTGGCAGATGATGAGAAGACGAAGTGTGTCCATATTCTCCAAAAAATTTATGAAATGAAGGCTCTGGATGGTCACATCTGGTTACAGTGGAGCAGATGAGTTATGAAGGGATGAGGAGAAATGAAATTTGAAATTGTTTCAGTTCCTTCATTTTGGGGAACTGATTTAAAGCAAAAGCTTATTTCAGTTCAAGAACGAAATAATAAACTTGTTGTGCTATTTCCGGGTAGAAATTACTCTTGTGAACTTCCGCTTCTTTATTATGCGGGGAATGTCGCGCTTCAACACAATTATGATTTATTTATATTGGAATACGGATATCAAGCTGCACGAACCGGTTTTGACATGAATGATTTATCTAGAGTAATAGATGAATGTTATGACTCCATTAAGAGTAAAGTGGATAGCTATGATGAAATTATTTTTATTAGCAAGAGTATGGGGACTATTGTGGCAGGTGAGGTTTACAAAAGATTACAAATAAAAGCAAAGCATATTTACTTAACCCCTTTAGTTGAAACGATTCCATTCATTAATGCATCAGAAGGAATTGTCATTTATGGTGGAAACGATCCGTACTTTACAAGGGAAAATGCAATTGAAATTGAAAATAAACAAAGGGTTTTTGAAATTCCAAATGCAGATCATGGATTAGAGTCCGGAAATATAGATGAAAACCTTACTATACTGATGAAGGTTATAGATTTTTATAAAGGTGAATTACAGTTAATTAAAGAATGATATAATTAAATTTATTAAGTTTTAGATAAATAAAGAGGTGGAAATTATGGAAACTAGTGCTGATGTTTTAATAATTATCGATTTACAAAATGGTGTATGTTACAACAAAGAACACTTGTTTGGATTAGAGGAATTACTTATTAAAGTAAATGAAAGAATTTCGTTATACAGAAAGTTGAATAAACAAATTATTTTTGTTCAACATTGTGATGAGGAGCTCATACCTGGAGAGGAACTTTGGGCTATTGATGCTAAACTTGATGTCCAAGAACAAGATTTTTTGATAAAAAAGATACATGCAAATTCTTTTTATAGAACGAACTTAAAGGAGATTTTAGATCAATTAAATGTACACAGTATAGAATTTTGCGGTGCCCAAACAGAATACTGTATGGATGCTACTATTAAGTTTGCTCATGGACTGGGGTACAAAAATTTTATGGTAAAAAACGCAACCTCCACATTAAATAATTCATTTATGTCTGCAGAAGAGACTATTAATTTTTATGAAAAGATGTGGAATCATAGATATTTAGAATTTGTATAAAGATGCTAAGAAATCTTAGATGTTTTATTCATTCTAATATATAAGTTCAACACATAAAGCTGCAGCAGATCGGATGATCAGTTACGGCTTTTGTTTATGTAGGGCAGGTTAGCGCAACAATCGTGAGTGTGCTTCCGTCAGATATCGATAGCAAGCCTTTAAAAAGAAGCAGCAGATCGGAGGATGAATGAGCGGCTGCCTTTATTTATGGGTGTGTGTCATGCTCATTCGCCCTTATTATAACTTCATCCTCAGAGTATCTTTGCTTAACATAAAGATCTCCCCAATCACAAACTCCTTTTAAAACATCATTCAATGAAGCCCCTAAGTTTGTAAGCGAATATTCAACCTTCGGCGGCACTTGATTGTGCACGATTCTGGAAACTAACCCATCTTGTTCGAGTTCCTTTAATTTTTCTATAAGCATTTTTTGTGTAATCCCCGTAACCAAACGTTTTAATTCACCCGTTCTAACAGGTCCACTTCCTAAATTGAAGATAATATGTGACTTCCATTTTCCCCCCATTACATCTAACACTACTTCAACTTGATTATTATATGTCTTTCTCATTTTGATTTGATCTCCTAACAATAATGCAATTGTTACTTTTTCGTGTGTATATCACGAAAAAGTGCGTACTTTTCAATGTATTTGTACTATACCATAATAAACCCGGTAAGCTATTTAGGTCTTATAGCTTAAACTAATCTATTCATATATGACGGAGGCAAGGCAAATGGAAAAGAAGAAAAATCTAAGTGCTAGTTTTTACGATGTGATTCATGATCGCCGATCTGTTCGCAAATATGATACTTCAGTTCATGTTCCGGATGAAGAAATTAAAGAACTTATTGGAGAAGCTATCCTTGCTCCAAATGCTCATAATCTAAACACTTGGAGGTTTATGGTCTTTACGGATCCTGTTCTTAAAGAAAGATTACACAAAATTGCTTTAGGACAACGTCAAGCACTTGAAGCATCTGTTGTAATTGCTGTGTTAGGTGATTTGAATGCTTATTCTATAGAAAACTCAGATAGAATTAACCAAAAAGCTGTCGATGCGGGTTTTATGACAAAAGAAGTTAAAGAAAAAATTGATAATAGCATAGACAATTTTAGTGGGCATGTAAATGAGCAAGTCAAAAGAGAATGGCTAATGCTTGATAGCGGCCTAGCAGCTATGCAATTTATGTTAGCTGCAAAAGCAAGAGGTTACGATACTGTACCTATGATTGGATACGATGTTGAAGAGTTTCGTAAAGAGTTCAATATACCAGAAAATCTCGTTAATGTTCTACTGATCGCTGTTGGAAAAGCAAAAGAACCTGGACACCCGACTGTAAGATTAGAGGTAGATGAAGTGACCTTCTGGAACCCGTGTACTTGAAATTACTCTGAAAGACGACATGGCAAACCCTTTAACTGAATTGCCGTTATCGGTGGACGAAATCTTCCGTGGTATTGATGCAGTTATTATTACCCATCTTCACGGGGATCATTACGATGATGCAGCCAAAGAAAAATTCTGCTTGAACCTGACGTTACGTAATGGTTTATGATAAAAGTGAATAAATTCGAAATCAAAGGAGTAACGGACATGAGAAAGCTCGTATTGTTTATGCATGTATCGCTGGATGGGTATGCGTCGGATTTGAACGGAGGACTCGATTGGATTCCGTATAACGAGGAACTAGAGAAATACGCCGAGGAGATCGTTGCCGAGGTCGGAGCTCCCGTCTATGGGCGTACGACGTATCGGATGATGGAGGGCTACTGGCCCACGATGTTGGACAATCCTGATGCGTCAGTCCATGAGATGGAGCATGCCAGATGGCTGCAGGATGTTCAGAAGATCGTCATTTCCGGAACGATGGACAAGTCGGAATGGGACAATACGATACTGATTAAGGAGAATATCGCAGAGCAAATCAAGGAGCTTAAAGAGCAGCCAGGGAAGAATCTCGTCATCTTCGGCAGCCCGGGAGCGGCGAAAACACTGCTTGAGCTTGGCCTGATCGACGAATTCCTGCTGACGATTTGTCCGGTCGTCTTGGGCAGCGGAAAATCGGTATTCGAAGGCAGCGAGAAGGTTAAGCTCAAGCTGTTATCCAGCCGAACGTTCAAGTCGGGCATTATTGCGACCCGTTATGAGTTGGAGAAATAGCCATACCGTTACGCAACGAGGATGAAGCTGCCGATATTGTCGACAGCTTCATGGCGGTGCAAGTTATTTTTTTACCACAGGTACCCAGAACTCGCCGTAAAAGATGCCCTCTCCGTTATCCTCGCGATAGGTCGCATTTGGTCCGCCGATGTAAGCATAATCAGTGATTTGGGACAAGACTTCGCCAAAAGCAAGGTAAGTCAACTGATCAAACAGAGTCTCCTTGTCACCCTTTCCCGCGACAACGATGTACTCGCTCTCCGGAAATTCGATCATGCGGGTAGCGTCAGCCACTGATTTTCCAGCTTCCACAGCAAAATAATTCCACGGCTTGCCTTGATATACCTCGTTCACGGACCATTCACGGTCATCTTTTGCAGCGTCTTTGAGCTTAGCAAATCGCCCGTCAGCCTTGAGTTTGCCCCAGAATTCGGCTTTTTCCTTTTGCAAAGCTGTCATGTCCTGGAAATTGGATTGGATTGAAAAACCGTATGCGGTTAATGTGAACGATTTTTTGTGCTCGATTGTATATTCTGCTGCCATGGGAGCTCCTTTCGAATTTCGCAAAGATTAGGCGTCGACTTTTTTTGCGCGAAGCCACATTTCGCCGTAGAATTCACCGTTTTCGGCTGCTTTGACGAATGTTGAGTTGCCAGGTCCTACGTATTTGTAGTCAGTAACTTCTTGCAGCAAGCCGCCGAAAACTTTGCCTGTGATTTCATCAGCAAGGCTGTCTTTGTTAGAGCCTGTGCCAGGCACAACGAGGTAGTCGCCGGCGAGGAAATCGAGGACGATCGCGTCTTCCACCTTGAAATCACCCATCACGCCGAAGCCGCGCCAAGCCTTGCCGTCGAGCACGTAATTGATTTGATATTCTTGCCCGTCAGCCAGCGCGAGAAGCTCAGCAAGCTTGCCGTTTTCGGTGATTTCAGCCTTTTTCGCTGCCGTTTTTGCTGCGTTGCCTGCCCAGTCGTTAAAGTCCTCGAAAGAAACACCGAAAGCCGTCATTTTGTAATTTTCCGAGATCGTTTTGATGGAGTAGTTAGACATTTTTATTATCTCCTTTGTGTGTTTACTTTGACAAGATTGATTCTATTTGCCGAATGTATCAAAAAATGATACTTTTTTGATACAATAAACACATGAAGAAAACAGAACGAGTAAACCTAATCATGCGCTATATCAATAACCGCGCGCATTTTACGATTGCCGAGATTCAGCGGGAGTTCAAAATTTCCCGTGCGACGGCGATTCGCGACATAAACGAGATCCAGGCGATGGGTTTTCCGCTGACAACCGAGCTGGGGCGGGGTGGTGGCTACAATGTCCTGCAAAATCAATATTTGCCCGCTGCACGTTTCACGCCGGATGAGCTGAAGGCGATTTTTATCAGTTTTATAGCCTCGAAAAACTCACAGCTGCCCTATCTGCAAAATCGCCGCTCGATCACGGAAAAACTTATCGGCATCGCGTCGCAAACGCAGCAGGACGAGCTAATCGAGCTGAATCATATTTTGCTTTTTGAAAATACGAATCCTGCCAATCCGAATCTGTTGGAGCTCGACGATGCAGCGCCTGCGGAATTAAATCAGTTGATTTCGCTTGCTGTGCGAGATAAGCATTTGCGCGTGACGTATGAACCGAGTCCCGGCTGGCCGCAGTTGCTGGATGTTTTTTTGCTGCATATTTTCAACTCGAATGCCCAGTGGCTAGTCGAGGTTTACGATTTTGATACGGACGAATTTCGTTATTTGCCGGTTGATTTGCTGCGGGATTCCGCGATTTCCGAGGATGAGTTGAAACACTCCGAGCAAGAGATTTTAAGCAAAAAACGGATCGGTGCGCGTCAGTCCAATCTAGTTGTGAAGCTTGACGCGGCTGGGATTCAGCGTTTTAAACGCATGCACCCGCCGGGAATTATTTTGTCCTTTACCGGAATGTTTCAGTCGAGCGGGATTTTTAATGCTCAGCTCAATGTGACGGATGCTGAGGAACTGGCTTACTACGCGGATTGGCTGTTATTTTTGGGGAAAGGGGTCGTGTTTGAGCGTATTCCAGAAGAGCTGCGTTTGATTTTGGAAGATCGTTTAACCCATCTAAGATTTCCTAACTAGTCTATTGTTGTATAAAAGTTAAATTTAGCGACGATACTTCTGAATATCTAGTATATTTGGAGGTTATTTCTATGAGTCAACAACTGAGTTATGATAAAACTCATCTTTTAATATCTAGCTTTTTGAACGAAAGCAACGATAAAGTGTTTTGTTTTCTGACAGCAGATCATACAAGCGGGAATTCTTTCGTGCTTAAGAGATACTGCAAGGATAACGATCATGCTGCTTATATGAATTTAATGTCTGCTAGATCTACTAAATCGTTGATCCTTCAATTGCTGCATTCGATAGAAGTTCCTTTTGTCAAACAATATCAAAATGATTATTTAATTCACTTGTTGTGTTCGGAACTGGCAAAAAAGAAGATCTCTCATTTTGTCTTCGATAATATTCAACAATTTGAAACGAGCACGAATATCTCCGAGATATTCGAGCTGTTAAGATATCTAAATATCAATACGGATGTTCGGTTTATTTGCGTAGGCTCTAGAATGCCGGAGAGCTTATCCGCGGAAATTACGAGGCGCAGCGAGTTTTTAAACGTCATCTAAAAAAGAATGAATGTTTACGTTAAATCCCGGTCAACACTGCCGATCGGGATTTTTTTTTTAGTGTTTCCCAACCCTTTCCTAGTTAAGCACAGACATCGTATCTAGAGTAATATCTATACCTGCAAAAAAAAAGACAGCTTCAGCATTTTATCTGCTGTAAGCTGTCTTTCATGTTTATTTCGCAAGCTCCGAAACGTGCTGCTCAACGTAGGAACGCACGGCTTCCGCATCGTCCAGATCAAGCACGGCTTCCGCGAGGGAAGTCAGTTTCTCGCGGTCTAAACGCGAGAGAAGCGCGCGGGCGGGAAGGACGGCCGATGCGCTCATGCTGAATTCATCCAGCCCCATGCCAAGCAGAATCGGAATGGCGATTGGCGTTCCCGCCATTTCGCCGCACATGCCTACCCACTTGTTCTCCTTATGGGCCGCCCGGATAACCTGATCGATCAACCGGAGGACGGGAGGGTGGAGGGGATCGGATAAGTAGCCAAGCTTCGGATTCATCCGGTCGGCTGCCATCGTATATTGCACGAGGTCATTGGTGCCGATGCTGAAGAAATCGACCTCCCGGGCGAACCGATCCGCCATTTGGGCGGCAGCAGGGATTTCGATCATAATGCCGGCTTCAATCCGTTCGTTAAAGGCGATATTTTCGCTTCTAAGCTCCTGTTTGGCTTGCTCGAGCAAAGCCTTGGCCTGCCGCCATTCGCCAAGCGTAGCGATCATCGGGAACATAATTTTCAGATTGCCGTAGGCGCTTGCGCGCAGAACGGCGCGTAGTTGAGTCTTGAACAGCTCCGGCCGGTCCAGACAAATCCGGATCGCTCGGTAGCCGAGGAAGGGATTGTCTTCCTTCTCGAGCTGCAGGCTTGGCAGCTCCTTGTCGCCGCCGATGTCCATCGTCCGGATGACGATGGGAGCACCTTGGCCAAAGACCTCAGCCGCATCTTTATAAGCGGAGAACTGTTCATCCTCCGTAGGCAGGTCGGAACGGCCCATGTACAGAAACTCGGTACGGAACAGGCCAACGCCTTCTGCGCCTTGTTCATGCGCCTGATGCGCATCTTGCACGGAGCCAATGTTGGCGACCAGTTCAACCTGATGTCCGTCCGCGCTAACCGAAGGCTTGCCGCGGAATTGCTCAAGCAGCGCGCGTTGTCCCGCGGCTGTTTCTTGCAGCGCTTGATATCGGGCCAGCTCTTCGTCTTCCGGCTCGACCAGCACAAGTCCAGCTGCACCGTCTACGATAACGAGCTGACCGTCTTCAATACGCAGCGCCTCATCTCCGGCGCCAACAATCGCGGGGATGCCGACCGAACGGGCAATAATGGCGGAGTGGGAGGTGCGCCCACCAACCGCCGTTACGAACCCGCCAATCACAGAAGGATCAAGCTGAGCCGTATCCGACGGCGTCAGATCGAAGGCGAACAGGATAGACTTTTCTTTTGAATGCGTAGCTGTTGTTGAAGCCGGAACGGAATCGGCGTCCGTGCCGTGACCAAGCTTACGAATGACGCGGCGGCTGACATCGCGGACATCCGCCGAGCGCTCCCGCAAATACTCGTCATCCAGGGAAGCGAGCATGTCGGCTACTTCTTCGCCGGATTCGTTCATCGCCGCTTCCGCCTTGTAACGTTGTCCGCGGATCCGTTCCTGTGCCGCGCCAATCAACTCTTCGTCCTCAAGCAGCATCAAATGCGCTTCGAAAATTTCGGCTTCCTTCTCGCGCCCGTCCGTTATCATGCGGTTATGAAGCTCTTCAAGCTCACTACGCGCTGCCGCCACAGCAGTATCGAAGCGGCTGAGCTCAGCCGCTTCTTCGCCTGCTTCGACGTAAGTTATCCCTTGAGGAACAGCCTCTTCGCGGAGGATAACAGCACGGCCAATTGCGTAACCTTCCGATGCGGCGATCCCTTTTATCTCGGTTGCCATCATTTTGCGTGCCTCCTTACTAGGCTTCCACAGAAGCCAGCACCGCACCAATAGCGTCAACCGCAGCTTCGGCTTTTTCTCCTTCGGCACTGACCGTTACCGTATCGTTTTGCTTGGCTCCGATTGACAGCACGTTAACCAGGCTTTTTGCGCTGACCTTACGTCCGCCTTTCTCGATGTAAACCGTGCCTTCGCAAATTTTAGCAGCTTCAACGATTTTTTTAGCAGGACGGGCGTGGACGCCCGTCGGGTTCATAACTACGTATGCTTTCTCCACCATAAATCCTCCTAAAATGTATCCTATTTATCTGACTACATGCGTTTTTTGATTTGTTCTTTCAACCGTTCCGACTGCGTACCGAAAATCGCTTGCACGGCACCTTTGCCAAGGCGCATAACGCCTGCCGCTCCAAGACGCTTCAGTTCAGCGTCGTTCACCGCTTTCTCGTCCTTAACGATCAGACGGAGGCGGGTGATGCAAGCATCGATACTCTCGATATTGCCGGAACCGCCAAGGGCTGCGAGAACCTGGCTCGCTTTATCGTCGCCCGCACCTGCCGGAGCACCGTCCTTGCCGCCTTCTTCCACCAGATCATCGTCTTCGCGGCCAGGCGTTTTCAGGTTCAGCTTCACAATGACGACGCGGAACAGGACATAGTATACAACCGCGTATACGAGACCAATCGGGATAATCATCCAGCCCTTCGTGGAGAGCGGATAGTTGATCGCGTAGTCAAGGAAGCCGGCCGAGAAGCCAAAGCCATGATGAATGCCAAGCTCAACGACAAGCCATGCGGATATACCGGTCAACACGGCGTGAATCACGTACAGCACAGGTGCCACGAACATAAACGCGAATTCAAGCGGCTCCGTAATACCCGTCAGGAACGAAGCAAGAGCGGAACCGATAAAGATGGAAGAGACAAGCTTGCGTTTTTCCGGTTTTGCCGTATGAATAATCGCAAAGGCAGCGGCCGGGAGGGCGAACATCATGATCGGGAAGAAGCCTGTCATGAACATGCCTGCCGTTGGGTCGCCTGCGAAGAAGCGGTGCAGGTCGCCGTGAACGACGTTGCCGGCTGCATCCGTGTAGTCGCCGATTTGGAACCAAGCGATTGCGTTAATGACGTGGTGCAGACCAAACGGAATAAGAAGCCGGTTGGCCGTCATGAAGATAAACGCGCCGACGCCGCCAAGGTCTACGATCCAGCGGCCGAACGTATCGAGCCACGATTGGACAGGTCCCCAGATGAGGCCAAAGATAAGACCTACGATAACCATCGCAAACGAAGTGATAATCGGAACGAATCGCTTGCCGCCAAAGAAGCCGAGCCAATCCGGAAGCTTGATGTCATGGTACTTGTTATAGAAGTAGGAAGCGACAAGACCCGCAATGATACCGCCCAATACACCCATGTTAAGCGTTGTGTCTTTATCCACGAGACCCGTGAATACGGTTGGGATTTTGCCCAGCACGTTCGTAAGAACAAGATACGCGATAACGGCGGCAAGCGTTGCAACCGCATCGCCGGCCATCCCGATCGCAACGCCAATCGCAAAGATGAGAGGCAGGTTGTCAAAAATCGCGGAGCCGCCCGCTGCAAGGAACGGAGCGATATAATGGTTCAGGAAGTCGCCGAACTGGCCAAATCCGAAATCCTTTACGTAATCGATGTTGCCGAAACGCAATAAGAGGGCTGCCGCAGGCAAAGCTGCGACGGGAAGCATTAGAGATTTACCGATCTTTTGCAAAAATGCGAGCATCTTATCTCACTCCATGTCAAATAGTTTAGGTTTTCAGAACAACCTTAATCGCATCCGGTTCTCCGGCATTAACGGTTTTGAAGGTGCATTCCACTTTCTCCGCGCCGTCTTCGTTCGCTACGATAATCGGTGTTATGACCGGATAACCGGCATCGCGGATTTTATCCAGATCGCATTCGAGAAGGGTTTGACCCGCTTTGAAAGAATCGCCTGTCTTCACTAGCGCCTTAAAGCCTTCGCCGTTTAAAGCAACGGTATTGATGCCAACGTGAATAAGCAGCTGCAGTCCGGACGAATGTTCAATGATCAAGGCGTGATGCGTGTCGATCAAATGGCTCACGACACCGTCAAACGGCGCGATGACGCGGCCTTCCGTCGGCTCGATTGCAACTCCTTCTCCCATTAAGCCTTGCGCGAACGCTTCATCCGGCACTTCGCTAAGCGGAACAAGCTTGCCGCTAAGAGGTGCAGCTACACTAACGGAATTCGATTTTTTGCCAAACCATTTCATATGATCTACTCCTTGCTATCCATGTTGTTGTCTGTTTATGTTCATTCTGTATCCACCGAACGGAACAGCCGGTACAAATGCATCGCGAGATAACCGATCTCGTCGGTGGAGACCTTGACGTTTAGTCTTTCTCCGATCATCTTCGCAATTAACTCCGCCTTGCGATGCTCGGTAGGTATTTTGTCTTTAATCTCTGCGGAGAACGGATTTTCAGATTCCTTATTCTGCAAAATACGTTCCATCATATAACGCAAATGCATAATCAGCCGGGCATAATCCGAGCTCTTCTTGGACATTGGCGCTTCCCGCCAACCTTCGATCCGCTCTACGATCTCGTTCATCAGCTCCGTCAGCTGAACCATCTGTCCCGCGGTAACGGACCCTGCTGCCGAATACACGTGATACGTTAGAAAGCCGACTTCATCTTCAGGGATAGTGACGTCGAATTTCTCGCTGATCATCTTGGCTGCCTTGGCCGCGATCTTGAACTCCTGGGGATAACACATCTTCGTTTCGTACAGGAAAGGATTGACGATTTCCATGCCGTTTCTTAACCGGTAGACGACAAACTGGATATGGCTCGGTAAGGCGAAATACACTTTCGGATCGACGGGCGTTCCCAGCCGTTCCCGAATCTCATCAATGATCTGCTCGGAGATTTGAACCACTTCCGGGTCCAATTCCTCCAAAAGTGAATGGTAATGCAGAGCTTTATCCCGGTCGTCAAGCCGGTACCGCTTCTCGATTCGTGGGTCTTCGGCATCGATAAACTTCTGGCCTTTGCATGAGAAGCCAATGCCCTTGCCAAACAGCACGTATTCCCTCGATGAATTCGGCTCCATCGTCAGGATGACATTGTTGCCAACGATCCGGTCGATCCGAAGTTGTCCCGTAAGTCCCACGTCAATCCCTCCTCTCAGTAGTAAATTCCCCATTATGAGCACAAAAAAACCAAGAAAAGACACCGCCGTCATTCGGGCGGATACTCTCCTTGGCTCATGCCTAGTCGAACTAGTAACATGCCAAAAGGCTTGTTATATATTTGGCTCGTTTTCACTATAATTCATGCAACCGTTTACGTCAATCGAAAAATATTCATGCCTCAAATTAGTTGGTCTGATTCTCGAGACCTACCTGGCATGAACCCTTCCAGCCGTCTTTCATATAATAGTAGATAAAGTATCCTTACAGATTTAAAGAGTCAATAAGGGGGTGAAACGGATGGCGACGCTTATTTCTCACTTCTACAATGAGGAATATTTGCTGCCCTGGTGGCTGATGCATCATGTTCCCTTATTTGACCACGGCATTATGATTAACCGAGGGTCAACGGACAGATCCGCGGACATTATTCGGAAGCTCGCACCTCACTGGGAGTTAAGGGATTCCAGCGTCCCGGACTTTCATGCCGTTAAAGTCGACAAGGAAGTAATGGATATCGAGAAGGGTGTATCCGGCTGGAAAATCGTGCTGAATACAACGGAATTTCTCGTCAGCCGATACGGCATTCAACTATTTCAGGTCCTGGATTCGCTTGGCGGGAAAATGTATTCGGTGAGGACGATTACGATGGTTGATCCTCTAGGTTACTATACGGATCCTATCTATGCGCAGCCGCTGGTCAAACAGCGCTATCACGGCTTATTCCCGGCAGATCCTCAGGCCTTGTATAACGGAAGATTTATTCATAAATACAGAAGCGGCGGATATACGGCAGGCAGACATTGGACGACTAAGCCTTACGAGGTGCTTCTGATTCCGGCTTTTATTATGAAATTCTCGTTCAGTCCCTGGAATCATGCCATGATTGCAAGGAAATTGCAGATTGGTCCCACAATTCCGGAAGATGCTTTGAAGAGCAACATGGGCAGCCATCATCTATTTAATCTGCATGAACTAGAAACCAACTATTTAGCTCTTGCCACTATAACGGAGGATTTGCGCCGTATCCCGGAATTCCGGTCGTTGAGATTACGTTAGATTTAGGTTGCTTGCTTCAGATTGGAGGGGAGGTTTGACGCTTGTCGCATAAGGTAGCCGTAACCGGCGCAACCGGCTGGATTGGCAGGTACGTTATCGCTTCGCTGCTGGCAAAAGGATACGAGGTACATGCCGCATACCGAACAGCTCCGCTTGCGTTAGGCGAGAATTGGCATCAGGTTGATCTGCTGAACGCAGATGAGGCGGCGCGTTTTATCTTGAATGTAAAGCCCGATTCGTTAATCCATCTTGCTTGGGACTCCATTCCTCCGGGATGTTACCGGTCCTTGACCAATTACGAATGGACAAGATGCAGCATGGCGCTTATTCATCAGTTTGTCCAAAGCGGCGGCAAGCGCGTGGTTGTAGCCGGAACGGGCGCGGAGTATGTATGGGGAGAAGGGGTATTGTCGGAAACGCAATCCCCCGATTCATATGCCCATGCTTACGCAGCCTGCAAGAACAGCTTGCGGATCTGGCTGGAATCCTATGCGCGGATAGCGGGCTTTAGCAGCGCATGGGCTAGATTGTTTCATTTGTACGGCCCAGCTGATCCCGGTAAAAGATTGGTGGCATCCATGATTACTTCCTTGTTGAACAAGGAAGAAGCTTATTGCCGGCAAGGCAGTCTGTACCGGGATTATTTATATATCCAAGATGCGGCGGACGCATTGGTGGCTTTATTCGAAAGCCGATGTGAGGGAACGGTAAATATCGCAAGCGGACAGCCCGTTCAGCTGGAGCGGATGGTCATAATGATCGGCAGCCTTATCGGAAGCGAAGCAAATATTAGATTTGGCGATGAACGGCCGGAAGAGCCGGTTGTCGTAAGGGCTGATATTGCGAGGCTTCAAAATGAAGTGCAGTGGAAGCCTGCCATTTCTTTGTCCACGGGGTTAAAAAAGACTGTAAAATGGTATTCTGATCGAGCTTAGCGGCAGTACTATCGCCGTGATAGATATCAAAACCTTCTTTTTTTGCAAGGAAGCTTGACGTATGCTATAGAATTAGGCACAATTACTTACTAGAGACTTCACTTACTATACGTATACTACTTACTTTACGTACATGAATAGGAATGGAAGCAATGTCAATCATTAGACTATTAGATCACGGTGGCATTGCTGAGGAGGACATACGGATGGGTTCATCAGGGAATGACGGGAATTTTGAGTTTGGCATTTACACATTAGGCGATCTTGCGGTTGATCCCCGTACGGGCGGGCTCAAGAACGCGGGAGAGCGAATGAAGGAGATTATCCGGGCAGCAAAAGTTGCGGATGAAGCGGGTATTGACGTATTTGGGGTAGGCGAGCATCACCGCTTGGACTTTGCTTTATCCTCGCCACCGGTTATACTTGCCGCAATTGCGCAGGCGACCTCCCGCATTCGGCTTACAAGCGCGACTACGGTCCTAGGGACGGCGGACCCGGTAAGGGTATTCGAGGATTTTGCGACGCTGGATCTCATCTCTGACGGCCGTGCGGAAATTATCGCAGGCCGCGGTGCTTATATCGAATCGTTCCCGCTCTTTGGCTTTGAGCTGGATGACTATAAAGAATTGTTCGCCGAGAAGCTGGAATTAATGAGACAGCTTAATTTGTCGGAACGGGTTACATGGAGCGGCCGTCTTCGCAGTCCTTTGGAGGATGCGGAAATTGCACCGCGTCCGGCGCAGCCGGCAATCCCGCTCTGGGTCGGCGTTGGCAGTACGGCGGAAAGCGCGGCTCTGGCCGGTCGGCAGGGGGCAGGGATGGCACTTGCGCTGCTTGGCGGAGAACCGACGAAATTCAAGCATCTTGTAGACTGCTACAAGGAAGCGGGCATCGCGGCAGGCTACCGGGAAGAAGAGCTGAGGGTGGCGATTACCGGTCACTGTTATGTTGCGAAGACAACCGAGCAGGCGCTGGATGAATTTTACGCCGGTTATTCGGTATACTATTCCCAGTTCATGGGCGGCAAGGAGAACGGAACGCCGCTCTCGCGGGAGGATTTCGAGAAGCTGGCGGGGGCGCTTGCGATCGGAAGTCCGGAGCTGATTGCGGAGAAGATTATCGCCCAGCATAAGCTGTTTGGACATTCCCGCTTTATGGCCCAGATGGACATTGGCGGCATGCCTGCCGCCCAGGTGGAGTCTTCCATCCGACTGCTGGCGAAGGAAGTTGCGCCGCTTGTCCGGGAAGCCCTGCAAGTAAAAGTATAGTTAAACGATTTTTAAATCTTACTATTCACACTAGACAACTCGGAAAAACAGCGTTATACTCAATCCAATCATTTAAAAAAATTAATGGAATAAGGATCTTCGGGGCAGGGTGAAACTCCTGACCGGCGGTAAACGTGATTCCCTGCTTGGCAGAGGATAGCAAAGCCCGCGACTCCCTGAGCTGACAAACAGCAAGGGGACTGACTTGGTGCAACTCCAAGGCCGACGGTATAGTCCGGATGATAGAAGATCGCTTAAGTAAGCCTGCAGTAGACGGGAAACCGCCCAAACGCATGTTTATTTGAGTTGGCCCCGATTCGCGGAACCAAGCGGATCGGGGCTTTTAATTGCATAGCGAAACCGTCTGCCGTTCTTCTAGCCGAAGGCGTAGCCGTAACGCTTGCTCCGTCCTGTATTCAGAAAGGGTACTCATTATGAGCAATGTCACCGCATCACCACTTATTCGTACCAAATCTCCCGTTCGTCCGGAGTTTTGGCTGGTTGTCCTTGGAGCCGCGCTGTGGGGCGTGGATCCGGTATTCCGCATTATTTTGCTGAAAACATTAACTTCTACTCAAATTGTGCTGCTGGAGCATATCATTTTGTTCATCGCAGCAGCTCCGGTGTTATGGAAGTTCCGTGCGGATCTTCGCGGAGTCCGTCTCCGCCAGCTTGGCGCATTGCTGTTTGTCTCATGGGGCGGTTCGGCGCTGGCAACGATTCTATTCACGCAAGGCCTCGTTCACGGCAATCCTAACGCGGTTCTGCTGCTGCAGAAGCTGCAGCCTCTCTTCGCGATTGTGATGGCTAGGATCCTATTGAAAGAGCTTCTGCCCAAAAAAATCGGACCGTTGCTCGTTCTTGCCATTGTCGGAACCTATTTGCTGACCTTTGGCTTTACGCTTCCTTTTGGGCATGTCCATGAATTTGTCCAGGTTGGCAGCTTGCTGTCACTAGGCGCGGCTGCTCTATGGGGCGGATCGACGGTTATGGGGCGTTATCTGCTTGGCAGCATGAAATACGAGACGGTTACCTCCCTGCGATTTATGATGGCATTGCCGCTGCTGCTTGTGATTACTTGGTCGGAGGGAGCAGCATGGAAGCTGGCGGAAGGAACGGATCCGGTAGCCGTTATCGTCAATCTGCTGCTTCAGGCTTTGCTTCCGGGGCTGGTCAGCCTGCTTGTCTACTATAAAGGTTTAAGCAAGATCAAGGCTTCTTATGCGACAATCGCCGAGCTGAGCTTCCCGATGGTGGGCGTTCTTCTGAACTGGACGGTATTCGGCCAAGTGATCACTAGCGCACAGATTACAGGTTTTGTGTTTATCTGGTTTACTTTATTTTTCATCTCCAGGCAGCAAAATTAAGCGCGGACATATCTCCGTAAACCGCTTTCATATCGGGTCAATTGCTGATATACTGCGGTTGGAGGTGTAGGAAATAATGGAGAATAGAACGATCAAATGGGGCATTCTCGGCGCAGGCTGGATTGCATCCCAATTCGCCCGCGATTTGGCTTTTGCACAGGATGCAGAGCTTAGCGCGGTAGGCTCTCGCTCCCTTGAGAAGGCTGCAGAGTTCGCCGGCAAATTCGGCGGGAAACGCGCGTATGGAAGTTACGAGGAGCTGGTGAACGATGCCGAGATCGACATTATTTATGTCGCGACTCCTCACCCGTCCCATAAGGAACATGTTCTGCAATGTCTTCGCGCAGGCAAAGCGGTATTATGCGAGAAGCCTTTTACGGTCAATGTAAAAGAAGCAGAGGAAGTTGTGCAATACGCAAGAGAAAACCGCATCTTCTTGATGGAAGCGATGTGGACGCGGTTCCTGCCCGTCATCCGCAAGGTCCGTGAGTGGATCGAAGAGGGCCGTATCGGCGATGTTCGGCTGCTTAAGGCAGACTTTGGCTTCCGCACCGGAGTTAATTCGGAAGGACGTTTATTTAAACCGGCTTTGGCTGGCGGCGCGCTGCTGGATGTCGGCATTTATCCGCTCTCCTTCGCTTCCATGTTATTTGGGGCAAAACCGAAGCAGATTCTTAGCACCGCTCATCTTGGCGAGACTGGCGTAGACGAAGAGAACAGCATCCTGCTCTCTTATGAAGGCGGTCAGACCGCTTTGCTGAGCTCGGCCATCCGTCTGAACTCGGGCAGTGATGCTTACATAATGGGGACAGAAGGCTCCATT
Source organism: Paenibacillus glycanilyticus NBRC 16618 (assembly GCF_004000805.1). Lineage (GTDB taxonomy): Bacteria > Bacillota > Bacilli > Paenibacillales > Paenibacillaceae > Pristimantibacillus > Pristimantibacillus glycanilyticus. Next base: position 213,190 of record NZ_BILY01000009.1, read on the forward strand.
AAGATTCCTTCCTTCTTTAATGCCAAGTCCGCAACGCTTGTTGCCTCGGACGGTACGGAAGAAACCTTCTCGGATGACCGTACGACGCTTGGTTACGTGTATGAGGCCGAAGCGGCAGGGCAATACATCCGTGAAGGCAAGCTTGAGAGCGAGGTTATTTCGCTGGACGAAACCCTGCAGCTTATGCGGATCATGGACGAAATCCGCGGGCAATGGGGACTGCGTTATCCATTTGAATAATAAACGAAGAAAAGGACCGGTTCTGTACCGGTCCTTTTTGTCTTAGAATAAAAAAGTGGCCCGCATTCGGGATACGGGCCCAAGAGACAAGCTATATCAAATAGGGAGTATGGTCATTATGTTCTCCCAAGATTAAACAAAGCTGAAAAGTACATTAGTTTCACATAAAAAATTAGGGCCATTGTCCGCAAAGCTAAGGTATAATGATCTCTATATTGTTTGCCATTTTGCCGGAGGGGGAAAATCCACATGGAAAATATTAATTTTTGCATGGCTTGCGGAGATAAGCTGGAAGTAAGGGGGATTGGCGGGGAGGACCGCAAGGCTTGCCCAAGCTGCAGCTTTGTTCACTGGGGTAATTACAGCATCGGCGTAGGAGCATGCGTCGTGAAGGATAACAAGGTTCTTCTGGTCCGCCGCGCCCATGAACCGGGAAAAGGCTATTGGACAACGCCGGGCGGCTACATTGAACAGTTCGAGCAGATTAGAGGTTCGGTTGCTCGCGAGGTATGGGAAGAAACGGGCGTCCGCGCGATCGTGTCCAAAATTATCGGCATTCGCGACCGGCCGCATTCGGTGCATGACGTCTACATAACATTCGAAATGGAATACATCGACGGCGAGCCTCGTCCGGACGGCGTGGAAGTAGACGGCGCGGGCTTCTTCAGCCTCGAGGAAATGGAGTCCATGAACGTCGCCGACTTGACCGCCTGGCAGGTTGATCTCGCCCTTAACGGCGGCGACGGCGGCTTGGCCGAGGATACCAAACCAATCCGCGACAGCCTTAAGAAGTACGGCCTCTATCGGGCTAAGTAACATCTTCTCCAATAACAAAGAGCCCCGGATTCAATTCCGGGGCTCTTGTTTTGTTCCCACTCCCACACCCGATAAACAGGTGTGGGACGAAGCGTTTGTGATGTTAAAAGTGCATGCGAAGAGGGGTGGAGGAAATGTATCGCCTGGAGGAGCGGAGCGTCTGCCTTTGGTTTCGTGGGAATACACCTAATCAAATTCATTCAGAATCCCACGAGACCAACAGCAGCCGCAAGGCGATACTTTTCCGTAATCCCGACCACCAGCACGACCTAACTTCACATCTGCTTCGTCTTAAACAACCTGTTTATCGATCCGCCATTATTAATGATACGCAAAGCATTCGCCAGCAGATCCGCCATTGGCAGAACAACAAACTTGTCCGAATGGTTCGGGTCAATCGCGATCGTATCCGTAATCACAACCTCTTTAATGAAAGGATGCGTCAGCTTCTCAAGCGCGTTCTCCGAGAACAGGCCGTGAGTGGCGCAGATATAAGCATCGTTGGCACCGCGTTTGTTCAAGGCTTCCACAACCTTGATAATGGTGCCGCCCGTATCGATCAAATCCTCGATAATAATCGGCGTCATGCCTTCGACTTCGCCGATAATATGCGTAATTTTCGACGTATTGTGGGCAGGACGGTTCTTGATCATAATCGCGAACGGACAGTCCATGTAGTTGGCAAGCTTCTCCGCCGTCGTTGCGCGTCCGGCATCCGGCGAGACAACGACAGGGTTTTTAATGTTTTTGCTCTTCAAATAGTCGGTGATCAAATCAAGGGCGGTAATATGATCGACCGGAATTTCGAAAAAGCCCTGGATCGGATCGGCATGCAGGTCAACCGTAATGAGGCGGTCGGCGCCAACGGTCGTCAGGACATCGGCAACCAGCTTGGCGGAAATCGGCTCGCGCGGAGCGGATTTCCGTTCCTGACGGGCATAACCGTAATAAGGCATGATGATATTGATTGTTTTTGCGGAGGCCCGTTTGGCCGCATCAATCATAATCATAAGTTCAACAAGATGCTCATTCACCGGATGAGACAATGATTGAATGATATAAACATGGGCCGAGCGAATTGACTCTATGTAACGCAGGCTGATTTCTCCGCTTGCCAGTCTGGAGATTTCAATGTCTCCAAGAGGAACGTCAAGTTTTCGGCATAGCTCTTCCGCGAGCGGGCGGTTCGAGGAACCGGAAAAGATTTTTACATTTTGCATCCGCTTGTCTCCTTACGTTCGATATACAGATAGTCCCATTATAGCCTTTCCCCAAACAAATTCAAAATTCCGGTAGGCCCAAAAAAGAAAGCGGCCTCGAAAAGTCCGCTTAGGACTTCTCAAGACCACCTGTCTTCGCTTATTTCGCTACGATATCTTGAATCGCTTTTTCCAGCTTGTCGAAGAGCTGGTCTTTATCAATCGATCCGCCTTGGTACTCCTGCATGGCAGCGCCCCAGCCTTGCGGCACGCCGTCAGGGTAACGGCCCCAATGCCAGCCGCCGGCAGTTGCTGCCTGCTCGGATACGGCAACGCCCATTTGACCGATTTCATCCGCTGTAGGCTTGATGGAAGTGAGAGCAGGGATGAATTTGAATTCTTTTGTCAGGTACGATTTGCCGGTGTCCGAAGTAACCATCCAGTTCAGGAATTTTTTCGCTTCTTCGGCGTTTTTGGATTTGCTGTTTACGATCCAGAAGTTTGCAGGACCCGTGTAGATATGAGCATTGCCGCTGTCGTCAATCGGAATAGGGAGCAGGCCAACGTTCAGCTTCGCTACTTTGTCCACGTCGCCTTGGATCCAGTTACCTTGCTGAATCATCGCTGCTTTGCCGGATGCGAAGTTCGCAACCTGCGTCGCATAGTCGGTTGTCAGCTTGTCTTTCTGGCTGTATTTGAACACAACGTCAACGTAGTTAATCCATTTCTTGAATACATCGTTGTCTTTGAAGTTTGCGCTGCCGTCTTTTGTTCCGTTGATGAAGGCGATTGGATCCGGCTGTTCGGCAAGACCAACGTTGATCGTGTGATGACCGATCGACCACCATTCGTTTGTTGTCGAGAACGGCGTAATGCCTGCTGCTTGCAGTTTTTTTGCTGCGTCCTCAAGCTCAGTCAACGTTTTAGGAAGGGTAGTGATGCCGGCTTTTTCGAACAAGTCCTTGTTATAGAAAATGCCATAGCCCTCGATGTTCATCGGCATGCCGAGCAGCTTGCCGTCTACTTGAGCAGGTCCTGCAGCAGCAGGGATGACGTCTTTCGCCCAAGGCTCGCCGGACAAGTCTGTTGCGCGGTCGTAATAAGCTTCAAGCGCTGCGTAACCTTCGGAGTTGAAGATCTCCGGTTCGGAGCCGGAAGCGATTTCAGCCTTCAGCAGGGCATTGTAGTCTTCGCCGCCGCCATGCGTTTCGACTTCGACTTTAACGCCGGTCTCTTTCTCATATTCTTCAGCCATGCGGTTAAGCGCGTCGGCAATTTCCACTTTGAACTGGAATACTTTGATCTTAACGTCTTTCTTAGGAGCCGTAGAAGCCTCCGATGTCGCATTGGCAGATTCAGAAGGCTTGTTGCTTGCTTCGGAGCCCGAGCTATTGCCATTGTTGCTGTTGTTACCGCAGCCGGCAGCGGTCAATGTCAGGATTGCTGCAGCGAGAAGAATAGAAAGCTTTTTCATTTCGTTAACCTCCCCATGGTTTGTCAAGCTTTAGCGGTTCTCTTTACAAGTTTGATTATATGGAAGCTGAAAGCCAAGAAACACAGACGTTTTTGTCGTGAAAAGTGCAAAATATTGATATTACCACAATAGAATTTATACGTTTCGGAGAACTCGAAACATAAATTCTATTTGGCGATAAAACCTACCTCTAAACGCGGTCGTTCATCTTTGAGAAGCCTCGATAGTGGTTTTCTCACCCTTTGAGCGATCCCGAAGAGATTCCCTCGATAATATGCTTTTGCAGCATAAGGAACATGATAATGATCGGCATTATGCCCATGGTCAGACCGGCCAGAGCCAGATCCCATTGCTTCGTATATTGCCCAAAGAAGCGGGTAATCGCGAGCGGAATGGTCGTGAGATCCTTGTTCGAACCGATGATCAGCACCGGCAGCAGGTAGTCGTTCCAGATCCACAAGCCGTTAAGGATAATAACCGTTACGATAATCGGGCGAAGCAGCGGGAACACGATTTTCCAGAACACGCCATACGGCGAGCAGCCGTCCACTACGGCCGCTTCTTCGATCTCAAGCGGAACGCTTTTAATAAACCCGTGGAACAGGAAGACCGAAAGCGATAAGCCAAAGCCGAGATAACAGACGACAATGCCGAACATGTTGGCTCTAAGCTCCAGGAAGCTGGTTACGCGTACCAGCTGAAGCATAACCGACTGGAACGGTATGATCATCGCCGAGATAAACGCCGTAAACAGGATTTTGTTAAAGACGGTTGGCTTGCGGACAAGCCGGTAGCCCGTCATGGCGCTGATGATCACGATGCCAGTCACGCTGATGCCGGTAATCAGGACCGAATTCAGCAAAGCTTTCGGGAATTTAATAATATCCCATACCTTCGAGTAATTCGAGAACAGGTACTTGTCCGGGAACGAGGCGGCGTCCACCATAATCTCGCCAAGCGCTTTTACCGAATTGACAAGGACGAAGTAAAAAGGAGCAATGAAAAGCAGAGCGAGCAGGATCGCTGCAGCTGCTACGGCCCAAAGCCGGGAACGGGAAGCTGTCATTTACGCTTCGACCTCCTTCCGTTTGGTCAGCCACACTTGCGTGACGGCAATGATGGAGACTGCAAAGAAGAACAGCATGGCTTTGGCGGTGCCTAGCCCGTAACGGTTGTTGACCAGCGCCTCGGCATAAATGTTATAAGCAAGCGATTGGGTGGAAGTACCCGGACCGCCCTTCGTAAGCGATAGGTTCAGGTCGAACATTTTGAATGCGCCGGATGTCGTCAGGAACAAGCAGACCGTAATGGCCGGCATAACAAGCGGCATTATCACTTTGCGGACGGTTTGGAAGTAGGTTGCTCCGTCAATCGTTGCGGCTTCCATCAAATCCTTCGGTACGCCAACGATCGCCGCGATATAAATAACCATCATGTAGCCGGTTGTCTGCCAGACGAAGACGATAACGAGTCCCCAGAAGCCGGTCTCCGGCGTGCCGAGCCATGGAAGCTCGAAGAAGTGCCAGCCCGTCATTTCGCCGATGGTTTTGAAGCCTTTGGTAAAAATAAACTGCCAGATATAACCGAGCAGAATACCGCCAATCATGTTAGGCAGGAAGAAAATCGTACGGAGCGTATTGCGTCCCCGCATGGGCCGGGTTAACAGAAGCCCCAGGATAAGAGCCAGAATATTGGTCACGACTACGGTCACGACCGTAAACTTCAACGTAAATTTAAAGGATGCCCAAAATTTGTCGTCGTTCGTAAAGATGCGGTGGAGATTATCCATGCCGATCCATTTCGCTTTGTCTAGATCCAGGCCATTCCACTCCGTGAAGGAAAAGTAGAAGCCAAGCAGGAACGGAATAAGCACGATAATCGTGAAGACGATCATGCCCGGTCCGACAAATACAAGCTGCTGTATCCATTCGTTTGATCTTTTTCGTAAGTTCAATTGGAGTCCCCCTTCGTAATGCGGCTTTAAGTATCGGTGCATAGCTAGACTATAAACAGTTATTGAAATTTGAACCACCGATAGATATGATGGGTTAGGTGTAATATATTGACCTTGGGGGTTAGGACGTCATGTTTGCGTTCGCAACGAGTATTAACCGGAAGCTGATGGCGCTCTTGCTGGCCGTCACGATTATTCCGATTACGGTATCGATGATTATCTCGAATTATTACATCAAGGATAAGGTGACGCAGCAGTCGATTCACGAGAATCAGAACCTGCTGGCGCTTGGCAAAAACAACATTCTGGGCTATATGGACAAGATCAACGAAAACTCGCTTGACGTGTACTTGAACATTAACAAGTCCAATTCGCTGTATGCCTTGATCGAGCGGGGGCAGTCGCCAAACGTAAACGTACCGATGTTCGACGAGAAAAATAATTTGCAGATTTACGCCCATATGCTGAATATTTATCAGTCTACAAACGGGATTCATCAAATCCAGCTGCAGATCGGGGATGGCAAGCTGACGTATCTGATGGCCCGCGGGTTTTTCCGCAGAGGGATCAATCAACCGCTGGAATGGCCAACGGAGCATGGCTCGAATCCGAAGCCGTTTGTGGAGGCTACGCATACAAGCGTGCATTATAATTTGGATTGGAGTCATGCCGTCAAAGAGGAAAGCGTTTTCACTTTGCGGCGGCCGATTATCCGGACGCCTAGCGACGAAGTGATCGGTTATTTGTCGATGGACGTTAAATCGGATGAGCTGAACCAGATCTGCCGGCAGCTGACGATGTCTTCCGAAGAGCAGCTGTATATTATCGACCGGAGCCGCAATTTCGTGTGCTCGGTAAATGGGCAGGAAGACCAGGATCAGCTGAAATGGACGAATCAGGTTCTTGCTTCCAAGCAGGAAAACGGCGTGATCAAATGGAAAGATCAGTCTTTTTCCGGCATCGTCATTTATGATACACTCAGTACCAATTACATGGACTGGGTCGTGGTGAAGCAGCTTCCGTACTCGTATTTGTACGAGAGCGCAACGGCGATCCGGACGATTAATACGTCGGTTATCGCGATCTTTATGGTGCTTGCGGTTATCGCAAGCTTCCTCGTCAGCTACCAGTTCACGAAGCCGGTCAAGCGGCTTATCGGGCATATCAACCAGGTGCAGTCCGGGAATTTCAACGTCGTGGTGCCAGTTGATCGGAAGGACGAGATCGGCATATTGGCAAGGCGTTTCAATACGATGATTCAGACGATCCGGGATTTGATCAATAGCGAATACCGGCTGGAAATTGCCAATAAGACGAATCAGCTGAGAGCGATGCAGGCGCAGATCAATCCGCATTTTCTGTACAATGCCCTGCAGTCGATCGGGACGCTGGCCCTTCATGCCGGGGCGCCAAAGGTATATACGCTTATCACTTCGATTGCGAAAATGATGAGATACAACATGAATACCAGCGAGTCCATTGTGCCTTTCTCGATGGAGCTGAATCATGCGAAGGCGTATCTTGAGCTGCAGCAGCAAAGATTCAACGAACAGCTGACGGTGCATTACGAGATTGATCCGGCCTCTCTGTCGGTACAGGTGCCCAAAATGCTGCTGCAGCCGCTTGTCGAGAACTATTTCAAGCATGGCTATGAGAACTCGGGGCGCAGCGGCGTTCTTCGATTGTTCTCGGAAGTTACCGACGACGGAAGCTGGCTGACGATCCGGATTGAGGATAACGGTAGCGGGATGGATCCGGATAAGCTGCGGGAGCTGCGACAGCTGTTATTCCGTTCCACCGGAGCGCTGCTCGAGGAGCAGAGGAGCATCGGCATCAGCAACGTCTGGATGAGGCTGAAGCTTTATTACAACGAGGAAGCGGAAATGAGCATTGACTCTTCGCCTGCGGGCGGATTTACCGTGACCCTGCGAATACCTGTGCAAGAGCTGGAGGAACGAGCATGAAAATACTCATTGTAGACGATGAACAGCATGTGCGCGAAGCGGTTAAGCTGCTGATTGATTGGGAGCAGCTCGGAATCAATGAAATTTACGAAGCCGATAACGGCGATTCCGCCATTGAAGTGCTGGGGAATATCCAGCCGGAAATCGTCATTACCGATATGCGAATGCCGAACCGAGATGGGGTAGAGCTGCTGGCTTGGATGAAAGAGAAGGGGCGAAAAAGCAAGACGATCGTCATCAGCGGCTACGACGATTTCCATCTGGTGCGCAGCTCGATGAAATACGGCGGTCAGGATTATTTGCTGAAGCCGATTGACCCGGAGCAGCTGATGGAGGCTCTTCAGAAAGCGAAGCAGAGCTGGGAGCAGGAGGATCAGGCCCGCAGGCTTGATCAGCAGCGCAGCATCGAAATCAACCAGATTAAGCCGGTGTACCGGGATAAGCTGTTCTCGACGATGATCAGTGAAGCCGGGGCTGGCGGGCAAGTGGCGGTTCCGGCCGTGCTGAAGGAGGAATTTCAGCTGGATCGCGCGACGGAATGCCAGGTCATCATTCTGAGCACCGGGATGCTGGAGCCTCAAATCTCCCGTAAATTCGATGGTAACCGGGATCTGCTCACTTTTTGCCTGATCAATGTGTGCAACGAAATACTCAAGCCGAAAAATAACGGCTTTGCGTTCCGCTATTGGAACAGCGAGCATGAGATTATTATCTTGCTGTGGGATCGGCTGGCGGATTGGGAGGACTTGCTTGCGCAAATCACGGAAGGAATCGTGAAGTCGATTCATGGACGGTTCCATTACGGAGTAGGGCATAAGCAGGCTTTCCCAACGGGTTTATCGTTATCGTACCAGGAGGCAAGAGCCGCGCTGAAGCAGCGTAATCTGCTCAAGGACAACAGTTATGTTCATTGCAGCGAGCAAGGCTTTAAAACGGGAATCCACTCCCTGAGCATTGCCGCTTACGAAGAGCGGTTCCGTCTTGCGGTGTGGAGCGGCAAGGAGAAAGATATCGAGACGGCCGTCGAGAGCTTCCTCGAGAATGCACGGCTGCTGCCGGTTATTACGCAAGAGCAGATTGAGCTATGGCGCTTCGAATACGAATCCATGCTGAGCCGCTGGCGGCAGGAGCTTGCGGCCAAGCAGGACATTCAGGCAAGTGCGGAGCCGTCTTCGAGCCTGCCGTTGTATGTGTTGCTGGATGAGCAGGGCAGATTGTCTCTGGAGCTCTGCAGGCGCGAGCTGCTGAACGGGCTTAGCGCGTTTGCGGCATTAACGGGTGCCGGCGGCAATAAAGAGCATAGCATTATGCGGGACATTGCCAGATACATGGAGCAGAATTATAATCGCGAGGTTACGCTGCAGGATATCTCCGAAAGGTTTTACCTGAGCAGAGAATATATTTCCCGCCGCTTCAAACAGGAGTTGGGGGAGAATGTTTTTGATTACCTGGGCCGTATCCGTGTTGAAAAAGCGAAGCTGCTGCTGCAAAATCCGAATCTGAAGATCGCCCAGATCGCCGAGATGGTCGGTTATGACGACGATAAATATTTCAGCAAGGTGTTTAAGAAGTTTGAGGGGCAGTCGCCTAACCAGTACAGGAAATTGTGATGCGCATGGTCAAATTACAATGAAATGGTACGGTAAAACTGCGCAGTCGAATGTTCTTCCAATCGCTGTTGTTCCCAGATTCCTTGAATTTAAATTTTAATGGTGGGAATCCGGGAACAAAGGCGAACGCTCCGCTTTTCCAGAATCATTCGAGCAGCTTCGTTATACCAACCATTTTAAAATTTGAAAAAGCGCTCACAAAAGAAAAAAATAAAAAGAAAGAAGGAGCTTGGCAGCTCCTTTGTTTTGTTAGTTTGTTTTTGTGGGGTAGCAGGATCGGTTGGTTATTCGATCAAATTTTTTGTCGCTTGGTACATGTTCTCTGCGTATTTATCGATATCGTCGCGGGACATGCGGAGACGGTCTACCGAGGTGCCGTAGCCGATCTCGGATTTGCCTTCCTGAAGACCTTGGAAGATACCATCGGCGAAGGCATCGAGAGGCTCGCCGTGGAAATGGAGACCCGCGCCGCCCAGATCGGTATTAACGGCCGGAGGGGCAACCTCGATGACTTCTACGGAAGTTGCCGAGAGCTGATGTCTCAAGCTGATCGTAAAGGAGTGGAGGGCAGCCTTCGTAGCCGAATAGATCGGTGCAATGGCGAATGGCGTAAAGGCCAGACCGGATGTCACATTGATTATAGCCGCGTTCTCTTTTTCCGCAAAAAACGGAGCAAACAGCATCGCAAGATGGAAGGGAGCTTCAATGTTTGTGGTCAATTCTTTATTGAAATACGCCCAGTCGTTCTTTACATCCGATTTCAACACGTTGAAACGCTGCTGAATCCCCGCATTGTTAACCAATACGTTGGTCGCCGGATAATTCGCAGTCACCCAATCAAACAGAGCGATCCGCTCGGCTTCATTGCTCAAATCGCTGGCTTTGGTTATAAGGCCGGGCAGCTTGTCTTGCGCGGCTTGAAGCACTTGCTCGCGCCTTCCGGTAACAATAACCGTATTGCCGGCTTTCATAAATCGTTCCGCGAATGCTAAACCAATCCCCGTGCTTCCGCCTGTGATGAGTATCGTATTTCCTGAAAGTTTCATATTAGCGCCTCCTGGGTTTGTTTGATATAACGTTGTATTTTTACTTCGATTCCCTCTAGGGATTCCGTCATTAAAGCCATTTGCGCCAGCACCGTCTGCTTATGCTTGTTCAGCATGTCAAGACGAAGAGTCACCGTGCTTGCGCCTTCAATGACCCAATCGATATATTGCTTGATCTCATCGATGGGCATGTTCGTATTTTTTAAGCACATGACCGTTCCAAGCAATGTCATTTGATCTTCCGAAAATAACCTTCTGCCGGCATGATCACGCTCAATTAGCGGGAGAAGACCTTTTTTCTCATAGTAACGAATCGTTGATTCGGGTATATCTAATTTGGCAGCAGCTTCACCAATGGAATAATAGTTCATCTGGAGTCCTCCAATTTGTTGTCGACGGGAATATCATACGACTTAAACCTTGGTTTAAGTCAAGCGATATGAAAAAGAATTTATTGTACCTTTATACCGTCATGGTAAAATACTCCATATCGCTTTATTTTCTACATGGAGGTGTATTTAAATGACTAACAGGATTTCACTGAGACAGCTTTCCAGCCTGGACGAGGCCGAGATGTTGAATAAGGAATTTGCCGCACATTTTCCGTGGTATCGGCAAGGCGATTATTATATCAGATGCTTGGAAGAGAACCGTGCCGGGAAACGAATAACGTTGATGGCCTTTTACGGGGAGGAGCTGACGGGCTGCTGTCATTTGATCTACGAGTCCAAATACCCGTATTTTGCCGAACGTCATATACCGGAAGTAAATGATTTAAGCGTATTTCAAGAGTACAGGAAAAAGGGGATCGCCAGCAAACTGCTGGACGAGCTCGAGAGCAAAACATCGGAATCATTCAAGTATATCGGGCTTGGTGTCGGATTATATAAGGATTACGGAAATGCCCAACGGTTGTACGGTAAACGGGGATACGTCATGGATGGCAACGGGCTGACTTACAATAATGTCGAGGTTAAACCCGGCACGGACGTCTTGCAACTAGAATGGAAAGTGGACACCCGTTAAGAGAAATACCATAATGGTCTTAAC